>CBDCTQ010000036.1:0-271266 GCA_965222105.1 Saprospiraceae bacterium | reverse complement strand
CTACCAGGATGTGGCCAACGAATCCGGCCTGCCCGCCTACCTGACAATGCGCTCCGATCCTGGTGCTGCCGGCCACTCCCGCCTGGGCTGCCATAACAGTATGTGCACCAATCTCCACATTGTGGCCGATCTGGATGAGGTTGTCCAGCTTGGCGCCCTGCCGGATAATGGTCGATCCCATAGTGGCCCGGTCTATCACGGTGTTGGCTCCGATTTCTACATCAGCCTCCAGAATAACATTTCCGATTTGCGGCATTTTATCATAGCCACCTTCTTTTTTTGGGGTAAACCCAAATCCATCACTTCCTATGATGGCATTGCCATGCAAAATACACCGATCACCCACACTACATTGATGGTAAATCTTCACGCCGGGATAGAGTATCACTTCATCGCCAACAACGGCTCCCTTGCCGAGATATACCTGCGGATAAATCACGCAGTTGTCGCCGACCACCACCCCTTCTTCCACGATGCTGAACATACCCACTGAAGCGTTTGCGCCTACCGTGGCAGAGGGATGAATAAAAGCGCTCGGGGCGATCCCTGGTCGGGGTCTGGATTGGCTTTGGTAGTGGTCGAGCAAAATGGCCAGGGCGCCATACACGTCGTCTACGCGGACCAACGTAGTAGTCAGGGGTTGCTCGGTAGTGAAAGAGCGGTCAACTAAAAGAACAGACGCCTTTGTCTTCTGGGCAAAAGCGTGGTACTTGGGGTTGGCCACAAAACTGATGGTTCCGGCTTCCGCCTCCTCTATTCTGGCGGGTCGCGTAACGATGGTGGCGGCATCGCCCTCGATGGTACCTCCTACCAGTAGAGCGATCTCCTGTGCTGTTAGTTCCATAAGCTAAAGGTACGGACTTTTAGAGAAAACAATTGCAGGATGGATTTTGATCGGCATTCCAGGTGTAAAAAAAACTTATCTTTGCCGCAAAATTCATTCGTGCAGCATACCACCTCTACGTTGAAAATAGGTACCCGAGGCAGCCAGCTCGCCCTGTGGCAAGCCCGTTTTCTGCAAGATCAATTGCAACAGAGCGGAGTGGCTTCGTCGCTCGAAATCATCAAAACAAAGGGCGATCAAATCCAACACCTCAGCTTCGACAAAATAGAGGGCAAGGGGTTCTTCACCAAAGAGATCGAAGAAGCCCTTCTGCGCGGCGATGTTGATGTAGCCGTCCACTCGATGAAAGACTTACCTACATCTGCCCCCGATGGCCTGGTCATTGGAGGAGTATCGCACCGGGCTAACCCCTCCGACTGGATGCTGATCCACCCCAAAGCAGTAAACGAACAGCAGCCGCTTTCGCTAAATGACCATGCAGTGGTAGGTACCTCTTCGGCCCGCCGCAAAGCGCAGATGCGGAGTTTTAAGCCGGATATCCAATTAAAAGACATCCGGGGAAATGTACCTACCCGCATACGAAAATTGCGGGAAGGCGAATTCGATGCCATTATACTTGCTGCAGCCGGATTGGAACGACTCCAACCTGATCTGGCCGACCTTAAGATCGTCCGGTTTCACCCCAGAGAGTTTGTCCCTGCCCCGGCACAGGGAGTCCTGGCATTCCAAACCCGCGCCGATGATCTGCCCACCCGGCGCATCATCTACGGCATTCACCATTCCGACGTATCGGAACGTACCAATGTGGAACGAAAAATATTAAAGCTATTGGACGGCGGTTGTCAACTACCGTTGGGTGCTTATTGCGAAAAAGACTCCCTGGGCAATTTCCACGTATGGGCCGCTATGGCTACCACCTGGGACGGAGAAGCCCTGAACACCGTACAGCAATCGTCGAGCACTTCGCATCGATTAGCAGAAAGAGTGGTGGAAATGCTTTCGGCAAATAAACAGCTTTAGTAACAACGAGCAATGCTTAACCAGAAAGTAAAAACAATACAATTACATCAACCATGACCGACACCTCACTCGAAAAATTGCGCTTCCCCATAGGCCGATTTGAAGCCCCGGAGACTTACTCCAACGAGCTGGTTCAACAGTATATTTCCGAAATCAGGGCCCTCCCACAGCAGCTACGCCAGGCCACCGCCGGCTTTTCTGACCAACAACTCGAAACCATCTATCGCCCCGAAGGCTGGACGCGTCGGCAAGTAGTCCACCACCTGGCCGACAGCCACCTCAACAGCTATATCCGCTTCAAATTGGCGCTGGCGGAAGACCACCCCACCATACGCCCTTACAACGAGGCCGTCTGGGCAGAACTGCCTGACGGCAAATCAGCCCCTATTGACCTGTCGCTCGACATCCTCGACGCCATCCACCGGCGCTGGGTACTGGTATTGGAATACATCACCCCTGAACAGCGAAAGCGAACCTTCTTCCATCCCGAATATAAAGCAACCTGGAGCATCGAAATGGCTATGGCATTCTATGCCTGGCACGGCAAGCACCATTTGAAACACGTCATCATGAATATGGAACTGTGAATTGCGAATTTATTGAATAGCTAAAGCCAATGTATCTCTTTTTCGATGTAGAAGCCATAGGCATGCCCAAAAAATGGAGCAGCCCTCATACCGACTCATTCAACTGGCCGCGGATGTTTCAAATCGCCTGGTTGACCTTCGACGAAAACAAAAAATTGCTTGACAACCAGGACTACCTCATCAAACCCGACGGTTTAGACATCCCGGTAGAGGTAGAGCGGCGCCACGGCACCACCATGGAGTTGGCACGCGAAAAGGGCCTCCCCATAAAAGAAGTGTTGCAAAAATTTGCGGAGGCCATCCCTGCTGCCGATTACCTCATTGCGCACAATATGGTATTCAACGAGCGGGTGGTGGCCGCAGAGTTCCACCGGCACGGAGTAGAACACCCACTCTTCGACAAAGAACGGTTTTGCGTCATGCGCGAAAGCACCCACTACTGCAAACTGCCCGGCAAAAAAGGACGCTACAAATGGCCCACGCAAAAAGAGTTGTACATCAAATTGTTCAAAAAAATACCCAAAGGGCTTAACAACGCAACCCTGGATGTACGGGTCACAGCCAATTGTTTTTTCACATTGGTGCAGATCGGAGCATTGGACCTTTTTGAAGAATAATGCCTGTGTCCGTTCAATGCTTTCAATTCGGATTGAAGTATGCCTGCATCGCCAATTCATAAAACTAAAAAACTCTTCATTTCCCGCGACCTGGATGCCGGTTCCTCCTTTGTCAATCGATTGTCTGGTGCCGGAGTGGAAGTTACCGGTCAATCACTGATCCGGTTTACACCCATCCCTTTTACGAAAGTTCCCGATGCCGACTGGATCTTCTTTTATAGCAAACAGGGCATCCGCTACTATTTCGACCGGCTGGACGATCCTTCTTTTTGGTCGACAACCCGTGTCAGGTTGCCCCGAAAAGTAAAAGAGCCCCGCTACGCCACCTTTGGGGAAGGCAGTGCCCGGTTTTTGAAAGAATTTCGCAATATCAGGCCCGATTTTACAGGTACGGGCGAGGCCAAATCGACTGCCATTGCTTTTCTGCAAAAGATATCCGGCGAAAGGGTATTGTTTGTCAGAGGGCGCCGGTCGCTTCGATCTGTTCAGAAAATACTCCAAGGCGATCTGAACCACCCTGCCGAACTCATCGCATACGACAATGAGCCGATGACTCACTTTACCCTGCCCCAGTGCCATTATCTCTTGTTTACCAGCCCGCTGAATGCCCGGGCCTGGTATGGGCGTTACCGCCCGAAATCCTGGCAAAAGGTGTTCGCCATAGGCCAATCAACTGCCAAAGCCTTATTATCTTTGGGCATCGAAAAGGTGACCGTGGCCGGCAAACCGTCGCTGGACGAGCTGGCGGAGGTGGTCATCGAATCTTTATAATCGTTGTATTCCAGATTCATTCTCTGCTTATGTCAAAAAAGAAAATACCAAAGCAAGCGAAAAAGAAAAAAGGACAACCCCGGAAAAGAAAAGCAGCTCCGGTAGTTTCCTTCTGGCGCCAACCCTCCCTGTTGATACCCGGATTGGTGATCGTGGTGTTGACGGCAGTGGTTTTTTCTTCCTCCCTACCCAACCAATTCGTCAATTGGGACGACGATGTCAACCTCCTTGAAAATGAAAACCTCCGCGAATTTTCGATGGAGAACATCAAGCGCATTTTCAACCCCAAAACCGGCACCATCATTGGCAACTACAACCCACTACCTATTTTCACTTTCCTGGTCGACAAGGAACTCCTCGGCGGCCACGACGGCCAGCAATTTAAACCCTGGATCTATCACTTCAACAATTTGCTGCTTCATCTGATCTGCGTTTTTCTGGTGTACCGAATTATGTTGTTGCTGAAGTTGAGCCGGGAGGCGGCGATCATTGCGGCGCTGCTATTTGGCATCCATCCCATGCGGGTGGAATCGGTAGCCTGGGTGACGGAAAGAAAGGACGTACTGTTGGGTGTATTTTATTTTTCGGCGATCTATACGTACATCAAATCGCTGGTGGTACCGGCCAGGGCGGCCTTTTATCGACGACTAACACTGATATTATTTATCTTTTCGCTTTTCGCAAAAATTCAGGCGGTTTCGCTGCCATTGTCGATGCTGGCGCTGGATTATTATTTCAAAAGACCATTGAAATGGAACCTCCTTATTGAAAAATGGCCTTATTGGCTCCTCTCCCTGCTCTTTGGTATTGCGGGTATTGTTTTTCTAAGTGAGCAGGGCAGTTTGATCGTTTCTGAAGAGGTGACTGATTACGGTTTTCACCACCGGCTGGCGGTGGGTGCCTTTTCCTTTTGCGTTTATCTGATGAAGTTCGTTTTTCCCTATGAGATGTCGCCATTGTACCCCTACTCTGCCAATCTGCATTGGTATTACTGGGTCTGCCTGGCAGCCATTCCGGTTATCGGATATGTTTTGTATCGGTTGTATACCAAAAAACAGTACGCCATCATATTTGGATTTGCGTTTTTTGTCTTCAATGTAATGTTCTTGTTACAAGTGCTGGGGGCGGGCCAGGGATTGAAAGCCGACCGGTTTACTTACATTCCTTACATGGGTTTGTTTTTCATAGTCGCGTGGGGATACGACCAGTTGGGCAAGCACCGCCCACAGTTCAAAAACTATGCTGGCATAGGGCTGGGACTCTACTTACTGCTGTTTGGATACATGACTTTTCAGCAATGCAAGATATGGAAAGACGGCGGCACCATGTGGACTCATGTACTCAAATACTACGACCGCTCCACCCTTCCCTGGGGCAACCGCGCCCGGTTTTTCCGCGAAAGCGGAAACATACGGCAGGCAGAAACCGATTATAAAAAAGCCATCAGCATACGGCCTTCAGGCGACTTACACAACAGCCTGGGAAAAACGTTTTTTGACTCCGACCGACCTCAACAGGCTATAGAGCAATACAACAAAGCCATCGCCTTGAAGTCCGACGAGGCAGAATTCTACGTCAACCGGGGGGCAGCTCATGGCAAAATGGGCAATCTGCAAGCCGCTTTGCAAGACCTCAACCTGGGCATAGAAACCGACCCTGAATTCTCCAATGCATATCTTAACCGGTCATTGGTATATTCCAATCTCCAACAATTGGATAACGCACTAAAAGACCTGGAAACCTATCTGACCATCAAACCCTACAACGCCGACATCTGGTACGAAAAAGGCGTTACCCAATACCGGATGGGCAACCGCGAAGCCGCCATGAGCGATTTCAACAAGGCCATTCAAATCAACCCTCACCAACCGATTTACTGGTACGAAAGAGGCAAGGCCCACGTCAATATGGGCAACAAACCGGCCGGACTACAGGATTTGCTGAAAGCACAAAGCATGGGCTACAACGTCGATCCGGCCTATATTGATGCGGCTCGATGAGTTGTTTGTTGCCCCAACCTATGGGTTTAGCAATTTAAAGCGCCCTATAAGAGCTTAATTCGTAGACAGTTCTTTAGTGTGTTCCCCTTTATGCTGGCGCTCGGTCTCCTGACCGGCGCTTTCCCGCTATGATACCATCAGCAATTTAAAGCACCACAGACGCTCAACGTCTGCCCAGAGATATAGGCCGACCTGTCGGAAGCCAAAAACACACAGGCTTCTGCTACTTCCTCTGTCTGGCCAAAGCGCTTCAGTGGGATATTGGCGAGGAAAATCTCCTGAGTTTTTTCATCCAGCTCATCGGTCATGTCGGTGGCAATAAATCCAGGTGCGACGGCATTGCAGCGAATGTTTCTACTGCCCACTTCTTTAGCAATGGATTTGGTGAACCCAAAAATACCGGCCTTAGAGGCAGCATAATTGGCTTGACCCGCATTGCCCATTGCTCCCACCACCGAACTGATATTGATGATCGAGCCACTTCTCTTTTTCAACATGGGCCGGAGGATGTGTTTCGTCAGGTTGAATACCGATTTCAGGTTGGTGTGGATGACCTGGTCCCACTGCTCCTCGTTCATGCGCAGCATCAACGTGTCGCGGGTGATACCTGCATTATTGACGAGTATGTCGACCGTTTCAAAATCAGCCATGACGGATTTAACCAATGCTTCTGCCTGCTGGTAATTGCTGGCATCCGATTGATACGCTTTTACGGTGGTTTCCTCTTCTTTATTCAGATCATCGCAGATGGCATTTGCTTTGTCGGCAGACGACAGATAGGTAAAGGCCACCATGGCGCCCTCTGCTGCAAACAGTCGGACGATGGCTTCGCCGATCCCACGGGAGCCACCAGTTATGAGAGCGACTTTTCCTTGTAGTAGGCTCATATATTGGTTTTGTTTGGAGCACAAAATCCAAAAAATCTGTCAGAATCGGGCATTTTCCAACAACCAATTAAAAAGCCCGGCTCTCTGGGAAGAAAGCCGGGCCTTTGTATTTTTCAACAGCAGGAGGTTAGTACGACCACAGATCGTGTTCGTAATTAAAAATCTCCTGTTTGATCTTATCAGCTTCTAAAAGCAGGTCAACGCCGCTGAGGTAGTCTTGGAGGCGCAGGTCATGCACGTTCGACTCCTTGTAGATGTAGCTGGAGAAGAAGCGCATTTCCATAAGATCTTCCCAGGTGTTGAGGGAAGCGTCATTGCCCACGTTGAATACCTGATGGCGGGCCAGTATTTCGCGGCATTCCGGGTAGTAAACCCAAAACATGGGTTTTTCGTAGCGGAAGTTGCCGTTCTCATCTTTCACGTCGATCAGTGGAGCGATACCGAGTATCCGTACTTGCAGGGTAGAAGTCTCTTCGTCGAAGAACCATACTTCCTTGATTCGGAAACGCTTGACGTCTTCGGGGTTGAGTTCGTTGCGAACCACCTGAATCTGTTCTTCATAGGTTTCCGGATCGAAGGTGATAACCGTGTCGACGGTAGCTCCCATAGAAGCGACTTCATCGGCGGCAAGAGAGGAAGAGAACTTATCGTCTTCGGTGCTGTATACAGTAATGTCTCCATTAATCGCAGCATCCATCAGGATGGAGAAAAAGGGCATTTCCGGATAAGCAAAAGGAAGGTTCATCTTTTCGCGGATATCGATGACGCGCCAGATGCGTTTTTCCCAAAGGATGTCGGCTTCTCTGAGCGGTTGATATTTGAGAACCATCCGATCGTCAATAATTCTTTTTTCAACGATGTCGTCTAATGGGCGGTCTGCGTCGGGGTCGCTGGATTCCGTTTTGACGGTTTCCGGCACCTGGCTGTAGGCCGGTGTGGCAGCCAATAGCAGCAGGCAAACAGCAAATAAATTAATAACGATCTTCATGACGTTAACTTTTTAGCGTTTTATAAAGTATGCTTTTATTAGACATTATGAACAGAAATTTAGTATGCAGCCCAAATGATCTTTTTACGCTACTCTTCGTCACGTACTCACCTTCGTAGCTAGGCTACGAGGTTCCGTGCGTTCCTCGATTAGCGAAAAAATCTCTCTTTGGTTGCTATACAAAAAATCCATTCATAGTGTCTATTTAATCTTGAATACCATAGAGTTGATCTTCCGACCAGCTTTATCGCCGGGGCATTTGGCCTTGACGTTGTCAAAGTAGTAAATGTCGCCGGGTTTTGCTTGCATAACGAGGCGTTTGGACTTCTGATTGTACCGGGCACCACCGTTAACAGATTCAACCGGATCTTGTCGCTTGGCAACGTAGGTCAGGTTGTAGCCCTGGATCTTACATACGGCATCGAAATCAAAATTGTCGAGGAAGGCACCTACCCCGCCCTGGGCTTTGAATTCTCCATTACCCATAGCGCCGCCGTTGGATTTACTCAGCCTTGCCATTGGATCGGGAATACGCTTGACGCGGAAAGGAAATTTGGTAGCTTTAAGGCCTTCACCGGAGACGGTGATGTTGGCCGGGCTGCCTTTGGCAGTGGGCTTGGTAACCGTTGCAATGTATTTCCCTTTGCCGTTCGGCTTGAGGCTCATCCCTCCTCCTGACCCACTTACTTTAAGAGTATGAGTTGGTACCCCAGCAGCGGAAACAGAAACGGGATTGTTGACGCCGATGTAAAAGACGTTCATCTTGTCGGCAGACACGTTGCAGGAGCGGAGTCCTACTTCGTATTCAAATTCATTTTTGTAGGTATTCTTTTCGTTGGTTACCGGGTTGGTAACAGTGATGGCGGCGGAGTACTTGCGAACACCTGTGTTTCCGGCGGTTTCAGAGTAAGTAGCCACACCATCCTTTACGGAAAGTGGTTTACCGTTTACGCTGATGGAAACGCCGGTGTTGGTGGTTGCAGAAGCAGAAGCGCTGAGGAATACCTCCGTTTCAAATCTTTCTCCTTTGATGACGTAGGTCTTCTTGGGAGAAGAAACGACCTGGAATTTGTCGAGAACGATGTCTTCACCACCCACTTTGCTGAGGAGGTAGTTGAGTACGGCGGCCTCGGTGGCTTTGGCGTCATTTTGCCATTTGGTAAACATAGGCTCCAGAGCGCCAACGGGCATTTGACGGAAGTTGTACACACTCCATCCATTTTCTCTGTCGCCGTATTTTTCTTTCCAGGATTCATCATCCACTTCCAGGGCGATGTTGGAAGAGAAGGTTGCCTGGTCGGCAGGATCGATGAATGTCAGAAATTTTTGCTTGGCTTCCAGTATTTTGGCCTTAATGGTTTCTCCCATAGGTTCTTTTTCCTGGGTGCCGGTAACGAGCAATCTCGTGGTGGTATCCTTGTCTTTTTTCTTCTTAAGCAGGCCAGCGTATTTATGGCCTTCTTCGTAGCGACCGCCACTTTTTTCTTCCATTTCGCTCCAGATACCGCCGATAAAATCGACAAAATTTTTGGCAGTGGCTCTCACATCAGAAGTGCGATCGGCATAGGTTTGCAGCTCAGGTTTTTTCTGGGCCAGCTTGGCCACCTGAGCGGGTATGGGGTCGTTGGCAGCGTCGAGGACATCGTTGGATTTTTTCAGTCCTTTGTCTACCAATCTGAATGCATTAAATATTTCCGCAGACACGTTGAGGGCTAACAGTGCTGTGAGTACGAGGTACATCAGGTTAATCATCAGTTGCCGCGGTTCCTTAGGTATAGACATAAAACTTACGTTTTTTGATTAGGAATAAATTGCTAACACTGATGAATTAGTTATTATCGTGTCGGATGTTGGACATTGCAGACAGTACGCTGCCGTAGACATTGTTCAACGAACCGAGGTTGCGGTTGAGTGCAGAGAGTTGCTCGCTGTATTGTTTGGTATCCTCCAGCGACTCGTTGAGGGTCGACATGGCTTCATTCATACGGGTGTAAAAGTTGCTCATGCTCTTGAGCTGGTCGCCCGTTTGCGAGAAATCGACTTCCTGCAGCGCTTTAAGGGAGCCGAGGCTGGCCGACATGCCTTGCAGTTCGTTGAGCATACCGCCCAATTGTTGTTCGACTACTTCTCCGTTGAGGGCGGGAACCTGTCCATCAAGTTCGCCTTCTGTCAGCGGGGCTATGTTGGAATGGTAATCGTCAAGGCCTGGGTACAGTTTGTGCCAGTAGTAATCGGGTTCCGGGCCGATCAAACCGAGGAAAAGGAAGATAAAGGCTTCTGTTCCCAATCCGATGGTAAGCATGGTGGAAGCTCCTTCCCAGCTTTCGAGTTTGAACAAGGCACCCAACAATACAACCGCCGCACCTACACCAATGATGAGGTTTTTCAGATATTTAAACCACTTTGACTTTAAGAAACTCATTTTTTTAAATCATTTAAGGTTAATTAATTTTATTCAATCCGGGTTGTTTCAACAGAGGAAACGCTCCCTGTGGCATAACGCTACTGGAAAAAAAAGTTACATATTTGTGATGGTTATTTGCAATTAAAGACAGGATAAGGAGGATAAAAGTGGAAAACAGAAAGGAATCAAGGTCATTAATTCCTTTCTGTTTTGAGGATATGGGGCTATGTTTAGAAGTCGTTAATTGATCGTCCGAGGAAAGTTAGGGCGCAACGGAAACCGATATACGACTTGGTAGTGTCCTGATATTCCCAGTGACGGGTGCCTGTTTGAAGGAAGAAGGCTACATCTTTCCAGGAACCTCCGCGAATGACCTTACGCATTTGGGCTTCTGAATCGTCCGCAGTAGCGTCGTATCTAAGATCGGGGTTAAGGTCGTGGATGAAGGAGTAGGCATTCTCGTGGAAAGCAGTGGAAGTCCATTCAGCGACGTTGCCCGCCATATTGTACAATCCATAGTCATTGGGGAAATAAGCGTCTGCTTTTACGGTATACAAGCCGCCATCTTCGGGATAGTTGCCCCGGCCGGGTTTGAAGTTAGCCAATAAACAGCCTTTTCCGTTTCGGAGATAGTAACCGCCCCAGGGATAAGGGGCCAGGTCGTGCCCTCCTCTCGAAGCATATTCCCACTCGTGCTCTGTCGGAAGGCGGAAATCTTCTGAGTTGATGCCATCGCCGCGGTAATCGCGGTAGGCATTCCAAAGTTTAGTTCTCCAGTAGGCGAAGGCGGTGGCCATTTTCCAGTCGACTCCAACGACGGGATAGTCGTCGAAGGCGGGATGCCAGAAGTAATTACGGGTCATGGGTTCGTTGTAGGAGTAGGCGAAGTCACGGATCCAGACCAGTGTATCGGGATAAATAAAGGCTTTTTCTCTTTTGATGTGTGCAGTTCGGTTGGAGAGCGGGTCGTGGGCAGCGGCCTGCCAGTCGTACCACTCGTATTCGTACTCAAGTTTGCTGACGTTGAGCTCTCTTTTACCGGCAAATTTCTCATCGCCCTGGTAGTAGAGGTCTTCGAGTACTTCGTCTTCCCAATCGACTTCATAGTCCCAGTCGATTCGTTGTTCGCCATTATCGTCTTCTATGAAATGATCCTGGTAGGTGTGGGCGATGGAGTCGCGCACCCAGTAGACGAATTGGCGGTATTCGTTGTTGGTAATTTCGGTGTCATCCATGTAAAATCCCTGAATAGAGATGGATTTGGGCCGTTGTACCATAGTGGCGGTAATATCCTGGTCGCTGGCACCGATGTGAAGTGTTCCGGAAGGGATGTACACCATACCGTAAGGATTGATGCCTTTCCAGGTAGGTCGGTCCAGTACGCCGATCAATTGGCCATTTTGCTTAGTTCCACAGGAAGAGAAGACGATTGCACAGAGCAGCAATGCGGATAGCGATTTGAGTAGTTTTTTCATTTTAACACCCGAGTTTTCCTTCGTTTTTAGAAATGCTTAGATTAAGCGAACGTAAATATAGTTTGTTTACCAATGAAATCAAAAATTAATTTTTTCGTTTTGCCTTCAAATAGGCAAAGTTAAGACATAACGGGCATTTATTTTCTTTAAACCAAAAATTTATGCCCTATTTTGAATTTCAAAGGGGATTCAGCTTCGTTTGTCCATATTTAGTCGGAGGCTTTTTGGACAGTTTTATTGTACAAATGTTGTACAAAAGTATTGTTTACAAGAATCGCGGATTATGAATTATAGGCGGAGGAACGCCACCACCAAAAGTCTTATTCAAGTTGTATATGATGGTAATTTCATGCGATCCGTTGCTAACGGCGTTTAGTCCGGAAAGGGTCAGATCATAGGCGTAAGCCAGGGTTGTTTTCTCGTTTAGGTTTAATCCGACTATGAAGACAACTGCGTCCAGGGTGTTTTTATTGTATCCTCTTATACCTGCTCCCCCAAAAATGTTGCCATTATATCGAATCCTGGCATTAAGTTCTATTTGAGTCTCTTGTAAATCAGACTGTAACAGCAAGGAAGGCATCAATTCAAAAGTACTACCAATATCCATTCCAAAACCTATCATCCCGTAAAAATGACGGTTCTGCTTCAACTGTGTACTGCCTTGCTCCAACTGAATGTTGGCCTCAGATTCAAGTAAATTCTTTGCCGCAAGGCTGATATTCCAATTTTCGTTTTGGAAGTGAATACCTGCATTTACAATGGGGACGAATGCCGTCTCCAGGCCAGTGGGCAACGAATTGTCGTTGTGGTTGAACAGTCCTCCACCGTCCGGTCCGTAGGTCCCTTCCGGTGCGCGGAGCTTGTTGCCGTCCAATGCTTTTTGCATGATCCCCGCTCCCACTCCAATAGCGAACAGACTTTTTTTGGAAAGAGCCATCCAATAGCTATACGATAAGGAGGCGGAAGTAGTCCGCTTGGCACCCAGCACATCATTTTCTACATTCAGCCCCAGTCCACCCCCCAAACGATACACCGGCATATGGACGCTGAGTTGCTGACTGGTAGGACTGCCCACCAGGTCGACCCATTGTTTGCGAAAAACGCCGGTGGCAACCACCGAATGGTCGAGACCGGCATAAGCCGGGTTTACATGGTGTTTGTTCATCATATAAAGACTGTACTGCGCCAACTGTTGGGCCGCCAGCTCCCCACCTCCAAAAAGGCAGCATATAACTATAAAAAGGTAAATGTGTCGCATAGGTTTGGCCAATGATTTTGTGGAAATGGTTGCCGTTTAATCCACCGGATTGAACATATAACTACGGTAATTTACATAGAATTGTTTAAACTCTCCGGTTTAAAGTATGAAGAATACCGCATTGCTGTTTTTAAGACAAATTAAGCCACCTCCAATTCGAGACCGTCATAAGCCAGGAAAACGGATTCGGGCAGTTGACTACTCACTGTTTGGTGACGCCCCATGCGATGGCTGATGTGTAGGAGGTAAGCTCGTTGGGGGCGGATGCGCGATATCCATTCGAGGGCTTCCGCCAAATTCAAATGGGAATGATGCACCCGATGGTGCAGCGCATTCAACACCAGCGTATTTATCCCTTTCAGTTTGTTGAGTTCCTTTAGTTCGATCGTCTTTGCGTCTGTAATATAGGCAAAGTCACCAAACCGGAAGCCCAGCACCGAAAGCCGACCGTGCCATACCTCTATGGGTTGTACTTTAAGGTGCTGAATGTAAAAAGGCTTTTCCCGGTCGATGGTATGAAATTCCAGCCGGGGAGATCCTGGATAGGGATTGACATCAAAAATGTATGCAAACCGGGTTTTTATTTTTTGCTGAACGGCAGTGGTAGCGTACACGGGCATATTTTTGCCCGACCGAAAATTGAAGGGGCGGACGTCGTCCATGCCGATGACGTGGTCGTTGTGTTCGTGGGTCAGCAGCAAAGCATCCAGGTGGCCAACCTTTGAACGCAGCATCTGCTGGCGGAAGTCGGGCCCGCAGTCGATGGCGATGTTGAGTTGGTCATCCGACAACAATACCGACGTTCGCAACCGGTGATCTCTGGGGTCGGTAGAGGCACACACCTCGCATTGACAGCCAATGACGGGGATGCCCTGTGAGGTACCCGTTCCCAGAAAAGATAATTTCAAAACAGGTTCGATTTGGATCAGGCACTTAATTCCTCCAGTGCGGTTGGCTCCGGCGTGCTGACCAGTTTATTGTACAGGATTTTCCCTTCGGTGCTCAACACATCGGCATTTACCGGAAGGGTGTTGAGTATTTCGATCAGGGTGTTGATGCGGGCCTCCGTATCGAAGAATTTGTTGATGATGACCATTTTCCGGTCTTCCACCATACAGTATCCCGACTGGAAGGTGCCTCTCTCATAGCGCACTTCATAATCCAGTTCTTCAAACAGGTCTTCTGTTTTTTTCAAAAAGTGCTTCGTGTATTTGAACATAGTGTTTTGGTTTTGCTAAAAGCAAATATAAATGAATTTTGCTTCCCGGCTCTGCATTTCATCAAATAGAAATCGACAAGCGACGTTATCTTTAGGCTTTGTCTTCGATGAGGCTTGTTCTTTTTGAGTGGGATTATCTACAAATTTTAGAAATTCACTAAAATATCCCACTCTAAAGCATACCTTTGGCTACGGAGCCGCCTGTGTATAACTTGTTAAATGCGACCTATGTTTCAGAAAATCCTGATTGCTGCCCTGTTTTTTGTGTTTAGTTCAATGGATGCCGAGGGACAAGACCGCCGATTTGGCGCGGGAGCACTTTTGGGCGTCAATGCATCACAAATCCAAGGCGACCGTTTTGCCGGATACGATAAGCTGGGATTGCTGGGAGGGCTGACCGCCCAGGTTTTTCTGACGGAAAAAATCGACATCAGCATCGAAATACTGTACAGCCAGTTGGGGAGCCGTCCGGAGTTCAATTTGAACAGTAGTAACGATCCCTTCAAAATCAAGCTCGACTACATCTCCGTGCCGGTATATGTCAAGTACAAAGATTGGATCGATGAGGAGGGGGACTATTATAAGGTACATTTTTTTGGCGGGCTGTCTTATGGCAGGTTATTTGGTTCAGAAGTGGAAAGTTCGGATCCGGGATTTGTAGCGTCACAAGATTTTTTTAAACAAAATTACATCGGCATTCTTTTCGGAGCCATTTTCTATGTAAACCGAAATTGGGGGATTGGCGCGCGGTGGGAGCGAAGCATTTCGCGTTTATACGAAAATGACCTGAACAACCCCGACCAACCTCAGTTGATGTACCCACTATGGGACAAGCATCTGGCATTTTATGTGACCTATTCACTGTAATTTTCAAATCTTCAGTTATGTTTTTTCGATATTTATTTTGCTTTGGCATGTTGGCCTTGCTGGCCGGTTGCAAAAACGGTGACCCATCCAAAACGGATGAAAAACAACCGGCAACCCAACAACCACCTGCTCAACAACAAACAACCACACAGACAGTTCCCCACCCTACTCTGCCACAGGAAATCCGGCAAGACATTTACGACCGGTGTGATTTTGTCGATTTTATTTTTTACGACCCCAGCATTCCCATTAGTATCAGCCTCAACGAGCCGGGAAGCATTCGGATGACTATGAGCCACGTCGGCACCTCGGCAGCCTCCACCACCGGCACTTGCAAACCCACTGGGCGTGTCGTATTTCAAAGCGACGGAGAGATCATGCAGGAAGCGGATTTCTACATGGGGCCAGGGTGCGTGTATTACGTATTCATGAAAGACGGCAAGCCGGCTTACGCCAATAACATGACCCAGGCAGGCGTCAACTTTTTTGCCAACAACATCAATTCTGCAAAACAAAGTCTCCTAAAAGGACAGCCCGGCGCCCAATAAACTATGTCTGCCTTCGCCGTTATCGACCTGGGTACCAACACCTTTCATCTCCTCATTGCCGAGGTTGACCCCAACGGCCACCTCAAAGAAGTGGTCCGGAACCGGGTGTATGTCAAACTGGCTGAAAAGGGCATCCATCGCATCGGCGATGCTCCACTGAAAAGAGGACTGGCTGCCATTCGCAACTTTAATGACACCATCCGTCAACACCCTGTTATGCAAAAAAAGGCTTTTGGAACGGCTGCGCTCCGAAGGGCTTCCAACGCCAGTTCATTTATCGCAAAGATAGCGGAGGAAACGGGTATCCATGTTGACATCATTTCCGGAAAAGAAGAGGCCCGTCTCATCTATCAGGGCGTACGCCAATTGGTTTCTTTCAACGATGCCAACGGACTCATTATGGACATCGGCGGCGGAAGCGTGGAGTTTATTCTCGCCAACCAGCAGAAAGTCATTTGGGCCGATAGTTTTCCCATTGGCGTGGCCTTGTTGAGTCAGACATTTCACCCACACGACCCGATGCCTCCTCAGATGATGGATCAATTAAGGGAACATCTACGTACTACCCTCCAGCCGGTCATCGACATACTCCAACGGCATCCTGTATCCCAATTCATCGGTGCTTCGGGCACTTTTGATGTTCTGCGCGCTAACCTGGCAATCGCTTCCAACCAGCAGCTATTGACCCGCGTTCCCATTCACAAATACCTTCCTTTTCACGAAAAAGTTGTCAAAAGTACCCTGGCAGAACGTTTGGCCATGAAGTCATTGCCAGCGTCGAGGGCCGAAATGATCGTTTCTGCCCTTCTGTTGGTTCAGTTCGTATTGGATTTGACGAAAGTCGAGGAAATCACCATTTCGGCCTATGCCATGAAGGAAGGAATGCTTGCAGAGATGGTGTCGGAGTACAAAATTTAGACTAACCTAAAAAAATATTTTGCCTATCGTAAAAATTGGTTTATCTTTGTTGTGTCATCAACAACTAAACCAATGGAAGAATTACTTCAAATACTACAATCGGAGTGGGCCATACGGGCTATGATCGCTTCCTCATTGGTGGGAACGATGTGTGGGGTGCTGGGCTGTTTCATCGTGTTGCGGAATATGGCCCTGATCGGAGATGCTTTGTCGCACGCCATATTGCCGGGGGTGGTGTTTGCTTTTGTGATACTAGGTGGATACAGCGCCCTGGGGTTTTTCGCAGGATCTGTAATTGCGGGATTGGTGGCGGCAGTGGCCATTACCTGGATACAACAAAATGTCAAGACCAAAAATGATGCGGCTATTGGAATTGTGTTTACAGCTATGTTTGGGATCGGGGTAATGGGTATTTCGGCGATCAGCCAGCAGGAAGGCGTTCATCTGGATTTGAAGGATTTTTTGTTTGGAAACATTCTTGGCGTTTCCAATGAGGACTTATACATTACAGCAGCCACAACCGTGTACGTCTTGTTGAGTGTGGTGGTATTTTACCGGTATTTATTCATCAGTACGTTTCAGTCGGTAATAGCCGAAACGATGGGGATCAATACTACGGTGATCCATTATTTTCTGATGTTGTTACTGTCGTTTGCGGTGGTGGCTTCCTTGCAAACGGTAGGTGTGATACTGGTAGTGGCCATGCTGATCACACCCGCATCCACAGCGCTATTGTTGTCCAACAAACTTAACAAGGTCATTGTATTAGCCGGTATTATTGGGTTGGTATCAGCCGTTTTGGGTTTTGTGCTGGCCGTCCAACTCGAAACAACTCCTGGACCAGCGATGACGGTAACGGCTACCCTCCTCTATCTCCTGGCCGTATTCTTTGCACCGGAAAGAGGGTTGCTGTTCCGGTATTTCCAAAAACGAAAATTGAAAACAAAGATTCAATTGGAGGACACCCTCAAACAGGCCATCCGCCTTCACGAAAGAGGAGCACTCACTTTCGACCAACTCCACCAACGGCTGGGCTTCAGCAAGGCCATTTTGCGACAGCACCTCCAGACCCTTTCGGGAAAACGGTATTTCGACCTATCCAACAATACAATCACAATCACCCCCACCGGCACGGAAATGGCCAACCGACTGGTACGTGCCCACCGCCTTTGGGAAACCTATCTCGTACAGCAAGCCGGTATGACAGAGGACCAGATCCACGAAGAAGCTGAAAAATACGAACACCTCCTCACCGACGAAATCCTCGACGAGGTAGACCGCGAGCTGGGCTACCCAACAACAGACCCACACGGCTCCCCCATTCCCTCCAACAGAGGCTTCGACATCGATCCGCTCTTCAACCTCGAACTCATGCAGGAGGCCCGCATTGCCGCCCAACAATTGAACGATACCGTAACAACCCAACTTTGGAAACTGGGACTAACACCCGGCACCATTTTCTCCATTGCTGAAAAAGGGAGGAAGGAGATCACCTTGAAAACAGCAAAGGGCAAGATCCCTGTAAACAGTTTGTTGGCAAAAGAGATAAACGTAGATTCACAATGACTAATAGCCATTATTCTGCATCTCCATCTGGTTTGCCCATCTGGTTGTCTTTTTCCAGGCGGTCGAAGAGTTCATTGATCCGGTACATTTCGTCGAGGGTATCGTCGAGGTAGAGATTGATGACGGGGATGCGGCGCACCTGCTTGCGAATGCGGTGAGAAAGGCTTTGCCGGAGTCGGTGTATTTGTTCGTGTAATTGAAGGAGGACGGCCTGTTTGTTGTCGGTGTTGTACACACTTAAGTAAATTTTCCCAAGGCTGAGGTCAGGAGTCACTTTGACGGAAGTTACCGTCACCAGGGCTTCGCTCCCGTAGATGTAACCGCCTTCCTGTTGGAGTACGATGCCGAAATTTCTGCGGATCAATTCCGCCACCTGCTTTTGTCTTTTTGATTCCATCGTGATTTACTTAATTGCTGTTATAAACGCCTCCTTGTAAAAAGCGGGGTGCAAAGATATTCCTATTCTGGGACAAATGCTTATTTTTGTGTAAATTACCACGAGGAACATGCCAGCACTCCGACACATATTGGACAGCCCTATCGAATACCTCAAAGGCGTGGGACCGGCCCGGGCCGATATGCTGAAAAAAGAACTCGGCATCTTCACCTTCCGGGACCTGATACTTCATTTTCCGTTTCGATATGTGGATAAGACCCGGTTCCACCGCATTCGTGAGTTGCATACCGATAGTGACCAGGTACAGTTGAGAGGGGTCTTGCGGCGGCTTGACATGAGGGGATCTGGCCGGTCCAATCGATTGGTCGGTACCTTGCGGGACGATACCAGCATGATAGAACTGGTGTGGTTCAAGGGAGTGCATTGGCTGAAAAAAAATCTTCAGGTGGGCAGCGAGTACATCGCTTTTGGCAAAATAAACAATTTCAATGGCCGGTTGAGCATCCCTCATCCGGAGATGGAACTGGTCAGTGAAGCCAATACCAAAAAGGCGGCTACTTTTGCACCCGTTTATCCCAGCACAGAAAAGCTCAATGCCAAAGGGCTCGATGCCAAAGGCCGCCGCAAGTTGATACAACACCTGCTGGAAAAGGTAAAACCGGCTGACCTTCCTGAAAATCTGCCGGGTTACATCGTGCAGAAATTCCGCTTCCCCTCTCATTTCGATGCCATCCGACAAATTCATTTTCCCAAAGATCAAGCTGCCCTTGACGCTGCACGCAACCGGTTGAAATTTGAAGAATTGTTCTTTCTTCAATTGCGGCTGTTGCAATTGAGGCGACACCGCAAAGACACCATCCGGGGATACGTCTTTCCCGAAATCGGTGCCTTTTTCAACGATTTTTTCAACAATTATCTCCCTTTTGAGTTGACCAGTGCCCAAAAAAGGGTATTAAAGGAAATAAGAAGGGATCTGAAAGTCGGCAAACAAATGAACCGACTATTGCAAGGCGACGTCGGCTCCGGTAAAACCATTGTTGGGCTGATGACCATACTCATGGCCCTCGACAACGGCTTTCAGGCCTGCCTCATGGCACCAACAGAGATACTGGCCCAGCAACATTTTGAGTCGATCGGAAAATATCTGGCTGGGATGGATATAGAAGTGGCTTTTCTATCCGGTAGCATCAAAGGGAAGGCCCGAAAAAAGATTTTGGAACAACTGCATAGCGGCGAGATCCACATCCTCATAGGTACCCACGCCCTGATAGAAGACCCGGTGATCTTCAAAAACCTGGGGCTGGCCATCATCGATGAGCAACATCGGTTTGGCGTCAAGCAAAGGGCCCGGTTGTGGAAAAAAGGAAAAGATCATCCACCCCATGTCCTGGTGATGACAGCCACGCCGATACCTCGTACCCTGGCCATGACTTTGTATGGCGACCTCGACGTGTCGGTCATCGACGAAATGCCGCCGGGCCGAAAAGAAATCGTGACCCTGCACAAAACCGAGAATAACCGGCTGCGGGTCATCGGCTTTATGAAGGAAGAAATTGCCAAAGGGCGCCAGATATATGTGGTGTATCCATTGATTGAAGAATCGGAAAAACTGGACTTGAAAAATCTGGAGGAGGGCTACGAAGTGCTATTGCGCGAATTTCCAATGCCGCAGTACCAGATCAGCGTAGTACATGGCCGGATGAAGGCCGCCGATAAGGATTTTGAGATGCAACGTTTTGTAAAAGGTGAAACCAATATCATGGTGGCTACTACGGTCATCGAAGTGGGGGTGAATGTACCCAATGCCTCTGTGATGGTCATCGAAAATACAGAGCGTTTTGGCCTGTCGCAGCTCCACCAACTGCGGGGCCGGGTGGGCCGGGGAGCGGAACAGTCCTACTGCATTCTGATGTCGAGCTTCAAACTGAGCAACGAAGCCAAAGAACGCATCCAGACCATGGTGCGCACCAACGATGGATTTGAAATAGCCGAAGCCGACCTCAAGCTGCGGGGGCCCGGCAATATCGAAGGTACCCAACAGAGCGGCATCCTTCAGTTTCGCATCGCCGACCTGGGGCGCGACGGTCGCATTTTGCAGACAGCACGCGAAATAGCCGCCCGCATCCTCGACGACGACCCCCAACTGGGCCGCCCCGAACATAGTAGCCTTAAATATTATATGGTCAAACACGGTAAGGAAGTAAAGGGCTGGAGCCGGATAAGTTAGGTTTGTTGTCAGTTGATTGTTGTTCGGCGTGCCATGAAGGCGAAGCGCCAGCGTAGTCCTTCATGGTTGTTTGTTGTTAAAGACGAAGCGTCAGCGCAATCCCACGCTTTGGGCGTGACAGAACTTTTACGGTTGGTTTTAGGGCAAATAGTAGTTAAAAAACGAGCATTCTACCGCTGATTGTTAAATATTCGTTATAAGGTTTTACCAAAAGTGCCGACATGCGTCATATATAGGGGAAAGAGGGAATAGTGGGTATTGAAACAGACTTTCTCCACAAACGTTCAATCGAGAAATGGTCTCCGAAATATTCCGGCAGTTTGTTTGCAGAGTAAATACCATCCTTTAATTTTGAACGTTTTATTGCCTGTATCTTGAAAAGCGAATCCGATGGGTGCCAAATCAAAATATATCACTGTTCTTCTTTTGCTGGCCTTTGGACTGTTGTGGTGTGATGCATCAGCAGCCGGAGAAGGCGTATTTCCATCCGAAAATGGAGATCTTTCGGTCGACGGGCCCTACGTTTTTTATGCGGGCAAGAAAGTGGTTGTCAAAAGCATCCACGTACATAATGGCCAGTTTGAAATGGTCAAAGAAGAATATTCCAGCAAAAGCGAGGTGCCGGTCCTTCAGTGTGTTATCGATGAAAAAAAGGCGTTTAGCTTTGAGCTAAAAGATAAAATCCGGCCAACCCCCTCGGAAGTGCCCCAACCCAGCCGCCTGCTGGCCATATCGGATATCGAAGGCAATTTTAATGCTTTCGCCAAAACACTCATCGGCAACGGAGTGATCGACCACCATTACAATTGGACCTTTGGCGATGGACACCTGGTGCTGGTTGGTGACTTTTTCGACCGCGGGCTCAATGTTACCCCTTGCCTTTGGTTGATCTACAGTTTGGAAGCTCAGGCTGCCGAGCAGGGAGGGATGGTACACTTTATTTTGGGCAACCACGAAGAGATGAACCTCAGCGGCGACCACCGTTACGTCCGCACAAAATATTTGAAGGTGGCCAAAAAACTCGGTTGTGACTACGGCGATCTTCATGCCGCCAACACCGAGCTGGGTCGCTGGCTGCGCAGCCGCAACATGATGGTTAAAATCGGAGAAACCATTTTTGTACATGGCGGCCTCAGTCCACAAATCGCTAGTTGTAATCTTTCGATCGAGCAGATCAACATCATCGGTCGAACCCACATTGGCCGACCGACAGATGAACTGATGGACAAAGGCGGAAATGTATCCATGATCTTCGCCAAAACGGGGCCACTGTGGTATCGGGGATTTTTCAACAAGCTGACACCAAATGTGGTAGAAAAAGTGTTGCGACGGTTCAATGCCAGCCAGGTGGTGGTGGGGCATACCATCGTCGACGATATTTCCTCAATCCAGGACGGGCTGGTATACGCCATAGATGTAAAGCATTCCGAAAAGATCAAAAATGCCCAATACAACGCTTTCATGATCGAGGACGGGATCTTCTACAAAGTCAACTACAAAGGCCAACGAAAGGAAATCAGGGCAGCAAAAAAATCGAAAGATGACGGCTCTGGTTTTGCTTTCAAATGCATCCGTGAAACAGACCATCCCGGCCTTCAGAAATTTCTAAACGCCGGCAACGACATTAACGGTCTATACTCCAACCAGCAATATCCCCTACTTCACTACGCCATTGAGCACGGCAACGATAAAACCATTCAAATCCTCCTCGACAAGGGAGCCGACCCCGATCTGTTTTTCGACGGACGCTCGGCGTTGATGCAATGTATTAAGTACAAAAACATCCGTGCATTCCAACTGCTGCTCGACCATTCCGTTGATGTTAACCTGACCAACCACCGGCTGCATACCGCCTTATTTTACGTTGCCAAATACGGCACCCCCGAACTTGCAAGAGCATTGTTGGATGCCGGCGCCGATCCCGAAGCCGTTGACCAGGCAGGACTGAATCCCTTCCAGTTTGCCGTTCGCAACAAGAATGTACCCGTAGCACGGATGTTGAAAAAAACGATGGGTAAGTGAGCTGATACTGACAGCCAGAGCTAGACCGACAAAACAAAGTCCGCCACTTTTATATTTCCATTAAAATCAAAAAGTTTATCCTTTCCCGTAAGAGTCTGACCTCTGAGCCCCCCCTATTTTTCAAGCGCAACATCAAGTACTTCCTGCATGGTATCGACGTAGTGGAATTGCAATCCCTGGATGTATTCCGGCTTTATTTCCGCCACATTTTTTTCGTTTTCCCGGCAGAGAATGATGTCTTTCATCCCGGCTCTTTTGGCGGCCAGTATTTTGGCTTTAATACCGCCCACTGGAAGTACTTTGCCACGTAGGGTAATTTCTCCACTCATGGCGAGGTAAGGTTTAACCTTCTGGCGGTTGAAGATCGAGGTCATGGCCGTAAGCATGGTGATACCGGCGGAGGGCCCGTCTTTGGGAATGGCTCCTTCGGGCACATGCACGTGTATGTCTTGTTGGGTAAAATCTTCCGGCTGTAGGTCGTAGGCGGTGGCGTTGGCTTTAAGGTAGCTCAGGGCAGTAGTGGCCGATTCTTTCATCACGTCGCCGAGGTTGCCGGTGAGGGTGAGGTTGCCTTTTCCGGGGTTGAGGCTCGATTCTACGAAGAGAATGTCGCCGCCCACGGGAGTCCAGGCCAGTCCGATGGCCACGCCGGGTACTTTTTGTTCGAGGTACCGCTCGCGGGAGAATTTTACGGGACCGAGAATATCTGCCAGTTCACTGGCTTTGACGGTGATGTTGTAGTCGTTTTCCATGGCTACGTTTTTGGCGATGTGGCGCATGGTGGAGGCGATTCTTCTGTTGAGTGATCGAACGCCGGACTCGCGGGTATATCCCTGGATGATCTGTTCGAGTACCTTATCGGTGAGTTTTACCTGATTGGCTTTCAGGCCGTGTGTTTTTCGTTGATCGGGGATGAGGTGGCGTTTGGCGATCTCGAGTTTTTCTTCGGTAGAGTAGCCGCTGATCTCTATTATTTCCATCCGGTCGCGGAGGGCGGGTTGAATGGTATTGAGGGAGTTGGCGGTGGCGATGAAAAGTATTTTCGATAGGTCGTATTCCAGGTCAAGGTAATTGTCGTGGAAACTATTGTTCTGTTCGGGATCGAGCACCTCCAACAGGGCAGAGGAGGGATCGCCTCTGAAGCTCTTGCCCACTTTGTCGATTTCGTCGAGGATGAAAACCGGATTGGAAGACTTTACTTTTTTCAGCGACTGGATGATCCTTCCGGGCATGGCACCGATGTAGGTTTTGCGGTGTCCGCGAATTTCCGATTCATCGTGCAAGCCTCCCAATGACATGCGGATGAATTCCCGTTTCAATGCTCTGGCTACGGATTTTCCCAGCGAGGTTTTCCCCACTCCCGGAGGGCCGACCAGACAGATGATCGGGGCTTTCATATCGCCCTTTAGTTTTAAAACGGCGAGGTGTTCGAGAATGCGGTCTTTAACATCTTCGAGGCCATAGTGGTCGGCATCCAGTATTTCTTTTACATTTTTGAGGTCGAAATTGTCGGTTGTAAATTCTTCCCAAGGAAGGTCGAGCATCAATTCGAGGTAATTGAGCATAACGGAGTACTCCGCCACTTGGGGGTTGATGCGCCGTACTTTGTTGACTTCTTTGTTGAACGCCTTTTCCACGTGTTCGGGCCATTTCTTGGTTTTAGCCCGTTCGACCAATTTTTTAATTTCCTCTTGTTGTGGATTTTGACCGAGTTCTTCCTGGATGGTCTTGAGTTGTTGGTTGAGGAAGTAATCTCTTTGTTGTTTTTCGATGTCTCCCCTCACTTTATTTTCGAGTTGGTCGCGGAGTTCTAGGATTTTCAGTTCGCCATCCATTTGTTTCATTACCGATTTGGCTTTTTCATTGAGGTTGTTGAGTTCGAGGATATTTTGTTTTACATCCACTTTAGATCCCAGGTTGGAGGCGATGAAATTGAGCAGGAAGGTTTTGTGTCGAATATTGGCGAGCATGACGTTGGCCTCACTTGGGATGTTGGGAGAGAGGGAGATAATCTGCTTGGCCATGTCGCGAATAGAAGCCATGAGAGCATCGTACTCCATGGCGTTATCGACGATCTCCCGGCCTTTCATTTCAATTTTACCGTACATGAATGGTTCTTCCGAGATCATTTCACGAAGTGCAAATCGCTTCCGACCGTGAAGGATGGCTGTGGCGGTGCCGTCGGGCATACGCAGCAATTTGATGATGCGGGCAACGGTGCCTATTTCGTAAAGGTTGTTGAGATCTGGTTCTTCGGGAGTGTCTTCTTTTTGCGCCAAAACGGCGATGAGTCTTCCCTCGTCATAAGCCTTGGTAATGGCCCGGATGGATTTGTCGCGACCGGCGGTGATCGGGGTAATTACTCCGGGGAAAAGCACGGTATTGCGCAAAGCCAGTATGGGCAGGGCTTCAGGATACAGTTCGCTTTCTCCCATATCGTCTTCTTCGTCCTCTATCGGGAAAATGGGCATAAAGTCGCCTTCGCCTTCCAGGTTGGTGGGATAAAACAGTTCGTCGAACATAGGTAGCAGTTTAAGGATATAGCATATGTAAATACGCCGATTGCCATTCTGACAGCAAAAAATAGCTTTTTGAATGACTAGAAGGTTGGCCAAGATTTATGCCACGCTCTTTTAACGAAGCATTTGGCCTTATTTGGCATAAATCGCCCCGATTTTTAGCCGCTGGCTGTCGCCAAACGACAAAACGGCAGGCATCTGACCTTAGAGCATGTCCAAATTTTAACTGCCTAAAAACCAATGTTTTACGAACCTGACTTCAAATCGCCTCGGTCACTTGCCCTGGCAAGCTCCCTCGCCGATTTTTCGCCAGAGCCGCAAACTATTGATTTTCAGTTTGTTAAAATTTTAGACAAGCTCTTAACGTAAAACACCGGCAGTTGGGGGATGCTGCCGGTGTTTTTATCAAAGCCGCCAATGTCTAATTTAGTAAAGCTCAAAAAACCAGCCTGCCTACCTCCGGCAGGAAATCCGGCTGGCAGGTGACTTCCCTTTTTTGATAGCGGGAACTTATTTTTCGAGCGAGCCTCACTTCAATCACACCAATTCATCGACTTTCTTTTTGGTGGTAGATTTTCGTTTTTTGGTCTTTGCAGGAGGGGGCGTTTCGGATTCCTCTTCCACTTCATCGATCTCCACTTTGAGGTTGTCGATGATGAAGCCCTGCCGTTCAGGTGTATTTTTACCCATGTAGTATTTGAGGACGTTTTCGATGTTGGTATCTTCCTGAAGCAATACCGGTTCGAGGCGGATATTTTCGCCGATGAAATCGCCAAACTCGTCGGGAGATATTTCGCCCAGTCCTTTGAAGCGGGTTATCTCCGGCTTGCCGCGCAATTGGTCAATGGCTTTCCGTTTTTCGGCTTCGCTATAGCAGTAGATGGTTTCTTTTTTGTCGCGGACGCGGAAGAGGGGGGTTTCGAGGATGAATAGATGACCCGCCCTGACCACGTCGGGAAAAAACTGTAAGAAGAATGTTAGGAGGAGGAGTCGAATGTGCATGCCATCGACATCGGCATCGGTAGCTACAACGATGCGGTTGAAGCGGAGGCCGTCGATACCGTCTTCGATGTTTAGGGCGTGTTGGAGGAGGTTGAATTCCTCGTTTTGGTAAACCACTTTTTTAGTTTGCCCAAAGCAGTTGAGGGGTTTTCCGCGCAAGCTGAATACGGCCTGCGTTTGTACGTCGCGGGCTTTGGTAATGGAACCGCTGGCCGAGTCTCCTTCGGTGATGAATAGGGTCGTTTTGAGGCGGTCTTCCTCTTTGACCTTCCTGTTGGAATCGGAAAAATGCAGGCGGCAGTCGCGGAGTTTTTTGTTGTGGAGGTTGGCTTTTTTTGCGCGTTGGTTGGCCAGTTTTTTAATGCCGGCGATCTCCTTGCGTTCGCGTTCAGATTGTTGGATCCTTTTAAGGAGTTCCTCGGCTACTTTGGGATTTTTGTGGAGGAAATTGTCGAGTTCTTTGGATATGAAATCGTTGACGAAAGTCCGCACGGTGGGGCCTTTAGGAGCCACGTTAAGAGAGCCTAGTTTGGTTTTGGTTTGGGACTCGAACACGGGTTCTTCTACGCGCACGCTTATCGCGGCGATAATGGAAGCCCGAATGTCTTTGGCATCGTAACTTTTGTTGTAAAATTTACGCAAAGTATTGACCACGGCTTCCCGGAATGCCAGCAGGTGGGTACCTCCCTGGGTGGTGTTTTGTCCGTTGACGAAGGAGTAGTAGTTTTCGCCGTATTGCTGCCCGTGCGTCATGGCGATCTCGATGTCGTCGCCGATCAGGTGGATAATCGGGTAGCGGAGTGCATCCCCTCCGGTGCGGCGTGAGAGCAGGTCGAGGAGCCCATGTCGGGAATGGAGGGTTTTGCCGTTGAAGTTGATCTTCAGGCCGGCATTGAGGAAGGCGTAGTTCCAAAGTTGTGTTTCGACGTGTTCACTTCGGAATTTGTAGTTTTTAAAAATGGACCTATCGGGTTGAAAGGTGATGATGGTGCCGTTTTCTTCCTTCGTTTTAGCGATGTTTTTATTGGCGGTTATTTCCCCCCGGTTAAACTCGGCGGTTTTACATCTCTTTTCGCGAATCGATTGGACGCGGAAGTAGTCGGAGAGCGCATTGACGGCTTTGGTACCAACTCCGTTGAGCCCGACAGATTTTTTGAAGGCCTTGGAGTCGTATTTCCCGCCGGTATTGATTTTTGAAACGCAGTCGATCACTTTTCCGAGCGGGATACCCCGGCCATAGTCGCGTACGGTCACCGAGCCATCTTCGATAGTGACATCGATGTGGCGGCCATGGCCCATGACGAATTCGTCGATGGAATTGTCGAACACTTCTTTGAGGAGGATGTAGATGCCGTCGTCGGGAGAGGAGCCGTCGCCCAGTTTGCCGATGTACATGCCGGGACGCAGGCGGATGTGTTGCTTCCAGTCGAGAGAACGGATATTTTTTTCGGTATAATCAGATTGTTTTGGCATTGCGTTGATTTAAAAAAACTGAATGGCAAGGAACCCGAATAGGTAATTACCACAGATTCGATCATAATAATGTTTCATAGAACGAACGATTGGCGGAAAAGGTTGTTGGTTTTTCCCGTTGGTTCGCTGCCTTCGACTTCGCTCAGGCAGCGACCTTCCCGCTGGTTGAACGCAGCCGAAACCAGCAACACATTCGCTTCGTATGCAAAGTTAGGGCTGCTTTGTCAAAAATAAAAACGCTATACCAATGGATGCCCATAAATTTGAGGGGGTTGGTGGAAAGTAAGACTAAATCACACAACTCTATCTATATCGCCAGCGGCAATTGGGTGCGTCCCGGTTGCAAGGTGCGAATATTATTAACCAGGTCCATGTTGACGTCGTCGGTAGAAAAATTAATGGAAGTATTCCGGTCGTCCCAGATTTCGACTTTCAGCTCGCGGGCAAAAAACTTGGCCAGGTCGCCCATGTTTCTGGCAAAAGCCTCACTTCTACCCAGCGCTACAAACAGGTCGATGACCGCCATACGGATGATCTCGTACTTATCCAGTTGCATCAACATCATTCTCAGATTTTTACCCTGAAAGTTTTGGCCGATCTGTTGCATCTTTTCACGCAGCTCCGACACGGAATACCCCAATAATTTAGCCCGGTACTGCCACCAACGGTAGTTGTATTCATTGTTTTCTTCAAACTGCTGGAGGTGTATCTTCTCGGCAGTTTGCTGGCAGGACATCAGGCCCATTACTTTGGTCAACTCGATGACTGCCATTACCTGGTCTTTGGACATCAGCTCTGCGTCGCGGCCTTTTTCCTCCAGAGAGAGGAGGTAGCGGGCGTATTTTGTTTTGACGTCGCTGTCGGAATTTAAGGTGATCAGACGGGCCAGTTCGAGTGATATATAATAATCTTGTAGCTTGCTTAACTTGAGGGGCCGCCGGGCGAAATCTTTCAGTTCGACGGGTTTGCGGACATCGTCCCGAAAGGCGTAAACATCGCTCAACCATTTGGTTATATTTCGGATGTATTGATAATCCGGCAATTGAAGTGCGTGGTGCAAATTGGAGGTGGTGACCACGTTCGTTCCCTTTTTGCTGGTTAGAATTTGGATATCCATTTTAAAACATTTTTATAAAAAAAAGTCCGTTTAAGACTTAAAACACAGCAAACATACGACCCTTTTTTATGATAGTCAACTTTTTGTATGAAATTTTTTGTTTTTAAACATTTTTTTCTTGGTTTTTGATGAATGAGACACTAAAAGCCGAGTTTTATAACTTATTTGATTACATTTTTTGAATTTAGTCCTGCTTTATGCCTTATTTTTTTCATTCAAAACTGGCTGGTGAATGAACTTTTTTTGAAAAAAAGGAAAGACAATAGGGGAATGCCCTCCCCCGATTGTCAGGTAGTTGATGAAATATACTTGTGCGTTGATAGACTTGTGATTTTGCGCGTGGATTCCCCACTTCTTGCCTGCCGATAGGCATGGTAGGGGGTTAGGGGGCGGGCGAGTGCAAGAAAATCACAAATTTATTCATTGAAGAGTATAAAGCATTCAAACAAGCAAACCATAAAATCACTACTTCCATGTTCAGATCAATCATTTTTTTCCTGTTGCTCCAAAGCAGCTTACCGGCACAAACCACTCCCGACAATTGGTTCACCGACCTGGCCGCTGCCAAAACATTTGCGGAAACGCACAACGGCTCCATCCTGATGGTCTTTGCCGGCTCCGACTGGTGCAGGCCCTGCATCCAATTGAAGAAAGATCTGTTGACGTCAACCGTTTTCCAGGCTTTCGCCAAAAATAAAATTGCCGTCCTCTACCTCGATTTTCCGGCAAGGAAAAAGAACCGTCTCTCCAAAGAACAAACCACTCACAACGAGGCCCTCGCCGAAAAGTACAACCGGCATGGAGCCTTTCCCAAAATGATCCTGATGGATGCCGATGAGTCCATCTTGATCGAACCGGCCTTTAGCAAACAGTCTCCCGATGAATTTGTCTCCACCCTGGATCATATCCAGAAACTCCAGCCGTAATACTATTGTTTAAAATCCGCCTTACTCCCACCTGAAAGGGAATTCTCTATGCACCTGTCTACCTCCCAAAGATCAGAGGCAACAAGGCGCGAAGTAATGATGATTTTTCATTTTCATAAAATCAATTCCAGTATGTATATCCTATTGTTCTTATTGTCGGCATTGTCGGGTTCCGGCATTGACTACCCTCCCGCACTCACCGCCCAAAAGAAAGTGGTCAAATTGATGGGTTGTCGCTTCGAGATCACCGCTGTCGCAAAAAACGACACCATCGCCTGGGAAGCCATCAACGTCGGCATTGGCGAGATCGAACGAATTGAACGGCTGATCTCTTCCTGGGACAAAAACTCCCAAACCAGCCAGATCAACCGACAGGCAGGCATCCAACCGGTGCAGGTCGATCAGGAATTGTTCGATCTGATATACCGGGCCAAAAAAGTTTCCGGACTGACCAAAGGCGCTTTCGATATTTCCTTTGCGTCGATGGATCGAATCTGGCGCTTTGACGGCTCCATGGAGGCTTTTCCCTCCCAACAGCAAATCGACCAAGCCCGCCGGTTCATCAACTGGCAAAACATCCAACTGGATGCCGCCAACCGCACCGTTTTCCTGAAGGAAAATGGCATGAAGATCGGCTTCGGCGCCATCGGCAAAGGGTACGCCGCCAACCGCGCCAAAGAGGTAATGGCAACAATCACTGGCGTGGAAGGCGGCCTGGTTAACGCCAGCGGCGACCTGATCAATTGGGGCACCAGCAACCGATCCGACGGCTGGCGAATACAGATCGCCGACCCACAAGCTGTAGACAAAGGGTTGGGATGGCTCCAGATCAACGACATGGCCGTGGTCACCTCCGGCGATTACGAACGCTTTGTCGAACACAATGGAAAACGCTATGCACACATCATCGACCCGCGCACCGGCCGTCCTACTACTGGTATCAAAAGCGTCACCATCGTTTGCACTGACGCAGAAGTGGCAGATGCCCTGGCTACCTCTGTCTTTGTATTGGGCAGAGAAGAAGGGTTGGCACTGATCAATCAATTGAAAGGTGTTGAATGCCTGATTATTACAGACGAAGACGAACTGTTGTCGTCTGATCATTTAACTTTAAACCGACATTAATATGAAATCGATCATTCGGATTGGGTGCGTCTTGTTATTGTTTTCACAATTCAGCGCCTGTGTTTCTGTAAAGGCCTATCAAAAAATGTATCTCAACGATTCGGAAATGGAGCTGGCTGCAAAAAAGCTGGAAGTTTTCGAGATCAACTACGAAGCCTACCGGGAAGGAGCTGCCGGGGCAAACGGCGGAAAGGTCGGTGGCGGATGTGGATGCAATTGATTATATGCTAACACCTAATGCGAATCAGGAGTTGAGCAAATTTTGCTTTAGAGGTCAGAGGTCATACTTCCCTCTAAAGTAGCCAACGCGAGTGAGGAGAGTCTGACTTCTGACAGCTTACTTGACGAAGCCAAGTGCGCTCTGGCCTCTAATAAACAAAATAAAATTTAACTCCATATTCACATACCTAATTAAAATGACAAAGACTATATATTTTACGGGTTTCTTCGTCCTTACAACAATGATTTTACAGGCACAAGGCGACTACCAGATGAAAGGCAATGCCGACGAGGTGGACGCCAATTTCTTGTTTGGGTATTACCAACAGGATGGAAACAACGGGGCGGTGACCGGCGGCATCGGCACGGAAGAATTGCAGGACTATGCCAGCATGGTGGTGGTCAATATCCCACTGGATACCCTCAACGCCCTTTCGGTAACGGCGGGTGCCGATTATTACACCTCCGCATCGACCGACAATATCGACAACAACGTATCATCGGCCTCCAGCAAAGATATTCGGGCCTATGGCAACCTGGGCTACACCCGGAAAAACCTCCGCAAAGGAGAGACCTACGGCGTCGGCATTGGAGGCTCCTCCGAGTACGATTACAGTTCGGTATCCGGCCGGATTTCTTTCGCCAAAGAATGGAATGAAGGCAACTCAGAAGTGAATGTCAGCGCACAGGCATTTATTGACCGATGGAGCCTCTACTTCCCTGCGGAACTGAGGCGGGAGGTGTCGGTTCCAACCACGAACCGCCAGTCGTATAATTTTCAGGCAACCTGGTCGCAAGTGCTCAACAAGCGGATGCAACTATCCCTTTCGGGAGAAGTGATCTATATGACGGGGTTGTTGTCGACGCCCTTTCACCGGGTTTATTTTTCCAACCAAACAGAGCCTGACATCGAGCGGCTGCCCGATACCCGCTTGAAAATACCGGTTGGTTTGCGCTTCAACTACTTCCCCACCGACAACCTCATCGTTCGCTCCTACTACCGTTATTACCGGGACGATTACGGTATCCGGGCACACACTGTTGAATTGGAACTACCGGTGAAGTTGAGCCCTGAGTTTACCGTCTATCCTTTTTACCGGTACCACACCCAAACGGCGGCAGACTATTTCGCTCCCTATAAAGAACACCTCAGCACGGATCCGTTTTACACCTCCGACTATGACCTGTCGGCATTAGACAGCCATAAAGTCGGACTGGGATTCACCTGGTCGCCACTATACGGCGTCGGGCGGACAAAAATACCATTGACTAAAAAACTATTCGTCTTCGATAAGGTCGGAATGCGGGCAGCTTATTATACGCGGAGCACAGGACTGAACGGGTTCTCCCTGAGTTTGGACCTGGCGTTTAAGATCAAATAACTTCTTATATAGTACCCTAAGGCTAGATTTGTGAAAATTGCCTGTCTACCGACAGGTAGACCTGCCTGCCCGGTAGGCAAGGTACCAATACCGGCCACAAGGTGGTAAAAAATTCACAAATCTTGGGTTGTAGCACTATAGAACAAAACATAAAAGAGGTGGCATTGTCGTCCTGCAACAATGCCACCTCTGTATTTTTAATGTCAACAATATCTCATATCACTTCAACAATGTAACGTCGCCATAAAACATCTCCACCTCTCCATCCGTAAACTCGATCTCGGCTATGTAAACGAATACCGCCGGATTCATCAGCTCTCCGCGGAAGCGCCCATCCCAGGCAACGGTCTCATCATTGGGAGCGAAATTGGTACCTTCAAACACGATCTCTCCCCACCGATTGAAAATCTGGAAATAATTGACTTTCACCACCCGGCTATCATCGCCATAGATCATGAACAAGTCGTTGTTGTCATCGTCATTGGGTGAAAAGGCCGAGGGAATGAACACCGGACGCTCCCGATCCACTCGCAGCAACACATCGTCTTTGGCTTCACATCCATTTTCGTCGACAATGGTAGCAAAAACCATTGTCGTATTGATGGTATTCAGCGTCACGGTAGTACAATTCGTATTATCACAACGCACCAGACTCGAAGGCATCCAGTATATGGTGTCAATCGGACGGTTGGCAGGTGTTATGTTGGCATGGATCACCGCGCTGTCGCCTATCACCAGGTCGAGGTCTGCGCCCAGGTTGAGGGTCAATACAGGCGGATCGATGATTTGTACCGTTGTATCCCAGGTACAGCCATTGGCATCTTCGATCAGCAGATCGTAGGTCCCCGCCCCCAGCCCGGTGTAGAAATTATCGGCACTCAACTCAACCCCATCCACAGAGTAGAGGTACGGCACCGTACCACCCGTCACGGCTCCTATGGCTACATAGCCACTGCTTTCACCGGTGCAGTAGGGGTCTTGTGTTTCTATCAAAGCCGTTTGAGGCATGTCCTCATTTTGGGCAACCGCCACCACTGCCGTATCCACACAGCCATTGTCTGCATTGATGGCTATGAAATAATATTGCCCTACTTCTCCTACCGTCGTTTCCTGTTCTGTGCCCAACAGGTTTAGCCCGGCATCCAACCATTGATAGTCGGTTGCTCCCGTCGCGCTACCAACCAAGGCTACCGAAGTCGTACCGCAAGTCAATTCGTCGGGCGAAGCAATAGAAGCTACCGGCGCGTCAAGGTCCTGGTCTACCACTACCGTAGCAGCCGAGGTACATCCATTGGAATTGTCGGTTACAACCAGCGTATAAGTGCCGGGAAGACTAACGTCCAGGGTGGCATCCGTACCGCTGGCCCCTTGCCCATTCCATTCATAGACGATGTCCTGACCGGAATCCGAACCGGAGCCGTCCAATGTAACGGTATTGTTAACACAATCCAGCAATTGAGGGGTGCCTGCGTCGGCAAATGGAAAACTCACATTATTGACTACCTCTGCCGATTCCGTCGCTGTGCAGCCGGTGGCCGGATCGGTGACCGTCAGAAAGTAAATGCCTTCTTCATCAACCCCCGTCAAAACTGCCCCTGTTCCCAAGACCATGCTGTTGGCATCCGTCCATTCAAATGACGCATTCGCGACGGCTGATGTACCGGTCAGGTCTACCGTAGAAATAGCACAGTCAATAGCACTCAACGGCGTAACAATGACGAGGTCCGGATCGGCCGTATTGTCAATGACTTCCACGGCATCAGGCGAAGAACTACAACCGGTAGCGATCAAGGTCACGGTGAGCGTGTACGATCCGGGAATGGTCACTTCGGGATTCAATTCGTTCATATTGGCAGCCGTGATGCCAGGGCCACTCCACACGATCAGGTATTCGGGACCGTAGTTTTCGCCGGGTTGAAGGATAGCTGTACCCACATCACAGGTGATCTCCTGATCCACTCCGGCAAGAGCTACGGGTAGATCCGAACTTTCGGTGACCGTTACCAGATCCGAGGCCGAACAACCGGTCAGCATATTGGTGATGACCAATTGGTAGTCGCCCCCCGCTTCAATGGTCGGAGTCAATGTATTTTCATTGCCGTCCAGCACTACGCCGGGACCGGTCCATACAATGTCAAAGTCGGAGCCGAAAGAAGAACCCCCAGCGTCAAGGCTTCCTGTGGGGTCGCTACAATCCAGTTCAAAACCTTGCCCGGCAATAGCCGTAGGCAACTCATTAATCTCTATCATCACTTCTACCGATTGGTCGGGACAGGTGGTTGCCCCAAATACTTCGTATTGGAAAGTATAGATACCGGGCCCCTGCCCCAGGGTATTGAAGCTGCCGAGAGAAGCGTCGAAAGCGCTGCCGGTTGAAGGGATGGCGGACGTTTCCGTCCAAACGCCGTTTGCATCTTCCCCATCGATCATATCTGCCAACAAAACCAGGCTGGACTCATCGGCACAAACGGCAAAAGGAGCCCCCGGTGTACCGGCCGACACTTCCTGATCCACGATGATGAATTGGGTAAACAAGTCGGGACAATTCGGTGGCTGAGGACCGGTCAGTTCAAATGCCAAAATGTATTCTCCGGCATCTGCCCCGGTAGCGTCAAACAAACTGCCTGTAAGGGAAGCCGGATTGGTGCCGACAGGTGCCGTCGTGATCGACCAGATACCGGGTTCGTTGGTGCTGACGACTGTCGTCAAATCCAGCGAGCCGGAGCTGTTACAAATAGGATCGGGTGAGAAAAATACGACGCTGTTGCAGGCACAGTCTTCCACCGTAATCACCACCGGATACGAAACTTCCGGGCAGGGAGCAACAGCGCTATTGGTGGTGTACATAAAGTTGTAATTGCCGGGAGCTACACCATCGAAATTGAGGTTGTCGAACAATCCCGATGCGCCCGAACCGTCGAGGTCTTCCCAGGTGCCGGTCATGTCCCCCGAGATAACGAGGTCATAAAGGTCAAGCATAGAGCCCGATAATTCGGTATTGCAAATAGAGGTATTTTCTTCTACGTTGGCCTCGGGGGGCAAAACCAGATCCACCGCAATACTCGTCTCACCGGTACAACCGCTGGCATCGCTTACCGTCACACTGTAATCGCCGGATTGACTTACTTCCAGGGTTTGGCTGGCCGCACCGGTCGACCACATATACGTTTCAAAGCCAGACCCTACATCCAGGGTGGTCGACTCATTTTCACAAAATGCAGGCAGTCCCGAAATTACCGGATTGAGGGAAGAGCTTTCATCTACTGAAATGGCGGCCTCTCCGGTACATCCGTTTATATCCGTCACCGTTACGGTGTAATTACCGGGTTGGTCGGTGGTTATACTTGGGTCGGTCGATCCCGTCGACCAAATGTATGTTTCATAACTTCCTGCATCCAAAGTAGTGCTACTGCCGGTACAAAATGTTGTTGACCCGGCAATGATCGGAGCAGGGTTTTGGTTGAGGTCAACCGTTACATTGGTCGACCCGGAGCATCCGTCCTGATCGGTTACGATGACGCCGTAATTGCCGCCGTCGGATACGGTGATGGTGGGAGTAGTCTCGCCGGTCGACCATTCGTAGGTGGCCCATCCGGCACCGGCATTCAGAGTGGAAGTGTTGCCTTCGCAGAATGCCAGTTGGCCGTCAATGACCGGTGTCAATTCGGTGTTTTCCGTTATCGAAAGGGCGGCTTCTGCCGTACAGCCGTTGGCGTCGGTTACCGTTACCGAAACGTCGGCCCCCGTAGTCAGCACAATGCCAGAGGTGGTTTCACCAGTCGACCAGATATAGTTGTCGTAATTGCCGCTCACTGTCAAAGTGGCCGTATTTCCCGAACAGAAAGATGTCGGCCCTTCGATGTCCACTACCGGCAAAGTGTTTTGGGTAACCATCATACTCGCTTCGGCTGTACAACCGTTGGCGTCGGTAACGGTTACACTGTAGTTGCCAGTAGCCGTTACTTCCAACAATTGATCTACAGAGCCATTAGTCCAAAGGTATTCCGCATAGCCACCACCGGCATCCAGGGTGGCCACCTCTCCCTCGCAGATATTGTCCTGCCCTGTAATGGTAGCTACCGGATTATTGTTGACCATAAGAGACACCGTCCCTTCGCCGGTACAACCACTGGCATCTGAAACCACTACGCTGTAATCGCCCGGTTGATCGGTATTGATCATCTGGGTGGTTTCACCGGTCGACCAGAGATAGGTCTGGAAACCAGAACCGGCATCTAACGAAGAAATTTCGCCTTCACACAATTGCAGGTCGCCCGAAATAACCGGGTTCAGGGAAGCACTTTCGCTAACCATCAATTGAGCCACACCCGTGCAACCATTGTTGTCTGTTACGGTTACTTCGTAACTTCCTTGTACCGATACTTCCAGCGTTTGGCCCGATGAGCCATCCGACCAACTGTATGTTTCGTATCCGGCACCCGCATCTATAATAGTCGAATTGCCGATGCAAAAGGTATTTGATCCTGCGATGGCGGGTGTAGGCAGGTCGTTCTCTACAACAGATACTTCCCCCGTTCCAGTACAACCATCGGCATCGCTTACCAGAACGGTATAAGTGCCGGTATTGGTCACTTCGATGCTTTGCGTAGTCATATTGTTAGACCACTCATAGATCAGGCCGGGAGGAGCAGTGAGTGTAGTAGATCCGCCCTCGCAAAAGGCCAGCTCACCGGTGATGGTGGGTTCGAGATTGTCATTTTCGGTAACGGTCAATTGCGCCTCACCCGTACAACCGGCCGCTGAACTTACGGTTACTGAATAGGTGCCACCGGTATTCACCAAAATGTTTTGATCGACAGAACCATTCGACCATTCATAGGCATCGTAAGTATCGTCCAGTTCGAGGGTAACTTCACTGCCGGTGCAGAAAGTCGACAATCCCACGATCATAGGATCGGGATTGGGATTTTCCACGACAGTGATGCTTTCTTCCGCAGTACAACCGCTGGCATCCGTCACTGTAACGCTGTAATCACCTCCGGTCACTACAGACAAAGTTTGATTGAGCGACAGATCAGACCACAAATAGTCTGTATAGCCATTACCAGCATCTAACATTATATTTTCACCCGTACAGAAAGGTTGGTTACCCGAAATGGTCAGGTTGGGCAAACTATTTTCCATCACTTCCACACTGGTTTCACCCGTACAGCCCTGGCTGTCGGAAACCGTAACGCCGTATACTCCTGCAGCGTTTACTTCCAGGGTTTGTTCTTCTGAGCCATCGGACCAAATATAGGAATCAAAACCTGCGCCTGCATTCAGCAAGGTATTGGTGCCTTCGCAATATGCCAGGTCGCCCGAAATGACCGGTTCCAGAGAGGAACTTTCCATAACCTCCGTAGAGGCTACTCCTGTACAGCCGTTGTCATCGGTCACAGTTACCGAATAAGTGTTGGCCGCAGTAATGGTCACCACTTGCCCACCGGAACCATCCGACCAAAGGTATTCAGCATAACCGCTGCCAACGTCCAAATTGGTGCTGCTGCCCGAACAAAAGGTGGTTGATCCGGCAATAACCGGTTCCGGGTTGGGATTCAACGCAACGTTGAAGGCAGCCTCGGCGGTACAGCCGTTGGTATCGGTCACAGTGACGCTGTAAGTGCCCGTGGCGTCGACGGTGATATCGGTGCCGGAACTATTGTCCGACCATTGATAGGTGTCGAAGGTACCATCGGTGCTCAACACAGTATTTTCGCCTTCGCAAAGAGAAGCCGTTCCGGTGATGTTGACCGTCGGCAAGTTATTTTCATTAACGGAAACGCTCGTCTCGCCGGTGCAGCCGTTGGTATCGGTTACGGTGACTGTGTAGGTGCCTGTGGCATCGACCAAAAGAGTCTGGCCACCATTGCCTGTACTCCAGGCATAGGTATCGTAGCCGCCGCCGACATCCAGGGTACTCGTTTCTCCTTCACAGAAGGCGAGGATGCCCGATATCTGTGGGGTCAGGGAGGGATTTTCTGTAATATCGACTTGCTCCTCGGCCGTGCAACCATTGTTATCTGTCACGGTGACGGTGTAGCTGCCGCCCTGCATTACGTCAATGGTTTGGAAGGTGCCTCCATTCGACCAGTCGTAGTTGGCGTATCCCCCGCCCGCGTCGAGGAGGGCGTTGCTGCCTTCGCAGAAACTGGTCGGACCGCTGATTGTCAGGGTGGGTGGGGCGTTGACCGTCACGGCAAAGGAGGCTTCGTCGGTACAGCCGTTGGTGTCGGTCACGGTGACGCTATAAGTGCCCGTGGCGTCGACGGTGATGTCGGGGCCGGAACTGTTGTCCGACCATTGATAGGTGTCGAAGGAGCCGTCGGTGCTTAACACGGTGTTGTCGCCTTCGCAAAAAGAAGCCGTTCCGGTGATATTGACCACCGGCAAGGTATTTTCGGTAACGGAAACGCTCGTCTCCCCGGTGCAGCCGTTGTCATCGGTTACGGTGACGGTGTAGCTGCCTGTGGAATCGACCGAAAGGGTCTGTCCACCGTCGCCTGTGTTCCAGGCATAGGTATCGTAGCCGCTGCCCGCATCCAGGGTACTCGTCTCTCCTTCACAGAAGACGAGGATGCCCGTTATTTGTGGGTTGAGGAAGGGATTTTCTGTAATATCAACTTGTTCTTCAGCCGTGCAACCATTGTTGTCCGTCACGATGACGGTGTAGCTGCCGCCCTGGGTCACGTCGATAATTTGGGTGGTACCTCCGTTCGACCAATCGTAGCTGGCATAACCGCCACCTGCGTCAAGGAGGGTGTTGCTGCCTTCGCAGAAACTGGTCGGGCCGCTGATCGTCAGAGTTGGGGGAGCGTTGACCGTCACGGCAAATGAGGCTTCGTCGGTACAGCCATTGGTGTCGGTCACGGTGACGCTGTAAGTGCCTGTGGCGTCGACGGTGATGTCGGGGCCGGAGCTGTTGTCCGACCATTGATAGGTGTCGAAGGAGCCGTCGGTGCTTAACACGGTGTTGTCGCCTTCGCAAAGAGAAGCCGTTCCGGTGATGTTGACTGTCGGCAAGGTATTTTCGGTAACGGAAACGCTCGTCTCGCCGCTGCAGCCGTTGGTATCGGTTACGGTGACGGTGTAAGTGCCTGTGGCATCGACCGAAAGGGTCTGTCCACCGTCGCCTGTGCTCCAGGCATAGGTATCGTAGCCGCTGCCCGCATCCAGATTGCTGGTCTCTCCTTCACAAAAGGCGAGGATGCCCGTTATTTGTGGGGTGAGGGAGGGATTTTCTGTAATATCAACTTGTTCTTCAGCCGTGCAACCATTGTTGTCCGATACTGTGACAGTGTAGCTGCCGCCCTGGGTCACGTCGATGGTTTGGGTGGTGCTGCCATTCGACCAATCGTAGCTGGCATAGCCGCCACCTGCGTCAAGGAGGGTGTTGCTGCCTTCGCAGAAACTGGTCGGGCCGCTGATCGTCAGGGTGGGTAGGGCGTTGACCGTTACGGCAAAGGAGGCTTCGTCGGTACAGCCGCTGGTGTTGGTCACGGTGACGCTGTAAGTGCCCGTGGCATCGACGGTGATGTCGGGGCCGGAGCTGTTGTCCGACCATTGATAGGTGTCGAAGGAGCCGTCGGTGCTCAACACGGTGTTTTCGCCTTCGCAAAGAGAAGCTGTTCCGGTGATGTTGACCATCGGTAAGGTATTTTCGGTAACGGAAACACTCGTCTCCCCGGTGCAGCCGTTGTCATCGGTTACGGTGACGGTATAGGTGCCAGTAGCATCGACGGTGGTGACCGGGCCGGTATCGCCGTTACTCCAATTGTAGGTTTCAAATCCGGCGCCAGCATTTAACAAGGTGTTTTCGTTTTCACAAAAATCGAGGTCCCCGGTGATGGTGGGTGACAGGGCGTTGTTTTCGGTAACGGCAAAATCCGCTTCTCCAGTGCATCCGTTGGCGTCGGTTATGGTTACAGAATAGACATCAGTAGTCGTTACGGTGATCGACTGTGTTGATTCGCTGGTAGACCATAGATAGGTCGTATATCCGGCTCCCGCGTCGATGAGGGAGGAAGTTCCGGCACAAAAAGTAGCCGATCCGGAAATGACGGGAACCGGGTTGGTATTTTCGGTAACGAGAATAGAAGCTTCAGCAGTACAATTGTTGGCATCGGTGACCGTAACGGTATAAAGCCCTCCGGAAGCGACGTTGTTGGATTGAGTGGTGGTACCGTCCGACCAATTGTAGTTGATGTATCCCGAACCGGCATCGATCACAGCAGCAGCACCTTCACAGAAATCGGTATCTCCGGTTATAGAAGGAGAGGTAGCCTGGTTGACGGTCACCACGGTGAGTTCGGTGGGAGACTCACAACCATCGACGGTTACCATGACGGAATAATCACCTGGTTCCGTAGCATTGGTTGGGTTTTGCTGAGAAGAAATATAGCCGTTGGGGCCAGTCCAGGAATAGGTGATGACATTTCCGCTTGCAGAAGTGGAGCCGAACAATTGTATGTTGTCGTCAAGGCAATAGGGCCCTGAATTGGAAGCTATAATGTCGGGAGCCGGATTGACCTCTACCTCTGTGGTGACCGGATTGGATTCGCAACCGTCGACGTTGACCAGGAGGGAGTAGATTCCCGGATCGGTGGCATCTGTAGGGTTTTGGTCGCTGGAGATGTAACCATTGGGCCCTGTCCAGGAGTAGCTGATGATGTTGCCACCTGAAGTGGTCGATCCCAATAGCTCGATCAGGTCACCAGCGCAATAGGGTCCTGTGCTGGAAGCCGATGCATCGGGGGCGGGTACAAATTCCACGATAGTAGTTGCTATTTCCGACATACAGCCATCGGGTGTAAATACTTGCAGAGTGTAAAGACCCTCGGAGGTGGCATCAGTAGGGCTTTGTTCGTTAGAATTAAATCCAGCCGGTCCGATCCATTCCCAGGTTACGGAGCCGGGGTAATCGGTCTCCCCGAACAATTCGATGACATTACCCTGGCAATAGGGGCCGAGGTTGGAGGCTATGGCTAGGGGAAGGGGTGATATTTCGAGGTCAAAATTTGTTTCTCCAGTACAACCATTGTCGTCAGTGTAGCTGTAGGTAATTGGAAAAACGCCTGCCCCGATGTCGAAAGGTATCACCACACCGACGGGGTCGATCCCGGGTCCGAACCAGGTACCTCCGTCAGGGACGCCCTGCATTTGGAAGAAGGAAAGGTCTTCACATATGATGCCCGGATCGACGATGGTAGCCAGCGGCGTGAGGTTCATTATTACAACCACATCTTCGACGGTCTGGCAATTATTTCCATCTGTAACGGTGAGGATGTATATTCCTTCGCTTGTGGCTAGGATATCAGGTGTAAATTCAGGGCCATTGGGGGTGCTCCATTCAAAGGTGTAGATGCCGTCTCCGCCAGTGGTGTTGGTAAATATTTCTATAAAAGCATCTTCTTCACAATATTCTGTTGGATCGGGAGTTACAGTGATTTGGGGAGTGTCGTAAACCTCTATGTTCAAGGACGTGGAGGAAGGACAGGCAATTGGTGATGTGTAGGTAACTGTGTGTATACCTTGCCCAACAGAGGGATCAAAAATACCAGAGGGAGCGCTCCCTCCCCAAGTCCCTCCTGGTGGGTTAGCCGACAAAGTGATGGGTGTTTCGCTGTCACAAAAGGGACCAACGTCAAATATCTGCGGGGTAGCACAGAGCCCCTGATTGATGGTTACAACGGCCGTACAGGACTGGGTGGTTCCGCCCACATCGGCAGTAATGGTAACAGTGTTGGGCCCGAGATTGTCGCAGTCGAAGTCGGTGATGTCAAGCGACAATATAGCCTCCGCGCAGCCATTGATGTCCAGATCAGAGACCTCTTCCGGAGTTATGGAGAGCAAGCAGTTTGCGTCGAGGGCCCGATCGATGTCCAGGCAGGAAAGGGAGACCGTTCCTACGCCCGCATCAAAAGCAAAGCATTGAAAGTCGAGCCAATGAACGCCGTCGTCGCTACCGAAAGGGCCATCGTAGTTGAATCCATCGACACTGAACCGGCCTATCTGTTCAAAGTTGACGTTGTCGCCGCTGTTGTAGCCGACGGTGGCAGCAAAGCCTCCGAAGGGACCTCCGCCGGAAGCCTGCCCTGTGGTCCAATTCATATCGCCATAACGGAATTGAATATTATTACCTACTCCAATGATGGGGGCGGTGCCATCGCTGATGATTACCTGAAAGGTGTTCAGGGGGCTGCACTGCATACTGAACCAACCCACATTTTCCCAGGAAACGATCATATAATTGCCTACGATTTTGTACCATGCCTGCCCGCAAGCGGTATTGCGGGTATCGACATCGGCCCAAAACGGGGCAACCATCGGCACATTGTAAGGGAATCCGTCGGGGCTGTATTGTGTGACCCCTTGTGTAAAGGAAATGTTGCCATTGGTGTTGATAAAGCAATCGGTGTAGGTGGTGCCGCAAAAGCTAAATGTAAAACCCATGTTGGGAATGTACAATGAGCCATCGTCGTTTCTGGGTACGGCGGTGTAGGTACCATCGACGGGGATGTAAGAATCGGTGCAAGTTTCCTTTTCGGCACCCTGCCAATTGTCGGGGGGTTTTGCCGATTGAAGGTCTTCCGGTGAGATATAGCCGTTGGCCAGCAATTCCTGGAGGGACAGCCCTATCTGTTCTTCTTTTGCACCGTTGGTATTTTGCGCCAGGCAAAACAGGGGAAGCGTGAAAATAAGTAAGTAAGTAATCCTTTTCATATAGAGGGTATTTAGCTATTAATGACGTGTCGGAATGCTATTTAGTAGTCATGGGAATGACAGTAATCGGCAATTTGAAAGGTATAACTTTGGAGTGAGTTCTGCTTCGGCCACTAAAAGAGATGACTAAGTTAGGAAGAATTTCATCTTTTACATAATGGAATTACAGAATTTGTGTCTCAACGGGAATATTTGGCTATGAATAGGCAAAACAGTGGCGGGTAGCCTTTTAAATGTTGGCTTTCAGACATCCGTATGAAGCTAACCGGAAGGTAAGTACCGCAGTTGATTAAAAAAACCGGATCGAAGTACGGGTAGAGAACGATCCGGTTTCCGAAAGGTGTATTTTCAATTTCTGCTTAAAGCAAATCTTTAAAGAAAGCTACAAACTCCTGGATACTCATAGCTCCTTTGTCGCCTTGCCCCTGGATGCGTACAGCCACTTTTTCGGCTTCGACTTCTTTTTCGCCGACGATGAGCATGATGGGGACTTTCTTGACTTCGGTGTCTCTGATCTTACGCCCAATGGATTCGTTGCGGTTGTCGATGTACCCGCGGATGTCGTGTTGGGCCAATTCGTTCAACACGTTTTTACAGTAGCCCTCGAAGCGGTCGCTGATGGGAAGTAAGGCAAATTGCTCGGGTGCAAGCCAAAGCGGGAATTTGCCGGCGCAGTGTTCGATCAAGACGCCGATGAACCGTTCCATCGACCCGAAAGGGGCGCGGTGGATCATCACTGGGCGATGGGGTTGGTTGTCGGAGCCGATGTATTCCAGTTCGAATCGTTCGGGGAGGTTGTAATCGACCTGAATGGTACCTAATTGCCAGGAGCGGCCCAGGGCGTCTTTGAGCATGAAGTCGAGTTTGGGGCCGTAGAAAGCAGCTTCCCCGTACTCGGTAATGGTTTCGAGGCCAGCCTCTTTGGTGGCGTCGATGATGGCCTGTTCAGCTTTTTCCCAGTTTTCATCGGAACCGATGTATTTTTGTTTGTCGTCGGGATCTCTAAGGGAAATCTGGGCGGTGAAGCTGTCGAATCCCAGCTTATCGATCAAGAGCATAGTCAGGTCTAATACGTTGAGGAATTCGTCCTTCAGTTGATCGGGGGTGCAGAAAATGTGCGCATCGTCCTGGGTGAAGCCCCGCACCCTGGTGAGGCCGTGTAATTCGCCGCTTTGTTCATAGCGGTAAACCGTTCCGATTCGGCGATGCGGATGGGCAGTTCTTTATACGACCGGGGGCGGTGGCCAAACACCTCGCAGTGGTGCGGACAATTCATGGGTTTGAGTAAAAAGGATTCGCCTTCGCGGGGCGTTTCGATGGGTCGGAGGAGTCTTCGCCGTATTTGGACCAGTGGCCGGAGGTGACGTAGAGGTCTTTTTTGCCGATATGGGGGGTGATGACGGGGGTATAGCCCCGTTTTAGTTGTTCTTCTTTCAGAAAATTTTCGAGGCGGGTACGGAGGGCCGTTCCTTTGGGCAGCCATATGGGCAGGCCAGCCCCTACCCTTTCGGAAAACATGAAAAGTTCGAGTTCGGCGCCGAGTTTACGGTGATCTCGTTTTTTTGCTTCCTCCAGCATGTGGAGGTACTGGGTAAGTTCTTTTTGTTTTGGGAAGGTGATGCCGTATATGCGGGTCATCTGCTGGCGGGTATCATCGCCTTGCCAGTAGGCTCCGGCTATGTTGGTTAGTTTGACGGCTTGATGCCTGCGGTATTGGGAAGGTGTGGCCCCTTGCAAAGGTCGGTGAAGTTGCCCTGCCGGTAGAGGGTGAGTGCTTCGCCGGGTTGGCGTTTTTCAATGAGCTCTAGTTTGTATTCATCTCCCTTTTCGGAAAAGTATTGTTGGGCTTCTTCTTTGGAGATGGGCTTGCGGACGTACTCGTTTTTCTGGCGGGCCAACTCGAGGATCTTTTGTTCTATTTTTTGAAAATCGTCGGAAGATATTTTGTGGGAGCCGGGGTCGATGTCGTAGTAGAAGCCGTTTTCGGTGGCGGGACCGGTGCCGAATTTGATGCCGGGATAGACGGCCTCCAGGGCTTCGGCCATGAGGTGGGCAGAGGAGTGCCAGAAGGTTTTTTTGCCTTCTTTGTCTTTCCAGGTGAGGAGTTGGATGCGGGCGTCTTCGTTGATGGGCCGGTGAGCATCCCACACTTCGCCGTTGACCTTTGCGGAGAGGACGTTGCGGGCCAATCCCTCACTGATGGAGGCGGCGATTTGCATGGCGGTGGTTCCGGGTTCGTATTCGCGGATGTTGCCGTCGGGGAATGTGATCTTTATCATGGTAGTAATTTTGCTGTAAAGCTCTACGATTTTTTTGCTGCAAAAGTTCGGATGGTACTTTCGTGAAACAAAATCGCGTGGTTTTATTAGGCGGGCAAAATTACGTTTTTTTGGAAAATTTTAGTAGGATTCATTGCAGTTGCAAACCTGCTGCTCGGCAGGCTGGCTGCGACAAGCAGTCACCCACTGGCTTCCGGGCCAGCGGGTGACTTTTTGTAATAGAGAAAATGATAAAATCCAACATGTCTGGGCAACAATTGGAATTTATTGCTTCACCACCTGTTTGGTGAATACCCTATCGCCACTGCGGAGGGTGACGAAGAGGACTCCGGGAGGGGCGTTGCTTACATCGAAAGTCCGTTCGTTTTTGGCTTTTTGGAAAGAGCCTTCAGCTTTTTTAATGAGCCGACCGTTGGCATCGGTGATCTGGATGGAAAGGTTTTGGTAGTCGGCCACTTCAAAAGAGAGGCGCAGTTGATCCTTCACCGGGTTGGGGCTGATGTGGAAGTTGGTTACCGCCAGGGTATTGGCGGGTTGGCCTTTTGATTTGGCGTCAGCCTGCCGGGGATCTTTGGGTTCGTCTTTGAAGCGGATGGGGAGGTGGAGGCGTACGTGTACGGCCTTGCCTCCTTGTTTGCCGGGGATCCATTTTTCATTTATTGCCATCATTTTGTCCATCATATCTAGGACGGCACGGTGGTAGGACGGGCCCAGGCCGCCAATGGTTTTTTTAATTTCCGGCAGGATCACCTCACCGGTTTTGCTGACGATGAAGGAGACGACGACTTTTCCGTCAACACCTTGTTGGGCAGATTCTTTGGGATAAGTAAGGTTGTCGGTAATAAATTGGATGAGGTTGTGATGGGAGCATTGTGTTTTTTCGGCCGGTGTTTGTTGGTTGGCACAGCCAGGAAACAGGGGCATCTCTTCTACTATTGTAAATACCTCTTCCTCTGCCGGAAGGGTTTCTTTCTCTTTCTTTGCCGGGGCTTTGGCCTTTCCATCGAGCCGGTATTTTATGGGCAGGTTGAAATAGACGGCTACGTTTTTGCCACGCTGTTTACCGGGTATCCAGTCGGGCATGCTGCTTACTACGCGGAGGGCTTCCTCGCCGCAGCCGGCACCCACATCGCGCAATAGTTCGGGGGAGGTCACCTTGCCCGTTTTGTCGATTACAAAGCGGACGATTACGGTTCCTTCAATCCCTGCTTTTCTGGCGGCTTCCGGATATTTGATATTGGTGTAAATAAATTTCAGCAATTTTTCCTGGGCACAACGCTCGCGTTCGATTTTATCGGCAACTTCTTCACAGCCCTTGAAGCGGGGCATCTCTTCTACGACGGTGTAAATGGGGTCGCCCTGATTCCGGGCCTTAAATACGGGGTGCATTCGTTCGGTGTTCATCTTCGATTCCGTCTTATCTGTGTTTTGTTTTTGCGCGTGCAAATCGGTATTTGCCAAAGCAAAGAACAGGCCAGCAAGAATAGGTATGACCAGGAGGTATTTCCAACGGGCAGTGTCGGAGGATCGCTTTTTTGTCATCATGTGGATGCGTTTTTTAAGTTGTGAATGAATAAAATTATTGGCCATTGCCATGCCGGGCCCTTGTTGAAATTGTTGCAGTAGCAATTGGCCGTATTGTTTTTTTGATGTTTTTCTGAGTACGTTTTCATCGGCGAGGTATTCGTGGAGGTTGCGCAGGGATCGTTTATAACAATAGATCAATGGACTGCACCAAAATACGATGGTCAACAGCTCTGTCAACAATACGTCCACGCTGTGGTGTTCTTTGATGTGGGTCATCTCGTGCCGGGTGATTTGATCGATTTCCTGAGGGGTGTATTTTGCGGAAGCGCTCTGAAAAAGAAAGCCAAAAAACGAGAAAGGGAGGTGCGTCTCAGGGCTCAACAACAGGGTGTAGCCGGGCATTGTCAATTGCTCGCTTTGTCGGTAGTGCTGCACAATTTGGAACAGCCCTACTCCCAGCCGGATGGAGGCGATAAATACGCCGATCAGGTAGATGGCAAGCAAGATGTCCTGCAGTGCTATTTGCGGGCTAACGGGCTGTGCTACTACGGCTGCAATTTGGGATTCCATTTGCTGGACGCCCACCGTGATGGTACCAAAATAGTAGTAAAGGTCCTGGTCCGGGGTAGTCATCAGGGGCATTTCGATCAATGGTAGCCCAGCCCCAACAATAGTGTTACGAGCAGATACCACCGGTTGGTTTTGAAAAAGGTTTCCCTGCTGAGCCAGAGGGCGTATAGCAGATAAAACCCAGTCCAGCAGGCGGTGACTTCAAGCAGGTAGTTGATCATTGTTGTTGATTTTCTTTTTCGTCAATTAATTTTGACAGGGCTTTGAGGTCCATTTCCTTTTCGTCGACGAGGAAGGATACCAGTTGATTCATCGAGCCGCCGAAGTAGTCCTGCACCAGCTTTTTGAGTGAGCGTTTGCTGTAATCTTCCTTGCTCACGGTGGGGAAATACTCGTAGGTGCGTCCGTAGGCTTTATGTCCAACAAACCCCTTTTCTTCCAGGATGCGTACAATGGACGAAATGGTGCTATGGGGAGGAGGTGGTTTACCCAATTGATCGCGAATATCTTTGACGATGCATCGTTCCAACCGCCAGATTATTTGCATAACGTTTTCTTCTGTTTTAGTTAGTTTTTCCATATTTATTTTTTTACGGTATTTTTCAGGTGTTGGATTTCCTTTATCTGAGCTATCCGGGTGGTAGCGTATTCTCTATATTCCTGGTGGCCGGTAGCCAGGTATCTTTGGTATTGGCGTAGGGCCATGGTTTTGTCTTTGTAGTAGTGGTCGGTATTTTGGGCGATGAAAAACAAGTATTTGGGTTTACCGGAGTGCGTGAAGGCTTCTTTATAGAGTTCCAGAGCTTTTTTGTAGGACTGTTGTTTCTGATGGTGGGCGGCCAGCTCTTCGTAATAAGTGCTGGCCTTGGGAGAGATCGCCTTTTCGATGGCTTTTTCGAGGTGGTGGATGCTTTGGGAGGTGTTGTCTTTTTCCGCGTAAGCGATCGACAGGTAATGGTGGGTGTGTTCGGTGGCTTTGTCTTTGCGAACGATGTTTTCCAATTGAAAAACGGCCTTATCGAGGCTATCCAGGCGGAGGTAGGCCACGCCCAGCATGGTTTGGTAATAGGGTATGGAATCGTGGAGCGCCAGTGCTTTTTCCAATTGTTCCACCACTTCTGTGTGCGCCTTGTTGGCATTGTGAATGCGGGCACTGGTATACAGCAATTGAAGGTTGTCGGGAGCCAGTTGGAGCCCCTTATTGATGGTTGTTTGTGCGTATTCCAGGGCATCCAGTTCGAGGTAGAGTTCGGCCAGTTTGTTGATGGTCACCAGGTCGTTGGGGTTTAGTGTGTGCGCTCTGTTGAAAAACACGGTTGCTTCGAATGGCTGACTCGTTTTCAACGCGTTGAAGGCGTTGAGCCGGTAGTAGTAGCTGTTGGTAGTGTCGATCTGTATCAGTTGGCGGTAGTATTGCCGCGCCTGGCGGTGGTTGCGCTCCTGCTCGTAGAGGTACCCCATATTGCTTAGAGCTACGACATGGACAGAATCGGCTTTTAGCACCTTTTGGAAATAGAGTTTTGCTTCCGAAAAATTACCGGTTTGCAGATAGCACCAAGCCAGTTTGGAAATGTATTCCAGATTTTGAGGTTCATTTCGCTGGCACTCATAAAAATGGTGGGCCGCCTGGTCGTATTGGAAAGCACTGATACAAGCCATGCCTTTTTGATACTCCTCCCGGGTATCGAAAGTAATGGTTTGTTGCGCCTTTGTGATCGCCATGAAAAGGCAAAGCACTCCTACCAGCAAAACGGCTTTTTGATGCATTTTTTAGATCGTTTGTACAAAGGTACAACGTTTTTTTCACACATGCAACTGATTTTTCAGCGTTATGGCTGAAAAATCAGTTATAATTATGCAAAAAGTACCCAATGAGAAGAAGAGGCTCTGGTTTGTCAGTTTGGGGATAGGTATTGACAATATGCCCAAAAGTATCCAGCCTTATCCCCTAATTGACTCTTGTCGCACCAAATGAGTCGGCGTATAAATAAATGGACGATGCATCAAAAATATACTTATCTTCTCACACAACGACAACGGAAATTGGTGGGCTTATCGTCGTAGAACTTACTGCCAAGGTTAAAGAAATTATTCCAGGCAGTGAATTCACTGTACTCTGTAGAGCTCCAATAAACTCCATCTGGCATATCTCCACTACCATTTGGCCCGAGTTGTTCATACATGGCGTTGAGTTCTCCGGCGGCAGGTAAGTACCACTCACAACCCGTTTCAGTTGATAGCGTAGCACACAAATTTGCGGCATAGTCTCCGTCATTCCAGTTGCCCAGATCGGCTACAATGGCGGCGGTATTGCCCGGCCCGTCAAAATCTAAATTAGCTGCCGACTGGCTATTTAAATTGGGAATACCATCGATGTCATTGTCATATTCCCCCCATTTTATACCATCATCATTATCGGTGGGATAGACGTATAGGGTGTATTCATCTCCACTGTCAGGGGTGCTGTCGGGGTCTACTGTTATCGAAATCTCTTCTGCTGCACAATCACAGGAATTGGCAGGGTCATACGTCGTATCATCGCAATCCGTTTCGCTGCAAGCATTAGGTATGTCAAAATACCCATCACCATCCATATCCACCGCATCGCCGTGGGCCTGATGAGCGGGAACGGCATTTCCGTTGACGGATATCACGTGGTAGGTGTCGCTGCCCTCGTCATAATGGCAAATGTCGATCAAATTGGAGCTTCTTGCAGTTGCATTGTTATGGTCGTGGGTTTCAGATGAGGCTAACTCCGCTAAAGCCTGTTCTTTTTCGCAGGAAGTAAGGAAGAACAGAGTTAGGACGAATAAAGGAAATAATAATTTTTTCATTTGTTTTGAATTAAATGGTTAGTGAATAAAAATCAATTGGACAATGTAAAATTAGGCGAAAAATAAGACGGATTCCCGGTAGATGAGTGGCTGGTAGTACTTTTTGATTGGGTAGTAAATTTACTAAACCAAGGTTGCATCAACATTGCTTGGAACAAAAAAATGTCCGCAGCATTTATTTTCCTGCGGACACATTGTGATGTATCATTCTAACAAAATTCAGTAATAAAGAGGTACTTCAATTATCTCCTGACACAACGACAATTGAATCCGTAAGTGTCTTTTTTGATACTCTCTTGATTGCCAGAAGCAAAAAGCTGACCCCAGGCTCCGGATGCAGAAACCTCGGTAGAAGTCCAATAAAATCCACTTGGTATGTCATTGCTACCATCCGGTCCGAGTTGCTCCCGAATGGCCTTTAATTCTCCAGCAGCGGGTAAGTACCATTCACAGCCCGTTTCAGAAGAAAGCGTAGCACATAAATTAGCAGCATAGTCCCCGCCATTCCAATTACCCAGATCAGCTACAATGGCAGAGGTATTCCCCGGCCCATCAAAATCAAAGTTGGCATACATCAATATATATAAGTTCTGGAGCTCCTCAATGTCATTTCCAAATTCCCCCCATGGTACATTAAAATCGGTAGGGTGAATATAAAGGGTGTATTCATCCCCGCTATCTGAGATACCGTCGGGGTCTACTGTAATCGAGAGTTCTTCTGCCACACAACCGCAGTTTGTAGGATCATAAGTCGTATCATCGCAATCCGTTGGGCTGCACGCATTAGGAATGTCAAAATACCCATCGCTATCCATATCTACGGCATCACCCTGGGCCTGAAAAGCGGGTACGGCATTTTCGTTGACGGAGATGATATGGTAGGTATCGTTGTCCTCGTCATAATGGCATATGTCGATCAAATTTGGGCTTCTTGTAGTTGCATTGTTATGGTCGTGGGTTTCAGAGGAGGCTAATTCCTCTAAAGCATGTTCTTTTTCGCAGGCAGTAAGGAAGAACAGGGTTGGGACGAGTAAAGACAGTAGTAATTTTTTCATTTTTTTTAATTAAATGGTTAGTGAATAAGAATCAATTGGACAATGCAAAATTAGGCGGAAAAATCAGACGGATTCCCAGCAGATGAGTGGTTGGTAGTACTTTTTGATTGGGTGGTCAAGTTGCCAAAATAGGGTTGCATCAATATATGTATGATGCAAAAAAAATGTCCGTAGAATTCTTTTTTCTACGGACACATTGACTATTTTTCTATCCTTCAATCACCTTCTGACACAACGACAATGGAAATTATGGGTCTTGACGGTGCTGGCCGCGCTACCGTCGCTGAACAGCTGAGCCCAGGCTTGGTTGGCATCGTACTCAGTAGAACTCCAATAAATTCCAACTGGAATATCACCACTACCATTTGGTCCGAGTTGTTGATACATACGATTAAGTTCTCCAGCAGCGGGTAAGTACCATTCACAGCCCGTTTCAGTCGACAATAAAGCGCACAAATTAGCGGCATAGACTCCGTCATTCCAGTTGCCCTGATTAGCTATAATAGTGGCAGTATTGATTGCTCCGTTAAAGTCTGAATTGGCATACATCTCGATAGGTAGTCCCTCAATGTCATTCCCAGTTTCTCCCCATGGTATAGCTGCACTATTATCGATTGGATGGACATAAAGGGTTGAACCATCGGGAAGGGTGACTTCCAACTCCCCTTCTACACAACCTGTCGAACAATCACTATCAGCCTCATCCACATTACCGTCGCAATCATCATCGATGGTATTGTTGCAGATCTCTGTCGCTCCGGGATTTACGGCGGCATTAGTATCATCGCAATCCGTCGGGCTGCACGCATTAGGAATGTCAAAATATCCATCGCCATCCATATCTACGGCATCCCCCTGGGCCTGAAATGCAGATACTGCATTTTCGTTGACGGAGATGATATGGTAGGTATCGTTGTCCTCGTCATAATGGCAAATGGCGATCAAATCGGGACTTCTTGTAGTTGCATTGTTAAGGTCGTGGGTTTCAGAGGAGGCTAATTCCTCTAAAGCATGTTCTTTTTCGCAGGCAGTAAGGAAGAACAGGGTTAGGACGAGTAAAGACAGTAGTAATTTTTTCATTTTTTTTTAATTAAATGGTAAGTGAATAAGAATCAATTTGATAAGGCAAAATTAGGCGGAAAATCAGACGGATTCCCGGCAGATGAGTGGTTGGTAGTACTTTTTGATTGGGTGGTCAGGCAACCGACTTGGCCAGCCCACCCGCCGAGCCATCCGGTATACAGGGATGGCTGATGAAGGTAGACAAATAAGGCTGCCTGTTGCCTGACTGCCTCCTGATGTCTATCCAAGAGCCGGAAGGAGTGCTTTTTTAGCTAAAGCGGAATCCCAACCCGGCCACTGATTATCTCGATGTGTATTTCTATCATCCGGCACTGCGGGGAGAGGCGCAGTTTGAGCTGGTCGATGCTTCCGGGAATGTAGTGTTGTAATTTGAAGGTCGGTATGGCGGTGGGACGCATATGGTGCCAGTGGGGCATTTGGCGGCGCGAGTGTATTGGTTGCGGTGTTGGGTGGGACGGGAGGAGGTGGTGAAACAGGTGGTGGTGGGTCGGTAATGACAGGTCGACGATGTAAAACGAATCCAAAAGAATCACTCCCCCATTACCTCCAAACAAAACCACACCCCCAATCACTCCTTCCGCCCCAGCACCACTGCCTCCTCTCCCATCAATTCCAGCAACCGGGTCAGGCTCTCCTGGTTTTGCGGAAGATGAAAAGCATGTAGGATGTCGTTTTTCTCGCGGGTGGTCAGATGAAAAGTCATTGACGCCCGTTGGTTCATCTGGCTGGGCTGGTAGGTGAAGCGGACGATGTCGAAGTGGTCTTCTCCCAGCAGATCGAAGAGGAAGCCGATGTTGTTGCCGTGTTCGTAGTCTTGTAGTTCGAGTATCTGGCCGGCGATGTCGAGGGGGTTGAGCAGGGCCTCGATCATCCCTTCGTCGTCTTGGGGGAGGAGGTCTTCCAGTTTGTCGGAGCCGCGCACCTGTATCAATACCACCCCGTCGGTATTTTCGAGAATCCAGTCTTTAAAAACGTGAACAAACCGTGTGGCCGACAGGATGCCGAAGTTGTCGCGGAATCCGGCGTCCATCACCTCGATGTTGGGCTTGCTGGGCATATACACATTGGGCAGGATGTAGGGATAGGTGGCATTCATCCGAAGGGCGGAGGTAAACTGGAGAGCGTATGCATTTTGTTGTTCAAACAAACGACCAAAATCCACGGCGTCGATCTCTACGGCGTTTTCACGAAATACGCCAATGGGTGCTTTCATCATATACGACACCCCTTGCGGCGAAATGATCAGCCGCCGACCGTCATTGACGATGGAGGGCGTTATCATAAGCATGGGCACGTGTGCATCTTGTTCGGGTTGGCGGTAATCGGCAATGCTCTTGTTGAGCAGGTAGTGGGTGTTTTCGTTGAGTTGTTTTTCAAAAATGTATCCCCGGTCTTTCCGGTAGGTGTATCCTCCCGACTCGAATTTGGCCCAGGGCAGAAACAGATCGTTCGACACGATGGTGAATGCCACCGAGTTGAGCAGGTCTTTTGATATGTTGTCGATGTGTTGGGGACTGTAAAAATTCACCGTTTTGCCCAATTGCTTTTGCAAATATAGCTCCCGCATATAGGCCATGCCGATCATCCCCCCGGAGGCGCCGGTCACCAGGGCGGTGTGTTCCAGTAGTTTGCCCTGCATCAGGCTATCGGCTTGTTGCAACACCTGCATGGCCCATACCGAGGCTTTCATTCCGCCACCGCTTACGCAAAACAGCACCATTTTTGGCGGTTTGCGGAAGCCGGCCCGCCACTTGTCGAGGATGGCGATGGTGTTGACCATATCGGTTTCCACGATTTCAGGGGTGCAGATGGTTTGCAGCGCAGCGGTATTGTAGGTAGCGGGCTCGCAGGTGTAATCCATCCCATAACCTTTGTTTTTGTGATTGAAAATGTTGTAGCTTGTCAGCAAATTGATCCCCAGCAGCAACAACAAAAAGATGGACACGCTCCACCGGTCGAACCAATACACGATGGCACCTGTAATGGCCACCAACACACTGGCCAAAATGAAGACACTGGCCCCCGCTGGGATCCGAAACCACGGATTGTCGATCAAACAACCTAACGTAAGCAACACCACCAAGCCAAACAACTGAACGATCAACGCATTGAGGTGGTTTTGCTTGAACACACTCAACAATAGTTTTTCATCGTAATGGTCGACACGCCGCACCAGCCGGGGCCTTAACGACTCGGTCAGGTACGTCTCCACACGCCACTTGCTTTTGCCCGCCCTCAGCCAGGTCAGGTCGGCTCCCCTCCTGCCGGGGTTAATCGACTTGATCTCCTCGCCTCCATTGTTCTTCCGCTTTTTCATCAGGTGAAAAACGTCTTTGTTGGTAAACTGAAAATAGATCGACGATAGTAAAACCAGTGTTAGAAATCCCAGCACAAACCCAAGACAATTGTACAAGATTGTACTCATCGGCCAGTACTCAAAGGTCCACTGAAAGTGAATGACATGGAAAAAGTACACCACCAGAAAAGCGAAGGGAATGATGAAATTGTTGAGACAAAATTTGGTGAATGGTCGAGCCAAACATGCCAGAAACGGAAAGTGATGGGCATCCAACAAGTAGGTGGTCAGATTCCAACTCATAAAAAAACTGCCAAAAGCCAGCCCCAGAAAATAAAAACTCAGCAGATTGACCTCCCCCAGATATTCTGGCGACAAAAACAAAAAGTTCACACCGAAGAGCCGCCCCACCGCCCCCGTCATCAACAAGCCCAACACCAGCCACGAACCGATCAGCAGGAGATTGTTGCGCAGATGAAGCGCCACCAACTGCACCGGAAAAGAATAAAAAATGTCTTCAATCCATCGTTTCATCCAAAAGCTCGGTTTTGATAACGCGAACGGTTTCTATTTTTGTTTCGCTGACCAGCTCCAACAAGAACCGGTAGCCATGTAATTGTATTTCAACACCCTGCTCGGGGATGGTGGCGGTGGTCATCACCAGGTATCCGGATAACGTGTGGTAGTCCCCTTCCGGAAAATCCAACGCCTCGTATTTATCATTCAGATAGCCGATCTCCAACCGGCCCGACAGCAACCATTCCCGTTTAGTGACCTGTATCTCTACGTATTCCTCCTGATCGTGTTCGTCTTCGATCTCTCCGAATATCTGCTCCAGGATGTCCTCCAGCGTGATGACTCCGGCCGTACCTCCATATTCATCTACCACCAGCGCTATATTCATCCGGTCTTTGATGAATTTATTCATCAGGTCGGTCACCTTCATGGCTTCCGGCACGATGGGTAGGTCGAGGATCATATCCTGAACCGACTTTGGCATATTCAACATCTGTTGATGGTAAACATATCCCAGCACGTTGTCGATGTCTTCTTTGGTTACTATTAGCCTGGACAAATTTGTCTCCAAAAACAGTTGTTTGAGCTCTTCTACCTCAGCAGACACGTCGATTTCCCGGATTTCGGTACGCGGAACCATACATTCCTTCACTTTTACCTTCTGTAAGTGGAGGGCTTTCTCAAACAGCGTGGAGTCGATTTCCTCTTTGTACTCTGCCGTGCGGGTATCTTTGATGAAGTCTTCCAGGTCAAAACGGGTGATATCGTTGTCCACCTCATCAAAAGAGTCTTTAAAAACCAACCGAAGTAAAAAATTGGACAGTTTGGTCATCATCCAGCTCGGAATAGCCAGCAACGATCGCAAAAATGCCAGCGGATAGGCAAGAAAATATAAAACCTCATCGGCAAACAACCGGAACAGCGTCTTCGGCAAAAACTCCCCAAAGATCAATATGATGATCGTGATCAGGAAAGTATTGACCAACAACAACAAGGGCTCCCCAATTCCCAACCGATGCTCCAGCCAGGGCGACAACACACTCGTCATCAACGACGTAAACACCACCAACGCAATATTATTGCCCACCAACATGCTCCCCAAAAAAGCCGCCGGGTCTTCAAAAAACCTCGCCAGGATAGTTCCCTGCTGCGACCCCTTCTGCCGCTTCAACTCCACCCGCAACTTGCTGGCAGATATAAAGGCGATCTCCGTTCCCGAAAACAGCGCCGAAAGCAACAAAAACAATAGTATAAAAGTGAATAGCATTTTTTTAAAATTAAACCCCACATCAGCACATCAATCATCAGCACATCAACAAATCCCTACTCCACCCCAATCCGCCCCTCAATCTGCGTAATCCGCCATTCCGTAAACTCCTGGTTTGCCTCAAAGCCATAACCATAAATCACTTCCTCCTCATTGGTAATGCGGACATACCGGTTGGAATACACCTTTTTATTTTTCTCGTCCCAGATCAGCTCCTCCGTTTCCAGCTTCTCTCCTGCTTTACTGATCCACACCACGCTGTCGCGGACGGTTATCTCTTGCTTGTTTTCATAGCGAACGGCAAACTTCGACGTCAACACACTGTTAACCTTATCGCGCGAACCAAAAAAATGAACCTTCAGCCCTTCGGGAAACTCCTCCCGCAGGTTGGATTTGTCGAGGTAGCGCACCATCACCGGTCCTTCCACCCGAACGCGGACCACCGCCGAATCACTGTACAACAGGCTCACATCGCGGGCCACCTCCCGGAAAGCTTCTTCCCGGGGAGTGACCTTCTGAATGTCCGACAACTCATTTTGGCATGACCAGAGCAAGGGCATCCCCAAAAGGAAAATGATTAGATGCTGTTTTTTCAAAATTGGTATAGAAGGACAGTTTTTATTCACATGGATGAGGTCTGAAAGAGAATTTTAAATTTTTTCAAAAATGTTTTTCTTTTTTTATTTTTAAACACAATGTGTTTTATATTTGCGTTGCATAATGCTTTATATTTGAAGATTTCTTCCATTTTATATCCTGACAGACTAAATAACTGATGCGGGCAGTGATTGGTATGTCAGTAGTTTTCAGCTTGCGGATTTTTCCGGCGGCGGAGGCATGGGTGCCTGTCCCGAAAACATTCGGGAGGGGCCCACCCACAAATGTATAACCTATGCCCCCATTTCAATTTCCATACCTAACAATACTTTTGTAAAACTTCCAACTATAGTACCTCAACACTAATTTTGTGAAAATTACCTGTCTACCGACAGGTAGAAAATTACATGCATTTGGGGGTTTATTTGTCCGAAGGACAAAAACTAACTTGTCCCGATGCATATCGGGATGTGTCCTATTGTGCCTATGTGCCTGCCGATAGGCAAGGTTTCAATAAAATCAACTTAAGTAATGCTCAAAAAATAACTTCCTCGTTTATGGCTGCCTCTTTTGGCGCTGCACTTCCCCGAAATAATCGGGGCAGGCTGTTGAAAAGCCTCGCCGATGCTATGGCATCGCCTACGTTTTTCGCCTCGTTCAGCACCAAAATAGACTACCCAAAATCGGGAATTTATTTATTACGCATTACTAAGGTGATTAAAAATGCACAAATCTTGGCTTGTTGCACTATAAAACCATCAAACCCCCAACTCTACCGAAACAACGTAACATCCCCCTCATACAATATCTCCACGCCATCGATGAACCGCACAATAGCATAAAACGCAAACACATCCGGTTGCATTTTCTCTCCCCTGAACATCCCGTCCCAGCCCGAAGGCTCGTGCCCCGGAATCAGATTGCGCCCCTCCCACACCATAGCTCCCCAGCGGTTGAATACCCTAAACTCTACGATGCTTTGCGCCGCCACGTTTCCGTAAAGGGTAAAATAATCATTGGTTCCGTCAAAATTAGGAGAAAAAGCATTCGGAATGTAGATCGGCCTGATCTTTTCGACGAAAACAGTCACCTCATCGCTGGCAGAACAGCCCGCCAGATCGGTCGCCGTAAGGGTATAAGTAGTCTGATTGGTGACGTCCGTCCCGGGGTTGAGGCAGTCGATACAACTCAACGAATCGGGAGGCGACCACACCAAAGAGTCGATATTGCCCGATGGCAGCACGGTGCCTGACAACTGAGTGTCTCCTCCCAACACAATGGTTACATCCTCCCCCGCATCGACCGTCAGCACCGGCGGATCGACCAAGGTGACCTCAATAGAATCAATACACCCCTTAGTGTCGCGGATAACAACCGGATAGGTGCCTGCCGGCAAATTGTAAAAGGCACTACCCCCCGTAAAATCACCTCCGTCAAAACTGTACTCATAAAACGGCGTCCCTCCCATTCCCGAAAGGAAAATAGCGCCCAGCGAATCGCCCGCACATACGGGGTCGATGGCATCTTTGAGCAGCAACGATATGTCGGAGGGCTCCTGACAGCATTCCTCCACCTCAATTTGTAACACTTTTGTTACAATGCATCCTTCATTGGTCTCGATCACCAATGAAATGCTCTTGGTGCCGATCGAACTGTACAATACTGTATGCGGGCCAGGGGTGGTGGCGGTTTGCGGCATAGCGCCGCTCCCAAAATTCCAACTCCAACCGGTGATGGTGCCCTCCTCAAAAGAAGAACCATCGATGAAGGCTACCTCTACTTCGTCGCAGGTAACGCCGTCGGGCGGATCGATAAAAAAGTCTGCTTCCGGGCCTTTAAAGGTACCGCTTCCACTAAATTCGACGGAAAACCCATTGCCGGTATTGCTAAAATTGTTGATCACCAGGGCATAGGCGGTGCCGACCTGCATATCAATGGCCGCTACAAAGTTGTCGTTGCCAGACTGACATCCCGGATCTTCCTGGGTGTCGGTCGAGCCAAGCGACAAGCCCGTAGGTCCCGTACAGGGCTCCCAATTGCTGAACGGTTCTCCGACGTTTTCGCCTGACGCCATGCAGCGAAGCAATTGCTTGTTGGAGCAGTCCATAACCCCATTGGGCAATTCATAGACGATAAAATCGAGGTCGTCGGAAGGGTTGTTCGGTGTCAAGGTGAAGGCCAGCGTACCTGGATCGTCGCAGGTCCAGGAGTACCAGGTAGAGGCGATCTCCTCCCGCATGCAGGTGCTGGGGTCTATCTCCTGCTGGCCGAAGCCCACGACGCTTTGCACGGTGAAGGGCGATTTGTCGCAAAGGATCACGGAATTATTACAGTCCTGTTGAGGTTCGGGCACCTCGTTGTAGTTGTTGATACACAGCCGGAAAGTACCGGTGTTTCCGTTGCGGCCGTCGATGCGCAGATAATAGGTCTGCCCAATGGTCAACGGTCCGGCAAAGGCCTCTATGATATTGCTAGCGCTATTGTCGGAGGCGCATTCCAGTTCGGTGAGGCCGGTGCAATCACCTTCGTACAATACAAATTGCGGGCTGGAGAGGGTGCCACCGGGAGTCGTCCCCGTCTGTCCGATCACCCGAATGTTAGCGGTGTTGGCTTGCGCCACAAAAGAAAACCACACATCGTGGAAATCGGCATTGGGGATGCAGAGTTCGTCAAACCCCGAGTCGGTGGCGCCACTGTTGTTGTATTGAGCGGGGTTGGAGCACCAATTGTCCAGTCCGGTCAGGTTGATGGCGGTGCTGCATTCGTCGTTGAGGAGTTGGGCGGTCAGGGGATTAAAAGCAGTCAGTGCCAGCCCACAAAACAAATAGAATAAGATATTTTTAAGCTGCATTGGTTTACAGTGTTTTAGTAAATTTCCAGAGCGAATAACACGCTCCAATACAAACGCATTTGCTAATCTCAAAATTTTTATGGGCCACCCCAAAGCTGCGATTTGTCGGCAGAAAAGAATTTTATGCCCTACTGCCGGACACAAAACTAAGAATAGCCGGAACTGTTCCTCATAAAAATGCTACTTTTGTTGGTGTTTCCGGTTTCATCATCATAGAAATTCATTCACATTGCGCAGCCAAATTCCCAATATCATAACGATCCTCAACCTGATCTGTGGTTGCCTGGCCATCGTATGTGTGTTGGATGGCCATTTTCAGTGGGCCTTTGTGTTTTTCTTCATTGGTGGGCTGGCCGACTATTTCGACGGAATGATCGCCCGTTGGTTACAAGTGCATTCCCCTTTCGGTAAAGAGCTGGACTCTCTCGCCGACATGATTACCTTTGGCGCTCTGCCCGGTACGATCTGTTATGTCTTGCTTAGCGCAAATGGCGGACCAATGATGGGGCCTCTCTACCTGGTGGGGCTGCCCGGCTTCCTGATAACCGCCTTTGCCGGCATCCGACTGGCCAAATTCAACCTCGACACCCGGCAGGCCGACGACTTTATCGGGATGCCTACCCCCTCCTGTTCGATTTTCATAGTTGGGCTGATGCTGATCCACCACCACAACCGCTTTGAACTGAGTGGACTGGTGACCAACCCTTGGTTTCTGTATCCCGTCATCGTGTTGTTGTCCTACCTGCTCATTTCCGAGATACGGATGTTCAGCTTCAAATTCAAAACCCGCGGCTGGAAGGGCAATGAACGGCGGATCATCTTCCTTATCATCGGAGTGATTTTAATGATCGCTTTACGCGAAATGGCCTTTTCCCTCTTCATCCTGATGTATATATTGTACGCCCTCTTTGAAAAGGTAAAACACTTTGGAAACCCGACGGTTTGAATTTTTATAAAATTTCCACCATATATGAACATGAAATTCACAGCAGAAATAGACGTCATGCCCCACAAAGAACTCCTCGACCCACAGGGCAAAACCATCGCCAACAACATGAAAAACATTGACCTGTACGGCGTCGAGGACATCCGCATAGGCAAACATATCCAGATGCAACTGGAAGCCAAATCAGAAGAGGAAGCCCGCGAAAAAGTAGATCTCGCTTGCCGCAAACTCCTCTCCAATATGATTATGGAGTCTTATTCTTTTACTTTGACGAAGGGTGGCTGATTTGCGGATTTGATGGTTTGCTGATTAAATCAGCACATTAGCACATCAATAATCAGCACATTAACACATCAAAATGCTTCACCTAATCCCCACCCCCATCGGCAACCTGGAAGACATCAGCCTACGCGCCCTACGACTGTTGAAGGAAGTAGATATCGTCTTGGCTGAAGACACCCGCACTTCCAGTAAGCTGTTCCAACACTACCAGATCGACACTCCACTAAGGGCCTACCACGCCCACAACGAACACCAAACCACCCCCGGCATCATCGCTCAACTAAAAGCAGGCACCACCTTCGCCCTGATCACGGATGCCGGCAGCCCCGGCATTTCCGATCCCGGATTTTTGCTCGTAAGAGCCTGTACCGAAAACGGCGTCGAAGTAATCGCCCTGCCGGGTGCCACCGCCTTCGTACCCGCACTCACCGCCTCCGGTATTCCCTGCAACCGGTTTCACTTCGAGGGATTCCTCCCACAAAAAAAAGGACGACAAACGCGATTGAAATACCTGGCCCAACTCAAAGAGACCTTTGTATTGTACGAATCGCCCCACCGGCTGCTGAAGTGCCTTCGGCAGTTGGCAGCAGTTTGTGGCGCAGACCGCAGGGCCGCCGTCGGAAGAGAACTGACCAAAATGTTTGAAGAAATACGCCGGGGAACATTATCGGAGCTGGCCACTCACTACGAATCTGCAGGAAAAGTGAAAGGGGAAATAGTAGTGGTAGTGGCAGGAAGTGATTAGCAACAAAGCCATAAAAAACCAAGGCCCTGACTATTGCTAAACCACAACGGTCAGGGCCGGTCACTTGGTCAATAGACCAAAAAATAATGATCACTCAACCAACAGCCGCTTATTAACCACTCCTTCCACCGTCTGGATGTGTAGTTGATAAACGCCTGTAGCCAAATCGGAGACATCTACCTGCGTTTTGCTGACTGATAAGTCGTACGACCTAACCCTTTGCCCCAGCGCATTGTAAAACTGAACGTACTGCCCCTGGAGGTCTTGCAAGTCTATTGTTACATTTTCGGTGTCAACCGGATTGGGATACACCCGCACCCGATGATCCAGGGGGCTGGGCCGCGTACTGGTAGTACCTTGTTTGACAAATACGACCTTGGCGGACTCCGTGTCGACAGAAATTTCGATGGGGTTGCCCTGGCTGTCTTTGGCCACCACGCCATTGATCGGCACATCGAATGGAACGGCTGGCTCGGCCCGACCGTCTATGATGTCTATTATAACGGTAAAATCAGATGTTGCAATCCGACCAAAACCGTTGGACCCTTGACCATTGGTCTTTGATACCCCAATGTCAAACTGTTTGTACATCCGCTGATCATGGCCATAGGCGATCACTTCATCCCCATTGCCCATAAAGCTATTTTGGTTGTAATCGATCGATACGCCCGAAGAGGCTTCGGTGAGGGTGGTGTCGTAGTCGAGGAACAGGGCCAGGCCGTGGAGGTCTTCGATGGGGTGGTCGGCGTTGCCAATTACCACTCCTGCGGAAAGGGTCACCAGGTCAGGCGTATTTTCGTCTATGAAAATGGTGTCTTCCGCAAAGTCGAGATATAGCCGGGGGCCGTCGTTTTCGGTATTGGCCGAGGTTTCGACCATTGGAGCGTAATTTCCCAACAGGGGCATTAGATCCAACCAGTCGATGGTACCGTTGCCGTCGGCGTCCAGGTGTTTATAATCGATGCCATCGCCGGTAGCCACATTCCAGTCGGGGCCGGGTTGGCCCACCCACTCATTGGTGGCGTTGGGCCTTTCCGGTCCTTCCGCCCCGAAGCCCATGCCGAGGTGCAGCAGGTCGTACAGGTCGGCCTGGCCGTCGCGGTTGGCATCGCCGGGGTAGACGCATTCGGTCAGATCGCAGGGATCGTTGGAGACGGTAACCGAAACCGATTTTGTAACAGTAGAATTACAGGACTGATCGTCGTTCCAAATGGTGAGGGTGACCTCATAAGTTCCGCTGTTGGCATAAAAATGATCGAGTACTTCCCCGGTAGAAGAAGAAACGGAGCCATCGCCAAAATCCCAACTGAGGTGTTCGTAGTCGCCCTCCGAAAAATTGTAAAAGGTGACGCCGCCGACGGACGGCGTGGAGCCGTCGTAGGCCTGCGACTCAAATTGAGCTTGGCAGGTGGTGAGGGTGTGTGAGGCGGGTGCAGCATCAGGTGGTGAATAGGAACCTCCCACTGCAACGGTTGCCCAGACGAGGAAGACCAGCATAGACAGGCTGCCGAAGATCGTTTTCCGCGAGGTGAGATAAAAATTAGTCATAAGGAGGACGAGTTTAATTAATCCGATTCAGGGTTGTTGCGGGCAGTTGAGTAGGGGGATGAAACCCTTTTTCGGCACTGTGGAATATACCACGTTACAAAAATGCGAAATATCTTTCAATATAAAAAGGACAAAAATCGGCGTTTGTTCCGGTTAGCAAAACATAGTTTTGCAATTAACCATCTGATTATCAATTTGTTAATTTCCGGATAAATATTTATTTTTGAGCTGGTTGGTTTTGTCTATAAGAAAAAAAGAAACCTTAGATAACTACGCGAAGTTGGTTTTATATCCAAATAGACGGTTCGCAGCAGGTTTTTCCCCTATGCTGAAACTAAAAAATCTACTTCTTTGACAAATCTTATAAAGCATCCATTATTATGTTGAGCGATAAGTTGATGACCTTGCTCCGGTCTTTTTCCCGGCAGGAGCGAACTCAATTCCGGAAATTTTTGATCTCGCCGGCTTTCAATGAAAACCCGGTGCTGACCAACCTATTCGACTGGATTGCCAGCCATTTGAATGGTACGGCCCAACCAAGTCCACTAGACAAAAAGGACACCTGGCAACACCTGTTTGGTGATCAGCCCTACCGCGATGCGCGGCTGCGGCGGCTGTGTAGTGAATTGGATAAACTCGCTATGCGGTTTTTGGCTTTTGGTTTTTACAACAAGGATATCTCCGCTGAAGCAATGTACTTACTTCCCGCGCTTAACAAAATCAAACTGGGTAAGCATTTTTCCGGGGCTGTTAGAAAATTAAAAACGGAGCTAAGTACATATGGTGTGCAAAATGCAGCGTACCATTATGCCATACATCACATTGAAAATCAAAGCCATATTCTTTCGCAAAAAACCGAAGTCAAAAACAGAAAATTTAAACACCTCGAACGCGCCGATTTTCATTTAGATTGCTTTTACATCATTCAAAAGTTACGTCATTACATTGAGTTTCTAATGTGGAAAAAAGGACGACCTTTAGACAGTGAATTACACTTCTTTCCAGAATTCCTAAACTACTTAGTTACTTCAAAGTATATTAATGAGCCAATAATTGCAGTACACTATAGTATTATTATGGTTTATTTAAACTTAGAAAATGAGAACCATTATCATACTTTCATAAAATTATTAAACAAGAAAAGTAAGTATTTTGCGAAAACTGAACTAAAAAATATTTACTTGACTGCTCAGAACTATTGCGCACATCAAATCAATCAAGGTCGTCTAAAATACTATCGTGAGCTCTTCAACATTTACAAAACATTGATCGAAAAAGAACTCCTTCTCACTAATCGCATTCTCGCCCCAGGCAACTACAAAAACATCATCACCGTAGGCCTAATGGTAGACGAACCCGACTGGGTAGAACAATTCATCAAACAATACACTTCTCACCTACCCAAAGCCAACCAGGACAACGACCTCAACTACAACCTCGCCAAAGTGTACTTCCATCAAAAACAGTACGACAAAGTAATCGACCAACTCCGCGAAGTGGAATACAAAAACCTCGTCTACTCCCTTGGCGGGAAATTAATGCTCCTAAAAACCTATTACGAACTGGACGAATTGAATGCCCTCGACAGCCTCATCGATAGCTTCCGCACCTACCTGCGGCGCAACCGCTTTATCTCCCGCGACGTCCGCCAACAATACCTCAACGTGTTGCGCTTTGTGCGCAAATTGGCCCAACTCGCCCCCAATGACGAAGCCGGTACGGCGAAGGTGACACAACAAATCAAAGCGTGCAAAGCCCTCGCCGCCAAGCAGTGGCTGCTGGAGAAGGTGGGGGAAAGGGGGTGAGGGGGGGGTGGCGTGCCCATGCAGGACTACCGCCTGCACGGCGCGCATGAAGGCGTAGCGAAGTGAAGTCTCCCGAAGCGAGTTCGGGACAGGCATTCACGGTGTTTTGGCGTGCCCATGCAGGACTACCGCCTGCACGGCGCGCATGAAGGCGTAGCGAAGTGGAGTCTCCCGAAGCGAGTTCGGGACAGGCATTCACGGTGTTGTGGCGTGCCGTGAAGGATGCAGTGAACGGCGATACGCACAATGAATGGTGAAAGTCCCTCTGAGTTCAGATAGTTTTAATAAATTCCATCAGCTTGAAAAGAAGAACTCAACAATTCGATATAACCAATGTCCGCAGCTTTCGCCAAAAAGCGCTGGCCTGGGCCGATGTTTTTCCGCTCTGCTGCTTCCTGGATTCCAACGACTACACACCCAACGCATACCGCCGCTACGACCTGCTGGTGGGCGTGGGAAATATCCCAACAGTAGTGGCCAGTCCGGAGTCTTCTTCTTTTGACCGGTTGAAAAAATGGCACAGCGACCACCACGACTGGCTGATGGGCTATTTGGGCTACGACCTCAAAAACGAAATAGAAAGCCTGACCTCCGCCAACTCCGATGCCTTGCAGTGGCCCGATATGATGTTTTTTCAACCCCAGGTGGTGCTCGAAGTCGTCGGGCGCCAGGTCCGCATCTCCTGCCTGGAGGAGGAACCAAGTGTGGTATTCGACCAGGTATGTAATTTTGTTGTTACAAAAAATACAGATGGCTCCGCTTTCACAAAAACTCCCGACATCCGGCCCGTCCTGTCGAAAGAATATTACCTCGACACGGTAGAGACCATCCGCCAGCACATCATCGCGGGCGACGTGTACGAGATGAATTTTTGCCAGGCATTTTTTGCCGACAATTACAACATAGATCCCCTCGTCCTTTTTGAAAAATTGAATGCCGTTTCCAAATCGCCTTTTGCCGCCTACTTACGTTGGCACAACGTCTACCTTTGCTGCGCCAGCCCGGAGCGTTTTTTGCAAAAGCGGGGCAACCGGCTGATTTCCCAACCGATCAAGGGGACCATCTCCAGAGGCAGGAATGAAAAGGAAGATGTATTGTTGCAACAACGTTTACACGAAAGTGAAAAAGACCGGGCCGAAAACGTGATGATCGTCGACCTGGTGCGCAATGACCTCGCCCGCAGTTGTGTGCCCGGAAGCGTTCGGGTAGAAGAGCTATTTGGCGTCTACCCCTTTGAGCAGGTCTGGCAAATGATCTCCACCGTCGGCGGAGAGCTGCGTCCCGGCGTCCATTTTGCGGAAGCGATCAAAAACGCCTTTCCGATGGGTTCTATGACGGGGGCCCCCAAAGTGATGAGCATGCAACTGATCGAACGCTATGAAAAAACCAAACGCGGATTGTACTCCGGCGCAGTAGGCTATATCCGGCCCGACGGTGATTTTGATTTCAATGTGGTGATACGGAGCATTTTGTACGATGTGGCCAAAAAATATTTATCGTTTCAGGTGGGGGGAGCCATCGTGTACGACTCGGTGCCGGAGCTGGAATATGCGGAATGCTTGCTGAAGGCTGGGGGGATTTTTCGGGTGCTGAGCCATACGGTCTGAAAAGTTCAAGTCCAAACAATAAAGTATAAAGTTCAAAGGGGGTACTAATTCGCTTCTGATGGTCTTTTTGATAATTCTACTTGAGCCCGGTCTCCCGACCAGCGTTCTTTTTGGAACGCCATCTTAAAAAAACTATTTTTATTTGAACTAAAAGGGCCACCTTCGAGTTAAAGGAATTAGGATGCTCGCAAAAATTAACACTCCACTGATCTTCTTTTACATCATTACCAGAATGATGTAGCCAACATTTGGTTGAACCAAAAAAGGCAGCATCACATCATCAGCGGTTCAACCACTTTTCCACCATTTCTTTTCCAACGCAAATAAGCACGGCGCTCCGGCCCCCGCCAAACATTTTAAGGCTTTACTTACTATAATAGACATAATGAACAAAAATTTTGTATGCAGCCTGAATGCCTTTTTTTGCCTACCCTGCGTCACATCCTCGCCTTCGTAGCTAAGGCTACGAGGCTCCGGGTGTTCCTTGGCTAGATCCCGAAAGCATTCGGGACTCTTCAGTTGCTATACAAAAAATCCATTCATAATGTCTAATATTTTTAAACCTTTAACCTGAATATGACTATGAAAAAGCACGTAATCAACACCATTGAAGGGATTCGGACAGGGGAAGCGATCCAATTTAAAAACCTCTGTCTGGTACCCCTCTATTTCAACCCGGCTGCTCCCAATACGAATCGGGGTGAGCTGTCGGACAATGCATCTGCGATCGAATACATCAGCCTGAAAAAAGGACTCGAAACGGAACAGGTAGAAATCACCGAAGTCGACGAAAGCGGCTCCGTTTCGGAGATCAAAGTAACTAATAATGCCGATAAGCCCCTGTTCATCATGGATGGAGAAGAGCTGGCAGGCGCCAAACAGAACCGGATCGTCAACACCTCCATGTTGCTGGCGGCAAAATCAAGCTTTGTGATACCAGTGAGCTGTACGGAATCGGGAAGGTGGCATCGCCAAACCCACAAGTTCCTCGACTCCGGCCTGGTGATGTCTTCCGCAGCCCGATATGGAAAAACTGCGCGGGTGTCGGCCAACCTAAAAAGCCGGAAAGGATTTGTGGCCGGACAATCAGAAGTATGGGCCGACATCGAAACCATGCACAGCAAATACGCTACGTCTTCCGGTACCCGATCGATGAAAGACGCTTTCAGTCAAAAAGACAACGACCTCAAAAAATACCTGGAAGCCCTGCCCCTCCAAAGTGGACAGAACGGCATGAATCGTCTTTCAAAACGGTAAATTAGTGGGTGGCGATTTCGTCTCCAAAAAAGAGGTCTATGCCGATCTGCATGAAAAACTCATCAAGAGTTTTGCCATAGAAGCCATGCACGACACGGCGGAGGAAATGCCCGTCACCCCTTTCGATCTGGAAATGGAAGCCACCCCACAACCTCCACCTCCTGAAAGGAGCCACCGCCTCGGAATACCAGCCGATAGGATTGGGCAAAGACATCCGGCTGGAGTCAGAGACCAACAAAGCCTCTGCCCTGGAATACGAGGCGGAGACCATCCACCTCTCGGTATTTCCGAAGGACGATGTGAGCCGCCGTTCACGCCACCACGGCCCCGTGGTGTCGCCCACGTCCGGTTCGCCGGAAGGGCCCAGTATGCAGGTGGCCCGCGATGTGGAAGAGGCCGTTTGAGTCGAGGTTGCCCTTTCCGCCCCCTCCCCACCCGATGGTTGACGTTTTTTGTCAACGCCAAAAGGGTTTCTGCTCTTTTGGGTGCCGGGTGGGGGTGGAATAGTAGGGTGAAAATCTTTCCAGGCAAAATGCATTCTTTGCATAAAGCACCTTATCTTTGCTACCTTCTCACATACACTTAATTTTTCGCAACGCTTAAATATTTTGTAAACAGTTATTGAAATTTTTGCGTGCAATGAAGGGCTTTAATTCGTTACGCCTTATTGGCACGTCAAACAACCATGAAGAACTACGCTGGCGCTCCGCCTTCATGCGCGCCGTGCAGGCGGTAGTCCTGCATGGGCACGCCAAACAAATCCGGCCAAAACAATGAACGAAAGCACCTACATCAAGGGGTTGCTAACCAACGACAAAACCATCGTCGCCGCGATCTACAACAATTACCTCCCCCGTATTGAGGCTCTAATCCTTCGCAATAATGGCACGCGCGACGATGCCTGGGAGATATTTCAGGAGGCACTCATCCTGATCCTGAAAAAAGTGCGGGAGCCGGATTTTCAACTTACCTCCAACTTTTACACCTTTTTGTATGGGGTGTGTCGATTGCTGTGGAGCAACGAACTCCGAAAATCTCACCGGAAGGAAGTAACTATTGAAGATACCAACACATTCAAAGTGAGCCAGGAGTTGGAAACCCTCTTTTTTGAAGAGGATCAACGCAACTTGTTACGGGAAAAGTTCAGCCAACTCGACGAAGGGTGCCGACAGATGTTGGAACTGTATTTTCAGGGAACGAAGTTCAAAGACATCGCCACCCAACTGGCATTGCCCAGTGAAAACGCGGCCAAACAAAAAAAATTCAAGTGCCAGAGAAAACTGATCGCACTAATACAATCAGATGTACGCTATAAAGAACTGAAAAATGACCCATGATGAATTTTTAAGACATCAACTCCTGCAAGATTACCTCGACGGCAAACTCGACCCCGAAGCAACCATCGCCTTTGAGCAACGGATTGCTTCCGACCCAGGGTTGAGCGAAGAGGTGCGCCTGCTCCGGCAAATGCGCGACACCTACAAACCCGAAGACGAGCAGGTCATCGCCTTGCGGCAAACGCTAAAAGAGGTCAGAACAGAACAGCCGACAGGTGGAGCGGTGAAAACCCATGATCTCCCCCGGCGAAATTTTAGGTGGCTGGGACTTGCAGCGGCATTGCTGCTGTTGGTCTCTTTCTTCTTTTTGCTGCCTCGGTTTTCCGGGCCTACAGACTTGTACGCCACTTATGCCGACCATGCCCCGCTGTCGTTGACCACCAAAAGCGGCAGCACCGACCAAATAGCTGCTCAACTTCAGGCGGCATTCAACGAGGGCGATTATCAAAAGGCATTGCCCTTGTCGGAAACCTATTTAACGCAAGTACCGAATGCCTACGACGTAATGCTGGCACGCGGTATCAGCCAGTTGGAGCTGGGTCAGTATCGGGAAGCCATCGACGCGTTCAACAAATTGCAACAGGTTGATCTGCGCATCAACAAGGCCAGTTGGTATCTGGCTATGACCTATTTGAAAATGGGGAAAAAGGATATGGCCAAAAACCTGTTGGAGGCCATCGTTGCGGAAAAGGGGTATAATTTTGAACGTGCGAAAGTGTTGTTGGGGGAATTTTAGGTGTATTGTTGCAAACCGCAATGAGCAACCGCCAATAGCCTTTCTTATAACAAAGCCAAAATAAGTTTTACAATGGAGTAACTAATGGGGAAGTGACCACATTAAGGAGTATTAATTAATTCGATAAAACATAGGATATGAAAAAAATATCTAACCATTAATATTGCCTTGCTTCAAGATCATAAATTTTGATAAATGAAAAAGAATAATTTTATACTATACCTTTCAATAACGCTAATTCTTTGTGCATGTAATTCAAATCATGAAGAAAAAAATGCAGCAGGGAGATGGGCGGTTTGAATGGGTTAAATTGGTAAAGAGGTAGGCCACTGTAGCTTGCAAATGCCTACTCTAACGAATACCATCCCTCCTCACTTGAATTGAATTCCACCATTGCATCGCACCGCCGGGCAGCAAAAAATGTTGCCTGGCTTTTTTTATGGGTAAATGAAGCATCGCGGAAATTCCCGCCACAACTTGTCCCGAACTTGTTTCTCACAGAAAGAAAAGACTCCGTGTATCTTCGAGACTCCGGGTCTCCGTGGTTATCATGCAGCCGCTTTCATTACACCTTCTTTATATATATGGAGTAACCATTTCGACGGCCGTTACATTCAGTCATAAATGCAACCGGCCTGATTCGCATGGAGCATCAAGCGATGAGGGCAGGCATTGTTAATCATAATATAAAAAATTACACAATGACAAAAAAATTCATCGCATTCGCACTGCCCGTTCTGATCGTTACTTTCTCCCACCAATGGCTTTGGGGCCAAAAGCTGAAAGATAAAAATATTGCAATCAGCTACGTCTCCCTGCCAACACTGCCACAGCCTCCCGATTTTAAAACGTATTCGGTACAGGCAAAGGGCGGCGGCTTTGAGACAGCGGGAATCAATCCCGGCCAATCTGCTAAAGCCATTAAACTGGAAGGATACAAACGCCTCAGCGGACATGGGAAAAGAATTTCGGACACCTCCGGATCATCCTCCAGGCATCCCCCCTCAGTTACAATGATCGGGAGCTGAAAAAAACAACCCTTACATTGCCCCAAAAGTCGGGCGAAAAAAAGACAGTAACCGGCTATCTTTATCAATACAATGCCACCCTGACGGCCTCCTATAAAGTGGTGGATCCGAATGGCAAAATACTCGACAGCTATAAAACTACGGCCAACGGCGTGGTAAAAACCAAAGCCTACAGAGATGTCGAATTTTTGAAAGAAAACCGCTACGGTTCGATCAATCCGGAAGAAAAAAAGAAACTGGCCAAACGAGCTATCAGAGAACTGATGAACAAAGCCAAAACGAAGATCCCGAAGCGTTTTGCCTACCGGTCTACAAAAGACAAAGTAAAGTTTTATTACATCGCCAAGCACGATAGCGAGAAGGGGTTTTCCAAAAACCTGGCAACCGCCAAATCCGTGTTTGAAGCCGCCGCCGCTACCGATTCGCCGGCCGTCCTGAAAGAAAAACTGACTCCGGTATTCGAATTCTGGCAACAATACGCCGACGCGGAACCCACCGAGGATAAGGGGCAAAAAAAGATATACAAAGCCGCCAATCTCAACCTGGCCAAAGCCCATTTTTTCCTCGATGAGTTCAACAAAGGCAGAGGCTTACGCCAAACGGGTGGTGGCCTCAGAAGAAAAAGACAAAACGGCTTCCAAACTCATCAAACGGATAGCCAGAACAAGGGCAACACTTAAAAAACACAACATCACCACCCTTCACCATAAACGCGACCTTTCGGATGCTAAAGCGCCGACAGAAATAAAAGCATTTGAAAACATGAAAGAAGACCTGGCAGAAAACAACAACGCCGCCAACGGCTCCATTACGCTCAAGGGAACAGTGATCAACGGCAATTTTCTGGTAGACAAAGAGGCGGAAGGGTTGCGCTTTGGCGAAAATGGCAACATCAGTTTTGTAGTGGAGGGGGATATGAAAATGAAAGACTATAATTTGCTTCACCCGGGATGTAACGGCATTTGCTTTTGGGGATCGACAATTCGTCAAAGCGCCATTTTCCCCTTCTGCCAAAGGAAAATCGGAAGCAGCCGTTCATTTGCTGGAAAAATTGTACACCTCTGAAAAGATCACCCTGTTCAAATACCATCCGACCGCTAATACGCTCGACAGCGAAAAAACAGAGTTTGCTTTTCAGCGCTCTGGAGAGGAGTTGCCCATTTCATTGCTCGACACTCAATTTCTGCTGTTAGACAAAGGGCTGGCCAAGTATTTTTCCGATTGCCCCGACCTTGCGGAAATGTGCGCCAAGGGAAGTTTTAAACTGGCCGAAGAGGACTTACTCAAGATTTCACGGATCTATGCCGAGGTTTGTTCGGAGGTGACGGCAAGTGAGTAATTTATACTTCTTGGAAAAAATGAAAATTTCAGCACTCCGGGTTGTATTGAATGGTATTGCCCGGAGTTTTTTCAGTTACCAAAAAATTGTAATTTCGTTTTAGACTCGCTCGAAAAATAAATTGTCGTTGTCTTTGATAAAAATTACAAATAAGCGGCCCCGATAGCTATCGGGGTGAGCGCCTGCCTGCCGGTAGGCAGGATTTGTGATTTTTTCAAAGATACCAAAAAGACTATTTATTTTTTGAGCTTTACTTAACAATATATCCACCCTTGAAAATGATATTGCGAAAAATCTTTTTGCTGGTTTTGCTTTACACTCTGTCTCCCTGCTCTTTAGATGGGCAGGTAAGCCAACAGGACTCCCTGGCTTTGGTGGCTTTGTACGATTCTACAGGAGGGCCGGATTGGTGGAACAATTCCAATTGGTTGACCTCCGCACCGGTGAGTACCTGGCATGGTATTACGGTGGAAGATACAAATGTTGTGGAAATAAACTTGAATCAAAACGGAATATCAGGCTCTCTTCCTGAAGAAATCAGTAATTTGAGCGAGCTTGCTGTTCTTAATTTAAGGAGCAACAATTTAGTCGACCCCATCCCCGAATCCTTTGGCACCTTGAATAACCTCATCAAGCTCGATTTAGCTCACAACAACTTTTCAGGCTCTTTACCCGATGCTATTGGAAACTTGACTAATCTCAACTTTCTTAATTTAGGTGCCAACAACTTTTCAGATTCTTTACCTTACGCTATTGGCAACCTGACCAACCTTGAAGAACTTTACTTATTCGAAAACCAGTTTACAGGCAATATTCCCGATTCGTTGACCAACTTGATAAATCTCACTAAGCTCAGTTTAAGTGGAAATAATTTGTCTGGTGATATTGAATCTTTGGCCAACCTTACGAACCTTACGAAACTATTTTTAAGCTTTAATAACTTATCAGGTGCCATTCCCAACTGGTTGGCCAACCTTAATAATATTACAATACTCGATTTATCCAATAATAATTTTGAAGGCAGTATTCCCGAAGCAATAAGCCAGTTGACCAATCTTAACTCCCTCCAGTTAAATTCCAATGAACTAACGGATACTATTCCGGAATCAATAGCTCAGTTGAATAACCTTGTCGTTCTCCATTTATATGATAATAATTTGGAAGGTACCATTCCCGCCCTACTTGGCGAAATGGTCAGCCTTACCAGCCTCGATTTAAGCGACAATGGGTTAGACGGTTTTATTCCGGACGCACTCGGCAATCTGGTTAATCTGACCACCCTCAACTTAAGCGGCAATTATTTATCAGGTGAAATTCCTAGCTCGATGGCTAACCTTATTTCTATGGAATCGCTCATTTTAAGTAATAATTTACTTTCAGGAGCAGTTCCTTCTAACCTTCAAGACCTAACTAATCTCGTAAACATCTACTTAGCCAGTAATGCGTTTAGTGGAATTCCAGATTTTGGGGCTTCAGAAAACCTGGAACAATTCATCTGTAATTTTAATGAATTGCATTTTTCATTACTGGAGCCCATTATAGCCCATCCCAATTTTGATAATTTTCTCGAATTTAACTACGCCCCTCAAACCATCACCCCACCCCCCATCACCGGCCAAAGCGGCGCCTTCTACGACTCCACCATAGTCCTCTCCGTCCCCTCCGACGGCACCCAAACCCAATACACCTGGTACAAAGACGGCATCGAAGTCACCGACAACGACGGGGTAGACACCACCTTTACCTTCACCGTAAGCACCGTGTTACAAGGCGGCGAATACTCGGTAGAATACACCCACCCCGTGCTCGACCAACTTTCCTACACCAGCCTGTCGCACGAGGTATTCATCTTTGGCGTCGATTCCCTCGGCGGGGTCTACATCCCCAACCAACTCATCGTAGAGTTCGACCCCGGCACCACGGCCAGCTACCGCGATTCGCTTCGGCTGCTCCTCGACGCTACCCTGATCGACTCCTGCAAATGCGGCGAACAACTCCAGGTCTGGGAGTTCGACTCCCTTGAGTACAATCCCCTCGGCATCCCCGACTCCCTGGGCCTCTTCGCCTACTTCCACGACCCCAACGAGATCAAAGACAAGGTCAAGGATGATTTTGCCTGTGTGGATAATACCGGATTTAATTATGAGACAAGGCTGGATGCGAAAACGGAAGAACAAAAACTGTTGATGGAAAACTCATCTCTTCAACAGGATGCCTTTCAGCAAAATGTGTCATATTCCTTCCCGCACCCTAGCCCTAAAGGGAAAACCTTCGCGCTTACACAGTCGGTTGAAAATTGTCTCCATCAGCAAACCTGTCACGACGTAGGCGGGATCAGCATAACTTGTCCCGTACTTGTTTCGGGATCAGAACAACTTGCCCCGAACTCGTTTCAGGATCAGCACAACTTGTCCCGTACTCGTTTCGGGATCAGCATATTAGCAAATCAGCAAATCACCCCACCCTCCGACACAATACAACTAGCCATCCTCGATACCGGCATAAGAGATACCTTAAATCTGGGAGATTACTTCTGGCAAAACCCCGACGAAGACGGCACCGACCCTGACAGCAATTGCCTGATCGATTACAGTGGTTACGACTTTGTCGGCAACGGACCGCCCGACGCTCCAACAAACCATCTACATGCCTCCCAGATGGCAGCCATAGCCCTCCAAAACGCCGGTACCTGTGGCACCTTGCAATTCCAAAACATCAAAGCCTTCGACACCGACGGGCGCGGTAATATCTTCGATGCCATTTGCGGCACCTACTACGCCATGGACAAGGGGGCAAGCGTCATCAATATGAGTTGGAGCTATTACGGCCAGCCCATTTCCATTCTGGAGAATGCCCTCATCCGCGCCGACGATCAGGACATCCTGGTGGTGGCCTCGGCGGGCAATGGCATCGACAGCAATGGCGTGTGGCTCGACACCCTGCCATTTTACCCGGCAGCCTTCGACCTGTCCAACCTGGTATCAGTGGCGGCGGCGGATGGCGATGTATTGGCGGATTTCAGCAATTTGTCCGACTCGCTGGCCGTCGTAGCAGCGCCGGGAGTGGGCATGGAGCCCTGGCCGGGAGGAGGCGTCATCTCCGGCACTTCGGGAGCAGCGGCCTTTGTCAGCGGGATGGTGGCGTCGTATCGGCAAGCCTTCCCCGATGAAAATGTAACGGAAGTGTTGGAAACGCTTCAATCGGCGCTATTGCCAATGGCCTCTTCGGCGCAGGGAACAACGGTGTGGAACGGTCGGCTGGCACCCCTCACCCTTTCGGTAAATACGGCCGACATTGACGCTGCGGGCAACCCCGGCTACGCTGTTGTAGACACCTTGTGGGGAGGCATCCCACCCTACGAGATTTTATGGAGCACGGGAGAGATGGCCGACTCCATTGCCATCAGTGAAGCAGGCGATTATTCGGTTACGGTGACCGATCTGACCTGCCATGAAGTGGTACAGGATTTTGCGATAAGCCAAATAATCGCGACTAAGGAAGGCATCGGGTTGATGGCATTCAAGGTGTTTCCCAATCCGGCCGAAGAAGGGGTATTCGTGTTGTGGGAAGGCCAGTCATTGGATGGTTTTGCTCAATTGTATTCTGCGCAACAGCAGTTGCAGAGCACCCACCCGTTGGCGTCGCAGACGACGTACATCGATCTGTCGGATTTGCCGAAAGGCATTTATTTTTTGAAAATGCAGCAGGGAGATGGACGGTTTGAATGGGTTAAACTGATAAAGAATTTATGATTTTAGCTTCTTTCCCAAAAGAACTGCGAAATGTTCTCGATTCGGAATCAGTAGATTTTGCTGTAAAAGCCAAAAGAAATCACCCCGTCTGAAAATCAGGAACGACCCTACACCCACGCTGCCCAAGCAGTATTTAGACGAAAGCCAGTAACCTTTTCATTGCACAACACATTCAAGTACGTTATATAAATTTTTCACATCAAAAAATGTTTATCATGAAAAACGTACTTAAGCTTTCCCTCGTGCTGTTGGTTATTGGCTTGTTGTCGACCTCCTGTAAGAAAGACCTTTGTTATGAATGCACCGGTTATTCCGAGGATGGCGTAACTGTGGAAGACATCCCTTCCATTTGTGAAGGGGACGACGACGGCAACGGGGGTACTTTCACAGAGGAAAGCCTCAAAGATTTTGTTGCGATTTATGAAGCATTCGGTGGCGACTGTAAGAAAAAATAAGCCCACAGCCGTCCTCCACTGTTCGCCCAAGCAATGAACACCAAAAGCCAGGCAGCCAAACGGGTTGCGCTGGCTTTACCCATTGGTATCGACCAAAAAAACCCATAAAATCGTATCTTAGCCCCAACAAACACCACAGAAAATGATGCGAACCCGGTTGATCGCGCTATTCCTGACCGGAAATCTGATTGCCCTGCTGGCGCAAACCCTTCCTACGGACCGGCAGGCCGTCCGCCAACACCTCAACACGGTCAAAAAACTGCCCCTCGAACAGCTCCTTCCACAGCTCGACTCCCTCCAAAGCCTGGTGACTGCTACATTCGGCAAGCGAGATACCCTCCTGGCCGACATCAACTACCGCCGCGCTGTCGGCCATTTGAAAAACGGCGACTTTGAAGTGGCAGCAAAGTGGTTTAAAGAATCACTTGAAATCCAACAACACATTTACAAAACGCCTCAACAAGACATTCCCAAAACCGCCCACAACCTCGGATACTGCTACACCAAAACCAAAAACTACTCCCAGGCCATTCGCTACCTTCAACTAGCCATCGACGGCCGAAAACAAAATAACGACCCCAAACTCTTCCGCAGCTACGCCCAGATGGCCACTGTATACGAAGAGCAGGGCGATTACAGCCTTGCGGCAAAATACTACCAATTGGGGATCAACAGCATCGATCAAAATCCCGCTGCCGCTGCTTCCCTTCTCCTCCATCTGGCTATTGCCAAAACGGATCTTAAACAATATGCCCAGGCCAAAGAACATATTCAAACAGCCATTGACTATTACCGCACCCAACCCGATGATCGATCCAAATGGAGGCTGGCGCGGGCTTATCAACTACGTGCCGACGTTTTTGACGATCAACAACAATACGCCAAAGCACTCGACAATTACCAACTCGCCGAGTCCATTTATCTCCGTCTCGATGAATCCGAAACGCTTTCCAGCCTCTACAACAACATTGGCATTACCTTTCGGAAAATGGGCGATTTCGCAAAAGCCAACGATTACCTCAACAGAGCCCTCCAGCTCAAACAACAGTTACACAAGGCCGATATACATACCAGCTATGTATCCACCTACGACAATATGGGCGACAACTATGCTGCTCAACAAGACTATTACAAAGCCCTTTCCTTTTACGACAAAGCCATTCAGTGCAACATCCGCCCTGTTTTTCCGGAAGGACAAATGAATTTCACCGGTTTCGACTCCATTATCGTAGTGGGAAATAACGCCGACCTGCTCACTTCTCTTTTTTCCAAAGCTAAAACACTAACGATACTTTCCCAAAAGGAAAACAACCCGGACCTGATCGACAAAAGCCTGGATACTTATCTCGCCTGCTCCAGCCTGATCGACAAAATGCGGCAAGAGCAGGTAGAGGAAACGTCTAAGCTGTTTTGGCGCACCAAAACCCGCCCCATTTACGAAGGAGCCATCGCCACTGCCTCCCTCGCCCGGCGAGACGATCTGGCCTTCGGTTTTTTGGAAAAAAGCAAGGCGGTATTGTTGCTGGATGCTCTTAAAAAGCGGGAAGCCAACCGGTTTATTCCCGACTCCCTGGCAAGCCGGGAAACCGCCCTCCTGGCACAAATAACCGACCTGGAAAACCAACTCCCGACCGCCGATAAGTCGACAAAGGCCCATCTGCTCCAACAAATAATCCACCTGCGCAAAGAATGGCATCTGTTTGTACTAAACTGGGAAACCCAATACCCCAAATACCACCAATACAAATTCGACACAAAGACCGCCGACATCCCCATCATCCAACGCGATTTGCTCAACGACTCCACCTCCCTACTGGCCTACTCCGTGACTGCCGACAGCATTTATATTTTTGTCATCGACAAAACGAATACCTCGCTCACAACACTGAAAAAGCCAAACGACCTCACCGACCAGGTCGACCAGCTCCTGCATTTTTTGCGCGATAAAAACGAACTCAACACTACAGATGGCTACGCCAACTTCGTGGCCCTTTCTCACCGCTTGTACGAATTATTACTAAAACCCATAAGCGATCTTCGGCCACGACTTTATATCCTCCCCGACGGGGTTTTGAACTTCGTCCCCTTCGATGTTCTCTGTACATCTGCCGAAGCCAACCAGCCAGCCTTCCTGGTGAACAACCACAGCGTCAGTTATGGCTACTCCGCTACTACCTTACTGAAAAACAAACAGCTAAACACCAGGGCCGAAAAAGGATTGCTGGCCGTTGCTCCCGAACGTTTTCCCAATAGCCAGCTACCACCGCTGCATCAAAGCATCCTGGAAGTAAACACATTGTTGGACATCACTGGTGGAGACGCCCTTCTGGAGGATCAGGCAACCCTTACAACTGTTCTCCGGGCGGCCGACCAATACCGGTTATTGCATTTATCCACCCATGCCTCTGCCAATGTCCTTGCGGGGTCTCCCTGGATCGCTTTTTACGACAGTATTTTGTATTTGCCGCAAATTTATTCGCTTCCGCTAAAGGCCGAGTTGGTGGTATTGAGTGCCTGCGAAACGGCCCTGGGCGACCTCAACCAGGGCGAAGGAGTGATGAGCCTGGCGCGGGGCTTTGCCTACGCCGGGGTACCGGGTACCCTCACCACCTTATGGGAAATAGAGGAGGAAGCCACTGCCGAACTACTCGCTTCATTTTACAATTATTTAAACGAAGGGCAACCGCATGACATCGCTTTGCACCGGGCAAAATCGGATTACATCAAAACCCACCCAGCATCCACCCCCTTTCATTGGGGAGCCCTGGTCCATATAGGCAACAAAAGAACTACAAAGGGGTTGAAGAGAACCCTCACCGCGGGATTTTATGATAAGTGGTTTCCATTTATAGCTATAGGTGTAGCTTTAATTTTGATACTGTGGTTGAAAATTCGTATCTTTCCTTCGCAGTCTCCGGGGTAACTTGTTCTTAACCTGATCGCACCAATACCAGAAGTCGGTCTTCTTTTTTTATAAAATACGAACAAAGGAAGTCTGGCAACGCACCTGTCGTGCCGCCAGGCAGGAGCGGTCTGATTTACAACTGTTCTTTGCATTTAATTCACCATAAATAACATAACAAACACCACAACCATGAAAACCAAATTCTCTACCTTTTCACTCATTGCACTCTTTATTTTTGTATCCTCCGGCACCAGTGTATCGCAATCATCCTGCACGGATCATCACACCCACGCTTCAGCCGTCGCAACTTTACCGTTTATCGAAAATCTGGATCAATGGCATCCCACCGTTCTTTACCGGGCTGGAATGGGGGGGATGGACCAGGTGTTCTTGGAAGAAAAAAATTTCACCTATCAGTTTTTTGACAGAGCCTCCTCAGAGTTGCTGCATGATCTTGCCTATCAGCAAAACGGGGAAGAGGGTGCTCAACATCTGGTTGCCAGCCATGCCTACAAAGTTCATTTCGAAGGGGCCGATGTCCCTGTCGTTTATGGGGTTGACAGACAACCTCATTCCATCAACTTCTTCAAGGGCAATGACCCGTCAGCATGGAAAACCGATATAGCCGTTTACCACAAAATACGGTACGACCACCTCTACAAGGGCATCCACCTGGAAGCCTATAGCGAAGGCGATGCGTTCAAATACGATTTTATGGTAGAGGCCGGAAGGGATGTCTCCCAAATCAGGATGCGCTACGAAGGAGTCGATGCTATTGACCTTGTAAAAGGAGTGCTGGTCCTTTCCACCTCCGTAGAAACCATTCACGAGTTGCAGCCATACGCCTGGCAACTGGTCGACGGGAAAAAGCAAACGGTACCCTGTGAATATCATTTGCACAACAATATTGTTACATTTCATTTCCCGAAAGGGTACGACCACCTCTCCGACCTGGTCATCGACCCGGTGGTGATGGCAGCGACCCTCTCCGGCACAACATCGTTTAAAAACTTTGGCCACTCTGCCACTTACGACAACAGCGACAACATATATACCAGCGGCATTTCCTTTGGGCCAGGATGCTTCGACTTTCTTTTGGGATTTTGGCGATGGCACTACCAGCTCTCAGCAAAATCCGACGCACACCTATACGGAGGAGGGAACATTTACCGTGATGGCGGTAGGATCATCCCCAACTGCCTGCAACGCATCTGATACTTTCTATTTGGAAATTGATGTATTAGGCAATGGCTCCAAGTTGAAAGAACATTCCTTCTGCTTCGCCAATGAAAACACTATTTTCCTGGATGCAACAACCGTCAATGCCGTTTACCAATGGCAGGACGGCAGCACCAAAGCTACTTATGTAGCACAATCAGAAGGAACTTACTGGGTGGACGTAACCCTGGATGCGGGCTGTTTTCGCCGCGATTCCTTTTTCGTGGCTTTTTCGGGAACGGATTACGAGGTAGCATTGGAAATTACCAACGTTTTATGTCCAGGCGACACCAATGGAAGCATCTTGTTGGAAGCCGACATTGACATTTCGGGATTCGACATTCAATGGTCTAACGGCAGCACTTCATCTGACCTCTTCGACTTACCTGCTGGAGAATATACGGTCACCATTACCGATACTATAAATTGCGATAAGGTATTGACGGTTTTGGTCACCGAACCACAACCGCTGGCAATAGAAGTGGTCAACCTCGGCCACGACATCAACCAACAATCAAATGGGTTTGTCGAGGTCGATGTAACTGGCGGCACTCCACCATATGCTTACGAATGGTCTTTGGGTGGCACCCCCATTTCCGAAGAGCAGAATATCAACAACCTCACAACGGGAACCTATTCGCTGTTGATAACCGATGCCAATGAATGTGTGATCCTGGAAGACAGCATCGTTGTTGAAAGCATAGTGCCTGTCGGCGAAATCGAAGAAGTTCCGGTCGTCGTCATTCAACCCAACCCTTCTGGTGGCGCATTTTGGGTGCGCCTTGATCTAAATGTTCCGGCAGAAGTACATATAGAAGTTTTTGACCTGTTGGGCAGGCGTGTTGCTGCTGTGGAAAAAGAAGAAGTAGTAGATAAAAAATCCTTTGCATTCGACTTTTTGGAAATACCGGCGGGTGTTTATCCGGTCAAAGTTACTGTTGCTAACACTGTAATTGTTCAGCCGGTTGTTGTGACCAGTGGGGATTGACGTACCCCCACAACTTTTACCACCGCGTCCATGTTGTAATATTGTACAAAATTTCCGTACATTTACGCGCTAATTTCACAAAATCACTCACGAATAATACATGGACCCGTTAAAGCAAAAATTTGCAGATAAATCCGCCAAGCTAAGAGCCGAGATCAAAGCCATGCTCAAAGAAAAGGGCGGCACCAAAGTGGACGAAGTCACCCTCAAACAGGTGTTTGGCGGTATGCGCGGCGTCAAAAGCATGATCTGGGAAACCTCCCACCTCGACCCCATCGACGGCATCCGCTTTCGGGGCTACTCCATCCCGGAGTTGCGGGACTTGCTGCCCAAAAAGTCACCTGGTGGTAAAGAACCTTTGCCGGAAGGCCTCTTCTGGCTCATGCTCGTAGGCGAAATCCCCACACAGGATGACGTCAAATGGCTGACCGACCAATGGACCAACCGCAGCATCGTGCCCGACCATACCTTCAAGGTGATCGATTCGTTTCCCGTCGACACCCATCCTATGACCCAGTTGAGCGCCGCCATCATATCGCTCCAAACCGGCTCTGTCTTTGCCCGGCGCTATGCCGAAGGGATGCATAAAACCGAATACTGGGACCCCACCTACGAAGATGCCATGAACCTCATCGCCCGCCTACCGCGGGTGGCGGCATATATCTATCGACGCACCTATCACAACAACGAACACATCGCTCCCGACATCTCACTCGACTGGGGAGGCAATTTCGCGCACATGCTGGGCATCGAAGGGGGTGACTTCAAAAGCCTGATGCGCCTCTACCTCACCATCCATGCCGACCACGAAGGAGGTAACGCCTCGGCGCACGCCACCCACCTGGTCGGCTCCACCCTTAGCGATTCCTATTTTTCTCTGGCCAGCGGTATGAACGCATTGGCCGGCCCTCTTCACGGACTCGCCAATCAGGAAGTGATCAAATGGATATTCCAAATGCTGGACACCCTTGGCACCCGGCAACCGACCAACGAGCAGATCGCCGATTACGTCAACGCCACCCTTGCTGCCGGAAAAGTGATCCCCGGATATGGCCACGCCGTTTTGCGACAGCCCGATCCCCGATTCATCGAACAAAAGCGTTTTGCAAAAGAATACATTAAAGACTCTGAGGTAGTCAACGTGGTATGGCAATGTTTCGACGTCATTCCACCCATATTGCAGGGCCTGGGCAAGGTGAAAAATCCCTGGCCCAACGTAGATGCCCACTCCGGCGCCATTTTGGTACATTACGGCCTGACCGAGTACAGCTTCTACACGGTTCTCTTTGGCGTGTCGCGCGCACTTGGGGTACTGTCTGCACTGTGTTGGTCGCGCGCTCTGGGCTTCCCGCTGGAACGTCCCAAATCCGTGACCTCCAAATGGGTACACGAATACCTCAGCCAACAAGAAGAAGAAGTAACCGCTAATTGATGTGCTGATTATTGATGTGGCTGATATGCTGATGTCCTTCTAACGTACCTACGCATCAGCACATCAGCACATTAGCAAATCAGCAAATCAGCAAATCAGCATATTACCAAATCAACAAACATGACTTTTCCGGAAAACTTAAAGTACAGCAAAGAACACGAATGGCTCCGCCTGGAGGACGATAAAACCGCCTTCATCGGCATCACCGAATTTGCGCAAGGCGAATTGGGCGACCTGGTATACGTAGAGGTGGAAACCGTAGGCGAAGTGATCGCCAAAGACGAGGTGTTCGGTACCGTGGAAGCCGTCAAAACCACTTCCGATCTGTATATGCCTGTGGGCGGCAAAATCCTCGAATTCAATCCAGATCTGGACGAAAAGGAGGGCGACAACCCAACCCTTATCAACGAAGACCCTTACGGAACAGGCTGGATCGTCAAAATAGAACTTCAGGATATGGCCCAACTGGACGAACTAATGGACCACGAGGCTTACGCCAAATTGGTGGGTTGAAAAAAGGCTGTTCAGCAACCTGTGTCATTTTCCTTCCCACACCCTGCCATGCCTGCGGCAGGTAGGAAAGGGAAATCCTTTTCGCTGACACAGTTCAATGAACATTGTTGTTGATAACTTTCCAAGTTTTAAAACCTTGGAAAATTTGGAAAAAATCACCTCACCACGCACCAAAACAAAGCCAAGATACATCTGGTGTAAATAACGGATATATCCAAAACCAAAAAACGACTTTGAAGAGTTATCTCCCGGTCATCGGCTGGAGCGCCCTGATATTGTTGCTCTCTACCCGGGCAACGATCAACCTGCCTCAATCGTGGTGGGATTTGTTTTCGCCCGACAAGTTGGGGCACGCATTCGTATACGGCGTCCAGACGTGGTTGTTGTTGAAGGCTTTTCAGGACAAAGCTATTGGGAAAAATCCGGTATTTTGGGCACTCTTTCTTTCCATTTTTTATGGAATACTCATGGAAGTCCTCCAGTATACCTTTTTCCCGAATAGATTTTTTGAAGTTTTCGATATTATTGCTAATATTATCGGTTCTTTGATGGGACTAACAATTTTTAACAAGTTTTTTAAAACGCCTTAATTATGGATATCGAAATTGGCAGCGGCCCTTTGGTGGCCACCATCTTAGCTATAATGGCGCTGATCATAGCGTTTATTTTCTTTATGCGCTTCCGCTACAAAAGTAAAAACGGAGAAGAATTAGCCACTTCCTACAACCAGCGGCCCAAAAAATCGCCCCTGGATGGCCGAAGTAAATACCCCGATGTAGACGCATTCGGTCTGAGCGGCACCTTTTTCAATATCGGACTGCTCGTCGCCCTCGGCGTCACCATCCTGGCATTTAGCTGGACTACTTACGAAAAAGTGATCGACGTCTCCCAATACATGGAAGACCTCGAAGACGAGATCGAAGTCGAACCGCCCCGAACCGCCGAACCACCTCCTCCGCCACCCCCTCCGCCACCCCCGGTGATTGAGGAAGTGCCCGAAGAAGAAATCGAAGAAGAAGACGAACCCGTTTTCGAAGACATGAGCGTAGAGGTCGAAGAAGAAGTGGTTGCTCCCCCTCCCGTTGTAGAGGAGAAAAAAGCGCCCCCGCCTCCTCCCCCTCCGCCGCCGGAGCCGGAAGTAGAAGAGATTTTCACCGTGGTGGAAGAAATGCCCCGCTTCCCGGGCTGTGAAGACAAATCGGACAAGGCAGAACGCAAAAAATGTGCGGACGAGAAGATGCTCCAATTCATCTACAAAAACATCAAATATCCGCCCATCGCCCGCGAAAACGGCGTGGAGGGATCTGTGGTCATTCGCTTCTATGTCGATAAAGATGGGTCGGTAAAATCTCCTGAAATATTGAAAGACATCGGGGCGGGCTGCGGTGCTGAAGCCATGCGGGTCGTCAAACTGATGAACGGCATGGGTGAAAAATGGATTCCCGGCAAACAACGGGGCAAAGCGGTAAAGGTTTATTTTAACCTGCCGGTGCGCTTCCGCCTTGAATAAAGATTTCATTTTAATAAAAATATTCAAAAACGGCTGTTTCTTGCTCGGAAAGAAACAGCCGTTTTTGATATACCGCCGTATTTAACTTTTATATGACTATTTTTGCCATTACCCCAAATCGGTTCCAGGCAACTTTTACCCGTTCCCGGCGTTCTATATTTTGCCCGTGAAAGGCCTTAAAAAATATCCTATGAAGTGGATCATCAACTTGTTTTTCCTCCTTTTTCTATTCCTCTCGACGGCTGCGGTTGCCCAAAACAACAACCTGGCTCAACAGTACTACCGCAATGGAGAATACGAAAAAGCAGCTGTTCTGTACGAAAAACTCTACCGCGAAAACGAAAAGAAAAAATACTATTTCGACCGCTATATCGATTGCCTCATCGCGCTGGAACAATACGAAGACTGTGAAAAAGCCGTCAAAAAGGAGATCAAAAAAAAACCCAATGAATTGTCGCTGCTGGTGACTTACGGCAACCTCTTCGAAAGGCAATACAAAGACGATCAGGCCCGCGAACAATACGACAAGGCCATTAAAAAACTGGGCGCTGACCGGCTGGGCATCACCAAACTGGCCAATGCCTTCCTCTCCCTGACCAAATACGACCGGGCCATCGAAACCTACGAAAAGGGCGCCAAACTCCTCAAAGACAAGCACATTTTCGCCTACAACCTGGCCGACCTCTACCGACGTAAAGGCGACGCCCCCAAAATGATCGATGGATATCTCAACAGCCTTGCGGAAAATCCCACCCGGCTCAACTCCCTTAAAACCACCTTCCAGCGCTATCTCTCCGACGAAGATTTTGACGAACTCCAAATGCAACTCTATGACCGCATCCAGGAAAATGAGGAAATGACTTTTTACCCCGAATTGCTGGCCTGGGTTTTTGTACAGCGTAAAGACTACCGAAATGCCCTCCGGCAGGAAAAAGCACTCGACCGACAACTCAATGAAAACGGAGGCCGCGTATTCCGCCTCGCACAGATCGCCGCCAACGCCAAAGACTACGACACCGCCATCATGGCCTACGACTACATCATTTCCGACAAGGGGCCCATATCCACCTACTACATCGAATCGAAACGGGAACTGCTGACCTCCAAACGCGACAAACTCGTGGAAGGGTTCGACTACACAACAGAAGACTTACGAGACCTTGAACAACAATACGAAACCTTCCTCGACGAATTTGGTCGCAATAAAACCACCGCCACCATCATAGCTGAACTGGCCAACCTCGAAGCCTTCTACCTCAACGACCTCGACAAGGCCATCACCCTCCTCAACGAAATGATCAACTTTCCCATGCTCAACCCCAACGTGCAATCACGCGGTAAGATCAGCCTCGCCGATTTCTACCTCATGCAGGGAGAGCGCTGGGAAGCCACCCTCCTCTACTCCCAGGTCGACAAACGCCACAAAGACGACATCCTGGGTCACGAAGCACGCTTCCGAAATGCTAAACTCTCTTATTACGTCGGCGACTTCGAGTGGGCCCAAACCCAATTTGACGTCCTCAAAGCCTCTACCTCCAAACTCATCGCCAATGACGCCCTCGACCTCTCGGTATTCATCATGGATAACCTCGGCCTCGACTCCACCGCCGCCCCCATGAAGCTCTACGCCCAGGCCGAACTCCTCGTTTTTCAAAACCAGTTTGATAACGCCTTCCTCAAACTCGACACCATCCAACAACGCTTTCCCGAACACAGCCTCGAAGACGACATCTACTACCTCGAATCGAAAATTTACACCAAACAACGCCAATACAACCAGGCCGCCGACGCCCTCCAACAGATCATTGAAAAACACGCCGATGGCATCCGTGCTGACAATTCTCTGTTCGACCTGGCCACCCTCTACGAATTGCACCTCGGCGAACCCGAAAAGGCCAAAGAGTTGTATGAAAAAATATTTGTCGACTACTCCGGCAGCACCTTTGCAGTGGAGGCCCGTAAACGGTTCCGCATCCTCCGGGGTGATGATATTCAGTAAAATTAATTTGCTAATTTGCTGATTAGTAATTTGCTGATGCCACTCTAACGAAAATAATGTATTCGGAGCATCAGCACATCAGCACATCAGCACATCAGCACATCAGCACATCAAAAAAATGATCCTCTACAACGTAACCATAAAAATAAACGCCCGGACAGAAGCCGACTGGCTGGAATGGATGCGCAGCGTCCACATCCCCGACGTGATGAATACCGGACTCTTTGAGTCGTACAAACTATGTCGGCTCCTCCACAACGACGATGAAGGCGGCACCAGCTACGCTATCCAGTATTTTTGTGAAAACATGGAGACTTTCCAACATTATCAAAACAACCAAGCCCCTACCCTCCAGGCAGAACACACCGAGCGATATAAAGGTCAATATGTGGCTTTTCGAACGCTAATGGAGGTGTTGGAATAACCCTTTCCCCGGGGTCGCCTCTTCAGTTTTCCAACCCAAATCAACCTCGCTTTGCCTAAATTAGCGTATATTCGCTGCTGCATCTCCATTTAGCTCGTATAACACCCTGGATAAATTATGATTTTTCAACTTACCGAAGAACAATTAGCCGTACAAGAAGCCGCCCGCGAATTCGCGCAAAAAGAACTCAAACCCGGTGTCATCGACCGCGACCGCAACATGGCCTATCCAACGGAGCAGGTACGCCAAATGGCCGAATTGGGATTCCTCGGCATGATGGTCGATCCCCAATTTGGTGGTGGCGGTATGGATACCATCTCCTATGTGCTGGCTATGGAAGAAATTTCCAAAGTAGATAGTTCTTGTTCCGTCATCATGTCGGTCAACAACTCACTGGTCTGTTGGGGTCTGGAAAAGTACGGCAACGAGGCACAAAAACAAAAATACCTTACCCGCCTGGCCACGGGCGAGTGGATTGGCGCCTTCTGCCTTTCGGAACCAGAAGCCGGCAGCGACGCCACCAGCCAACGCACCACGGCCATCGACAAGGGCGACCATTACCTCCTCAACGGCACTAAAAACTGGATCACCAATGGCAGTTCCTCCAGGGTACACCTCGTCATAGCACAAAGCGACCCCGAAAAAGCACATCGGGGCATCAACGCATTCATCGTCGAAACGGACTGGGAGGGCGTATCCATCGGAGCCAAAGAGGACAAACTCGGTATCCGCGCCAGTGATACCCATACCATCATGTATTCCGATGTAAAAGTGCCCAAAGAAAACAGGCTCGGCGACGATGGGTTCGGTTTCAAATTCGCTATGCAGGTGCTTTCAGGAGGACGCATTGGCATCGCCGCGCAGGCCCTGGGCATCGCCTCCGGTGCCTATGAATTGTCGGTAGCTTATTCGCAGGAAAGAGCAGCTTTCGGCAAACCGATCGCCAAACACCAGGCCATCGCCTTCAAACTGGCCGACATGGCTACCGAGATCGAAGCCGCCCGCCTGCTGGTATATCGGGCCGCCTGGATGAAAGACCAACACATGGACTTTGGGGCAGCCAGCTCTATGGCCAAAGTGTTTGCCTCCGAGACCGCTATGAAACACACCGTTGAGGCCGTACAAATACACGGCGGCTATGGCTACGTGAAGGAATACCACGTCGAACGTCTGATGCGCGACGCCAAAATAACCCAGATTTACGAAGGCACTTCCGAGATTCAACGGATCGTTATCTCCAGAGAGATCCTCAAAAACAACAACCTCTACGTACCCGTCATCGGCAATGGGATGACGCATAGTTCGTGAGAGGCAACAATGGGGCGCTGTTTTCGTACTATTTTCAAAAACGGTAAATAGGCATTATTCGATCCAGGGCTTTCTTATAAAAATCAATTTCGATGATTTACTTAATTTTTAACTGCTGTAGGCATGTTGCGGTTAGAAATAATCAATTAGGCTTTTATAAGAAAACTTGTTATTCGATCAGCGATATTTGGCCAATCCAGCCAAAGGTCATACCTTTGCATGGATTTTTGCTAAAACCTGCTTTTTTTGCCGTGAAAACAGGTATAATTAACCCCTAACCAGCAGGTAACCAACACCTTACACAATTTAAAATTAAAAATTATTATAGATGGCTCTCATTGGCACCATACGGAAAAACAACTGGATATTGATCGTGGCCATAGGCTTGGCTCTGGCGGCTTTTATTCTGATGGACATGTTTTCGGGCGATAAAAGCGTCTTTGGCTCTCAAAACGCCACTACCCTGGGTACGATCGACGGACAAAAAGTGGACGTCAACGAATTTTACCGGGTCGAAAATGCTCTCTATCCCAACTCCGGGGGCGATATGTATGCCCGCCGCAACGTCCTGTGGGATTATTTCGTGGAAGAAGCCATCATTAAAAAAGAAGCGGAGGCCCTGGGCCTCAATGTGGGCCGCGATGAGATGATGGACCTTCAGTACGGCACCAACCTCAGCCCCATCATTCAACAACGATTCAGAGACAATACGACCGGACAGGTGAACCGCGAACAGTTGACCCAGATCAAACAATTAATCGAATCGAACGGTGTGCAAGCAGCCATCAGCAACGGTCAGTTGGGCCCTTCCTTCCCCCATTACTGGTCGCACCAAATGCGGGAAGTGGAAAAAGACCGGCTCCAATCCAAACTCAGTACTCTGGTACAAAAATCGGTATACACGCCTACCTGGATGGCAGAAATGACCCACACCGCTCAAAACGAAAAGGTGGACTTCACTTACGTTAAAATTCCTTTTGACGAGGTGACCGACGAAGTTTCCGTTGCCGACAGCGACCTCCAAGCCTATCTCAACGACCACAAGACCAAGTACCTCAACGACGAAGAAACCCGCAAGGTGGGCTATTTAACTTTCAATATCGTTCCATCCACAAAAGATTCTACCGAGATCCGCGACCGGGTAGCCGGACTCATTTCCAACTTTCAGGAGGCCGATGACGATTCCACTTTTGTGCTCAACAACAACGGCATCATCAGCAATGTATACTTCAAAAAAGACCAGGTGAGCAAGGCCTTCGCCGACACCCTGGCCAATGCGCCCATCGGTGCGGTAGTAGGCCCTTATCTCGATGGTAAAACTTACACAGTGGCTAAACTGCTCGACCGGAAAGTAATCCCCGACTCGGTACGCTCCCGCCATATCTTGATAACGGCAAAAACAGATGTTGAGTACCAACAGGCCTTTCAGAAAATAGACAGCCTCAAAAACCTGATCGAAGCAGGCACCCATCGCTTCGACTCGCTGGCCGTCCAATTCAGTCAGGGGCCTTCCGCCCCCAAAGGAGGCGACCTGGGCTTTGCTGCCCCTAATCGAATGGTCAAACCTTTCAACGACCTGATCTTTTACGAAGCCGAATTTGGAAAAGTATACCCAGTTGTAAGTAATTTTGGAGTGCATCTGGTAGAAGTGCTCGACCAAAAGTTTCTGGGCGAGGAAGAAAGCCTGCAATACGCCACCATCTCGGAAACGATCATACCCAGCTCGGCCACTCAGAAAGCCGTATATAACGTTGCGCTCGATTTCATCGCCAACAATGCCGACCTGGAAGCTATTAAAGCCAGCGCCGATCAAAACCCCGACCTGACCTTTGAATATTCCCCCGCTTTGAAACGCAACGACTTCATAGTAGGTACGCTGGGCTCCGGCCTGGGGAGCCGCGATATGATCAAATGGGCCTTCAATGGCAATACCGAAGTGGGTCAACGCTCCGACGACATCTACGAATATCAGGACCCCGTCGACTTTTACGCCAATAAATACGTGGTGGCAGGGCTGGTCAGTATTCAGCCCGCCGGCAATGTGGCTGTGGCCAACGTCAGAGACGAAATCCACCCCCTGGTTGTCAACCTCAAAAAAGGAGAAGCCGTTAAAGGTAAGATCGGCGGGCAAGACCTGACCGCCATCGCAGCTACCTACAACACCCAGGTAGACACCATCACCGCTGCCAGCTTCAACTCCAGCTATTTGCCCGATTTGGGCTCCGAGCCAAAGGTGATCGCTGCCGCCTGCAACCTTGAGCCCAACAGTGTATCACAACCAATTGTAGGCACTAATGGCATCTACCTCGTCCGCGTATCGAATAAAACAGCACCTACAACCGCATCGAACATACCATCCCTCCGCAAACAAGCTGCAGGAACCTATCAAGCCCAGGTAAACCGACAACTCCTGCAAGCTATGCGCAAAACCGCAAACATTAAAGATAATCGCTCGATTTTTTATTGAGAATCGGGAATGATTGTTGATGTATTGTTGCTGCATCAATTACCGTCCAGCATAGCCCAAAATTACTTATAACCTGAAAGTAAGAGAAAACCAGTATTGTCCTGCGCTTTTGAATATTATTCCTATGAATATTGTTCCTAAACGCTAAACAATACTGTATTTGGGATCAGTTGAATTTCTAAATACTTCAAATATAGCGTTTCTATTGGGAGGGCATAGGGCTATCCCCTGTGAGCGCCTGTACTACGATCGCTATTATTGGAGTTGGTTAATTATAAATGTTAAACGCTAAACTCATTTAAAATGAATATTGCAGTAGTTGGAACCGGCTATGTCGGCCTCGTTACCGGAACTTGTTTTGCCGAAACAGGCAATAAGGTCATCTGTGTAGACATCGACGAAAAGAAAGTCAATCAGATGCGCAATGGCGAAGTGCCTATTTATGAACCCGGCCTCGATGTCCTCTTCGAACGAAATACAAGCGGCGGCAGGCTCAGCTTCACCACCAATCTGGCCGAAGCCATTGAAGATGCCGAGATCATTTTTCTGGCACTTCCAACCCCTCCGGGTGAAGATGGATCGGCCGATCTGTCTTACATTTTGGGCGTAGCCGACCAATTGTCTTTCTTGATAAAAGACTACAAAGTCATCGTCGATAAAAGTACGGTGCCGGTGGGCACGGCCGAAAAGGTACATGCCAAGCTGGCCGCTCACGTAAGTCCCCACCTCTTCGATGTGGTTTCCAATCCCGAATTTCTGAGAGAGGGAGTCGCCGTCGACGATTTCCTCAAACCCGACCGCGTAGTGATCGGCACCACTTCCGAAAAAGCGCGCAAAACAATGGGTCGTTTGTACGAGCCATTTGTCCGGCAAGGCAACCCCATCATTTATATGGACGAACGCTCTGCCGAGATGACCAAATACGCCGCCAACTCCTATCTGGCCGCCCGCATCTCTTTTATGAATGAGATCGCCAACCTCTGCGAGCGCGTCGGGGCCAACGTGGATATGGTGCGCCGGGGCATGGGCAGCGATAGCCGCATCGGCAAGCGGTTCCTCTTTCCGGGCGTAGGTTATGGGGGAAGCTGTTTCCCAAAAGACGTACAGGCACTGTACAAAACGGCCAACCAGTTCAGCTATGATTTTAAGATTCTCAATTCGGTAATGACGGTTAATACCATCCAGAAAACGGTATTGTCGAAAAAGATAAAAGATTATTACGGCGGCGACCTCAACGGTCTGACCATTGCCATCTGGGGGCTGGCTTTTAAGCCAAATACCGACGACATCCGCGAAGCACCTGCCTTATACATCATCGACGAATTGCTGGAAGCCGGAGCCAAAATAAAAGCCTTCGACCCCGAAGCAATGGAGAACGTGAAAAATGAATACGGCGACCGGATCGAATTGGTCGACAACCAATACGAAGCACTGGAAGGAGCCGACGCCCTGGCCATCATCACCGAATGGAGCGTATTCCGAACGCCCGATTTCAACTTTATGGCCTCACAGATGAAGGAAAACGTCATTTTCGACGGCCGCAACCTCTACGAGATCGAGGATATGAAGAATCGCGATGTCTACTATTCGAGCATCGGCCGCCAAACAGTGGGCGAACACGCTAAGGTGGCGTCGAAGTAGTCAGATAAGAGGTTAAAATATAGTCTTTGCAAAAGCCATTTTCCGAAAGGGAGGTGGCTTTTGTTGTTGTGAATATGCTATATGGTAGGTAGTGGCTTGCAACCCAAAGAAAAAATTTTCCTTACATTTGTTTCTTTATTTCCAAATCCACTCGTTTGAGAACAGCATCTTTGTCCACTTCTTTTGAAACCATTTTTCACCGACATTACAACTCCTTGTGTAATTACGCTATGGCCATTGTGAAGGATAAAATGACTTCGGAAGATTTGGTGCAAAACCTGTTTGTTCAGCTTTGGCAGGACGGTAAATTGGCCGAAGTTCAACATCCTGAACGGTATCTGATGCGAGCTACTAAATTCAAATGCATTGATTACCTCCGAACATCGAAAAATCGCCAATTTGTCGATCTGGAAGAGGTGGCCAGGACATTGACACAAGAAGAGATGGACTCGACCATCGAAGAAGCGGACATCTTGCCGATGTTGCATTATTTCGCCTCTAAATTGCCGCCTAAAACGAGAGCGGTTTTTCTGCTAAGTCGGGAGGAGGAGTTGTCTTACAAAGAAATCGCGGCACGGCTCGACATCTCCGTCAAAACCGTGGAAGGGCAGATGGGGCGGGCGCTTCGGCAGATGCGGGTACTGCTGAAGGAGCATCCGCTGTTGTGTTTTTTGTTGTTTTTTTAATTTTTTCTTTCCAAGATAGGGGTATCTCCCTTTTTTTTCGTCTGGTATGTAGTTCTTTAGATGAATCCTGACTGGTTTTTCCAGCCAATAAACGACCACCATTCCATCGCTATGGAAGAAATCGGGAATGGTGAATCGGGGTTCTTGCGGCAGCTTCAGCCGTGTACCATAGCTTTATGTTTTGCACAAATACAGTTTGAAATGTAAACGTTATTGGTGAAATTTATTTCTACACTTTTTTATTTTTTGTAAACTCAGTAAGTCGCATCGACGACTCACGTATTTTTATTGTTATAAACGAATAGCAATGGCGTTTTGAATTCGATTCAGCCTCCAAAAAAATGATTTGTTAATTTTTCTAAAACGAGTAAGGGTTGATTAAATCTTATCCGACAATAGATCGAAAACGGATTATCAAAAATCGTTTTCAAAAATTGAAAAACTATTGTTAACTACAAAAAAACTATTCCATGAAAGTCTTAAAAATTTGTTTCGCCCTTTTATTAACGACTACTTTGTTCACCGCTTGTTTTAAAGATGATCCGGCATTTGCACTGGTACAGCATCAGGGTACTTGGGAGATGACCCGGCAAAAGACCAAAACTTATGTAGACGGCCAATTGGTATCAACAGAAGAATTGACCAACCTCGGCACCATGTCTTTCGACGATGACGGCTCCGGCAAAACCAAACTCAACTCCGGAGAAGAGGAATCCTTTACCTGGAACTACGACCGCCCCGACAAAGAAATTTCCATTACTGCTGATTTTATAAAAACAATTTACAATGTCAACGATTCAGATCGCAATACCCAAATGTGGCATCGGCTCGAAGGCGATCTGACCAATGGCAAAGAGGTATTCTTGACATTGCACAAGCTGTAAAAATACCCAACTCTTTGACACCCCGACTACTTGGGGTGTCAAAGAATGAAAGGCTTTCTTTCAAAGAAAAACATCATCAAAACTATAAAACCATGCATTTAAAAAACAGTATCATCGTAATTGTATTGTTATTTCTATCAATCAACACACAGGCACAACAACAAAAAAACGGCGTTTACTTCGGTCTCGGAATCACACGAGCCTATTTTCAAGACCTTGAATACGCCGCCAAAACACACACCAATTCCGGCCTGAACCTGAGATTGGGGTACAACAGCCGAAACGAATCCCGCATCTGGAATACCGGGTTGGAACTCAGGGGGTTAATCGGCGGAGCATTCGAGCAAGGATACTTTCAATACACCCTCCACCCCACCTTGCACTTCAGCTACTTGAAAAACATCATGCCGGTGGCTTCCGGCCAACTTTTTCTGGGCGGGCGTGTGGATTTGTTCGATCTCAATGTTTTCGTCAACACTGCCCTGAGCAATAATGCCGTTTACTATTTTGCGTCCAGCAATATACACCTGGCTACCGAATGGCATAAACCGCTCAACGAAAAGTGGACCCTTCACCTGGGAGGATCGCTGGCTTTGTTTGGCTTCACCAAAGACATGTCCAGCTATGGTTTTTCTGTGCCGCAGGAAATGATTGACCGGGGTGAGTTTCACTATCAGAATAGTGATTTCATCTCTCCCTTCAACACCAAATACTATAGCCCAAAAACCGTCGGCGACTACACCCGCATCAGAACTGAAGTAGGACTGACCTCCAAAAAACGCAGTCGATTTGCCTATCGTTGGGATTTCACCCGCTATGGACAGACGAAAGACCGCCCCTTGACTTTTGGGAGCCACAGCATCAACTGGATTTTTTTCTTTGGGAAAACCCGGGAGATGACGCCAAAGATTTAAGGAAGAGTACGTGACAAAATCGCCGCAACAAGGGCCACCAAGACTCACCCGCCTGCCTGCCGGCTTGACAGCCCTGTCAGGCGGGCTGTGCTAGCAAGGCCGGCAGGGAGGCGCAAAGTTACACTAAGAGCATGTTTACAAATAAAGTTTGCCAACGCATTTGCAGCAATGTCAATCCTCATCATCAATCAATAAAAATAATTAAAAAATGACAACCAACATCATAAAATCAATCTTCGTAACATTATTGTTAATAAACCTGTTTAGTTGTGAAAAAACAGCCCTCGAACCCGATGCTCCTGACGACAACCTCAGTGCATTCAACGAGTACTGGAAAGTGATCCATGAAAAATACGCCATGCTGGATTTTAAAAACGTAGATTGGGAAATGGTACGCGATACCCACCGCACCAAAGTCACCAATGAAATGTCGGACCTCGCATTTCTCGAAGTGCTGGGCAGTATGGCGGCCACCCTTCGGGATGCACATACCTGGGTAAGCAATGGCGATAGCATCCGTGGCTGGGACGATCTTTACGGTGGGTATGAACAAAACCTGGACTACGAAATTCTAAGCAACTATCTGCAAAACACAGAAGTCATCAACGAATCTGCCATTTTTTACAAAATCCTTGACGGCAATATCGGGTACATGTTTGTTCCGAGTTTTGATAATTTTGAAACCAGCGACATTGAAAAAGTGATCAGTTATATGAAGGACACCAGGGGACTGATCATCGACGTACGCGGAAATGGTGGTGGCGATCCTGAGTTGGCAGCCGACATCGCTTCGCATTTTACCGATAAGGAAGTATACGCCGGTTTCGAGCGTTTCAAGTCCGGCCCGGGTCCCAATGATTTTAGCGACAGCAAGATGAATTTGCTCCCTACTTCCGGAACGTATTACGGTAAGCCCGTAGCCATTCTCACCAACCGGGGATGTTACAGTGCCACTACTACGATGATCTATATGATGAACCCACTTGAACAAGTCACCATCATCGGCGACCGCACGGGTGGAGGCAGTGGATCAGTGGCGGAGGGTTATCTGGGCAATAGTTTCATATGGGCCATGTCTACCAGCGAATTCATCGACCATGAGGGCCGTCACCTCGATGATGGTTATGATCCCGATATTCTGGTGCAACTGGACACTACGGATAAAACTAAGGATGAGATTATTGAGCGGGCTGTTTTGGAGTTGGGGCGGTGATCCCGAAATTTCGGGACAAGTTGTGCTAATGTGGTGAATATTAGCAAAGCCTGTCCATTTCCCCCTACCGCCGCCGAAGCCGACTCAATTTCCCACAGCAAGTCATAAATGATCGTCTGCTACCACAGGGACAATTATCTGCAGACCTCAAAGGCAACAGATCCTTGAGCAGTTTCATTCCGATTTTGCGTTTTACGTAAGTGTAATGTCGAAAAACTGCCGCCTGTATTCTTTATCGACCGCTATGAGTGCTTTAAACTGATCAAGGAGTGCCTCCTATGCCGACTGAGGTTGATAAGGGTCCAGGTCAGGCCCTTTCCTATTAAACCACTGAAATCCTGCCGGGAATATCAAAGAACAAAAATTATCCAGCAAGTAAGGGTCACCCCTCCTTTCTTCGACATAGCTATGAAACGGCTCCTTAAAATCGGAGTCAAAGCAAATTTTAGTACTTATGAAAACAGACATCTACGATATATTGGCCCGACACTTCAACCGCGAATCTTCAGCGGAAGAAGAAGAAAAGGTCCAGGTTTTCCGAAAGGAATACCCACAGGAATACCAAAACCTGCAACGGATTTGGAACGCTAAAGCGAAAATCGAGGTCCACGATTTCGACAGCCGGATCGCCTGGAACAAAGTAAAGCAACAAATCGCCACGCCCTCCTCCAAAGTGGTGCCGATGTATCGAAAATGGCTGCGGGTAGCTGCTGCGGTGGCCGTGTTGTTGGTGAGTTCACTGGTGGTCTATCAGTACTTACAAACCGAGCCTGCCCTCGAGATGGCATCAACCACTGCCACGACGGAAACCCAACTGGTGCAACTGGCCGACGGCTCCAAAGTATGGCTCAACCGAAACGCCACCCTGCACTATCCCACAAAATTTGGCCGCAAAAAAAGAGAGGTAACGCTCAAAGGAGAGGCTTTCTTCGACATCCAAAGGGATGAACAAAAACCATTTGTCGTACAAACCCACAATGCCCAAACGACCGTACTGGGTACCTCTTTCAACATCGTGGCTGATACCCTCCTCACCGATGTAACCGTCGCCACCGGCAAAGTAGAAGTAAGTAACCGGATAGACGAAAAGGTGGTACTCACACCGGGACAGGTCGCCAACGTTCAGGCCGAAAAAATAACAAAAACCAACAACGACGATCCCAATTTTCTGGCTTGGAAAACCGGTGAATTTACCTTTTCTGATACGCCCTTCCAGCAAGTTATTGAAGCGTTAAACACCTACTACACAGACCAGTTCAAACCGACCGCCGTCGAAGGCTGCGAACTGAATGCCACCTTTAAACAGGCCAAAATTGAATCGGTAATAGAGACGATTGAAACGATTTGTCAGAAGAAATTTGCTAAGGTCAATGGACAGTGGGAATTGCGGTAAATACACGTGGGGGTTCTCTTCTTCAACAAACAATGCACGTCATGCCACGCTTCGGCAGATAATCATTTCAACGTGATGTCGAAAGCGAGCAATTTCCGTGAAACCCCGACCCTTCGGGGGCAAGATGTGGCAAAAAAACACAACAAAAACAAAAAAAAACAATCACCAAAAGTAAGGGTAACCCCCAAACCCCTTCGACTAACAAATGAACACAACAAAGAAAAAAACCTCATGCCTCAGTGGCAAAAAAAAACGACTCAGTGAACCTCCGAGCCTCCGCGCCTCCCCCGAGTAATCGGGGCAAGTAGTGGCGAAAAAAAAAATAATAAGAACATGAAATCAGTCCAGAAAATAACCATCATAACCGTGCTATTCTTTTGCGCCGGGTTGGCTTCCGCCCAAACCGATTTGCTCGACAAAACAATAAGCCTCCGCGTGGAAAACACCACCGTCAAGGAAGCCTTGAAAAAAATGGAGTCAGCCGCAGGAGTCAGTTTCGCTTTCGGGAACCTCCCCAAACTGAACGCCAAAGTCACCGGAAACTACATCGACAAAACCCTCCGACATATCCTTGACAAATTGCTGTCTCCCAACGATCTCGATTACAAGCTGATCGGTTCTAACATCGCGATTTTTGAAGCTAAAAAAAAAGCAAAAAACCTCGGAAAGAATTCAACAAAGAAATCGGGATATAATGTCTCGGGGTATGTTTATGATGCCACCACCGGAGAGGCATTGATCGGAGCAACCGTTTACGAACAATCTGATTACGTGGGCACTTCCACCAACCAGTTTGGGTTTTTCAGCATCAAACTGACGGACGGGCCACACACACTGCTCATCTCCTTTATCGGGTATGAAGAAAAACAAATCCCGGTGACCAAACAGCAACAACTCAAGATCACATTGGGTGAATCGGAATCTACCTTGCAGGAAATCGTCGTCACGGTCGATAAAGAGGAAGAGACCGTCCAGTCCGCCACCATTGGAAAAATGGAATTAAAAGTAGCCGAAATCAATGCCATCCCCGCAGTGGCCGGCGAGGTGGACGTACTCAAAGCCGTTACCTTGTTGCCCGGTATCAAACAAGGTGTTGACGCAGCTTCCGGGTTTTACGTTCGGGGCGGCAGTTCCGACCAAAACCTGATCCTGCTGGACGGTGTTCCCTTGTACAATCCTTATCATTTGTGGGGGTTTCTGTCTACGTTCAATTCCGATGCCATTAACCATATCGAATTGACAAAAGGAGCCTTCCCGGCCAGATACGGCGGGCGGTTGTCCTCCGTCCTGGACATCACCATGAAAGACGGCAACAATCAAAAATGGGATAAGGAACTTTCCGTGGGACTGCTCTCCGCCAAAGCAAAAGTCAGTGGCCCGGTCATCAAGGACAAAAGTTCCATCATGGTGACGGCCCGCCGGACTTATGCCGATTTGATCGTGGCCCCTATACGCAACTCACAGAACAAATCAGCCACCGACGAATTCAAGGAAAACTATAATTTCATGGATTTTAATTTAAAATACAATTACCGGTTTTCCGACAAGGACCGGTTATACATAAGTGGCTTTTACAGCCGAGACAAACACCTGGTTAAAAACACATCGAAAACAACGGTAGACAATACCGGCTCCTCCTCAACCTCCGAACGCAACCAGGGCTGGGGAAATGGCATCGCTTCCTTTCGTTGGAACCATCTTTTCTCTCAAAAAATGTTTGTCAATACAACCGGCTATTTTTCCAACTACAATTATTTCACAGAGGATGGTTTTAAAAACAATGCTCCCGACATCCAACAAGAAAGCAAAATTGAATACTCTTCCAAGATCAACGATTTTGGGATCAAACAAGATTATGAATATTTCGCCAGCAACAAGCACCGGATTCGATTTGGGGCCGGATTGATCCAACATTATTTTACACCCGGCGTCAATTTCAACTCTTTCAAAACCGGAGAAAACGACGTGGAAACCAAATTGGGAAATGAAAAAGTAGCGGCACCCGAAGTCGATGTCTATGTTGAAGATGAGTGGGACGTTTTGCCAAAGCTAAAGCTAAACATCGGGCTACACGGCTCTGCTTTTTTCACCAAAAATAAAAACTACCACTCCCTTCAGCCGCGGATCAGCACCCGGTATCTGGTGAATGATCGCTTGTCGCTAAAACTTGGCTATTCCAAGATGACACAGTATATGCACCTACTTACCAATTCGGGGATTGCGCAAGCCTCCGATCTTTGGGTACCTAGTACCGATAAAGTAAAGCCGCAACAGTCCACCCAATATGCCGCCGGAGCTGCCTTGAAATTAAACGGCTGGTTGCTGGAACTGGATGGCTATTACAAAGAAATGGACAATTTGATCGAATACAAAGACGGCGCAAACTACTCCAAAGGGGAGCTGGGCTGGGAGGAACAAATCGAAACGGGCAGGGGCAATTCTTATGGCGGCGAATTGTTTTTGAAAAAAGTATCCGGCAAATTAACCGGTTGGCTGGGCTACACCTTGTCCTGGACAAATCGAAAATTTGATGCCATCAATTTTGGAAAAGCCTTTCCATACAAGTACGATCGCCGACACGATATTTCACTGGTCGGCAATTATAAACAATCAGAAAAATGGTCTTTCAACGCCTCCTGGGTATTCTACACCGGCAACGCCACTACGATACCTCAAACGGCTTATGTTGCACCAAACTACTCCGGTGAAGTGGAGTTTTCACAATACTGGGTTCCGGTGGGAACTTCCATATCCGGCAGTATCATCACCAATCCGGGCATCATTCAGTCTTCCAACAACCGCAACAATTACCGGCTGCCATCTTATCACAAACTGGACGTATCCGCCACTCGAAAATGGGTCAAAACAAAAGCAACGCATGAATTTACTTTTGGATTGACGAATTTGTACAATCGCAAAAATCCCTCTTTCGTCATCCTGGAAACCTTTGCAGACGGTTCCTCCAAGTATTCGAGCAGAACCCTGTTTCCGATATTACCGACTTTGAATTATAAAATATCTTTCTAATCGAGTGAGTGACAAACCTAAAAAAATAAGTCATGAAAAATATTAAATCCATTCTGTTTTTGTTTTGCTGTACGGCACTTTTTTCTGCCTGCAATAAGGAACTCAACATTGATTTTCCGGATGCCGAAAACCAGCTCGTGGTCAACGCCCTCATCAACGATCAGGAACCCGTCACCATTGAAATCAGCAAGAGTTTAAAACCCGGTTTTGGTCCGTTGGAAAATGCTCAGATCGTTGAAGTAGAAACCGCAACGGTGGAACTTTTTGAGAATAACAATTTGGTGGAAACCCTTTCGTATGCCAAACAGGCCGGCGACGTACTCGGAAAATACCGGTCATCCATTACTCCCAAAACGGACCATTCTTATTCGATAAAAGTGACCGACCCTGCATCCGATCTGATCGAGGCATCGACGTCCATACCACAGCCTCCTGCCGTCCGGGGTGTCTCTGCCGACACTGTTTCTACCCAATGGGAACACACCCGAAACCTCGTTTTCACCTTTACCATAGACGATCCGGAGGACGAAAATTACTATTATTTTTATCTGGATGTTCCCATTATGGTGATTCAAAATTCCGGAGATACGGTGCTGTACGATTATTACTCACCCTTAATCGACCTGGATGACCAAACCAACAAATCCCTATACCTCAAGGACGGCTTTATCTTTTCGGATGTTGACTTTAATGGAACCCCTCATATCATAACAGGTGCCGGTGGTGTTCGTTTAAGAAACGAAATGCTAATAGAAGAGGGCCTGGAGGGGTATGTGGATATCGCCAATGCCCGTTTGAGGTGCTATAGCCTGACCAAAGAAACTTATCAGTTTTTCATCAGTCATTCCCTGTACCTGACCAATCAATATGAATTGTACGCCGAACCTGTAAATGTCTTTTCCAACATTGAAAATGGATTGGGGGTTTTCGGCGGCGCTGCTCTTGTTGACATCACGATACCTTTGAACTGATGGTGGACGAGGGACGAGGGACGAACCTTAATAAGGTGGGGAGTTGAAGTAAGTTGTGGATCGTTATCACTAAAGAACCATTCCGTTTACATTTTTAAAAAAAGCATACCACTTTTCCCGAATATTAAACAAGCGTAATTGATGCACCACAGGTACCGTGTACATCCTCCAATTGTTGCGGTAAGGATTGCATTCCAATCCATCAACCGATTTTTGAAGCACCGAGCATGTGAAAGTGCAATGCCAGGGATGTAAAAATCTCTGGCATTGCCTGTTTGGAATGCTTCTTTCAAAAATGGGTCGCATCATATACCAGTTGATCCAGCCGCTTTCGCTCTGCCATCAACCTTTCCGAATCCCAACCCAGATAATGTGCCAGGTCGCGTTCGACTACTGCCCGCACCCGCTCAATCCGTTCGATGTCGAAATACAAACTTCCCGTTCGGCGTACAAAAAAATCAGCCAGCGTTTGCACCATTTCGTAGTGAACACCGAACCAGGCTTCTGCCCGGGCGAGTGCCTGTCGGGGAGAATCATTCAACGTGTGCATTTTGTTAAAAATCGCATTGGCCTGTTTGCCGTAAGTTGTGGCAAGATACCAGGCGTCGTATTTTTGCAGTCCTGATTGCAACGCTTTCCGGGTTAATAAGTCGATGTACAGCGCCATCGCTTTTTGGTTGAGCAGGGCATCCAACACCAACGGGATGTGGCGGGTAGTACTTTTCGGAATGGGGCGACCCAGCCGTCTGGCCACACGATAAACGATGCGCTGCGCCATTTTTCGATAGCCCGTCAGCTTACCGCCGGCAATGGACATCAACCCGGACGGCGATTCAAAAATCTCGTCCTTTCGGGATAATTCTGAAGGTGACTTACCTTCTTCGTGGATCAGTGGCCGTAGGCCGGCATAACTCGACAAGATGTCTTTTTCCGTTAACCGAATGGCCGGAAAACCGTGATGAACGGCGTCGAGCAAATAGCGTACATCAGCCTGGGTAACCGTTACGTTTTCCAGCGGTCCTTTGTACTCCGTATCGGTAGTGCCTACATAAGTAATTTTCCCGCGAGGGATCGCAAAAACCATTCTACCATCCGGCACATCAAAGTAAACGGCGTGGCGAATGGGCAGCTTTTCGTGTTTTATAACAATATGTACCCCCTTGGTAAGGTGTAGCCTTTTTCCTTCGACCGACTGGTCCAGCTTTCGCAAATGATCCACCCAGGGGCCACCGGCAGAAACCACTTGTCGGGCCTTTACGGCAAACACCTCCCCCGTCAATTCATCCCGGCATTTTACCCCCGCCAGTTTTTCATGGTCATAAATAAAGTCGATGACGGTGCAGTAGTTACACGCCGTGGCGCCATAGCTGACCGCTCGCTTGGCCAATTCAATGGTGAGGCGGGCATCGTCGGTCCGGTATTCGGCGTAGAGGCAACCGCCCAGAAGCGTTGATTCGTCGAGGAGGGGTTCGAGCTGGAGGGTGGCCTTTTTAGAAAGCATTTTTCGGCGGTCGTCTTTTTCCACTCCCGCCAGTAGGTCATACACCATGACACCAAAGGAAGCCGCCCATTTTCCGTAAGTGCCTTGTTGGACGATGGGCAAGAGCATTTTTTCCGGTCGCACCAAATGAGGAGCCAGCCGGTGGAGGATGGCACGCTCGGTGCCGGATTCGCGTACCAACCCAATCTCAAATTGCTTGAGGTATCGCAGTCCGCCGTGTACCAGTTTGGTAGATTTGCTGCTGGTGCCGGAGGCAAAGTCGGCTTTTTCCAGCAGGGCTGTTTTCATACTTCGGGAAGCCGCGTCGAGGGCAATGCCGCAGCCGGTTACGCCGCCGCCGATTATGAGCAGGTCGAAGGTCTCGGATTGAAGGCGTTGCAGGTGGTCGGGCCGGTCTAATGCTGAAAAAGAAGTCATTGGGGATGGGTTAGGCATCGCGTCGTTTTGTGGTCGATCTGGAATTACAAAGCACAAAACTCGTTGTTATTTTGACGAAAGTCAACCAAGTTTGAACAAATCCGTGTTGGTAAAAATACCCACGAGTTTGCCATTGTACATCACCGGCAAGCAATTAATGTTGTTTGATTTCATCAGGTGAGTAGCCTGCTGGAGGGTATCGGTGGGTTTCGCCGTCAACAATTCTGAGGTCATCAGGTCTTCAACCAAAAGACCGGCATGTATTTCGGCGGCAGCCTTCAGATCATTAGTCGATAATATGCCACAGAGGTGGCCCTGGTCGTCTTCTACCGGCAGGTGGTTAAACTGCCCCCAATCCATGACTTTTTGGGCAACCCTGACACTGAGTTTTCGATGTATGGAAAACACGCTGGTATTCATCAGGTGTTCTATTGTTTCCGCCTTCCCGACCGGATACACCGGTGCTTTAGCTATTGGTTGCCAATCGTGTACAGGGATATTATGGTTTTGGTAATCCAGCGAGGCGGCTGTCAGGAGTTTGGCGACCACGGAGGGATTGTGTTTGTGTGTCAGGGATCTAAAGTTCTGTATCTGCCATTCCGCCCCGGTTTGGTGGCTCAGTACTCTCTGTTCGATGATTCCGAGATACTTACCGGTGGTAACGGAGTTGACGCCTGATTTTTCCAGGCCTTTTTTTGCCAAAGGCAGTAGCTCTTCCAACAATAGTTCTTCGGCCCACCGGGGTTTGCCCAACCAGTTGAACGTAGTATTGATACCCGTCCGGGCGGCACGTATGAAATTGTCTTTGGCAATGCGAAAATCAGTTTTTTGCCAAAAGGTGCTTAGTTCTTCCGGCTGGCCTTTCATCAGGCCGATCCAAAAGGCAAAGTTGGCGATTTCATCAACAATGGTGGGGCCGGCGGGCAGATAACGGCATTCGATGCGGATGTGGGGGCTGTTGTTGGCCACCCCGTAGCACAGCCGGTTCCAGTTGTAGGTGGTGCCGGTGTGCAGGCGGATGGAACTCAGTTTGGGGCAAATACCTTTTTCCACCTGTTCTTTCCAGTTGGAGTCGTCCTTCGTTTTTAGCAATAGCGGAAAGGCCATCACACTTTTCTTCCACAGTTCGACGGGACTGTTGCCCACCCAGTCGTCGCCGAAATACACTCTGGGAATTTTTTTGCGGATGGGGTTGCTCTTGCCTCGCGTGTCCAGACTTTGTTTGAAAAGGGCGATCCGCGTCTCCGCCCAGAGCTCCCGGCCAAAGAGCATGGGCGAGTTGGTAGCCACCGCCAATACGGGGCCGGCGATCATCTGGCTCCAGTTGAACCGTTCGGCAAAATGGCGGGGGCTGATCTGCAGGTGGGTTTGAAAACTGGTATTGCAGGCTTCAAAGAGGACGGAGTTGAGTGAGACGTTGAAGTCGTCGACTCCTTGCAGGAGGATTTCAAAATTTTCACCCCTCATTTTCAGCAACGTGTCGCTGATCAGTTTATAACGGTCGATGGGGGTCATATGGTCAAATTGCAGATGGCGGTATTGCAGGGTGGGCAAAATGCCGGTCAGAAAGAGATGGCCGGCGCGTTGGCGGGCAGCAGCCTGGCCTTTTTCATAAAGTAACTGCAAGTCTTTTTCCACTTTTTGGAAACAATCGCCGGTGAGGGGCTCGGGGTCGAGATTGATCTCGAGGTTGTAGAGGGCCAGTTCGTTGGTGTAATGATCGTCGTCGATGAGGTCGAGCAGGTCCAGCGATTTGCAAAAGGGCTGATAGTCCCTATCGATGATGCAGATCTCCTGTTCTGCCCCGATGGTGTTTTCATTGTCTTCTATCCAGCCATTGTCGAGCAGGAACTGAAAGGCGTCTAAATCGTCGAGTATGTTTTGATAGAATTGGTTGCGCTCGGCAACCGTTTTTATTTGATTGACGTTGAAGCTACCCATGGCGTTTTGTTTAAGGAGGTTCGCAAAATGTAATGCTATTGTTGGAGTTGCTTGTACTTAGGAGTGGTAGTAATATGCTGGTTTATGTTTCGTTGAGCAATGCGCCGATCAGGTCAAGAGGGCTGACAATACCTACCAGTATGCCATCATCGACGATGGGTAAGCAGCGGACGGTACCCTGCCAAAAGATCCGGTAGGCATCCTGAAGGGTCTGTTGGCTATCAAGCGCGACGATGTCTTTGGCCATCACATCGGCCACCCGCAATGATCTGAAAAGGGATTCATTGTATTTTTCTTTTTGGGCATTACCAAAAACACTCATCCCAAGAGAGATGCGCTCCAGGTCGGTGGTGCTGATCATGCCTACCACTTCTTTTACTGCATTGACGACAGGGATGTGGTGAAAGGAGTTGTTTTTGAAAATGACGACGGCTTCATCGACGGTGTTCTCGGTAGAGAGGGTCACGACACGGGTGTTCATAATGTCGGCCAGGGGGATATTTTCTTTGGAGGTATGGTTCATAGCATTCGTGTTTGCTTCGCCACCAAAATAATTTATCTTTAGAGAAATTCGGATGACTTCCGTCAATGTCAGGGATGAGAATTATCACCTTTCGGGAAAGCCGATCAACGCTACGAATAACAACAGTATTCCGGAAATAGACAACAACGCTATGCCCAGCCCCCATCCGTCGGCTATGAATCCGATTACAATTGCCAGGCCCGCCGTGATGACCGTCCGGTAAAACGACTGGGCAGAAAGCACTGAGGTGAGAATTTCGTTGGGCACTTCGTCGGCCAGGTTGCCAGTCAGGATGGGTTTGCGGAGGTTTTCGACAAGATAGATCAACACGAAGGCAACCAAGGAGAGGGTCCACCAGTCCAGATGCACCAACAATCCGCACACCAGACCGGCAACCAGTCCGGCCATCAGGGTAAGCCAGTCCACGTTTTGGAGGTTTACAGCCTTCAATTTAGCAGCCGACCTGGAAGCATAAGCCGTCAGAAGGTATATGCCGAAATAGAGGACACCGATGATCAGGCCGCTCTTCCTTTTTTCATCCATCGCCATCATCAACGGTACCAACAGGGCCACCTGGATCATGACGGGCTGGATGTAGTCTTTGACGGCTTTGAGAAAAGCGGTGTGGAGTGCCGTTGAGTTGATGATCTGAAATACTTTGCGGATTTTCAGGGCACGCAAAAAATATTTGAAGACGACACCGGGAGGTCGCGCCGGGGGCCTTTTCTTTCCGCTCGACGAAAAATTCAACTCGTCCGGGTAGGTCAGGATATTCACAAAATTGAGCATATAGGGCACCACTGAAAACAGATACACCACCCGGTAGCTGCCCGAATACAAAACCATTATTCCGGCTATCAGTGCCGAGAGTGCTGACCCGTTTTGCGACCAGGAGCGGGTATGGCCGTAGTAGGCTACCTTTTGGTCGCCCCAGTTGTGGAGGCGCAGGTAGTCCATGATCATGCCTTTGTGGGTGCCGGAGCGGAAGGCTTCCCCCACTCCGTATAACAACATCGCTACAAACAGCAACCAAAAGTCGCTGGAAAAATAAAATACGAAAAACGAAAGGATGTAAATCCCCATAGCAGCGACGAGGGCGTTTTTGCGACCATAGGTGTCGGCGATGATGCCGGAGGGTATTTCCGCCAGGTTGATGACGATCTCGCGAACGGCATACAGGATGCCTATTTGGCTGAAGGTGATGCCGTTTTCAAGGAAAAATAGAAGCAGGAAGGCGTCGAAGAACCGTAGGTTTTTGAGGAACCCGTAGGCGCAGAATTTTTTGTATTGTTTGTTTTTTTGGAATGGTGGCATGGGTTGAGGGTGGCATGGTGCTTTGGCTTTGCTGGCTGGGTTCGGCTTCGCTCAGCTAGCGGGCAGCCCGCTGGTTGAGCGTTGTTGAAATCAGCAGGTGTAGTAAGTGATTCTCTTTCCTAAATACAATGTATCTGCCGACATCACCTTATTTTATAGTGCTACAAGTCTAGAGCCAACTGGCGTTTGTGCTTTTTTTACGACAACACGGTGATTGATTTGAAATCGATCTCAAATGACATCAAAGCAAAATAAAATTCCGATTTGATTATTTGCAAAAACCTTGAAAGTCAATGAACAATAGTAATACAACTAATTCGCTACTGGATTATCAAGTAACTCAATCAACATTATGTCTACATTAGACTTGTGGGTAAACCACCCGTACTGCAGGCAGGCGGGCCCAAACATGTGTGATTTTCTACCTGTCGGTAGACAGGCAATTTGCACAAATGCTGCTTTGGGCGACTATAGTCGCGTGCCTGGAAGGCGCAGTGAAACGGAGTCCTTCCGGGCAGTCCAAACTAAAAGTGGCTCTCTCCTATTATAACTGATTACAATGAAAACAACTACCCAAGAGTCGCGTGCCCCGAAGGCGTAGTGAAACGTAGTCCTTCGGGGCAGTCCAATCTATTAATGGCTCTCTCTCCTATAGATTAATGGAAATATAGAGTACTACTATGAAGCGTCGCAGTCCAATCTATTAATGGCTCTCTCTCCTATCTGGAAAGCTTGTCCAGACTACCACGAACAGAAAGTCGCAGTCCAATCTATTAATGGCTCTCTCTCCTATAATGAAAGTAGAAATGTCAGAATATTATATTCGTCGCAGTCCAATCTATTAATGGCTCTCTCTCCTATCCCTTTAAAGTGAATATGAGATACGTTTTTATCCGTCGCAGTCCAATCTATTAATGGCTCTCTCTCCTATAATCAAGACTGGCAATATGTCTCCTAAGCAAATCGTCGCAGTCCAATCTATTAATGGCTCTCTCTCCTATAAAAATGTAGACGATGAAAAAAATTAATTTAGAACGTCGCAGTCCAATCTATTAATGGCTCTCTCTCCTATCAAAGATGGCTCTCATTTTAAGAGAAACATTCCGTCGCAGTCCAATCTATTAATGGCTCTCTCTCCTATAATGGACAGTATTTGGAGTGTTTGTTGGAATTGCGTCGCAGTCCAATCTATTAATGGCTCTCTCTCCTATTTCGAAGGGAAAATTTTTTCAGAGCGCTTGTACGGTCGCAGTCCAATCTATTAATGGCTCTCTCTCCTATAGCAATGTTAGCACAATGGGTAGGTTCTTCACGTCGCAGTCCAATCTATTAATGGCTCTCTCTCCTATCCTATCATGCTGGTCCAATATTATTTTGGGGAGGGTCGCAGTCCAATCTATTAATGGCTCTCTCTCCTATCCGACCTAACAGCTACAAAAACAACTCGCAAATTGTCGCAGTCCAATCTATTAATGGCTCTCTCTCCTATTTCACCAGATGAAAAAGTTAGCATAAAATCTGTAGTCGCAGTCCAATCTATTAATGGCTCTCTCTCCTATTTTTGACTACATAAGACATTACTGATTACGTAGTGTCGCAGTCCAATCTATTAATGGCTCTCTCTCCTATTTAGAGCTGAATTGTCCGAAAGGGAGCTTTTCTGTCGCAGTCCAATCTATTAATGGCTCTCTCTCCTATGGTACACCCACTCGGCAACTGATGGAATGAAGGCGTCGCAGTCCAATCTATTAATGGCTCTCTCTCCTATACTTCCATTTTCTAAAACATTGAAAATCAGCAGAATAGTAAAAATAAAATGTCATAGAAGTGTCAGAAAATAAATATTAAAAAATTAACAATTTGAATTTGGCGACTTTTTGCCTGTCACAAATGGTTGTAAATTGAAGAAAAATCTGACGACTATCACTCACAAATACTTCAAAATCAGCATAGTAAGTCACAAATGGCAGCCAGAATACATATTATCATTTTAACAATTTAACGATTTTTTAGTTAGTGCTTTTTTTTATTATGTATAAACATCTGACTATGTATAGGTTGCGAAAAACAATTTATGCTTTTTTCTATTTAAAATGGCCGTTTTGTCAAAGAACGAGTGAGCTGGCTCTAGCTGGTTGAATGTAGTCAAACCCAGCGAAGTCCTTTATCTTGGGCAGAGATATACACCTTAGTGCTTATTGTGTGTAAGATAAAAAAAGTATTGTATATGTGAAAGAAATCCCACCGCGAATCATCATGGTATTGAAAGAAACGGCAGGCGTATTGACTATTTTTCACGTTTCAAAATTTTGTTGTTATGTCATCTGCAGTAATTTTTATGCTCATCAGATGGGGCATTGGGCTGTCGCTCGGTGGCTGGGTCGGATACCGGCTGAAAAATCCCATTCGATCGTTTGTTGTCAGTCTGCTCCCCGTCGCCACCCGCATTTCACCCAAGTCGTACCTCATACAGACCAGGGCCAGTGCTGTAGTGGTATTTGTATTGATCGTTGGTATTGCTACTTTGGTCAATTTGGGTATGATACGCGCTGCCCAAGCCACTGGCATCCAAACCACTACCACCTTCTTCCCCGCCAGATCAAATGCAAAAAAAGCAAAAAAGAAGCCGACGGCTTTGGTCAGATCCCTGCCAGAACCGGCTGCCGATCCAGCTCCTTCTTTTTACGACAATCCGTTCCAAAAACAGAACGAAAAAGCCAGTGTACGAAGGAAGGAAAAGCCAATCTTGAGGAATGATACACCCGTCGACCGACCTGCCAAGCCTCGTCGGCAGCGCCCCCTTCCACCCCCCGCCGTTCCACACTACGCGCAGGTATGTGCCCTGGACCAGTTGGAAAGAGCCAAGGCGCAACAGACCAGTTGTCAAAACAACTGCAGGCAAAATGTAGTGATTGGCTTTGCCGACCGTGCGCCCTTGCCTTACAAGGTCCTTATCGGGCCATTTGAATCGCGTCGGGCAGCCAACAAGTTTCTAAAAAGAAAAGGCTGGAAGGGTTATCCGCGTACGGGTGAGGGTTTGATGATCTTTGAATAAATACTCCAATAATATAACACGGTCCCCACATCATAGAAAGATATTTCGCCTGCCTGTGTTCCAGTTGGCCGCCGATACCAGCATTTACTGGTGTTGGTGGCTTTTTTAGATTGGGATGCTACCACATTCTTTTGTTGATACCTGGCCGGGATATAGTCGCGCCGTTTCCATTTCCGGAGGAGGGCATTGGAGAGGCCATACTTTCGTTGCAACCTGGCGGCCTTTTTGGGGTCGAAGGGGATGGGGGCATCGCTGGAGGTGTGCTTTTTCTTGGCCATGTTAATCCCTCTATGCTAAGTATTCTCTTTTAGAAACAACTCTTCTACATCCTGGTGTTTGGGGGTTGCCTGCCGGGCATTGGAGCCGGGGCGGATCTTTATATTCTTCTGCCAGCCGAAGCCGTGGCTAATGCCTTTGCCGAGGGCAATGCCGGAGGGCAGCAGGAGGTTGCAGTCGTAGGTGAGGTTGAAGGCGATGCGGGGGGTGCCGTGCAGCCGCACCTTGCGGATCATCTGTATGTAGCGGATGTTGACCTCCAGCCGCTCGGGCAACTGCCAGTGCATGGCGGTGGCGTAGCCGAGGAGGTGTCCGGTGAGGATGTCCTGCACCAAGGCGACGCGCTGGATGAAGCTGGGGCTGTCGAGCCACCGGTGGTAGTTGTCGGTGTTGAGGGCGATGTAGTTGTAGAGGCGGTAGGTGCGGGGGCGGGCGGTCATCCGAAAGTAATGTTCGTTCATCCGCAGGTCGTGGACTTGCAAGGTCAATGGCTTGCCCTGCCACTGGATCACCCACTCATGCTCGGACAAAATATGCTGTAATGCTGCTACCCCCTCACCAATGGCGACGATGGCAGCCTGGCCGCGCTGGATGCGGTAATGGATGAGTGGGTAGCGGTAGTGGTAGGCGTGGCCTTCTTCGCCGGAGGCGTTGTTGTGGTTGTGGAAGAGTTCATCAGTCCAGCCTGCCATCTGGACGAAGGCGCCGCGCCAGTTGGGGATTTGGCGGGGGTGTAGGGGTAGGTTGAAGGTTAGGGTTAGGTGGGGGGTGGGGGCAATATCTCCAACCCTACAAGACGGTTTTATTCGTTTATTCATTATCATTAAATATTTGCATTTTCATAAAAAGGAAAATTTCATTCAAACGGCTATGAATAGAAAAGGGCGAATTAGAAAAGTAAACTCTGTTTGTATAGTTTTCATGCAATTCCCGAATCGTATCGGGACTATGGACAAGCACACATTTTTTTGTATTGTCCAGAATGTCTTGAAGTCCAACAGTTATTCCGATAGGATACTGTTCCATAGGGAAGTTATCAAAAATAATTACTTTGTAATTTTCAGGGTCTTTTTCATTTAAATCCTCTTCAGGAATTACTTCCCTATTTGGAAAAAAATGTTCAGGAAACAATTTTTCCATATATTTTACACGGCTTCCTTTTCTACAAAGAATCAATATATCACTTTGGATAGCATTTGCCTCTATATAGTTTTTAGCATCATCTTCAGGTATTTTATCTATTAACTCAATAGTAGCATTATCAATTTTTCGAACCTCTAATTGATAATCAGAAAAGCTTATAACACCTTTTCTATTATCTTTTTTAAGATTATTAAGTTTGCTAATTTGTAACACAGCCTCATTGTCTTTTTCTCCAAAAATGGCTTCCAATTCTTCCAAAGCCCCCATTGTATCCCCACTTTTAATTTTATCCTTTAAAGGTTTTTGTAAGGTTTTACTAAATTCCATCTTCTATAATTTTTATGGATTGTTTTTCTAAGATTGACTCTAGGTTGTTTATATCCTCTGTAATAAAAATTGTATCCCAAAAAGCAGTGGCTTGATAGCCAGGCACATATTTTTTACCTTTCCATTTGTTGGGTTTTCCAAAATATATCATAAAAAGGAAATTGGAATCTTTGAAGAAGTCTTTTAGGTCGTCTTGGTCAAAATCTTCATCAAAATTATTTACAATCAGAACAACGTTTTTGTCAGAACCATGAGATGTTCTTAATTCCTCTACCGAGTGAATTATTTCCTGCAGCTCAATTCCTTTTATAGCCTCTAATAGTGTTATTGTTTTGGAATTCCAATCTTCATAATTTACTTTACTCAATAAATGAACATATTGCGTTGTTTCATTTTTTGAATTACTTACGTCTGTAAAAGACACATTCTGGTCTTCTTTGTTTTCATTTTCAATGTCGTCTCTTTCTGCTTGTTCTTGTAGTTTTCTCTTTTGTATTTCGTCATCTTCATCTGATTTTTCCTTTTGCTTTTTTGATTGTATTTCTTCTGAAATTACTGTATCTTCTGAAGACTTACTTTTTAACAGTTTTACAAACTCACTTGCATTAATCCCAATTTCTTTTAATAATGAGCTATACTTTTCCTCCTCAAGTTCATCAAAACTTTTTACAAGTATGTCTTTTAAATATTCAAAAAAACGACTTAGGTTCGCTCTAATATCATTAAATCGATTTAATTCCCTTTGAATACTTTCTGTTTTTGATAAATCATTTAATCCTCTTAAAATATTTTCCGTTTCATTTATTTGATCTTCCCAAAATTGGTAGTATTTCACTTGCCCTGTTACATTAAAAAAAGTAGCACCTGGCAAGCGAATTGGTAAAATTCTCTTTTCAAACTTGGGAGAATTTAAAAATTCAACAACTTCATACATGCAATTAGATGATTTAAGAAAGGCATCACTTATTACCATAATTACAAAGTCAGTATCTCGCACTCTCCTCATATGTTTAATCAAATTATCTTTATATCCAATATCCCTTGTGTCTTTAATAAGAAATAAACCTATATCCTTAAAAAAGTTATCTATTCTATCAACAATCTCAACATCTTCCCAGCAATATGAAATGAAAATTTGAGGTTTAGACATGAGGCTTTCAACTATTTTTCCAACTCAGCTTCACCCAACCCATTGGTTCTCCAATATCGGTCACCGGGCGAGTAAGAGGAAAATTCTTTTGTCCGTCTTTTCCCAGGAAATAGAGCTTGAAAAATTTTCGGAATAGAGGCGTTTCTTTATCAACAAACCTCAAGTCTTTTTCTTCTGTATGATGAACTGCCAAGCCAATAGAATTGTAAAAAAAAGACTTGCCTGCCCCAAGACATAAAAAAGCTTCATTGGGTAAAGCATTATCTAATTGCTCCTTAATGTTTTCCAAAACATTTTTATATTCCTCAAATAAGTCTCGGTCTCTTCCTTTTGCTTTTCGATAGCCGGGAAAGGTATTCAGGCGATGAAATTCCATCAATATATTATCCTTGCTAAATTGATTGATGCGGTTGAAAAGATTTTCAATAGGCTTTTTCTTATTAAAAAACTGTAAACTTTTGTGTGTAAAGCTATTTACAATGCTCAACGAGAAATCGGTTATCAACTCAACTTTTATAGCTTCAGTATTAACGGGAATCAATGCTCGTCCCTTAGCATAGTGGAGTCGTTTGGTTTGTTGAATAAGTATATCATCTGTGTAGAAACATCTTGAATCTTTTAACCTTAAATGATTAAAATCACGCGGAAGATAGCGATGCTCTTTTGTTAAAAGTTCCTCAATGGCACTTTGAAATGCTTTGTCCAATGTTTGTCTATCGTTCTTCCAAATTTGTCTTTTTAGTCGCTTAATTTCGTTGGCTTCGCTTCTGCCGATATGATCTCTAGAGGCAATTCGTTCAATCTGTTTGATTTTATTTTCAGCCTTTTTATAAGTGTTTAGCAATGTTTTCATAATGTTTTCAAACTGACTTTTTCCTTCATTATTAAACCAATGATATAGCAAGGCTCCTTTTATTGCTCCTTTTATGCTGCTTCCGGGAATGTAGGGACGGTCGTTATCTTTGACGATACATTTTATCTCCTGACGAATATTTGGATTTAAACCAAAATAAGGATGTGACCGGTGAGTAAGTATTTCAGATTTAATCCCCAATTTTGAATCTTTTTCAATAAAATCCTTTTTTAGATTAAAAGAAGAGCGGTTGTTATTCATTTCCCAATACAACATATCAACATACTCATCCATCAGACGTTTTGTGCCATCGGGTTTATCTTCATCTTTTTGGGCTATTTCAGCAGCTAGTTTATTTTTGTCCAGGACGCGAATATCCTCATCTGCGAATACATAATCTGTATATGGCGATAAAATGTCTCCATTGCCAATAGCCACAGGGGTAATGGTTTCTATATCTATAGTAAAACTTCGGAAGTTTGTGCCTTTTGCCATAGCTTAAAGTATTTTTCATGTACAGGAAGAGGAAAAGCCTTTCCGTATCGCAAATAAATATTGGATTCTTGTACTTCTTTATTGTGTATTTCGGGAATATTTCCAGAAATAGTATCCTTATTAAATATCGTACCTTCTTTAAACATTTTAATTCTCTTTAAAGTCCCGTCTTTAGAGGTATTTCTGCCTCCTCTTGTAATTACATTACCTGCCAAAATATCATCAAGTTGGTCATTTGCACTTGGAGAAATCAATGAAGCAGAAGCCATTATTTTATGACTTCTATTCTGTTCAGAAAAAATTTTGTTATCCCATTCCCAAGTCGCTCGTTTAATAGATTCTATTTTTCCGTTTCCAGAAGAAATGCCTCCACCAAATCCTTCATCAATTAAAATATCGAGCAACAAATCAAATAGCTTTTTCATTCTTTCATCCGCTCTTTCGTTTTCCAGTAAAAAGTATAAATGTATATGAACAGTAGTAATGGTAGTGTCACTAATAAGGATTGTTCTTTTCGTCTGTATGTCCGTTTGGAAAAAAATATTATCTACGGACTTTCGGGCATGGTCAGCTATTTTGGGTTCTGTAACACTATTGATGATTTTTTCTTTTCCATAATTTCGAGGAAATTCATAGAAATGTGCTAAAAACTTTTTATCCACCCAAACACAACGATTCTTTTTCCATTCCGCAGGAGTTAGCCCATTTTCCCAAATTTTTTTGGAAATGTATTGTATATCCTTAATTTCTTTTCTATTGATATTCTCATCTTGGTAACAATCAAAATGAGCAGGTTTTGGTAAAAAATAAATGGGTTCTTTTTTATCAGATACTTCTAAACAAAAACTACCAGAAGAAATTTTTATCTCTCCACTTTTAAAGCTAGCAATAAATGCACTTACTTCATCGGGGAAGGTCTTTGCACAAAGCACTATCAAAGCAGAAAAAAGGGTATCGCTATGAAAGCAACCCGAAGTTTTCGATAAAGCAATTTCAGGACCAGGAGCAGTTAGTCCAAAATGAAAGCGCCCATTCTCAGGGCACTTTAATATAATAGCTTCCATAGTTAAGCGTTTTCAATTTGTTCAGGCAAAAAGGCATTTTCAATTTGTTCTATTATCTTGCTTTCGGCATCAGTTGGTGTATTTTCTTGGTAGGTCATAGATTCCTCGTTAATCAATTTATACACTATTTTACCTACTGTAACTTTTACCTTTCCATAGCCTCTGGAAATAGAGCCACCGATTCCGTCATCTTGGAGTAATTGCAAAGCCAATAGCAATCGTTCTAAATGATTTTTTAAAATGTTGGTGTCTTCCTTGGCATCTTCATAAATGCTATAAACTAACTCAAGCCCAAACTCAGCACCAACGGGAACTCTTTCCAATTGTCGGGGATGCTCGGCAGTACCTGTAATTCGGTCAATGACATTTTCCCACTTGTTATCGGTATATCCTTGTTTAAAGATTGGATTAGGCTTATCCTTCTTTAAATTCTCATTCTCCGTTTCTTCTTTTATAGTTTCATTTTTTAAAAAAGCATCACGGACTAAAAGCCGTGTATGTTTTATACGACTTTTATCATCGCTATCGCCAGAGTAACCAAATAATTCCATAATGTAATTAATATCCTCATCTGTGGTTGCCTCTTGAATAAGTCCTTGATAAGATTCTAAATCCGTTTTCCCGTTATTTATTTGCTTTTCAACTCTTTTCTTTTCAGCTTCCTTGTTTTGATTAGAGAAAAAAAGTGAACCTTCAACACGTGCTAACAAAGAGCGCAATTTTCCTTTAATAGAACTTCCTGGAATATAAGGTTTATCCAAAGCTGTCTTGATTACGCCATTGTCAATATTACCAATGCGCAATGAGGTTTTGGAACCGCCAATATGAAGTCCCGTTAGTGTTTTTATAGTACCTGTAATTATAATTTTACCTACTAATTTCATATTGTTTGATTTTATTGTTTTCCAACTTTTGCATCAAAATAACGATGATAAGAAATCATATCTTCTACCAAATTTTTAAACCCTATTACTTGTTTTTTATCTTTCACATTTTTTATCAGTTCTACTAAAAAAAGAATAATATTTTGAGCCTTGGGATGCCTTTGTCGGGCAGCCGTGTAGAGCAATAGAGGACGAAGCCATTTTAAAGCATCAACATCACCCTCATTAGCAGCTCGTATAGGTTCAAACAAGCGATGAAACTGAGATGATTTCAAGCCACTTCCATTATCGGCAATAAATTTTTTCAATGCTTCCTGAATTGGCTCAAAAAGGCGGTATCGTTCATTCACATTTAACAAATCATCATGTTTGAAATGCTCAAAATGTTTTTTATGATCAGTTTTCAGCTTTAGGTAGCCATACGTTTCTTTGTATTTATGAATGGAAACTACAGCCTGGACTATTTGCTTGAGTTTTCCCAAACTAATGGCTTGTTTTATAAGCTCCAGAAATAAAAATATCAATTTAATAGATTCACGTCTGGCTTGTCTGGCTGCGGTATAGACCAATATCGGTTTTAACAGTTTGACCTCCTTCAAACTTTCTGCACTATTTATTCTATCATATATATTGCGAAGCTGAGTAGAACTTATTCCCTTAAAATTTATTTGTATAAATCTATCCAAAGTATCCAGCGCACTATCAACATTTGACGCTGATTCCGTGAGCAAATCAGTTATTTTAGGATATATTTTGTTTTCTCTATCCGCTAAATCCTTTTCCACTTCTTTTAGTAACTCAGAGGCTTTCATTCGTTTCAATTGGATGGTATCATAAAAGCGATGATAGGCAATATAAGACTCAATAAAGTAGGGAAAGCCCTTTAGTAATTTATCTTCAATATCATTGCTTGCCAGTCTTGCTAATTCATCAACCAATAGCATTATGAATTTTGCTTCTACTTTTTTTTGCCGAGCTATCATCAAAGCAAATTGAGGTCGGGTAATATTTAATAAATGCCTGTCCTTTTCTTTGCCTTGGGTCAAATCCACCAGTTTTCGCAATTGAGTGGGAGAAATACCTCTGAAATTTTCATCAACAAAAGATTCAAGTTGTTCGAACACTTTATCGGAAGATTCAAGTGTTTCTAGCATTAAAAGCTTAGATAAATTTGAGTCAAAGTGTTTTATGATTGCCTTTCGGATATCCGGAATACCCATGTTATACTTCTTGTGTTTCATGGCTCTTTTTTTCTGGTTAAAAATTCAGCTATCCTTGCTGCCAGAGGATATTTCATCGGATTAGATTCTGCCTTTTGTGTAAAAGCTGTAATTAAATCCTTAGCGAAAGGATTAATAATGGATGTAGAAAGTTGTTGAATATTTGGAGAATTTCTTAATGAATAAAATAGCCTGGAAACAGATGGGCCAATAAGTTTTCCATTGATAGCATCTATTTGCATTTTTTTATAAATGGGTGCAGTTGACCTTATTTTTTCAATCGTTGAGCGGGGTTCGGGAGAACCTTTTTGGCAAACCAAGTCTTGCAACTTTTTTCCTAAAGACAATGCCCTCTCAAACTCATGCCATTGCAACACCTCTCCCAACACATTGATTTTATTTTTCTTTGCCGGCACTGCCTTGCTATAAACAAAACTTTTTGCCTCTTTTAATGCCTCTTCTGCCAAATCCGCAAATCGAGTCACCGGATAAGTAGGCTCCAACATCAAAAACGCACCCGATATAGACACCGGTAAAAGCCTTTTAATACGGCGTGGTATTTTATCCGCTCCTCCAAAATTCTTCTCTACAATGGGCTGAATCTTCTCAAAAGAAAGTTTCTTAAATGCTTCTCCTAATTCCTTTGTCCAATCCAGCATCACATCCCATGCACCCACAAAGAAACAGTCATCACCACCAGAAAAAACAGTATAGATGTTTTCTTTATAAAGTCCTGCTTCTTCGGAGTGAACTTCTTCGAGTTTTTCTTCAATTATATTTTTGAAAAAATTGGAAATTATTTTAGAAATGCTTTTTGCAGAAGATTCTTTCTGTAAAGTTCCAAACAAGTCTCCCAAACTATCCACATCCATTTTAAGAATGGCTATCTTTTTAGTTCCTGTTCGCTCATAGGCAAATTCAGCAAGAGAACTAAACTCAATGATGTCTCCTTTTTTCGGTCGTTTATAATCAGGATCATTTCGTTGATTAGCCTCTACTAATCTTTGGTAAGTGCCAGTTGTTTGTTTTTGTGTTTTGAGTTCTTTCGTCCAAACCGGCATTTTTAAAACTGTATTCTCAAAAGGTCTCTTGCCTTTTGTCAATTTATAGCCAAACGCCTGCACGCCTTTTTTATGGTACCTTACACGATGCTCCATTACTTTTTCAATGCTATAGCCTTCCAACCCCTTTCCTTTTTTCCCTTTGAGTAAGAGGGTAACTCCTTTCCAATTGTGATTCTTGCTCCTTTTTTTGAAGTCGTCATCTGTTTCGCCTTGTCTTTTCCTAGGAATGGGGTCCATGTATGCCGTAAAAGCTTCTGGAAAATTCTTAAACTTCCGTAATTTATCTTCTTCACTTTTCTGGTTGATGGCCTTCCAAACATCACCAAAATTCTTTAACCCTTGTATTGGAATAAACGATAAGGTTAGGTAAAAGTCGTGATTCCAACAAGAATGGTTAATCTCTTTTTGTAATTCATCTATCGTTTCTTTAGAACATTTCTTCAATTTCAAATAAAAATTCCCCCCTCCATTATAAAACACCTCTATATTTTCTTCTCCTATTTCTTTCTTTATCATCTCAATAGCAATCAAACCCAAAGCCTCAATAAAAAACGACCGCCCCTTCAAAGCCTTAGCCGCCCCCTTCGACTTCACATCAAAAATAAACTCCTGAATCCCCGAAACATCCCCTTTCAAAAAATAATTAAACTCCAACGGAGAAGCTGCATCACTCATAACTATTACAGTTTACCCCCGGCCAAAGCCAGGACCAGAAAAAAAACTACAATCAAAAGAAAAAAGCTAAAGAAAAGCGTTTTGGCGATTGAGGCAACACGTATTTTCAGGGCAATTTTCCAGACGATTGCATATGTTTGTTTATATCCACCCTTCTTGTAGTACTATTGTTTTCTCAGAAAAAGAGATGAAGAATTTTGTTCCTTTCCATCCTACAGAATCAAAACCACGCGACCAATGTAGTCATTTTCCCAATAAGCAAAAAAATTGAACCTTATTTTTTTTGCTTCCAGCCCAATTTTTTTCAAACCTGCCTTGTCGCAGTCCAACTGAAAAACGATCAGACTTGTTGTATCCATCTATTTGCGATCCAGAGGTTCTTTGCCCGACAAATCTGACCTAAATACCCATACCGGCTACAACCAAATGACATCACCCCAACTTGTCCCCGATCCCGATAGCTATCAGGATCGGGCGGGGCAGGCACCACCGCAAGCGGGATCAGCTAATCCAAACCCTCACCTCCCGAAACCCAAACTCCTCCTCCCCTCCCCTATGCGCCACCACCAGTTTCCCATCGTCTCTCACCCCAACAATACGCCCACTAAACACCATATCATCAGCAGTGCGACGGAAAAGGGTGTCTTCCATCAACCGGTATAGCCGGTTGAGGTAGTCCTTTTTTATTTGGACGAAAGCCCCCTCGCGCAGTTGGAGGTAGCGCCGCTCCAGGGCCGGACAGAGGGCCTCCATGAGGGCTTCCAGAGCCATTTTCCTGCCGGTGATCTGAGACAGCGACACCGGGTTGGGTGCATCGCTTCGGAACTCCGTCTGGTTGACGTTGATGCCAAAACCCGCTACGGTGTGAACGATCTGCCCAGAGCTGACGTTATTCTGGAGCAGTATGCCCCCGATCTTGTGGTCGTGTATGTACAAGTCGTTGGGCCATTTGATGGTCAGGCCGGAGGGGATATACGGCCCCAGGGCATCGGCCACCCCCAGCGAAAGGGCCTGGGTGAGCAAAAACTGACGCCTTACCGGAAGAAAACCCGGGTAGAGAATGACACTGAATGTCAGGTTTTTACCCGGCTCGCTCTCCCAGTGGCTGCCAATCTGGCCCCGTCCTGCCGTCTGGTGGTGAGCCGCTATGACCGTTCCTTCGGGTGGTTTGCTTTTTGCAAGTATTTCCAGGGCATAGGTGTTGGTCGATCCCACTTTCGTCAAAAATTCGACCTTGCGGCCCAGGAAAAGGGTGTTTTCTATAGTATACAAACGCCAAAAATTTTGTAATTTTACAAATTACGCCAAGTGGTAAGGTAATTCAAAATCGTTATTATTCAAAAAATAAAATTTGAGTTCACAAGAAAAAGCACAACAACAACCTCTGTCGGATGAACAACTCAACGACCTCATCATCGACAGCATTCAGGACATCAAAGGTAAAAACATCGTCAAAATAGATTTGCGCCACCTGGATGACGCACCCACCGATTTTTTCATCATCTGTGAAGGCGAATCCAATACTCAGGTAAAAGCCATTTCCGACAACATCTACGGCCGACTCAAAAAAGAAGCCCAACTCCTGCCATTGCACTACGAAGGCCAGCGAAATGCCCTCTGGATACTACTGGACTACTTCTCGACGGTAGTCCACATTTTCTACAAAGAAAAACGCAGCTACTACCAATTGGAAGACCTCTGGGGCGACGGCATCTTCACCGAATATCAAAATTTGTGACGATTTTCACCCCATTTGCCGACATTTCGGACAAAAAACCCTCCCACTGGTCGATATTATCAGGCGAAACAGCCAATTTGCCTAAACCAATAAACAACCAACCATTCTTAGCCGTTTACTGTCTATACCAACAGAACAACCTTTACAAAAATAACAACCATTATAAATGCAAGATAAAAATCAAAAACCCGTAACACCCAAATTCAATTCGTACTGGATTTACGGGATACTGGCCCTTTTCCTGCTGGGACTGAATTTTTACAGCCTCAGCAATGCCAGCAGTGAAGACATTACCTGGCACAAGTTTGAAAAGATGGTCCGGGCAGGTGATGTCAAAAAATTATTGGTTATCAACAAGGTGGAGGCCCACGTTTACCTAAAAGAGGACCGGCTGTCGGACTACAATGCCTCCGATGGCAAATTCGGCGCTGTCCGGCCACACTTTGTTTTTGAGATCGGCTCGGTCGATAGCTTCGATAAAAAATTGGAGGACATCCAAAAAGATATTCCCTACTCCGATAAGATCTACGCCGATTACCAAACCCGCCGCAACTGGCTCGACCCCATCCTGGCCTGGGTACTGCCTATTGTGATCATCGTCGCCATTTGGGTGTTCATCATGCGCCGGGTGGGCGGTGGTGCCGGCGGCCCCGGAGCCCAGATTTTCAACATCGGCAAATCAAAAGCCACCCTTTTCGATGGCAACGCCAAAGTAACGGTCACTTTTGAAGATGTGGCCGGCCTCGACGAAGCCAAAGAGGAAGTGATGGAAGTGGTTGATTTTTTGAAAAATCCCAAAAAGTATACTTCCCTTGGTGGGAAAATACCCAAAGGCGTACTGCTGGTTGGCCCTCCCGGCACCGGTAAAACCCTTTTGGCGAAAGCCGTAGCAGGAGAAGCGGCTGTGCCCTTTTTCTCCATCTCCGGCTCCGATTTTGTCGAAATGTTCGTAGGTGTGGGAGCTTCCAGAGTGCGCGACCTCTTCAAACAGGCCCGCGAAAAAGCCCCCTGTATCGTCTTCATCGACGAGATAGACGCCATCGGCCGGGCCCGTGGAAAAGGCGCCTTCCAGGGCGGCAACGACGAACGCGAAAACACCCTCAACCAACTGCTCGTCGAAATGGACGGTTTCAGCACCGACAAGGGTGTCATCCTCATGGCAGCCACCAACCGCCCCGACGTACTCGACAGCGCCCTGCTCCGCCCCGGACGATTCGACCGCCAAATCGGCATCGACCGCCCCGACCTCAAAGGCCGCGAAGCCATTTTCAAAGTACACCTCAAACACATCAAGATCGGCCCCGAAGTCAAAGCCGATACCCTCGCACAGATGACGCCGGGATTTGCAGGAGCAGAGATCGCCAACGTCTGCAACGAAGCCGCTCTGATCGCTGCCCGCCGCAACAAAACCGAAATCGACATGGACGATTTCAACTACGCCCTCGACCGCGTCATCGGCGGGCTGGAGAAAAAGAATAAGATCATTTCTCCCAGCGAGAAAAAGATCATCGCCTACCACGAAGCAGGCCACGCCGTCTGCGGCTGGTACCTCAAACACGCCTCCCCGCTCGTAAAGGTGACCATCGTGCCCCGCGGCATCGGCACCCTGGGCTACGCCCAATACCTGCCCAAAGAGGAATACATCACCCGCACCGAGCAGCTCCTCGACCGCATGTGCATGACCTTTGGAGGCCGCGCCGCCGAAAAGGTGGTCTTCGACAAAATATCTACCGGCGCACAAAGCGACCTCGATCAGGTGACCAAAATGGCTTATGGCATGATCGCCATCTACGGGATGAACGAAAAAGTGGGTAATGTATCGTTCTACGGCATGCAGGAACAGTTTCAAAAACCCTATTCAGATGAGACCGCCTCCCTCATCGACGAAGAGGTGCGCCAACTGGTAGACACTCAATACGTACGAGCTCAAAAGCTGCTGCGCGAAAAACGCAACGAACTGGAGATCCTCGCAAATGCCTTGTTGGAAAATGAAGTACTTCTCAAGTCGGATGTGGAACGACTCATCGGCCCTCGCCCCGCCGATCTGAAAGCTAAGGCGGCTATTGAAACTGTTGCTGAAGAGGTGGAGGAGGACTTACGTCAACAAGGAACACCCACTTCCGATGAAGATGCTTCTAAGAATGTTGAATAGTCTGATCTATTGACAATCCCGCGTCGTGGGGGGTCTGATTTCTAACGAACCCACCATTCAGCCTCGCGCTTTATTCATTCTGGTTTTCTCTTACCAGGAGTTGAAATCCGTTGCCGTGGATGTTGACGATTTCGATGTTGCTGTCGGCTTTGAGGTATTTGCGCAACTTGGTCACAAACACATCCATACTACGGGCGGTAAAATAAGTGTCTTCCCCCCATATTTTGGTGAGCGCCTCTGAGCGCGACAATACATCGTTCATCTTCAGGCAGAACATGCGGAGTAGCTGGGCTTCTTTGGGAGAGAGTTTGTCTTTTTCTTTGGTGGGGGTATGGGTGAGTATCCTTACGGGAAAATCGAAGTGGTAGGCGCCGATATTGAATTCCCTGATATCATCTTTGGGGTCGGATTTTTGCTGGCTTCGTTTGAGTATGGCCTGAATCCGGTAGAGGAGTTCTTCGGAGTTGAAGGGTTTGGAGATATAGTCGTCGGCACCTAGTTTGAATCCCTTGAGTACATCTTCTTTCATGGTTTTGGCCGTGAGGAAAATGATGGGCATGTTGCCGCCTTTTTCGCGGATGTCCTGTGCGAGTGTAAATCCGTCCTTCTTGGGCATCATCACGTCGAAAATGCCGAGGTCGAAGGCTTCTTTGTTGTAGGTGGCCAGCCCTGCTTCTCCGTCGGTGGCCAGGGTTACCTGATAGTCGTGCATTTGGAGGTAAGACCGAAGTACGTCGCCGAAATTCTGGTCGTCTTCTACTAATAGTATTTTATTCCCGGTTGTCATATTGTTAGGTTTTTCAATTTCTGTTATTTCTTCAGTTGTTTCATCGGAAAAACGAGAATAAAGCTACTGCCTTTTCCGGGTTCGCTTTTCACGTTGATGCGGCCTTTGTGGGCAGTCATCATGGCTTTGACGTAGCTGAGTCCGAGGCCGAAGCCCTTGACGTCGTGCAGGTTGCCGGTATGTACGCGGTAAAACCGGTCGAAGATGTGTTTTCGGGCTTCTTTGCTCATACCGATCCCTTTGTCCCTGACTATAACTTCCAGTCCAGTTGTGACATTGCGCGTACGAACCGAAATTTCGGGTTTTTCGGGCGAATATTTGTTGGCATTGTCCAATAAATTGTTGATGATGTTGGAAACGTGTGTCAAATCGCCCTGGATCATGTATTTTTTGGCCTGGAGGTCGGCGGTTACGGTACCTTGCTTTTGTTCGACTTGCAGACTGGCATTGCGTACGGCTTGGCGAATGATCTCGTGCATGTCGAGGTTGGTGAGTTTGAGGTTGAAGTTTTGTTTGTCGATGACGGCCATTTGGAGCACTTTTTCCACCTGGCTGTTCATCCGTTTGTTTTCCTGTTTGATGATGCCGGCAAAGCGGTTGATCTTGTCGGGGTTGCCACTTACCAGGGGGCTGATGATGGAGTCGGCAGCCAGGGAGATGGTGGCGATGGGCGTTTTGAACTCGTGCGTCATATTATTGATGAAGTCGGTTTTCATTTCCGACAATTTCTTTTGCTGAAAAATGACCTGGATGGTATACGCAAAACAAAATAAAATGATTCCGGTAAAGATAATGGAAGCCAGGAGTGTTTTCCAAACGGAACCCCAAACGAGGCTGGTCCTTGCGGGAAAATAGATCATGAGCAGTCCGGGACTTTTAATGTCGTCGGGAAAAAGGTCGACCCGGTATTCGGAGTTGTAGAGGTTGCGCCAGCCCGTAGCCAGGGAGTGGGGGCTGCTGTCTTCAACGACGTAAAAACCGTTGGTGATGACGAATGACTGGTTGCCGTGGGAAAACACACCATAGTCGTAGCCGATGTCGATGCCGTGGTTGGCCAGTTCGCTGCGAATGAATTCGTCGAGGTAGTTGATTTTGATCCGGTGGGTAATGGGTTCGGGGCTCAGCATTTTGGTGAGCTCTTTCCGTTCTCTGTATTTTTCGATGAGTTCGAATACTTCTGTGCGTTCCCTTTCGCAGTTGGCACAATCGCAGGTGTTGCTGAATACGCTGAACTGTGCAAATATATTGTTGAGGTTGCCGTCAGAGGGAAAAGAGTCTTTTTTTAAAAAGCTGAAGTTGAAATCGTAATTGACGTTTTGGCTGCTTCCTCCGAAGGGGCCGAGTATGTCTGTCTTGGAAGGCCCTCCCAGGTTGAAGGCCTCCATGTAAAACTCCAGTTCTTCGGCCCGGTGCAGTTTTTCAGATACCCGATTGAGGACAGTAAAGACGTCTTTATCGAACCGGTTTTGATTTTGTTGGATGGCCGACCGTATCCAGTAGGTTTGTAACAATACAATTCCGATGAGTGCTGCGCTCATTAACCCGATGATCAACCATATCGCTTTTTTGCTCATTGAATTGCGTTGAGGGTATCAACTACAAAAATAACCATAAGCCGTGCCGCATTTTTTACTTTAACAGTCTTTTAACTTTTCCGGTTTTTAGGCAAAGCCTCGTCTTGAACTTTAAACCCTCTCGTTGTCACCCCAGCCGGATCTCATCTGCGTTGGCATCGAAGAAGACGTACTGCATCACCTGGTAGTCCGTTTTGGCGACGACCTTGATCCACTTGAAGTACTTCATATACCACTTCATCTGGATGCTGGGCAGGCCTCTGCGCAGGTAAGCGTAGACGTAGGGATGTACGTGCAGGTGTATCTTGGAGTGGGGCCTCGACTGGAGGATGAATTCGAGGTCTCTTTCGATGTTGTCGGTGAGGAGGATGGAGGGGTTGATCTTGCCGGAGCCGTTGCAGGAGGGGCATACTTCGGCGGTGTTGATCTTCACTTCGGGGCGCACCCTTTGGCGGGTGATCTGCATGAGGCCGAATTTGCTCAGGGGGAGGATGGTGTGCTGGGCGCGGTCGCGTTTCATGGCGTCGCGCATGGCTCTTACCAGTTGTCGTTTGTGATCGTTGACGCGCATGTCGATAAAGTCGATGATGATGATGCCGCCAATGTCGCGCAGGCGCATTTGGCGGGCTATTTCATCGGCAGCTTCGAGGTTGACGTTGAGTACGGCTTCGGCCTGTTCGCCGGTGGTCACTTTATGGCCGCTGTTGACGTCGATGACGTGCATGGCTTCGGTCGATTCGATCACCAGGTAAGCGCCGCTGGGCATGGTAGCTGTTTTACCGAACGACGATTTTATTTGGCGGGTTACGCCGTAGGTATCAAAAATAGCTTTGGCGGTGCGGTGGTGTTTTACGATTTTCACCTGATTGGGTGCGATGGCACTCAACAGGGTTTTGATATTGTTGAAGAGCTCTTTATCGTTGACCACAATTTTGTTGAACGAAGTGCTGAGGATGTCACGGAGTATGCTGGATGCTTTATCGAGTTCGCTCAACAATTTTTTGGGTGGTTCGGAGTGATGCAATTGCCGGTGGATACTTTCCCATTTTTTCATCAGCGACACCAGTTCTTCGTGCAGTTCAGCTACCCGTTTGCCTTCGGCGGCCGTCCGCACGATGATGCCAAAATTTTTGGGTTTGATGCTTTCGATGAGGCTGCGCAGTCTTTTGCGTTCTTCGGAGCTGGAAATTTTTTTCGACACGGCTACTACCTCTGAGAAAGGGGTCAACACGATGTATCTTCCGGGAATGGTAATCTCACAACTCAACCGTGGCCCTTTGGTAGAAATGGGTTCTTTGAGTATCTGTACCAGCAGCCGCTCTTTTTTGTTGAGCACCTGTGTTATTTTTCCCGTTTTGATGATTTCGGGTTCGAAGTTGAATCGCGCCAGTTGGTGGGTATTCATCTTCCCGTTGATGGAGTGATTGGTGTATTTGACCAGCGAACGGAGTTTTGGCCCCAGGTCGGTATAGTGGAGGAAAGCGTCTTTTTTATGACCGATGTCGACGAAAGCGGCGTTGAGGCCGGGCATTAATTTGCGGATTCTTCCGACGAAGATGTCCCCAACCGTAAAATTGGTATTGGTTTTTTGATAATGCAGCTCCACTAATTTGCCATTTTCCAACAGCGCGATTTCTACGTCAGTAGGCGTGGAATTTATGATGAGCTCTTTCTCCAATTTTACATTTTTCGGCCTTGCAGGTGTTTTTTTTGACGAGGGTTCAGCAATTTTACTCATAAAAATGGTATGCGAAAGTCACCATACCAATGGAAGTATAAAAGAAAGAGACGAGACCTGTCACTTCGGCGGCCTGGTCGGTGATGCGTGTGCGTTGGGCACATAAAAAGTTTTGGTTGGGGTAAGATTGAAGGTTAAAAAGGGGTATTGGATACTACCTCCTTGCCGGAAACGGCCGAGAGTACAACCGCAAACGTCGAAGTGGAGGAGGAGGAGGACCTCAAGTCCAAATTAGACCTGGTGTGGTCCGACAACAAAACAAGGCGGCTCCGCGTGGCAAATGCCTGGAATTATAAAGTCTTCAAACGACTTATTAGGCCGCCGGAAAAAATAAAGGGTTTATTTCTTCTTCTTGTGTCTGTTCTTACGCAGTCTTTTCTTTCTTTTGTGCGTAGCAATTTTGTGGCGCTTACGCTTTTTTCCACATGGCATAATGTAATTCTTTTTACGGAAGTGGTACTTCCAGTTATATAATAAATGTTTTTCAAATTCGCTGATGGCTAATCCAACCAGTCAACGATATAATGTCTTTAAATGATTATTAGGCTCGCTCGAAAAATAACTTGTCGTTGTCTTTGACAAAAATTACAAATAAGCGATTGATAATGAGCGATTTGTGATTTTTTCAAAGACACCAAAAAGACAATTTATTTTTTGAGCTTTACTTAATTGTTGGCCAGCGACTCGCATTGTTTGCGGGCGGCGGCGGCTTCGTTTGTTTTTCCGGTTGCTTGGTAGGCTTGCGCCAAAAGGCAGTAGGCCTTGGGGTTTTGAGGAGCCAGGTCGACTGCTTTTTTGAGTCGTTCGATGGCTTTGTCGAATTGGCCGGTTTGGATGCCTAGTCTACCCAGGTTGGTTAGTACTCCAACGTTTTCGGGGTGCTTTTTATTGAGGTCGAGCAGCATCAGTACTCCTTTCATGGGTTGGTCTTCCGGTGGGAAGTCGGCATAGGTCACGGCCAGGTTAATCCGGTGGTCGACATTGTCGGGGTTGATGGAAATGGCCTTTTCGAAAGCCCCGACGGCTTTATCTCTGCAAAAGGTCTTCACTTTGCCTGCCTCAAGTCTTTGCACTCCGATGGCATAGGTTGTACCTGCAATTGACCAGGAAGTTTCATCCTGGAGCAAATTTGCAATTTCTTCGGCGTAAAACCCCGCGATGGCAGGTTGTTGTACTTCAAACCAGGTGCCGGAAATGAGTTTGAGGTTTTTCAGTTTTTCTTCCTGGGTGGTACTGGCCTCGATGGCTTGCTCGAAACTTTGGATGCTGGCCAGTTGGCCGGGAGTCAGGGTGGATTTTGCTTCTTTCAGCAAAACCCGAATATCGGTAGCGGAGGCGTTCATGGCCCGCGATTGATCGATTTGGGTTTGTTGGTTTGTTTTGGTGTCAAATCCAAAATAAAGGAAAAGAAAACAGGTCAGTGCGGCTATTAGTACGAAAAGCTGTTGTCGGGTCATTGGCATACGATCAGGTGGCGTCGTTGCTATTGTCAGAATTTGACGGTATGGCGTGAACGTTTTTCTTTACCTGTTCGACAAAGACTTTGGCAGGTTTGAAAGAAGGTATATAGTGTTCGGGTATTTCGATGGCGATATTTCTTTTGATGTGGCGACCTACTTTCTTAGCTCTTTTTTTGATAACAAAACTGCCAAACCCTCTAATGTAAACGTTTTCGCCGGAAGCCAGGGAGGTTTTTACTTCTTTGAAAAACGTCTCCAATGTTACCAATACATCGACTTTGGGAACCCCTGTTTTTTCCGAGATGGCTGTGACCAGGTCAGCTTTTCTCATCGCTTTTGTCTTTGGTTTTGAAATAGTTACAAATATATGGTGGTGCTCCGCCGGAGCGTGGCAAATTTCGGGATTTTATTGGTTAATTGAAAATATACGTCGATTTATTTTTAGTTTTTTTGTCTTTTAGGTTCAATTCGTTATACCTACGTGATTTTTCTTATATGAGCCCGGAACCCAAAGCCATGCTTTGATTATTACCCTCGTTCGTTTATCTTTGCTGTCTTTTACACATAAGGCCTGGATCCCTTTTATAACCCTTTCAACTATGCTCTTATCAATGACCGGATACGGCCGGGCGGTAAATACTTACAAGGAAAAAACCATTACGGTTGAAATTCGATCTTTGAACAGCAAATATACCGACCTGCGCATCAAAAATCCGCAAAATTACCGCGACCGGGAACCCCGTATCCGCAAAATCGTCATTGATAAAACCCAACGCGGAAAAATAGACCTGAACATCGATGTCAAATCGGCTGCCGGCGACGGGGAGTACGCCCTCAATGAAGCCCTTTTCAAAAAATACTTCAACGAGTTGTCCGCCCTTTCCAATCACCTCCAAATGCCTTCGGGCGACCTGCTGCAGGCCATCCTCAAACTGCCCAACGTGGTCGCCCCCGACGACGAACTCATCGATGAGGAAGAGTGGCTCCTCGTCGAAAAAACACTGCGCGACGCCATCGATGCATTTACCAATTTCCGAAAGGAAGAAGGTCAGGCCATGGAACAGGACTGCCGCCAACGCATCAACAGTATCCTTCAACTACTCGAACTGATAGAACCCCACGAAAAAGCCAGGGTCGGCCACCTGCGCACCAAAATACAACGCCACATGGAGGAATACGTCGGCAAAGACAACATCGACGCCAATCGCTTCGAACAGGAAATCCTATACTACCTCGAAAAAATCGACATCACCGAGGAAAAGGTTCGCCTTTCGCAACATTGCAAATATTTTCTCGAAGAGCTCGCTACGCCCAAAACCCTTAAAGGCAAAAAGCTCAGCTTCATCAGCCAGGAAATGGGCCGCGAGATCAACACCCTGGGCTCTAAAGCCAACTCCTCCGACATACAACACATCGTCGTCAACATGAAGGACGAACTGGAGAAAATTAAAGAGCAAGTGGCCAATACGATATGAATCAGTGATTATTAACTCGAATCAGGAGTTGAGCAAACTTTGCTTTAGAGGTCAGACTTCCCTCTAACGTAGCCAACGCGAATGAGGACAGTCTGACTTCTGACAGCTTACCCCGCTTTGCGGGGTGCGGTCTGATCTCTGATAATCAAAATAAAATTTAACCCCAGATTCACATTACTAATTATTTGCAACCCGATAATCCATTGAGTCGAATCATCGTCATAACAGCCCCCTCGGGCGCCGGCAAAACCACCATCGTCCGGCATTTGCTCAACACCTATGAAGAGCTGGACTTTTCCGTGTCGGCCACCAACCGGGAAAGAAGAAAACACGAAAAAGAAGGCGTCGACTACTACTTCCTGACCACTGACGAGTTTAAAAAGCGGGTAAAAGAAGGTGCTTTTGTAGAGTGGGAAGAGGTCTACGACTACCAATACTACGGCACCCTCAAAAGCGAGATCGAACGCATCTGGAAAAGCGGCAAACACATCATCTTCGACATCGAAGTGAAGGGCGCCACCAACATCAAGCGGATGTATCCCGACGCAATGGTCGTCTTTGTACGCCCTCCCTCCCTGAACGTACTGATCGAACGGCTCAAAAAAAGAAAAACGGAAACCCCCGAAAGCCTGCGAAAAAGGATCAAAAGAGTAAAAGAAGAGCTCAGTTACGAAAACAATTTTGATAAAGTATTGGTTAATGATGTATTAGAGGTAACTTTGAAAGAAGCTGAACTAATGATTGAAAGTTTTATCGGCATTTCACCATGAATACCTTAACCACCAACGGCATCACCGTCAGCGTCGAAACGTTTTTTCAACCTGAACAGTCTGATGCCATTCGCCAACAATTTGTACACGCTTATCGCGTAACCATCGAAAACAAAAGCGATCTGACCGTACAGCTCCTCCGACGGCACTGGTTCATCTTCGATTCCATCGGCCTGAAAAGAGAAGTGGAAGGCAAAGGTGTAATCGGCAAACAACCCACCCTCGGCCCTGGCGAGTCGCATCGGTACGAGTCACGGTGTCTGCTCCGCAGTGAGATCGGCAAAATGTACGGCACCTACCTGATGGTCAGCCGACCAGACAACAGGGAGTTCTACGTGCGCATCCCAGAGTTTGTGCTCACAGCACCCCAGCGCTTAAACTAAAAGCATTTGCAAATCAAGAAATGACCAACCAATTTCATTCCCTTACGGTAAAAGAAAAAATCCAGGAAACAGAGCAGGCCGTATCCATCGTATTTGAAATTCCTGAAGGACTAATGGATAACTTCCAGTACCAGGCAGGTCAATACCTTACTTTTCGTTTTGTGATCGACGGAAAAGAGGTGCGGCGGGCCTATTCTATGTCGAGTGCTCCATTTGAGGATGACCTTCAGGTAACCGTCAAGCGGGTGAGAGGTGGCCTGGTCTCTAATTACATTGCTGACAAGATCGGTCCGGGCAACACCATTGATGTGATGCCACCACAAGGCCGCTTCACTACCAATGTCGATGCCAACAACCGGAAAACCTACTATTTTTTCAGTGCCGGAAGTGGGATCACCCCGCTGATGTCGCTCCTCAAGACCATTCTGGAAGAAGAGCCACAAAGTACCGTGTTTTTGCTCTACGGCAACCGCAACGAAAACACCATTATCTTCAAAGAAGCTCTTCACCAACTCCAAAATAAGTTCACCGGTCAACTCGTCGTCGAACACACCCTCAGCCAGCCCATTCGGGAAAAGGTAGGTGGTTTCACCGGATTTTTTAAAAAGGCTACCATTAACTGGCAGGGTTGGACCGGGCGAATTGATCACCAAAAAGTGGCCCGCTTCCTCGGCGAATATCCCAAACGCTACGAACAAACCGAGTACTTCCTCTGCGGCCCCGGTGATATGATCGATACGGTCGAATCTGCGCTCCTGGGGCAGGGTGTCCCTAAAAAGACCATTTGCTCTGAGCGATTTTTAAATGAAAATGAAGTCCCTCCCGGCAAGGCAGGCAACACAGCTTCAAACAATGACGCGGCCACAACCGCCCTCATCCACCTCGACGGCGAACAGATCGTCCTCCCCATACCAAAAGGCACCACCGTACTCGAAGCCCTGATCGACCAAGAGTACGAGCCGCCCTATTCGTGCCGCGCCGGTTCCTGCTCCACCTGCCTGGGCAAACTCGTCAAAGGAAAGGTGGAGATGGACGCCTGCTACGCCCTCGACGACGAGGAGATCGCCGAAGGATACGTTCTTACTTGTCAGTCGCACCCCACTACCAATGAGGTGGAAATTACCTATGAGGTGTAAGAGGTCGAGCCACAAAAGAATTCTAAAGCGAATCAGGAGTTAAATTCTATTTTGAGAAATCAGACAATTATAAAAGACGCAGTTCATCTCTGATTCACATTTCTACTCCCGATTCACATTACTTTTCCCGTCTTTGTCGTTAAGAAGCTGATTGTGGTATTGATGCAGTTGTGTTTTTTCCACTCAAACTCTCTGTTATGAAATCATTCTTGACGACCCTGTTCACCGTACTTCTCTTTCAATCCCTTACGGCAAATACGACCGTCCGGGGCATAGTAATCGACGCCGAAAATGGTGAAGCACTTGCCGGAGCTACCCTCACATTTGAGAAAAGCGCCGACTTCCAATTGTATGCCATCAGCAATGATAAAGGGGAATTTACGACGTCGCTTTCGCCGGGTACTTACTCGATCGAAGTGACCTTGAAGGGGTATACATTACATAAAATTTTCCGCTTTTTGGTAGGTACCAATATGATAGATACGCTGCATATTATGCTGTCCAGAAAAGATAACCCAGCGCTATCGAGCAGAGATAGTAGCTACCATCATAGGGTTTTGAGTGAAATGAGGAAAATATCGGAAAGTAGTGCTCATTCTGAATCTCCTAAAAAAGACGCCGAATCGGCCGATTACCATCATGACATAACTACAACCAAACCAACAACCAGCCCCTTCGACCCGGCCAGCTACGATGAAGTCCTGCCAGATAAATCAGCCCCAACACTAAAAAAAGAGTCCGGAGAAGACTACACAATCATTTACGATCCGGAAACCTACGAAGAACGCATTGAAATAGTACGAAAAGACAGATCGGAAGATGTCAGGTCCTCAAAAATTGAGTTAGAACTTCTGAGTGGCTCCCTCGCCACAACTTCAATAAAACCAAAGCCGCAGCCCGAAAAAAAACCAGGCCAGCTCACCGCCGGCGAATGGCGCGACCTCGATCACTGGACTTTTTGGAACGACCTTATGAAAGACCCCTACTTTCGTAAAATGCAAGATTATTGGAAATATTATCCCGGCGACCGGTTCTCGGTTTATTTCAATGATGAAAACGAACAACCACTCCCAGACATAACCGTTGAGTTGAAAAATCGCAGTGGTTCTACCGTATGGACCGCCCGCACCGACAATACCGGCAAAGCAGAGTTGTGGGGCAATTTTTATGGCGGTGAGGAAACCCAATTCCGCCTAAGTGTTTCCCACCAGGGTAAAAACTACCCCTTCGCCCCCAGTCTTTACGAGCAGGGGCAAAACATATTCAAACTCCCGGTGGACTGCCTTCAGCGCCACCAGGTCGACATTGCTTTTGTAGTGGATGCCACCGGCTCCATGTCCGACGAACTGGAGTTTTTGAAAGCCGAAATGAAAGACGTCATCCGGCAAGCATCCATCGAAAATGAATTCATCGACATCCGAACCAGCGCCTTGTTTTACCGCGACAAGGGCGATGATTACCTGACCCGTTCCATTGCTTTTAACAATGATATTACAAACACCCTGGCGTTTATAAAAATGCAGGCAGCCGGCGGCGGTGGCGACACCCCGGAAGCCGTACATACAGCCCTCGAAAAAGCCGTCTACGAACTGGATTGGCGCGATGAAGCCCTCTCCCGCATCCTTTTCTTATTGTTGGATGCACCACCACATTACAACAGTGCCGTACTCGACAGTTTGCAACAAACCATTCTGGCTGCTGCCGAAAAAGGCATTAAAATCATCCCCATCACCGGAAGCGGCATTGACAAAGAGTCGGAATTCCTCATGAAGTTTTTTGCCCTGGCTACCAATGGTACTTACGTGTTTCTCACCAACCACAGCGGCATCGGCGGCCACCACATCGAAGCCACTGCCGGCGACCACAACATCGAACCGCTAAACGATTTGATGGTGCGGCTGATCCTGGAAAACACCCACTTCATATCCTGTAAAAAAGAAGCCCTCCCCTATGCTGTGACACTGGAAACACCGAAAGATCAACACCTCACTTCGCAAACCGTCAAAGGGCTGGGGTTCGGCCTGAGCTATTATCCGAACCCGGCCACAGACCGACTGTACATTCAATTGGAAGCACCCATCGACCGAATGACCATCAACGATACCGGTGGCCGTGCCATCAAACGACTGGGGCCCCTACCCGAAGGATTGACGGGGATCGACTTGTCGTCGCTGGGAGCGGGTACTTATGTGTTGCAATGCATGGTGGGCGACCAGGTGGCAGCGGAGCAATTGGTGGTGGTGAGGCCTTAGGGTGCTTTTAATACAACAGGTTTAAAGATTTTTTATCTTTGTCAAAAAGCCTGAATGCCTGCTAAAGATAAAATACACGATGCTTTGATTGAGGCACTTCAAAAGGATGGCTGGACAATAACAGCTGACCCCTATTTCATCAAGGTAGGACGCAAAAAGGATATGTTGACCTGGCAGCCGATAAGCTCATTGCAGCCACTAAGCAGAATGAAAAAATAGCAGTGGAAGGAAAAAGTTTTGTAGGTGCCTCAGAATTGTCCGAATTTGAAAAAGCTCTTGGGCAATTTAACATATATCAATTGGCAATTCAAGAAAAAGAACCAGAAAGAGAACTCTATTTGGCTGTACCAGATTATTTTTATCGGGATTTTATGGAAGATCCTTTTTTTCAAAAAATAATTTCTTTTTTCTCCCTAAAAATTATTATCTTAGATGTGGTAAATGAAAAAATAAGCGCATGGATAAAGTAGCCGAACATAAGCGTATCGTAAAAACTGTATTTGAAGAAGTGCTAAACTTCTTTCCAAAAGATTCTCATGTCGAATTACTACCTATTGTCGATGAAACCAGTGGTCAGTTTCTCATTTATACTGATGGCTGGGAAAAGAGTTGGAGGGACTATGCTTGTTTTTTCCACGTTCAAGTTATGAATGACTCAAAAGTCTATCTTCGTCATGATGGAACAGATCTGGAGATAGCAAACAAGCTTATTGAAAAAGGCATTTCAAAAAAAGACATCGTCCTTGCATTTCATGCACCCTACATGAGAGATATGTCTGGTTTTGCGGCTGCATAGGTTTGATGAATAACCGCGTAATTCATTTTTGCCAGTCAACAATCCAATTTTACAATGCAAAAAACAATCCTCCTCACCGGCGCCACCGGCATGGTCGGCTATTGGGTACTGAAAGAAGTGTTGAACAACGACGCCGTGACAAAAGTCATTTCCATTGGCCGCCGGAAATCAGGCGTTGAACACAAAAAACTAACAGAGGTCTTACACGACAACTTTCTGGACTTCTCTCCGCTCAAAGAACAACTAGCCGGTATCGACCTCTGCATCTATTGCATTGGCGTGTATCAGGGACAGGTGCCCAAAGATAAGTTCTTCGAGATCACCTGCGACTATCAAAAGGCGCTGACCGACGTGCTTCAGACGTCAAGCCCTCAACTTACCTTTGTCCTCTTTGGAGCCAGTGGCGCCGACCCCACCGAAAAAAGCCGCGCCCTTTTTGCGAAAGCAAAAGGCCGGGCCGAGGCTTTGCTCAACGCTACTTCTTTTCCCAAAAAATACATCTTCCGGCCGGGCTATATCCACCCTACCGGTACAAAAAAACCGTCTGGGATGGCTTACAAGATCGTTTCACCCATAGGGGGTGGGCTGCTGAAACTGTTTCCCGGTATGGGCATCCTCGACCGGGAGCTGGCGCGGGTGATGGTGCAGGTGGGATTGGTGGGGGAAGAACCCTCCAGGATATTCTCCAATGTAGAAATGAAGGAGATTTTGGTGGGGTGAATACCACCTCCTTAGCCACATTAAAATTATGATGATCACCACCCCGGCACAATATTGATCCCAAACACACCCCGTGTATCCTTCTGGATCGGGAAGGCATAATACGGCTCAATGATCATGGCCCCAAACAAATTGATCCGCAGGGAGGCACCGGCACTAAACACGGGCTGAGGCCCACCCAGCCGCGTCTCGGGATCGCCGCCAAAATCGTCGAAACTATTGAAAGCCACCCCTCCATCGGCAAATAAGGCCAGCTCAGAGAAGAAAAACCGCGACTTCAGAGCCGACAGTCGCTCCGGCCCCGTCAGCGGCAGCCGCACTTCAAAATTGCTGACAAGCAGCTTGTTGCCCGTCAACTCATCAAAGCTCAGTCCCCATTGCTGGAAACGGTCAAACGAACGGATGCCATAACCCCGCACAAAAATCGGATTGCCGATATACTGATCGTTGGCAAACTGCCCGGCATCGCGGCCGTAATTGCCCCAATGCAACGCCCGGAAGGCAAGGCTCACCGGCGCCAACCGCACGTATTTGCGATAGTCGGCCGTGAGTCGTGAAAACTGCCAGGCGCCGTAAAACTGTTCCACACCCAACCGGTAGCGATACCCAGCCAGCGGTGAGGCGATCCCAAAACGCGCATTATCACCCACCAAGGCGGCATTCAAACTGTAGAGGTTGAACCCGTCGGGTGCATCTTGTTTGGATTTTTCCTGCAACAATAGTCTTCCGAACTGGTCGTAGTAGTCATCGTAGCGATCAACGCGGAATCCATAACGGGTATAGTTGGCTCCTATCTCTGCCCGCAGCGACGAAGTAAAAGGCAATTGAGCAAAGACCCCGGCCTGATCCTGGAACACCCGCACCAAGTCTGTGGTCACTTTCTGAACCGGAATGCGTTGGTCGCCGCCTATCACCAGCGTGTCTATCCCCCCCAGAAAGGAGTTGCCAGTGCGATAGGGTGTATGCGATATCCGCCCACCCCAGGCGATCCGGTTTTTCCGGTTGAGGTACATGAGCTGACCGCCGAAGTCGTACACCTCTCCATTCATCGCCACCCCGGCATAGAGTTGATGGTCGCCCAGGATGTCGCTGAATAACATATCGACACCACCCGCCAATCCAGTCGTTGTACCAAAAGTAGAGCTACTTCCAACCCCTACTCCACCGCCACCACCAATGTAGTCGAGTTTGAAACGCGGTTTGTATTCAGCTTTCGCAAAAGCTGATTCCGGCAGATCAGACAGACTATCCAGTTGATGGAGTCCGGGATTTACCAGGTCGGTCACGTCGGCACCGACCACCGGCAAAATAGCCGGCGACTGGTCCACAGCATCTGAAGCGACTTCTTTGCGGAGCAATTGATGTGGAAAAGCACTGTATATCGTGTATTCATTGTTATAAAAATGAGAGTAGACCACCTTGTCTTTTTTACCTCCAATACTCAACGCCGGCGCATGATGGGTGATGCCCGTAACGCCGGTCAGCAAATCGGTCAACTGATGGATTTTTCCGGTGGCGACTTCGTACTGATAGATGTTTCTGAATCCGTCGCGGTTGGAGAGAAAGACTACATTGCCATTGCTGTCGAAAACGGGATTGAGGTTGTCGGCGCCGGGAAATACATGGAGCTGGCTGCGCTGGCCCGATTCGACGTCGAGCATGGCCAGGTTGAAGGTCCATTTGCCGTGGTGGCGGCCCCGAACGCGGCTCAATTGATCGGTGGCGAATACGATCTTTTGACCATTGGGCGACCACTGCGCCTGCAATTCCGAATACGAATCATCGGTCAACTGAGTGACTTTACCGCTGCGGACATTCACGGCGTAAAGGTCTGTTTGGCCGTTGACCAGGCCGGTTACTACGATCCGCTTGCCATCGGGCGACCAGGCGGGGTTGCTGATGGCAGGTACGCCTTTGAGTTCGATTTCCTGTTTGGTTTTCCCCGTTGCAACCTCTTTGACCAACAGCACATTTTTACCTTTTTTGATGGCCACCAGGGCAAAGGACTTGCTGTCGGGCGACCAGGTGCCGGCCGACTCTATCGAGCTGAAATCGTCGACGTGGCTGTCTTTGATGGTGCTGGCTATTTTTCGGATCAGTTTTCCCGAACGGGCATCGGCCAGATAGAGGTCGAGGGAAAACAGGCTTTTTTCTGAAAAGAAAACTACATAGCGGCCGTTAGGGCTTATCACCGGACTGATATTCATCCGACCGGCGTTTTTGTCGTGGATCAGTTTTTTTCCGATGGGTTTTTCTTTCCTATCCCCGATTTGGGTTTTGTAATGCGATCGCAATGAGGTTACCCATTGTTCGGAGAGCTCTTTGACTTTCATTCCCAACAATCTGTTTACAGCAGCCTCCATTCCGTATTTGGCCGTTTCCATAAAGAACGGTTTTATGATCTCGTCGCCGTAGGTCCCCGTCAGGAAAGCCCAGAATGCCTGCCCCCATCGGTAGGGGAAATATTTGGGATTCTGCAGGTTTTTGATCGAGGGGATGTCGTCGTTGAGTACGGCATCGCGCATCCACATGGCGGTGTGTGGGTCGAGTCGACCAATAGAAAGATACTCTGCCAGGCCTTCCACCATCCAGAGGGGGAGGTTTTGGAGCGAGCGCAGGGAGGTCGAATCGCCATCGAGGATCATATGGTACTGAAAGGCGTGTACCAGTTCGTGGCCCAGTACGTGGTGGGTTTGTCCGGCAGACATACCCAGGGGCATGATGACCCGGTTTTTGAGGGCCTCTGTCACGCCTCCGGTGCCGGTGCCGATGCTTCCACTGATGGTATTGGTTTGTTGAAAATCGGCGTGGTCGTTGTAAAACAGGACGGGATTTCTGCTCGTAAAAGTATCTTGCAGTACCCGCTGGTGGAGGTGGTACCAGTGTTCGCAGTCTTGTGCGAGGTGGTGTACTTTTTCGTCATCGTCGAGGTAGTGGTACACTTCAAAGTTTGGGGAGTGGAATACCTCAAAATCGAAATTTTCGTAACGGGGTTTGTTTTTGCCAAAGTACTGTGCATCTATTGTTGGGGCTGCCAGCAAAACACAGGCGATGAGGAATAAGGATTTCTGAAATAAGTTCATGGGTCAAGGGATTTTGGTTGGTGAATCAATCGCTTTGGGTTGCCCGAAATAGGTCAATTTAGGCAAGCCGTTGTAATAATATTGACGTAAATAAAATGTGCAGGGCGTGTTAATAATTTTAAGGCAGGCGTTAAAATTGTCTTAAATCGGGGAAAAAGCACCGGACTGCGACAGTTGGGGCTTCAAGTAGGGTGCTGTTATGCACTCATTAAGTTTTGATGAAAAGCAGATTCCGTTGATGAAGATTTGCGGAATAAGGTATTCGCTTTCTCTAAAAGCGCGAAAACTAAGGAACAACTTTTTGTAATATTAATACCACCTTTGGCCTGAACCAGCAATAGAATTTAACTGTGGCGGGCTGTAGGTCCGCGACCTTTGTAGCAAAGATACAAGCCGGGCATTTCCGGGCCATCGGTCCGGTAGCTTAAAGTTAACAGGGTGGCTTCGAAGTCACAGAATTCGATGAGCGGGGGCAATAATTTTTTATGAGTGTGTGACATATCTACCTGGCGGTAGACGGCCTGCCGGCCGACGAGCGGGTTAGCGGAGCCTCTCACCATAACTTGTCCCGAACTTGTTTCGGGAAAGGCTCCAACCTCCCTGATGGAAGTCAGGGACACAGAGCCGCACAAAGATTTTCTCCCTGCCTGTCGGCAGGCAAGGTGTGAATCTTTGTGTCTTTGTGGTAAAGGCCGCAGCGATTTTGTCACGCACTCATTTTTTATTATCGGCGTAGAGGGCTTGTTCTGATCATCTGTTGCGGGCAAGGCTCAAAACCCGGTCAAAAACGCGGTCGATTACCCGCCGGTCTTCGGTGATAATCAATGCCGTACCCTGCATCTCCTGTCGAAATGGAATGAGTTTGTTGTAGGTTGTAATCAGCGAGTCGGGCAAGGCGATCTCCAGCAGATAACTCGCCTCTTGCAAGTTTTGGGAAACCGGTACCAGGGAAATATTTTTCACCTTGCCTTTCAAAATTCCAAATTCCTGGTAGGGAAAACCGTCGAGTCGGATATTGACTCTTTGGTCCGTCCGCACTTTCCCGGAATTAGTTACCGGGAGGTAGGCTCTGCCAATGGTTTTTGGTGTTGTTTCAGCGGCCTTTTTTGTGGGGACGACGGTGAGTATTTCCTGATTGGCCTGTACAAATTGTTGTTCACTCCAGGTGCCGGAGAAGGAGACGTTTCCCGAAATGGGTGCTTTGATCAGGTATTTTTCACTCCAGAGGGCTATTTCTGTTTCCAGGTGTTGGAGGCTTTGCCGCAATTCGCCTTCCAGTATGGCCAGGTCGTCGGACTTGGTTTGCTCCAGGTCGATGATCTGTCGGTGGAGTTGTTCTGTGGTGATCTTGTTTTGTACCATTCGGTTGTCGAGGTCTTCCAGCAGTTGTTGCTGTTGCAAAAGCTGGAGTTCACTCTTTTCAAAATCCACCTGGGAGCCCGTTCCTTCTTCGAAGAGTTTTTTGTTGCGGTTCACGTTATGCTGAAGTATTTCCAGGGTTTTTGTATGGGTTTGTTTTTGCTGGGTGAGGTTGTCGTTCAAATGCCGGATATTAGCGATTTGCCGGTTGAGGGATTGAATTTTCTGGAAAGCACTTTGGCGCTGCATTTGGTATTGGAAATGAGTTAGTTTTTCCGCGAAAGCGGCATAGGAAGGCTGAATGACTCCAAGCTGCAAGAGGCTTTCTGGTTGAAAAACCACCCATTGGCCGGTAGGTCGTTGCGAAAGATTTTCGAGTTCTTCCGAAAGCAGCAGCACGTCTTCAAAATTGGCCGGGCTCTCAATCACTCCGATCAATTCGTCTTTGCTTACTCTGTCGTCGTTCTCAATAAATAAGTTGGCCAATTTTCCATTGGCCCGAGCCATCACCCGGATGGGCGGGCTTTCCGACAATATGTATACGCGGGCTGCTATTTCGTCGGGATATTTGATCAGCCAGGCAAGCACTCCAAAGATGAGCACTGCTAAAAATACAATGCTGATCCCCCACTGCAACAGCCACCCTGGCGGGCGGGCGAGTATCTGGTCTACCTCATCGTGGGTGTTGAGGCGGATATCATCCGGGTTGGTGATGGGTTTGAATTCAGGCATGGCCTTGTCTGATGGATATTTCCTGGCAAGATAATAAAAAATGGTTCAAGGTAAAAAATAAGCCTCCACTGGAAATAATTTCGAGCAGGAGGCTTTTAAGTATAGAAAAGGTAAACGATTACTATTTTCCGATTTCAGCAGGAGTTGCCTAGCTATAATGCATCTCGCCGCCTCTTTTTTGTGGCAGCTTTTGCAAAAAAAATTTGCTGGGAAGTTATTTGTATACGAAGTTATTGCTGCTTTAGTGGGCTACATGCTCATTCCCCTAGTTCCAACTGATCTCTAACCAGGTGATAGTAGATTCCTTTGCGCTCTACCAATTCGGCATGGGTGCCCGTCTCCATGATCTCTCCCCGTTCCAGTACTACGATCTGGTCGGCATTTTTGACAGTGCTCAGGCGGTGAGCCACTACTACGACCGTTTTTCCTGAGAAAAACCGGTTTAGGTTTTCCACGATGATCCGTTCGTTGCGGGCATCGAGGGCGTTGGTGGCTTCGTCGAAAAACAGGAAGTCGGGGTCTTTGTACACCGCCCGGGCGATCAATAGTCGCTGACGCTGGCCCTGACTGAGGGCGTTGCCGCGAGCGCCGATCATGGTGTTGTATCCCAATGGCAGGCTTTCAATAAAGGTCTGGATGTGAGCGGTTTTCACGGCTTTGAGCAGCTTTTCTTTGTCGACAGACGAATCGCTTTCTGCAATATTATTGGCGATGGTGTCGGAGAAGAGGTAGCCATCCTGGAGTACTGCTCCACAGCGTTGCCGCCAGTGAGCTTTGGGAATGGTATGGAGGTGGGTGTTGCCCAAGCGTATTTGCCCCTGTTGTGGTTTATAAAATCCCAACAATAGTTTTACCAGAGTCGTTTTTCCGCTGCCGCTGGTCCCCACGATGGCGGTTAGTTTTCCGTGTGGGAGGACGAGGTCGATGTTTTTGAGTACATCGTCTTCCAGTTGGTTGTAGCGAAAATGGAGGTTTTCGATGTGGATGTCGGCATTTTCCGAAAGGGAAGTGAAAGTAGAGGTTGGCTCGTCGGCCAAAACGCCAGAATCCGGTTTTTCTTCTTCTTCCCGTAGGTGTATCTCACCCAGGCGTTCGAGTGATATTTTGGCGTCTTGTGCCATTCGGATGAAGCCGATCATTTGCTGGAGCGGGCCGTTGAGTTGGCCGATGATGTATTGTACGGCAAGCATCATCCCCAGGGTCATTTGTCCGTACACTACGGCGGTGGCGGCCATAAAGGATATGACGATGTCTTTGAGTTGATTGATGGCGTTGGCACCGGTGTCCTGGTATTGGCTGATGGCCAATGATTGGATATTGGCGTGGAAGAGTCGTGCCTGTATGTTGGTCCATTGGCGGCGGCGTTTGGTTTGGCTGTTTTGGAGTTTTATTTCGGGCATACCTTGTATCAGTTCGATCAGCGCACTTTGATTTTGCGAAAGCTCGTTGAAACGGCGATAGTCCACTTCTTTTCGTTTTTTCAAAAAAAGGAGTATCCAGAAAATGTAAAATATGGTTGCCACCAAAAATACGAGAAAGATCGGCAGGTTATAGTATAACAATACAATCCCGAAAACGACAAAATTGATCGCAGCGAAGAATATCGACAAGGTAGCGCCGGTGAGAAATTGTTCGATGCGACGGTGATCGCCGATCCGCTGGAGGAGGTCGCCGATCATTTTGGCGTCGAAAAATCCTATGGGCAGGCGCATGAGTTTGGTCAAAAAATCGGAAATCAAGGATACGTTGATCCGGGTACTTATGTGCAGCAAAATCCAGCTCTGGAGGAGGTTGACAGAGGTTTGGCCGACGAAGATCATCAATTGGGCGATGAGTATCAACCAGATGAAGCCTATGTTTTGGTTTTGAATACCGACATCTACAATGGATTGGGTGAGAAAGGGAAAGATCAACTGAAACAAACTTCCCAACAAGAGTCCCAACACGAGCTGAGACAACAATTTCCGATAAGGGTATAGATACCGCAACAAGAATCCGAACCCCTGACGGTTGGTCTTTGTACCTTCCCGGTCGTAAAACTCAGGAGTAGTTTCCAACAATACCGCTACTCCGGTGTCACCATCGCTTATCCAACTCTTTTTAAAGGTGGCGTGGTCGAGTTTGTGTTTGCCGCTGGCGGGGTCGGATATCCAGATATGGCGTTTGCTTACTTTGTACACCACCACAAAGTGTCGTTGGTTCCAATGCACGACGCAAGGCAGGGGCACTTCTGTAAAACTCGAATGGTTGCCGTCGACCCGAAAGGGCAATTTTACGGCAAGTGTCCTGAATCCGATGTTTTCGGCAGCGACCACGATTCCTTCCACTGATACGCCGGTGCGGTGAATATGGCTTTGCTGACGGAGATATTCCAAACTGTAGTGCTTCCCATAATGGGCCGCGATCATCCGGATGCAGGTAGGGCCGCAGTCCATTTGATCGAGTTGGTGGTAGTGTGGGAATGATTTTGCCATAAGTTGGATATACAAACGCATTATCGGTTTTGCAAATATGCGTTGTTTTTGGTATTATTCCTAGCTCGCACATCAAATCAATTTCCTGAATTCCTCCAAGGCAATATTTCCTCCACAAATAAGCACCACAACCGTTTTTCCAACAAATCGCGCACGCATCTTCATCAATCCCGCCACCGCTACCCCCGCCGCCCCTTCGATGATCTTGTGGTGGTGGCATGCAACATGGCGAATGGCCGCCTCAATTTCCTCCTCTGAAATGAGCACCATTTCGTCAATAACGTTTTTACAAATCGGAAAAGTAATGGCCCCCGCTTCGATCCCGCCTGCTGAGCCATCGGAAAGGGTTTTGGAGGCATTGGGGTAGTCGACGATTTCTCCAGCCTGGAGGCTCAAAGTCATCTCAGGAGAGTTGGCGGGTTGGCAACCTACGATTTGAACAGCTGGGTGATGTGTTTTGAGGTAAGTCGCCACGCCTCCGATGAGTCCGCCCCCGCCGACGGTTATGAAAGCGGCATCGAAATGAGGACATTGTTCTAACAATTCAATTCCGATGGTGCCCTGCCCGCCGATGATCTGCAGGTCGTTGTAGGGCGATATCCAAATGCGGTTTTCCGCAAGGGCCTTTGCCTTAGCGAAAAGTTCGGTGGCGAGGCTGTCGGTACCGTGAAAGCGGAGTTCGACTTCATAATTTTTCAAGGTCTCCACTTTGGCAACAGAGGCGTTTTCCGGAAGGTATACTACGCCATTGACACCGGCAATTTCGAGGGCGCGGGCAAACCCCAGGGCATGGTTGCCGGTAGAAGCGGTGATGGCACCCCGCTGTTTTTCTTCTTCATTTAGCGAAAGCAATTTGTTGAGGCTGCCTCTTGCCTTGAAGGAGCCGGTGTATTGCTCGTTTTCCAGCTTGAGGTATGCCTTTCCGCTGATGAGTCGGCTCAGGTGGCGGTCTTCGATCAGGGGGGTGGTGAGGATGTGGGGGCGTATGCGACGGTCGGCATTTTTGATTTCCGACAGGATGGTGGACGGCTGCACATTGGTGGGTTTTTGCATTGCGGTAAAAGTAAGGTAAAAAAATGGAACGGTGCTGCCCATGGGTTCCATTCTTTCAGTCAACTAGGCCAAACTTAAAAAGCAACAACCACCCCCACCCCTCCACTTGTAGTGCCGAATTTTATTGAAGGCTGAATACTCCGTTCGATAAATCCAGTGGCATCATTGTTATAAATAGCCACTGCCCGCTTCAAGTGCTTTTTCGATCTTCTGTTGGTTCCCAATTTTAGAATTCCGCCGAAAGAGGTGGCAGCAAGAAGGACAAAGACACCCACCCCTCCTTCACAACGGGAAAAGTATTCCCCTCTGCGGCAGTTTTTGCGCTCAAATCCGACAATGCCTCCCAGAATAATCCCTACCCCTACCGAACCACCCAGCGCTACATTGCCAAGCCTTCGTGCTCTTTTGAATTGTTCAAATTCGGCATGGGCGGCCGGACTGTTTCGTAACAAAGCATTGAGATAGTGTTTTTTATTTATCACACCCAAATAGCTTCCATCACCGACTTTAAATTGGGTATTGCCGCGGTTGAATTCTATTCGGTCTTGTCCTTGGCATTGGAACAAGAAGGAATAAAATAACAATACAATTACAATGTTTTTCATAATTTTTACTACTTATACCGCGATACATTATATCCTACAGAAACCCCAAACCGGTGGCTCTCGTCTTTGCCTGGAATGAAAAAGAAATTGATCGGAATGTTCATTCGTCCTGAACGAAACGTTTTGCCAACAGCAAAAACAAATCCTGAAGCTACAGTGAAATCTCCACGGGTATCCATTCGCTGTTCGATGGGAAAAGGATTCGGAGTATCGGGATTTTCCATGGCCCACTCTTCTTCCAGGTGCCAAACACCAGCGTCATCGTAATACCCATCTGCTTCGCGGGTAAGCACCAAGTTGGGACCAAATGCAAACTCCCATCCGAACCGGTTATGGCGCATACCATTGAGAATGGAAAAGCTGGGAATAAATTTGCCCTGATCAAGTCCGGTAATAACAGGAATGAATTCGAACAGTGCTTGAAAATTACCCTGATTCAAATACTTTACTTCAAACTGATATCCAAACTGAAACATCACCGGCATAGCATCCATACCACCTAAGGCTTCCTTCATTTTAAGAATTTCGGCCGTTTCGCCTGAAAAAAAGGTGACACCCATCCGGGGGCCATTGAGGTTGAGGCGATCTGTTTCGGGGACGTTGATGGCGCTTTCATAGTCGAACTTCTTGGTAAGTTTGGTCAGTATGTTTTCGTCTACGGGAAGGTCGAACATTTTCTTCAGCGTAATGCCGATCATCAATTGTACCTGATTGCGCAGATTTAAAAATTCGACGACCTCCGTTTTGTCAATTTGACCGGTACCCACATCTATCAGTCGCATGGTCACCACAACCACATCCTGGAACAGTTCTACGCTTCCAGTGAGCATTTTGTCAACTTGGAGTACCTTACCAATCTCAACGAGGCAGAGCTTGCCATAACAATTGTCGATTTGCAGATCGTTTTTTTCCACCAAGTAGTTGACGTCGTATTTGTCTACCATTCGGAATCGTTCGATCTTGCTAAGTTCTACACGGGTGATGTCTCCCATCTGAGAAGGTTCCGTTGTGAAACCCTTTGTGTCGATGTGAAGCACGGCAACGGACTCGAGGTCAGAGCCAATCTGGGCATGTAAAATTGTTGTTGTAAAAAACAGACAGGTTAGCAAATTAAGGATTTTCATAGCTGATAATTTTGAGTTTTAAAAAATGAGTTTTAGTGCGCGAATCTTCCGGGGGTTTTGTATATAAATTTCCCTGTATTCCCGGCCTGCTGTATTGTTGTCAAAACCGACAGGTTTAAGGGTTTGGCGAAGGATTATTTCAAACACCACCTTGCCAACCGCTAAAGTTAGCGGGGTTTTTTAGATACCCGCTAACTCCTCTGTTTAGTTTTCACTGTATTGCTGTGCAGCCCTGTTAGTCAATATTTTAATGTAAAGGTAGGGTGGTATTTAGGTTGGTTTGAAGTAAATATCGATTCCGACACATATTTTTTTATTGAATATTGAGAAATTTTGCGGGTTTGGTGGATCTTGTCACCGACCATTGTGACACATATGTATCCTTTTACACAGGTTGAGGCCGGGGAGTTCAAGTTCGCTCTCAGAAAGTCTCGGCAGGAAGATATCAACGTTATTTATAATCATTACAAGGCTATAAAAACATATTTGTTTTATTTTTTTTCAAAAAATTTAACAAAATGTTTGGTTATTTATTTTTAAGTACTTATATTTGTCTTTGAAATTAGATAGGGAGATGGATAAATGGATTGCCCAATTTAGTTTACCTTATTCCTGCGGCCGAATTTCAGAAGAATTCTTCAAAACATATTTAACTTGCACGCTTTAAAAGCAGCTGATGTGGGCAGTGGCTTTTGTGTGGGTTTTTGCTCCGATGTGGATCGGAGGCGGTGGTGGCCCGGGTGGGACCCACCCACAAAAGCCATGAACTATCTCAACAACAAATTAAACATTAATATATAATATATCGTACTTATGCCTCTGGAACTAGTGCTCCTGGCGTGAAATAATGAACCATTTCTAAAAGACGTTATCCCGCCTGAAAAACCTAAAATCAAATGAGTGCGTGACATTCCTGCCGGTCGGCAGGCGGGTTAGCGGAGCTTCTCGCCACGGAGGCTCCAACCTGCCTGACGGCAGTCAGGGACACAGAGCCGCACAGAGATTTCCTCTGTGGATCTTTGTGTCCCCGTCTGGCCGCCGGATCTATCTGGCTAGCCTGTCCGGCGGCCAGACGGGCTAGACAGGCAGGTTCGTGCCTTTGTGGTAATAACCCGCAGCGATTCTCGCCTGGCGGCCAGACAGGTTTGTCACACACTCAAATCAAATGGTGCAATAATTGACTTCTTCGAATCTTCGATTTCGGACTACCTGTCCCGCTCGTGTGCGTGTCGGCAGGCAAGAAGGACGGGAGCCGCACTTGATTCGTGATTCGGTATAAAACTACTCTATCGCGTCTAAAAAAGCGATCAGAAATTTGAGGATATTATTGACTTCCTCAAATCTTCGATTTCGAGCTACTGCCCCGCAAGACGGGATTTCCACCTAACATCTATACCGAGCGAACGCGATCAAAATATGACGGCCCGCTAAGCAACTACCACCTTTTCCAGTACCCAACATCTGAATCTAAAGGCCTGTATAATTTCGCTCCACCATCCATTGCAATTTTCCCCAAAAGAAACCTACTTTTACATCGCCTTGCGAACCGTAGAATCGACAATATCTAATAATCTCAGTCAACGGACGCTCAACCGTGATAGACTATGCGATCGCTCCGCCTTCACGGCACGTCATGAAAGCCGTCCACCGCAAAACCGTAAAAAATGCCAGCAAAAAAACTATATCTCCTAGACGCATACGCCCTCATCTTCCGCGCCTATTACGCCTTCATCCGCGCTCCCCGCATCAACTCCAAAGGGCTAAACACCTCGGCCATGTTTGGCTTCACCAATAGTTTGCAGGAAGTTTTGGAAAAGCAAAAACCCACCCACATCGCCGTAGTGTTCGATCACAAATCGAAAACCCTACGCGCCCAGGAGCACGAATTCTACAAAGCCAACCGCCAGGAAACCCCTGAAGACATTAAGCTGGCTGAACCCTACATCCGCCGCATCATTGAAGCCTACAACATCCCTATACTCGAAGCAGAAGGCTATGAAGCCGACGACGTAATCGGCACCCTGGCTAAAATGGCCGAGAAGGAAGGCTTCCAGGTGTATATGGTCACCCCCGACAAAGATTTCGCCCAGCTTGTATCCGACAACATCTTTATGTACAAGCCCGCCCGATCAGGCAAACCCGCCGAAACGATCGGTGTAAAAGAAGTGTTGGAAAAATACGGTCTGGAACAGCCCGAACAATTCATCGACATTCTTGGCCTGATGGGCGACGCCGTCGACAACATACCCGGCGTACCCGGCGTAGGCGAAAAAACGGCTATGAAACTCATCGGCCAGTTCGGCAGTATCGAAAACATGTACGAACACACCGACCAGCTCAAAGGCAAACTCAAAGAAAAGATCGAAGACAATAAAGAGTCGGCTTTTATTTCCAAAAAACTGGCCACCATACTACTCGACGCCCCCGTCAAGTTCGACGAAAAAGCCCTTCTGGTTGAACCCTTCGACCGCAAAAAACTGTCGGCCGTATTTGCCGAACTCGAATTCCGAACCCTCGGCGCCCGCATCCTCGGCGAAGAGTTCAACGTCAATAAAGCCGCTAAAACCGCTACCCCACAACTCGACTTGTTTGGCGGTGGCTCCGCTGCTCCCATTGAAACCACCACTCCAAAAGCCCTGCCCAAAGGCAAATACACCCTGATCGATACCGAAAAAAAACGAGCCAAACTCCTAAAAGACCTGCTCACACAAAAACAAGTAGCCTTCGACACCGAAACCACCGGCCTCGACTCCAACAACACCGAAATAGTCGGCCTCTCTTTTTGCTGGAAAGCAGGAGAAGCCTGCTACGTACCCTGCCCCGCCGATCAGAAAGAAGCCCGCCAGATCGTCCAGTTTTTCAAACCGTTTTTTACCGACAAAAAAATCGAAAAGATCGGCCATAACATAAAATTCGACATGCAGGTGGTCCGCCTCTACGGCATCGACGTTGCCGAACCGATCTACGACACCATGGTCGCCCACTACCTCGCCGAATCGGAGAAACGCCACAAGATGGACATCCTATCGGAAACCTACCTCGGCCACACCCCCATCCCCATCGAGGAACTGATCGGCAAAAAAGGCAAAAACCAAAAAAGCATGCGCGATGTGCCCCTCGAAGAGATCACCAACTACGCCTCCGAAGATGCCGACATCACCTTCCAACTCAAAGCAGTGACCGACAAACTGGTCGAAGCCAAATCCGCCAACGCCTTGTTGGAAGAGGTAGAGTTGCCGCTTGTATCCGTACTCTGCGATATGGAATGCGAAGGCATTAACCTCGACGTACCCTTCCTCGAGACCTACTCCAAAGAACTGGAAAAAGAACTGATCACCTTGCGGGAAAAAGTCTTCTCAACGGCAGGCCAGGAATTCAACCTCGACTCTCCCAAACAACTCGGACAGATCCTATTTGTTAAAATGGGCATCCCCTACACCGCCAAAAAAACCAAGACTGGCCAGTTTTCGACCAACGAAGCAACCCTCTCCATGCTCCGCAGCGAACACGCCATCATCGAGTCGATCCTCAGCTACCGCGAACTGGCGAAGTTGCGCTCCACTTACGTCGACGCCCTGCCCAAACTCATCAACCCACGTACCGGCCGCATCCATACTACTTTCAACCAAACCATCGCCGCCACCGGCCGCCTCAGCTCCATCAACCCCAACCTCCAAAATATACCCATCCGCACCGAGCGGGGGCGAAGAGTGCGCAAGGCCTTCATTCCCCGCAACGACGACTACATCCTCATGGCCTCCGATTACTCCCAGATCGAGCTGCGCATCATCGCCGCCATCAGTCAGGACAAAGGCATGCTCGCCGCTTTCAACAACAATGAGGACATCCACACCGCCACCGCCGCCAAAGTATTTGGGGTAACCCCCGAAAAAGTAGACCGCGAAATGCGCCGCCGCGCCAAAGCCGTCAACTTCGGCATCGCCTATGGCCAGTCGGCATTTGGCTTGTCGCAAACCCTGCAAATACCCCGAAAAGAAGCTAAAAGCATCATCGACAATTACTTCGACCAATACCCCGGCATCAAAAACTACAAGTCCGATACCATCGAATTTGCCCGCGAGCACGGATACGTGCAAACATTGTTGAAACGACGACGCTACCTCCGCGACATCAACTCCCGCAACCACACCGTTCGCTCACAGGCCGAACGCAACGCCATCAACTCTCCCATACAAGGCTCCGCCGCCGACCTCATCAAATTGGCCATGCTCAAAGTGGACCGGGCCATGAAAAAGGCCAAACTTAAAAGCAAAATGGTGCTCCAAGTCCACGACGAATTGGTGTTCGACGTCTACAAACCGGAGTTGGAAAAGCTGCAAAAAGTGGTGGAAAAGGAAATGAAGACTGCCATGCCGGACATCGGGGTGCCCATCAAGGTCGACTCAGGCACGGGCGCCAACTGGTTGGAGGCACATTGAGGGGGCAATGAACAATTTTTTTGACAATCATGCTGACCATCGTAAATTCTCTGCTTTTTGTCGGTTTTTCAAAGCAATGTTCAAAAAAGTTGTACTATTTTCGCAATAAATGTAAAAATAGTACAGCTTTTTTATCCTGTTTTATCACTGAACAATACTTCCTGCCCTAATAAATTTCGCCACACAAAACAGCAAAAATGTTCCGACACCTCCTCCGCAACGAATGGAAAGAAACCCTCCGGTCGCCCTATTTGGCGAAAAGCATCGTCCAAAAAGCCCTCATCGGGCTGTTTGCCCTCTACATCGCCGTCAATGTGGCTTTTCTCGGCATATACATGGACCGGATCCTCGAAAAGACTTTTCCGGACAGTGAACCCTTCGTTGAGTTCAACAAATTGCTGTTTTATTATTTCCTGTTTGACCTGGCACTGCGGTTTTTCATGCAACAGTTTCCCGTCATTTCCATCAAGCCGTACCTGGCGCTTCCGCTGAAAAGAAACAGCTTGATCCACTTTTTGCTGACCAAATCGGTGCCCTCCTTTTTCAATGTATTGCCATTGTTGGTGATCGTACCCTTTTTTGTAAAATCAGTGTTGTCAAACTACCCTGTCTTCGGTAGTCTGGTGTGGTTGGTTGCCATTATTTGCATTATTCTGGCCATTCACTTTCTGAGTTTTTACCTCAAAAAGAATTTCGACATCAATCCGATGCTCACCATTGGCCTCCTGGCAGCGGTATGGGGCATCTACTATCTCGACAGCAATGGCTACGCCCAGTTGTCGGCAGGGCTGCAACAATTTTTGACGGCTCTGATGGCACAGCCTTTGTTGGCCCTGGTGCCGGCCGCACTGCTGGGAGGTAGCTACTGGTTGGTATTCCATTTTTTCCGCAAAAAACTGTATCTGGACGAATTGAGTATTTCCTCGCAAGAGGAGGTCATCACCGGGCAATACGACTTTGGGCTGTTCGACCGCTTTGGTAAAATGGGAGAATTGATGCAACTGGAACTCAAAATGATCTGGCGCAACAAGCGGTCGCGCACCTTCCTGTATATGAGCCTTTTGTTTTTATTCTACCCCGCCCTTTTGATTAACGGCAGCGAAGCGATGCAGAGCAACGGCATGAAACTAATGGTGAGCATATTGGTCACGGGCATGTTTGCCTTCAATTATGCGCAGTTGTTGTTGTCGTGGCACAGCACGCATTTCGATTTTTTGCTTACGCGAAACATCCCCGGAAAAACATTGTTTAAAACCAAATACTTAATGCTGGTATCGACGGTACTTCTTTCCTTTGTTTTGACCTTGCCCTTCTGTTTTTTGATCGACGGATTTCTCTACACCAACCTGGCCGCTATGCTTTTCAATATGGGCATAAGCATCTTTTTGTATATGTACATCGCCAATTACAACTCCAAAAAGATCGACCCCTCCAAAGGCGGTACCTTCAATTTTGAAGGGTTCGGCGCCGCCCACTACCTCGTGATGCTTCCCATTATCCTGTTGCCACTAATGATCTATGGCGTCTTTTGGTGGGCCGGTCTGCCGTTGTGGGGTATCTTTGCCGTCGGATTACCGGGATTGATCGGAGTCCTCTTGCGGGAAAAAATACTCGACTGGCTGACCTCCCATTTCTCACAACGCAAATACGCAATAGCTGCCGATTTTAGAAAACAATAATACTATGCTGACCATAACAAATATCAAAAAAGCCTACAAAGGACAAACCGTTCTAAGTATCCCCCAGCTCACCATCCCCACCACTCAAAGTTTCGGGCTGGTAGGCAACAACGGCGCCGGCAAAACCACCCTCTTCAGCCTCCTGCTCGACCTCATCAAAGCCACCGAAGGCACCGTCACCTCCAAAGACATTCCCGTGGCAGGCTCCGAACATTGGAAACAATACACCGGATCCTTCCTCGACGAGGGCTTCCTGCTCGACTTCCTTACCCCCGGCGAGTACTTCGAATTCGCCGGCCGCCTTTACGGCAAAAACAAAAGCGACGTGGACGCCTACCTCCAACCCTGGTCCGACTTTTTCAACGACGAAATACTCGGCTCCAAAAAACTCATCCGCGACCTTTCCAAAGGCAACCAGAAAAAAGTAGGACTGGCCGCTTCCCTTATCGGTGATCCCGAAATACTCATCCTTGACGAGCCCTTCGCCAACCTAGACCCCACCTCCCAGATCCGGTTGAAAAAAATAATCACCGAACTGAGCAACGACAAAACCATCCTCATCTCCAGCCACGACCTCAACCACGTCACCGAGGTTTGTAATCGCATTGTTGTACTGGAAAAAGGACTGGTGGTAAAAGACATTGAAACCAACCCCGCAACACTTCGGGAGCTGGAAGCCTATTTTGCGGCTTAGGGGTGCTCTGTTGGGACTGTCTCACATAAATCGAGTTAAAAGTTAGCGGGGCACTGGAAGTGACACGCTAACCCCCCCCCCACACAAAAAAAGGAGCGCCTGAAAAAGGCACCCCTGTTATATCTGGAATAACTCAAATGTCCTGGCACATCAACCATCAGCATATCAGCACATCAACCATCAGCATATCAGCACATCAACCATCAGCATATCAGCACATCAACCATCAGCATATCAGCAAACCTCCGGAACGAAGTGAAGGTAGATCACCCCCGCAAATCCCTCAACCGCTTTATCAACTCAATCTCCTCCTCACTCAGATCCCTGGGCGTCTCAATATGCAGTTCCACAAAAAAATCGCCCCGCCGGTCCGGGTCATTCAATAGTGGCATACCGGCCCCTACCACCCGCAACTGTGAATTGTTGAGAACCCCCTTCGGGATGGTCAACCCCATGCGGCCTGCAGGTGTAGGAACATTTATCCGTCCACCCAGCAAAGCGGTATACATATCGATGCTGGCGTGGTATAACAAGTTGTTTCCATTTCGGAAAAAATAGTGGTGCGGCTGTTCCACCAACGTCACAAACAAATCGCCCCGCTTGCCATCAGGCCCCTCTCTCCCCTTTCCGGCAAACCGCATCCGCATACCCGCATAAGCTCCTTTTGGGATATTGACGTTAAGTTCCTCTCCGTTGACCTGGATGGTCTTAAGACTTCCGTCGAAAGCATCCTGCAGGCGGAATGGCAATTGCACCTGCACGTGATGGTTTTCCTTTTGGTGCAAGCCATCGAATTGAGCGGCTGCCTCCAGCCCCTTTTCAATGACCGATTGGAAGAGCGATGCCAGGTTATGCGCATCGGCTTTAAACGGTCCTTCTTCCACCTTTTCATTTTCTATGGAGCGGTGGTTCAAAAAGTCATCCGGTAGTTTCCAGTCGGCACCTTGTGTGTCGTATTCCTGGCGGAGGCCCTCGTCGGTCAACACGAGGTAGGCTTCGTTCAGGTCATTGAGTACGGTCTGGGTAAAGTCGTCTTTTTCGAGTTGTTCTGAGCTATATCGGGCAGCCAGCTTTTGGTAAGCGGCTTCTATTTCCACCGGGGTGGCTGTCGAATCAATACCCAGGATCTTATAATAATCTTTGTAGGACATAGTTCAGGAGTTTTGTAAAATTAATGTTGAAAAATTCGCCCCGCTCTGTTAGCGGAACGAATTTATTTAGTTGCTATTTCTAAATTGGATTCTGCGGGTGAGCTTTCCCTTCAGAGACCAAGTGGGCACGCGAAGGGAACATCCTCTTTCATTTACCAGCTTAACCATAAGCCTCACTATCCAATTTCAATCTTTCGGGCCGGTTGTGGCTTGGCTTCCTCTTTTTTGGGAATGACTACAGAGAGGATGCCTTCGGCGTAGTTGGCGCCGATCTTGCTACTGTCTATCGTTTCCGGCAAATTGAAAGAGCGTTTGAAGGAGCTATAGCGAAATTCCCTTCGGGTAAACCGGCCGTCTTCTTTTTCTTCCTTATTTTCTTTTTTCTCGGAAGAGATGGTTAGGACATCCTGGTCGACTTCGATGTTGAAATCACCTTTTTCCAGACCGGGAGCTGCCAACTCCAACTCGTATTGATCTTCAGTTTCTTTGACGTTGACGGCGGGCAGGGTGCTGTTCCACAAAGTGGTACCTCTGGCCGGAGCCGGGAAAAAATCGTCGTTCAATAACTGGTCGAACATTTTGGCGATGGTCGGAAATGTTCCGTTTGATTTAATCAATTGCATGGTCTATAATTTTTTGTGTTTTTAAAATCAAATAGACATTATGAATGGATTTTTTGTATAGCAACTGAAGAGCAATTTTTTGTCTAACCAAGGAACACCCGCCCGCCTGCCGGCCGGCCAATGTCGTTAAGTTAGGTTTATTTTTATATATAACTAACTGAAAAAATTATGTTCGCGAGATATCTCTGAGATTGTGCGTTTAATTATTGTGGCCTCTGGCTACATTTTTCAACGAGTTATACATATAAAAAATGCAATCTTAATGACATTGGCCGGCCGGCAGGGAGCCTCGTAGCCCTAGCTACGAAGGCGAGGATGTGACGAAGGGTAGGCGAAAAAGGGCATTCAGGCTGCATACAAAATTTTTGTTCATTATGTCTAATATCAATTTTCCATCATCAATGGATGTGCCATGCCAAAATCCACCACATTTCTCCGACAAACTTTCAGAAGGAGTCGTTCTTAAATGCCAAAAAGGCAGTTGAAAAATTTTTCAACTGCCTTTTTGGCGTAAAATATGTATGATTTGTTGAGCCACTACATCTTCACAAGCCGCTCATAAATGACCATGCCGTTTTGGAATTGCACTTCCAATACAAAAATACCAGCGGCCAGTTGCCCCAAATCAATCTGATTGAACTCCCCGCCCAATGCATTTACTTCGTAATAAATACCGCGTACATCCATTAGTCGCACGGTGACAATGAGCAACTCACTGCGGATATTCAAAATACCAGCTACCGGATTTGGGTACACCCCAAAATCTACCTCTTCCAGGTCCACCGTGCTCACCAGATTGTCAACGGCAAAAGGTCCGGCCACAAAAGTACAGCCATTGGCATCGGTGATGGTACAGGTATAATCCCCCATAGAAAGGTCGGCGATATTCTGGGTCACCTCCCCATTGCTCCACAAAAAGGTGAAGGGCTCCGTTCCGCCGGTCAGCTCGATGTCAACACTGCCGCTGCCATCGCCTTCTACTTCGTGTACAATTTGTTGGGACGTCAATTCGATGGCAGGAGGTGCTTCCAGCACAACAGGATCGCTCACCAACTCGCAGCCGTTGTCGTCTGTTACCGTACAGATGTACTCTCCGGCAGTCAATCCTTCGGGAGAAGACGTCATGTCTCCATTGTTCCAATTGTAATTATAAGGTGCCGTACCGCCCGATACCTGATAGATGATGGTTCCATCTCCTTCATCTGCACAGGAAGGATGCTCCACATCGGCCCCCTGGTCGAACAGCGGGAATGTCGGCTGGGTGATGGCAATATCCTGCAACACCAAACTACACCCCACCGCGTCGGTAACCGTACAGCTATAGAGCCCCGGCATCAATCCATCGATGTCCTGGCTGGTAGCGCCATTGCTCCACAGGTATTGAAAGGGCTGGGAGCTGCCCGACACCTCAATGTCGATGCTGCCGTCGTTGTCACCGAAACAGGCGATCACATTCCTGTTGGTAGCGACCCACCCCAGATCGGTTCCATCGCTAAAAATGGTAATGGGCTGTGTGACAAAGGTACAGCCTTCGCTGTCGGTCACCGTACAGGTATAAGTACCGGCGGGCACACCGGTAAGACTTTGGGCATTCGACCCGTTATTCCACAGATACGTATAGGGGTCTGTTCCTCCCTCCATGATGATCTCCACAAACCCCCCATCAGTGCAGTTGGAATTGGCCGTGTTGAACACGGTGAGCTCAAGGGGCTCCGGCATTTCGATGACCAAAGGCCCAACGACATGCGTGCAACCATTGTTATCGGTAATTGTGCAAGTGTACATTCCCACGGGCAAACCCTCTATTTCGGCAGTAGTAGCTCCGTTGCTCCACAGATAGCTGTAGGGCATCGTGCCCCCTTCCATAATCAGCGCAATGCTGCCATTGGCTTGACCGGTACAGGACGAATTCCCGATCACGGCATCCATCACCGCAATAGGAGCTTCCGGCTGCCCGACCTCTATGCTTGAACTGACCACACTGCATCCATTGTCGTCCGTTATGGTACACAGGTAGGCGCCTGCCGGCAAATCCGTCAACGTCGGAGTAGTGGCGCCATTGCTCCATTCAAAGGAATAGGGCGGAGAGGATCCCTGTACGATTAATTGAATACTACCATCGTTTTCTCCAAAACAACTAACCGGAGTTGGCGACTCCATCGTTACTTCCAGGTCGCTGCCTTCATCGTCTACTTCAATGGGATTGGTAAATAGCTGACAGCCGTTATTATCCGTTACGGTGCAGGTGTAATTGCCCGCCGACAAGTTGTCGATGTCTTCGGTAGTGGCACCGTTGCTCCAGTTGTATATATATGGTGTGGTACCTCCTGCTATTGTAATGTTTATACTTCCAATATCGCCTTGTCCGCAAATGACCCCTTCGGTCTGGACATTTGTCAATTCCAACGGAGCGGGTTCTGAAATAGCAACAGGTGGGACAGAGATCGCACAGCCCAAGTCATCGGTTACTTCACAACTGTACGTTCCCGGCGCCAAATCGTCGATACCGGCGGTAGTAGCTCCATTGCTCCACAAATAAGAGTAAGGCATCGTTCCGCCGGCTATTTCCAACAATATGATTCCATCATTGGCAAAATTGCAACTTACGTCCGAAACCACGGTGTTTGCCGAAAGGCCGGCATCAGGCTGCTCCACTATTATGTTGGAGCTAATGCTCGTGCAGTCGTTGGCATCGGTGATGGTGCAGGTGTATGTGCCTGCCGGAAGACCATTAATGTTTTGCGTGGTGGCTCCATTGCTCCAGGCAAAATCAAAAGGTGTCGCAGAGCCCTCCACATCCAGGTCGATGGCGCCGTCGTTTCCACCAAAACAACTTACGGCGGTGAGGTCGTAGTCTGAAATGATCAGATCGCTACCCGAATTATTGACTATCAACTCCGGCGTGACCATCGTACACCCCATATCATCGGTTATGACACAGGTATACACCCCACCCGAAATGTTGTTGAGGTCTTGGGTAATCGCTCCCGTATTCCAAAAATACGAATAGGGGGCCATCCCTCCTGCAACACTTATGTCGATACTGCCGTTGCCGGTAGTCCCGCATTCGGAATCGACTATGGAGGTGCTGGTGAGTTCGATAGCTGGCGGGCTGGTGATCGGGATGGCGGCCGTAGTCACCGTGCAGCCATTATCGTCGGTGATGGTACACAAATAGGTGCCTGGCGACAGATTATCGATGGTGCCGCTGTTGCCGCCAAAGTTCCAATTGTAATTGTAGGGCATGGTACCGCCTGAAACTTCAAGGACAATGATGCCATCATTTGCATTGGCACAACTGACGTCTTCGCTTTCCACCCCATCCAATAACAACGAGGCAGGTTGTTCGATCGTGATGACCGAACTGAGCACCGAACATCCGTTGGCATCCGTAATGGTACAAACATAATCATTGGGTTGTAGGTCGTCGATGTTTTGAGTAGTAGCTCCGTTACTCCAATTAAAAGTAAAGGGCGTTGCCGTTCCCGAAACAGCCAGGTTGATAAATCCATTGGCTTCCCCAAAACATTCCACATCATTGGCGTTGAAGGCGTCGAGCGACAAGTCGCTGCCCTCCAGGTCAATGACAAACGATTGGGTCACAAAAGTACAACCACTGGCATCCGTAACGGTACACTGATAAGTACCGGCATTTGCATTCAAAATGGCACTTTGACTACCATTGCTCCAGATGTAACCATAAGGAGTAGCACCACCAATCAACGACAACTCGATCATACCCATACTGCTGCAATTGGCATTGGAGATGGTAAAGTCCATCAATCCGATTCCGGCCGGTGCCGTCACGTCAATGGTATTAGTGATGGCGATACAACCGTTGGCATCGGTAATGGTACATTGATAGGGGCCAGGCGCAAGGTCGGAAATAGAAGAAGTTGTAGCGCCATTGTTCCACAAATAGTCATAGGGCCCCACCCCGCCTGTTCCTTCCAGTGCAATTTGGCCGTCGTCACTATCTGGGCAGCTAAGGGCTTCAACGATCAAATTGCTGAAATCGACAGCAGCGGCAGGTTGCGAAATATTAATGGCATTTGTGACAAACGAACAGCCGTGGTCATCCGTAACCGTACATTGATAGTCACCACCTTCCAGATCATTAATAGCCGCTTCGGTGTTCCCATTATTCCACAGATAACTGTATGGAGCTGTTCCACCAGTGATCTCAATGGTTATGGCCCCGGTGGCATCTCCAAAGCAAAGGACGTCCGACTGGTCGACCGAGTTGAGTGCCATTGCTGCAGAAGGCTGAGCAACTTCGATGTCTTCTGCCACGATCATACACCCATTGTCATCCGTAATGGTGACGCTGTACAGTCCGCCTGCGAGGTTGTCGATGTCTTCGGTGGTAGCGCCATTGCTCCAGTTAAATTGATATGGAGTTGCATTTCCGCTAACGGTCAGGTTGATGGCGCCATCATTTCCATTAAAACAATCAACAGATGTAACAATAGTGTTATCTACCGAAAGGTCACTATCCGTCAAAATAATGTTATATTCCTGACTGATACCCGAACACCCCGTATCATCGGTGATGGTACAACTGTAATTGCCGGCCGGCACATCGGCCAGGGGGTTGCCGGAATCGCCGTTGCTCCACAAAAAACTATAGGAACCGCTGCCGCCATTTACCGTAAGGGTGATGTTGCCACCTGTAGAACAAGACGCATCCTCTACCGTTGCATCGCTTACCGCTATGGCCGAAGCATCATCTACTTCAAACCATTCCGTTACAAAGGTGCATTCATTGTGGTCGGTGATGGTGCATTGATAGGTACCACTGGGCAGGTTGTCGATGTCTTCGGTCGTTTGGCCAGTGCTCCAGGCATAGGTGTATGGGGCGGTGCCTCCACTGGTGCCAAACGAGACACTTCCATCATCTTCACCAACACAACTGACATCTAACACATCGAGGTTGACAATGCCGACCGGATCGGAAGGCTCCGAAATAGAAATCAGACCGGTAGTGAGCGTGCATTGATTGTTGTCGGTAATGGTGCAACTGTAATCCCCCGCAACCAAATTGCCGATACCCGAAGTGGTAGCACCATTGCTCCACAGATAAGTGTATGGCGAAGTGCCCCCACCAACATCCAGGCTGATGCTTCCGGTGTTTTCCCCAATGCACAATACATTAACCTGATTCAACGAGTTGACGGTAACCGGTGCATCGGGTTGGTCCACTTCGATGTTGGGCACCAATAATTGACAGCCACTGTTGTCGGTCACGGTACAAGTGTAAGTACCCTCTGCCAGGCCGCTGATGTCTTCGGTGGTGGCGCCGTTGCTCCAGTTGTACGTAAAAGGAGTTTGCGATCCATCGACGGTTATGTTGATGGATCCTGAGCTTTCGCCAAAACAGTCAACGGGATCGACAGTTGTATTCATCACTGACATATCGTTGTCCAGTTCTTCAATAGTGTAAACAGGTGTGACGACGGTGCATCCTTCATCATCGGTGATGGTACATCCATAGGTTCCTACGGAGAGGTCGTCGATGTCTTCAGTGATAGCGCCATTGCTCCAACTGTATGAATAGGGTGCATTTCCGCCGCTCATCGTGAGGTTGATACTGCCGCCAGTCGTGCAGGTGGCATCTTCCGGGGTGGCATCCTCCAGTGTGAGGGGATCGGTCGGATCGGATAGTTGTATCGTTACCGGGCTCATGGAGCAGCCATTATCGTCGGAGATGGAGCAGGTATAAGTCCCGGCGGTCAGGCCGCAAATTTGACTGCCGGTTTGGCCATTGCTCCAAGTGTAACTGAAGGGAGGAACGCCACCGCAGGCCATCAGTTCGATGCAACCATCATTTCCATTCAGGCAGGTAGGGTTAGTGGGCGTATTTTGGCAAACAGCCACGGGCTCCGGTTCGGTGATCTGAAAGAGGCTCGTGGTGAGGGGACAGCCATTGTCGTCGGTGATATCGCAGATATAAGGGCCGGGAGGAAGGCCGGTCAGGTCGGCTGTGTTTCCTCCGTTGTTCCAACTGTAAGTATAGGGGGGCTGTCCACCAACGACGTCAATGCTGATGCTGCCGTCGTTGTCGCCGTTACAAGTTACATTTTGGGAGGTGGAATTGTCTATTTCGAGCGGTGAGTCGGGTTGCTCAACAACAAAATCGGTAGTGACAATGGAGCAGCCATTCACATCGGTGATGGTGCAGGTATAAGTGCCGCTGGTCAGGTCGTCGATGTCTTCCGTGGTATCGCCACTACTCCAGGCGAACTGAAAGGGAGTGCCCGAACCAGTTAGGGTCAGGTCGATGGCGCCATCGTTGCCGTCGTGACAACTCACTGGCTCTACGTCGGAATTGGTGACCTCCATATCGTTGCCAATCAAATCGATCACATAATCGGCTGAAACGATGGTACATCCCTCAGCATCTGAAATGGTGCAGGTGTAGGTGCTGGCTGGCAGATCGCTGAGGTCTTCGGTGGTTTCGCCATTGCTCCAGGCAAAGGTAAAAGGAGTGTTGCTGCCGCCGACGGTCAGATCGATGCTACCGCCGGAAGTGCAGTTAGCGTCGGTGGTAGAGGCATTGTCAATAGAGACCGGGTCGGCGGGTTCGTTGACGGTGATGGTATTGGAAGCTACCGTGCAGCCATTGTTATCGGTTATAGTAGCCGTATAGGTGCCAGCGGTCAGGCCGCAAATTTGATGGCCGGTTTGGCCATTGCTCCAGGTGTAGGAGTAGGGGGGCGTTCCGCCGCAAGCGGTGAGGTCGATACAGCCATCGTCACCACCCAGGCAGGTAGGTGAGGTGACGGTATTTTGGCAAAGCTCGAGGACTTCGGGTTCTGTTACGCCGAAGTCGTTGCTGACTGCCGTGCAACCTCCGGAGTCGGTCACTGTGGCGTGGTAGAGGCCGGGAGCCAGTCCGCATATCTGTGCGGTGGTACCGCCATTGCTCCATTCGTAGGAAAACGGAGGATTGCCGCCTTCCGCACTGAGGCTGATACAACCGTCGTTGGCCCCATGACAGCTTACATCGGTGACGGCACCTATATTGGGGTCGATACCGGGCCCAAAGGTAACTTCACCGGGGGTAACAATAGGCGTAAAAGGGTCGTCGGGTGTAGCGGCCTCAATGAGAAAGTTGGTGCTAAAATCGACTGTTACGACTCCGGATGTGGTATCGCAATCGGCTGAAAAGAATATGCTGAAAATAACGGTATTATCGGGCAGGTTTTCTCCGCTGATGTCGGGATCGACCCAAGCGGTGAACAGAAGTCCGTCGTCGAGGTTGAAAGCATCGTTGGTTAGCCCATCCAGGTTAAAATTGCCCACCGATTCATAGGTCATCACGGTGGTATCCCATTCGATGCCGTATTGAAAGCTGGCAATGTTTGTAAAGTCGGAAACCATCATATCGACTTGAATGTTGTTGCCCCCGCCCCCGACAGTCGTATCCTGAATATGGAAGCCGGTGACCTGAGCCCTCAAGGGTAGGAAAGGCAGGCAGAGGAGGAAGAAAAAGCAGCACTGCTTCCATTTTTTGTTGTAAAAGTCGTTTTTCATAGGTAAAACAGTTGATTTTGTTCAATGGGTATTGCATGTCACATAGCCCAAGGTGATCGAATGATATGGATTGTGGGGAAGTGTTTTATAAACAGTAAATTCAAAAAGCTTGCCTTATGTCAATGATTTTCTTCATTGCATACAAAAATGGCATAAACACCTCAAAGTCAACCAGATACACATACTCCGTTTGAGCAGCTTCAAATGGTGCTTACAGATCGCTTATTCCGTTACTGTTATATTGAATTTTGACGTAAAGTGATGGCGTTAGTCAATCAGGGATACTACAAAGATACGCAATTGATGAGATATGTTGCCTGTTTGATTTGACTTCTTTTGTGGGCGATGAGAGATTCGAACTCCCGACTTTCCCGAAGTAATTTCGGGACGCTCTGAACCAACTGAGCTTTACGGCATGAGATCACCGCCTCTCTCTATCAGCCATTCTATATACTTTCTCGACTTTTTTCGCTTGATCTCTCTTTCTCTGCTCATCGCCTCCCCCTTCGTTTGATATTTTTCGGAATACACTATTTCCCAGTCCTTAGCCTTGGAGGTATACCCCTTATGGTTGCTCATATGCCAGGTCATACGTAACTCTATATCCTCCGCATACCCCACGTAATACCTGTCCAAGCTCCCTGAGTATAGGATGTACACGTAATAGGACATTTTTCTCTTTTTATAGTAAAAAAGCGGATAACGCCATGCCGCTTTATCCGCCTAAATTCCTTTGTGGGCGATGAGAGATTCGATCTCCCGACCCTCCCGAAGTAATTTCGGGATGCTCTGAACCAACTGAGCTAATCGCCCGAATTTTTTTGTCCTTCTTTCTCCTCGGCGATGAGAGATTCGATCTCCCGACCTTCCCGAAGTAATTTCGGGACGCTCTGAACCAACTGAGCTAATCGCCCGAATTTTTTTGTCCTTCTTTCTCCTCGGCGATGAGAGATTCGATCTCCCGACCTTCCCGAAGTAATTTCGGGATGCTCTGAACCAACTGAGCTAATCGCCCGATTTTTTTCTGCTCTATTTTTTGTCGTTCTTCCTCCTCCACGGCGATGAGAGATTCGATCTCCCGACCCTCCCGAAGTAATTTCGGGATGCTCTGAACCAACTGAGCTAATCGCCCGAATTTTTTTGTCCTTCTTTCTCCTCGGCGATGAGAGATTCGATCTCCCGACCTTCCCGAAGTAATTTCGGGACGCTCTGAACCAACTGAGATTTACGGCATGAGATCACCGCCTCTCTCTATCAGCCATTCTATATACTTTCTCGACTTTTTTCGCTTGATCTCTCTTTCTCTGCTCATCGCCTCCCCCTTCGTTTGATATTTTTCGGAATACACTATTTCCCAGTCCTTAGCCTTGGAGGTATACCCCTTATGGTTGCTCATATGCCAGGACAAACGCAACTCTATATCCTCCGCATACCCCACGTAATACCTGTCCAAGCTCCCTGAGTATAGGATGTACACGTAATAGGACATTTTCTCTTTTTATAGTAAAAAAGCGGATAACGCCATGCCGCTTTATCCGCCTGAATTCCTTTGTGGGCGATGAGAGATTCGAACTCCCGACCTTCCCGAAGTAATTTCGGGACGCTCTGAACCAACTGAGCTTTACTACAGGAGATCACCGCCTCTCGCTATCAGCCATTCTATATACTTTCTCGACTTTTTTCGCTTGATCTCTCTTTCTCTGCTCATCGCCTCCACCTTCGTTTGATATTTTTCGGAATACACTATTTCCCAGTCCTTAGCCTTGGAGGTATACCCCTTATGGTTGCTCATATGCCAGGACAAACGCAACTCTATATCCTCCGCATACCCCACGTAATACCTGTCCAAGCTCCCTGAGTATAGGATGTACACGTGATAGGACATTTTCTCTTTTTATAGTAAAAAAGCGGATAACGCCATGCCGCTTTATCCGCCTAAATTCCTTTGTGGGCGATGAGAGATTCGAACTCCCGACCCCCTCGGTGTAAACGAGGTGCTCTGAACCAACTGAGCTAATCGCCCGAATTTTTTTGTCCTTCTTTCTCCTCGGCGATGAGAGATTCGAACTCCCGACCCTCCCGAAGTAATTTCGGGATGCTCTGAACCAACTGAGCTAATCGCCCGAATTTTTTTGTCCTTCTTTCTCCTCGGCGATGAGAGATTCGAACTCCCGACCCTCCCGAAGTAATTTCGGGATGCCCTGAACCAACTGAGCTAATCGCCCGAATTTTTTTGTCCTTCTTTCTCCTCGGCGATGAGAGATTCGAACTCCCGACCCTCCCGAAGTAATTTCGGGATGCCCTGAACCAACTGAGCTAATCGCCCGAATTTTTTTGTCCTTCTTTCTCCTCGGCGATGAGAGATTCGAACTCCCGACCCTCCCGAAGTAATTTCGGGATGCTCTGAACCAACTGAGCTAATCGCCCGAATTTTTTTGTCCTTCTTTCTCCTCGGCGATGAGAGATTCGAACTCCCGACCCTCCCGAAGTAATTTCGGGATGCTCTGAACCAACTGAGCTAATCGCCCGAATTTTTTTGTCCTTCTTTCTCCTCGGCGATGAGAGATTCGAACTCCCGACCCTCCCGAAGTAATTTCGGGATGCTCTGAACCAACTGAGCTAATCGCCCGAATTTTTTTGTCCTTCTTTCTCCTCGGCGATGAGAGATTCGAACTCCCGACCCTCCCGAAGTAATTTCGGGATGCTCTGAACCAACTGAGCTAATCGCCCGAATTTTTTTGTCCTTCTTTCTCCTCGGCGATGAGAGATTCGAACTCCCGACCCTCCCGAAGTAATTTCGGGATGCTCTGAACCAACTGAGCTAATCGCCCGAATTTTTTTGTCCTTCTTTCTCCTCGGCGATGAGAGATTCGAACTCCCGACCCTCCCGAAGTAATTTCGGGATGCTCTGAACCAACTGAGCTAATCGCCCGAATTTTTTTGTCCTTCTTTCTCCTCGGCGATGAGAGATTCGAACTCCCGACCCTCCCGAAGTAATTTCGGGATGCTCTGAACCAACTGAGCTAATCGCCCGAATTTTTTTGTCCTTCTTTCTCCTCGGCGATGAGAGATTCGAACTCCCGACCCTCCCGAAGTAATTTCGGGATGCTCTGAACCAACTGAGCTAATCGCCCGAATTTTTTTGTCCTTCTTTCTCCTCGGCGATGAGAGATTCGAACTCCCGACCCTCCCGAAGTAATTTCGGGATGCTCTGAACCAACTGAGCTAATCGCCCGAATTTTTTTGTCCTTCTTTCTCCTCGGCGATGAGAGATTCGATCTCCCGACCTTCCCGAAGTAATTTCGGGATGCTCTGAACCAACTGAGCTAATCGCCCGAATTTTTTTGTCCTTCTTTCTCCTCGGCGATGAGAGATTCGATCTCCCGACCCTCCCGAAGTAATTTCGGGATGCTCTGAACCAACTGAGCTAATCGCCCGAATTTTTTTGTCCTTCTTTCTCCTCGGCGATGAGAGATTCGATCTCCCGACCTTCCCGAAGTAATTTCGGGACGCTCTGAACCAACTGAGCTAATCGCCCGAATTTTTTTGTCCTTCTTTCTCCTCGGCGATGAGAGATTCGAACTCCCGACCCTCCCGAAGTAATTTCGGGACGCTCTGAACCAACTGAGCTAATCGCCCGAATTTTTTTGTCCTTCTTTCTCCTCGGCGATGAGAGATTCGATCTCCCGACCTTCCCGAAGTAATTTCGGGATGCTCTGAACCAACTGAGCTAATCGCCCAAAATTTTTTCTGCTCTATTTTTTGTCGTTCTTCCTCCTCCACGGCGATGAGAGATTCGATCTCCCGACCCTCCCGAAGTAATTTCGGGACGCTCTGAACCAACTGAGCTAATCGCCCGAAAACGGCTGCAAAGATAACCTTCCCAACAAAACAAGGCAAGCATTTTTCCAAAAAAGATAAAAATTCTCACACCCGTCGAAATATATCACAATCCAGGACGGTTATCGTTATAAATTAACCGGGTTATATTATCTTTACAAATAATGTCACTTTAGCATGCACCCAGCTCCGGAAATACATACCTCGCCTGGCTCGAAAAAAAAGCCTTCCATCATGCGTAAATGGACCAGAAAATTGATGATGGGTCTCGCCTTCCTCATCGGCCTGTTTTTGATGACGGCTGTCGTAATCGCCGCTTTTTTTGAAAAACAGGTAGGCCAGCGCCTTATCAGCGAGATCAACAAGCAACTGACCTCCGAACTGACCGTCGGTAGTTTCGACCTCTCCCTGCTCGCCTCTTTCCCAGAGGCATCGGCTACCCTCCATCAGGTTTCCCTAAACGACAATCTGGATGGCATCCTGCTCGAAGCCGACCATCTTTCCTTTCACTTTGGCCTGATGAGCCTTTTTGGTTCAACCATTAAGGTCAACTCTGTACTCATCGAGGATGGTGCCCTCTTTGTACGAATCGACAAGCGGGGAAACGCCAATTACAACATCGCAAAGCCCTCAACCGTTCCCAAAAAGGCATCTCAAAATGCAGACAAAGGTCTGGCCATCTCCTTAAAAGAGGCCCAACTCCGGGAGGTGGAACTAATTTACATCGATGAGCGGGTCAAACAGGAAGCCATACTCAACGTCAAAGACGCCGTGGTAAGTGGGGAATTCTCCGCCGACCGCTTCTCCGCAAAAAGTTTTGCCAAACTACACTCCCAATTCATCGACGTCGGCGACCACCGTGCCTTTGTCGACAAAGAGATAGTATACGATGCCACCGTAGATGTGGATATGAAAAAAGGACGGTACAAACTGGAAGACGTCGACCTGGGTATCGAATCGAACGTTTTCAAAGTGAAAGGGGTCGTCCTTGCGGAAAAAAAAGAAACCAACCTCGATGTAAAGATCACCAGCGAAGAGTGCAGTCTTCAGGGCGTGTTCGACCTCCTGCCCGAACAACATCTGGCTTACTTCAGTGATTTTTCCAGCAAAGGTACCTTCCTCTTCAACGCCATGATAAAAGGCACCTGGAATGCTTCAGAATCTCCCATCGTCCGTGCCACTTTGGGACTGAAAAAAGGCAGCATCTCCAGCCCCAAACTGGGATACAAACTCAAGGACGTGTCGTTCGACGCCACTTTCCAAAATGGCAAAGGCCGCTCCGCCAAAACCAGCGCATTCAAAATAAAAGATTTCAACGGCTACTTCAACCGCGAACGCATATCCGCCAATCTATTGGTATACAACCTGGAAAACCCCACGGTCGATCTCCAACTCGACGGTGTGCTGCCGCTCAGCGCTGTGTACGGATTGTTGGAAGACCCTCGCATCAAAAACGGAAGCGGCGAAATAGAGATCAAAAACTTCAAGCTCAAAGGCAAATACAGCGATATGATCCGCCCCTCCCGCATCGCCAAAGTGTCTAACAGCGGAACCATCGAATTTGACGATGCCGCCCTGAAAATCAACAACGAAAAATTAATCGTCGACCGTGGTGCCCTTCAGATCAGAGACAACAGCCTCAAAATGGACGACGTAAAAATAGAAGGCGCCGGAAGCGAGATATACCTCAACGGAAAATTCCTCAACCTCCTGCCCGTACTTCTTGCCGACTCCCTCAACACTAAAAAGGCTGAGTTGAAATTCCAAGCTACTCTGGATGCCCCCAACATCGACATCGACCGCCTCATCAAAATGACCGAAGCACCCGTCGATCAGAGTTTGGTACGAAGAGGAATCATCGACGTCGACTCCGTCAACATTGCGCACACGCAACAACGCCAACGCATCACCCAATTCCTCCAGGGCAGCTTCCAGGCCAAGATCGACGCCTTCAACTACAGATACATCAAAGGAGAAGATTTCAGCGGAAGCCTCACCTTCGACAACAACCAAATGTCGGTCAAAGGTCGCACCAGCGCCATGGACGGCACCTTCAACCTCGATGGTAAAGCGCATTTCGAAGAAAAACCTTACCTCAATGCCCAACTCGATTGCGAAGGGGTAGACGTACGCAAATTCTTCCAGCAATGCGAAAACTTCGGCATGGAAGTACTCCAATACAAACACATCAAAGGAGAACTCAACTCCCAATTTGCGATCAACGCATTCTGGGCCGAAGACGGCACCTTCCTCCAGAAACAACTCTCGGTACTGGGCGATGTAATGATCACGAACGGAGAACTCATAGGACTCGAAATGCTCTACGACTTCGCCGATTACATCAAGCTGCGCGACCTCAAACACATCAAATTTACCAACCTGCACAACTACCTCGAAATCAGAAAAGGTAAACTGCACATCCCCGTGATGTTCATCCAGAGCAATGCCCTCAACCTGACCATCAGTGGCATCCATTCTTTCGCAGGCCACATCGACTACAACATTAAAATAAACGCCGGCCAGGTAATCGGCAACCTCTTCAAACGATACGATAGAACAAAGCGCCCCATCGAAGCCAAGCGCAATGGCTGGTTCAACCTATACTATCGCATCTACGGCACTGTGGACAAATACAAAGTCAAACGAGACAAAAGCCACGTCAAAAAAGATTTTGCGCGAAGCAACCGCCATAAAGAACGCATCGAACGAGACCTCATCAAAGCATTTGGCGACATCGAAAAATGGAAAGAGCCCTCCGAATGGAAAGACGAAAAAGAGTCGACCGCTCCCGACCCCATGGACGACCCCCCTGCCTCCGATGATGACGAATACATAGAAGGATTCGATGAGGAGCCCGCAGTTGTTGTCGAAGAAGAGTTCCTTTTTGAGGAAAAACCCAAACCAACCTCCAAGCCCAAAAAGAAGCCCGTTTCCACGGAAGTGAAAGAAGAGTACACCGACGAAGGCGAGGATGAATACATCGACTGGCAGGACGGGGGTTAGCAGCGCCCTACCCTATTGAATAAACCCCTCCTCCCTGCTCACTCCGATCTTGTACCACATTAGTTGAGCCATCATCTCTGCCCGTTGTTTGGCCAGGTCGGCTTTGGGGCCCTCAAAGGCGTCGTCGACCGTTTCGTTGAACAGTTTTTTCCACTGGTCAAAATGCTCGGGCGTCAGTCGCAGCTTCCCGTCGAGTTCGATGTGTTTGAGGATGGGGTTGCCCCGGTAGGTACCGGCATCCAGCAAAACGGATTCCCAGAAAGCATACATCGTGGGCAGGTGGTGGTCCCAGTCGAGGGCCGCCACTTCCGTAAAAATGTATCCAATGACGGGGTCTGCCTTCACCTTTCGGTAAAAATCGTTGACCAGCTTTTCGATGTCTGCTCTGTCCGTTATGTCTGATTTTGGTTGATTCATTTTATTTTCTCCTTTGGCCTTACTAATTTTAGGCTTTTCCTATCAAGCCACAAAATTAGACAAACCATGCCAATAGCAAAACCTTTTAATCTAAACGCCTGGATCGAAAAACACCGCGACGACCTCAAGCCACCTGTCGGCAACAAACAGGTCTACTTCGACAACGACGACTACATCGTCATGGTAGTAGGCGGCCCCAACGGCCGCAAAGACTATCACTTCGAAGACGGCGAGGAGCTTTTCTACCAACTAAAAGGCGACATCACCGTCAAAATAATCAACGAAGATGGTACCCCCGAAGACATCCACATCCGCGAAGGCGATATGTTTCTCCTCCCTCCCCGCATCCCCCACTCGCCCCAGCGCCCTGCCGACACCGTTGGCCTGGTGATAGAGCGCTACCGTCGGGGTAATGAAGAAGACAAACTTATGTGGTTTTGTGAAAACTGCAACCACAAACTTCACGAAGCCACCTTTGAGATGAAAGATATCGTCAACCAACTCCCTCCTGTGATGAACAACTTTATGAGCTCCGAGGCACTGCGCACCTGCGACAACTGCAACACAGTGATGGAACCGGTCTGAGAATTTCGAATGTACAACAAACGAACTTACTTCGCATCCGATTTTCACCTGGGGGTCGATGCCCGCCTGACGAGCCGCGAACGCGAACGACAGATCGTACGGTGGCTCGATCAGATCAAAGCCGATGCCGAAGCGATCTACCTGGTGGGTGACGTATTCGACTTCTGGTTCGAGTACCGCACTGTAGTCCCAAAAGGCTATACCCGATTGCTCGGAAAACTGGCCGAACTGCGCGACAGCGGCATCCCCATCCATTTTTTCACCGGCAACCACGACATGTGGATGTTCCGGTATTTTGAGGAGGAACTCGATATTCCCATTCACCGCCAGCCCATCCGGATCGACCTCCACGGCAAAACATTCTATATAGGGCATGGCGACGGGCTGGGGCCGGGCGACGGTGGGTACAAATTCCTGAAAAAGGTGTTTGCCAACCCTATTTGCCAGTGGCTTTTTGCCCGGTTGCATCCTAACTTCGGCATTGGGCTGGCCCACTTTTGGTCTCAGAGAAGTCGAAAAGCCAATCCCCCGGAAAACCGGTTTTTTGGCGAAAGCCGCGAATGGCTCCTCCAATACGCCAACGAACAACTGAAGACCTCCTACGCCGACTTTTTTATATTCGGCCATCGCCATTTGCCCATCGACTACACGCTAAACAACGGCACCAGCCGTTATATCAACCTGGGAGAATGGATGCACTACAACTCCTACGCCGTTTACGATGGAAAAACCCTTTCTCTCCGGTTCTTTGAAAACGACAATGGGGTTGTATTCCCCAAAGACAGACAAAAAGACGATCCCGTTGAATAAGAACAGGAAATGACCTATCTTGTAGCATGGATGCAAAAAAACTGGATAACCTCACCGCCACTGAATACCTGGAGATAGAACGGGTCAAACAGAAGAAGTATGAGTTTCACAATGGCTCGATCTACGCCATGTCTGGCGGTACCTTAAATCACGGATGGATATGTGGGAATGTATTTGGAGAGATGCGAACCAGGTTGCGGGAAAAAGGCAGTGAGTGCCGTGTAATGAACAGTGAAATAAAGCTCTTTATTCAGTCAAAAAACAGTTATGTGTATCCTGATGCGATGGTGATTTGCGGGGAAGTAAAAAAGCCGGACACGGGAATAGATGCCGTAACCAACCCCACTGTAATTGTAGAAGTATTGTCAAAAACGACGGAGAGTTACGACCGAGGTGATAAGTTTTTTCTATACCGACAATTGAACTCTTTGGAAGAGTACTTACTGATCGAACAGGAAAAATCTCAAATCGAAATTTATAAGCGGACTGGTGACTTGTGGAGTATTACCCGGGTAACGGGAATGGATCAAAAGCTGGCAATAACCTCACTAGATATAGCCCTTGACCTAACTGAACTTTACAGAGACATTGTATTTGAGAAAAACTTATAACCATATTATCGCTTTTACTGCTGCCCTGCTGTCGGCAATGCCGCTATGGTCGGGGGTCACGCCCGATACACTGTCTCCACCCAGCACCATCGTCGAAATTGAGGCTACCTTCCTCACATCCGACAAACTCCAACAATGCTACCTCGTAGCACCCGACAATGAACTGCGAAAATACGACGCCGACGGCAATCTCCTCTTCCAATACACCAACAACCGGCTGGGCACCCTCGAATGGGTCGACGCCACCGACCCCTTCAACCTGCTGTTGTACTACCCCGATTACTACACCGTCGTCACCCTCAACCGCACCCTCAACCCCACCGGCGAATACCAGCTCTACGACCTCAACATCGGGCAGATAGGCGCCATCGCTATGGCTTCGGACAACAACCTATGGCTGTACGATGAAAACGCAGGCACCCTCAAAAAGATCGACCGGCAGGGCAATGTACTGGTAGAAAGTACCAACATTCGCCTTTCGCTCGCACAAAACATCCAACCGAAAAACATGCTGGCCAACGACCACCAGGTATACCTCAACGTGCCAGACCGCGGCATTCTGGTATTCGACAATTTTGGCACTTTCGTAAAAGAAATACCCCTCACAGGACTGAAGGAATTCCAGATCATGGACAAACAGCTTTTGTACCTTTCGGAAAACAAGCTGCACGGCTTCCATCTGCAATCGTTGCTAACATCAGAAATACAACTGCCCTTCCCCCTCGACGACGACGATCAACTGGCCGTACAAAAAGGCGTGCTGTTTTTGCTGAAGCAAAATGAGCTTTGGATTTATCGACTGGATGGGTGAGGAAGGCTAAAACGTCCCCCGAAGCGTTACAATAAAATTACGCCCTGGTGCCGATACGCCAGAAGCAAACAGGCGGTAGTGCTGGTCGGTAATGTTTTCCAGTCCCAGATCGATGCTGAACTTTCGGTTGAACTGATAGGAGCCGTAGAGGTTGTAGGTCGTCCAGGCGTAGGTACCTTCGTAGATGATTTCGTTGCCCCGTTTGTAGGCGATGCCCAGTTCGGGATTGTCGGGGGTGCCGTCGAGGTCGATGTCCAGTTCGCCGTTTTCCTGAAGGATGATGTTGTTGACGGCGTAGTCTTCGATGGGTTTTTTGCCGTTGTATTTGGCGACAGCCTCTATTTTGAATTTTTTGTGGGTAAAGCTCAGCGCGGTCTGACCGTAAATGGGCGGGATATGTGCCATGGGCAGCAAGGTGTCAATGGCGCCCCGAACGTATTCAATACGCCCTTTGGTATAGCTCAGGCTGGAGGACAGACGCCACTGCTTTCCAATTTTCAACAATACATTTCCGGAAAGGCCGTATATGAACCCATTGTCGACGTTGAAGTTTTGCTGGACGTCGAAGTATTCTTCTTCCGCAGGTACCCATATGAGGGAGTCGCCGTTGGGTGCCGTGCCCGCCAGCCGCACGATGACATCTTCCAGTATGGTGTAAAACCCGGTGGCGCTGAGTTTGAAGGAGGTGGATTTGTCATGCCCGACGGTTTTAGCAAGAGTAGCCTCGCCGCTCAGAGAGGTTTCGGGCCCCAGGTTGGTATTAGGCAATACAGCTTGCCCGCCCTGTACGCGCATTTTGGCAAAGTCGTCGATATTGGGTGAGCGAAATGCCTTGGAGGCCAACAGCTGCAATTGCCACTTGCTGGGGGTATTGATGGTGAGACCGGCACCCCATGTAAGATCGTTGTTGGAAGATTTTACACCGTCGGTAACGTATTCTTCGGGCCATTGGATGCGGTCGAGATCGGATTGTTTGTATTTGACAAAAAGATCGACATTGGAATACCGCAACCCTGCGTTGAACACCACCAGCGAGTCGAAGCCTTTCCAGCGGTAGTTCAGATAGCCCGCATAGGTCAGCATAGTGCTGTAGTCGCTGGGATAGCGGGTAAAGGTATTTCGACGCACCTTTCCCGTTTTAATGTGTATCTGTCCGGCTTCCGAAAACACCTGATTGTAATTGGCATCGAGGCCATAGGTCAGGATATGGCTGCCCTTTTGGTTGAGATTTTTGTCGAAGTCGAGGGTGAAGCTGTAGACCAATACATCCTCGAGATTGAACGTACGCCAATTTTTGCTGCGCCGTCGTTTGAGCCGGTCTTCCTCTATAAATTGGAAAGCCCCAATCAGAGTTGCTTTGTCGTAAAGCAACTTGGGCGCAAATGCCTTCATTTTCAGCGAGGCCAGCATTCTTTTTTGCGGGCCGTAGTACCACTCCCCCCATTTGAGTTCGTTGGCTGCGCCAAGAGTATCCAAGAGGGCATCGTAGCGAGGAACATTGCTGGATGAGGAGTACTGAAAATTGCCGATGAAGTAGAGGTCGTCTTTGGGTTGAAACCGCAGCTTCTGCATAAAATCGACCTGACTGTAGCCAGTACCTCTTTGCACGTTAGGATAATTGAGGTTAGGCTGCGTCTGGTCTTCTTCTTTTCGGACAACGTAATGAAGTTTTTTCCCAAAGTCGGGGTATGCATCGGGCCTTTTACTGCCCGAGTTCAGATCCTCAAAATCGGAAAAGGACATGCTGGTCAGGGAAGCCCATTTTCTGCCTCCAAATTCGTAATCCAGGTGGATGGTTTTCTCGATATTGGCGCTGGAAAAGCGGGTAAACGCCCGCAACTCCGAATTATTTTCATTGCCATTAAAAACTACCTTCGGATCACGGGAGCGGAAATGCACCACCCCTCCCAGTGCTTCACTGCCATACATCAGCGAGCCCGGCCCGTAGATCACCTCTACCTGTTCGAGCATGGAGCCGTCGACGGTGATGGCATTTTGGAGGTGGCCGTTGCGGTAGATGGCATTGTTCATGCGGATGCCGTCGAGTACCAGCAGTACCTTATTGGCTTCAAATCCGCGAACGATGGGGCTGCCACCTCCCATTTGCGACTTTTGGATGTAGACGTCGGCATGTTCTCCCAGCACATCGGCGGTGGTTTGGGAATTGCGCGAAGCGATCTTCTCTGCGCTGATGCGATCGACGACGTAGGGCAGTTCTTCTTCGCCTGCGTCGGTACGGCCGATCACGACGACCTCTTCAATGGTATTATCGGGAAACAAGGAGACGATGCCATTTTGTTGGCGGATTTTAAAAATAGGAATTTTGATCGCAGCATAACCCACATAAGAAAAGTTGACCTCGTCGCGGTGGCTCAAGTCCGAAATGGCGATTTTTCCGTCGATATCGGTGAGGCCATTAAAGCTGAGGTCATCAGTATAGACGGTTACAGAAATGAGCGGTTCTTTGGAGGTACCGTCGATAACAGTGGTGTGGATGGTGGATTGGCTGAAAGCCCAAAGCGGAAGAAAAACCAATAAAATCGGTAGCAAACGCATAGCAAGGTGGCATTTCTGCCATTTTCTCAGTTGTGTTTGCAATAGTACGTTTGTTATACTCACGATTGGTTAAGCTTTGGGAAGTTTTATGGTGAAAGTAGTTCCCTTATTAAGCACTGAATCCTGGACAAATATCCTGCCAGAGTGATAGGTTTCTATTATGCGTTTGGCCAGGGAAAGGCCCAGTCCCCAGCCCCGTTTTTTGGTGGAATATCCGGGTTGAAAAACCGTTTTGAACTTCGAGGGCGGTATCCCTTCTCCGGTATCGGAAAGCCGGATCACCACCTGGTCTTTTTCCTCTCCTACCTCGCAACTGATGGCACCCTGACCATTCATGGCGTCGAGGGCGTTTCGGAGGAGGTTTTCGACCACCCAGTCAAAGAGGTGTCTGTTGATGTTGACGAATTTTTGAGGTAGCCCCGTTTCCGGAAAATGGTATTCGACCTTGCGGGGGGAGCGGCGCTGCATATATCTTCGGCAGGACTCCAACTGATCGTAGATATTGACTTTTTCGAGGGTGGGAGCGGAGCCTATCTTGGAAAACCGGTCGGCGATCAGGTCGAGGCGTTTGACGTCGTTGGTCAGTTCTTTCAGTACTTCCTGGCTGTCATCCTGCCCTTTCCACATCACTTTGAGGTGTTCTATCCAGCCGATGATGGCAGTGATGGGAGTGCCTAGTTGGTGGGCTGTTTCTTTGGCCATGCCCACCCATACCTGGTTTTGCTCCGAACGTCGGGCAGAACTAAAGGCAAAATACCCGAAGGCAATAAAGGCGATGATTAGTGCAATCTGTACGATGGGGAAGTATTTCAGCAAATTGAGAAGTATCGAACTTTTGTAGTACAGTTTTTGGCTGGTGATCACAATAGGTTCCTGGCCAGAGGCAATAATAGAAGCCAACTCTTTTTGGAGGAATACTTTGTTGGTATCACGACCCGGGCCAAAATTTCTGGCCTCGATGATTTGGTCTGCTTCACTAACGAGAATGATCGGTATGGTTTCATTCGACTCGATGACTGCTCCCTCAACGATGATGTCGCAATCCAGGTCTGGTTTATTGATCGATTCATAGGCGGTGACGCAAAGATTTACTTTGCGCCGTTCCTCCTCCGCCAGCCTGCTGGCCACATAGTTGGTATACACCATCGAAATCGCGACGATCAGCAGCCCGGCGATGGCCAGGTACCATTTCCATTTTGATTTCCTTTCGTAGATATCCATTTTTGGTGTTTGCATGACAATGCGAAAGTGGCCGTAAAATAAGTCAAAATCCGCGATACCCTTCTGTTTGGCCCTTAACAAATTACTTACACAATATTGCAAAGCTGAAAAACGTAAAACAGTTGGCAACAGCGCTGTAGTGCCATTTCACCAAATGTACGCAAAACTGCGAATAAGTATTGTGCAATCGGAATCGCTTTTGCTGATAATTAAACCACCTGTACCCTTACAAACAACATTCAGTCATTCAAAATTTCAAAATCCGGCATTCAAAATCCGATATTTGGCACAGACAGTCCTTAATTTCGCAGAAAATTTCAACTCATATGAATAAATACCTGGCAGTAGCCTTGACCCTGTTGATCCCCTGTTTGGCGCAAGCCCAGAAAAAGAAAATATTCTTTTACGAACTGGACCTGATCAACGGCCTGTTTTTCAAGCCCAACACCATCGCTCCTTACTCCGGACTTGCCTACGAAGAACATCCCGATGGCTCCAAAAAAATGCACGTTCCCATCAAAGACGGCAAAATAAACGGCACCGTTGGTGAATGGGAACGCAATGGTGAAAAAGTATACGAAGCGCATTACGAGATGGGTGTTCAAACGGGCACCGAAAAACAATGGTACGCCAACGGCGCCAAAAAACTCGTGGTGAGCTACGCCAATGGCCAGGCATCCGGCACCTGCACCGAATGGTTTAAAAACGGCATTAAAAAATCAGAAGGCCTCTATACCAATGGCAAAGAAGAAGGCGATCACTTCTGGTGGTACAACACCGGTGAGAAAGACCAACAGATCACCTACCAATACGGAAAACCGCAAGGAAAAGTACGCAACTGGTACCGCAACGGACAGCTCAAGCTGGAAAAAACATTTAAAGACGGTGTGGAAGACGGCCCCACCACCGAATACTACGAAAACGGGCAGAAAAAATCGAGCGGACATTTCGTCGACGGCGCCCCGCACGGCGAGTCCCGCTTTTGGTCGAAAAAAGGACAACTTATGGGCATCCAACAATTTGATAACGGCACCCTGGTCAAAGACATCAATTACCAAAGCGGCAACATACGCATCAAAGGTGGATACCTCGAAGTGTTCAACGAAATGGAGAGCTTTTTCACCGTAAAAATCCTGGGAGAGGAAGTCGTTCACCGAAAATCATTTGAAATCGTCTACGTCGTCGATGGCAAACTTTTACAATTGATCCATAATTCCGTAAATTTATTCGCACCCGATTACATGGGCTCAGAAACCGACAAAGACCTCCTGGATCGTTTTCAAACGAAGGAATCTGACTATATCCGTGAAAAAACCGATTCCAACATCGAAGTAACCACCGAATGGATCACCACCGCCGCCGGCCAGCAGGTATTGCACTGGTGGTTCGCCTCACCCTCCAGCAAAGACGAGGAACAAAAACTCCGAACCGTTCAGGAAGAACACTATCTGTCGCTGATCTGCAACAAACAGGTGCTGAGCCTCTACGGCATCGTCACCAATTCCGACAAAATCACCGATGTAGTAGCCATGCTTCGCCGTGTAGCCGACAACGTGACTATTTCACCTCAGCGCATCGACCTCAATACCGTGGCCGGTACGTTACATAACTAATTGAAGATGTTTTCGTTTGTATAGTAAGCCTCCCCATCCAAAAAACAACCATTATGCATCGTATCTACCTGCTGTTATTCGCCTTGCTGCCCTTTCTATCCGTTGCCCAACGGGTAACCGTCTCCGAAGACATCTCCATCCGCAACGATCAACAGTATGAGGTGCTGGGCAAGCTGAAAGACCGGTTCCTGGTATTCCGCGACCGGGCCAATCAGTTTACCGTCCAGGCCTTTGATGAGCAGATGCGCCTTAGTTGGGACAAAGACATTGAGCTCGAAAAAAAACGGGTCAGACTGGTGGGTTTGCTCAGCACCGATGAGTCCTTCTTCGTCTTCTACACCTTCAAAAAGAAAAGTCATTACTACCTCAAAATGCATCAGTACGACCCCGGCGCCAACCTCCTGGACTCCACCACCATCTGGAATTACGGCCAGCGGTTTTATCCTCCCAATCCACAGATCATCCTGGCCAGGAACAAAAAAAAGGTGATGTTTTTTCAGTTGGAGCGCCAAACCGACATGTGGGCTTTCGCCTACGATCTGGAGCGGGGAGAACCCCTTTGGGACGTCTCTTTTTCGCCCATTGAGTTCAATACCTACCGCGACCTGTCGCAATGGGTATTCAACAACGATGGCGATGGATTTTTCATTGTAGGGCACGACAACCGCAAAGCCAGAAAAGAGTCGCACCGATACCTGGTGTACGAATGCGCTCACGGTCTTTCCCTGCCGGATACTTTTTCGATACCCATGAATGGGCTGCTCACCTACGATGTACATTTTACCTACGACGACCTCAACAAGCAGCTAACCGTCGGCGGCCTGTACTCCGAAAAAAACAGAGGCAAAGCTACCGGGTATTTTTACATCGCCTGCCCAAAAAGCAAGGCTCAACAATTCATTTACGAACCCTTTGAACCAGAATTTATGGCACAGGTGATGGAGGAAAAAGAGCCATCATCGCTCAAGGGGATCGACCACGTCGACGTGCGCGATATTGTACTCCGACGCGACGGCGGCATCCTCCTCATCGCCGAACTAAACAAGGAATACGAACGCAGGATGGCCACCACCAGCCGGGGCTACATCAGCAACGACGGCAACCGATACATAGTGGATTATTACAACGACGACCTCTTCATCATTTCCATTCATCCCGACGGGCAGACCCACTGGAAGTCCATTTTGCATAAAAAACAATATTCTCAGGACGACAACGGCGCTTTTTCTTCCTTTTTTATGATGAAAACCCCTTCTGCTCTCCGGTTTTTGTTCAACGACGACATTAAAAATGAAAATACCGTGAGCGAGTACATCGTCAAAAGCGATGGCACCTACGACCGTAACAGCGTGATGAGTACCAAAAACCAGGACATACAACTACGCTTCCGCGACGCCATTCAGCTCAGCTCCACCGAATTGTTGGTGCCCAGCGAGCGGCGCTACAAACTTCGTCTGGTAAAGGTGGAGTTTTGATGCCCTGACCTGTGTCGCATATCCAAAATCTTTCCTAGCTTTGCCTTCTGTTGAATGCCGTGTACCGTAAACCGTGTACCGTGAACCCTGCACCGTAAACCATAAAAAAAACCACACCACTATGGATGGAAGAAACCTAATAGGCTACAATTATTCCGCTTTGACACAAGACATCATGCAAGCCATGAACCCCGGCACCCGTCAGCAACTCGACGGCCATTTTTTTGCAGCCAGCACCGACGAAATTGACCGGGCCGTGGCGTTGGCCGTTGAGGCATTTGCTTCCTTTGGTAAAACCAGTGGTCAGCAGCGCGCCGATTTCCTCAATGCTATTGCAGATGAAATAATGAACCTCGGCGATGCGCTCCTCCAACGGGCTATGCAGGAATCGGGTTTGCCGCAAGGCCGCATCACCGGCGAGCGTGGTCGTACCGTCAACCAGTTGCGGCTTTTCGCCAAAGTAGCCGGGGAGGGTTCCTGGGTAGATGCCAGCATCGACACAGCCCTCCCCGACCGGCAACCGATTCCCAAGCCCGACATTCGTAAGATGCTCGTGCCCGTGGGGCCGGTGGTGGTGTTTACGGCCAGCAATTTTCCATTGGCTTTTTCTACGGCGGGAGGCGACACGGCTTCGGCCCTGGCAGCGGGCAATCCCGTGATCGTCAAGGCCCACGAATCGCACCTGGGCACCAATGCGCTGGTGGCCTACGCCATCAAAAATGCCGCTCAAAAAACCGGGATGCCCGACGGCGTATTTTCATCGCTCAATGGCACCGGCCCGGAGGTGGGACAGTACCTGGTGAAACATCCGCTCGTCAAATCGATCGCTTTTACGGGGTCGCTCGGAGCTGGAAGAGCCATTTATGATTCGGCTGCTCAGCGGCCCGAACCCATTCCCGTATTTGCGGAGATGGGCAGTATCAATCCGGTGGTTTTATTGCCTGGCACCCTTTCGGAAAATGCCGAACAACTAGCCACCCAATACGCTGGCTCCGTTACGCTGGGAGTAGGGCAGTTTTGCACCAATCCGGGGTTGCTCATCGTCAAGGCCGGGGCAGATGCCGACCGTTTTGTCCAGCATTTGGCGAAAGCCATCCAACAGAAAAACAGAGAGGTAATGCTCAACGAACGAGTGTGTAACAATTATTACACGTCGAAGCAAACAGCCCTCGACATAAAAGGCGTCGAGCTCGAAGGAGAAGTATCCAACAATGCTTCCACAAATGACGCCAATGGCCACAACTGGACGGGGCAGCCCACGGTTGCTTCCGTTTCCGGAAAAGATTTTTTGGAAAATACCGGTGTCCTGCAGAATGAAGTGTTTGGCCCATTCACACTGGTCGTAAAATGCGCCGATGAAGCGGAACGGATCAACGTGGTACAACAACTACATGGCCAACTCACCGCAACCATCATGGGATTGAACAACGAAATAGCCGACCACCCTACGCTGGTATCGGAATTGCAAAACCGGGTGGGCCGACTGATCTTCAACGGCGTGCCCACCGGGGTGGAAGTTTGCCACAGCATGCATCACGGCGGCCCCTACCCTGCTGCTACCGACAGCCGGTTTACCTCCGTAGGCACGGCGGCCATCAAGCGGTTTGCCCGGCCCGTAGCATTTCAAAACTGGCCGCAGGAATTGTTGCCTGCTGAGTTGCGCGACGGCAACCCGGTGGGTATCTGGCGGCTTTGGGATGGGGTTTGGGGGAAGGTGTAGGGCTGTTAACAACCACGACAACCCAAGCCATCGTGACCACCATTTCTGCAGACACGCTGAACCACATGCTCGACTATCCGGGGCTGGTAGCCGTTTTGCGCAAAGCATTTCAGGCGGATTATCAGGTGCCGCCCCGGCATCATCACGCCATCGACGGGGCGGATGCCAACCTGTCTACCCTGCCTGGCGGCAGAAAATCCGGTCAGGTGGACCATAATAACACGTTGCTGCTGATGCCCGCCTGGCGCAGGGGGAAATATTTGGGTGTGAAGATCGTCACGGTGGCACCTGGCAATGAGGCCCATCGGTTGCCAACGGTTCAGGGGGTCTACCTGTTGTTCGACGCCGTTCGAGGTAGTTTGTTGGCTCAGATGGATGGCCCAGCCCTCACAGCCCGCCGCACTGCCGCCGCCTCCGCGCTTGCCAGCACTTACCTGAGTGTTAACAATAGTTCTACCATGTTGATGATCGGCACGGGGGTGATGGCCCGGCAACTGATAGAAGCTCATACGGCGGTGCGTCCCATCCGACAGATATTTGTCTGGGGTCGGAACTTTGCGAAAGCACGGCAGATAGCTGCTGACCTGGAGGGAGGCTCATTGGTGGTAAGCGCAGTGGAGTCCATCGAAGAGCAGGTGGCCGCAGCCGACATCATCAGTTGCGCTACCACGAGCAAGGAGCCGCTGCTGAAGGGAGAATGGCTGCGCCCAGGCCAGCACATCGACCTGGTGGGTTCCTACCTGCCCGATAGCCGGGAAGCGGATGATGAGGTAATTCGCCGTGCCAGAATATTTGCGGATCACCGCCAAGCCGCTTGTCGGGAGAGTGGCGATCTTTACATCCCCATCCAAAAGGGCATTTTGGCGGAAGCCGGTGTGGTGGCCGACTTGTTTGAGTTGTGCCGGAGAGAAAAGGAAGGCAGACAGTCGAAGCAGGAGATCACTTGTTTCAAATCGGTAGGGCTGGCGCTGGAAGACCTGGCGGCGGCTGAAATGGCGTATGAAAGACTTGGGGAGTGAGGATTGGCTTCAATCCATCCGAATAATCACCTTTCATTCCTCAAAATTTTGTATTTTTAAGCGTTTTCCCCATTTGCCTTTCGGCAAAAACATCGCAAAAACATACATATGAGAATCCTGTTGAACATATTGATCGTCGTTGTACTTCCGTTTCTTCTCGCCGCTCAAACCATTTACGACCCACAGCTTTTATACGATGTGGCCGGAGGGTTTTACGACAAAGACTCCCTGCGAAACATCCACATTCAGTTTGAAAACCCGGACTATCACGACCTTTTGGTTGATGCATTTTTCAACGACCCTTCTCATCGCATTCCAGCTACGGTTACCCTAAATGGGGTAGCGCACGACAGCGTTGGCGTTCGGTACAAGGGCAACTCTACTTTTTGTCTGCCCAACGATGCCGGAAGCCCCAAGGTGCCTTTCAACCTGGATATGAATCATTGGGTGTCTGGCCAAAAATTGATGGGCTACAAAAAGATTAAACTGGCCAATGGCTGGCTCGACCCCACTATGGCCAAGGAGTTTGCAGCAGCACAAATATACCGCCGTTACTTGCCTTGCCCTGAGGTCAATCTGGCCAAGCTCCACGTCCAGGGTGACTATCTGGGCTTGTATGTCAATACCGAATCGGTCAACAAACAATTCCTTCAAAAGCATTTTGACGAAAAGAATGGCGTCCTTTTTAAATGCGATGGCGCAGCCGTTTTTTGCGGAAGCAGTACCGGCGGCCGCCCCGACCTCAACTGGGTCGGCTCCGACAGCACTGCCTACTACAACCGCTACACCATCAAGTCGGACCACGGATGGGCAGCACTCCTCGACCTTATCTACAAGTTGAGTTTCGACCCCGATGAACTCGAAAATGTCCTCAACATCGACCGGGTGCTATGGGCCTTTGCAGTCAATACGGCCATCGGCAATTACGACACCTACAATGGCTACTACGTTCACAACTACTACCTTTACCGTACTGAAGATGGCCTTTTTCAGATGATCCCCTGGGACCTCGACAACAGCTTCATAGGCGCACTGATGGGCAACAGCTACTGGACACCGGAGGATGTGTATGAGTTTGACCCCTTTTTCGGACAAGACTCCATCGACTACGGCAATCAACAAATGGTCTGGCGCCCGCTGACCGGTTTTCTGTTCAACCACCCGAAATACCGCAAGCAGTACACCGCTCATCTGCGCACCATTATCGACGAATCGTTGGACACGGCCGCGATCAGAAGCCAGATCGAACAATTGCAATCGTTGTCATCCAATGCCTTTGCAACCGATAATAACAATGCTTTTCCAACGGACTTGTTTTACACCAATGTCGAAGAAGCCATTTGGGTGGGCTGGGGTTTTGGCGGTATTCTTTCCACGGTTGAGGCCCGAAAAGAGTACTTGCTGTCGCACCCTGAAATTGCCCTGTCGCCTCCGGCATTAAGTGAGGTGGCATTGTCTAACAATGTGCTTACCGTAGTTGCATCCAACGAGACCCTGGTGGAACTGATGGCCACCACCAGCCCGCATCAGTCGCAGTTTCAGCCTTTTCCGATGTACGATGATGGCACCAATGGCGATGCCACTCCCGGTGATGGCATTTATTCGGCCATGTTGCCGTTTGGCGGAAGCCCGGAACTGAAATTCTACATCCGGGCAGAGAATGACGAAGCGATGGCCCTGTCACCTCCCCGGGCGGAGTACGAATTTTACACCCCATCTACGATGACGGATCTGGTCGGGGCCAATTTGGCGCCAAGCCTGAGCCTATACCCCAATCCTACCAGGCAGGAGATCGTCATTGACCGCGGATCAGCTACCCGGTTGAACTATGCCCTTTACTCCCCATTGGGAGAAAGAATATCGAGCGGCGTTTTTGAGGGGCAGCGGGCTGTGCTGGATCTGTCGAATTTGCCGAAAGGCGCTTATATTTTGAAAACCGCTGGCCGAAGCTATAAGATTTTGAAGGTGGAATAGAGCCCCGAAATACAAATTCAAAAGTATTTTGCAACAAAATCTAAGGTCGATTTAGTTGATATCGATTAGCTTTGACTTTCCTCTCCCCCGGCAATTGCCCAACTTGTCTTTTTTTCACCTTTAAAACAAACAACTATGATCGACCAGTACATCCACATTCGCAACGCCTGGCCTTTCCTGACGATGTTATTTTTGACCACTATTTTTGGGGCAAGCCAACTTTTTGCAACCTCTGGCCTCCACCTAGAAGACCCCACTGCGACCTGCGATCTTACCATTACTACTACCAGCAACAGCATAACCGTAGGTGGGCTCGATGCCGGACACGTTATTTTGAAATTGTTCAACCCCGATTGGAGTACTAATTTCCAGTGCCTCGACAATTGTTCCAATCCGACGACTATTTCCAGCCTTGCCATTGGCACCTACTACCTTTCGGTAAATTTGTATGACGATAACTGGCAACCCATTTGCGACCAGGCCGAATTCGTCACCGTTGACGGAACCGGATGTGTCGACAATGATAACGACGGCCACTGCCAACCCGATGATTGCAACGACAACGACCCCTCCATCCCGACCACTCCGGGCACCAGTTGCGACGACGGCGATGCCAACACCATCAACGATGTCATCCAGTCGGATGGTTGCACCTGTGCTGGCACCCCCATTGGCGGGGGCTGCGACGTGAGCTGGACCACCACTGCCACCAGCATTACGATAACCGGACTGAATGCGCCACATGTGATCTTTAAATTGCACCATCCCAACTGGAGCATCCACACCGAATGTTTCGACAATTGTGCCAACCCACTTACCATCAGCGGCCTTACCAGCGAGGCGACCTACCACCTCAACTATAACCTGTACGACGCCAACTGGCAACCCATATGCAGCGAACTGGTAGACGTGGTCATTTCCGGATCGGGTGGCAATGAGCCCGACCTCTCCATCTCCAACCTCCAATCGGATCCGTCGGGAAGTCCGGGTCAGGTGACCAATTTCACCTTCGACCTCAACAATTTTGGCGATGCCGTAGCCTCAGGCAGCTATTTGATCGAAGCCTACATTTCTACTGACAACCAACTGAGCAACGACGATGTATCGGCCGGAGAAATTCCCACCGGCAACACCCCCATCGGCACCATACCGGATGTGCCCGGAGCCATCACCGTACCCAATTTGCCGCAAGGCGATTATTACCTCATCGTGAAGGCAGATGCGAATAACAACATCGCCGAGTCGAACGAAAACAACAACACCGCTTCCGTATCATACAGCATCATAGGAGGAGGCCTAAGCTGTGGCTTTGAAAAAACTTATGGGCCGTTTAATTTTTTAGCCAACTTTACAGAAGCAAGTGAAACCTCCGATGAATATCAATATGTAAGCTATGAACCGGTTCAAGCCGGTGTTCAAACGGTGTACACCCTTCGAACGGATAAAGATGGCAACCAAATTGGAGTGGACACCGATCAACAAACGTTGCCCACCCTTCCCACAGTGACGAGTAGTATCAATGGCAATTTCCAATTGGTGGTCACCAGCACCACCAACGGCGTGGAAAACTGGTCGACCATCGTCACCTTCGACGTGCCACCCGGCAGCAACATCATCGCTACCAATGGCGATCAGGTACGCACGCTCAACGACGGATACCTGGCTGCAGGCACCGTCATCATCAGTGGTGCCCAGTTCGAATTTCATACTTATTTTATCAAGTTTGACCTTGATGGAAATCTAATTCAACAAAACATTTCCGAAGGGCTGTTGGGTGATTTTTTCATATTATCTAACTATTTCGATGTGCCGGGAGGCGCTATCTTCCGGCTCTTCCAAAACACGGGCAGTATTTATTATTTTATCAAAATAGATGATAATGGCGCCTTCCTTTGGCTAACGCCTTTCGTAGGAGACTTGCCGTCCAATACGTTAATTCAAATTGGACTCAGCCCAGACCAGCAGCACGTTTACGCGCTGAATGTCAACAATCAAAGAGCCTTCCTCGACAAGATAAGCACCGATGACGGAGTACCCGTTTACGATGTAAACCTAAGCGGTGTTTTTACGCCACAGAATCCAGGAATTTTTGGACATCAGACCTCCGGATTTTTTCTCACCGACGATGGTGGTGTGCTGACCGGTTATACCGGCGAAGACCTCAACCTCAACCAGATATTCAGCAGCTACGGTAAGCTGGATGCCAACGGAAACCTCGTTTGGGACATTAGCTTCAACGAAGAACGCAGGTTTCAACCCCTTGTGGAAACTTCTGATGGCGGGGCCTTGTGGATAGACCTGGACGGCACTTCATCCGACCAATTGAAAATCGTCAAGACGACCAACACCGGCAGCCTGACCCCTACCTGCGACGGGGGTGGCGGCACTCCGCTCGGCTGCGATCTCAGCTATACGACCAGCGGGGGCGATTTGTCGATTTTCGGACCCGGACTCGACGCCAGCCACGTGATCATAAAGGTATTCAGCCCGTCGTGGAGTACGATCTTCAACTGTTTTGACGATTGTGGCAACAGCATTGACCTGTCGGGATTGACGGCAGGTACCTATCACGTGTCGGTGGCTTTGTACAACGACTCCTGGGTAAAAACCTGCGATATTCTGGAAGATGTGGTGGTAGGTAGCAGTACCCCCCTCCAGGGAAATGACCCCTCGTTCCTATTCTTTCAGGCTGCTAAAAACGGACGTACCGGACACCTTAGCTGGGTTGTCAATAACAACAATTCTACAGATCGTTTTCGCATCGAGCGCTCCCATGATGGGTTGACCTATGTTGCCCTCCAAAGTCTCGATGCCATCGGTGGCACTGATTCCGAACAAGCCTATCAGGTGGAAGACCGGTCGCCCCTGCCTGGCATGAATTTTTACCGGGTCGTTCAGTTTTTCGACGATGGCAGTATGCGTTATTCACGGGAGGAGTTGTTGCTGTTCGATCTGGGTTTGGACGAAGTGGCAGTTTTTCCAAATCCGGCTTCGGAAGTGGTGCATATCCAATTGAAAAAATTGGTGGATACCCCAACGGAGATTTTGATTTATAATTCGTTCGGTCAATTGATGGAGCAGGTATCGCTGGCGGCGGGTCATGAGGAAGTAGTTTCTTTGGCGACCAGCGACTGGCCTGGTGGTTACTATCAGGTACAGGTAAGGACGAAGGATGCCCGCTGGGTCAATATGCCCCTGATCATTGGGCGGATGTAGCGGACTATTCGCCTGCCGGTAAGGCAGACGGGCAGTTCGATGAACTGCTTGGGGTTATACATTGAATAAAGGCGGCCTCTGTTGACAGGGGCTGCCTTCTTTTGTAGTTTCCGGCTCCTCCGTTTTTTTAAAGTGGTTGCTTTTCAAATGCTTAAGTTAGCGGGGCACTCGAAGCCTTGATTAGACGAAAAATAACTGCTTCTAAATTATCCATTACTTAATGCCTCATGCACTAATCGCAAAGGGCGAAGTGAAATAATTGCATCTCTCCGCTGTCTTCCCGCTCGCTGGTGAGGTAGAGGGTGCAACTATCTTTGAATACCAACCCTTCAAACTGATGTCCTTCTTCTATGGCTATCTGCTCCGATTCACCCGATAAATAATTGGGAGGTGTAACGTCTGTAAACAACCAAATGACTTCTTTTGCCAACAAGGCAACTACAGTTCCATCGGGGCTGATGTCGGCACTGGTGATGGCCCCCTCTTTCTTCTTGTCGGACGTCTGAAAACTTCCCATTCGCCTGGCGGTGTGAGTCCCCGGCTCGGCTGGTACTTCGTAGAGGGTGGTGAGGCCGAAAAAAGGTTTCGACCGGTCTTTGGTAAAGAGATACAAGTGGCCGTTGGCGGCAAAAAAGGCTTCCGAATCGTAAAAATGTTCCGATTCTTCGGGTGGGAAGTCGGTTTGGTCTTCGTAGGAGAAATGGATGACTTCGGGGGTGTAGGTGTTGTCGGTCATTTGCTCCGGGGGTGGTATTTTGTAGATGGCCAGATCGGTGCGGTCGTTGTCGTTGTTGCCAAAATTGCCGACATAGAGGTTGTCGGCTTCATCGCGGGCGAGGTCTTCCCAGTCGGTATTTTGCACGCCGGTCAGTTGGAGGGTTCGGGTTTGTTGGCCCTGTGGATCGACGGCATACAGAATGGGGTCGTTGCCGGCATCATTGTGTAGCCACAGCGTTGCGCTGCCCGTCATTTCCACACCGGAACATTCCTTCAAACTTTCAGAAAGCGGGTAGGCCGCCAGGAGGGTAGCTGTTTTGACAGAGGGGTCATTGGAGGCAGCGTCTTTATTACAACCCAGCCAGAAGGTCACCCCTAAAAACAGGGTTGCTATTATCAGCACATTTTTGTTCATAACACAATGGATTAAAAAAGTAATTTTTTAAATAGACATTATGAACAAAAATTTTGTATGCAGCCTGAATGCCCTTTTTTGCCTACCCTGCGTCACATCCTCGCCTTCGTAGCTAAGGCTACGAGGCTCCGGGTGTTCCTTGGTTAAGCAAAAAATTGCTCTTCAGTTGCTGTACAAAAAATCCATTCATAATGTCTAATATTTGTTCAGCCATCTCCATTCGGGTATGGAATAGAGTATGGCAGTAAGGGCATAAAGCATACCACGGCTTCATGCCCACGAGTTTGTTAAAGTGAGGGTTTGTATGGCAATGATCTGTGTCTTGAGTAGTTGCCTAAAACCGATAGTTCAACCCGGAAGCCATGCTGAGCAATGACGGGATGAGTCGATGGTCGCCGCCAACTCTCCTGCTGTAATCGAAGCGCATCTGCCAGTTCCAATGGTCGGAGAACTGGTATTCGAGTCCTGCCCGGAACAGCAGAAAGTCGCTGTATGATTGTGAAGGGTGTGGCAGATCCGTCGTCCATTCCAATGACTGGGTATGATGTTCGTATTCGTATACCCAATTGTAGGCATGAAGGCGTTGGGCGGCAAAACCGAGCCCGAGAAAGGGTTTCCATTTTCCGTTGGGATTTAGGAAGTATTGCAGTCCAGTTGAAAATGCTAACAGGGAGACGTCGGCTTCTGCTTTGAAAAACTCGTAGTCGTCGGATGGGGGTCTTTCAGAGGGTTCGGGCGTTGTTTTGCTGAACGCCTCCGATTTGATCTCGGTGTCGATGTAGGAAAGATCCGTCCAGAGTTGGAGACTGGGTGAAAAGACGATGGCGGCATGCATGCCTGTTGACCATCTCGACCTGGTTTGAATATCTTTGTTGCCGATGTTGACCCAGCCGCCATGAAGCCCCAGTTGGAATCCTTTGGGTCGCATGGTGTACAAATGCTGGCGGACCGTTTTTCTGGTTTTTGACTGAGCTTGGAGCAGGGTCATTCCGCGGAGGTGGGGTGAGCGGTATTCAAAGCCCCGATGGTCGAGGGTGGCCAGATTTTCAACGGCAGCAAAATTTACAATTTTATTGTTAGAAGAGCTGGTAAAACGATCTGTCGAATTATTGTCGTGTAAATATTGAAGCAAAGGCCGCTGGCCGGGGAGTGGGTTATCAGCCAGGAAGGTAGTATAGCGGTCATTCCCAATGTCGGCAGTGTGGAGATTGGAAGGCGGGCTGTTTTCCGAAAAGGATCCCATCCAAAAATGTGGTGGATGCGTTGTAAAAGCCGGATTTGAAAAAGGTGTCGGCCGGTACTGGGTAACGTGTTGGTGGATGGTACGGGTTTGATAGACGGTATCGATCTGGTGGACGGTGCGGGTCACCACTTCGGTGAGGTAAACGGTGTCTTTACTATGTTCGAGCGTTTCGACCTGTTGGTTCAGTTGACGAAGTTCCTTCATCGACATCAGGTTGAGCGTCAGCAACAAAAGACAAAAGCCTACCATGAGCCACCAGGCGGTGGAGCTGGGGCGGGATCGGACCTCTGGTTGGTCGAGGTTCATTTCGAGCCGCTCCCAGAGTCGTTTTTCGAAGGGTGGATCGGGCCGATTTTCCAGATTTTCTTTAAGACGATCAAAAAAGTCCTCCATATTTAGTTATTCCGTTTTTATGAGGGAAATTTTTTACTAAAACCATATTCTTTCCTCATTAAGCTGCGCAGTTTTTGTTTGGCTCTAACGAGGTTGGAGCGGGAGGTGCTGGCGCTGATGCCGAGCAACTCTGCTATTTCGTGGTGTTTGTAACCTTCCATAATGGCGAGGTTGAAAACCAGTCGGTAATTGGGAGAAAGTTTTTGCAAAATGGGCAACAAGTCGCTTTCCGGATCGGGTAAGAATGGGGTTGGGGAATCGTCTTCCACATCTCCAATGGCATGGAGTGGTATGAATGTGGGTTTATTTTTGTTGGATCGAAAGTAGTCGATGGCCGAGTTAATCATTATTTTCCGCAACCAGGCGCGGAAGGGGAAGGCCGGATCGTATTGATCAATTTTTCGGAATACCTTCAAAAACCCGTCGTTGAGGATCTCTTCGGCTTCCACTCTGTTGTGGGCATAGCGCAAGCAGATGCCGAGGGCATAGCCCATAAAATACTCAAAGAGGATGCGCTGACTGTTGCGGTTGCCATTGCGGCATCCTTCGACGATGAGTTGGATATTGATTTTCTTGTCGGGCATCCCCATGTAGTGGTTTGAACTATTTGTCCTTACGGAAAATCAGCCTTAAAAAGCTGCGTTGTTGAATGAAAATATAGGGTAAAGGGATCTTGTGCGATTTGGGGTTTTCACCCAAATACAAGTAACGGTTGAGCTGGGAATGGGGGCCTGGGTTTGGGAATTACTCAAATATAGGAAACTTTGGCATATTTTCCATATTTTCCGGTTTCTGGAGCCGGTTTTTTCTTGCTATGAAGCGCAATTGAAGAAAATTCCTCATTGGTTTTCCCCCTATTCTCCGGTACAACTACTGCTCAGTAAAGCTCAAAAAATAAATTGTCTTTTTGGTGTCTTTGAAAAAATCACAAACCGCTCATTATCAATCGCTTATTTGTAATTTTTATCAAAGACAACGACAAGTTATTTTTCGAGCGAGCCTCAACAACAATTTTACAGCATATTGGCGACAAGCATAAGACATTATGAACAGAAATTTTCTATGCAGCCTGAATGCCCCCTGCCTGCCGGCAGGCCAATGTCATTAAGATTGGAAAATAAATATGTGTTGAAAATTTTTGAAAAAAAAAGTTAAGTGGTTTTATTTATGGTGAAATCACATATTATTAACCACTTAACTCAAAAAAAATGATTTCATCAAAAGTACATATTCTGGCAGACTTACGAAAATTTTTAGATGATTCCTCGGCAAATAAATCAAAATATACAACGCATGAGGGCGCATTTACCAAGCCAAAAAAGTTGACATTCATCTTAACGGTCTTATTTTTATTGAACCTACCAAGGAAGAGTTTAGGGATTGAAATAGAATCTTTTTTTAAGGTAATAGATAAGGAGTTAGCAACTTGTACAAAGAGCGCAATGAGCCAAGCGAGATATAAGCTAAAAAAGGAAATTTTCATAGACTGGAATATTGCGCTACAACAATCATATTACAAACACAATGAAAAATCAATAAAGACGTGGGGGAAATATAGATTGGAAGGGATTGATGGGTCGACTGCTCATTTGATGGATACGGAAGAAATACGGAAAGAATTTGGTTGTCAACCCAACCAACATGGAGGAGAGCCAATGGCAAGAATATTGGCGAGAGTGGATGTGTTAAATGAAATAATAATAGATGGTCAGATAGGTCCAATCAGCAAGGGCGAAAAAGAAATGGCTGTGTCTTACCTAGACCAAGTGGGTGAAAATGTGATTAGTATATATGATCGAAATTTTGCAAGTTTTGCGTTTATATATGAGCATGATCTTCGAGACCTCCCTTTCATTATACGTTGTAAAGTAGGGTTTAACAACGTGGTAAAAGAATTTGTATCATCGGGCGAAGAATCGGCGATCGTGAAATTTTATGCTACAAATAATGCCGTTCAATATTTTGCCGCCAAGGGTATAAAATTGGAAAAGCAAGATTTTGTAAAAGTAAGGTTAGTTCGAGTAGAACTAAGTAGCGGAGAGACCGAAATACTGATCACATCATTGAAGGATGAACAGGAGTTTCCAACACACGAATTTGGCGAAATATATAATACGAGATGGGGTACGGAAATATGCTTTGACACACTTAAAAATAAATTCCAGATAACTGCATTTAGTGGTCATACACCAATGGCAATTTATCAGGATTTTCATGCTACTGTATTGGTGGCAAACATAAATACGATCTTGATACAAGACTGTGAAGAAGAGGTGGAAAAAATCAGTGAGCGCCGACAACATGACTACAAAATCAATAAAAACATCAGCATAGGCTCAATGAAAGGCGATCTGGTCAAGCTCTTTTTAGAAGAAGATAAGCAGGTTGAACTACTATTGAAGGTAATGAAAGCCAGATTTATAAGGCATGTCGAGCCCGTCAGACCCGGTAGATCATTTGAAAGGAGGTTCAAAACACGGGCTAGGCGAACGAAATATTATACCTTAACTAATTATCGCCGTGCCATTTAAACATATGAAAAATGCAATCTTAACGACATTGGCCGGCAGGCAGGTTTTTTGCCTACCCTGCGTCACATCCCTGTCTGGCCGCCAGGCGAGGCTCGCCTTCGTAGCTTGGGCTACGAGGCTCCGGGTATTCCTTGGCTAGACAAAAAATTCCTATTCAGTTGCTATACAAAAAATCCATTCATAGTGTCTATTGCTATCTGATCCTCTTCCTTAAATTTCTCCAAAGAACCCGTTATATTTGCTCCCCACTTATTACTACTAACCAACCAAACATATATGTATACCAGAAGAATCTTTCCCCTGTTCGGCATGCTGATGTGGACGCGGCGTTACATCGTCCAATTTTTAATGATCAGCCTTATTCCCGTGATCCTGTTCGACGTTATGCACTGGAAGTGGCTCCACCTCCCCTGGCTGCCCATCGGTTTGCTGGGAACAGCCGTAGCCTTCATCGCCGGTTTTAAAAACAATGCCTCCTACGACCGCCTCTGGGAAGCCCGTAAGATTTGGGGCGGCATTGTGAACGCTTCCCGGTCGTGGACCATCATGGTCAAAGACTTCATCACCAACCGCAATGCCAGCCAAAAACGCACCGACGACGAACTCTTTGCCATTCATCGCGAGCTGGTACACCGACATGTGGCCTGGCTCACCGCCCTGCGCTATCAACTGCGGGCCGACAAACCCTGGGAAGAACACCTCAAAACCCGGAAGGAGAACCGGGAATTCCGGGAAAATGGATACCTGGTGCTGGAAGACAACGTGCCCCTGGAAGAGGCCATCGATCCCTACATCTCCGCCCAGGAGAAGGCCGAGATCATGGCCAAAGGCAACCGCGCCTCCCAGTTGTTGGGCGTACAATCAAGACGCTTGCGCGAACTTTTCAAAGAAGGCCTCATAGAAGACTTCCGCCACATGGAAATGGAAAATATGCTGGTGGAATTTTATACCCTCCAGGGCAAATCGGAACGCATCAAAAACTTTCCCTACCCCCGGCAATTCGCTACACTCAATTTTCTGTTTGTCTGGATATTCATCATCCTGGTACCCTTTGGAGTAATGAACGAATTTGAAAAGATCGGACAATCCGTGATAACCGAAATGAGCACCCACATCCACGATGGCGAAGTCGGTTTTTTTCACCACATCATGGATTTTTTGGGCAATCATTTTGTGTGGTTGTCCATTCCTTTTAGTGCGCTGATCTCCTGGGTGTTCTACTGCATCGAACTAATCGGCGAAAACACCGAAAATCCATTCGAGGGTGGCCCCAACGACGTGCCCATCACCAATATGAGCCGCGGCATCGAGATCGACATCCGCCAACTGATCGACGATCACGATATTCCGCCACCTTACAAATGGGAGAACCATATTGTGATGTAGTATTGATCGGGATTAGGTTTTAATTTGAAAACAGGTGTTATTTTTGGCTCTAAGCCTCCTTTTTACCCAATTTGAGCCAGTTATAAATTTTTAACTGGCCCAATGGTATTTTTACTTTAGTATGCCAACTTAGTAAAGCTCAAAAAATAAATTGTCTTTTTGGTGTCTTTGAAAAAATCACAAATCCTGTCTGCCGACAGGCAGGCGCTCATCCCCGATAGCTATCGGGGTCGCTTATTTGTAATTTTTATCAAAGACAACGACAAGTTATTTTTCGAGCGAGCCTTAATACAGAACACCACAGTATGGATGCTCTTTTCACGAACCAGTCGTAGCAAGAAAAAGCAACACCTGACTAAAGGAAATTTTCATGAAAGCCATCACCATAGTCACTACAAACGAAACCACCAGACTCCAACAAACAACGCTTCCCGATCCCCCGGCTCCCGGCCCCCGCGAAATCCTCATTCGCTGGCACGCTACCTCCCTCAACTACCACGACTATCTCATTGCCGTGGGTGCCATCCGCGTACCCGATGATCGCATCCCGATGTCGGATGGTGCCGGCGAGGTAATCGCCACCGGTGCCGATGTAACAGAGTGGAAGTCCGGTGATAAAGTGATGTCGATGTTTTTCCCGGACTGGACGGAAGGCAAGCCCACCCCAGCCAAAACGAAAGCCATAACGGGGGAATCGATCGATGGGTGTATGTGCGAGTTGTCCTGCCTTCCGGCAAAAGCGGTTACGGCCATCCCCGCCGGATACGATTTTGCGCAAGCAGCCACCCTACCCTGCGCTGCCCTCACCGCCTGGCGTGGGCTTATTGTTGAGGGGCAACTCAAACCCGGCGACAAAGTGCTCATAGAAGGCAGTGGAGGCATGTCGATATTTGCCCTCCAGATTGCGAAAGCGGCTGGCGCCAAAATATTTGCTACCACCTCTTCAGAGGAAAAAGCAGAACGCTTCGAAGCGATGGGTGCTGAAGCCGTGGTCAATTATAAAACCGATGAACGCTGGGGCAAAACGATCTTTCAATTGTCCGATGGCGGAGTCGACCATGTACTGGATGTCGGAGGTGGCACGACGATGAGACAATCTATTGAAGCATCGGCTGTAGGTGGACATATTGCTTCCATCGGCATTTTGGGAGGTGGAAGAAAAGGTGAACTGACGTTTCCGAAATTGTTTTTCAAACACCTGCGCATCACGGGCCTGGCAGTGGGCAGCCGGGAGATGCAACAGGAGATGGTGGCGGGATTGGAGACGTTGGGCATCAGCCCGGTGATCGACCGTCGGTTTGGGTTTTCGGAGTTGGAGGAGGCGTTTCGTTATCAGGCTTCGGGAGGGCATTTTGGGAAGGTGGTCGTGGGGTGGTGAATGTCAGTAAGCGAATACCGGCATCCGGGTCGCTGATTACCACGTCTTTTTGTAGGTTGGTGTCGGTGGCGGCACTCTGATATCAGGCGGTTGCCGGTAGCGGAAGTATACGATAAATTGTTTGTTTTTTCAAGGTGGGAGTTGAAGCCTGACAGGGATGACTGAACGATCCCGAAGGGTGAAGGTCTGGGAGACCTTCAAGTGAAAGAACCCGAAGGGGTGGGTAAGCCTCACGCATAGCCAACGAGAGGTTGGGTCTATCTGGCAGCAATGCTAGACAGGCCCGGCTGGCAGTGCTGCATGTTAGCCCAATGGGCAGAGTGGCGTTTTTGAAAAAACTATTTCCCTGACTGCTGGAAGCAGTTAACAATAAACATGCTTTTTCAAAACGACACTGAGGCGACCCGCAGCCTGCCGACCTTTGGTGGGGCCGCCATACTAGAGGCAGCGGAGGTACCTGATCGTTTTGATGTGTAGCAGCGTAGCGATGGATCAGGGGCCGGGAGCTGACTGTGATAGCTTGTCCCGAACTCGTTTCGGGAAGGCCGGAACCAGACCCAGCACCGTGACAGAGACGCTGCAAGCTCTCTGGCATGATACTGGATGCTGGTGGAGACCCGAGGAACGCCGCTTTTCATGCTTGCCATTGCTTATTCAGTATCCTTTTTTCTATAATAAAACTTATTAAATGCCCTTATCAAAAAGTTTAGAATCATCCCAACTAATAGTAATATGACAATAACAAGCCCTGTTAATTTAAACCCTGCTAAATAGCCAGCTATAATAAATAAAGCAAATAATAGAATTGTTCTGGCTAATCCCTCTCCTTTTGAATCTATCATTAGTTATTTTTTTCTTCATCATTAGTAACTGCTTTCACTGCTTTCCTAGTAGAACCTGCAGCAGCTCCTGCTCCTAACGCACCACGACCTGCTTTAAAATTATCTCGTTTAGCCTCAGCAGATTTAATATTAGCATCTGTTTTTTTCACTCTCTGCTTCCTCGATTTTCCCCGAGCAATATTCTTTTCAGTGTTTACCTTTGCCTGTAATGCCTTACCTTTTTTAGAGTTCGCCGCTTTTTCTCCTAGTTTTTTTCCAACTAGTTTTCTACCTGCCTGGCCAGCAGTTGCATCTACTACTACATTTTTCAAATTAACATCTCCTTCAGTTATGGCTTGGCTTGTTACACTGATTACACCATCTGCCACTACCTCAGTTGCTAACTTTGCTGCTGTACCAAAATTCTTAATATTTTGAGCAATTCCAACTCCTGTAGCACCAGCCGCTGCAGAAACAAGTATTGACGTTCCATCTACATCAGTTAGTGCATCTCCTAAACTCTTCCCCTGAACTAAATTTACTGTTACTTGAGAGCCATAATCTAATGCAGCCCCAACAAGGGCTCCAAGACACCATGGACAATTGCCATCGGGGTCATTCAATCCAACAGGATTATTCCAGGCATAAGCATATGTCGACTTATCCACTTGATTGGGATGGTCCGCTAACTTATCTACTGAAATAAACCTCCCAATCGATGGATCCATAAACCGGTTATGGTAATCCAGCATATTTAACCCCAGATCCTTCTGCAACTCCTTGCCGTTATACAAATAGCGTTGTTGCCCTACTTCACTTTTCCAACCGGCTCTTTTGCCCTCAACTCACCCCTAAGATAACACTTTTTTTTCAACTGCCGGAGGCATGTCAATTGCCTACGGCGTTTTCAACTAAAAGAAAAAAGCACTTATCCCAATGGATGATACTTATTAACCGCCTCTTTTAACGCTTCCAGGTTCGACTGCCGATACTTTTCTGTTGAACTTGGTTTGAGATGCCCCGCAAAGACCTGGACTATTCTTAGGTCTGTTCCTTTTGCCAGTAGATTGGCGATTACACTTTGACGGATGGTGGTGGGAGTAAGTCTTTTGTTAGGAATGAGTTTTCTAAAGGTGCTCACCAGATAGTGGATGCCTTCTCCCTTTTCTGCTGTTCCTTTTTTGGTAATGACCAAAACGTCTGTTTGCTCTTTGATGATCTGCCGTCTTACCTCATGGATGTAGTTATAAAACAACATGATTTGTTCCGGCTTTAAGTTGAGTGTCCGGCCATTGGTTTTGGTGGTGGGATGGATTTGGATGGTGGCTTTTTCAAGATCAATATCGTTAATGGTCAGCTTGCAGATTTCTTTTACGCGTAGTGCCTGATTGACGAGCAAACTCATAATGACCTGGTTTTTGGTTTTGAGGATACCGTACCTTTCTTTTCTTTGAAGCAGTTGTTTTAGTTCGCTTTCTTTGAGCAGGTCTTGAAGCTGTATCTGGGATTTTTCCCGGTCGTTGATGCTGAGGTAGCGGCAGGGGTGATCGGTGCGCTCGCCAATTTCATTCAGATAATAATAGTAGTGTTTTATGGCGATGATGATGCGGTGGATGGTGGCGGGATTTTGGTATTGTTCTCGCAAAAGTTCGACGTATTTCAGCACATCTTTGTAGCGCGCTTTTCTTGCTTTTTGTTCGCCAAAATAGTTGAGGTAGTGACCAATTTCAAACAGATAATTGCTGACCGTTTTGGGGCTGTGGGTTTTAGTGAGGTATTCTTTGAGAGTCATAGTTTGAGTTGGTGAGTGGAGATGCGGGTGTAGACTTGTGTGGTTTCCAGATGGTCGTGGCCTAAAAAGTCGCGTACTTCCTCGATGCTCATGCCACTTTGTAAAAGGTGGGTGGCAATACTGTGCCGTAGGTGGTGTAGGCTTACCTTTTTGTTGAGTTCGCTTCTATTGAGTATTCGTCTAAAGTAAATCCAGTAGCTGCCTCCTCTCATCCGGGTGCCGTTTTGATTGAGCATGAAGGCTTTCCCGTCAGCGGGTTTGGTATATCGAGTGATCTGTGTAGGTCTTTTGTTGTAGAGATATGTTTTTAGATCAGTCGATACGTTTTGAGCCATCGGTATAACCCGTCGTTTTTTGCCTTTACCGCTCCGCACATACAGCCAACCGTTTTTAAAATCGACGTCCCGGATATTTAGTTTTTGAGCTTCCATTCGGCGTAAGCCACAGCCGTAAAACAGGGCAAGTATGGCGCGTTCTTGTTCGTCTTTGCAAGCTTTGTATAACTGCTCGATTTGGGATTTTTGCAAGACCAGCCTTTGGGTTTTGGGTACCGGTTTTAGCCGCAGTCCACTCATGGGGTTTTGTTCAATTAAATCTACTTTTTCCAGATAAAAGAAAAACAGTTTGAGTACGTACATATATCCGGTGATGGTGTGCAGGCTCAGGCTCCCTTCGCGGGTGAGACTGGGGCGGTTGCACAGATATTGATAGTATTGTTCAACATCATCGCGCCTTAGTTTGGTGAGGGATTTTCCTTCTTGCTCCATTTTTTCCAACAACTCTTTTACACCCCTGGCTTTATGCACCGTTTCGCTGTAACCTTTCACTTTGAGGTAGCTTCTAAATTCGGTCAATATTTGATGGTGATCTGCTTTCATTTTTTTTTGCCCTATACACAACTTTTTGGAACGCGGAACAATCGAGGTGTTTATATGTGTAAGTTATTGATAGATAATCTATTAAACCAAAAACAATTGTTCCACTATTGTTCCGTATTGTTCCACTTCACAGGATTTTTAGCTACTTTAATGCCTTTATTTGATTTTCCAGATCGGTTTTTATACGCTTTCGGAGCAACTCATAATTGTCCCAATACTCGATTTTGTAGGCGAGTTTTCTCAGATTGTAGCCGTTGGAAGATAGGTACTCATATTCCTGCAGTCGCTTAAAATACCGGCTGCACCTGGCCTTGCTCATTTGTAATTGCTGCCGCACTTCCCGCTGGGTAAACTCGTAGTGTTTCCCTTTTTCAAGGACATAATTTTTCAGCTTTTCAAAGAACTGCCGCAGGCTCCCATCCTCCAGATCATCTACCTTTAATACGATACTTTCAAACAGGATTTCGCAAGCAATTTCCAGGTCTTCCTTTTGGGTGATGAGCCGGCCTTCGGCGTCCTTTTCCCGCTGGTATTGATTCAGTAAAGTGATCTGTTTTACAAAGCACTGATATAGTTCATTAAGCCGGCGAAGGTGATCCGCATCATGAGGTAACTCGATTTTATCCCAATACGGATTGATGACCTCATAAGGCTTCAACAGCCGGATACAGTTCTGTACAAATGATCTTATTTTTGCCTGCTCTTTTCCCGATACCTGACCCCCTGCTTTTCGGTTTTGATGCTCGATGATCCGCAGGGTTTGTTCCCGGCTCTCATCCACCGCTATGACAAAACAGCGGCTTATGTTGTCCTCATACACCCAGCCTTTGGTCGTACAGGAGATGCTGCCAATCGGCCCCTTTACTATTTTCTCGCCGCCGGTGATACGGCCATGCTGATCTTTGATACTGACCGCACTACGTAGTTCGTCTCCGGAAACCAACTCCCGGGCCGCCATTTGCGCATCTTCTTTCAATCCGTCCAGATCTTCAAAGCACACCAGACGATGAATGAAAAAGCCTTCCGGCTGGTTGTACAGCGCCTGATCCGTTACACGGGTGTAACGACTCACATCTTCAGGTGGCATTAGATCACTGATGATACGTAAGAGTCTTGTTTTTCCACTGCCGCTACTCCCCTGGATTAGTACGTGAAGCGGGTCGGGCATCTTGTAAGAACTCGCCACCACAAAGACCAGTAGCCGGTTGTTCTCTTCTCCCACTATGCCCATCTTACCAATCAGTTCGTTAAAGCGATCTATTAGTTTTGACTTGGATAAAAACGTGGTGCAGGCGCCTGCATCTGCTGTGGGGACCGCTACTTTTTTTCGAGTGTTTTCTCCTTTTTCCAACATCGCTTTTTCACGTTTGGCTTCCAATTGTTCTGTGATTTGGTATAAGTCCATCTCGATCAGATCGGAGCGAAGTCCGAGTTTTTCAGCAGCCAGTCGGCACACTTTTTCTACCTGCTTGTAATCGTACAGGTCTACTTTTAAGGTGATACTTTGCATAAGCTATGATTTTGTGATTTGTAAAGTGATTTTGAGCATATCGAGATTCGCTTCATTATACCTCTTCGGATCAAAGCCTTTTATATGGTAGGTGCCTCCAAGACCTTCGTACTGTAATTTGTAGCGGCTTACTTCTTTTAGTTTTGAAGCATTTATTGGTGGAGATGGTTTTGGTTCAAACAGCGTTTTTCGATTCGTAAACAAATTTTCAAACAAGAGTTCTGCCTCTTCAAGGTGAGACACATACAAGCTGTTTACATCTTCTCCATCGGGCAGATGGATGGTGCTGATCTTTACCTGCCCGCACATCTGGCTTAGCTTGTTGGTTAGTTCATCTGTGGCCTTCCGACCTGCTTGGTCTCCATCCAACACCAAGATGATTTCTTCCAAATTGGTAATTGCGGCAATCGCATTTTTATGTTCTTCATTCAGTCCGTTTGTACCAAAAAGTGAGAGCATACTAAAACCGGCCACGCATTTAAGCTGCCTCAATGTAGCCGTGTCTATGATGCTCTCACCAAGTAGAAGGGTTTGCGTGTTTAATCCAGGATAGCAGGGGTATAAGCCTTGCCGGTTCTTTTCGTAGTAATGCCCATCTGTGAAAATGGACCGACCATAGAAGTTGATTATCTCGCCCAATTCATCTTTTAGGGGGAAGATGATACAGCCCTTGCCCCAGGCATCTTTTGTCCGTCTGGATTTATAACCGAGCTCCATGTGCTGCCAGTTTAAGCCCCTACTCTCACAGTAAGCCTTCGCCTGGTGATGGTTAAACAAGGCTTTTTCATATCGCTTGAAGGTCTTCGTTTTGTCCATTGTTTTGGATTTAATTGGCGGAGTGATTGGCTTTGTGCGTGATACATCTCCTGCGATTAATGTCTTTGCTTTTAGGATGGCTTTATGCTTAGTGCAACTCTCCATATTCATGATGAAGTCGATTACATCCAGCGATTTGATTTTACAACCGCCGGCAAAGCAATAGGCGGTATTGGTCTTGAGGTAGATTTTCATGCTCGCTTTTTGGTCGTCGTGGAAGGGGCAGGGCAGCATGCCGTTGGAGTCAGTTTTTAGGCCGTAGTGGTTTAACACCCACATTATGGAGAGGCGGGATTTGATTTCTTGGATGCTCATATGTATGCTAAATGTTAAAGTTTGAAAAAGTTGTTTTACAACTAAGTCGTTGCAATACTAACAACTTTGTTTGTAATACACAAGCTTTGTAGACTTTTTTTCTACTAAGTAGTTTTGTATATTTGTATTATTGTCTAATTATCAGTTGTTTATACTACTATGGAGTTTGGAAAAAGATTAGCTCAGGTACGAAAAGAAAAGAAGTTATCTCAGGGAGAACTTGCTAAAAAAGTAGGTATTCATGCTAACGTACTAGGTAGATATGAGAGGGGGGATGCAAGACCATTTGTCGAGATGGCTGCTAAACTTGCTGAGGCTTTACAAGTCTCTTTAGATTATCTGGTTGGTAATTCTGATCTTAAATTTGACAAAGAAACAATTGATCGAATAGTTAATATTCAAGCCTTACCCGAAGAAGAGAAAATACCAGTATTTAAAATGGTCGATGCATATCTCCGAGATGCCAAAACCCGCCAAGCCTACGCTTCCTAAAGCCCACCGCCACACCCCACGCAGTAAAGCGGTGTTCAGCCGCTGGCTCCATCACGGGCCACTCCTCCCACAAAGCCACCCTGAGTGGCCGCACGCCAAGCTACTGCCTGCTGTCCTGTCCTCACTTTCAACACCCAACAGCCGCCACCATCCAGTTGCGGAGGCCAGCAGTCAGTGGCTAGCTCACCTCATTCCACCAGCAGCTTCACGACGTTGTAGTGCGCTCATATACGCCCGCAGTCTTTCAGCCGCCACATACCCATCATCAAGCCTGGCGGTCTATTCGCTGTGCTCGCTGCTTTTTCCTCCTCACTCGCTGCACCCCTCCAACGCACCACCCAACACCAGCCAGTTCGTCAGGAACTCGCAGTGCTCGCGCCAAAACAACCCGCCCATTGAAGACGTTCCCACTAAATTTCCAACAATAAATCTACAAATAGCCCTCAAACGTATAATTTTTTTCTTTTTAACTGAATACTCAACTGAACGATTCATTTAAAAAGAAAAAAACGCCAGCCAAAAAAATGTACCGCTTGCGGTAGCATTTTTTTGGCTGGCTTCAAAAGGCGGCTAATAACCCAATTTTTAAATGATAGCAATCAGTTTTCCTGCCGGCTTTTGATTACACGTCAGAGGGAAAAAACACAGGTAAGTTTCTTCACTCAGTCCCTTCGCCCTCAAAGGCGGACACAGTGGAAGGAGAGAGGAACGAACGACTGACCGGCGGCCGACTGCGGTGGGAGCCGAAGCCTGACGGGGAAAGGCCCTCACGTATGCCTGCGAGAGGTTGGGGCCGACCGGCAGCGCGTAGCTTGGATTCGTAGCGTAGAGTGGAAGCAGTTTGTTATGACTCGTGCCGATGACTGCTGGAACTGAGGCGACCCGCAGGCCGCCATACTAGGGACAGTGGAGGGGCGCTATTTGTTAACAGCGCACCGGGAACTGGCCGTGAGGAACCCGGAGCAGACACCCAGCACCGTGACAGCTACGCCCATCGGGATAGCTGGCGCGGTACTGGATTGGCTGCGGAGACGTGACGAACACCACTTCTCCTGTCCCAGTTATTTTACATTGCCAAAATTTATTTGTCGTAAACACGATAAGCACCGAGAGTCTTATTTTGACAAAGAGCTGGAGCTATCGGAGGACAAGGGGAGTACTATTTCTTAATTACGCACGGTAATCCACAATTGCAATCATATCCAAACCAAGTTATTTTGTCTATGGATTGTACCATTTTTTCAAATAAAGAAATATACTCATTCCAATCCCCTGTTGACAATGTACAACCACTGTTTATTCTAATAAGATTATTACCTATCCCTAGTATTCTATCCCAATCTTTCCCAAATATTAATTCTCCCTGAGAATTGTCATTATTTATCTCTCTAATTACAGCTTCCATAGAAGCTGGATCATACTCGTACAACATCAAATCAACCCATTTTCCCGAACTATTAGTATCAACAGCCCTCACTACATGAAAATCTAAACTCTCAGTAAATGGCTTAAATAAATACATTGCTTTAATCGGGCTATCTTCTTCAATAGATTTAAAGTCATAATCTCTTCCAAGGATAGTACTTAGGATAATTTGTAAAGAATCAAAGCTTATATCAACTCCTGCTTTATCTATTGTAATATCTTCACTAACTTCTTCTTGCGTTTCACTATTTTTAATCGCACTCGAAATTTTAGTTATTGGTTTTTCATTTAATTCACAAGAAAAAATGAAAAGGCTTGTACATAATATGATAATGAGTTTAAAGTTCATTCTTATTCTGGTTGAGTTATTTGATGAATTTCAATTATTGCAGGATATTCATGTCCTCCCCTTGTTCTTAAGGATGATGACCTATCAGTAACGTATTGTTCTAAATGAGAATCTAAAGAATCGGCTGTTCCAAATTCTTTATTTCCAGTACCATCGGTTGTACTAGTCCCTTGAACTGACAAAGTAAATACTATAGCAGTTAGAGGTTGTCCTTCTTGAGTTGGTCCATCTAGCTCTATCATGGTTGCTATAGACAGTCATAGTACCTGATCAACCATCCAATATTGAGGACCTCCTAATACAGTGACTCAGGCCTATTTCAACATTCACCAAAATTATCTAAAATAGTTTGCCCAAAAGCTCCCATCAAGATTCACATCAGTCAGCATTTCCAAAAGCCGTAATTCCTGAAGAATTTTCAGCCCCAAATGAAATTGTCTCATTGGCGAAAGCTCCAGCATCCTGCATCCTAGGCTCTCAGTTATGTCTAAATGTGATCCAACGCATTACAGTATTATCATGTCAAAGAGTTCTCAGTCCAATACTGTGACATGTAATGCCGTCATGGCCCTATTGGTCGAAGTAACATTTCTTCTAAAGTAATTATGCATCCTATCAACTTCCTGCAATATTGAAAGAATACAGCTTGTAGCCCCCATAAATCAATATTCGACTATCGGCCCATTCTCCGCATAATTGTAAACGTAGACACATGCGGAAACTGATCACTGATCGGATCTACACCTGTAAATCTTCCAATAGAAGCGTCATACATCCTAAACCCATAATGATCCCAGTTAAGCTCCAGATCGGAGTCTCGTCTCCTTGCCATTATACAAATAACCCTGTTCTCCTGCTCAACTCCCAACCCGGCTCTCTGCCTCTTTCGGCAGACAGGTTTCGCCGCCAACTACACTCTAAGATAATACTTTTTTTCAACTGCCGGAGGCATGTCAGTTATCTGCGATGCCATTCATTTAAAAGAAAAAAACACTTACCCCAATGGATGGTACTTATTAACCGCCTCCTTCAACGCTTCCAGGTTTGATTGCCGATACTTTTCTGTGGAGCTTGGCTTTTGATGACCGGCAAAGACCTGGACTACTCGTAAGTCAGTTCCCTTTGCCAGTAGACTAGCAATAACACTTTGTCGGATGGTGGTAGGTGTAAGTCTTTTGTTGGGGATGAGGTGTCTAAAGGTAGAGACCAGATAGTGGATTCCTTCGCCTTTTTCTGCAGTACCTTTTTGAGTGATGATTAATGCCTTTGTTTTTTCTTTGATGAGCTGCGGTCTGGTCTGATGGATGTATTTGTAAAAGAGCATGATCTGCTCTGGCTTCAGGCTTAGGGTTCGACCATTTGTTTTTGCGGTGGGGTGGATTTGTATGGTTGCTTTTTCCAGGTCGATGTCATTGATGGAGAGGTTGCAGATTTCTTTTACGCGTAGTGCCTGATTGACGAGCAAACTCATAATGACCTGGTTTTTGGTTTTGAGGATACCGTACCTTTCTTTTCTTTGAAGCAGTTGTTTTAGTTCGCTTTCTTTGAGCAGGTCTTGAAGCTGTATCTGGGATTTTTCCCGGTCGTTGATGCTGAGGTAGCGGCAGGGGTGATCGGTGCGCTCGCCAATTTCATTCAGATAATAATAGTAGTGTTTTATGGCGATGATGATGCGGTGGATGGTGGCGGGATTTTGGTATTGTTCTCGCAAAAGTTCGACGTATTTCAGCACATCTTTGTAGCGCGCTTTTCTTGCTTTTTGTTCGCCAAAATAGTTGAGGTAGTGACCAATTTCAAACAGATAATTGCTGACCGTTTTGGGGCTGTGGGTTTTAGTGAGGTATTCTTTGAGAGTCATAGTTTGAGTTGGTGAGTGGAGATGCGGGTGTAGACTTGTGTGGTTTCCAGATGGTCGTGGCCTAAAAAGTCGCGTACTTCCTCGATGCTCATGCCACTTTGTAAAAGGTGGGTGGCAATACTGTGCCGTAGGTGGTGTAGGCTTACCTTTTTGTTGAGTTCGCTTCTATTGAGTATTCGTCTAAAGTAAATCCAGTAGCTGCCTCCTCTCATCCGGGTGCCGTTTTGATTGAGCATGAAGGCTTTCCCGTCAGCGGGTTTGGTATATCGAGTGATCTGTGTAGGTCTTTTGTTGTAGAGATATGTTTTTAGATCAGTCGATACGTTTTGAGCCATCGGTATAACCCGTCGTTTTTTGCCTTTACCGCTCCGCACATACAGCCAACCGTTTTTAAAATCGACGTCCCGGATATTTAGTTTTTGAGCTTCCATTCGGCGTAAGCCACAGCCGTAAAACAGGGCAAGTATGGCGCGTTCTTGTTCGTCTTTGCAAGCTTTGTATAACTGCTCGATTTGGGATTTTTGCAAGACCAGCCTTTGGGTTTTGGGTACCGGTTTTAGCCGCAGTCCACTCATGGGGTTTTGTTCAATTAAATCTACTTTTTCCAGATAAAAGAAAAACAGTTTGAGTACGTACATATATCCGGTGATGGTGTGCAGGCTCAGGCTCCCTTCGCGGGTGAGACTGGGGCGGTTGCACAGATATTGATAGTATTGTTCAACATCATCGCGCCTTAGTTTGGTGAGGGATTTTCCTTCTTGCTCCATTTTTTCCAACAACTCTTTTACACCCCTGGCTTTATGCACCGTTTCGCTGTAACCTTTCACTTTGAGGTAGCTTCTAAATTCGGTCAATATTTGATGGTGATCTGCTTTCATTTTTTTTTGCCCTATACACAACTTTTTGGAACGCGGAACAATCGAGGTGTTTATATGTGTAAGTTATTGATAGATAATCTATTAAACCAAAAACAATTGTTCCACTATTGTTCCGTATTGTTCCACTTCACAGGATTTTTAGCTACTTTAATGCCTTTATTTGATTTTCCAGATCGGTTTTTATACGCTTTCGGAGCAACTCATAATTGTCCCAATACTCGATTTTGTAGGCGAGTTTTCTCAGATTGTAGCCGTTGGAAGATAGGTACTCATATTCCTGCAGTCGCTTGAAATACCGGCTGCACCTGGCCTTGCTCATTTGTAATTGCTGCCGCACTTCCCGCTGGGTAAACTCGTAGTGTTTCCCTTTTTCAAGGACATAATTTTTCAGCTTTTCAAAGAACTGCCGCAGGCTCCCATCCTCCAGATCATCTACCTTTAATACGATACTTTCAAACAGGATTTCGCAAGCAATTTCCAGGTCTTCCTTTTGGGTGATGAGCCGGCCTTCGGCGTCCTTTTCCCGCTGGTATTGATTCAGTAAAGTGATCTGTTTTACAAAGCACTGATATAGTTCATTAAGCCGGCGAAGGTGATCCGCATCATGAGGTAACTCGATTTTATCCCAATACGGATTGATGACCTCATAAGGCTTCAACAGCCGGATACAGTTCTGTACAAATGATCTTATTTTTGCCTGCTCTTTTCCCGATACCTGACCCCCTGCTTTTCGGTTTTGATGCTCGATGATCCGCAGGGTTTGTTCCCGGCTCTCATCCACCGCTATGACAAAACAGCGGCTTATGTTGTCCTCATACACCCAGCCTTTGGTCGTACAGGAGATGCTGCCAATCGGCCCCTTTACTATTTTCTCGCCGCCGGTGATACGGCCATGCTGATCTTTGATACTGACCGCACTACGTAGTTCGTCTCCGGAAACCAACTCCCGGGCCGCCATTTGCGCATCTTCTTTCAATCCGTCCAGATCTTCAAAGCACACCAGACGATGAATGAAAAAGCCTTCCGGCTGGTTGTACAGCGCCTGATCCGTTACACGGGTGTAACGACTCACATCTTCAGGTGGCATTAGATCACTGATGATACGTAAGAGTCTTGTTTTTCCACTGCCGCTACTCCCCTGGATTAGTACGTGAAGCGGGTCGGGCATCTTGTAAGAACTCGCCACCACAAAGACCAGTAGCCGGTTGTTCTCTTCTCCCACTATGCCCATCTTACCAATCAGTTCGTTAAAGCGATCTATTAGTTTTGACTTGGATAAAAACGTGGTGCAGGCGCCTGCATCTGCTGTGGGGACCGCTACTTTTTTTCGAGTGTTTTCTCCTTTTTCCAACATCGCTTTTTCACGTTTGGCTTCCAATTGTTCTGTGATTTGGTATAAGTCCATCTCGATCAGATCGGAGCGAAGTCCGAGTTTTTCAGCAGCCAGTCGGCACACTTTTTCTACCTGCTTGTAATCGTACAGGTCTACTTTTAAGGTGATACTTTGCATAAGCTATGATTTTGTGATTTGTAAAGTGATTTTGAGCATATCGAGATTCGCTTCATTATACCTCTTCGGATCAAAGCCTTTTATATGGTAGGTGCCTCCAAGACCTTCGTACTGTAATTTGTAGCGGCTTACTTCTTTTAGTTTTGAAGCATTTATTGGTGGAGATGGTTTTGGTTCAAACAGCGTTTTTCGATTCGTAAACAAATTTTCAAACAAGAGTTCTGCCTCTTCAAGGTGAGACACATACAAGCTGTTTACATCTTCTCCATCGGGCAGATGGATGGTGCTGATCTTTACCTGCCCGCACATCTGGCTTAGCTTGTTGGTTAGTTCATCTGTGGCCTTCCGACCTGCTTGGTCTCCATCCAACACCAAGATGATTTCTTCCAAATTGGTAATTGCGGCAATCGCATTTTTATGTTCTTCATTCAGTCCGTTTGTACCAAAAAGTGAGAGCATACTAAAACCGGCCACGCATTTAAGCTGCCTCAATGTAGCCGTGTCTATGATGCTCTCACCAAGTAGAAGGGTTTGCGTGTTTAATCCAGGATAGCAGGGGTATAAGCCTTGCCGGTTCTTTTCGTAGTAATGCCCATCTGTGAAAATGGACCGACCATAGAAGTTGATTATCTCGCCCAATTCATCTTTTAGGGGGAAGATGATACAGCCCTTGCCCCAGGCATCTTTTGTCCGTCTGGATTTATAACCGAGCTCCATGTGCTGCCAGTTTAAGCCCCTACTCTCACAGTAAGCCTTCGCCTGGTGATGGTTAAACAAGGCTTTTTCATATCGCTTGAAGGTCTTCGTTTTGTCCATTGTTTTGGATTTAATTGGCGGAGTGATTGGCTTTGTGCGTGATACATCTCCTGCGATTAATGTCTTTGCTTTTAGGATGGCTTTATGCTTAGTGCAACTCTCCATATTCATGATGAAGTCGATTACATCCAGCGATTTGATTTTACAACCGCCGGCAAAGCAATAGGCGGTATTGGTCTTGAGGTAGATTTTCATGCTCGCTTTTTGGTCGTCGTGGAAGGGGCAGGGCAGCATGCCGTTGGAGTCAGTTTTTAGGCCGTAGTGGTTTAACACCCACATTATGGAGAGGCGGGATTTGATTTCTTGGATGCTCATATGTATGCTAAATGTTAAAGTTTGAAAAAGTTGTTTTACAACTAAGTCGTTGCAATACTAACAACTTTGTTTGTAATACACAAGCTTTGTAGACTTTTTTTCTACTAAGTAGTTTTGTATATTTGTATTATTGTCTAATTATCAGTTGTTTATACTACTATGGAGTTTGGAAAAAGATTAGCTCAGGTACGAAAAGAAAAGAAGTTATCTCAGGGAGAACTTGCTAAAAAAGTAGGTATTCATGCTAACGTACTAGGTAGATATGAGAGGGGGGATGCAAGACCATTTGTCGAGATGGCTGCTAAACTTGCTGAGGCTTTACAAGTCTCTTTAGATTATCTGGTTGGTAATTCTGATCTTAAATTTGACAAAGAAACAATTGATCGAATAGTTAATATTCAAGCCTTACCCGAAGAAGAGAAAATACCAGTATTTAAAATGGTCGATGCATATCTCCGAGATGCCAAAACCCGCCAAGCCTACGCTTCCTAAAGCCCACCGCCACACCCCACGCAGTAAAGCGGTGTTCAGCCGCTGGCTCCATCACGGGCCACTCCTCCCACAAAGCCACCCTGAGTGGCCGCACGCCAAGCTACTGCCTGCTGTCCTGTCCTCACTTTCAACACCCAACAGCCGCCACCATCCAGTTGCGGAGGCCAGCAGTCAGTGGCTAGCTCACCTCATTCCACCAGCAGCTTCACGACGTTGTAGTGCGCTCATATACGCCCGCAGTCTTTCAGCCGCCACATACCCATCATCAAGCCTGGCGGTCTATTCGCTGTGCTCGCTGCTTTTTCCTCCTCACTCGCTGCACCCCTCCAACGCACCAACCCAACACCAGCCAGTTCGTCAGGAACTCGCAGTGCTCGCGCCAAAACAACCCGCCCATTGAAGACGTTCCCACTAAATTTCCAACAATAAATCTACAAATAGCCCTCAAACGTATAATTTTTTTCTTTTTAACTGAATACTCAACTGAACGATTCATTTAAAAAGAAAAAAACGCCAGCCAAAAAAATGTACCGCTTGCGGTAGCATTTTTTTGGCTGGCTTCAAAAGGCGGCTAATAACCCAATTTTTAAATGATAGCAATCAGTTTTCCTGCCGGCTTTTGATTACACGTCAGAGGGAAAAAACACAGGTAAGTTTCTTCACTCAGTCCCTTCGCCCTCAAAGGCGGACACAGTGGAAGGAGAGAGGAACGAACGACTGACCGGCGGCCGACTGCGGTGGGAGCCGAAGCCTGACGGGGAAAGGCCCTCACGTATGCCTGCGAGAGGTTGGGGCCGACCGGCAGCGCGTAGCTTGGATTCGTAGCGTAGAGTGGAAGCAGTTTGTTATGACTCGTGCCGATGACTGCTGGAACTGAGGCGACCCGCAGGCCGCCATACTAGGGACAGTGGAGGGGCGCTATTTGTTAACAGCGCACCGGGAACTGGCCGTGAGGAACCCGGAGCAGACACCCAGCACCGTGACAGCTACGCCCATCGGGATAGCTGGCGCGGTACTGGATTGGCTGCGGAGACGTGACGAACACCACTTCTCCTGCTTTGTCACTTTTCATTTGTCACTTCAAATTTCTTAGTGCCACTTTTTTGAACACTCTCCTACTTTTCAAAAACCATAAAATATCCATACTATTAGACTAATAATTATCGCAAAAGAAACGAACCCAGCCAAACTAATTAGACACCCCTTGCCAAATTCTTCGCCTTCATGTTTAGCCGCTGATTCCAACCATTCTAAACCTTCCTTATTTCTAAAAAGTTTATACAAAAAAAACAAGGTATAGTATCCGAAAAACCTGACAATAAGCCTTCGGAATAATATTTCAATAAAGAACTCCGCTATAACCTCCATTTATTATTCATTATTCACAGCATTACCAGCCGTTTTAGTTCCCATAAATAGAACACTTCCAGTTTCAACTCTTTTATTTACCTGATCGACTCCTTTATTCACCAAACGGTTAATCCTACCGCGTGTTACGGGATGCATTCTAGCTACAACAGTTCCTTTGAAAAACTTACTAAACTGTGCAGCATTTAATCTACTCGCCACAGTCACTCCTTGCGGAGTAACCGCTCTCACAGATACTGTAGCACGAGCCACCGGAATGGCAGTCGCTGCAGTATTAACAAGTCCCATCGTGTACTCTTTTTTAGATGCAAAGTCTCCCGATAAGTGAGTTGTTTGTGTATCAAATGCATTAATCCTCTGAGTTACCAACCAAGCATCGTTTAATAACCCATAAGCGATACCGGTTAAAAAGTTAGTATTCTTAAATCGTTCCCAACCATTAGGGTAATCTTGTCGAATAGCATTTGTAGCATAAGCAGTAGCCCCATATTCTAAATTACCATCAGCATTGCGAGTAACATATCCATCAGACCCTTTAGACCTAACATCATATCTGCCATCCTTATTCTTCTTAATTCTAGCACCCGCATATTTTTCACCCTTCCTTCTTGCCTCACGTCTCATTTTCCTTCTATATCGTCTAGCCTCTCTCTTTGTTTCAAACAGTCCTAATGGATCCCAATATGTTACAGGATTATCAAACCCAAATCTATATGGTGTCCATTCCGGTGCCCACTCTGCTAATAAATCTACTTGTATAAATCTTCCGATTGATGCATCGTAAGTCCTAAAATTGAAGTCATCAAAATTTAGCTCTAAGTCACTTATTCTTTCGTTACCGTTGTACAAATAATCATTATTCGGCTCATTAACCACCCCCGACCAACTCCCATCCATCCCCATGCCAAACGGATAATAATGCGACTCCTGCACAATCTCATGACCCTCCTCCTCATAATAGCTCTCCCCATTCCACAACAGACCTCCCACCACCCCAAAGGGCCAAATATATCCATTGTTGTCTTGGTCTGAAAACACCACTCTTACATTCCCCAAATGATCCTTGATATAGTATTCGTACACAAACTCCCCGTCTTCATTAAGTACCGCCCGCCCATCGGAGTGATAGATCGCCTCTACCTCATCATCCTTGTATTCGATGCCCAGGATATAGTCCTTGGTGTAGGTGGCATCGGGGTCGCTGGCTACTACATCTTTTTGTAGCTTCGTGCCCGCAGCGTCGTACTTCCAGTTGATGTCGCCACCACCGGCATCGAACAGATGCGGCAGGTTGAGGTGGTTGTATTGAAAGGTGCCGCCTTTGTAGCCTACGCTGGTCATATTGCCGTTGTCGTCGTAGCTGATGCCGCCACCGCCTCCTTTGAAGCCGTAGTCGGTGTTGCTTGACTCTGATATGGCTATCAGGCGGTTGCCCGTTCCGTAAGTATACGACAAATTGTCCATTTCTCCAAAATTAAACGGTGCCGAACCATCTGCCAGAGGACAGGTGCCAATCACACCATTGCGGCCCAACGTCAGGATATTGCCCGCCGGATCGTAGGTGGCCGACATGCCGTATTTGTTGTCGTTGTCCCACTCTTCGGGGGTGAGCTGTGATCTGTGGGTGCCGGAGGTCAACCGGTTGATGGCATCGTAGCTGAATCCATAGGTCTGTTTGTGGCCAAAGTTGACGCCCCAGGTGATGCCCGATATATTGCCATTGGCCTGACCGGGGGTGCCGGTGTATTGGTTCCCTTCGCCGTAGTACAGATCCATCGCAAATATATCGCGGTTGAAACTTTGAGGCTCATAGGGAACCGGGTCGTCTTCGGTGGTTAGCCCTCCCCAGGCAGCTTCAAGGGCCTGGATCACCGCTCCGGAAAAAGCAGTCTGTGCTGCCGGGTCAGTCACCTCAGCCATTTCCAGCTCGGCCTCGACGAGCTGCTCTATCGAGTTCAGCACAGTTGTAAACGTATTGTTACCTATGGGCATAAACGGTAGCTCGATTTCCATAACATGCACCAGATCGCCAGAAGCAAAGGGCCCCTCGCCTATCACCAGCATTTGGTCGAAACTGGAGGTCCGGGTGCTCCCATCGTGTAGATAGTAACGGGCCGTTTCTCTCAGATGCACCAGGTGGGCATTGGCTGCCTGGGTGGCGTTGGATTGGTTGTAGGCCATCTCCAACCGGATGGGTTCTATAGTCCGAACCGTCAACGGACAGTCTTCGCAGGAGCCGTATCCGAGGTTCTGGCATCCTTCGCATCGGGTGGTGGGCGTTTCACAAGGCAGACAATTGACAGTGATGTCGATGCCCAACGTTTCGCAGGTGATGCAGGGCTCTTGTAGCTCGCTGTAGGGACATCGCTCACAGGGGTAACCCTTCATTTCGCAAATGTCACAGATGTCTTCCTCCTCACGGTCTTCGCAATTGGAAGCAATGAAGTATTCCTTTTGTCTGCTGCCAGAGCTGGTAAAGGACAGATAGGCTGTTTCCACATAATTGAATACCACCTCCGAACCCAGAATCTGGATATTGAGGATGTTGCCCTCCATATACACCAGGACGGACTGATAGAGATAGTTGTTGGACTCGAGCCAGTCTTTTATCGCCAGCTCCAGGGTGAGTATGTCGTGGCAACCGATGGGAAAACTATAGGGTGGGTTCAACTGCATCGACTGCCCACCATCGACGATGATGCCGATGATACTCAGTCCACCCACGCAGGGGAATTTTACGGTATAGTCGCACACAGGTGGACAAGTGGGCTCATCGTTGATGGCACAATCCGGAAGGGCGTAGTTTTCAAAAGCATCTACATCGTTGATCTGGGTCAGCCAGCCGCGAATGTTGTAGTCGTAATCCATTTGTTGGGGTCTCATACACAAATCATTTTACAGCATTTATTCTTTAAATATGATTATTTTCTTTGACAGTAAAGTTTTCCCTTCATGAATAACGGTAAGAAAATAAACACCAGAAAGCATATCCTCAATTTCTATTCTTTTAGACCAATTCCCCAGTATTAAACCCTCTAAACTGTAATCTTTACTTATTGTTCCTGTAAGATCTTTAATAAGGAGCTTGGCGGTCCCTGAATAGCTTTCATTAAACTTTATATTAATAAATTCATTTGCTGGGTTGGGAAATACTTCAATTGATTTAAAGTTTTCAGGAATAGTTGAAGTGGATAATATCGTATCACAAACCGTACTATCAGTCCAATCGTAAAAATGGGGGAAATTAGGCATCGTAAAGGAATTAAATGTAGGGAATTCATTAAGTTGAATAGCATATTGTTCTAAACCACATAATGATTCTGGGCAGTTGGGATTGTGGATGATGTGAAGATGATTAAATTGATTAGTACCTGATATATAAATTTTTTCATCAGGTGCTAAACGAGCCTGATAAAAGCGGGTCTTGAATTGAGTACCTGGAGGAGTTTCTAATTCTCCAATTAAGTATTTGCTTTCTTCAATATTATCAGCGAACATATCAAATTGATAAATTTTTGTATAAGCTGTTGCATATAGGAATTGTGAGCTTGAAGAAAAAGCAACTCCCGCAAAGTTAAAAGTATCTTGTCCAAACGAAACATTAACATGATTGCTTAATTGCCCGTTCGATGTATCAAAGTCAAATATATTTAGATCATTGTAATACATATATCTAACGTAGATATCACCTTTTGGAGAAAATGTTATTTGCCCCTGCGTATCATCGTCACCCCATTCATTTCCTATACATTGTAAATCAGGAGCTTGTAATCCATCTGATGTAAATAAAAATTTATAGTAACAATTGGAGTGGGATTTAGGTAAAATTATCCACCAGTCAGTTCCATTTGAATGCCTTGTAGCCTGAATTCCAAACCGGGCAAAAGTATCTTGTAAAATGAGTTGATTTTTTTCAATAACTTTTCCAAGCCCACCCTCTAAGCTCATATCAATAATACTATAAAATAATCTTTCAGGGGCTAATGGAAAATACATTCCGACAGGAAACTCATAGGGTGCGCCAAGATCAAGGTAGAATATATAATACAGGCTGTCAGATGTTGGTTTAGGTAAAATTAATACACCCTGGGTATTAGGACTTCCTCCATTTTCACAAAAACTGGATTCCAAATATCCCATACCAATCGAATCCCCGTTTTCCATCATTTCATGAATTGAATTAGCGATGTAGCAACCATTTGAATAGAATAAAAGATTACCATCAGTATCACAAATAGAAGAAGAACCGGATTTCATGTCCATTTCTTTATCTATTTGCTCAATGGCTGGAGGCTCAATGTTAAAATTAAGTATAGTTCCTCCATCTCTTCCAAAAACCCATTGATAATCTCTTTTCTCCTGACCAATCAGTGAAGTCATTACTATTAGACAAAGAATGCTGATTAAATAGGTTACTCTCATGTCAATTAAGTTAAGAGGCTAAGTAAGGCTAATCCTTACTTAGCCTTGTTAAAAATCTTATTATTATTCGGAAAGAATAACTATTTTGTCTTGATAAAACTGGCCGTTAGAAAGAGAAACACTATACACGTAAACACCACTTGGTATTTGCGAAATATTAATTTCATTTTCTTCGATTATGTTTTGTCGCTTTACAATTTGACTAGTATTATTATATAATTCTAATACACCGGACTGTCCTTTTGGAATATGAAAGGATATCGTTTCAATAGCTGGATTAGGAAATACTTTTACGTCTTCCCAATTGTTATTTAATAATTTGTTTGATCTTTCGGTTGCCTGTTCTAATTCTGTGGTGTCTGCTATTGGGTAACATCCCTCATAATCATCAGTATACAAATTTTGGTAACAGTGCGGTAGTATCCCGCGGGCATAATACACGGCCATTCCTCCATTAATAGGACATTGAACGGCTATTAAATCCAAGGAATCAATTTGCCCCTGAGTAAGTATCCCATTTTGAGCAGTCAAGCGCTTTATATATATATCGTTAAATGTTTTCTCATTCGATTCTAAGATGGAGGTCAGAATAATAACATCATTCTGTTGCTTTGCCTGAATCAATTTTTGCACAACTTCCGAATAATAGGTAATATTTAATTCGGTTAATTCATAATCTAACTCCGCCATTTGATTTAATAGTACTTCTTTATTCAATGTTGCAGTCTCTAGCTCCTGTGTGTTGGAAGAAGTATTTAAAATTTCATCGACGTCTTCAAGTGCTGTAATTATACTATCTTTAACGGCCACATATCCAAGTACAGATTCATAGTAGAAAGAATCCGCAACCCAGGCTTCTTTGATAGTGGCATTCACATCGTATAAAAGCGCAATATTCTCACCTTCTTTGGCAGTTAAAAAGGTTTGAAAGGGTGGATAACTATTCAGCAAATCCTCATCACCTTTTAATCGGGAGTATAAAAATTGCTCTGCCTGCCATACCAGGCTTGGGTTTCCAATCGTGTTAAGGAGTGATCCGTCCGCAATAGCTTTTTTAATTTCACTTGGATTATTGGCAATCTGACTTAAACATCCTTCTTCTGGTGAACCAGATGTTTGTGACCACCATTCGTCGTCTACATCAGGGGTAATATCTCTGGGATGATATACATAGAAATAAGGGGGGAAAGGAGGGTCAAATGCAATAGTTTGAGGAGTATGAACTTCAAACAAGGAAAAGTCTACAAGTAAAGGATTAACGCATTCTGCTTGACTGGCAGTCCCTGAAACATTTCCACTGAGTGGAAACCACCTATTTCCTTTGTGAAATTGTTCATCTATCCATGAGTTATTTTCTACTTTTACTAAGAGGCATCCATGTGCTGTGTTAGATACAAAATCGGTTTCATCATTTAACCCTGCGAACTCAAAAGCTCTATTTGCATTTACAATGGTGTTTGAGCAAAATTTGGCTTTTTTAAAACTTTCAATCCTAAAAGCAGGCAGAAAAGAGGTAAGTGTACTCGGAGGAAGAAAGTTATTGTCACTAATATCATTATTTATCCCTTCTGAACCACTAAGCTCAATTCCTCTTGCAAAAACATTATTCCCTATACTATTGTTATTAAAATCGTTGGAGTGCGTGACAAAATCGCTGCGACCTTTACCACAAAGACACGAAGACACAAAGATTCACGGAGAAAATCTTTGTGTGGCTCTGTGTCCCTGACTGCCGTCAGGCAGGTTGGAGCCTTTGTGGTGAGAGGCTCCGCTAATATGTCACACACTCAAATCGTTGTTATAAATTGCTAAATAATTTTTGTCACCATTTCTACATCTAATCCCATAGGCAGCATGTGTTCCAACTGGCTGCAAAACATCAAATTCATTATTAAAGATTTGAAATTGACATTGCTCAGGAAATGTACCCTCAATCTGTATTCCCGTTGAGAAAGCACTGGAAAAATTCCAATCACAATCAGTAATACTTATTTTCGTTCCTGCTCCTACATTACCACCTTGTAGTCGAATACCTTGTACATTTTTATATGGGTGTTCTATGTTTGTAGTAAATGTAGTATTTAAAATATTTATACTACTTTTTAGTGCAAATCCACTTATGTAAACACCGTATCTTGGATCCCAGATATCTTCAGTGGGGCTCAACGCTTCTGTATAATTAAATAGGCACTCTTCTCCTAAGCGGACTCTATGAGCCATTGAAATGTTAATTCCTTTTTCATTACAGTCGTTAAAAGTAGTATGCTGAAGGTGCAAAGAGCCTTCTTCAAGGAAGACACCATCAATCCTGATATTATTAAATGTAAAATGTTTACCAATCAGGGTAGAACTATACCCACTAATAGAGGTTATGAACGAAAAATATTTAACCTCGCGCACGTGCGCGCGTGAGTCCCCTGATAGGAGGTTTTCCTCTGTACAACTCTCAGGTTGTGCAACCCAGCGGCAATCATCATAGCTTTGTCTACCGCTGGCCCCATAGCCGCCCGCCACTTTTCGCTAACTAATCGCAGCTTTTTCATACCTCCAATAGCATGTTCGACCACTACCCGAATGGATGAAATCCAGGAGTTGATCTGTTTTTGCAACTTGGTTAACGGACAGCTACGAGTGGCTTTAAAAGGCTCTAACAAAATAATCCCTTCGGGACAAAAAGCTTGATAGCCTGTATCCTTAATCAACCAAATATCCTCTAATCCCGCTGATTTAAAATTTGGCAGTTCTTCCTCGGCCATATTTTTGTCATGGACTGCGCCTCGCCAACTTGGCCCTAAAAAGTGAATGAATTGGTATTCATCACACAGCACCGAATTTTTAACCGTATGCTTCTTTTGTTTACCAGAATAGTCGTGCTTTTGAACCTCCTTATGAGTGTTTGTATTTGTGTAGGCTCATTACCCGACGGGGCTGACCAATTCTGGCGTTGATGAAACAAACGCACTAATTCGTCCATATCTCTGGCAGGTTGAAGGTGTAAATCTTTGATCGCATCAGCTAGAAGAGGAAGCAGCACTTTAATCCATTTACTGATCTGCCCCTGATCCATATCAAAGCTAGCCGCCGCCACTTGCTGTACAGGATTGTGCTTGAATATGTAGAGGATAAAAAACAGTTTTTCCGCATCGCTGCTCAATGTCCGAGTAGGAGCTTGAGCAGCTTGGGCTGAAAGAGGCTTGTTTCTTCGTTCCATGCGAAAGTTATAGTGTTTGTACCATTGTTGCCAACGATGTGCAAATGCCACTAAGAGAAGGTTAAATTCTTCAATGGTCAAGCTGGTTAATGCCAGAAATTGAGCAGGGTTTTCCAATATCTTTGTTACATTCATGCATAAAAATAATCAAATTTTTCCTTCTGCCTCGCGCACGCTTGCGCGCGTACATGCGCGCACGCGTGCGCGGTCTGAAAAAATTATTCATAATCTCTAATATGAATGCCGTACAATAATTTGGTAAACGAATTAAATTCTGCCCCTGAAATTGGATGAATTGAAATTGGTACATTTACAACTTTAATACCTGCAAAAGGAGTTCCAGGTACATCGTCAATATTATCATTTAAAGTTGAGCTAACAGAGAACACATTTCCCGAAAATTTAGTTATCACTGGCGGGTGGGGAGTAGGTATTGATTCCAGTAACAAATAGGTACGGCCCCCGATGTTCATAGGAACGAGTAAAAGGTCAAACAGCATCAAACAATAAAATCCACCACTCCCCGCAACCGAGGCAACAGCTCTTCTCCAAACCAGGGATTTCTACGCTGCCAGATATTATTGCGCGGAGAAGGATGCGGGAGTGGCAGGTATTCGGGTAGGTATTGTTGGAAATTACGAACTGTCTCCGTCAGATTTTTATGAGCGCTTTCCCGCAAATAATATTTCTGAGCGTATTGCCCGATCAGCAAGGTCAGCCGGACGTCTTTCATCTTTTCCAGCAACAGTGGATGCCACTCGGGAGCGCATTCTTTCCGCGGTGGCAGGTCGCCCGATTTTCCGGTGCCAGGGTAGCAAAAGCCCATTGGCACAATGGCAAAATTATCCGGGTTGTAAAAGTCCTGTTTGGAAACCTGGAGCCAGTCACGCAGATTATCGCCGCTCTTATCGTCCCAGGGAATGCCCGACTCATGGACTTTCCGCCCCGGAGCCTGACCAATGATCACTATCTTGCTTTTCACGCTGGCAGCACAAACCGGTCGGCAACCTGCCGGTAAATGGGCTTCACAGATGGTGCATCCAGCGATCTTTTTTAATAGATTTTTCAAATGTAAATAAATTGTTATTGGGAACAGCAGTTGAATAATCTTTTTCTTTAGATGTCATACATCTCAGTATCACGTCCAATGCGTAATGCGTCAGAGGACAGTCTGACCTCTGACCTCTCATTTCATTCGATCTCTATTTTCATACCTTGCCAAAAAATCCAGCGAAGCCCGATCCTCCGGGTCGGTGCTGGGCACTGTTTCAAACCATTTGTCCAAAATTTCCAGTGCCAGGTGTTCCGACATATTGCGCAAACTCATGGCCAGGATGTTGGCGTCGTTCCACTTGCGGGCACCGGCAGCCGTTTCCGGATCGCTGCATAGGGCTGCCCGAATTCCGCGCACCTTATTCGCAGCCAGAGAAATGCCCGTACCGGTCCAGCAAAACAATACGGCCTGGTCGGCACGCCCGCTGGCGACTTCTTCCGCCACCTCCACCGCTACTTTTGCCCAAAGCGCTTCAGGAGCCGCCAGCGCCCCAAACAGACGAACTTCGTGCCCCCTCTCAGCGATGGCCTCTATCACCCGGTCGGTCAAATGGGTGCTCATATCGCTACCTATGGCGATTTTCATATTTTAAAAATAAATTTTGAAATTGTCTTGTTATAATTCGCAACACCCCTGCAGAAAGGCAGGAAGAAATTCTTCGTGATCCTTCGTGGCTATTACTAAAAATAATAACGCACCACCTCCCGGTACAACCTTCTGATAAGCTCCTCCGCCATCTCATCGTCCCTCATGGGGTTATCTTCTCTCCTGCCTTTGTATCGCGACGGAATGGCCCGTGAATCTCCCTCCAATTGCGTTTCTTCTGTTTGGGAGCGAAGGCGTTCAGAAAAACGGTTGCTACGTAGATCACAATTTTGAGAGTACGAACGAATATCAACGCGCAGATCGTAAGTCGCCGTTTTAGTGATTTCCTGAATGACCACCCGACCTTCCACCGTCTTGTAGACTGGCACTTCTATCACATCGCCGTTATCGTTCGTAGTCGTGGTGGTGCCTGTCTGGACGCTTTCGCTAAAATCCTCCGTAAAGGTCCGTCGGTCGGTATCCACCCGAAAGTTGCCAAACTCTATTTCCAGATGACAGTCGGCATCGGGAGCGTCGTTTCGCTCGTAGTATATTTTTAGAAAAGTATCGTCGTAATCTTCAATGTCTTCAAACTCCCGGTCGATCTCCCATTGGTACGAAATATCAAATGGCGCATCCGCCTCAACGGTGTATACGATCAGGCCCAGTTGGTAACATACCTCGGCCAACGAATCGACATCCGCAAAAGGAGCCCCATAACTGCCGGATTTTTTAAAGTCAAAATAAGCAGATTGGGCCAGCTCTTTGTCTTCCGACTGGTAAAACGCCTCCAGTTGTTCCCGGCCCCGGTGATAAAAGTCGCTGGAAAGGTGTTGTTCGAGCTCTGAAGCTTCTTTTTCCAGCAGGTTTTGTTCTGCCTGATAAGCATCGCCGAGGTAAAAACTTGCCGATAGAATTTTATCCTGTTGGTCTCCGTTGATGGCCAATGCTCTGTCTCGCTGGTCAATGTCATCTGAAAGCAGCAACCGTTCTTTTTCTTTGTCCTTTTCTTTCAATATTTTGCCCAGCGATTTGCTGAGTACGGCTTTGTTTTCGCGCACGGATTTCCCCCGCTCCAGTTGGCGGAGCGCTTGTTTGAAGGCCTTGTTGTAATTATTGTTTTGCAGGGATTTTTTCGGAGTCCCGCAATCTGTCAACAATAAAAATACAAAAACCAGCATCAGCGATTTTTTCATGCCTTTAGATTTTGTTTTGAACGCAATTAAGGCTTTCCAGCTTTCGCCAAAAAATAGTACACCACATAAGCCACCAGAAAACTACTGAACCAGGAAGTATTGTACAATATCGACAGAGATGGAACCCTCCAGCCCAAAAACGCGATACCCACTCCGGCAAGCAAGGCGATCAACGCCGCACTGTTGAAACCACTGCTGTAAGAATAGGCACCCTTTTCCAAAAATAGATCGTTGACCGAAAGTCGCTTTTTGCGTATGCTGAAATAATCGCAAACCAAAATAGCCAGGATCGGCCCAAGGAAACTACTGACAAATAACAACAAGCCCGCTATCTCATCCAACAACCACCACGGACAGATCACAATACCGATCAGTGCCGCAATGATGCCTCCCTTGCGAAAACTGATTTTCCTCGGCCAAATATTGGAAAAGGCATTGGCGGGAGCGATCACGTTGGCAGCTATATTGGTACTCAGGGTAGCGATCAACATGCACAATTGCGCGACGATGATGACCCCCGGACTGTCCAACCGGTCGACCAACGACACCGGATCCCAGGGTGCATCCTCCAACACCAGCACATCGCCAAAAATAATGGCCGCAGCACAAGTCACAAATACCCCCACAAAAGAATACAGTACCATCGTTCCCGGCAGTCCGATAAACTGCCCCATCACCTGTTGTCGTTGGGTTTTCCCATACCGGGTGATGTCGGCAATGCTGATGGCCATTGTGGCCCAAAATCCGACCATTGCGGTGAGCCATAAAAGATATTTCCCCAATTTTCCGCTGCCTGCTCCCGTGCTGGCAGGGGTAAGCCCAACAGCTGAAGATTCGCGAATTTTTGTCCCCTTTTCAGATTTAAACTGGATTTGAAGATCCCCCTCCGCTTTTCCCGAAAGGGTGCCAACCAGTGGATAGCTAGTGGATTGTAAATCGTTTGTTATGGGCTGCCAGGACCCTTCGTCGTCTCCCGCCCTCAGCTTGAAATGAGTGGCTTTGACCTCTCCAGAGGCGTCCCGTACCGGATTGAGCGAAAGTGTAACCGATTCTTCGTTTATTGCCGTTACCACCGCGGTAGGAATGGAAAGTTCCGCACTCCTGTCCAACACTTTTCCAAAGCTCCCCACGTTTTGCGCCCCCCACCAGATCATCGCAATACCGATGAGGATGAGCAGGGGTGCAGCGAGTTTTTCCAGCCACCGGATGCTCTCCGTCCCCTTCCAGATGAAAAAGACATTCATCAACCAAAACAAGGCAAATCCCACAAATTGTCCAAAACTGAGTGAGGTGCTGCTTTCGACTCCCAACAATACGCACCCAATGGAATAGATCGCCAATCCTCCGATCCAGGTCTGTATCCCAAACCAGCCGCAAGCCACTATCCCCCGCAGCACACTGGCAAGGTGAATACCGCTGACGCCAAATGACGACCGCCCGATCACCGGAAACGGAACACCGTACTTCAGTCCCGAATGTCCATTCAACACCATAGGGATGGTAACAATAATATTACCTAGCGCAATGACCGCCAACGCTTCCTTCCAACTAAACCCGTCTTTGATCATGTACGACGCCAGCAGATAGGTCGGGATACACACCGCCATGCCCACCCAGATGGCTGCCAGATCCCACATACCCCAGGTGCGTTGCGAGGGCGGCACCGGCTTTAGGTCTTCGCTGTAAAGTGGCGAATTGATAGCTTCTTCGCTCAGCTCCACATCTTCGGGCAAACCGGCATTGGATTTTGTCATAGTCGATTGATTTGGGAGGCTGTCTATTGTTGCGCTCCTTTGATGTATCAGTTAGCAAGCCCCCCATTAACAACAACCCCAAAATTAGCACGTAACTACTTCCGCACCTTATAATGTATCGATCTCTTATTATTTTCAAAAGCCGTCTTGGGGTCGGGCACATGATGGTGCAGTCCGCCCGCACGGGGATCATCGAATGTATCCGGAATTTCATTGTTTTGCGTAAGCTGATCCCAGGTTCGGTGTTTGGAGCCACTATCGGTTTGAACCATGGTGATGCAATTTTCCACCGGACAAACGAGGGAGCAAAGATTACATCCCACACAGTTTTCATCGATGATCGAGGGCACCCTGCTGCCATTTTCCGGAAGGCGGATAGCTTGGTGGGCCCCATCCTCGCAGGCAATGTAGCAGAGGTCGCAACCGATGCATTTGTCGGCGTCGATCCGGGCTTTGACCTGGTATTCCAAATTGAGGTCTTTCCATTCTTTGACATTGGGGAGGGCCTTGCCGGCAAAATCGTAAATGGTCTGATAGCCTTTTTCCATCATAAACTGCCGCATTCCTGCCTCCATCTCCCTGACAATACCAAAACCGTAGTGCATCACCGCCGTACAAACCTGTACGGAGGTAGCTCCCAACAATATAAATTCGACCACATCGCGCCAGGTCTCAATACCGCCGATCCCACTGATGGGGATGTGCCGGATGCCTTCATGCAGACCCAGCTCTTTGACCATATGCAATGCAATTGGCTTGACAGCAGGCCCGCAATACCCTCCGTTGGTGCCCTGGCCATCCACCACCGGCAACGGCGCGTAGGTGTCCAGGTCGACCCCAACAATGCTTTTAAATGTATTGACCAGTGAAAGAGCATCAGTGCCCCCTTCTACCGCCGCCAGCCCTGGATCGGTAATCTCGGTCACGTTTGGCGTCAGCTTGGTGATGACGGGGATTTTGGCCACCTCCGACACCCACCCGACGATGGTTTTGAGCACCGCAGGCTCCTGTCCGACTGCCGATCCCATCCCCCGCTCGCACATGCCGTGCGGACAACCGAAATTGAGTTCGATCCCGTCGGCACCAGCGTTTTCCACGTCTTTAATGATCTGTTCCCACTGGGCCCGTGAGTCGACCATCAACGAAATGACGACGGCGTGACCGGGAAAATGCTTTTTCACCTCTTCTATTTCGCGGAGGTTGTCGGACAGCGGCCGGTCGGTGATGAGTTCGATATTGGTAAAGCCGGCCATCCGGGTATCACGGTAATTGACCGCTGCATAACGGCTCGACACATTGATGGTCGGCAGCCCCAACGTTTTCCATACTGCCCCTCCCCATCCCGCATCGAATGCTTTCATCACCTGATAACCGGAATTGGTAGGTGGCGCCGAAGCCAACCAGAAGGGGTTGGGAGCTTTAATTCCTGCAAAGTCGATGGATAGATTGGTCATGGATTTTTGATTTGTGATTGATTTATTGAAACTCCGGTAAAACTCCCGAAGACTTTCCGGTCAGGAAGAGGTCAGCCAATTGTAAATACCCTGGGCGGCCCTTTTGCCTTCCGCGGCCGCATTAACCACCTCAGCGCCACCGTTGACAGCATCTCCACCGGCAAAATAGTTCGGGTTGGAGGTCTGCCCCGTATCCCCTTCAACAATAATTCTACGTTTTGCGTCAAGCGAAATACCTTCTATTAAATCAAATAGATTAGTCTGTTTGGCCTGACCGGTGGCTTTGATGACCATATCGCAATCAATGGTGAAATCACTACCCGGAATGGTTTGCAGTTTCCCGTCAATGGTGCTCGTTCGCAACATTACAATTCCGGAAACCTTCGCATCGCCCACAATGCGCACCGGGGTAGCATTAAAAAGCCCGGTCACTCCGGCGCTCAATGCCAATTCGTACTCAAAGCCATAGGCCCCCATCTCCGTTCTGCTGCGCCGATAGGCCAGAGTCACTTCCTCTGCCCCCATTCGTGCCGACTCCGAAGCTGCATCCATAGCGGTATTGCCTCCCCCGATCACCACTACCTTGTTGCCCACTTTAGTAAGGTGGTGTTTCATGCGAAGTTCTTCGATAAACTCTACAGCCCCCACTACTCCGGCTAACTGTTCTCCCTCAAGCCCCAACGGAGTGGTCGCCCCCAACCCCACGCCAATGAAAATGGCATCGTATTCATTTTCGAGGTTCGTCAATTGCTCTTTGGTTTGAATGGGACTATTGTAATGGATCTTAAATCCGAGCTGTCGCTGCAAAAAAGCCACCTCACCCAGCACCTCCTCATTGGTAATCTTATAAGGCGCTACGCCATATACGGTCAGGCCCGACGGTTTATCTTTTGCCTCGTATATATCGGCTTGAAAGCCCAGGGTGCGCAGTTCGCAGGCGCAGGCGATCCCGGCAGGACCAGCACCGATGATCGCCACTTTTTTATCATTGTCGGAAGCCGGGTCAAATAATTTTTTGTCGGCATCGATCGCATGCCTGGTGGCAAAATTTTGGAGCCGACCGATCTGGAGGGGGGGTACCTCCTGCCCGTTGTACACGCAGGCCCCTTCGCAGAGCACGCCCGTGGGGCAGACCGTCCCGCAGGCATTGCCCAGCCAGTTGGACTGATAGATGGTACGTGCAGCTCCTGTTAGATTCTGGGTGTGGATTTGTTTTATAAAAAGCGGGATGTCGATTTCAGTGGGGCAAGCCACGACACAGGGTGCATCATAACAATACAAACACCGGGCGCTTTCGTAATGCGCCTCCGTCGGGTTCATCAGAGGCTTTTTGAGTTTGAAATTTTTCTCAAACTCGGCCTCGTTGGTGGGTTTAATGTATTCCGACATTTTAAGTAATGTATTTTTGGTTCCTGGAATGGTTTACTAGCTAAGCCCTGCCAGCCAACCCGCGCCTCTATTGTGTGTGGCCCGGCGCTTACCACAAACCATCCTACAACTCCACAATCCGCCCATAAGTCTCCGGCCGTCGGTCGCGGAAAAACTGCCAGGTAGACCGCACCTCGTCGATCATGTCCAGATCGAATTCTGCAACGAGCAATTCGTCGTTCTCTCTGGATGCTTGCGCAAAAATTTGCCCGCGGGGATCCACGAAATACGACTGACCATAAAACTGGCCGAGATTCCAGGGTTGCTCCTGCCCTACCCGGTTGATGCAACCCATGAAGTAGCCGTTGGCGGCGGCGTGTGCAGGTTGTTCGAGTTTCCACAAATACTCACTCAGGCCAGCCACAGTGGCCGATGGGTTGTAGACGATCTCTGCCCCATTGAGGCCCAGAATGCGGGCCCCGTCCGGGAAATGGCGGTCATAACAAATGTACACCCCTACCTTAGCATACTTCGTTTGAAAAACGGGGTAGCCCAGATTGCCAGGCTTGAAAAAAAACTTTTCCCAAAAACCCGTCGTATGCGGAATGTGATTTTTGCGGTATTTCCCCAGGTAGGTTCCGTCGGCATCGATCACGGCTGCAGTGTTGTACAGTACTCCGGGCTGCTCTTTTTCATAGATCGGAACGATCATCACCATCTGATACTTTTTGGCGTAAGCCGCCAGCTTTTCCGTAGTGGGTCCGGGGACAGATTCAGCAGAAGCATACCACTTGGCATCCTGCCCGGGACAGAAATAAGGCGTGTTGAAGATTTCCTGCAAACACAAAATCTGAACACCCTGCTGCCCCGCCTCGTCAATATAAGGCAGATGCTTTTCGTACATGGCATCCATGATCTCCTGAATGGAACCTTCTCCCTCCGAAATGGGCAGACTCATCTGAATGAGCCCCGATTTAATTTTTCTTGGCATGAATGAATTAATAATTAATGAATTAATAATTAACTGGCGTAGTCCTTCATGGCTGATCGCTTTACAAACTGACCAAACCCCTTGTCGATCAACACCTCCCCGTCGTCGATGGCCAACGTGCCCCTCAACAATACTTTTTCGCATTTCCCCGTCAACTCCCAGCCCTCGTAGGCGCTGTAATCCACATTCATGTGGTGGGTCTCGGCGGAGATGCGATGCTTGCGATGAGGGTCAAAAACCACCAGGTCGGCATCGGCCCCGATGGCAATATCGCCTTTTCGCGGATGCATTCCAAATAGCTTAGCCGGATTGGTCGACAATACTTCTACAAATTTCTGCCGACTGATCCTTCCTTTTGCCACCCCCTCGCTGTGCAACAATTCCAACCGGTGCTCGATGGCGGGATGGCCGTTTGGTATTTTCGAGAAATCGTCTTTCCCCATCAGCTTCTGTTCCCACTTAAACGGACAATGATCCGTAGCCACCACCTCGATAACACCTTGGTTGATGGCCGCCCACAGCGATTCCTGATCTTTCTTTTCCCGTAAGGGTGGACTCATCACCCATTTGGCCCCTTCAAAGTCCCGCTCGTATAGGGAAGCGTCCAGCAGCAGATATTGGATACAGGTTTCCCCAAACACTTTTTGATTCCGGCGGTAGGATTTTCTGATCGCATTAACGGCCCCTTCACAAGTCATATGAACAATATACCCACGTACACCAGTGTAATTGGCCAGATCACAGAATCGGGACGATGCCTCGGCTTCCGTTACTTCCGGTTGAGACAGATAATGGTATATCGGCGCCCGGTTGCCGGCAGCTCGGTTTTTGGCGATCAGGTTATCGATCACATCGCCATTGGTGGCATGTACAGTCACCATACCGCCCTCTTCTCTGACCACCTTCATCAACGCCGATATTTGTCCGTCGTCGAGCATCAGGGCGCCTTTGTAGGCCATAAATGTTTTGAAGGAAGTAATCCCTTCTTCGTGGATGAGTTTTTTGACCTCTTCCGCCGTCGAATCGTTGAAATCGGTCACGGCCATATGAAAACTGTAATCGCCATAGGTGTTTCCGTCGGAGCGGGAACGCCAGTCCCGTAATGCATCGTAAAGGCCCTTGCCCTGGGTTTGGAGTATAAAATCGATAACGGTGGTGGTGCCGCCGTGCAAAGCAGCTAAAGTCCCCGTACTGTAATCGTCGGATGAAAACGTACCCATAAACGGCATGGCCAGATGGACGTGCGGATCGATCGCACCAGGGAACACCCATTTGCCGGTGGCGTCGATGACCTGGTCGGCCGACCCATCATACTTTTTGGCTATAGCTGCGATTTTCCCATCCTCAATAAGTAGATCGGCCTGGTATTCGGTCGTAGCGGTTACAATCAAACCGTTCTGTATAACTGTGCTTTTCATAATATTACAATGACTTCTTCACAAGTAGGATGCATGAAAATTCAATTGCTTATATGCTCCGATTGCTATTGGGCTCAAATTGTATTTGGTTTGACTGCCTACCGGTTAGCCAGGAGGCAGGACTTCCTTTTAACGGGATTGAGGGGCGGAACAAGCAAAAAACCAAACACTGATTCACCGTTTTCAAGTGTAAGTATTTTCACACATCCCCAAAGGGTTAAGGTACTGATCTTTTTGGAATTGGGCAAATTTGGAGTCAAACCCCAATATCCTCATTCCACAATTCGGGGTTGTGCTTGATAAAATCCTGCATCATCCGGTAGCAGGTCTCGTCGTCGACCACTGTCACCTTCACCCCTCTGCTACGAAGCAATTCTTCCTCGCCGAGAAAGGTGCGGTTTTCCCCAATAACCACCTCTGGGATGCCATACAATAAAATAGTGCCCGAACACATAGGACAGGGAGAGAGAGTGGTATACAGTACCGACTCCCGATATACCCGGGTCGGCTGCCGCCCCGCATTTTCAAGAGCGTCCATCTCGCCGTGCAGCACTACGCTGCCATGCTGTACCCTTTTGTTGTGGCCCCTGCCCAGCGCCTGCCCCCGATACACCAATACCGAACCGATGGGAATACCGCCCTCTGACAGCCCTTTTTGGGCTTCTTCGATGGCTAATTGTAGAAATGGATCCATGCTTTTTGGGGGGAAGATAAGGATTTTTTGGGGAGGTGAGCCATTTGTTTAAAAGAGGACTACACAATGGTAGATCAAATGCTGCGATTATCAAGGGTGCAACTTGATATGGCTCCTGAAATAATATCAAAATTTCTCATATAAAATGAGTATATTTGCATTATTCACCACATTCATTCACCACCAAAAACTGCATTTCATGAAAAATTTGCCCCCCCCCGCAAACTTAACTTAGTAATCAGCTTACTCCTCCTCATGTGGCACGTCTCGTCAGCACAGTCGGTTCAGGAATGCGCAACTCCTTTGATGCCTCCCGGCGATCTGTGCGACCCCTATCTTCACCAGGCAAATGATGATGGCCCGTTTTATGTCAGAATCAAGGTACGGACCGTAACAAAAACAGATGGTTCCGACGGCCTTACCAACGCTGAAGTAGAGCAGGCACTCCGACTGCTCGATGAAGCTTTCAACCCCCACAATATATACTTTGTCTGGGATGGCATTGACGACCCTCTTGAAGAGACGGATAAATGGATGAAGTTTGGGGCATTAGGCAATTTAGGACTTTATAAAGAACCTGGAAAAATAGTTATGCTCCTCGGTCCTCCTCACCCTGGAACAACTGCGGCGAATGGGAAGGCATATACCACGCCAGGTAATGTATTCAGCGTACAGGGCACACATAGCGAAGCCCCATTTCCTACTGCGTCATTGTCTTCTACAGTACCCCACGAAATGGGCCATTGTTTGGGACTTTACCACACAGACGGACAAGGAGGGAATTCAGACGTTGAATGTATTGATGGTTCTAATAGTCACGAGGAAGCTGACTGCCTGTGCGACACTCCAGCCATCATCGGCACTTTAGAAAATTTTGTAAATTATCCAGATTGCCAATTTAATGAAATGATCGAAGAAATGAATCCTAATTGTCCATCCGGATATTATTATAACCCGGATGTTAAAAACCTAATGACGACAGTACCTGCTGAATGCAAGGAACACTTTACCCCTGGACAAGGCAAACGCATGCGAAACGTTCTCGGCACACCTGATGAAATCATTCCAACTCTGAATTTGGTTTTTGACGGCATTTATGAACTACAGGAATGCTTTGTACCAGCAGAAGTAATTGAAGAAGATGAAAACGTAGTCTGGGACGGAAGCATGTTCCCTCCCAATGGCGAAAAAATAATCGACTCCTATCTGGAAATACAACCAGGTGCCACGCTGACCATTCAGTCGGATGTGACCGTGCGGTTTGGGCGGAAAAGTAAAGTGGTTATTAAGCCCGGAGGAAAACTGATTTTGAATGGTACCCTCACCTCCAAAGACCTCCCCGGCTTTGTAAATGAACCCTGGAAAGGCGTCGAAGTATGGGGCAACCGCGAACAACACCAATACTCTCTCGGAGGGCAATACTACCAGGGATATTTCAAAAGCAACCCCGGCGCTGTGATCGAAAACGCCGAAGTCGGACTGCAACTCTGGGGACCTCACAAAATTTTTTACAATGACTTCTGTGAAGGAAGCCTCGAACCCGGCACCGGAGGCATCGCAGAATGTAACGGCACCAATTTCCACAACAACCGCCTGGGGGTGGATATAAGATCGTACAGCAATTTTTCTCCCGTCGACCAGCAGCCCAGACCTTACCGGGCTACCTTCTACGATTGCGACTTCACCACTGATATCACCTACCCCCACACAGAAAATATGACGGCCTTCGTAAATATATACTTTGCAGATGGCCCGCGATTTAAAATTTGCGATTTCAACAGTAATTACACTCCGCCCCAGGTGACTTCCAGTCGACACGATTATGGCTTTGGCATTCTGGTCTCCAATTCGACTTTCTCGGTCACCGGTACATGCCCCATACCCATCAGGCCCTGCCCTACCGACTACCTCCGATCCACTTTCAGCGGACTGGGCTACGGCATTTCTACGGCACCATCGTCGTCCTCTTTTAAACCTTTCAGAGTGCAGCACTGCGATTTTTCCAACTGTTATGTCGGCCTCCAAAACCTGGGCGTGGGCGACGGCGTCGTACTATTCAATGAATTCTACCTCGGGCAAGTACCTAATTCCAACGTCTCCTCCGCCCAGCAAGTAGGGATCTACAACGCCAACACCATCCTGGGAATGGTCATCGAGGAAAACAAATTCCTACCCCAGAACAGCCCCCAAACCCTGGTCACCACCGGCATCAGTTGCCACAACATCGGCGCCTTCTCCAACACCATACGCAGCAATGAATTCGACGACCTCAACATCGGTAACGGAGCCTCCGGCATCTGCGCCGACGACGATTCAGGTCTTCAATACGAATGCAACACCAATACCAACGTCACCATCCACGACTTCCTGATATGCAGCGATGAGGGCAACTCCCGGATCGGTAATCCACAGGGAGATTTCAATATTTTACAAGAACCCATAGCCACCGGCAACACCTTCTCCAATACCAGCCCCGAACCGGCAGGAGATTTTAACAATACGGAGACGGCCAACCCGATCGACTATCATCACAAAATAAACGGAGGGATGGCGGAAATACCGGATCAGTACGCCGGGTTGGATGATCTCGTGGAATCGCAACCTAACACTTGTGATGTAAATTACACAGAAGGCTTTACCGAACCCGGCGATGCATCGCTTCAAAAAACGGCTTTTTATAATCACCGCTCCGGCCGGGCCATCGCCAAAACCAATTACGAAGCAGCCATCGCTGCCAACAACACCTCCCTGGCCGCCCAATATGCCCGGGAAATGGCCCAACACCGCCGGGGTATGGATGCCAACGGCTTGGAAATAATGCGGTTCAATGCCCTGGACACCCTGACCTGGCACCGCGATACCGTTCGAACCTGGCTGTCGAATATAGAGCGCTACCCCACCGAGGTAATGTTGGCCCTCGACTACCTGGAAGATGCCGACAAGGCCAGGGCCGATTCTGTACTGACCAACATCCCCAACAAATTTACCCTCCAACCGGAACAAATAAGCGATCTGGCTTACATCGATTCGTTGTTTGACATCTTCTCGGTTCCTTTCCCACGCCTATTGAGTGCAGATGAACGAATCAGGCTGACCGACATTGCCGATCAGGAAACCGTCATTGCCAGCAACATTGCCAAAAGCCTGCTATCGGAAACCACCAATGCCCACGACCTAAAACTTTGTTACGATCCGGGAATCTGGGGCGGCGCATCGGAATACAAGCAAAAACAAGCGACGGTTTACCCAACCGATAAGATACGGGTGTACCCCAACCCCTCTGACCAAACAGTCGTCTTCGGTATCCTTTCGGAAAACACGGTCGTCCAGGTCATTGATGTGAAAGGCCGGTTATTGTGGCAAAAAGAAGCAGATCGCGCCGGGCGCCTCGTTTGGCACAACACTACTTATCCCGAAGGCATTTACTTCTATCGTATTCTTCAACAAGGGGTATCCATTCAAGATGGCAAGTTAGTGATACAACGATAAGCTATTTCAATTCGATTGTTATGATTTCTACTTTAGAAAAAAGACATTCTTTTTCAGTGGTAAAAAAAATTTTGTGTAAACCTGCCAATGGCTCCCTTCTTGCCTGCCGACTGGCATGGCAGGGCGGGGTGCGGGCGGGTGTTTACACAAAATTTTACAATGTGTTACTTCCATTACTACTACCTTTTACAGTACTTCTGTTACTGGTAGGAAAAAGTCACGCCCAACCCGGCTTCAACAAATGGTTCGACTTCGACATCGCCGCCAGTTTTCACAATGTGACGCTCAAGGAAGATACCCTCATCATTGTCGGCACCACGAAATATCCGGTTACCAATAAATGGGGATTGCTTTTCGTCAAAATGGATACTTTAGGGAATATACTGGATTCAAGATTACATACAGATAGTTCCGGGTATCAATACGCCTTTGAGGCAGGCTACTCCATTGTAAAAACCTCCGATGGCGGATACGCTACTACCGGAATTAACTTCGACTTAGGCCACACATTTCTGGCAAAACTAAACGTAGATGGTGATATTCAATTTTTACGAGAATATACCGATTCGACAGCGGTTGTCACTTTCCCAAGAAAATTAATAACTCTATCTGACGGTTACTTTATTGCAGGTTTAAAGCAAAGACTTAATCTTCATCTAGACTGGTACCTCACCAAAACCGACCCCCAGGGCAACGCCCTGTGGCATAAGTACTACGGAGAGACCGATCTCAATGAAGGGTTTGGCAACATCATCCAACTGGAAGAGAACCGGTTTGTTTTGTGTGGTAGTAAGGGATTGTTTACAGAACCCTATGATTATCAGCAGGACATCGGTATGTCGTGGATTATCGAAATCGACAGCTTAGGGGAAATCCAATCGGAGTGGCAAAGTGAAAACCATGTGGATGGTTTTGTTTCCGATATTGTTTTGATGCCTGATAATAATTGGATTTATGCCACCATGCCAATTGAAATCCTTTCAAGTAATTTATTAGGTGTTGTGAATAAAATTGTGAAGAGAAATGCCGATTTTGATTTGGTTTGGGAAAAAACGTTAAGTCCTACCTCTTGGGGAGGAGGTACTAATTGGACTCGTGCTATTGCACAAACCCCCGACGGCAACTACGTAGTAGTCGCCAGTTGGATACTTCCCGTAGCCCCCAATCCCCCTTTTCCTACCCCGCCGCTTTACATCCCCGGCTGCCTCACCAAGCTGAGTCCTGACGGCGACAGCCTCTGGCAGCGCTGCGACACGGTGGATATGGCCGTACCCACCCACGACCACCGCTACGGCGGTATGGTAGTACTGCCCAGCGGCAGCATCGTGGCTGTAGGAAATTTTGACGAACAAACCACCAGCAAGGTATGGGCATGGGTGGTGAAGGTCGACAAAGACGGATGTCTCGAAGAGCTTTGCGTGAAGACGGGCATCGACGACTTGCAATCGAATCAGGGTGTACACGTTTTCCCCAATCCGTCCAACCGGTTCGTCACTTTCCGACTGCCCGCCTGGACAACCGATACCACTATCGAAGTGATGGACGCCGGGGGACGGGTAGTGTGGCAGCAACAGATGACTGCCAATACCGTGGTTTGGGAGCATGGGCATTTGCCGCAGGGGGTTTATTTTTATCGCATTTTTCAGCAAGGCGAGTCCATCCAGGAGGGTAAGGTGGTGGTGCAGCGGTGAGGTGAATAAAAGTAGTTTGGTGCGAGCTCAAAGGCTGATAGCTACTATTTTGGAATTTGATGATGAGATGAATTTTTGACAGAATGCGGGCTTTTGGTGGGTGGGCCCACCTCCCGATAGCTATCGGGACCTCCGCCGCCGAACCGAAGTCCGCATCAAAATAGAACCAACACAAGAGTAACTGCCCATTTCAGCCTCCTAAGCGTATTGGGTATGACAATTTTTGTTTAAAGTGGTTAACCATTTAATCTCAATGCAAATATAAACCATTACAAACAATTATCAAAACATTTTGTGATTTTTTTTGAAAAAAGTTTAGCCTATATTAATACCCAAGAAACAACATCCTTTATTGGCATGGCCTCTACTATACAGAAAAAACAAGCTTCCCCGGTGGTAAAAAAAATTTTGTGTAAACCTGCTAATGGCTCCCTTCTTGCCTGCCGAATGGCATGGCAGGGCGGGGTGCGGGCGGGTGTTTACACAAAATTTTACAGAGACATACTTCTCCGACTATTTTTGAGCGTTGTAGCATTTTTGTTTTTTACAGCAAGCAACCACGCCCAACCCGGTTTCAACAAATGGTTCGACTTCGACATCGCCGCCAGTTTTCACAATATCACCCTCAAGGAGGACACTCTTATAATCGTCGGCACCACCAAAAACCCAGCTACCAATAAATGGGGATTGCTTTTCGTCAAAATGGATACTCTGGGGAATATCATCAACTCCAAACTCCATATGGACAGCACAGGGTATCAATATGCTTTTGAGGCGGGATATTCTATTATCCCGACTTTAGATGGAGGGTATGCTATGACGGGAATTGTTTTTGAGTTGTTCCATGCCTTTTTGTTGAAAACGGATATAAATGGTAATGTCGAATTTGTCAAACAATACAGCGATACTACTTCTAATACCATTAGACCAAGAAAGCTAATTGAATTGAGCGATGGATTTTTAATCGCAGGTCAAATGCAACGAACCAATTTTCGAAATGACTGGTACCTCACCAAAACCGACCCCCAGGGCAACGCCCTGTGGCATAAGTACTATGGCGAGACCGACCTCAATGAATCACTTGGCAACATCATCCAACTGGAAGAGAACCGGTTTGTTTTGTGTGGTGGAAGAAGCAATGCCTCTCCTCCATATAATGAGAACGAAGATCACGCTTATGGGTTAATGATGGAAATAGATAGCTCTGGAGAAATAATTTGGGAATGGCAAAGTGAGGCGAATGAAGAAAGCCTGATATCAAACATTCTCTCTCTGCCAAATGGAGATTGGCTATACACAACACCATTGGTTGAATTTCATTCTCCAAATGATTTTGGGCTAACCAACAAAGTAATCCGCCGCGATCAGGACATGAATCTGGTCTGGGAAAAAGTGCTAAGCCCCACCTCCTGGCAGACCAACTGGGCCAGGGGACTGGCCCCTACCCCCGACGGCAACTACGTAGTAGCCGCCAGTTGGATACTTCCCGTAGCCCCCAATCCTCCTTTTCCCACCCCGCCGCTCTACATCCCCGGCTGCCTCACCAAGCTGAGTCCTGACGGCGACAGCATTTGGCAACGCTGCGACACGGTGGATATGGCCGTACCCACCCACGACCACCGCTACGGCGGTATGGTAGTACTGCCCAGCGGCAGCATCGTGGCTGTAGGAAATTTCGACGAACAAACCACCAGCAAGGTATGGGCATGGGTGGTGAAGGTCGACAAAGACGGATGTCTCGAAGAGCTTTGCGTGACGACGGGCATCGACGACTTGCAATCGAATCAGGGTGTACACGTTTTCCCCAATCCGTCCAGCCGGTTCGTCACTTTCCGACTGCCCGCCTGGACAACCGATACCACTATCGAGGTGATGCACGCCGGGGGCCGGGTAATGTGGCAGCAACAGATGACGGCCGATGCCGCGGTTTGGGAGCATGGGCATTTGCCGCAGGGGGTTTATTTTTATCGCATTTTTCAGCAAGGCGAGTCCATCCAGGAGGGTAAGGTGGTGATACAGCGATAAGCCATGTATGAACTATAGTAATAGAATTTGGTGTTTCACAGATGATGTTTGGTTGGCGGGCAGATTTTCCACTTCTTGCCTGCCGTTAGGCATGGCAGGGGATTAAGGGGCGGGGCAGCAAAAAACCAAACATCATCTCGCACTGTATTTTTTATACCTGTATCTTGAACCTGGAAAACAGAGTTAAGTGCCCCTACTTCAACAAAGTAACATTACCCTTCTTATAATAAGTAGGCGCATCCCCCACGCACTTCACCTCCAGGTAATACCCAAACACCGCCGGATGTAATTCTTTTCCATTAAAGGTGCCGTCCCATTGGTCAGTAGCTGAATGGGCCTCAAACACCTTCTGTCCCCAGCGGTTGTAGATCACCCAATACACCTCTTCGATGTTGTTGCCGTACACTTTCAAAAAATCGTTTTCGCCGTCGCCGTTGGGCGTAAAGGCATTTGGGAAAAATATGAATGGATGTTCACAGATCGGAGTGACCACCACCACCCGTACCTCCGCCACATTGGTACAACCGGACTCATCCGTAATCACCACTTCGTAGACCGTCGTCTCCAGCGGGAAGGCCAAGGGATCAAAAATAGCGGGGTCGGTCAAGGTGGCCACCGGCGTCCAGGAGTAAACATAAGAAGGATCGAAGGTAGCCATCAATTGTGTAGTGTCGCCAGCATAAATGGTATCCGGAAAGACGGTAGCCGTAAGCGGCGGCACAACATTGTCGATGCTAACGGTCGAATACAAGGTATCAACGCATCCAAACTGATTGGAAACCACTCCCGTAAAGGTCTGCATATCCGCAACATAGACCAGGGGCTCGGCAACCGTCACCTCACCAATAATGTCGGATACCGGTGACCACTCATAGCTAAGAGTGTCCCCCGGATCGTGATTCTCCGGTACAATTTGTATGGTGTCGCTTTCGCAAATGCTATAATTCGGTACAGTCACATCGATGCCATAACCAAATACGGTGACTTCATCGTTTAGGGTACACCCAAATTCGTCTTCTATCTGAACGTAATACACAGTGGGCTGACCGGGATTTGCCGTCAGCACAGAATCGGTACTCAAAATGTTAAAAAAGGTTGGCTCGTCCGACCAGACATAACTGACATCCTGTGGGCTTTGCGCCAAAAGCGCAATCTGATCGGCGCAGGTTGAAGTATCGTCCGACACCGTCAATTCCAAATCGGGTACCACGACAGTCACCTGTTGGATCGTCTGACAAGTATCTCCTGAATAATCACTAATGGTCACGGTGTAAGTAGTGGTTACATCCGGGTTGGCAAATGGATTGGATGCATCGGGATTGCTCAAACCGGTAGCGGGAGTCCATTTGTAATCATAACTCGGATTGCCGCCGGGATTGAGGGGCGTATTGTCGCCGGGGCAGGAGATCAACGAATCCGCGAGCGTCACTTCAAACACTTCAATGGGAATGACCAGGGCGGTAGTATCGTCGCAGCCGTCGTCGGAAAAAATGGTCAGTTCCACATTCAACAATTGGCTGCTGTGAACGACCAACACCGGATGCTGTTCCTCCAAAGTATCGCCATTGCTGAAAGCCCATTGCCACCCTATGATGGTACTTTGCAGGTTGGTCGACAGATCGGTAAAAGCAATCGTTACCGAGTCCGAGCAGTCTTCTATCTCCCAGTCAAAATCGACCACGATCTGTGGCTCCGTTACCACCACTTCATGTACGATGGTATCCGGACAATTCACATCGGCATTGACGGCCAGGGTGACTTCATAAATGCCCGGCCCCGGAAAAATATATTCGGGATTGACCAGGGTGCTGGTATCTCCATTGCCGAAATCCCAGATTTGGTAGGGCCCATTGATGCTGGTATTGGTAAACTGTACGCTGTAATCGCTACACTGCTGGTCGTACACAAAATCTGCCTGGGAGGTCGTATCCAATACCCCCACCATTACCGAATCGACGAGTACACAACCGTGCTGGCTTTCCATTTCTACGTAAAAGGTATAGGTGCCCGGCCCGGGAGGATGCACCGTGGCAGTATCGTTGTTGATGCCATCCAGGATATAATCCGGTGGAAACCACTGGTAAGTAAGTACATCACCGGGGTCGAGGTTGTTGATCACCACCTCCGTCATCTCGCCGTCGCAAATGATGGGCAACCCATCGGGTTCCGATTCGATGACATTTCCAACAATAAACACACTATCCGTTGCAAAACAATTGAACACATCAAATCCCATCACGTAATAGGTCGATTCATTGACGGGCATCACCGTCGGATTGGCTGTAGAATCGAATACATCAAAAAATGCCGGATCATTGGCCCAAATGTAATTGATGGCTTGATCGCTTTCCGCAAACAACTCTATTTCGGCAGCGCAAATAACGGTGTCCGGTAGTACATCCAACGCTATTTCAGGAGGCGCATTTACGACAATTTCCAGGGTAACATTACATACCTCTTGCTCATCGACTACCGTCACAGAATAGGTCGTCGTCGTATCAGGGCTGGCCCAGGGGTTGGGCGAGGTCGGATCGTCGAGGCCCTCCGGAGGCGACCAGTCAAACGTCCAGCCGGGAGTCGGGTTGGGATTGAGCTGAACGGAGTCGCCGGGGCAGACCTGTAAGTTGTCCACTTCCAGTTCCATTTCAATGGGAATGGGTTCAAAGGTTTGTTCCAGGATGTCCTGACAACCGTTTTCGGCCGTTACAATTAATTGCAGGGTTACGACCGAACTGTGATCGGTGGAAAAAACGGGGTGTTGTTCGACGGAAGTCGCCAGGGTGCCGCCCTGTTCATCTTCCAGGGTCCACTCCCACGATACGGGGGTGGAGATGTTGTCGGTACTAAAATCGGTAACCTCAATGTACATCGAATCTTCACAAGCCAGATAGTCAAAACTAAAATCGGCGTTGAGGGAGGCGTATTCCATAGTCACATCCTGCCAGAAAGTATCGGTACATCCATTCATTTCAGCCACCAGCATAATGCTGTAAGTCCCGGTATCGGAATAAGAGTAGCTGGGTTCAAAAATGGTGATGACCGAATCGGGATAGGCCGGGTCGTTGAAGTACCATTCGTACGAACTGGCATTGTCACTCATATTGTCGACGTTCACAGTGAGCTCATCGTCGCAAACCAGCTCGGGGCTGAAAAACGAAGAAGTGGTCTGCCCACAAACGCCCACATTGAATTGAAAGTCGCGCAGCGTCTGGGAGATCAGCTCTCCGTTGCGGTATTCTTCAATACAGACACCTACTACAAATTGCCCAATGGTATTGGGAACAGCAGTTAATAGTCCGGTTGAGGAATTGATCGATAAAGGATCACCGCCCAATACATTAGCCAATGAATAAGGTGGATTCCAAACCACATTGCTGAACGGAGGGTTAAATGGTGGACAGGGTATGGGGCCACAAGGCTGTAATGGATCAAAACAGGGGGCATTAATGTTCGGCGGGATACAACTGGTCATTTCACCACCATGAAAGGGCCGACATAATGAATAAACCAGAGAGTCCCCATCCACATCGGTAGCAGAATGATCGAATATCAGGGGTTCATTTACGCAAATGTATATCGGGGGCCAATCATTGAATGTAGGACTATTGTTACATTCCAGCATGGCTTCTTCCGTCAGGTTGATGGTATAAGTCGCTCCTGTAGCATTGGGGTTAATGATGTTGAGAATAGATGCATTCCGGCAGCAACGCTGATACACAATTTGGTACCCCCCCACCCGAAAAGGCAGACTGATGGTATCGACATAGGTCGACCTGTCCACACAAACATTGGGAGGCACCACCAGGCAGGGGTCGGAAAGAGTGGGGCTAAGTGTATCGTCTTCTATATACGGCATATCCAGTACGCCCTGAAAGGCAACTTCAGAAACCAACTGGTTGTTCACATCGAAAATGCCGATATGAGCCGGCATATCAAAATTGGGAATACCGCTAAAGCAATCTCTATAAACCGTCATGGTCAGTTCATACGAGTCGTTGCCCAAACATCGGTAGCTGATTTCCCCTCCTACAATGTGTGTGGCGTTGACATCCATACACCACCAAGGCAAAATAAAATACAAAACAACCCGATAAAGATAGCTTCTGTTCATGGCCCTAACATAATACAATTTTGCAAAAATGTTTTTCATTCATCCTTACTTTTCGACTTCATGTACATTATCGGACGATAACCGTTTCAGTTCGAAGGCCGCCGTCCGCACTCGTTTTGCAGGGGTTCCATCCGGCAGCTTGCCCTCTATGACCATCCGGTCGCTACCCTCCGTTTCAAAGACTTCTTTCATCGTTTTGATGCTGCCCACCGGTACCTTTGAATGGTGTAAACTATTTAGCAAATCTCCTCTTTTTTGTTTTTGTATGGCTTTCGCCAAAAGCGGATATAATTCGGTCCGGTGGCGGACTCTTGCGGCGTTGGTCGAAAAACGATTGTCTTTGATCAACTCCTCGCAATTCAAAATTTTACATAAGTTTGAAAAATGCTTTTCCGTGCCAACGGCTAAAACGATCTGAAGACCATCCGCACAGTCGAATATTTCTCCATAAGGGGCGATATTGGGGTGAAGGGTGCCCATCCGCTGGGGAATCTGCCCGCCCATCAACCAATTATTGGCCTGATTGGCCAGCGAAGCAATCGCCGCATCCAGCAACGACACCGTAATGAAACAACCCGCACCACTCCGCTCCCTCTCCAACAACCCCATCAATATCGCTTCCTTTAATTGATGCCCTGCCAGCAAATCGATCAACGCAACGGGCATTTTTACCGGTGGCCCACCCGGCGAGCCCGTCATGTACAAAAACCCGGCCTCAGCCTGCAACACCACATCAAAAGCAGGGCGACCCTCCCCTTCCCTCCCAAAGGAGGTAAGCTCCGCAAAAATGATCCGCGGATTCAACCGCGCCATAGTCCCATAGTCCATATTCATCCTGCGGGCCGATCTCGGCTTGAAATTGCTGATGACTACATCTGCGGTTTTCACCAAATCGTGTACGTATTGTTGATCCCTGGCATCGGTTAGGTTTTTCAATACCACCTCTTTGCCCAGATTGACACTCGCCCAATAGGCGGAATAAGCATCGGAAGCGAACTCCAACGGCCCTTTCCAGTTTCGGGTGACATCGCCTCCCGTAGTCTCATTTTCAACTTTTATAACCGTGGCGCCCAGTTCCTGAAAAAACGCCCCCACCGCAGGCCCGGCCAATACACTGGCCAAGTCCACTACCTTTAATCCATGAAAAAACTGCTCCATCGTACAAATGCTTGAGGGGTGTGTATAAATTAAGTTTTTGATAATCAGTGCAGTATAATATCGCTGCATTCTCCGGGGTACTCTGTGATCCTCATCGGAACTCTGTGTAACTATTAAATTGATAACGTTCTAAACAAAGGACTTATGGTAATACATAAAAAGGGACAAAAGCGTATCTTAGAGTTATTCAAATAAACTTATAAGGCTCGCTCGAAAAATAAATTGTCGTTGTCTTTGATAAAAATTACAAATAAGCGACCCCGATAGCTATCCGGGTGAGCGCCTGCCTGTCGGCAGACAGGGTTTGTGATTTTTTCATAGACACCAAAAAGACTATTTATTTTTTGAGCTTTACTAAGTTATGCCAAAGCCCCCATATACTATACAAAGTGTCCCTAAATGTAGAATTTAGTTTTGAAAGCTACAATTCTATGAAGGTGTTATTGGGATTTACAATAGGATTGGAACGAAAAACACCACCGTTTCAAACGTAAATGTATTGTTGAGTAATATAAAATATTAATTGTATAATAATCCAACAACCAATAAACTAAATGTATGCAAAGTCGGGCGAATTTATTTTACAACGCTCTACCATCCACTTTTGGCTTAGGAATGTTGGCGCAAGTCTACACTTTGGAACGTTATCAAAAAATGAGGTTTGGTCTGGGTTTAGGAACAGATTTAGGGCAACCCAAACCAAATCAAGGTGATACTGGAGAAAAGACTGCCTTGTTTGGTGCCAATCAAAATATTTTGAAATTCGATCGCGATGACCTACCTTTCCACTCCCATTCAGGCTCCCTCAATTGATTGTTTATGAGAAATGAATTCATTGTTTTCACCATTGTGTCTTTACTGCTGACGACTGGCATAGCCCATTACCTCTGGTCACCATTCTGGTGGATATTACTCATTCTGCTGCCCATTTTGTTGATAGGATGGTACGATATGTTCCAGGCCAAACACGCCATCATGCGCAATTTTCCCATCCTGGGGAGGGGGCGATACGTCATGGAAGACCTCCGCCCAAAAATTTATCAATACTTCATCGAATCGGACACCGACGGCAAGCCCTTCAGCAGAATCCACCGGACCATCGTATATGCCAGAGCCAAAAAAGAACTGGATACCACCCCATTCGGTACCCAGCTCGACGTATACGCCGAAGGATACGAATGGATGAACCACTCCATCGCCTCCATAGACCCTTCGCTGATCGACTCCCACCCCACCATCGTAATTGGCGGACCCGATTGCCGACAACCCTACACAGCCAGCCTTTACAATGTGTCCGCTATGAGTTTTGGATCGCTTAGTTCAGCTGCCGTCCTGGCCCTGAATGGAGGTGCCAAAAAAGGAGGATTTGCACACAACACCGGCGAAGGAGGCATCAGCCCTTACCACCTCGACCCAGGCGGTGATCTGATCTACCAGGTGGGAACCGGCTACTTCGGATGCCGGGCCGCCGATGGGGGATTCGACCCGGACCAGTTTCGGGAAAGAGCCGAATTACCCACCGTCAAAATGATCGAGTTGAAACTGTCGCAGGGAGCCAAACCCGGCCACGGAGGCATCCTCCCCGCCCGGAAAAACACGCCCGAAATTGCCAAAATCAGAGGCATTGAACCGGGAACAGATGTGTTGTCACCCCCATATCATAAGGCCTTCAACACCCCCTTTGGCCTGTTGGGTCTCATTCGACAAATGCGCGAACTATCCAACGGCAAACCTATTGGTTTTAAGCTCTGTATCGGCTCCCGTTCCGAGTTTTTCGCCATATGCAAGGCCATGATAAAGACCGGCATCAAACCCGATTTCATATCCGTCGATGGTGGAGAAGGAGGCACCGGAGCAGCGCCATTGGAATTCAGCAATAGTGTAGGCATGCCATTCAAAGAGGGGCTCGCTTTTGTTTACGATGCGCTTACCGGGTTTGACCTGAAAAAGGACATCGCGATCATCGCATCCGGAAAAATACTCAGTGGCTTCGATATGTTTAAGGCCATTGCTTTGGGAGCAGACGCCTGTTACAGTGCCCGCGCCATGATGATGGCCCTGGGCTGCATCCAGGCACTGGAGTGCAATCAGAATTCATGCCCGACGGGAGTCGCTACCCAAGACCCCGAATTGGTCAAAGGTCTGGTACCCGAAGACAAGGCCATCCGGGTGGCCAATTTCCATAAGGAAACCATTCACAGTTTTGTGGAATTGCTGGCCGCTGCCGGCGTCAACCATCAGGATCAAATAAACCGAAGCCACATCCATCGCCGAACGAATATCTCGGAAAGTAAGCGGTTTGACCAGATATTTCCCTACATCCCCACTGGCAGCCTGCTGTCAGCCGATACCGTTCCAGATCGTTATAAATATTACTGGGATGCCGCCACTCCGGATAGTTTCGATGCCGTCGTAGCTACCAAAAATGTGGCGGGGTGAAATGGAATTTATACTTGTTCGTTGATAGATTTGTGATTTTGCGCGTGGATTTCCGACCGGAGGGGGCGGGTGAGTGCAAGAAAATCACAAACTTATCCATTGAAGAAACAACAGCAGCCAAAACCAGCAGCATTTGAACTTTGGTCTTTGATCTTGAACTTGATCTTACCAAGCGTCAATCCTCCTTAGTAGAAAGAATCGACTCCGGCACCACCGGCTCATCCACTTTCTGCAGGGCCACGACCTCAATCTCATTTTTTATCCGAATAGAAAACTGATACATCCCTGCAACTGCCTCATGCAGGTCGACCGAAAGAGCATTTTCACCTTCAACAACTGGCGTAACCCCTTTGTGCAGCACCTCTCCCATCCGGGTTTGCAGGCGGTACTCCAACGTCCCCGCCACTTTGGAATGAACAGTCAAGTTGAGGTAATGATCGACAATGCTGCTTTCCATCGATGTGATTTCAAAAACGACATCCCCATCTTTCCGGCTGATCAAGACGGTATTGGTAAATCCCACTTTTCCCGTAAGGTCTACTTCTACCAGTCTGTAAAAAACGCGGAGGCCGGGATTGTTGATGTCTGTAAAAGTATAAGACTGAGACTCAGTACTGGTGCCCTGCCCTTCAACCCGACCTGCCTCTTCAAACTGGAGGCCATTGAGCGACCGCTCGATGAGAAAAAAAGCATGGTCAGTCTCCGATAAGGTGGTCCAACTCAGCAGGTTGTCCTTTTCTTTTTGTTGGGCCTGGAGTTTTTTCAGGTATACGCATTCTGCTGAAACAAAACCGGGAATACCAATAAGCATTAATAATGCGAAAGAGTAATTTTTGACTGATTGAAAGGAAATGGAATGCCTGCTCATTTTTGAAAATTTAGTGAAAAACAAAATGTAAATGTTGACAAGATGCCCATACGTGGGCATGGAGAGCAGGTTGCATGAAAGGAGTTATTTTGGCGTTTTTGGATGCAAATTTTTAGTCATCTTGAAGTGCTTAATTCCCACTTCCGTAAACGGTTTGCCCGCTTTTTCGTATCGAAGTTTTGTATAAAACGGCACCGCCGCGTCGCGGGCATTCAGCACCATTTCTTCGTATCCCAATGCAGCCGCCAGCCGCTCACTTTCCGCCACCAGGAAGGAGCCTATCCCGGATTTTTGGTGACTGGGGGCCACGGCCACCTGTCTCATTTTCAACTGATTATGGCCCTGGTCGGTGAGTACCATACAACCCAGCATGGAGCCAAGTGGGTGGAAGCAGGCCAGGTGGATATCGGCGTGTTCGAGGGCGAGGTCCTTTGCGGAAAAATCGAGGCCTAACGGTCTTCGGAGCACTTCATCACGCAGGGCAATGGCCTGGTCGTAATTGGGAGTGCCCCATTCGATGGTAGAACAGTACGGTGTCATGGATGAACCAATTTTTGTCAGTGCGGAAAAATAGAATCCGTCATCAACATAGCGTCCAGGAATTTTTTCTGATCGATGCCCAGTTCTTCGTCGATGCTGTTGAAATAGCCGATCATATTTTCGGTGGGCATATTTCCCGTAAGGTCGTCTTTGGCCATTGGGCATCCGCCAAAACCCTTGATGGCCCCGTCGAACCGGCGGCAACCACTATGGTAGGCAGCTGCTATTTTCTCCCGCCAATTGTGGGGTTGGGTGTGAAGGTGCGCCCCAAAACTGATGTTGGGATAGGCCGGTATCAGGTGGCTGAACAAATAGGTGATGCTTTCCGGATCGGAAACGCCAATGGTGTCGGAAAGAGAGAAAAGGCGGATGTCCATTTGCACCAACCGGTCAACCCATTTTTTGACGATGTCGGCATTCCATTCATCTCCGTAAGGGTTGCCGAAACCCATCGACAGGTATAAGACCAGTTTCTTATTACTGCTCTGGCAGATCTCCTGAATGCTGGCTACTCTTTCGAGCGATTCCTCGATGGTGGCATTGGTATTGCGCAATTGAAAGGTTTCAGAAATGGAAAAGGGATACCCCAAAAAATGAATCTCCGGATGAGAAGCTGCATCCACTGCACCTCTTTTGTTGGCGACTATGGCCAGCAATTTTGAAGAACTGTTTTCCAGGTCCAGGCCCGACAATACCGCTGCTGTATCGGCCATTTGGGGAATGGCTTTGGGAGAGACAAAGCTACCGAAATCGATGGTCGAAAAACCAATTTGCAACAACTGATTGATATAGGCGATCTTCTTCTCGGTGGGAATGAATTCGCGGATACCTTGCATGGCATCCCTGGGGCATTCTATAAGTTCTATCATAAACTATACTGACTTTCGAGCCATCTAAAATGAATGAAAGGCAAATATAAACAGTTTTACCGACTGACTTGTTTCGCTTTTAAACCCCTACCTTTGCGGTAAAACCAAAATTATGAACAAAGGCATCTATTCCCTCATTGGTTTTAGTATGTTCATCATCGGCATGGTGGCGCTCATCCTTAGTATGGTGGGCATCCAGTTGTCCTTTCTGCAATGGATGGATGCCGCTGGCCGCGGCATGGGGCTGGTCATTCGTTTGGCAGTAGTGATATTGGGGGTGGTCTTGATCGTCGTTACCCGTAGCGACTTTAGCGGCAGAAAACCAGTGGATTAGGCGCATTTATCTAAAGTAATCATTAGAGATTACGTCTAATTTTTTATACAACCAGGATCTAACTTTCCCCTTCTTCAACGGCTTCCCTGGCCCATTTGTCGCGGTCGTCGGAAAGTTGCCAGGCGGCCCCGCTGTTTTCAATGCTGTTGAACATTGGCAACCAATCAGATGGACCTGCCGACTCGGTCAGAATCTCGTAGCGCCGCAATTGGAGGATGGCATCCATCGGGTTGATCAATACCGGACAGGCTTCTACACAAGCATTGCAGGTGGTACAGGCGTGTATCTCCTCCCGGCTAATGTAATCAAACAGGGACTTGCCGTCGTCAAAATTGTCCTTGTTCAATTGGGTTGCCTCCTTTCGTTCTTCTTCGCGAATGTATTTGACTTCACCGCTGTCGAGCTTTTTTCCGACTTCCTCGGCCCGGTCGCGGATGTCCATCATGATCTTTCTGGGCGATAATTTTTTTCCCGTAAGGTTGGCCGGACAAACCGACGAACACCGTCCGCACTCCGTACAGGTATAGGCTTCCAGGATGTTTTTCCAGCTTAAGCTAAATACGTCGTTGGCACCAAATACCGGCAACTCCTCTTCCGGTGGCGGCTGCTCCGATTCGGGGATCAACCCCATCATGCTTTTCACCTCATTCATGATCTCCGGCATATTGGTCATCGTGCCTTTTGGTTCCAACCGGGCATAGTAGGTATTTGGAAATGCCAGCAATATGTGCAGATGCTTGGAAATGGACAGATAGACGAGAAAGGTCAACACCGTAAGAAGATGAAGCCACCAGCCGAACCGTTCGACCAACATCAGTGCCCCCTCACTCCATCCGCCAAAAAGGGCGGGACCTAAAAAGCTACTGATGGCCAGGGTGCCCGTATCGTGGTAGTGAGCCGGATCGAGCTTTTGCAAAACGACATCGGCTCCGTTCATCGAAAATATGCCAACCAGCAAAATCAGCTCCCCGATCAATATCAGATTGCCATCCAATTTGGGCCAACCCGTCATTTCCGACATGTGAAACCTCGGCAAACGCAACAAATTGCGACGCGCCAAAAAAACAAAAGTCCCCACAAATGCTCCCACCGACAGCACTTCGATAAAACTGATCATAAAGGAATAAAAAATGCCCAGATAAGGAGCAAAAAAACGGTGAACCCCAAAAAATCCGTCCACAAATATCTCGATCAACTCCACCTGCGTAATGAGAAAGGCCGCATAAATGAAAAAATGAAAAACGGCGGGCACCCACCGCTTGAACATCTTCTTCTGGCCAAAAGCGATCAGCAACACATTTTTCCACCGCAACCCTTCCCGGTCGGACAATGCCTCTTCTTTTCCCAAAAATATGTTGCGCCGGATGCGCATAAACCGCCGCCAGGCCCAACTCAAAGCCAGAATGGTGACGATGGCAAATACCACTTGTTGTATCATCGGTAAATTGTGTTAATTTTGGCACAAAACTCAAATATATAAAAGAATGCAACTTCTCGATCAACAACAGATCAAAAAAAAGATAGAACGCCTCGCCATCGAAATCCTCGAACACAACTACGGCGAACGGGAACTCATACTGGCAGGTATCAACAACAATGGACTGGGCTTTGCCAAAATGCTCCACAACCGACTCGTCGAACACACCGAGATGACCATTCACCTCACTCGTATACAACTCAGCCCCGCCAACCCACTGGCCTCCGAAGTGGTGATCGAAAAACCAGCAGAAGAATTACACGGCAAAGTGATCATCATCGTCGACGACGTGGCCAACACCGGCCGAACCATTTTCTACGCCATCAAACCACTGCTCAACGTACTCCCCAAGAAAGTGGAAGTAGCCGTACTCGTTAACCGAACCCATAAATCCTTTCCCATACAGGTAGACTACGTTGGCCTGTCACTCGCCACCACCCTCCAGGAAAATATCCAGGTGCAGATATTGGGCAAACAACCACAGGCCGTCTTTTTGGAATAAAAGTCCATTTTGAGTGCGTGACATATTAGCAGAGCATCGCGGTTACAAACCGCGACGAACGACGTCTGCACAAAGATTTTCTCTGTGAATCTTTGTGTCTTCGTGTCTTTGTGGTAAAGCCCACAGCGAGTGTGTATGACCGTGCCCTCCTACCATCGGGCATGTCGGCAGACAGGCAGAACACTCTGTGATACTTTGTGACTTAGTGCCTTTGTGGTGGAACTGCCATTGTAGCGAAAATTCCGCAAATACCAAATCTACTGCTTCACAAACTTCTCCGCCCAGCGGTGCCCATTTTTGCGAAAGCGAAGGATATAAACACCCGGTGCCAACCCTTCGACGGAGATGGCATTGTTGTGTGAAATCTCCGAATGCGCATACACCAATCGCCCCAGCTTATCGAACATCACGATCTCATCCAGCAATACCTCCGCGCCTACATACAGGACATCCTTCACCGGATTGGGAAAAACGTGTACTTGTTGTTGTAAGTCAACCTCACTGGTGGAGATCACTTCTTCAATGTCGGGTGCATATCTGGGCAGCAGTTGGTAGCCATCAGTATGCGGCTCCGATGAATCGAATTGACTGCCAATGCCGGTAATATTCAACAGCCCGGTTGGGGCCGGTTGGCTGTACAGATCGACGTCGTTGTCGATGCGGACTTCCCAAACCGAAGTTCCATCCGTAACGTCGACATTAAATCCCTGCCCAGTCCCCGTCCAATCGGTGGGATCGACAATGGTCACGTTGAATAGTTTGACCAGTTTCGACTCCGTACTTTCATCCAACACCGTGGTGGGCTGTGGGTCTTCCAATGCATTGCCGGTGGAGACCACGAAAACGCTGTCGAGATAAATTTGGCCCAAGCCGTTGAAATGCCCGATCGATCCCTGGCAGGCCACCAGGTCTCCTTCGGTAACGGTGTATCCGTAATTTCCCGAAGAGTTGAAGACGCTGATCCCATCCTCAAAATTGTCGGGATCGATGATCGTGAATTGCAGCCCCCCTGCTCCCGCTCTTAAATTGACGCCGTAAACGATCCCCCTCAACTCGCAGGTCACGTCGATGGAGTCGGGCAATCCGTTGGCGTCGACCGTCGTCACATCTCCGATCTCATAAAGGGGATATTCCGATGGACAATTGACCGTCACCGACACAAAAGCCGTATCGCAGTCATTGACCACATCGCATACTTCATAAGAAAAGGCATCCTGACCGCAAAAATCCAGATCGGGGGTATAGGTAATGCTGAAATCGCCATTGACCACGGCATTCCCAAACGATGGAGGAGTAATAATGGTGACCGATTGCACATCCTGGGGCAGGTTGTCATTGTTCAGCACTTCAATGGCGACAGTTTGGTTGATGTCAATGGTGATATCGTCGTTAATGGCGTTGAGGAAGGGATCTGGAATGATGTCGGGCAAATACCGCGGCAGGAATTGGTAGCCACTTAAGTGAGGCTCGCTACTGTCGAACTGCCCCCCGATCCCGATCACGTCGAAATTGCCGGTGGGTGGTGAAGTGCCATAGATATCTACGTCGTTGTCGATGCGCATGGTCACCGTATTGGTTCCGTCGGTAATATCGACATTGAAACCCGTTCCTGAGTTGGTCCAGTCGGTTGGATCAACAATGGTCATATTATTAAACCGCACCATCTGGGACTCCGTCGTTTCGTCGAGTGCGGTAACGATGGATGGATTCCACAGCGGATTATTTTGAGAAATCATCATGACGGAAACGGGCTCAATTTGTGTCAATCCATTAAATTGGGCGATGACTCCCTGGACGGTAACCAGATCGCCTTCTGCCACCGTGTATCCCAAGTTGCCCGTAAGGTTGAACACGCCAATGCCATCGTTGTTGGCATCGATGATCGTAAATTGCAGTCCACTGGGGCGGAGGTTCACGCCATGGACTACGCCGGTAAGCGAGCAGGTGACATCCAACGAGTCAGCAACCCCATTGGCATCTACCGTACTAACCGTGCCTATAGGATAGGTCGGATAGTTGATGCCGTCGTTGTCTTTGATGGTAACGGTAAATTGTCCGGTGGTAGCGATGGTGGCTCCCATGGCATTGTCCAACTCAAGGACGACCGTTTCATCGCCTTCAATATCGGTATCGTCTATCAATCCCATTTCGATGTTGACTTCACTGACATTGCCCGCTGTGGTTGGAGGGAAGTGCAGGTTGGTGTTCAACAAACTATAATCTATGCCATCTGTAGCCGTAGAAATGCCCAGGGTAACCAGCGTCACGTCGGCAGAATCGGTGGCGGTGATCGCAGCCATCCTTACGGAAAACAAGCCCAGCCCGGCCCCTTCATTGACCTCACCACTGATGCCATTGAAAAATATATGGGCCTCTGTAGGACAATTGTTAGCCATGCCGGGGCTGGCAAATATTAGGTCGAGACTCCCCGCCGGTACAATACCCGTACTTTCGACGGAGTACCGCCAATTGGCTGGATCGCTGTTGTCGGAATTGGGATCGCAAAGGATGAGCGAGGGCCCTTCTCCGTCGGCGATGGCTGCCCAGGGTGCGTTGTTGTCGTACACGACGATGTCGATGATATTTCCCATGTTGTCGAGCAATACAATGTCTTCTCCGTTGTTCGACAAACCACCCAATGTCCACTGCCGGGCGCTGATCCCGTAGGTGGCCTGAACGGCTGCTGAGTCGGCCGCCAATACCAGAAATTCGCCTGGCGCCAGGCTGATATCGGGAAAGACGTAATCGATCCCCTCCGAAAAGCTGAACCCCTGGAGATTGACATCGGCGGAACCTCTGTTGTACAGTTCCAGGTATTCGCCGAGGGCATCGGTGCCGGGCGGGTTGTACATAATTTCGTTGATAACGATGTCTTCACTGGGGGCGGGTAGTACGGTTACGGTGCCGGTCATAGTGATGGGGTGTACATCGCATTGAAAATCGTATGTTCCAGGGGTATTAAAAGTGTAGCTATACGACCAATCGAGATTAGAAGGATCACCGCTGTAGAAAAATTCGGGATCATTTCCCGGAAAAGTGGCCTCGGTTCCGTTGACGTTATGAAAGCCATTGCCGTTGTTGATCCAGGTAATGGTTTCTCCAACAAAAATGGTGATGTCGGTGGGTGCAAAAAAATTGTCGTTTACGGTGATAATGCCGGGGCATCCAACGTTATTTGCCGCGCCAGGCGAACCATAAATGGGGATCGACTCGATAACGATACCGGTGTTGGTAGCGGAGGCTTGCCAGTGGCCGGGGGTATTATTGTCGACGTTGGGGTCGCAGAGTTCCATAGAGTAGCCATCGCCATCCGCCAGGCTTGGCCAAAGCCCTCCGTCCATATAATCAACGTAATCGACCAGCATGGAGTCGGCGTCGTTGAGTTGAATATCCTCACCCGAATTATTCAATCCACCTGTAAACCATTGGCGGGCAGCCACACCCAGAATGTTCATCAGGTCGATGGAGTCATTGGTCACCACGACGTATTCGCCGGCGTCGATCATCATAGAAGGAAATACATAATTGACCCCTTGCGAAAAGTGATACCCTTGCAAATTGATGGCCGAAGTCGAATTATTGTACAGTTCAATGTATTCGATGGTATCCGGTCCGATGTTGGGAGCGTTGTAGAAAATTTCGTTGATGACGATCTGTGACTTGGCCACTCCCAGCCAAAAAAGGCTTAAAAACATGGAGAAAAGTAAATTTTTCAACATAGCAAATGAGTTTTAATAGTGAGGTGAAAGCCCCAGCAGGGCACAATATCGATACCCCCAGAGAGCTTGCCCCGAACTTGATTCGGGGGGCGAAAATCGGTAGCCCAGAGGGGCGAAATATCGGTAGCCCCAGAGGGGCGAAATATCGGTAGCCCCAGAGGGGCAAAATATCGGTAGCCCCAGAGGGGCGAAACATCGGTAGCCCAGAAGGGCGAAACATCGGTAGCCCCAGAGGGGCGAAATATCGGTAGCCCCAGAGGGGCGAAATATCGGTAGCCCCAGAGGGGCGAAATATCGGTAGCCCCAGAGGGGCGAAACATCGGTAGCCCCAGAGGGGCGAAATATTCACAAAGGTAGGCTGAATAAGTGGCATTTGGCGAGGATTGGGTGTTTTTTGTTGTTAAGTGCAGGTCAGTTTTTAATGTTGAGAAAATTTCGTCTGAGTAAAATTTTTTGACAAAAAAAGGCGCTAAGTCAAAATTAACTTAGCGCCGTGTGTTTTTTGAGAGCTATTAGCTAACGGGCTCCTTGAGATTAGGAGCGGTGGTTTCGATGAATTTTTTGCCGTTCCATTTTCCAAGCCACTCAATTTTCTTACCTACTTCGGAGTATTTGCGGTAAGCGTCTTGAGCTGCTTTTTTAGTGTTTCGGAAAATGGTGACATTATTTGGAATAGAATTAATGGTCAGATAGTATTTTCCGTTTCCCCAATCAAATTTTTTACTTGATCTCATGATTTCAAAGTTATGCTGCCGGTCGGGACTTTACCGACTCGATTAAAAAAATAATTGCCTTTTCCCTATAGGCAATGCGCAAGCGTGGTTAGCTAAAACACTTATTATCAGGTGGTCACGTATTGTGCAATGTTATTACAAACTAACGACTCTGGCGTCGAGGTTATAATCTTTTACGATGTTTTCGGTGAAGGCTTTATGTCCGCGAGGTGCCAGCAGGTAAAGTTTACCTCCCTTTACCGAAGCAACGGTACTCAACAACTTCCATTTAGAAATCAGCTCCTGAACGTTCTCGGTTTTGGTGGCTACTTCGACATAGCTTTTACCAGAGGATTGCATACCGGTAACGTTGGGAATGATGGGATTTCCGTTTTCACGGGAAAATTGAGCAGGTGTCTCATAATCTTCCAGGTTGGCTTTGATGGATTTGAAGCCTCTTTTTTTGGCCCAGTCAACCGCTACTTCAATTAATTCTGCTGTTTCCATAAATAAAAAATTAAAAAATGAATGCAAAGTTATAAAAATAAGACGTGACAACCTAACCTAACCGTACTTTATTCGGTTGCTCCGCATAAGAAGGTCATCAAAAAATATTAAATTTGGCTGGTTAGTAGAATTGTTTAGCTGTTGCAAACGATCGGTGATTGGCCGGATAAAAAGAGGGACGGGAAAAAGAAGCAGTACTTGCATGCAACATATATTACTTTAACGCAAAAACGACCCAAATAGTTTTGTTTTTTCACAATTCATTGGAATACTACCTATCTTCGCGCAACCCCGGGCCCAGGATATTTGTTAAATAATGTATGACTAAAACCATCAACGAAAAAGAGGAGATCACCATCAAATTTGCGGGCGACTCAGGCGATGGCATGCAACTCACTGGCAGCTTTTTCACCGGTGACACGGCCTTATCGGGCAACGACCTCGCTACCTTTCCCGACTTCCCAGCGGAAATACGCGCCCCGGTGGGTACCCTTGCCGGGGTCTCTGGTTTTCAACTCCATTTTGGCGCCAGGAAAATATTCACCCCCGGTGATGAGGTCGACGTATTAGTGGCCATGAATGCCGCTGCACTGAAAGCCAACCTTTCACAGGTAAAATCCAATGGCACCCTCATCATCAATGAAAGTGGTTTTGACAAAAAAAACCTACGGCTGGCACACATTGAAACCACCGACAACCCCCTGACCAACGGATCGCTCGGCGAATACGAAGTTCACCAGCTCGACCTGACAAAGCTCACCCAACAAGCACTCGCCGATTCCAACCTCAGCCGCAAAGAAAAGGACCGGTGTAAAAATATGTTCGTCCTTGGATTTTTGCTCTGGCGATACAACCGGCAACTGGACACCGTGGCCGATTTTATCCAACAAAAATTCTACAAAAAACCCGACATCCTCGAAGCCAACCTTAATGCACTACGGGCAGGCTACCATTTCGGCGATACCACCGAGACCTTTACCAGCCGCTACCAGGTGGCTCCCGCCCAACTCGAAAAGGGAACCTATCGCCACATCACCGGCAACCTCGCACTGACATATGGATTGATCTGCGCCACCAAAAAAGCGGGAATTTCCCTGTTTTATGGCTCCTACCCCATCACACCGGCATCAGATATTCTACACTTCCTGGCAGCTCAAAAGAAGCACGGTGTCAAGACCTTCCAGGCCGAAGACGAAATTGCCGCTGCCTGCGCGGCCATCGGCGCTTCCTATGGTGGCCACCTGGGTATCACGGGTACATCTGGGCCGGGGATGGCACTGAAGGGAGAGGCAATGGGGCTGGCCCTCATGCTCGAACTACCACTGGTCATCCTCGACATTCAACGGGGCGGCCCCTCCACCGGCCTGCCCACCAAAACTGAACAATCAGACCTGCTAATGGCCCTTTATGGCCGCAACGGCGAAAGCCCCATGCCGGTTTTGGCGGCAGCCTCCCCTACCGACTGCTTCGATGCCGCCTATGAAGCCTGCCGGATCGCCATCGAACATATGACTCCTGTACTCCTGCTCAGCGACGGCTACATAGCCAACGGTGCCGCCCCCTGGAAAATTAAAAAATTCGATGACCTTCCCGCCATTGCTCCCCCATTTGCGGAAAGCGAATCCTCCTTCTTCCTTCCTTACCAGCGCGACGAAAAACACGTACGCCAATGGGCCATCCCCGGCATGAAAGGATTGACCCACCGCATTGGCGGCCTGGAAAAAGAGGCCAACACCGGCAACGTTTCCTACAACCCCGCCAACCACGAGTATATGGTCAAGATCAGAGCAGCCAAAATCGCCGCCATAGCGCCCACCCTCCCCCCCCAACAGATCAACCTGGGGCCGAAAAACGGAGAGACGCTGATACTCGGCTGGGGGTCTACCTACGGGGTGATCGAGTCGGTTGTAACTGAATTGTTGGAAAAAGGTCATACGATCGCTCACGTTCACCTCAGATACCTCAACCCCCTTCCGGAAAACCTGGAGGAGATACTGGGCAATTTTGAAAAGATCATCATTCCGGAGTTGAACAACGGACAGTTGTCCCGATTGATCCGGGAACGGTTTTTGATCGACGTGATCCCTTACCATAAAATTCAGGGGCTGCCCATCACCCATTCGGAACTAATAGATTTTATTAAACAAACTCAAGAAATTGCTCATGGCAAATGACCACAACGGCACAATGAAGGCAAGCCATTTTGCGACCCGGCAGGACGTCCGCTGGTGCCCCGGCTGTGGTGACTATTCCATCCTCAAACAGGTGCAAACCGTCATGGCCCAATTGGAGTTGGACAAAGATAAGGTGGCCGTTATCTCCGGGATCGGATGTTCTTCCCGATTTCCTTACTACATGGACACCTACGGCATGCATTCGATCCACGGCAGAGCTCCCGCCATTGCCTCTGGACTCAAAATGGCCAACCCCGACCTGAGCGTTTGGGTAGTGACGGGCGACGGCGACGGCCTCTCCATCGGGGGCAACCACCTGATCCATCTCCTTCGCCGAAATTTTGATGTAAATGTATTGTTATTCAATAATCAGATATACGGCCTCACCAAAGGCCAGTACTCCCCTACTTCCGAACAAAACAAACGGACCAAGTCGACTCCCATGGGCTCCCTCGACCATCCCGTCAACCCCCTGGCCCTGGCGCTGGGAGCAGGCGGCAGCTTTGTAGCCCGCTCAATGGACCGCGATCCCAAACACCTCAAGGACTTGCTTCACCGCAGCCATGCCCACAAGGGAACCGCCTTTTTGGAAGTCTATCAAAATTGCAACATTTTCAACGACGGCGCTTTTTTCGACTTTACGGAAAAGGACGCCAAGCCCCGCAATGCGCTGTTTTTGCAACAAGGCCTCCCTCTCGTATTCGGTACCAACCGGGAACTGGGCGTCCGCCTGGATGGACTGACCCCCAAAGTGGTTCAACTCGACAAAGGCGACTTCACGCAGGACGACCTGTGGATACACGACGAAGGCGATCTTTACAAGGCCCAGATGCTGGCCCGGTTTTTTGATGCGCCCTCAGCTACCGATCATGCAGAAACTTCGTATTTACCACGACCATTTGGTGTGTTGTATCAGACGGAAAGACCTTGTTATGAAGACATGATGGTGGCCCAAATTGAAGAGGCGATCAGTCAGGAGCAGGGAGAAGATATGGATGCTTTGTTGAAGGGTGGTTTTTCCTGGGAAGTTTCATAGACCAGACTTTCCAAGTTTTAAAAACTTGGAAAGTCTGGTTGGTTGCCCCCTACTGTTTAACTGGCTCCGGCACTTCAACGTTGCCGGTAATCGACATAAAGTTTTGAGCCGGATCGGTGTTGGCGGTGATGGTAATTCGCTTGTGCTGCTTGCCTTTTTTGCCTCTAGAGTTAAATACCACCTTTATATTGGCAATTTCACCTGGAGGGATCGGGGTTTTGGGCCAACTGGGTACGGTACAACCGCAGGAGCCTTTGGCATGGGAGATGACGAGGTCGTTGTCACCCACGTTTTTGATCTTATAGGTATAAGCCGCCTTTTCGCCTTGTGGGATGGTGCCAAAATCGAATGTTTTGTCGAGTATTTCTATTTCGGTCAACTTTTCGGGTTTGGCGGGCTTGTCTGCTGATTTGGCGGGTTTGGTAGGCTTTGTCTTAGCAGCCGGCCGCTGTCTGACGGGTTTTTCAGCTTTGGTATTTTTTATTTTATTGACCTGGGCGATGTAGTCGAGTACTTTTTGCTGGTCTTCGGCCGACATTTTTTTCATGGCCTTGGTCATTTCCTTTTTCACATCCGTTTTGACCATGTTCCGGGTGTAATTGAGGATCATCTTTTGTTGGCTTTCATCCATTTTGCTGACGGCTTCTGCCGTTTCCTTAGCCACTTTTTTAGTTGACTTTTTGGCATTGCTTTGCGCAAAAATGGGTAGGGTAAATAGCGCTGTTGCCAATAGCAGTACGAGTACCTTGTAATTTTTCATGGTGTATTTACTTTTTTTAACGTTTGACAGGATTAGAAAATGTTTTCAAAATTCAAAAAAACAAATATACAACTATTATCAGATAGCACCAATTTTAATTCCCCTCCTCCATCAATATCTCCAAAATCTCCGATGCCGCCTTGGCGATAACCGTTCCGGGCCCAAATATACCGGCAACGCCTGCCTCATACAAAAAATCATAATCCTTCGGAGGGATCACCCCACCGGTGATGACCAAAATATCGGGTCTGCCCATCTCCTTCAATGCTCCGATGACCTGTGGCACCAGGGTTTTATGGCCCGCTGCCAGAGATGAAATGCCCAGTATATGCACATCGTTTTCGACGGCCTGGCGGGCGGCCTCCTCCGGGGTTTGGAACAGGGGCCCCACATCCACATCAAATCCAATGTCGGCAAAGCTGCTGGCGATGACTTTGGCCCCCCGATCGTGGCCATCCTGCCCCAGTTTGGCCACCATAATGCGGGGGCGTCGCCCTTCTTTTTCGGCAAACTGGTCGGAGCGTTCGCATGCCTTTTTGTAAGCAGCGTCGTTGGCGATTTCCCCTGCATAAGCACCCTGAATGGTCTTATTGTTGGCTTTGTACCGTCCGAAATGTTTTTCCATGGCATCAGAAATTTCTCCTAATGTAGCGCGGTGGCGGGCGGCTTCTACTGCTTTTGCCAGCAAATTGCCTTCTCCGGTTTTGGCACAATGGCTGATTTGCTGCAAAGCATCTTTTACTGCCTCCCCATCCCTATTGGCTTTAACTTCTTTCAATTTTGCGATTTGAGCTTCCCGCACCGCTGCATTGTCGATGGTGAGGACGTCCAGATCGGTTTCTTCCTCTATTTGAAAAACGTTGACGCCGACGATTTTGTCGACTCCGCTGTCGATCCGCGCTTGTTTTTTGGCGGCAGCCTCTTCAATCCGCATTTTGGGCAACCCATTTTCAATGGCCTTGGTCATGCCCCCAAGCTGTTCGACCTCTTCTATCAGCTCCCAGGCCTTTTGAGCGATCTGGTGAGTCAGGTATTCGACGTAATAAGAACCCGCCCAGGGGTCAACGGCGCGGACAATGTCCGTCTTCTCCTGCAGATACTTCTGGGTATCGCGGGCTATCTTGGCAGAAAAATCGGTGGGCAGCGCAATGGCTTCATCCAGCGAATTGGTATGCAACGACTGGGTGCCCCCAAATACCGCCGCCAATGCCTCAATGGTCGTGCGCGCAATGTTATTGTAAGGATCCTGAGCCGTCAGGCTCCACCCGGAAGTTTGACAATGTGTGCGCAACATCATGGATTTTGGATTTTCGGGATTGAATTGTTGGATGATCCTTGCCCAAAGCAACCGGGCGGCCCTCATTTTGGCTATTTCCATAAAATGGTTCATCCCAATACCCCAGAAAAAAGAAAGGCGCGGAGCAAAATCGTCGATGCCCAGCCCGGCATCCAGTCCGGTACGTACGTACTCCAACCCATCGGCCAGGGTGTAGGCTAGTTCGAGGTGGGCAGGCGCCCCGGCCTCGTGCATGTGGTATCCGCTGATGCTGATCGAGTTGAAGCGGGGGATCTGCTCGGCGGTATATTTAAAAATATCGCCGATGATCCGCATCGAAGGCTGTGGTGGATAGATGTAGGTGTTGCGCACCATGAACTCCTTGAGGATGTCGTTTTGAATGGTGCCCTTGAGTGAAGACAGCGTCACGCCCTGCTCCTCCGCCGCCACGACGTAAAAAGCCATAATGGGGATGACCGCCCCGTTCATCGTCATCGAGACCGACATTTTATCCAACGGAATCTGATCAAACAATACCTTCATATCTTCCACCGTATCGATGGCCACTCCCGCCATGCCCACATCGCCGGCTACGCGTGGGTGGTCGGAATCGTAGCCCCGGTGGGTGGCCAGGTCGAACGCTACCGACAGCCCCTTCTGACCCTGCGCCAGGTTGCGCCGATAAAAAGCATTGCTCTCTTCGGCGGTGGAAAAACCCGCGTATTGCCGGATCGTCCAGGGCCGTAGGGCATACATCGAGCTGTACGGCCCCCGCAAAAATGGAGGCAGCCCCGCCACGAAACCCAAATGATCGTATTCTTCAAAATCGTATTTGTTTTTAATCGGTATTTCCTCCGGAGTTTGCCAGGTGGTGGTGTCCGCTTCCGCAAAATGAACATTCTTACTGCGCCGAAAGGGAATGGTCGAAAAATCGGGTTCTTTCATGATCAGATGCGATTGTTCTTCCAGTTGGATTTTCCCGAAAAGGGTATTTTCAACTGACTTTGGTATTGTCGGTACAAAGCTTTCGCCAAATAAGCTGCTATTTCGGCTTCGTCGCTTTGGTCGGCTTGAATTTTTTCAGAGGTGTAGTGGTTTTTCACAAAATGGGTGTTGATGTCTCCGCTTAGAAAAGCCTCTTGTTCTAACACGAATTTTCCGAAAGGCAGCGTCGTCTTCACCCCTTCAATTTGGTAATCGGCTATGGCGGTCAACATCCGTTGTATGGCCTCCTGCCGGAAGGTGCCCCATGTGATCAGCTTGGCGATCATGGGGTCGTAGTAAATGGGTATATCCATGCCTTCTTCATAGCCATCATCGAGGCGAATACCTTCGCCACTGGGTCGGCGGTAAAGGTCGAGCCGACCGGTGGAAGGCAGAAAATTGTCTGTTGGGTCTTCGGCATATACGCGGAGTTCGATGGCATGGCCAAAAAAGCTGAGATCGGCCTGCGTAAATGGCAGGGGTTCTCCTCTGGCGACGCGGATCTGTAGTTCGACCAGATCGGTACCCGTTATCAGTTCCGTTACCGGGTGTTCTACCTGGAGGCGGGTATTCATTTCCAGGAAATAGAAATTATGCTGGTCGTCTAACAAGAATTCTACCGTGCCGGCCCCTACGTAGTTGCAAGACCGGGCCACTTTGACGGCCGCCTCGCCCATTCGTTGCCGAAGGCCAGGGGTCAACACCGTAGAGGGAGCCTCCTCCACCACCTTCTGATGTCGGCGCTGGATGCTGCATTCCCGTTCAAACAAATGGACGACGTTATCATGCCGGTCGGCCAAGATCTGTATTTCGATGTGTCGGGGCGAGGTGATGTATTTTTCGACAAAGACGGCGCCATCGCCAAATGAAGATTGGGCTTCGCTGATGGCGCGCTTCATTTGTTCGGCCAATTCATCCGCCTCCTTCACCACCCGCATTCCCTTGCCTCCTCCGCCCGCCGATGCTTTGATGAGTACGGGAAATCCGATCTCTTCGGCAATCTGCTTGGCATGAGCCACATCGGTTACGCCCTCATCGGTTCCCGGAACCATGGGAATATCGTATTGACGCACGGCCTCTTTGGCGGCCAGTTTGCTGCCCATCACCTGGATGGCATGCGGATCGGGACCGATGAAAACGATGCCGGCTTCTGTTACCTTTTTGGCAAATTCGGCGTTCTCGCTCAAAAATCCATAGCCGGGGTGGATGGCGTCGGCCTGAGTAGACTGAACTGCCTCGATCAACTTATCCATCACCAGGTAGGACTTTGAAGATGGAGGTGGCCCCAGCCAGACCGCTTCATCGGCATAACGCACATGAGGAGCCATCCGGTCGGCATCGGAATAAACCGCTACGGTTTTGATGCCCATCTTCCGGGCCGTTCGCATAATACGCAGGGCAATCTCACCCCGGTTGGCTATGAGTATTTTTTTCATTTTTCGTTTTCGTTTGAAACAGCTTCCAGGCAGCTTCTGCCACCCGTTCTGTAAGCAATTCGATGCAATAGGATCCGGCAGCGGGATCGACGACCCGGTCGAAGTAGGATTCTTGCTGGAGAACGTGTTGGATATTCAGAGTCATCCGCCTCGACAATGTAGGATCATTGTTGGCGTGTTTGGCATCGGGTGGGTGGATAAACAACCGATCGGCACCCCCTGTCACGGCAGCCATAGCCCGGGTGGTGGCTCGGATGTTGTAATGAACGTCGTAGTCCTTATCGCCTTCTTCGATGTGAGCGGCAATGGTGGCTGGCGTTGTATCGCCATCGTTCCATGCATCTAAAATTTGCTGCCAAAGCAATCTAAGTGCCCGCAACACCGCAATGTTGACCAGATAGCTGTCGCTTAATCCTATGGAAAATTGAATGGTTGATGACAAGGGGCCGATGTCCAACCTATTGGCACCGGACAGGCAAAGTACCCTGTTGGCACGATAAAGGGTTTCCGCAAGGGCTTCCACTACCTTTTCCTTTCGGGAAAAAGATATTCGCGAGTTTATTGTTATAAATTTGGTTGCAGGCCACCGGGGAATGGTATCGCTGATGTATTTCAAATCTTCCGACAGCAGGTGGCCAGCTTTCGCAGTTTCAAAAGAGCAACGAATTTTATCGGATGACTGGCCTTTTTGCTGTACCACAGCGGCAAACAGATCGGCAAATGACCGCCACCCTTGCTCCGGCACCTGAAAATGGGTGGATATCCACTCAAGTTGGATGTCGGCCAGGGAAGTTGACAATTCTTCTAGGGTGGGCATCCGTTGCCATTTAAAAAAAAGAGCCGAGGCGCCCTGCTGGAGATTTTCTAAAGCCCGTTGGTTGGCCAGGTGGGGGTCGGACACCTTAATGGGCACCCCAATATCCCAGGAGTTGTTGGATTTTTGCTGAACAATCGACTTTGGCGGGGAAGGCAAATCACCAGGATGTGCAAATGGAGAAATGCGTATATTTTCCGAAAGGATCATATCCAACTCTTCCAAAGGCGTTCCCCTAAGGTCGGCAGCCACCTTTTCCAGCCAGTCCTGTTTGGTTGGTTTTTTAAAAGAGTTGAATTGGTTATTCATAGGTCGTTTTACTGGCTAATGAACTGTAATCAGATTTATTGGTATTATTGTGGGCGGTATAATGGAGGTCATCCAGAAGCGAGTTCGGGATGCCCCTCCCACAATAACTTCCGGGAACGCCAAAAATAAGAAAGTTAATTGACTACCGTGGATTTTTGTCATATTCAAAAATGTACTTATTTTTAGCGATGTAACCATTCAATACCATTTTCATGAAAACTTACCTCGGTTTTACCCTGATGAATCGCAATGAATTCAAAAACTGGTTGATGGCACAAACAGTGAGCCGAAAGATCACCATGCTGCAAAATCACCATACCTGGCTACCTGCCTATCCCAATTTTAACGGTACCAACCATTTTAGCAAAGTGATCGGTATGCGCAACTCCCATATGTTTGAGAGGGGCTGGTCGGACATCGGGCAACACATCACTACCTTCAGCGACGGAATGATCATCGTAGGCAGCCGCCCCCTGGAACGGATCCCGGCAGGCATCAAAGGCAACAACAACGAGGCCATCTGTATCGAACACCTCGGCAATTTCGATAAGGGGAACGATGAGATGACCCGCGAACATCAAAAGACCGCTATATTCGTCAATGCCGCCCTCAACCTAAAGTTCGGACTGCTGCCCGGCGTCGAACACAACGTCTACCATCACTGGTTCGATATGACCACCACCCTGCGCACCGACGGAAAAGGCAACACCAAATCCTGCCCCGGCACCGCCTTTTTCAAGGGCAATAAGGTGGCGGACGCCAAAAAACATTTCATTCCGAAAATTCGAAAACAAGTTAAACAGTTTCCTGAATACCGGTCCGTTTTTGATACGGCTCTCGAAACACCCATCGCCCACGGCATCGTCGTGCGGGCCAACACCCTCAACGTGCGTATCGGCCCCGGCGTTCGCCGCAAATGGATCGGAACCCTCAACCGGGGCTCCATCGTCGACATTTACGAATACAAGAACAACTGGGCCCGCATCGGAAAAACCCAAAAATGGGTATCTAACTATTATCTCAAATCAATAGAATACGGCACCGTCATCGACGACGATCCCAAGGGCCTAAGCATCCGCACCGGCCCTCACCGCAGATTCCGCAAACTGGGCGCCCTGATGAAAGGCACCCGAGTGACCATCCACGAGACAAGCGACAACAATTGGCACCGCATCGACTTTCTGGATAAATGGGTGTCGGGTAAATACGTGGAAAAAGAGATATTGGGATAATGATTTGGAGCAACTTACTATGAGAATAGGACTTCTGTCAGACACGCACGGCTACCTCGACCCAAAAATTTTTGACTATTTCGAGGAATGCGACGAGATATGGCACGCTGGTGACATCGGCGACATCCACATTTGTAATCAGCTTGTTGAATACCGGCCATTAAAGGCAGTTTATGGAAATATTGATGGCAGGGAAATCCGGCAGGAGTATCCGCTGGATCTATTGTTCGACTGTGAAGACATGTCGGTCTGGATGACCCATATCGGAGGCTATCCCGGCAGATACAGCAAAAGGGTAAGAGAACAATTGCCCGTACATCAACCCGACCTTTTTATATGCGGCCATTCCCACATCCTTAAAGTGATGCCCGATAAGAAACACGACTTATTGCACATCAATCCAGGAGCCTGTGGCCATCATGGGTTTCACCTTATCCGGACGGTGGTCCGGTTTACAATTGAGGCAGGGGAGTTGTTTGACCTGGAGGTTGTAGAGTTGGGGCGGCGGGGGATGGGTTGATTAGTTAATTTGCTGATTAGTTGATGGGTTGAATTAAACAGGGGCGGGCTGTAGGCCCGCTATCTTTGTAATAAAGATTCAAGCCGGTCATTTCCGGGCCATCGGTCCGGTATCTAAAAGTAAAAGTATCTAAAAAAATGATAAACATACTAGACCTGGAATTTCAGGGGCATCAAAAAGTCGTCGCCGCTTTTTTGGTGGAAACTGAGGCAGGTCCCATTCTGTTTGAAACGGGGCCCCACAGTTGTTTTCCCATTTTGCGGAAGCGATTGAAGGAACTGGGATATGGCCTTGCAGATGTCCAACACGTTTTTCTCACCCATATCCACCTCGACCATGCAGGGGCGGCCTGGGCTTTTGCCGAAAAAGGAGCCAAGATATATGTTCATCCATTCGGGGCAAGGCACCTCGCTGCTCCGGAAAGGCTGATGGAATCTGCCCGGCGCATTTACCTGGACCAAATGGATGTATTGTGGGGAGATATGAAGGCCATTCCGGCCAGCCAACTGGTGGAAGTAGCTCATGGGGCTACCTTTTCCGTTGGCAGCATTCAGGTGAGGAGCTGGCATACTCCCGGACATGCGGTACATCACATTGCCTGGCAGATCGATGGCCATATCATGACAGGCGATGTGGCCGGGGCGCGGATATCCAATGGGCCGGTAGTGCCGCCCTGCCCTCCTCCCGACATCAATATTGAAGATTGGGAGCAGTCCATACGCCTGATTTTGGAATTGAATCCCACCGATCTTTACCTTACCCATTTTGGAAAAGTAACGGAGGTCGAGCAACATTTTAGTCAACTGAATTCCATACTTTGGGATTGGGCCAACTGGATGAAGCCGCACTGGGAGAATGGTAGGGAGGAAGCGGTAGTTACCCCCATATTTCAGGAATATACCAGACAGCAACTAATCGACAAAGGAGTAAGGGAAGAGGATCTGAAACGATATGAAAATGCTAATCCGAGCTGGACGAGTGTGGCGGGGCTGATGCGTTACTGGCGAAAGCGAAATGGCTGACGGCTCTTCGCTTTACGAAGCAGGCAACAATCGTTTTCCCTTTTCAATGACTGCTTTAATGGCCTTGACGTCGGGCAGGGTGATCTCTTTTTCATCGACTTGTTCCTCTTCCTCAACCTGAATGGAATGCTTCGGTGCCGAAGTAGCCACGTCGGTGGTGTTCAGGTAGATATAAGAAGCCAGGCTGAAAAGGATCAGGAAGAGAATAGCCAGGTTTCGGAGGTTATTTTTTTTCATGCGCTTTTGAATTGGTTGATGTTTTATAGCTTTAAGCGGTATTTGTTGGGTCCGTATGTTTAAGTAGAGTAATGTTGTTTTCAATTCATTGTCATGAGAATGTCAAAATCGGGGTAAAAGTACGTAAACCCGGTTAAAAAGTCACTTTTTTTCGGCCAACGATACAAAACAAAGGACGATTGAAAAGCCGGATAGTTGCAAAGTTTCAAAAAATTAACAGTTGAAACGACAAAAAGTTGGGATTTTGTGTAGCGTCACTGACGTAAGCGGAAAAAATGTTTGACAAATAACGTAGATGGCGCGTTTACATTATAAATTATTGATCTTATTGGTAATTTTACGAGCTATTCCTTTTGTTAAATCAAAACTTTTAATTCATGAGAACTTTTTCCTTACTAATTTTTCTTTTTTCGATGGCCTTTACTTCTGTAAAGGCTCAGAAAGTAGTCGTTCTGGTCAATTCTCCGGAAAGTTTGGCGGACGCATACCTTTGGGAGACCGGCTTTGGAGCCGACCTCACATCTAATCTATGGATCGGCGACTGTGTCATTGTAGATGATGGCAGTGCGAATCCGACCCAAGGCTGCAATGCCCCTGTAAACGATGTTTCCGGTAAAATCGTATTGATAGACCGCGGTTCCTGCGAATTTGGTACTAAAGCGCTTAATGCCCAAGATGCAGGAGCTATGGCAGCAGTGATATTGAACAATGTTGGAGGTGGTCCCGTCCCTATGGGAGCTGGAGCAAGTGGTGCTATGGTTACTATTCCAACAGTCATGTTGAGTATGGAAGACGGAATGCTGATTAAAGACGCCATCAACAATGGTGAAACCGTCAATATGACCATAGGCCCCGTTCAGTTTGAGAATGACTTGTCGATTAACAATACGTTTACCAACGTACCTTATTACGGAACAATCCCCAGCAGTCAGATCATGGATCCGGGCTTGACCAATTTCATTCCCGCCGCAACTATTAATAATGATGGGTCTTTAGATGCCCCCAACCCCGAATTAAATGCCGTTATCAATTTTACGCCTGAAGGAGGATCCCCAACTGAAGTTTACAATGAGAGCGCTGTAGGAGACCTTATCCTCGCCGACACCGGATTCACCTATGTTGAACTGTCTGAATTTGATTACACCGGATCAGAAAAAGGTGTTTATGAAATTGCTTATTACACCAGTCACGACTCTACCGATCAATTGCCTTTTGACAACGATATTCTTAAATCTGTGACCGTTTCTGAAAATGTATACTCCAAAGCTCGGTGGGATCCTACAACTGGCACGCCGGAAACAACCTCTACCCTTTATACGGTTGGTGGTGGTGGAAACATTGAGCTTTTTGCACCAATACTTATCCCCAATGGAGTTGGTTATAAGTTGGACAGCATCAAATGCTATAATTCTGCAAATGGATTTACCACACTGGCAGGTCTGTCTATCTCAGGTAATATTTACGAATGGATAGACGTCGACGGCAACGAACTTATCAGTGAAGGAGAGGTCGAACGCCTGGCCACAGGAGCCTACGTATTTCCTGGGGGAGCTGCCCAATTCGATTGGGCTACTATCCCATTACTTGATATAAACCTGGGAACTCCATCTTACATCATTCCCTACGAAAATGCCAGATATCTGGTCGGAGTCCAATACGAAGGCTCGGAAACGGTGTTTTTCGGTTTTGATGAAGTTATGGATCACTCCATTAACCTGGAGCAGAATTTCACACCAACCTGGATGGAAGTACCCTACTTTTTGTTAACGGATATCAGCAATGGTGTTTCTCAATTTCCCGACACGGTCTCGTTCGCAAATACTTTTAGCCTCAATGGGGCATTGGCCATCTCCCTCCACATGAGCGAAGTGGTCGTCAACACCCAGGAGTTGTCCGACCTGGAAGCTCAGATCAACCTCTACCCCAATCCCACATCCTCGATCTTAAACGTAGAGGTAGCTCTGGAAGAACAAACCGCTCTGCTCACCTACAAAATCAGCGACATCCAGGGTAAATTGGTTACCAGCAGGGAAGCTCGTGATGTCGATCAGGATCAAAACAGTTTTGACCTGAGTAAATATGCTTCGGGACAATACCAGTTGACCATAGAAACGGACAAAGGCATTAAGACCAAGCCGTTCACCGTTCACCGTTAGGTTGTTAATCGTAAAGTTTAATTTACGTATTGAGCCCCCTGCTTTCGCAAAAAAGCAGGGGGTTTTTTATCATCTCGGATACCGTTTCCACAAATAATTCCCCATTTCCTTCGTCTCTTTCCACGAAATAACTATTTTCATCGATGAATTTTGCATGCTGATCGACAAATCAATGGTCTTAATAACCTCTTACTGGTTTGAACCACCATTGTTTTAAGCCCTTTTTACGGGCAGCAGCCTATTTACTAACCTGGAAACGGGAATCCTTCCTCTCCTCATTGAGCAGCCATAGTATTCCTCCTTTCCTGAAAATTTTCCATTATGAAAAACAAAACGTTTACACTTCTTTTAGGACTGTTATTCTTTCTAACAGGCCAGGTAGATGCACAATTCGACATTGTACATCACGTCAAGATCATTGTCGATGATGGATCAGTCGATTGGGAAATAGACGGCATGGTAGCCAACTTTGGACCCGACCAATTTGAATCCCTCTCCGGTGACCTGGTATTTGTAACCGATGGCATCACCGAGCCAACCGATGGCGACGAATGGTCGGAGATCGGTCAATACGGTTGTGACTCTCTGATCAACGGAGATGACATCGATGGCAACATTGCCTTTATCAGCCGGGGAGCCTGCGAATTTGGTGTCAAATTACTGAATGCAGAACAACAAGGCGCCCGCGCCGGGATCATCGGCAACCGGGCACCCATCCAATTTCAGGTGGGAGAACACACCAACGGGCTGGTATGGATGGCCCCCGGAGTGGTAGGCGACAGCGTGACCATCCCCGGAATTTTCATCAATTACGAAGACCGCGAAGTGATCGCCGGATTGCTGGCCGATGGCCCCATCAGTATAACCATCGACCACAGATATATGTACGACGGCGCCGTGGCCTATCAATATGCTACCCCGCTTGAACAAGTAAAGGCGCTGGATGATATTCAGTTGGCCGTTGCCAACTGGGATACATTGGATCAATACAACCTCACTTTCCGGTGTACCATCACCGATCCTTCGGGGGGAGAAACCGTACTTGAAGCCACTATGGATACCCTCTTTGCTGCTGTCAATCTCGTTACCGGCGATGGCTTTTCAGGTGAAAACCTGATTGAGTTCGACGCTTATACACCTACTGAATTGGGGACTTATACGGCCGTATTTACCGCAGAAACGGGCGATGGCCTCCACCCAATCAATGATGAATCCTTATCATCGGAGTTTGTCGTTTCGGACTATACCTTTATGATGGACAATGACAATGTCGTCAACGAAGATGGGTTCAGCCTCAACCTGGTTTCTTATTACAACACGGCCGGCGTAAATGGATACTTTGGTATGGGTAATTATTTCAGACTTGGAGAAGGAGGAACAGCCGTTGGCGCCAGCTTCGCAATAGCTAATCCATCTGCATTGCCGGGAATCATATATACCGCTAAACTTTACAATGCCGACCCAGACCTGGATGGTTCCCTCGACAATGATGCATCTTCAGAAGTTGACGGAAACGATGTCCCGGAATCAGCTCTGGTCGCCTTTGGCACCTATACCGTTTTGGGTACGGAAACTCCCAACGAGCTGATCACGATCATGTTCGATGGACCCGCTATAATGGCAACCGACGGGATTTACCTCCTCATGGTGGAAGGAGATGGAAGCGCCGGATTTGAGCCAGTGGCATTCACTACCGGCGGCGGAGAAAACTATCCAGATTATTCATCAGCTTTCCGGGCAGGTAATGTATTTGATGCCGACGGATTGGAGGTTTGGAACAGTTCCGATCCGGGAGATGGTGTACTGCCCTCTTTCCCCCACGGCGGCCGACACCCGGTTGTTCGCCTCCACATGGATGGCTTTGTTTCCGTCAAGGACCCCCTACTGACAAAGGATCAGTTTAACATCTACCCAACTTTGACAGACGACATCGTTCATGTCGCCCTTACACTGGACGAACCTTCCGATGTAGCTAAAATTCAACTTACCGACCTCAACGGCAAATGGCTCGACGCCAAAATGTTGCAGAGTGCGCAAAACGAGGTACTTACATTCGACGTAGGAATTTATCCTGCAGGCACCTATTTTGTTCGCATCGAAACAGAGCGGGGAGTGGCTACCCAATCGTTTGTGAAGTATTGATGATCACTGTAGTGTACCCCTTTTTCGATAAAACATAAATAAAAAGTCCTTTCGGAAATGCGATCCCGAAAGGACTTTTTCTATCAACTCGTCCTTGATAGTGTTTTGGCAATAAACCTAAAGAACTACCCGGATCATTTCGCCCCGGAGGCTATCCCACCGGGAATGGCATCGATCAGCAGTCGGGTATAGTCCGTGGAAGGATTGTTGTACACCTCGTCGGCCGGGCCGATCTCTTCGATCCTCCCTTTGTTCATCACCATCATCCGG
>CBDCTQ010000035.1:0-70282 GCA_965222105.1 Saprospiraceae bacterium | reverse complement strand
GTCGGCCACTTTTGCAATCTCCAATGTTTGTTTGCTGGAGTGTGGGGCACCGTCGAAGATGAGCAGGTCGTAATTTCGGGCCTGCCTTTTTGCCTGCTTGACGGTTTCGAACTGTTCGACGGAGATGGAGGGTTTGAATTCGTTTTGAATTCTTCTGGCGTTCCACTTTGTGCTGGTGGCCTGCTTGGTGTCCATGTCGGCAATTTTCACGTTCCAGTCAGCATCGGCATAATTGACGGCGATGGTACGGGCGAGTGTTGAAGCACCTACGCCTCCCTTCTGTTTGATGATTCCCAGTATCATGTTTAACGTTTTAACGAAATAACGAAAGAGTTAAATCTCTGTGACGCGAAATTAGGAAAATAGTCGGGATGGTGTTCCCTGGACTATAAAATTATTTTTGGCAGAAGGTTATGCATACTGCTGGAAGTTATGCATACTGCTGGAAGTTATATGGCGGTGATACATTTTAAGTCTGCTTGTTTGTGGGGGAATGTAATTGTGAGTGTTGACGAAATCGTTAATTCGTTAATTATGCACAGAGTACGAAAGGCATTTCATATTTTGCGAGTGGGGTAGGGGTCGTTTTGAGACCTTACAGTGTTTGAAGGCATGGAGTCGTCGGCAATACAGTTGCCAGTATTAACGATTTCGTTAAATCGTTATTTAAATGAGGAGCGGGCATATTTACTCGGTGAGCCTCTGTGTCTTCTCGATGTAGCGTTGTGTAATTTTTAATTCCGCAGAGGATCACTGAGTACCACAGATAACGTTGGAGCACTAGCGATTGGTGCAATCACCGCAGGATACTCCATCGAGTGACCACTTGATTGACTTCGGTGTGAGTATAATACTCCGCGAATCTCTATGAGTGTTCCGTGCTGCTCTTTGCAATTTTCTTGGTAGCAGGAAGTCACACAAGAGGAACAGAAATGCTACACAGAGCGCACGAATGGCTCTTGTCTTCAGCAAGCTACAATTGGGATGCAACGATAGGGTGGGGGAGGGAATAAAAAAATTAACGATTTAACGAAATAACGATTTCGTTATTTAAAGAAAGTTTCTTATATTTGCTGCATGCAATTGTGCTTATTTAATATTCTACCTGTGGATCCTCTGCGTTTGGAAAAACAACCGGTTACAGCGACGGTGCCTGAAGGGGAGTGCATCTATTTTCTTTTCTTCAAGGGCCGGATTGTGTATGTGGGTGGGACGACTGATCTGCGAAACCGCCTTTACTGGCATAAGTGGGACGGGAAGGAGTTTGATGGGTATGCGGTGGTGCAGTGTAGTCTGCAGTACGAGGCGAGTTATATCCAGGTTATTAGGCCGCGGTATAATAAGCATTTTACGGTGTGAAGATGCACATCATGTAGAAACGTAGCTCGAAGGGTAACGTGCGGTTACATGCCACGTTATAACTTTTCCACAAGCGGGCTAAAAAGTGTTGCTTGAATATATAGGCAGGAGGAACACCCTAACTTTAGGCTCAACCTGAGTTAGACCAACTTATCAGTCTGTCATCTCTAATTTCTTCAAACTTAGGATGTGAATAATATATTTAATAAAATTATAACATTGAATACAGGGGTAGTTGTCTTAACGGCTCTTGTACTTTTTATCCTTTCATGCAATGCCTGGAAAAGTAACTCAAAATATAATGAGATGCTAGTCGAAAACGCCACAGAGTGTATAATTAGGAAAAATTACATGCACAATGAGAAAAAAAAATGGCCTCCAAAAATATGGATTCATCCACGAGTAGAAATGTCGAAATTTATTCCGGCCACCCACGCAATGGAGAAATACAGTAGCCTATGCAAAAAAATGCTATCAGATTCATTAATTCTAAAAAGAGTAACCGTTCCCCAAATTCCGTATGAACATGAATTAATAGTATTGAAAAATGTTGATAATAAAAATTATTGGAATGGAGACTTGATTTACTTCTCACCACTAATAACAACTGCAAAGGAAAATGAATTTTGTATTTTTTGTAAAATAGAAAACTATGAATCTTCATCGTTCTTTTTATATCTTATAAAGATGAAAAGAAATAAAGAATTCGATGTAATAAAAACCATTGATGGAGTTATAGCACACGATTAATCATTTAATGAAATATTGATTTACGATGCTAACGGCAAGTTGATAAAGAAATCCAAAGACCATTTCCAAAGGGCTGATTTGGATTTACGAGAATTAAGTGACGGAATATATTTTGCTCAGATTAAGAATGGAACTCGAATGATAACAAAGAAAATCGTGAAAGAATAGTGGGTAGAGCAGCTAACTTGAAAAGAGTTGACCATCTATCAACAAAATATTTACGGGCCAGTCTTACAAAATCAATTCCCAGACAAAAGCAAATCCCCCTTCGCCATTTCCACATACTTGAAGTACCCCGTCAGCCGGACCGGCTCTGGGAGCTTGTCGCGGTATCTGCGCTCGGCGTCCAGTAGTTTTTTCTCGTAGTTGTTTTGATCGGATTGTTTGAGTTCTGCAATTTGGGCTTCGAGCATGGGTATGCGCGAAAGGTCGGGGTGGGGGAGGGTTTTGGATTCCAGGGCTTGGAGTTGTTCGGAGAGGCGCTGCTGGTCGTAGAGTTCGGTAGCGGATTGGAGTTTGGATTTTACTTCCTCTATCTTTGCCTGGTGGTCGGTGAGTTGTTGCTGCAGGCGGTTGTTTTCCTGGCGGGCCAGTTCTATTTTTTTGAAGAGGGTTTTGATGCGGGGCGATTCTTTTTTGAGGACGACTTCCCGCGTTATTTCTTCCTGGATGGCTTCTACTTTGAGGTGGGTAATGTATTCGCTTTTAAATCGCTGAGCAAGGTGAGGGGCGCTGGCGTTGAGGTGCAGGGTGGCGAATTGCTGGTTGCCGAGAATTTCGGTTTCTACGATCTGTTTGCTTTGGATGATGGCGTTGAGGCTGTCGGTGGATATGTTGATGAAGTTGGTTTGTTCGACTTTCCAGTACCGGCCGGTGTGATAGGGCAGGACTTGCTCGATGACCATATGGTTGGGATCGAGATGAAGGAAGTGGTTGTTTTCATCCAGCAGGGTAGCTTTGCCGTTGTCGGCGTTGATGCAGTATCCTTTGCCGGTAAATTCTTCACTACCTATACGATAGAGGTAGGTTACTTCGAGCAGATCGTCCGATTTTCGGAATTCGGAGCCCAGGTGTGACATGGTACCGAAAAGTCGATTGTAGGAGGTCCAGAAGCCGTTTTGGAACAGTGGGGTGAGGAACCAGGCGGTGAAGCAGAAGAACACGAATACAGTGAGTTCGGTTTTCCGGTTGCGGGTGGAGATGCGGAGGTCTTCGTTGCCGGGAATGACTGCGGGGCGGTTCCTGACCCAGGGATAGAAACAATACACGCCCGACTTGGTGACCATGTCGAGGATTAGGTGGGAGATGAACCCCCAAAAGAAGATGAGGGCGTAGGATCCGTGGCCGGTAAGCATCCGCTCTGGAATGAGGATGGCCAGGGTGCCGGTGGCCAACGCCAGAAAGCTGTGGGTGATGGTGCGATGGCCGTGGGTTTTGTTGATCCATTTGGCGAGTGGATAACACAGAAATCCAATCGGGCTTTTGGGATGGTCGATGTCGGGTAGGACGCTCGATGCGATGGCGACGGCGAGGTAGATGGGATTTGTAAAGATATTGACTCCGGATATGGAGGCGAAGATTCCCGTGATGACTACTCCGCCGGCTACGTGATTGGGTAAGTTCATGGTTTGTGCTTTTTGTCGGAGCAATCTGGCAGGCCTAAGTGCCGGCCCCGTCCCGATAGCTATCGGAATCGGGATAGGCCAGCGCTCAGGCGAGTGATTGTGGTTGCTCTCTATTCGGTTTTTGGGAGATACATTGTTTGGTTTGGGTGTTTTAGGATTATCTGTTCTGCCGCTTCTTCGCATGCCCTGATGTAGTTGATGGATTTGATGTCTTCCCACTTGATGTGTATGGTTTCCCTGGAGGTTCTGACGACCAATTCCTCGATGGAGGCGTATTCCACTTCGATTTCTTCGTAGTCATATCGCTGGACGTGGTACCCATCGACAATGATGAGCCGATTGAAACTTTCGTTTTCGATGGTGGAATACATATAGTCTCTCCATTTTTTGTAGGTTGGGGGTGGGGTAGGGGTGGTTTTTGTGCTGTCTGCTTCAATGGTTTCTGCGGTGTGCTGTGATTGTTCCACTGACCAGGTTGCGATATCGTTTTGTAAAGATTGTGCGTTTAGCCGTAAGCCTGGTGCCAACAATAACAAGGTGATGACGAAGGCGGCAATGTGTGTGGTTGGTGATGGTTGATACATGGTACTTTGTTTGAAAGGTTTTAGATAGGTAGCCACCGAACCTGAATCCGGTGGCTACTGGTTTTACTCGGCTTTGGGCAATTACTGGTATGCTTCTGTTTTAGTCATTAATTGTTCGGAGATGGTTTTGTCGGCTACTTTTGAAATGCTCATAATGTCGGTCCACTTTATCCTGACGTCCTCAGATTTGGAGTGGAGTACCAACTCTTTAGGCGAGCTGTAATCTATTTTCAAATCAAAAACGCTCCATTTGTGTAGCGTTTGGCCTGATTGATCGATGATTTCCAGGAAGTCGAATTGTTGTTCGGTAGCTATCCGCTCGATGTATTTTCTCCAGTAGGAAGGGCTGGATAGCCGCTGGGGGTTTTCGGCCGACAAGGCAGCATTGTCGATGGCTGTGATGGTGTGAAGGTTTTCGGTGGTCGTTTCAGGAGTCGTTGCTTCGGTGTTCAGGGGTTCTTTGGTGCAATTGGTGAAGGTGATGGCAAGTGCGATGGCTAATGTTGCAGCCATCCATTTCAGGTTTTGCGTGTTCATGTCGTTTTGGTTTTAAATACCTACCCACCCCGAAGAAGGATACTTCGCTCTGGTTGCAGAGTTCAGAGTAGGTCGGTTGGTTAAAAAATGATATTTAACAGAAGGGGGATTTTTAAAGATTCGTTTGGGGAGGGCTAGACATATTTTCGTTTTCCCAGGCTCATAAACATTCTGCTGAAGAGGGCAAAGACCAGGAAGGCTCCACCGATGAACCGAAAGGCTCCAGTGTCGTCGCCTACTTCCGTGCCCAGGTATCGAATGACCATCAGGCTGGACAGGGCCAGTACAAAGACAATGGTCAGGTCGATGGGTTTTTGGGCAGCGGTATGGTGAATCTGATGAAGGGTTTGCTGGCTGAAATCTCCCTCGGCACGGTAGGCCTCTATGATCTCCTCGATGTACTGTGGGTTGCCGCCGGTTTGTCGAAAGACCTGGTTGACGAGGAGCTCAAAGTCCGGGATATGCCGCCGGTACTGGGTGGTCAGTTTTTCGATCATCAGGTGGGTTTCTGATCGGGTGAGGGTGGGCAATTCTATTTTGGTAAAGTTGGAGAACGTGTGCAGATAGTCGACTTTGATCTTGCGGGCGCCCGCGATGATGTGGAAATGTTCTTTAAGTTTTTCCAGGAGGAGGCCCGATGTTTTGTTAATCATGTCGAGGCTGTCAATGACGAGGGTGTATTCCTTTTCCTGGGTGACTTGTTTGACGAGCTTCATCAGTTCTTTTTCCTTGGTGCGGTCTACCACCTTGTTGAAGTTGTAATTGTCTTCGGGATAGATCACTTTGAGGATTTCTTCTTTGTCGCCTTCGTAGAGCCATAACAATATGTTTCCTAACGTCTTTCGATTGCCGCCTCGTAAATCCTGCAAGCGGAGTATTTTGCCTGTGTAGAAGTTGTCTAATAACAATGATTTTCCGATGCCGGCCTCTCCGGTGATGAGGATGTTCCGTTTTTTGGTGGCCAGGTCGGAGAGTTGGGCCAGTTCTGATTTTCGGCCAACGATGAATTTGCTTTTGCCTTCGGAGACGGGCAGCGCCGCTACTTTCTTCTTAATGGGGAATAGTCTTCGTTTGAGTTTTATGTGCCAGGGAGAGTCGTCTATTTTCTTAATGGCTTCTTTAAGTACATCTGGTGTTATGTGTGTATAGATGCTGGTGGTTTCAATTTTTTCATGGCCCATCATATATTGGATGGCATGCATTGGCGTTCCGGCAGCAGCCAACCTGGTGCCAAAGCTGTGGCGAAGAATGTGGCAATGGCGCTTGCCTTCCGGGGTGCCGGCTTTTCTTCCGATCTTCTTAATCATTTTGTCGATGGACTGCCTTCTGATGGGCTTTTGAGGATCCTTCAAATTGGGGAACAACCACCCGTCCTTTGATTTTGCTTCAATGGGTAGTTGGGCATGATAACTAATGTAGGCTTCAAATAAGCGGTTGCTCATCTGTACTTTTCTAAACTCAGCCTGGTCGCCTCTTTTCTTCAATGTTGGGATGAGAACCTTTCGGTTTATCATGTCCATGTAACCGATCTTTGAGTTGAGCCCTTCGGTAACTCTGGCGCCCGTATCAGCATAATAGAGTATCCTGAATTTTTCAGTGGCATTTTTACAGCCATCGATGATCGCTTTTTCCTCTGCTCTGGTCAAGAAGTCTGGTAATTGAAAATCTCTGGGTGTAGCTTCCTGGATCATGGTTATTTTATAGGTAATTGTTGATTCCGAATGTCGGCTTGAAAAAAAAGTTAGGTAAGGCACCCGGCTGGAGAGTTGACGGACCGGAATAAAGATGGGGAGTGACAGGAGTGAGGCAATCAGAAGGGATGATCTGGTGCGATTAGTCCGAATTAATTCAATAGTTTCCCTCCGGTTTTTACATTGCCCACGCGCGCCCTTTTTTTCCCTGAAGGGAAGGCTCGCCCGCGGTGCAATTATTAACAACAACTTTGTTTCCAAAGCACCAGTGTCAGAGGCTTGTTGATTTCAAGATATGGAAAATAGTTTTTAATGTCAATGTGGTGTGTTTTGCTATGTGGATCGTGACATCGGTTTTAGGTTTTGGGGCATTTTTCGGCATTTTATCTTTGCACGTGATGGGGGTACGGGGGGTTGTCAAAATAGTTATTATGTCAACCAACCGAAATTGGGTTTGGTTGACGCTGTGTTGTGACTGTGTTTTGTGGGGGTTTGACGATTTGGGAGGAGGTGAACGGGAGGGCTGGACATCAGTCCATTTTGAGAAATGATCGGGCGGTTTGATCTGGGTTCGGAGCAAAAATAGCTGCTTTTAATCCCAAAATGAGTTCAAAAAACGGCCATTTTGGGGGGATGTTAAGAAAACGTTAAGGAATTATGAGAACAGGGTTTTAAGGGCGTTTTTTACGCTTAAATCGATCAGTTGGTCGGTACCCTTAACCGGGGGGTGTGTTATAATAAAACTAAGATTAAGGGTACCGACCTGATAGGAGGTGATTTTCACCTGGCTGATTTTGAGCTGTTTTGGTTCCATTTCAAAAAAGAGTCTTGCAATATTCAGGACTTTGGTGATTCGCTTGTCATTTTTGTATCGGCTGATGAAGAATGTTTTGTCGAGCCTCAGGCAGGCGATTACGCGCTGTCTTATGATGTTGCTGGGGAGTAGTTCTCCAGGTTTGAAGGCGTTTTGCATGGCCCGGCAGAAAATGACAAAAAGGGTGTTTTTGTTCATGTGGTTTGGATTGTTTGTAATGGCTCTTATGTTGAGCCTTCCGATCAGCAGCTTTTTTTGAGATTCTTTGGGGTATCTTTTAAGCCAATGGAGTACCTGTTTTTCGTAAGAGGTATATTCAGATAGTTTGATGACGGCGTTGAAAATGTGTTTTTCGGTTTTAGATAGTTTTGAAGAATGGAGGTAAAGGGCTTCAGAACAGTAGGAGAGGATGTCGGATGTTTTTTCCAGCTTGGCTATGTTGTCCTGGTATTCGCTTTGGTTTTTGCTATCTAATCTGGCGTGGCTTTGTTTTGCTCTTTTTACTTCGTCGGGTGTGGGCGTTTGGTGTTGAATAGTGGTGTTGGAATCGGACTTTAGGATGTTGTATTGTTTAAAGTGTTTTTCCATCAGGTCGTCATTGCGGTTGATGACGATGGTTTCGAGTCGAAAGGTGTAGTAGGAAGCGCGGAGCAGATCGGTTTCGTATTTTTTGGTTTCGGTGTTGAAGGAGATGGGGAGTTTTTGGATGGCTTCCCGTGCAATGGCTTCTCTGATTGCTACGGTGAAGGTGAGGTCAGAGAGCATATTGAGTGAGTCGCACTGTCGTTGTGATACTCGTAGTATCTCCGCCATGATGCTCCGAAAGTTAAAGCCTGCGTTGCTTTTTTGCCGCTGATTTGACCGTACGATACAGATGTGATTGCTGGATTCTTTTCGGGTTCGTTTGCGAACCTGTTCGATGGTGATGGGGTGGAAGTTGCCCAGAATGATAAACAGGTAGTGACCGGTTGTTTTGATGCTGAGACCAACTTCGATGACAGTGGTGAATACGATGCCTTTAATCTGTTGGGGTATTTCGCCAGAAGAAACGAAGTCGATGTATGCATTGTCTTTTTTGCTTTGGGAGTCGAAGTAAAAAATATCGTTTCGGTTGATGTATTGCTGGAGGGTAAGGCGGTTTTTGGATTGGTTGGTTTGGTTTTGTAGCAGTAGGGGTATTTTGTTTTGTCGGATGGCTTTTTTGAAAAGTACGGCTGCGGCTTTGAGGGTGTTATCTACCTCCAGTATTTCGTAGGTGGCCGGATAGCGTGGAATGTTTATAATGAGGCGTTTTTTTTGAATCAGAACAGGATGGGCGTTTGGAATATCGGTACCAGTGAATCCAGTGAACGAATTGAATTGATCGGCTTTGTTGATGATTTTTGCCAGGTCTTTGAGTTGATGGCCGTTAGTGGTGGTGGCGTGTATTTCATCGACGATGAGGTGGAAGGCCTTCAGATTGTTGGCGAGGGTTAGGGTGAGGCTTTCAAAGCTGGCGAATGTAGTAACAATGAGGTTACTCGATTTGAGTTCATGGTAGTTTTTGAACTCTCCTGAAAATTCAGTTGCGCCGAGGTGGCGGAATTGGGTAACAATGTTCTTGACGAGGGATAGTACCGGGCAACAAACTATTTTCCGGCCAGGAATCTTTACAAAAAAAGTTGTTTTGCCGGATCCGGTAGGGGAGACGCAGATGGTGTTCTGTACCTGTTGCCAGGAAACCAGATTACTGACATAGTCCCCCTGCTTGCCTTGTATGACGGTGGCCGAGGGTTTTTGGATGATTTTGTATTTCCATTTCCCGAAACTTTGGGCGTAGCGGGTAAATGGGCCGAGAAAGTTGCTGCCTTGTTCGTTTTTGGAAATGTAGTGTTGGTGGATGTAGTTTTCGGCCTGTTGTTTTGGTATCCCAAATAAGTTGCAGGCGATGCAAAAGTGCGTGAGAAACAGGTGTTTTTGACCATCCCGAAATTCGAAGCCTTTGTGGTGAGCATACTCGATGGCGGCATCGATGGCTTTTGTGGAAACGGGCAAGAAAAGTTGAGACTGGATTGTGGCGGCGGTTGGCTGCTGGAGTTGGGCGTTAGGTTTGAAATCAAAGAGGGAATAATGGATGTTGTAAAAGGGGTTGTCGTCGTATGGGATGTAACAAGGCTGAGAAGCGCCAAGTGGATCAAAGTGGTCGGGATCGATGTCGAGTGAGGTGCTTAGAAATTTGATGACTTGACGCGCTGCCGTGTTGTGGTGTTTTTTATGGAAATTGTTGGTAGCGACGATGGCTTTGACGCCGTAGCCGCTGGGCGATAATGCCGCGAAAGGGATACAGTCGAACTCTGTGCCTGCGAGCTGTTGTTTTATCTGTAAGGCAAGTAAGTCGCCGCCATCGAATTTGAAGTCAATGTCGATTTGTATGGCACCGTTGTATTGGAGGGTTTTATCGTTGTGGTGGATGGGGCAGATTCCGGAAACGAGAAACCAGTCGAGGGACCTTTTAAGGCGTTCGGCTTTACCGATTTTCATTTTGCCGGAGCCTTGCCGGCCTAATTTTTTGATTTCCGTCCAGGACAAGCCTTTTTGAAGGTGCTGTTTGATGAAGTTTCGGAGCAGTTTAATTTCCCTGGGGTGTGGCTGAGTAACTATATTGACCAAGCCTTCCATATCGATGGTAGTGTTGGGCGTACATTGTTTTTCCGAAAAATAGACTTTGTTTCTTTTACCCGAGTAGGAAAAGAGTAGGGGTGGGGGCGCGGTTGAAGGTGACATAGCTAGTGTAATTGGCGGTTACACGCTTTCGATTTTTTGTGCCACTAAAGTGGAGGATGTTGTTCTTTATATTTCTCGCAATATGTCTGTTGGGTAGGCGGGCGGTTTTCCTTTTATATGCTTGATACTCTGGGGGCACACAATGATCCCTGACTGAACAAGGACAAGGGGGTTATAGTGTGAAAGCGAAAAAAGGAAAGACTATGAAAATACAGCAGAATTGCGTATATTTGAAGTCTTCATTACAATTTTAAAAAAAGACGTCCTCCATTTGCTGGCGTCTTTTTTTTGTTAAGTAATACGAATATATGGCAAAAGAGTTTAATAGGCCAATAAATTCTGCAGCAATTCTCGGTTTAGAATAAAATTTGGAAAAAAAAGATTAAAGTGATAAAATGCGTCCAAAAAATAGAATGATAGACAAATTAATCACTCAGGTAGGTGAATTTTTCACCAAAATCAAAGACCACAGACGAAACAATGCCCACTACAAATTAAGTGATTGTCTGAAAGGAGCCTTCGCCATGTTTAGCTTGAAAGATCCTTCTTTGCTGGTATTCAGGAAGAATTACGAACAGAGAGGGGCGAACCTTCAACGGATATTCGGGCTTGATTCCATTGCAGAAGACACTGCTCTGCGTCAAGCTATAGATGGGGTTTCGCCGGAATCCTTCCATGGTCTTTTTCCTCAATTGGTACAAACAGTTAAGGATGAAGGTATTTGGGAATCGCGTAAAGTCCTTGGCAAATTTATATCTATTAGTGTAGATGGCAGCGGTCTTTATTGTTCAGGAAAAAAATCGTGTGAACATTGTATGATTAAAAACCTGAAAAATGGCCAACAACAGTTTTACCATCAAAAACTGGCAGCAGTGCAAATGCACCCTGATGTAAAAACGGTTTTTCCATTAGGTACAGAAGCTATTGTCAAACAAGACGGAGCTACTAAAAACGACTGTGAGCAAAACGCAGCAAAACGTCTTTTGCCCAGAATTAGTACTCAGTTTGCCACGGATTTGATCCTTTATGTGATGGATGCTTTATACGCCACCGGCCCGATGATAAAACTGATTAAGTCGTTGAATGCCAGCTTCTTAATTGGTGTCAAAGAAGGATATGTTTTGATCCAGGCAGATCAATTGGCGGCAAAAAATCAATTGAATCAAGCCGTTTGGTCGGATGGCAAAACAAAAGGAGTTGCAAAATTTGCCAATGGATTAATTCTCAACGGACAGCATCAGGATACATTGGTCAACTATGTGGCTTATGAGCAAGTCAATATCGCCACAGAAAAAGTAATTTATTCTAACAGTTGGATTACAGATATTGAAATCACTGATGACAATGTTAGAGAATTGGTCAAAGTCGGTCGCTCTCGATGGAAAATTGAAAACGAAACATTCAATACGCTGAAAAATCAGGGCTACCATTTGGAGCATAGCTATGGGCACGGTAAAAAATATTTAGCGACCAATTTTGCCATTTTGATGTTCATCGCTTTTTTAGTAGACCAAATAGCTCAGGCACTATCCTATGCTTTTAGAACGGCATGGGAATATTGCAAAACCAAAAAGCTGCTTTGGGAAAAAACCCGCCAGGTCTTTGATTTATTACCCGCAAAGTCAATGAACGCTATTTATCGCTTTATTGCCAAAGGACGCCAAATCCAGTACCCTTTATTAGAATAATGTTTGGTTTGGCGGTAATCCGCCATCTGTTTTCAGTAGATTGTTTTAAACCGAGAATTGCTGTAAATTCTGTTTTTTCTTAAAGAAAATAATGTGCTGCTTCGAGAATGTCGAGTACGAGGAACTGGGTTCGTTGCCGTTGTTCCATTAAAATTCTTCTGCGGGAGAGGAATTCTTTTTCGCGGGTGATGTACTCAATGGGTTTGAGGTCGCCTTTTTCGTAGGCAGTTTGGTAGAATTCCCAGAGTTTGATGTCGAGCTGGTATATCTGTTCCATTGCGGCGAGCTCCTCTTTGTAAATAGCATGTTTTTGGATGAGGTTGCGCAGGCGTCGTCGGTCAACGTTACGCCTAATGGCCGAATTGGTGATGATCGACTGGCGCTTTGCTTTGAGGGATTTGCGCCGGTTTCGGGTAGCCCGGACTTGGGCGGTGGAGTAGGTGATGCCGGGTGCGGGTTTGCCTGATAGAGTATTGGTGGTGTAGGAGATGGAGGGGAGGTAGTCGATCCATGATCCTCTTCTGGTTTCTTTAAATTCTGCGAGTTCGGCGCGGAGTGTTTGGGCGTGGAAAGTGTCGAGGGCTGCGTAGAGGATGGCTTCGGGCGGGAGGGTGTCTATAGGGTTTGCGTTGGCTATGGAGATTAGCCAGAGTGTTGAGAGAATTGATAGTGTTGGTTTTCTCATTGTTTTCTGGTTGGTGCTTTTACTAGCCTAACGGGGCAATTGTTGTACCTAAATTGAATTTTTAAAGGGGGACAGAATGTGGGTTGGCGCAATTTGTGTTTTGCCCCCAAGATTGGGGGATGGGGGTTGATTAAAAATGAAAAAAAGGTCTTAAGTCTTTTAAGACTTTTAAATAATATTTTAATACTTTAATATTTACAATCGCATGTTTTATATTTTTTTACCTATATAAATGCTTGTATTTAGGTATATTTATAAGGCAAATCAGGACTGAGTGTCATTTCCAAAAGGGGACAGAATGTGGGTTAAAAAGGGGACAGAATGTGGGTTAAAAGGGGGACAGAATGTGGGTTGAAGGGGGGACAGAATGTGGGTCGAAAAGGGGACAAGATGTGGGTCGAAAACAAAAGGGGGACAAATTAGTTTGATTTGTCCCCCTTTTTAGCTAGTATTGCCCCGAACATTCATACTAATTATGATAGCACAAAAGACCAATAATAAAATTGCCCGAATTGAGAATAGCTTGATATTCAATGCTCAATATCATCTATCTGCCAAAGAGCAAAAGATCATGAGTGCGTTACATATTAGCGGAGCCTCTCACCACAAAGGCTCTAAGACACAAAGCCACACAAAGAATTTCTCTGTGAATCTTTGTTTCTTCGTGTCTTCGTGGTAAAAGCCGCAGCGATTTTGTCACACACTCAAAGATCATTGTTTTACTGGTATCGCAGCTAAAGCCAAAGGAAGGTCAAAAATATTTTCATAAGCAGCTGATTTCGGTAAAGGAACTGGACAACTATTTAAAGGAAGAAGATAAGAAGTGGAATAGTAGCTATGAACGCTTGGATGACTTTTGCCGACGTCTCATTGACCGGAAGGTTAAATTTTCAACTGACTTCAAAATATCGGGGAAGCGATTAAGGGGATATATCAATTGGTTTCAGTCTGTGGTCCCGGTCGAAAACGAAAAAGGGCAAAAACTTTGGGGGATTACAAGCCTTCTGCAGCCGATATAGGATTCTTGAGCCGAGCAAAGTTGGAGGTGTATAACCGGCTTGTTGCATTTGGAGTAAAACCAGGAATTGTTTTCAAATTGATTCTACCCAATATAAGAGGGACCGAAATGGAGGGATTTGAGGATTATTTTATGGATCATGCGATGCAGCATTTTAAGAAGTGGTCGAAAAATCCGGACAATGCGGGTGTTTTTGTAGATTGGTGGTACGACAAGAAAGTGTTTGATACTTCGGGAGACGTGTGGTCAAAAATTACAGAAAAGGTGGTAAAGGCAAAGAAGAACCTTGAAAAAAAAGAACCTGGAGCCTTTGCTAACCGAATGGTTGCCAGGAGCATGACTAATGAGGAGTTTGAAACCTGGTATAAGGGTCGGGGTTAGGATCCACTAGTGTTCTGTAAAGTAGGTTATTAGTAATTTACATTGCCTGCGCGCGCCCGATGAAGGGCTGTTGCCTTCATGGCATGCCTTTTTCCCCGCCATGTCCACCTACGGTTGGAAATCCCTGACTGCCGTCAGGCAGGCGACCCCGTTATACTGCCCGCCATAGTACCATGTAACTTTGTTTACAAAGCACTAGCTTCTGTTCTGACCTCTGGTATTCGCATACTGAGTAAATTCTGGCTATTCCTCAGAAAAATGGAGTGCCTGATTTCCAAAAGGGGACAAAATTTCGCATGTGTTTTTTTTAATTATGTTCTCGCCATCCCGCATTCTTTGATGATTTTTTGATTTTGGTTTCGTTTTTCTTTTTGGTTTTTTCGCCAAATAAAATTTCGTTTCGGGTTTTCAGATTATTTTCCGGAGGAAGTGCCGGGCAATCTCGGGAATTGTGATAATAATTGTATATTCTATTGTTATTATTGTAGGGAAATTTTGGAACGTTGTAACATGCACATAATCAAGTGCTTAGAAGGGGTTTTGAAAAATGAAAAGGGGACATAATTTCGCATTAAAGGGGACATAATTTCGCGCAAAGGGGGACATAATTTCGCGCAAAAGGGGACATAATTTCGCAATTTTCCTGAAAAGGGGACATAATTTCGCACATATGGGGGCATCTCCAAATGAATGTCCCTATTTGTAAATCTTTGCTATCTTTGCCTCCATGACAAAACAAGCACACATACCTTCGAGGGAACCCAACAGGATGGTGAGGAATATTGCTGCCGCAAACCTGACCATAGATGAAATACGGATACTGGCCAAAATCGTGGAGGCATTCCGGTCGGATCAAAAGCTTAAAAGACTTGTAGAGGTCAGAGAAACCCCGCTGGGTGATAAGATTTTGAAGTTTAAGTACACCGACCTGGTCCCCAACAATTACAGGAATTATTCCGGCCTGCGCGATGCGCTTTCTTCGCTGCGAAAAAGATCGGCCGATATACTAACGCCGGAGAAAGACATCATAGACGGCTGGATCACGAAGGCTATTCACGACAAGGTGAAGGGGGAGGTAGAAATTGTAGTTGGTAAAGAGATTGTTCCGGAATACATCGCCCTGGGTGATGGCTACACGGAATATCTGGCCAATACGGTATTTGATCTCAATTCCAAATACACCATACACCTCTACAAGCTGCTGGCGAAGAATAAGGATAAGCAGTATTTCAATTTGTATCTTTCCTTTTTGCGAAGTTTTTTGGGGATCGCTGATGACCAATATAAGGTGCTGAAAGATTTTAAACGACGTGTACTGGAGCCAGCCTATAAGGAGCTAAAGCACAACGCCCTGGCCGAAAAGGCGGATATTTATTTTGAGATAGATTGGTCAACTAAGGTGGGCGTAAACGAGGAGAAGGCCGGCGTGCTGAAAGATGGACGGGTTATTACGGGCTACCGCATCGAGATCATAAACCGGAAAGCAAAGGGGGGTGTTTCCAAGTCGCAGGATAAGAAGATTAAGGCGTTTGTCCTGTCCTATATGGATAAGGTGGGACTGAATAAGCGGGATACGATAGCTATGGCGTCGCTGCGCAATTGGTGTATTAAGTATGGCACGGACCGGGTGGTGGAGAAGTTGAACCGGGTATCGGGCTATGTGAAGAAGTCGAAGAAGAAGTTGGATTATATTCAGAAGGTGCTGGTGGCGGAGTTTGAGAGGAAGGAAGAGCAGGGGAGTGGTAAGGCCAGAGATATGGCTGAGATGCGGCGGCGGATGGGGGAGATTGGGCGGGGTGGGTGACATATGCCAGGTATAAAAATTCATGTGACTTCATGTTTTTAAATATAGCTATATGATTCAGGAAATAAAAAAAGAGAGTGATGCGAAACGAAGTAACCTGAGAGTTATAGGTGCCGTTTTTGCAATATTCGCAGCCATATCAGCAATTACTGGGTACACAATAAAATCTTTCATTGAAAGCGTGGATATGGCCATAATTGTACTTGGAGAAAATGACATAAACATTGAACATTTAGAGAATAACGCAATAGTATCTATTGAGTTTGAAGATAGAGCTAATCAGGCTGCACTGATCGGAGAAAGAGGAAAAGCTACTTTTAAAGACCTTGCCCGGGATATAAAACAAAGCTCATTTAGCATACGACTTGATAATGCTCCTGCCTACGAACCCACTAATCCGGATTCTATCTATATCTATAATGGAGAAATTATTTATGTAAAAATAACTCAAGTGAAAAAAAAACCACAAAGAAAAACCACCACACCCGAAAAAAATGAAGTGAAAACGACAACGATATTGGACTCTAAAGTTAAGCCCTTTACTGCTTCTACGACTAAAAAGAACAACTTATCAGGAGAAAGAAAAAAATACAAGTTTACCCATCAACTAATGAACAACCCCCAAATAACTTTGGAGGCAAAATATACTGATTTTAAAGTAGTACAAAAAAGTGCATCATTTTCAATTTTGAGCTTTCCAGTTGAGCTAAAATCAATAGAAAAATTGAACTTTATTGACAAAAAGACAATTTGTTCTTATGGGGGACAGTTATATACGGATAAAACAACATATGCAACCTCTTGCAAATGAAAAACCAATATCGCCTAGCCATTTGTTTTCTTTTTGTTTGCCAAATCATTTTTGCTCAGAATCAGTTTTGTCAAGATATTGCTATTGCTTATTCTTTGCCAGACAGTTCTATCGAACAACAGCATTATAAAACTGTAATTAATGACATTGCATATGTGCTTAGCAGTTTATGCAGTGATTCCTGTACATATATTAATTTAGTCGAAATAAATGAGCTTCTAAATTACAATGAACAGACAATGGGTAAAGTGAATGATAATTTAGATGCACCTATTGTAATTAAATTTGGTACCCCTAAAAATCTATTAACGGTGTATAGTGTGAAGTCTGAAATTAACAGTTATGCATTTTTTATAAAAATAGAAGAACTAAAAAAAGTTAACGCATTAGAAAATACTTACACTTTAGGAAAATTAAAGCAAACGCCAATAATACACCTTAAAAAAAAGGAACTTCTTGCAGCGAGCGACCTCACAAGAAAGCGAATCATAGGAGAGCAACTTTATTTTCAGATTGGAATAAGATGTAATGATCTAAAGAATTTTATCGGAATAGATGAAAGTGGTAAGATTTATCGCCTAGATATAATGGGTCCTGATGAAGCTAAAATATATGTAGATGGAGAATTTAAAAAGAGAAGGTGTGTAAGTTTAAATTTGCCTAAAAAATACTATAGAGTTTTGGTAACGCTTGGTAATAACTACGAATGGTATCAAGAACACTATCTGGAAGATAATGATTTTATACTTGTGAAAGAAAAGAACATGTCGATTATTCTTCACTCCAAAAATTAATTTTATGAGACTTTTCATTTTTATGGGGTTTATCTTGGCTGGATTTCATACTGAAGTGTTTACTCAAAACTCGAATCTTGACTATAGGTTGATATATATACAATTCAGCTATGATAATCCGAGTCCGGATTTTGAAAAATTAGCACGAGTTATCCCTGAGAGATTAACAACAGAGTTGTCGAACATTCCATATATTACAAATCTAGTTACTAATGATATACAGGATACTTTGTTTGATATTATTCATGGTCAATACCAATTAGCTTCGGTGTATAATAAACCAACTATTGTAAAATTAGGTAAACAGGTTGGTGCAAATGCTTTGCTTGTGGGAAAAATAACTGACCATGGTGGAGATAATAAATTCTATATTGATGCAAAGATTGCTTTATTGGAGTCGGGCAAATTCAGAGTAGAAGAATCTATTATTGCTGCTAAATCACGTTTTAGAAAAGCAGTACCCCTTGCTAAGTTGATGCGTAAACTATCCAAGAAAATGCGACAAGATATAGAAGGAAAGCGTTCTCCAAAGTGGTTGTTATATGTTTCGGGAGCAGGGTTGGTTTCAGGTATTCTGACTGGAGGGTTTTCATTTTCAAAACAGAGAAAATATCGCGATGCCACAACGTTTTCTGACTTAGAACGTGCGAAAAATTCAAGAAATGCTCTTTTAGCTTCAGCATACTCTTCTTTTGCAATTGCAGGAGCTGCCGTTACCTTTTTCTTTATTAAAAATAGCAAGATCAAAAGAGATAAGTTTGTACCTCACTTCTAAATCACCTATTTCATATGAAACCCCCGTATCTAACAATCGTTGTTGTTGCTACTATTATATTATTTGTGGTGAATTCTTGTATTTTCGAGAATGACAATCCATTAGAGTCCGATCCTGAGTTATCGGAAACCCCACTGATATTGGATATTGAAAAAGATGAAAAAGCAAATTTAGTTATCCTTATTTCGAAAGCATATCATGATAGTACTATGATTGTTTTGGAGCGTAAATCAGATAGTGGTTTCAATCCTATTAATTTTGAAAAATTAGATGAGTCAACCCTATTGGATAAAACTTTGAACAAGGAAATAAAAACGACTTATTATTATCGTTTCAAAGTAACTAAAAATGGCCTTGAGTCAAGATATTCTAACGAGAAAGAATACGTATATGAAAGCGAATTTTTAAATGCTCCTTCTGATTTTCGTGCTACAGAAGTAGAGAATAGCGGTATTTTGTTAGAATGGACAGATAATAGTCATTCTGAAACAGATTTTTTGTTAAGGAAATATCAGAATGGTTCCCCAGTTGGCGATGAAATTTTACAGCCTAATGATGTTTCTTTTTTAGATATTATTTCTGTGCCAACAAATCCTTTAGCGAGGTCTTATTCTCTCCAAGCTAGAAATTTGACAAAAACTTCTGATTGGGTAGAAGTTGATGTTATATACACTGGTTTTGCAACGCCAACCAATTTACACATTTCAGATAGTAGCTTCAACCAACTTACTATTAGGTGGACTGACAACAGTCTTATTGAAGATAGCTATGTTATTGAGAGAAAAAGAAATTCAGAAAATTTTACTGTTCTTGAAACACTTCCTGCAAACAATATTTCTTTTACTGATCAAATAGAAGAATCAGGATTTTATACTTATAGAGTAAAAGCTGTCAATAATAACTTATCTTCTAACTATTCTAATGAAGTTTCTCAGCTTTTCAATAATGTGTTTCCGCCCCTTATTGTTGATTTTCCGTTTAATGGAAATGCTAATGATGAAACAGGAAATGGGTATGATGGTGAAGTCATGGGTGCAACACTGACTATGGATAGAAAAGGGCAAGCTAATTCTGCTTATTCGTTTAGCGCTGGGGATCTTATTAATTTGGGTTCTAACGCTGAAGTTGTTTCAATTCCTTTCTCTATTTCTGTTTGGATAAAACCTACTCAATGGAATTTTGCCGCAACTTCCCCTTGGTCTGCAATCATTAATAAGTATGGTTATATAGGTGTATTTCAGGGTTGGTATTTGGGAATACATCAAAATGAGGGAATTGCTATTACAATAGGAGCGGATCTATTTTGGATAGGTGATATTCAACTAGGGGAGTGGACACATATTGTTGCAACCCACGATGGCTCTGTGGTCAAGGTATATAAAAACGGAACAATAGTAGATACAAAAAACACAAGTACTACTACCGTTATAACTAATGGTTTTTGTACTACTATTGGTGATGGTTCTACTTATTCAAATTCTGGCTGTCTTGGATCAACGCCTTCGGAAGACGAAGATTTCATTGGCGTAATAGACGACATTAAAATTTTTGAAGGTGTCTTAAATGAGGAGCAAGTAATGGATTTGTTTAATGAATAGCAGGCAGTGAAAATTGCTTATGATTCAAAGAATCATGAGTTTATCTTATGAAAATTTTTTACCCATATACCAAATCTATACCAGCCTCCCATCCTGTGAAGAATCGTATTCCTTTCGAAAGCAATCACCCATAAGGCCCCAAAAACCGCTCTCCATCAAAATGGATTAGGTGTGTGGGGTTCTCCGCAATCCATACTTCCGTTTCCCAAGAAATATCGGTGAGGTATCTGGCCATGTCGGACCGGGAAGGGAAGGCGGTGACATAGACGATACCGGCCGTAGCGTTGGAGAATAGCTGCTCTAGCTCGGCATGGCGCTTTCCATCCACGGGGCCGTGGCTGGTGACTGCTTCGACGAGTATCAGCCAGTTTTTCTGCCGATAGTACAGTACAACATCGGGCATTTTGCCGTGTTTGTCCACTGTTACGCCCAGGTCGGCGAGTAGGGATTCGTTGAAGTAGCCGGCTTTTTCGCCTGTGTCGCCGGCGTATATGAGGATGGCGTTGGGTGTGAAGCGGGGGGCAAATTCGTCGATGACAGCTTTGATGAGCTGGCTGTGTTTTCCTGGACTCATGATAAATTGTTCGCCGCTTTCCATTACGACGGGTACCTTTTCTATGTCGCGGTACCTGGCGTATTTGGCTGTTAGGGTTTCCGTTTGCTGGAGGTATTGCTCAACGAGGTCATCCCAGTTTTCGGAACCATATTGTTGGAGGAGTGCGAGGGCTTCCGGTGTTATTTGATAGACCGCTTTGGGGCTGTTGATGGGTCGGGACGGATCGTCGGGGTTGTATCGCACCAGCCCGCCATCCAGGAATTGGTGCATCGTCTGGCGCCGGAATGTTTCTCTGGTGTTTGGGGCGTAGTTTTTACCGTAGTGGATGCCGACAAATTCCATAACCGGCGTGATGCCCATGAGTGGATTTTGTGCATCCCGCCATTGTTTGTGGGGGGTGAGGTGGAGGAGTGCCAATAGACAGAGGCCAGATCGTTCGTTTTGCTGGCCACGGGGATAGCCGAGCCGGGTGATGATGTGGATGGCTTCGTTTATTTTGGAAGACGGCATATTTTTTTGATGAGTGTGTCAATAGCGGAGGGATCAAATTCAGGAGCGGTTTGGCCCCATTTTCCGAGTTCGAGTAGTTGGTCTTCGGTAGGGTAGGGCAGCATCCGAAGGTCTGTGGCGTTGACCTGGGTATGCCCGCTGAAAAGGCGGAAGTAGTTGTCGAGCAACCCCGAATTGAGATAGACTGCCAGCCCATATGCCAACAACTCGGAGAGCCCGTTCTTTTTGTGATGAAAAACGTTGAGGTGGTTTTCAAAAGCGATGAATCCATGGGAGGCATCTTCAGGAGTGGCCACCCGGGCAACTATTCTGCGCGGTTCTTCTTTGGAAGTAAAGCGCTTTACTACCGTAAAGTAACCTTCCGGAAAAAACCATTTGTGCAGATCGGGTGTATTGGCGATCGCATTGTATTTTTTAAACTCAGGTAAGGGATGTGATAGTCCTTTGTGGTTGAGGTGAGCGGGGTAGTATAAGGGTATGGTGGCGGGGTTGGGCATTTTTGCCAAATGCTCTTTTACGCGAAAATCAACTACAGGGCCGGTAGAAACTTCAGCGGCAATGTCTGATAGTTGGGTTTTAATGTGTCGATAATATTGTTCGGTGGATTCCTGCTGTCTGGTGGGGATGAAAATGAACCGGTCCTGGCCATGCGGCCGGATGATTGATTGGGAGGGAAGTAGTCGCTGGAGGACATCGGAGAATGTCCCGTCGGTGGATTCTGAAATGCAGATGTTTTTTTGTTGGGAGACTGCCTTTTTGATTTTGAAAATTACGTTTTCCTGCAACACTTTGTCGTCGGAAAATGCTTTGTCTCTGGCTGTGAACAGGTGGATGTATTGCAGGGAGTTTTGCTCTAAAAGCAACCGTCGGAAGGGTTTGTAATACAACCCGTTGCAAAAGCTTCGTGGGGTGATGGCAACCAGTATGCCGCGGGGAGATAACCATTGTAATGCAAGTGCGACAAAGGCAGTGTATAGGTTTACCGTCTCGATGCCCACCATTCGGAGTAGTTTTCGGTGCTGCGACCGACTGGATAGCTTGTGATAGGGCGGGTTGAGGAGTGCTACATCGATATGGGGAGCGGTACCCATTTTGTACAAAATGGCGGCATCCTGGATAAAGTCCTTGTTTTTGATTTGCAGGTGGAGGGCGATGCCTAGGTTTTCCAGTTGGTTTTTGCATTCTAGCAAGTGCCGCTCCAGGTGTAGGGACAAGCCGGGGTCTAGTTCGTAGCAAATGAGGTGGACTTGCTTGATGTGGCTGCCTATGATGCGGCGTAAGAAGGCTATGCTTAAGTGGCCAATGCCGGCTCCGGCGTCGAGTACGGTGATGGTGTCGGAAGTGGGCAGCGGAGTTTGTCGGGCGATGAATTCGGCAATGCGCCAAGGAGTGAAGTACTGCCCAAGACGGGATTTTTGCTCCGCCTGCAAGGAGGCAGATATGGCCTTTCGGCGGGATTCTATGTCTGGCAGCAACGTGAGAGATGGCATATTTTGGTTGCGGTGTTTTTGTTTTCAAAGGTAGGGAAAATAATTGGGTGACACTCCCGAAGATGCGATGCTTTATCGACTTCAGTGCAGGAGGTGATCCAGGCTAGACGGTGCGCCTGATGCGTAACCCGGATTTTGATATGGCCGAATTTCACCAGATTGGAGGTGAGGGAGCTCGTTGGAATGGTGTTAAAAAGCGGAGGAAGGTTGTGTTGAAACACTGTGTGGGCGTTGTTCCTATAAATTTTGTTATGTTAAGTACACTGTGTATTATATAGCGTAATGCCCTGTCATATAAAATTGGTACTCTTTTGAACCTTTCGTATTCAAGTGTCCAAGGTGATTAAAGATTATCAAAGCGAGTGTTTAGTATTCTTGAAACTTATAACTAGTTTTCAGCGTATAAACGTATAAAATTTAAATGGAAAACAAGCTAGAAAAAATCATCAACAATTATTTAGACTCTGATAGAGATAATGATAGTTTAATTGAAGTTCTTGAAGGTTTAGATGCTGCTCAATTGATGATTGTGATAGGACACATAGAAAAAATAGAAGAAAAGCATGGTGAGTGTAATCTTCATAAATTAATTGAAAATCCTTCCGACTTATCAGTAATAACTGACCATCCTGAGGATTCAGGAGCTACTTATGACAGGAGTACATATAGGGTATCCATCAATGTAGCGACAAAAAGGTAAAACATCTGAAAATTTCACCATATAACTACTCCTTCATTTTTTTGATTTTCACTTTGCCGACAAGTCTTTTCCAATCAATTTCAGGAGGTATTTTCAAGAATTGGTAAAGCCCATGAAGATTAATATGCTGCCATGCAATTGGTGAAATATTTCTGATAATATGAACTTCTTCCTGTTTATTCTCTGCTAGATTTCTATCTAAAAGCTGCGACAGTAAAAAGGTGTTGTAATAAATAATGACATTACAGATGAGCCGTGTACACTCACTCCATATTTGTTGTTCACTTTGGGTTCGACCTTGAAACTTTCCATCATGGGCGTAAGCCACGTTCTTTCTTAATCGGTGATAGCCTTCTCCTCTGTTTAATGCTTTTTGGATATGCCTACGAAAAGTATCAGAGTGGGTATATTCGAGCATAAAAATAGATTTAATTATATCATTATAATCAGCCATTGCTGCCTGTGCTTCATTTACTCTTGTGAAAGAAGATAATTTTCTAACAATGTTGCTTTGAGAAGTTGTTTTTAAAGCCAACGAAGCCATAATTCGTTGAATGGTATCCCATTGCTCAATAAACCGTTTTTTATTAATTTGCCTTCTGGGTTTAATCAGGTGCTTGTGATTGTATTGCTGTGGTTTTTTGAATCCGACTAACTTCTCTATTTCTGTTGTAAACCTTTTATAACGAGGCGCAAATTGATAGCCAAAACAATCAAGGATTGCAAAATTCACTTTGTTTGAGCCATGTGTATCTGTGGAGTGAACATCAGGCTGAATAGAGGTTGGGTTATTAAATAACAGATCAAAAACGTAATGAGATTCATGCTCGTTAGCACCAATGATTTTTGCATTAACAGGAATATGGTTAACCACCATTGTCTGAAGTGATACGCCTTTTCCCAAGCCGAAGTATTTAGAAGAATGGCGAGCGTTGATGGTGTCAAAGCGCGTAGAAAATTTTTGTCCATCACTACTGGAGTGAATGGTGCCTGGTTTGATATTGAAGTCTGTAAACAAGGAAAACTTAGCTGTTGCGTCTGCAATGATCTTATTAGCCTGTTGCAAGGTTTGGGCACGAATGAAATTCTGAAACGTCCGCTTCAAATGGTTATACTCCATATCGGATCGGGCAGCCATGTCTGCTAGCCCGTGGTTAGTACCCAAAGCTGTGATACAAGCAATTAAGCAGGATTCATCTGGTTTTGTTCGCCCTGTGTTTTTGACCAGTACATGCTTAAAAGCATTCATAAAATTAGTTTGCTGGTTAACCCAGAGCAACAGGGAATGGATATTAACAACTGGTAACTGCTTATAGACTTGATGATTGGTAATCTTTTCTTTGTTGGGGTAACTTAAATACCATCTGACAGTGCCATCAAGTTTACTTTTGATTGAAATGGCAGTATTGTTCCCTTGCTGAATGGCTTGATTAACGTGTTGGATTTTTTGCTCCAAACGTCTTTCGAGTTCTTCTAATAGAGCTTGTGGTGTTTGTAAAAGTTTAGGCAAATCAATCTGTTCCAGGATTTGATTTTTGTTGGCTTGCCAATAATCAATTGGTATTAAATCTGTATCGAGACTTTGATTGCGAAAACTCTCACATATGAATATATGTCCAGCTTCAATTTGTCGGTTTAGTGCTTGATAAAGCATTAACTCATATCGAGCTGGGTGAAAACAACCATCAATGTGTAAATAGTTTTGGAGATACTTTGGAATAAACTCAACAAGAGCATCTGTAGCTTTTAAACTGCTAATGGATTTACCAGTACTGAAAAAAGTCTTCAACTTTAACGCTGCTACGATCTCTGTTTTATTTTTTGTGTGGTGTTCAAATTCAAGATGGAGAAATAAATGGCGTAGATTGTAACTGATTTGCCGTTGAATTTCTTCGTAGTGTTGCCACCTAAGTGCGATCTCATCGACCTGATTATCGTTAATAAAATCAGTAAGCAGATGTATTTTCTCTTTATCCAGCATATCCAGTACTTGCTGACGAATAACAGAAAATGGAGTTTTATCATCAATGCTATCATCAACAAATAGAGCAAGTATTTCAGGAACTTTGCTGAGCTGTGCATTGACATCCAAACGTAATTTATAGAAGTAATCTTTAACAATTAGTTTGGCTTGTGATTCATATTTCCTCACATAATATTTAAAGGCTTCCACCAGCACATCATTAATTTGCCGATACCGATACTGGATATAGCATAGGAGAAATACATAAATTATTTTGCCCTTAAATTGCTTGAGTTCTCCAATCGTATAATGACTTGCCAAAGAAGCGTAATAGCGAATATTTTCATTGGAGATAAGAAGAATATTGACGACCTCTTTTGCTGTTGGATATATGGGGTGAATCTTCTCTTTACGCGTTGTTTCTTGTCTAATTGATTGTGGATTGAAATTAGGAGCTTCTTGCTCTAACCAGGTTAAAGAGTATAGTCCATCTGTTTTTTCATTGATTAATTGATCCAGCTTATTTTGAAGATCGTTGGACAAATGCTGTTGAATGAGGCCTTCAAGGCGACTTCTTTCCATTGCAATTGCCCGACCAACAATATTTCGTTGCATAACGCTGTAACCAGGTAACACAATTCTTCTTTGTTCTAACCAATTTGATAAATCCCGAAAAATGAATATTGGCTGGGCTGAAATCGTAGCTAAATGACAGGCTCTTTCGAGAAGTTGTTGCCGAATGTTTTGATCTGATACCTGATAGTTCAAATGTTCAAGAATCAGTTGCTGTTGTGCTAAACGCCGTGGTTTTGATATTGTACCTGTTGACGGAATGACCTGCTCTTGAAAATAGATGCTTTGTATATGAGCCACATCTTGTGAGACATCTCCTAGATCAAAGACGAAGAATTGCTGTTTGAACTTAAAGTAAGCCAACTGCAAAATGAAATAAATTTTAGTTAGCGGTGTGCGATAGTTTTGAAGAAAACCCTGTTCTTCGACTGTCAGATCAAAATAGATAGCACGCTGTTTAGAAGTCAGTTTTGGCAAACCATAAATCTGTTCTATTTCTTTCTGAGAAAGGATCGTTAAATGTGTTCCCATAGAATGTCGTTTTGAAAAGCCTTAATGGTCGTTTTCTATTTTACAAAATGGTAAGTCTTTCACTTGAAAAAACTTAGTCAAAGTTTATAAAAATAGTGTACATTTAATCTTAAATCTTACCACTATCAAATAATGGCTAAAAAAACAATCGCATATATCCGTGCTTCTACTGATAAACAAGATGTCGATAACCAAAAATTAGAACTATTGGAATATGCTCGTAGGCATGATCTAAAGGTTGATGACTTTATTGAGATCACTATTTCTTCCAGGCGCGCTAGCAAACAGCGTCGTATTGATGAAATGATGGAAAAACTAGAAGGTTCAGGAATTTTGATTGCAACCGAACTTTCTCGTCTCGGAAGAAGTACTGCCGAAGTTATTGCATTGGTCAATCAATTACTCAAACAAAAGGTAAGGGTTATTTTGACCAAGCAGAACCTGGATATTACAGGACATGATATGGCTTCTAAAATCATTGTTACGCTGTTCTCGTTATTTGCAGAGCTGGAGAGAGACTTGATTAGTCTAAGAACCAAAGAAGCTTTGGCTGCTAAAAAAGCAAAAGGTGTTCAGCTTGGTAAGCCTAAAGGCGGTATCCAAAAAAGCATGTACGATAAAGATTTAGAGAAAATTAAGGAGTGGCTAGAGTTGGGATTATCAGGAAGAAAGATTTCTAAAAACCTAGGGTATGGTTCTTACATCTCGTTGAACACTTACTTGAAAAAGAGAAACCTGAGAACGGCTGAAACAAATTAAGCCTTTAATAGTGTTACGCAGTTTTCAAAAAAGGAAACCAATTTCTAGACTCCCAAAAGCAAGTCGTTTTTTAAAATGACCTTCTAATTTTTCGCCATTATCACCTGATATGACATAAGTAGCCTTTATTGGATAACCACTTGAATACAAATAATTTAACCCAATTTTGCCAATAATTCTTTTTCCTATTTTCCTGTAAAATCCAAAAGAAAGCTTAGGAGCTATATTTAGCTGTCTTTCCTCGTTTATTAAAAATAATGACTCATACACAGTCGATATGCTATTATCCTCGTTGATAATGTGTATATTTTCCGTAAAGCTCTGACGTAGAAAATACACTAAATCCATTCCAAGTCCCCCATATAACGCACTTTTTGAGTTTTGAGTAAAAAAATAATTTCCACCTAACTCAATTCCAGCATAAAAAGGATCATATTCAGTAGCAAAATAGTCTAAATCGTAGTCTCCTTTAAAAAGTTCATTACCGACAAAAACATCGCTTTCATAACTATACGTTCCGAAAGCTACCCCTACGTTCAATTCTACGCTTTCTTTTAATAAACGGTGATAGGAAAACTCGCCCTCAAAGCCAACCGTTGATCTAGATTTTTTTTTCGATGAAAAAATAACCTGATCCTGGTCAATCTGCATCGGAGTTGTCATCGTTGCCTTCACTTGAAATCCGAATACATTCTTAGAAGAAAAAAGGGATTGAGAAAAACCAGAGCAGGAACATAAAACCAACAAAATAATCAATCGTTCTATCTTAAATTTTAACAAAAAGCGTAGCATCATGTTATTTTATTGATTCGAGCCTGTGCCGCTTATTGCGGTATTCATAAAACATTGGTTTTCAGGCAGTAAAAATTTGGACATGCTCTTATTTTATTAAAAAAATAACCATGGGTAAATTAATTCTTAAGGTTTTTAACCTACCCATGATCGTGAAATTGCATTAGTTTCCGATAATTAAAGGAACGATACCTTGCTGGTTCCCGCCGTCGGCTGTTCCATTAGCCAAAATATCATTGTCGTTTTGCGCACGAATAGGGGAAAAAGCACCCCACCACTGCCATTTTGCAACTCGTCTTTTTCGCCTTTTCTCTGATTTCGTCGCTCCTATATTATTTATAATAACACAATTATTATCTCTTCCCGATCCCAGAACTTGAGCAAAAAGTTTTGAACGGCTTTTTTTCCAACCTCCATTACTCTTGCGTTTATAATGCTTTACTTTCGCTTTTGCAGTAGAACCGACAAAATATGCCCGCAAAGCTACTCTAACTTTAAATCGCCTGTTTCCATTGTTATAAGGAAAAATGTTCTTTTCGCTTCCAGTATGGCAACAATCGGAAAAGATACAAATACCCAACCTTGCAGGGTCATCTGCATAGCAAAAATCAACTGTTTCAGAACCAATTTTTGCAATACAATTTACAGACAGTAAGGTTCTCAACTCTTCATCAACAACAAAGTGGTCATCTGGATCATTATTATCGTCAAGTATGGTATTAGCCAACCAAACTTCTTCTTGCTTTTCGATCTCTTTCCGAAGAGAGTAAAACCTAAACCTATCTTCAAAATCTGCTAAAGGTTGATCGTCAAAGAATCCTATTTGTTCTTCAACAATATCAACTTCATCATCTGTGAGTCCTCCATAAATTGATTCGAAGGCATCATTGTAAGCTTCTACACTCAACTCCAAACATTCAAGAACAGAAACAAAGTGAAGGGAGTCTCGAAACTCCAGAAAGTCACTACTTAATTGGACTAAGGAATACAACATTTCGCAATTGGTACCTTGTTCTGTGTTTACAAAGATACTGTCATAGATTTCTTGGACTTCCTCAATTCCTCCCCCTCCTTCGCTTCTAAAATTTACAGAGTTCAGTGTAGCATTTTCAGGGGCGTTTGCAGACAGAGGTATAATTTCTGCTTCTTTGCCACAAGATTGAAGCAGAAAACATACGGCAAGAACTGAAAGAAACTGGTGGATGCTTGATTGATAAGTCATTTCGTTAAACGTTTTAGATGATAAGCGTACCCACATAAGTTAAAGGAGAAAGCCCGTACTTCAATATTGCATAGGCTTTTTAGTATGTGGTTCTCCTAGCTGTTGAGTGTGAAATTTGCATCCATGCACTAGAAAGATTCATATCTGATGAAGAAAATGAGTACGTATATGATTGCCAAACGGTGGTTAATATTTAAATATTGCATGGTCATTAAATAACGCATAAAATGTATATAATTAAGCATTTGTTGATAGTGTTAATGCTCATGTCGTGGTGGGCTAAATAGATTCGTTTTTTGCCGATGTTTTACCTTTTTGTCGCTACATTGATGGATACCCATATTCTCAACTATCTTTTTTGGAGTAATTTTATCCTTTTTTCAGCCAAAATAAATAATATACCGATGCCTAAGGTAATACTCATAGGTAAAATCCCAAGTGGATCAGATATTAAATAGGCTCCAGCCCAAGCATAAATAAAAGCCATAGGTAGGACTCCTAAAAAGGAAAAGAGAATCATTTTAAAAAATCTAATACCACAAATTCCGGCGACAATAGCAACCGTTTCCGCAATTATTGGAATTGGTCTAGAAATAATCACAGCGAGGCTGCCCCAACGTTTTGTGAAGCGATGGCCTTTATCTAATTCTTTATCAGAAATCCATTTTTTCACCTTACTTTTACCTAGTTTGCCAACAAAGTAACCTACTAGTGCTGCTCCTGTTCCACCAATAATTGAAATAATCGCTCCTCCAATCAAGCCAAAAGTGGCTCCATTAGCAATCATTATTAAACTTGACGGTATAGGGAGAAATACATCTATGATTAATAGAAAGATTACAGCAATTGCAACAAAGGGCAATGTCCAACTTTCCAATTGGTGTACCCACAATTCTAAATCAAGTCCGAAAATTTGACTAATGAAAAAGATCAACAAGAAAAAAAATATCAAGAAAAAAATAACAAGAAGAAGTCGGTTCATAAGCGAGAAGAATTAATTGAACATAGAAATTGTTAAGAAGAACCAGAACTTGGGTTTAAGAATGATTTGTCCTATTATTATAATTAGGTTCAGAACAATCAATGTAAGTATAGTTAAACCCAAATAGGCATAGATGCAAATAAGGGAGTTTCAGAAGCCTGCATACACTTAAACCGTAAATACACTATAACCTAAATGACTCACGGGTTTTATGTTTTCCAGATAGATGATGCTATTTAAATCCGGCTGAAGAAAACTTATTTGCATCGTCAGAAGAAACATTTATTTTGATTAGTTTTTCCTCTGAACAAATGGAGCTTATGTCAGAACAGGTATGATCTTTATGATTTGAATTTTGTAGTTTACAATAACAACTACCCCCTCCTTTGCTACATGAACATGCTACTCCTCCTGAACTCAAAATTCTGATATCTTTGTAATTGGCATCAATAGACTTGAGATGGTTTTTAACGTACTCCTCAACCAATTTGCTCTCTTTTGATATCCTAATTGAACGAGTTTTACGTCTGGTCATCGATCTCTGCATTGGGTGCGTTCTTCTTAACTGACGCAATTCCGGTCTCACACGCTTTTTCTGATGAGTACATTTCGCTAACCCCAATGATTTCTCTATTTGCGGCTTGCAACACAAAGTATGGCTGACCGCTTTTCGATTTTCGTCGATCATAGCGCTCATCGTTAGCTGCATTCTTTTTGACCGATGCAATACCTTTCTTTGCGCTTGCTTTAGTCTTGTAGCGTTCACTGGTAAGTATTATCTCATTATTCGGGGCCTTTAAATTGAACATAAATTGCCCATCTGCTGTGCCTTTGAGTTCGAAGGTTCCTGTCCTTTCTATGGGATCTACCTCATTTGTAATGGCTTTGTCGACGATATAAGTGACTAACGGGCTAGTGCTAGACGAATATGGGCACTCTTTCTCGCGCCTGTAACTAGCCGAAATCTTGTACTCGCCAGGTTTCAGATCTTCTAGAGTAACACAAGCTCGTCCAACCTCGTCAAAGTCGACTCCTCGATCAACAGCCCTTCCATTGATGTAGATCGTTACTATGCCTCTTTGCACAGGGCAACAAGCTCGCAAGCCAAGAACTACAACAGTGATTTTTATTTTACCACTGCCAGGAGTACCCACCTCGTCAACAACAACGTGGGTTGCGGTACCATCGCGTTTGAATTTCTGTTCAGCCAAGTAGCCATCCGCAAAGCTCTTATCTCCCGTGGTAACCACGTCAAAGACACAATCTTGGAACAAGCCCGGATGGGTGACCCCTGCGCAGACTTGCTTTGCATCTTCCGGATCAATGTTCACCGGCAATGGACTTACCGGAAGTTCGAATTGAGGCTTGACTGTACAAGGTGGTTTGAGCGCGGGGTAATCTCGGTCTGTGAAGGTCTCAGTAGTAGTACCGGGGGCATAGGTGAACAGGCTGGTTTCGTCGGTAACGCGCCATGATTCCGCAAAGACCTTATACAGCGCCTTGAAACGGTCACTCAGTTTTGTCGGCTTAGGACCAACACTCCCTCCACTCCGCAGTTTAGGCAACCATGAGTCTGGCGCTATCGGGCCCATGATACCCTCATTACCATGTGTGTGAGACAAGCTCACATTCATGTAGTGAATGTTGTGGCTGTTCCAAAAGCGCGGCGTCGCAATCAGCACGGCATGGTGCGCGTAATCGACGCGCAGCGCCATCTTGCCATCCACCTCGACGCCCATCACGTGGTGGTCATCCAGATAAAACCCTTGGGGGGTAAGATCGGTTGGTTTCCCGTCGACGAAGAAGTCGAGCCTGCTTCGCTCCTTGCCAGGCTGATATGAGATGCGATGTGACCCCACCCTGGCCGCAACGGCTGTATTCACGCTGACGCATGCCTTGATATCGGTGTACGGATCCTTGTATGGATTTGCGGTTAGAACGGGGGTTTGGCAGAGAGTTGGACTTCCATGCCTTCCCGATCCTTTAGCAGTGTGAACTCACCGGCGGCTTGGAAGTCGTAGCGTTTCCCATCGACGGTGTGGATATGCGGATCGCCGTTATCCGAACCCTCATCCGAACCACCCTCTTGCAACCTGAACACGGTTTGATCCTTCTTTCCGAGCGTGTCTTCTGCAGTGACATAGACGTATCGAATTTGGGATACGGATCCGGCGGTATAATCCCAGCGAAATTTCCCTGCGCCCAGATCGGTCACGACTCCGATATTCGTCGAAAGCATAATGGCAAGTCCATCAACATGGGCGTAGGTGCCGAACCGGCTAATCGATCCCAATAGCGGGGCATACGCCCACGAAACCTCCAATGTCGATATAAGGTCTCTCTCGCCCAACGGAGTCCGTGATGATGAGCTCGCTCAGCATTCCTCTGTGCGCATGATAAAAAATGTCGGCAATGGGAAGAGCCAGCGTCCCAAGGCGCCACCCAGCGTCACACCATCGGCCAATGTGCGATCGTCGGTCTTGACCCTTAGCTTGAGTGTGTAGTTACCTGGAACATCGACGGTATCCCGGTATTCCGGGTAGGGCCAGCTCAGTGTTGGTGAGCCCGGGTTGGTAAGTTCGATGGGTTGGAACGAGAATCCGTGAAGATGAAACGGGTGATGTGTCCCAGTAAGATTCGTCACCGTCAACTCAATGACATCATCTACCTCCGCATACCTACTGGAGAGGAGCTTGGGCGTCGAAGGGTAAGGGGTCGTCATGCTGGTCCAGGCCTGGATCGTGTCGATGCTCGGTCCTGCCACTCCCGGTATTGACGACCCAGTCATTTGTATGTTCGTGGCCGCACTACCGTCCTTCTTGACGAGAAAATCTCCACCACTTGCAGTTGCCTCCGGGTCCAGCAACGTATCTATAGCTGCAGCAGCCGTAATCTGGACTGTCGATCCCCCCACCGCATCCAGCAGTCGTGTACCATTAGTAATTGAATACGGTACGGCAACGGCGGGAAGCGACACGTTGAAGTGCTTTACAGGAACCGTAGGAAGAAACGAATACCCAGAACCTTGCGCCTTGTGCTTGTAGTCTCGTGTCCACATCGTCATGACGCCCACGGCGTCCGTTGGAACGGTAAACACGAAATCTGCACGAGTTGCCGGAGGAAGCAGAATCTCTCCGGAATCGTATCCGGTAACAAACGTCCCGATCGTGCCCCCTTCCACCACAGCTGCATTCAGCAATCCTCCTTCGCCGCCGATCCTGATCAAGGGAACGTTTGCCCCTGGGATTAAACCGTTCCCGTAGGTCAACTTCAGCCGAAAATACCTTGAGGTTGAACAGTTGACGGCCTGAAGACGGATCCCTTGACCAGGGGCTACGTTAAGCATCGATGCAGTGGGCGCCAATGCCACAGGCTGTGCCGGTGTTCCGAATCTGGGCTCAGGCGTATCCCCATTTGCAAGGACGGTCTGACCCTCCCAAATTTTTCCTCCCGCCTTTTGGATGTTAGGGATCTCACCCGCGCCAAAGGGACTCGTGACATCGACCGTTCCATGATCATCCAACGGCGCAACTATGCAGATTTGCTGAGGTCCGGCCGGGTTGTCTTGAAAGGTGGTGCCTCCGCTTACCCACTCGGGTGCATTTGACGCGGGCACGATGCTCGCCGGATCCGGGTAAGTGACCGGATCATTCACGGCCTTGCATATCGTCGTATCGCCGAGGACAAGATCATGCGTGTCTGCTGTCGCCGGAATCGTGGACGCAGCTCGAAGCAAGTTTTCCCGTGCGGTATCCGTCACGATCAACATCCCATAAAGTCCGCGAAACACGCGATTGGTTGAATGGAAATGATGCGGGTGATACCAGAAAATCCCAGGACGTGTGACCTTGAACTTGTAGAGATAGGTCCCTCCGCTCGGGGAGGCTGGAACGGGTTTCGCGAACGGTCCTACCTTCACTCCTTCCTGCGTGACCGGTGTCCCATCCATTGAATTCGAGAGCTCGATTCCATGCCAGTGAATCCCTGAAATATAGGGGAGGTCATTGATGAACCGAACTACGACGTCATCTCCCACTTCCACCCGAAGCGTAGGTGCTTTCATGTTTCCATTGTAGACCTCTGCGTTGGTGACTGTGACACCACCAATTGTAACTGTTTGGATCGAGGCAGTGATTTCAAATTCGCGTAGTGCCATGTTGATTTTGATTCTCAGTGTTCATGCCGAATTCACGTGAAACGTGAGCACCGCAAGTGGAGTGACAATTCATCAAGAAAAGGATCTCCTCAACCAATTTGCTCTCTTTTGATATCCTAATTGAACGAGTTTTACGTCTGGTCATCGATCTCTGCATTGGGTGCGTTCTTCTTAACTGACGCAATTCCGGTCTCACACGCTTTTTCTGATGAGTACATTTCGCTAACCCCAATGATTTCTCTATTTGCGGCTTGCAACACAAAGTATGGCTGACCGCTTTTCGATTTTCGTCGATCATAGCGCTCATCGTTAGCTGCATTCTTTTTGACCGATGCAATACCTTTCTTTGCGCTTGCTTTAGTCTTGTAGCGTTCACTGGTAAGTATTATCTCATTATTCGGGGCCTTTAAATTGAACATAAATTGCCCATCTGCTGTGCCTTTGAGTTCGAAGGTTCCTGTCCTTTCTATAGGATCTACCTCATTTGTAATGGAGATGATCAGATTGCGACTGGAACTCGAATGGTAGTCGTACTTGCCGCCACCCGCGTAGGTCGCGCGGATGATGTGATTGCCAGGCTTCATCGGGCCAATCATTATGCGTGCTCGTCCTCGATCATCCAGCTCTACAGGTCGATTCATCGGCACTCCGTCCAAGAAGAAGGTGACGCAGCCAGTCGGTATCGGTCTTCCCTCGGTCAGTGCCCCCACTTTAACCCTAACGCCCTGCAACTGGTTGTACCGTGATTTCCTTTCGTCTTCCTCCGTGGGACTCTGCGATCGGTCGGGGGTGAGTAGCCCATGACTGGCAATCTGGACGAATGTGCCATAGAGCCTCAGCTCCTGCTCAAAGCGGTAACCCTCTGCGAAAATCTCGTCTCCGGTCGTGGCGACATCGAATACGCAGTTGGCGTGCAGGTCCGCTTCCGTGACCCCATGGCAGATTATCTTGGCCTTTTCAATGTCCATTCCCTTGTGGATTGGCGCTCCGGTCTGGAACTCTGGTTTTAGCTTGCAAGGCGGCCGTTCGGCGGGCCAATCCGGGTCGGTGAACGTCTTGGTGGATGTTCCCTGTGTATAAACAAATAGGCTTGTTTTGTCAGTCACTCGCCAGGAGTCAGCAAACTTCTTGTAGAGAACGTCGTACCTGTCCTGCAGGCTCGAGGATATCGCGCCGACATTTGTCCCGTCGCGTAGTCTGGGGAGCCAACTGTCGCGTGGAATAAAACCCATGATCCCCTCAGTCGCTCTCGTATTGAAGACACTGATATTCATGTAAGCGACGTTGTGCGCGGTCCAGAATTTCGGCGTGATAATGAGAGTCGTTTGGTCATCGCAATCAACTCGTACTCCCATCTCACCATCGGCATCGAACGGCGTCACTCTGTGGCCGCCCAGATCAATCCCTTCGCCAGACAAGGTCGTCGGCTTACCATTCAAATAGAATTGCAACCGCCGCCCCTCTGGCCCCGGCTGGAGGGAGATGCGATGTGAGCCAAATCGCGCCGCGACAGCAGTATTCAGGCTGACGCAAGATTTGAGGCCGCTATAGGAATCAGTGATCGGATTGGCCGTCAGCACAGGCGTCTGGCGAGTTTGGACTTCAAACCGATCCCCATCCCACAGAAGTGTGAATTCACCCACGGCCTGGAAATCGTAGCGCGTCCCATCGACGGTGCGTGTGTGGGGATCCCCGGCGTAAGACCCATCGAAGTTCAAATGAGTCAAGCGTCCCTTGTGATGACCGCATAGTTCATCCGAGTGGAATCCGAAGGGCCGCCACTCGACGTTGAACGCTGTGAACTGAGACATGAACATGACCATGGCCGAGTTTCCCGGCGAGAAAACGAGGTCTGCGTCCACCCTCCCGTCCGTGCTTCCACCAGCAAATTCATCCACTCCGCCGTAGACTTCCATGCCCGCGTATCCGGCCGATATGGTTGATTGCCGAGGGGTGAAGCCAGCGGGGTGTGCTAGCACGGCGGTCCTCTTCGCCGGAGTCACCCCATTGAAGGCGGGATTGGCAGAGTTCCCGAGCAAGTGTCCAATCCGACGAGCCAGGTTCCTGCGATCCGGTGAGTCTCCAGGCGGCAGCGCGTCATATTCGGCGACCAGAAGATCGATTCGAATGTCGCCGAATGCTTGGTAATCGGGTGGCAAGCCGAACTCGGCCAGGAGGTTGGCCACTTCAGGGGTGCCCACCACTAAGCCGGCCGCAATCGGCCGCGAATCCGGCGAGCGTGTCTTCTGATTCGGCATTGTGGCCTTTGCCACGAAGGGACCAACTTGCGACTTCCCACTGAAGAGCGTGCCGAAATGAAGCTCGAACAACGCTAGCGGCTCCTCCCCAGCGCGGTAATACTCCTCCGGGGCCGGCGACATGGGAATGGGAATCATTCCACCACCAGCGTTTCCAGCGAAGTACGTGTCCGGCCCGAAATTGACCGGCTGACCGATCAAGGGATCCCCCGCAGTGAAGATCTCGAATCCCGACGTCGTACTGCCCCTGATCGAGTCAACGATCGAGATTACTGGGTCGGCGTGGGAACGCAGTGCGACCGGGTTGTTGAGTCGAATGACCCGGCCCATGCCAGGCGTCTCGAGGTTCTCGGGAGAAATGCCAGCAATCGGCACGAAATCCGGTTCCCCTTCCAGCCCCCAAGTCCAACCCGGCGGGACCACGTTGTGCAAAGGATCCGAATTATAGATGGGGTTGAGATTGGGTTGTCCAGTGTCCGTGGAAAACCGCGCTTCGAAACGGCCTCTAAAGCTCACTGTGGGGTGGCTGATCGATGTGACGTCGAAGTTCGCGACGACGGTTGCCCCTTCGAGCACCTGAATGGTTGTGTCGCCGCGCGATGCGCTCTGCACCGTGGAGTGCACGCTCACGATCGTGGGGGTAGTCGAGAGGGCGATCGGCCCCGGATTCGAGAAGACTAGCCCGGCAGCATTCGGCGATGCTTGCAGCGTGACCGATGCGGTACCGGCGTCTGTCGATAGAGCAAGCTCGGCGTCATACGTCGAACCCAAAGGTGCGATTAAGAAGCCATCACCCGCAAGGTTTCCTCCCAGTGATATTATGATTGCCATGTTATTTTCCTAATTTTGATTGAACATTATTTTAAGTAGGCTAATTCTCACAAGTATATTACGAATATTTTTCAATTTTTACGAAAGTTTATAAACAGTATATTTACAAATCTTAACTTTATCCCATCAATCTACAATTTTATATCTTTCAATAAATCCGCAGGGTCAATCGGATTAGGTGGCACAATAAATTTGTAAGTGCCATAGACATTGATATGCTGCCAAGCAATAGGAGCAATCTTTTTGACCTTTTTATTGCTATATTGATGAATACCCATGATGTGAATTTTTTCAGGTTAATTAGAGGTTATGAACGAAAAATATTTAACCTCGCGCACGTGCGCGCGTGAGTCCCCTGATAGGAGGTTTTCCTCTGTACAACTCTCAGGTTGTGCAACCCAGCGGCAATCATCATAGCTTTGTCTACCGCTGGCCCCATAGCCGCCCGCCACTTTTCGCTAACTAATCGCAGCTTTTTCATACCTCCAATAGCATGTTCGACCACTACCCGAATGGATGAAATCCAGGAGTTGATCTGTTTTTGCAACTTGGTTAACGGACAGCTACGAGTGGCTTTAAAAGGCTCTAACAAAATAATCCCTTCGGGACAAAAAGCTTGATAGCCTGTATCCTTAATCAACCAAATATCCTCTAATCCCGCTGATTTAAAATTTGGCAGTTCTTCCTCGGCCATATTTTTGTCATGGACTGCGCCTCGCCAACTTGGCCCTAAAAAGTGAATGAATTGGTATTCATCACACAGCACCGAATTTTTGACCGTATGCTGCTTTTGTTTACCAGAATAGTCGTGCTTTTGAACCTCCTTATCGGTGCTGCGCCCTATGGGCCGTTCCGTTGCGTCCAGATTGAGTGTTTGTATTTGTGTAGGCTCATTACCCGACGGGGCTGACCAATTCTGGCGTTGATGAAACAAACGCACTAATTCGTCCATATCTCTGGCAGGTTGAAGGTGTAAATCTTTGATCGCATCAGCTAGAAGAGGAAGCAGCACTTTAATCCATTTACTGATCTGCCCCTGATCCATATCAAAGCTAGCCGCCGCCACTTGCTGTACAGGATTGTGCTTGAATATGTAGAGGATAAAAAACAGTTTTTCCGCATCGCTGCTCAATGTCCGAGTAGGAGCTTGAGCAGCTTGGGCTGAAAGAGGCTTGTTTCTTCGTTCCATGCGAAAGTTATAGTGTTTGTACCATTGTTGCCAACGATGTGCAAATGCCACTAAGAGAAGGTTAAATTCTTCAATGGTCAAGCTGGTTAATGCCAGAAATTGAGCAGGGTTTTCCAATATCTTTGTTACATTCATGCATAAAAATAATCAAATTTTTCCTTCTGCCTCGCGCACGCTTGCGCGCGTACATGCGCGCAAGCGTGCGCGGTCTGAAAAAATTATTCATAATCTCTAATAAACACTTAAATGTATGAACGCCTTGGGTTTATTTATGAATTTAAGCTCTGACTTAATAAGACGTTTAAGGAGACTGTGCAAATTCGCTAGTAGGGGCTAAGTAATTTCATTCTATATTTTTCAAGTAGGATTGAATTTTCCGCACGGTGTTTACGGACACTCCTGAAAATGCAGCCGTCTTGCGCAGACTTAACCCCTGCCCTTGATGGATCCCCAGTAAAAAGATTACCTTAAATAGAGTTTATTCTAAAAAATTTGTACACGCGTACGTCCAATGAACGAACTTAAAACACTAGTTAGAATTAAGTCCAATATATAAACTTTATAAGAGCCAGTCAATTTTTCGCATACATATTTTTTAATGTATATTATGTTTGTAAATGCAGGCGACCCCATGTTGGGCATTTTTGCTCATAGCTACCAAAAGGTAGTGCGACAAGAAGTCGCTCAATTATAGAGAGCAGGAAAAACCGTGGAGCACTCTGATTCCAAATTGAAAAACACCAAATATTTATTGTAAGTTAGTCATCGGGAAGAAAATCTAATTTGGGTATAATTGCCTGTACCGCCGAAAAGGTAAAGCATCGAAATAAATATAATATATTATAAGCCTTTCATGTCTAACATTTCTTTTCCAGAGAACCCATGTTTTTTCAAAATATCTAATACATACTGATCAGAAAAATAAATATTGGCAGTAGTTGCAAATTTTCGAGCTAATCCATAAATAGTTGGTCTGGTCATACCAACAGTTTTTCCCTGTTTTCTTTCAAAATGATCATAAGCATCCATCATTTTAATAACTACTTTAGCGTATTGATAGAAGTCATTTTTGTACAATATTTTCATATCTTTTAGGCGATTAATATCTACGATTTCCATAGTTATGGTTTATTCAAGAAAGGAAAATTTTATTAGATTTGATGCCAGGGAGTAGATTTTGCACGAGGGTTTTTATTATGCCAGATGCCAAATTTCTTTAACTCTTTATTGACCTTATCGATTGGGAATACCTGAGGATCAAAACCTTCTGGTAACCATTCAATCCAACTTTCATATTCCGAATCAGATGGATTTTTCAGTACTTCTAGCAAATCAGTATACCCCCATATCCCACCGCAATCTTCAGGTGGACAAGCTCTATCTCCCTCTTTACATACAGGACTAAATAATGTAGCATCTGATATTTTTTCCAAGTGAATTACATGCTCCCAACTATCACCAAAATCATAGAGGTACACAAAAGCATCCCCTTGGTTGAGGGACAAATCTTTTAGGTAAAGAGTTGTTTCATCCTCCACTTCAGGCAAGTCAAAATCGTCATCAAGCAACATGCCAATCTGACGATCTTGAAAACGAAATTCATGGAGGTGAGCATTATACCAGCCCATCACTATTTGAATCACTTGATGAAACCGGTCAAAGCGATAATTATCTGTTACTTCAAATTTTCTCCAAATAGGTGGCTTACTCCCCATAAGAGTGATCTTGAAATGTAATGTTTTACTCATAGTTTATTAGTATTTTATGGATAGATTTCTAAACCAGCTTTTAACGCCCCTTCAATTGTACCGTCTAATTGAGAGGCACCAGGAAACATCCATTCATCCGAGTCATAAAACTCTCGACTATATTTAAAAACAGCAAATTCCCACTTATCCATTTGCCCATTATATTTGAGTCGTCCCAACTTAGTTTCCATGGTTGGCGCATCCTGGACAGCCAATTGTTTCATCGGAATGCCCATTTTTTGAGCAATCATTTGGCGAAAAGTATTTGCAATATCCACTTTTCATGTTCAATGGATTGCGCGGAGAAGTGGCCTGTATGAATACCCTGTCTATGCAGTGGTTTAGGGGCTGGCGGATCAATTCGGTATTCTCCCCATAGAGAAAGAACAATCACAGATATGGAGTAAACCGCCGGAAAAACCGCAAGCGCCCAAGCAACTTTCTTTTTTCTGATGTCGATATTACTCATTAAGACCATTACATCATTCAGGAAAACTGTACCTTGTCAGGATGAAAGACATCTTGGACAGTCACTTTCTGCCGCCTGTGTGCAATCACAAGCGGTGCCCCACAAACGAGGAACTGAAACGATATCTTACCTTAATCGAGTTTTTAATCGTTGTATTAAATCCATTTGCTCATGAAGAATGGCAATAATTAATAAGGGGCTGTCAGGCTGGTTAAGAGCAAAAATGTAATGTTTTTGGCAACGCTTAACTAAAACCTGATGACCTGAAACATCCATACCTTTATGTTGGTCTTTACCATATGCCAGGTCATCTAAACATTTGAGTAAGCTATTCGTGTATTTTTGAACTTGCCGTTTACCAAAATTGTCTAAAGTATAGCGGACAATACCCCGCCAATCTTTTTCAGCAGCTTTGCTGATTTCATATGATGCGGCCATATCAGGTTTTATCCTTTTTCAGCACATCGTCAGTAATCTGTTGAACGGTTTTAGAAGAAGCAGGAGAACCTTTCGCTTGCTTGATACGAGCCAAAAGTAATTCCTCAAGCTGCTCCATAGCTGTTTGTTCATCTTCGTTTGTAGAAAAGAGTTTGCCTAGGATGAAGTCCTTTATGGATTTTCCTTGCAGTGCAGCCAAAGCTTTGATCTTTTGATGCTGCTCTGGTGATATTTCTATGCTTAATCTACTCATAAAACAAAGATAACCTATTTTGAACATTTGTGCAAATGTACATTTGTTGTCAAATTCAGATATTTCACAGAAGTATCAAAAAACGTTCAAAATTCATTACAAATATGAAGAATACTTCAGTGCAATCATTGCAACAACTTAAACTCAATGGAATGGCGCAAACCTATCAGGCAGCCATAGAACTTCCGCTTGACAAACAACCTGATACTCATCAGTTAATTGCTCAGATGGTGGACGCAGAACAACAATATCGTTCCGTAAAAAGAATGAATATGTTTATTCGTTTATCCAAACTCCGTTATAGCGTCACCATTGCAGATATTGACTGTAGTGAAAAAAGAAAACTCTCCAAACAAAAATTATTCACCCTCGCAGATTGTGCTTTCATTGACCGAGGAGAAAACGTATTGATAACCGGAGCAACTGGCTGTGGAAAATCCTACTTATCTTGTGCGCTTGGACATCAGGCATGTGTCAAAGGTTACCGGACACTCTACTTCAATATGAATCGTTTTTGTGAACAAATCACCATCGCCAAAACAGATGGGACTGTCATCAAATGGCTTGACCGAATTCGAAAAGCCAAGCTTTTAATCCTGGATGACTTTGGACTTCAACCTTTGACACATCCAGTCAAACTACTCTTGCTCCAAATCCTTGAAGACCGATACGAAAAGGCTGCAACCATTATTAGTTCACAACTCCCTGTAGCCAAATGGCACGACTACCTTGATGAACCAACTATCGCCGATGCTATCCTTGATAGGCTGGTTACCAAGTCACACCGAATCGCTTTAAAAGGGAAAAGCCTCAGGGCAAGTTTGAACAATAGTTAACTTTGAATTATATTTATTTTTTATCGCCAGTTTTCCACATGGGGGTCAAACCTCCGGAAGGTGGGGGTCAGAGCTACGGAATATACATTTTATCTCTACGGCACCACAACATGGCACCAACGCACCTTGTTTGGGATAAACATAAAAATCACTTTCGCTTACTCCAGGTCTTCCCCCAACAATAATATCATCAGGTTGCAGTTCTAATGGAAGAGACTGTGATAGAATTTCAGGACATTCGGAGAACAGTTGCTGCCAATCTTTTTCTAAAGTATTTGGAGTTGCAAGTAATTCTGCAAACCGTCTTCGAGCTATATTTAAGAAATTTTTGGACATTATAGAAAAGTTTGTTTTGATTCCTTGGGGTCTTATTTTTTAACCTATCTGCGGTAAGGAAACGTCATTAGTCAGCCAAACAAATCTCCTAAAAACCAACAGAGTGCACCAATCAATACATAAAAAACTCCAAGAACTAAAACTGTCCAGAAATAATTGCGCTCCCTTCCTTTACCCGCTTCTTCGAGCTTTTCTCTTATTTCTTTTTCACCCAAGTAGTTGTGAGTAGTTTTTATCCAATATTCAAGTTCCTTTCTCGAAATTCTTAAATCGTTCCAATTGTTGATTAGTTGGAAAAAGTAAGAAATGAAAAAATAAACCCCTAATCCCTTTAGCAGCCACAACAAATAAGGGTTTTCCAACAAGTCGCCAATTTTGTTCACATCTGTTTTACTGAAAAGACCGAAAGCAACCAAGAAAAGTGAGGCTAGGACATCTCGAAAAAGACCATTAGTCATATTACGGATTTTTTCGGAGTATGTTTTTGATTGACCTTGAAGTCCAACCAGAAGGCTCCTCAGTTCCTGGTAATATTTATCTTTGCGATCGAGGATAACAAACTTATACTGATCTTTGGCTTGTTGAAATGCTTGTTTAAGGTGTTTGGATAATCCTGCATAAAAGGAGTCCTGTAGATCAATTTCCAATGATAAGCGGTCGCTCAACAATTTTGTGCGGGTATCAACTCTTTCCTCATACGCCCATTCAACTACAGCTTTCAACTGCTCAATATCATCCAAAGATGGTTTTTCATCTTTTTTGATCAGCGGAAGATCAATACTACGAATTCCCTTTAATGATACGCGATCCACTGAATAGAAAAAATGGACAATTGTGGGGGCTAAATGAAGGAAACTGTTTTTAATCAAAATCTCATCGACACTAGTATTTTTAGAAAGCTTGGTGATCATAAAGAAGTCGGGGCGGAGCAACACTTTGTCTGCCATTATGTGTACTTGGCTCCGAATAATTTCTTTGTCTGGCAAACATAATTCCGACCACTGTTGATCTAATTCTAAATAATCCTTTGGAGAAAGAATCTGAAACTTTGGCCCACCAAAGCTATTTTCTGCCTCCCACAGAAATATCTTTACTTCGTCTATTCCTTCTGGAAAAGAATCGATTTTAAGAACATCAAGCCTTTCCAACCAAGATTTCAAGTTGTGATAAGAAAAGAAAAAATAAGAACCTTTTGAGCCTCCAATGGATTCGAATAACGAGTTCTTGTTTAGGGTTAATTCCCATGAGTCATAAATATCATCTTCGGATTTTTTTAGATTACTGAGGTTCCCTTGTCCTGAAAATTTTTCTCCATCAATCGTCAGACTAAAATAGTTACCTTCTGGGAGTTTATTTAATGAAGTGGTTACCCATTGAATAAAACCTTCAAATACCTTCCCCTTGAGAGAAAGTCTGTCAGCTAAATCAGAAGATTCCATAGCTTCCTTTTCAGCTACAGATAGAATCTCAATACAGTTGAATATTTTTTCATCCAAGGAATTCACTTTTTGAAGTCAATATTTTGGGTTTTAATTAAAATATGGTACAGCCTATCTCCAGTTTCCTCAGGCTTTTTAATTTCGATAAAATTGCTTTCCATAGATCCCTTCCAACGTAATTCTACATTTTCGCTTGTTAACAATTTACTAGGTTTATTATCAAGACCATCATAATTAGGAGAATAAGTTAGATTTGCTATTCCTTCTTGATCTAAAAAATTAACCAAAGAGGATTTAAGCATTTCCTGACGTTCGGCTGGTTCTTCAGCTAAAATTTCCTCTACAAAACTATCCGCCTCAAAAACAGGTCTGTGTTCCATAAAGGTAACTGCCTTTTCCTTAATTTTTCCAGGAAGCTGTTGAAGTTCAGCCTTGTTAATTCCTGCCCAATCACGCGTAGCATCAACCGTTTTATTCATTAGTTTTTCCTCGGTTTCCATGGGCTTCATTTGAAGAAAATCTGCAAAATAATTTGAAACTTCAGGTCGGCTTCCAGTGGCTCTATCGTTTGCTAATATATCCCAAGGATACCTTTCACTAACATCTATAATAGCTACTTTTTGGATGGCCTCTTTGCTTTGGACAATTGGATTAGTAACCTCTCTTAGGATAGCTGTAGTTACATTATGATCTATGTTTCTCAACTCATAATCCAAAACCTCCTCATGATCCATTTTAATCAGGAAAAGGAGTTTTCCTGTTTCTGGAAGCCTTACTAGAGCTATAATAAAGATTCCGTCATTAACATTACCACGATGCTGACTATGAAAACTACCTGTTAAATTCTTAGATATTGGAATAAATCTTTCTATTGGTCTAGTTACCAATTCATCTATCATTTGGTAGGTTAAAGATGTTTCCCTATCGGTGAATTCATATTCATGAGACCTTTTCGCTGCTAACCGGAATTGTTCCTTGAAAAAGTCTGATTGACTTTGAGTTAGTGGAACATCATCCAAATAACGAGGTGTATGTTCTTCTTTGATTATAATGTGGAAAACAAATTGTTCAATTTGCAGGTTGGATAGATCATTAGTGGAAAAACGAGGTTCCATATTTACGTTTTTGGGTTTTATTGATAATAAATTTAGCAAATTTACATATTCTAATAGACTTTATTCTAAAATTTATCTTAGCGGCCATTTTTGGACGGATTTGTACTGACGTACAGGGCTACTAACCCTGAAATTGTGGAGCCCTGTGCAAATACAGATTACCTGATCTCTGAATTGTTGGCAAAAGTGCCTGCATTTATCTTTGATAACTCGCATTCGTTTGATGCCATTGATGGCATGTTCGACTGTTATTCGGATTGTAGCCACATATTGGTTAAACCAACTTTGCATTTCAGTTAATTCTCCGTTTTTCGGTTTTTTGAATGGCTGTACGATAAAAACATTTTCAGGTTGGAATCCCTGAAAGCCACTATCCTGAAAAAGTTGAATATCATCAGGAAAAATGACTTGATCTTCATCTGCCATTTTTTTATCGTGCATTGTACCCTGGTGAGTGGGACTCAAATAAATCACCTGTTGACTTTGAGTAGTGATGAAGTTATTTTTTATAGTGTGAGCTTTTTTTTTACCACTATAGAATTCCTTCTGAGTAGCTTGATCCGAGGGACGATTAATAAGCCGTTCACTGACGTCCTGAAAGCATTTGTCTTCACCTAAAGCCTCCAAGGCTTTGGCAACCTTATGACCATCCCGAAGGGGGAGCATGTTCAATTTGTTTAGTGTATCATAGAGCAGCGGACATAATGCCTTTTTCCATTTACTAGCTTGTCCCTGTGAAAAACCGAAACTGGCAGCTAGCATTTCCTGAAGGGTGTAATTTTTTAAGTACACCAGAATGAAAAATAGTTTGTCTGCCGCTGTGGGTAATGACTTAGTATCTTTCTGGGCATTCATAAAAGGCTTGTTTCGTTTTTTCCCTTCGATGGTGTGAATGCGATAAAACTTATACCATAGGGGAGCAAAAACAGAAAGTAGACAATCGAATTCTTCTGTTTTTAAACTCGTTACGCTTTCAGCAATTCTCGGTTTAAAACAATCTACTGAAAACAGATGGCGGATTACCGCCAAACCAAACATTATTCTAATAAAGGGTACTGGATTTGGCGTCCTTTGGCAATAAAGCGATAAATAGCGTTCATTGACTTTGCGGGTAATAAATCAAAGACCTGGCGGGTTTTTTCCCAAAGCAGCTTTTTGGTTTTGCAATATTCCCATGCCGTTCTAAAAGCATAGGATAGTGCCTGAGCTATTTGGTCTACTAAAAAAGCGATGAACATCAAAATGGCAAAATTGGTCGCTAAATATTTTTTACCGTGCCCATAGCTATGCTCCAAATGGTAGCCCTGATTTTTCAGCGTATTGAATGTTTCGTTTTCAATTTTCCATCGAGAGCGACCGACTTTGACCAATTCTCTAACATTGTCATCAGTGATTTCAATATCTGTAATCCAACTGTTAGAATAAATTACTTTTTCTGTGGCGATATTGACTTGCTCATAAGCCACATAGTTGACCAATGTATCCTGATGCTGTCCGTTGAGAATTAATCCATTGGCAAATTTTGCAACTCCTTTTGTTTTGCCATCCGACCAAACGGCTTGATTCAATTGATTTTTTGCCGCCAATTGATCTGCCTGGATCAAAACATATCCTTCTTTGACACCAATTAAGAAGCTGGCATTCAACGACTTAATCAGTTTTATCATCGGGCCGGTGGCGTATAAAGCATCCATCACATAAAGGATCAAATCCGTGGCAAACTGAGTACTAATTCTGGGCAAAAGACGTTTTGCTGCGTTTTGCTCACAGTCGTTTTTAGTAGCTCCGTCTTGTTTGACAATAGCTTCTGTACCTAATGGAAAAACCGTTTTTACATCAGGGTGCATTTGCACTGCTGCCAGTTTTTGATGGTAAAACTGTTGTTGGCCATTTTTCAGGTTTTTAATCATACAATGTTCACACGATTTTTTTCCTGAACAATAAAGACCGCTGCCATCTACACTAATAGATATAAATTTGCCAAGGACTTTACGCGATTCCCAAATACCTTCATCCTTAACTGTTTGTACCAATTGAGGAAAAAGACCATGGAAGGATTCCGGCGAAACCCCATCTATAGCTTGACGCAGAGCAGTGTCTTCTGCAATGGAATCAAGCCCGAATATCCGTTGAAGGTTCGCCCCTCTCTGTTCGTAATTCTTCCTGAATACCAGCAAAGAAGGATCTTTCAAGCTAAACATGGCGAAGGCTCCTTTCAGACAATCACTTAATTTGTAGTGGGCATTGTTTCGTCTGTGGTCTTTGATTTTGGTGAAAAATTCACCTACCTGAGTGATTAATTTGTCTATCATTCTATTTTTTGGACGCATTTTATCACTTTAATCTTTTTTTTTCCAAATTTTATTCTAAACCGAGAATTGCTGTTACGCTTTCGAACTGATTCGCTCGATTTCTAATATTTTGATAATTCATCCAACATTATGGCGAATTATTATGAAATTTCAAAATTATTGACTATTCGCGTACGCGCTCACGCACATACGCAGGCGCGCGCGGTCAGATTTTTTTTAGAATAAACTCTAATCGATGAAATGAAAACTTTAGAGTTTTGACCCCAATATGGAATTGGGTCATTTTCAAGCATAAACCTAGATACGCCTCCTGGCCCTCTACATCGTATAAAGAACCGGTTCAAACACCATATAAAGTGACAGCCTCCATGAAGTAATACCGGAATATAACCAGAAGGGATGGCGGCCATGTCGGTTCTGCTCTAGGAAAACGAAACGGAATAGATGGTTCTGTTTCATTGGACGCAAGGATACGAAACGTCTAACCCATATCTCACCATTAGGCTCATTTATCGTGTCAAAAACGGGATCATTTATCAGGTAAAGTGACATTCATATTTGTTACCTTTGCCAAAAATGTTACTGAATACGATAAAAACTGTAACAAAATGAGTTTAATCGACGATCAGGGCAACCGGCTATACCTTACGCCCAATGAGCGTGAGCGCTTCCGACAGGCAACCGATCAGGTGCCGAAAGATAAGCGTATGTTCGGGCTGATGCTGTATCATAGCGGATGTCGAATTTCCGAAGCCCTGAACCTGCGAGTAAAAGACATTGACTTTTCAGCCAGCACCGTGATGTTCAGAACCCTGAAGCAACGGGAAAAAACCGTCTACCGGCAAATACCACTATCGGATGATTTTATACGCTCGCTTGACAAAGCTTTCGATCTTCGCAAGCAGCAACGTCGCAGCAAAGGCCGTGACAGCAGAATATGGAGCTGGACACGACAGACCGGTTACCGGACGATCAAAGAGCTGATGGTGATTGCAGGGCTTCAGGGGGTCCATGCGGTACCCAAAGGATTACGGCACGGGTTTGCGATTGCCTGTCTCGATAAAAGCATCCCGCTCAACATGCTACAAAAATGGATGGGGCATAAACGGTTAGAAAATACGGCCATCTATGCCAACGCTATGGGCCATGAAGAACGCAATCTCGCTGCGAGACTGTGGGAGTGAGATTGCTGGGTGGCGAGGACTCCCCTACCCCTTGCATCGTGTCTGTTATTACTATACAATAGTAATGCGAATCAGGGGTTAAATTCTCTTTTGAGCGGTCAGAAGTCAGATCGTTCCCGCCACGGCGGGACTGTCAGAGGTCAGACTGCCCTCAAACGCAATTAATGCGAGTGGTTTGGCCTGATATCTGGCTGCTCAATAAATGTAATGGTCAAACCCTGATTCCCATTAGTAATTAACTAGCAATAAAGAGTAGCAATAAAGAGGCTGATGTGACTGATATCAGAGTACTGGTTAGTGCGTACAGGCTCACACGCGGACTTATTTGACAAATGAAACGCCTCGCACTGACTCTTTTTTCAAAACCTCCACTATGGAACACAAAGCGGAAATTGTTGTCTTTAACACTAAAGTGCGGGTGATCCGCGTCAAAAATAGCGACTATTTTTGTCTGACCGATCTGGCCCGGTATAAAAGCCCTGATCGGCCCGACATCCCGATCCGCAGTTGGATCAACACCAGACGGGAAATGGATTTTCTCTATGAGTGGGAAATGAAATATAATGCTGAGTTTAAAAGCACTACCGATAGTGTGTTTAAAGGATATCCGCTCTATCTGGCAGAAATGTTCGTTAAAAATCAGGGTTCACCTGGCCAGTGGATTGCCTATACCAACGCTAAAGGATTTATTGTCCAGCGAGGGCGCTATGGCGGCACCTATGCCCATGTGACCATTGCCCTGAACTTCGCTAATTACATCCATTCCGGATTTTACATCAACCTGCTGGAGGAATATCAGCAGCTTAAACAGCAACGCGTCCTGCAGATCGGTGACCCGCATGATCTTAAACGCTATTTGACTGCGGGTAATTACTCCTTACTGGTATCGGCTATGTTCAGTCAGATCGATGAACGACTGCTCAGCCAGCCCCAGCCCTATAAAAGCCGTCTGCCTTTTCAGTCGGAAGCCGACCTGCTTAATGAAATTGTGTTTCAGACTACCGCTAAACAATGGCGGGCACTCAATCCCGGATAAACCGGCCGGATAAGAATATGCGCGATTATGCATCGGTGCTGGAGCTGGTCATCCTTAATAATCTGCAATTTCTGGATTCAATGTTATTACAATGGGAGTGCGAAAAGGAAGAGCGTCGAAATATCCTGCAGGAAGCCTATGATTTTCAGTACCCGATTCTGAAACGTTCCCGATCCATCAAGCGCATCCAGGCATTGGCCGATAAAATCAAAGAAGAATAAGGTGACCCTTTACACCCCCTGTTCTTTTTCACTCGCAGGAAAAAACAATATTGCGTCTTCCTGTATTATCTATATTTAAGTACCAATTCGGACCAAACTCGCGTATCCGTTTCCCACAAAAAGCAAGTATACTCCATCGGGGTATGGGGATAGGTCGACTGTTGCGCTTGAACTTGTTTTTTCTTTGAGGAGCAGCTTACCGAATACATCTCTTATGTCTATGGTGGCCCCTTTCTGTTCCAGTAGACGAATGGTGATTGCTCCTTTGGTGGGATTGGGATATATTTGTGGTTGTATTGTTGGATGATAATTGGTATTAACCAAACTATCCAGCCCATCGCAATTTTCATCAATCCCATTGTTGGGAATATCTTCTGCACTTGGGTTGATGGTGGCATTTTCATCATCGCAGTCTTCTGACAGTATGAATCCATCCCCGTCCAGGTCATCATCTAAAGTTGCTTGATCGCAATCATCATCTATTCCATTGTAAACAACCTCCATTTGCCCCGGATTAACAGCTGCATTTGTATCGTCGCAGTCTTCGTCGGAATAATAACCATCGCCATCTCCGGCGGTATAGGTGCAGAAAAATAATATTTCATCGGCAGTATTGCAATTGGAGGCGTTGTCGTGGATGTCTGATTCCTTGCCTAGGTCTACCGTCACCTTCATAAAGTTGGGTGGACTACTCCCGCATTCATTGATGGCGTTCACGCAAATGGTTCCGCCGGTTGCCATACCATGACAGTCAATTGTTATGGTGTTCGTTCCAGCCCCTGAAAGAATTTGCACAATTGGTAAAAACAACTGTATCGCTGATAAAGGTTACATCTACCATAAAAGCAGAAGTCGAACCTTTTGTCATTATTTTCATGTATTTATTGTTATAAAATTGTAATCGTGCAATTCAAAACCTACCCTGCTGACAAATGTCAGCAGGGCGGTAGATATTCAGTTGTTATTTACTCAGGATCACTTTACCGCTTTGCAAAATACCAGACTTCGTGCGTAGCTGATAAAAATAAATGCCCGACGGCAAGCCGACTGTTTCCCATCTTATAGATTGAATGCCAGTTATGCCTGAAACCATGTGTACTAGTCTGCCACTCAAATCTCGGACCTCTAAATTACCCATTCCTTCCTCTCCAGTCAAATAGGTTTTAAAAGTTACTACGTCTTTGGCTGGATTGGGAGATACCGTCAAATACGACTTTATTGCAGGAGAAATTTCTTCCTCTTCGGGCTTGCTGTTCTGGCCAGCACTTTGTTCGGTAAAGAAATACTCCGGCGGATAATGGGCACCATAATCTGTGAGAATGTTTTGAACCCACACCTCTGTTTGGCCACCTGATTTGTCGTAGGTCCGAAGATTGTCTAGGGCCACATTGCTGAGGTTATCCAGTTCTTCCCCTATCAACGAGTTGGTCACGGCCCGGTAATTAGCCAGATCCGCTGTTTGTTCAGTTGATAACGTAAAGTTGAGAGGAATGGCATCCAGGGTGGCCAGAGCTTGATTGACATCTCCCATAGCCAAATACTCATTCGATAACCAAAGCTGTGCCCCTATAAAATCCAGATTTCCAATCCAGGTGAAAAGGCTGTCCTGATTGTAGTTTAGGGTATCCTCCAGGTAATACTTCACGACTATATATGCCGATTTATCCAATTTTACCCTATAGCTTGCAAGGGTACTGGCCGCTTGTTGTGTAGGATTGTTTTCGTAGTCGGCCTTCAATGCCAGGTAGGATGCTTTGGTCGAATAGTATTCCGATTTTACATCTCCGATCACTAACGTCTCGACATTGCAAGGAGGGTAACAATAGTCAGCCGGACAGGTGTTTGCCATCTTTGGAGCGGGCACTACACTTCCAGCAGGAAAAACGGTAGGCATCACGGGGTCAATCGGATCTACCCAGTAATTGATTACGGGGCCGGGGCCGGTGTTGGCGAAGCCAGAAGCAGTAGTTAGAACATCAGAAAAAGTATTGGCGGCAGCCAGGTCCACGCCGTTATCCATATCAGCAAAGCCCTGCTCCAGACGAACAACACTTGGAGGCATACCGTCTTCTTCGGCTACATCGATATCAAAGCCGTTCGTTTGTACATCTTTGTTGGTATTGCACAGGAAGGTCAATCCTCTGGCACCATCAGCGTATTGATTATTGCCATTGTTCCCAACGGCCAAATTACCTCTATCCAACCCGATAAATGTATTGCGTCTGACGGCTTTATTTGTTTGCTCCGTATTTTTACTGTAAACGCCCACTGTTTTATGGTCGGTAGGAGCAGCTGTGGTATTAACAAAACTGTTTTCCTGACAGTCGAAATCCGCTATTGATCCTTCAAAGCAGATGCCAGACTGAGTGGGATCGCCCATGCTGTTTTCAGGCAAGGTACCCAGGTTAAAGCTATTGAATAGTATTTCGGCGCCGGTCACTCTTCTGTTGCGAATGCCTACAAAGCAATTGTTGAACTCTGACTTTTGAACGGAATACGTTCTATTCTGCCATTTATTAATAGTGTAAACACCATAGCCCAGGTTGTTGAATTCACAATCAATTTCATCGGGGCAGGGAATGGAAGGTGGGTTGCTATTACAATAAGGCCCTGCCCTAAAATTGGCCTGCGCTGCAACTATTCCTACGCCATAGTCTGCTATATCATCACTTACTGTTGTCATATTGTTGGTAAAAGCACAACCTTCTATCTTTATTCCCTGAACTTCAGACAAATGCATTAAATAGAGGTACGATAGCTGGTATAGGTAATCGTCATTTATCGTGAATTGACAATTTCTAAACCGACTGTAATCATTGGCAATTTGCCAGGGTATATTGGGATTGAAGTTTTGGTATCTGAAAAGTTCTACACTTTTTCTGTTATTAATAAATTGGGTACCAAGACATTGGATGATGCCTCCCGAGTTCTGTGAAATACTACCAGCATAATTCCGAACTCCGGTATAGGCATTTTCAATTACTGAATTCGGTTGCCCGGAGAACCATCCCTGATCGGTGGAATTTAGTGGCCCCTGTGCCTGGCTGGATATGCCCTCCACCTGTACACCCACCCAGGTTTGGTCGTTGAAGTCGGTAAGTACACCATGTAGGGTTACTTTTCCTCCGGTGGTAATTTCATTTCCCGATTGGATTAGAAGTTTGGAGTCGCTACCGCAAAAAATAACAGTCACATCCGAATCAATTTCAAGATGAGCGTCCGGGCTTATCGTAAGCGTTCCAATAATAAAGCGAAATGCTCCTTGCGGATCAGAACTTTTCCATTCAGTATAACCACTTGGTATAACCGGATCAATATCATCTATCGCATAAAGCTCGACTGGTTTGGTAACACTGGATATTAAGACAATATTAGAACCGTCATTGTAATAGACCTCATGGGTAATTTCGAAAGTTCCTCCGTCCCCATCATTACCTAGAAAGTTAGAGCTAGTAACGCTTGAGGGAGGGGGGCTAGGCTGTTGACTAAAAAGGGTACCATCAACATACCATTCATGAGAAATAAAAGGAGAAAAACTTAAATCATGTAGACTGGTAAAGACTACATCTTCTGTGCACTCAACCTGACCACCCTCAAAATCGGCCAGGCTATTACAACCCTCGTTTGGGAGGGAATTGATCATCTGACAATCCACGGGTTCAACCGTGCCGTCATTTATGATCGTAAATGCTTTTTCTTCTACTCCGTCAGGTGTTACAATAGTCAGGTTGATGGTGCCTTGACTCCTGTCAGGAGAGGTAACACAAATCTCCTGGTTTTCTTCGTCGTACAGAATAGCACAAGGCTGATCTGCGAACAGGGTGATGCAATGGCCTATGTCTACAGCCGTTTTGGTGAATCCGTCTGGATAGTACACGATTCCTGCCAGATCAGTGTTGGCAGTACCTTCTTTTCTTACGGCTTGGATCTCACCGGTATTATGCAATAAGGTGATAGGGTTGGAATTTGCATAGGTGGCTGCATCTTGACCCGGGGCTATGATATAATAATAAGCATTGGAGTTATTACCCGTATGGTCGATCCAAGTCCTAAAAACGGATAGGTCTCCGCTGACGGAGGCTGCACACTCATTTCCGGGGGTACCCATATTATCTTCACAATCATCAATGTAACTCCAATCACCGGGTTGGGCGAAATTACTTATGTGTACAACCTGACCATCGGGGAAATGGGTCGGATCAGTAGGAAAAATATAAGCAATACCATCATGGGAGACATAATCTGTATTGGCGGAAAAATCTGTCGATTCTGCTGGCACGTCCGCTGCCGAACTTTCATATTCGTAGCTTACACTTCCTTCCAGTAACGATTGGTTGACTGTGGTATGCATTTGACCATTATCTGTTATATCTGCCCCCAAGGCAATGACTTCATCTCCGAAATGAAACCAGGCTTTTTTGGCCAATACGTTGCCTCCCGGGTAGTCTTTATCTAAAATCATCGTTGAAACACCATGTTGATCATTGCTCGCATTGCCCACGAACATTTCCTCTTGTGTATTACCCGTTCCATCATTCTTGTTTTTGACGGGTAAAAGATTTTCAGCGGACAGCACAGGGCAAGTCACACCCGGCACATACGACCAATCCCAAAAAGGGAAAATATTTTCATAATCGTCTGAATCTTCCGGATCCCCATTGGGCAGTAATCGTATATATTCATCTCCAGTCCTGTAAATAAAAGTGCAGCCATAAGGTAGCCAAAAGCCTCGTTTGTTTTCATCCTGAGCACTGTTGGTTTCCGTTCCCAGGCTTCTGTCAGAACACATATGGAGGGAAGAAAAATATCCGGCTTCCTGATGGCTAACGTAATCGGAAATCCAGAAGTGTTTGTGATGCCGACCTCCAAAACTTTGATTTCCTCCCAGCTCGGATTGCATTGTTGTCAGGTCTGCATTCCCAGGAAACATGTCAAGCAGTAATTCCATATCTTCGTCGGAAATTCTCACATTACTGCGGGGATATTTCTTGGCGATGTCTAGCCCATTGGCACTGTAATCGGTCATATTGCCAATGACCATCCAGCGGTAGCCTTCCAAGACATAGTTTAAAAAGTTTTGTCTGGCTTCTAGTGTATAATCATAACCATTCGGATCGCCTGTAAATGCTGCTCCCCAAACGGCAACGTTGTGCATAAAAGACATGCCGTATCCGCCGGAATACAATAAGGCTCTGCGATCACCAGACGTATTCTCTTTGTTGTGTTGATTGAAGGAATAGTCAGCGCGTACTCCATCGTATTTTTGATCCTCTGTTGTAAAATCCATCACACACTCTAAGTACATTTTACCCAAATCAAGATAAGTCGCACAATTTTCCAACAATCCTTTTGCTACAATAGAGGTTGCAACATCGGCCTTGTTGGCACCCACGTGGTTTTCTGGTTCGTCGAGTTCTTCTATGTTTACCTGAAAGTCGGCACTAATGGCATCTATGATCGTGGTAATTGGATCGGTGATTACCTCCGACACAGGAGGGTTCTGACAAACCAGTGAGATGGGATACACAGGGGGATCTATCGGAACCGAAAGCTGTGGGAGGGGATTGGCACTCAAAAAATCGAAAAACAAAACACTGATTTTTTGCAACTCCCGCTGCTTGCCGATCTCGTTTTTCCACCAGCCGACGGGGGGATGCCCGTTGCTACCAGCTGCATGATCGTAGTAATCTACATTTTGGTACCACCAGTTTAGACCATTTAGAATTTCGGTTTGTAAAGTCATCAAAGTGATGTTGGGAAACAACGAAGGATCGTCCTGTTTTCTGGCTCTGGCTTGGGTCAACTCAACCAGTAGTTTCAAATGTCTTTCATTGAAATTGTGCGATGGATAATCAACAAGTTCGTCAAATTTTCCATTTGGTTGCAAATCGATTAGGATGTTTTGATAATGAAGTTGATTTCCATCAGCATCCTTCAAAAACGCCGTTCTCGCTGCATCGCGAATGGCGGTGATATCCTGGCTTTTGGTCAAAAGGCAAAGCAGCAGGAAAAAAAGTAAGGGAACATTTTTTTTGTAATTCATGATTGTTGAATTAAAAGGTTAAGAAATAAATTAAAATCGGATATGTACAGGCATCATAATTTCGTGTGTTGAGTGTTATCTTTTCTTTCAGGGCACAACAATTCCGCTCTAACTACAGTGGTTAATTGCAGTTGATTTTAGCAAGGGGGATAAACGCCCCTTATGTCCCGAAGGACCATTCCGATGTGCTTACCCAAGCGTAAGCCTTAAAACTGTGTAGAATCTGCCGTTGTATATCCGATAGAATGATGCATACTGATTCGTATCCGGATATACCGTTACCGTTATAAAAGACAGGAAAAACCTGTTTTTGGGATCGCCTGAAAGGCGATGCTATTTGTTTAATACTTCTACTTTATACCAATGCTCAAATGCAGTGGCAGGATCGGTCACTTTCGTGATTTTCAACCAATAAAGACCACTAGATAATTGACTTACATCCAATTGGGTTTGTCCGTCGAAAGAAACGTGCTTGATCACCTCTCTTCCCAAAACATTCAACACTGTAATTTCGGATTGACTGTTTCTGCTTGATACAATATTCAACACCGTAGTTGCTGGATTTGGATAAATGCCATAGGTTATGTCCTTCAAACTGCGGACTCCATCTATAATATCCACCACCACCTCAAAACAATCCACCGGACTACTACCACATTCGTTAAGCGCATTCACGCAAATGAATCCCCCCGTTGTCATGTCATTCCAGTCAATTATTATGGTATTGGTGCCAGCCCCGGAAATAATTTGCGTCCCTATGGGGATAGTCCAGGAGTATTCAGTAGCGTTTGGAACTTCCGGAATGGATATTTGAAAAGGTGGTTCGTTTTCTTGTATGACAATATCTTCAGGAACTATAGGCATTTGAGGGAGTGGAAGAAAAATATTGGTTTGAAAAACAATGCTGTCACATCCATTTTGATCCGCATATAGGTACTCAAAAATACCCGCTGATAAAGAATCACAGGTGTTTAATGAAGTTTGAGTGGTATCAGATAATTCATTTACTACGACCAACACCGTATCCGTTGCACTACAGCCACTAAGATCCGTTGCAGTGACGGTATAGGTTTGATCAGTTGTCGCAAGGATTGAAATGGTACTGGTCGTATCTCCCGTACTCCATAGGTAAGCAATACCTCCGCTTGCTTCCAAGGTTACTTCCTCTTGCTGACAAGTCTCTAAATCATCTGTTATGGAAAGGGCAAAAGAGTCAACAACCGCCATATGTAAAGAAGCCTCATTTGTACAGGTAATTGTATCGCTCATGTAAGCAACAGTTATCGTGTAGGTGGTGGTAGAATCAGGTAAAACCATGATCGAAGCTAAAGTATCTCCCGTATTCCAGAAATAGGATACATCCATAACCCAGTCAGGAAGTGTCACTGTCAACGTTACACTACTGTCTCCGGGGCATATTGTTTGAGAGCTATCGGTAGTCACTATTATCGGGTTGGCGCTACAGGGAGGTCTCATTTTTTGAATGAAAATATCGGTGGTTCCAAAATGCGTTAAATTATATACAGTGGTATCCGGGTCAAAATCTGTAGTACGCCAAAAGCTTCCGGTGGTGTATATATTATTCCATTGGTCTAAAGCTATTCCTTCTCCTACATTGTATTCGCCGGGGTAATTTCCTTCATCGCCTGGAAAAGCAACTGCCCAAACAAAAGCGCCAGCCTCCGTCAATTTCAGCACGTAGGCACCTCCGCCTTCCCCTGAATATAACGGATAGTTTTCGGGTCCTGGATTGAAATCAACTGTGTCCTGAAAAACACCTGTGACATATACATTATTACTCTGATCAAGGGCAATGCCTCTTCCGATGTCATAATATTCATTTCCTCCAATAGCTTTTACCCAGGTAAATGCTCCGTCCGTACTTAGTTTCAGGATAAAAAGATCTGCTTCGCTTGCCGATAGCTCGAATAGTTGAGAGCCTGGATCAAAATCAATGGTTTCAGTAAATATTCCGGTAGTGTAAATATTTCCGGCTTCATCAATTGCAATAGCTTGTCCTACTGCTATCCCCATAGCACCTCCCATATTTTTCACCCACATAAATTCTCCACCTGAACTAAGTTTTAAAATAAATAAATCTCCGTAAATCGCAGAAACATAAAATTCATTTAATCCTGGATCAAAATCTATCGTACCTGAGAAACTCCCGGTTATATATACATTATTAAAATCATCAAGTGCAATGGCATAACTTTGATCTCCTTCCCCTTCTCCCCCTACCGCCTTAGCCCAGGCAAAATTCCCGTCGCTATCCAATTTAGAAATAAAAACATTGGGTGAGTTGGTATTGGTCGTCAATATATATTCATCCGGCCCGGGATCAAAGTCCGTGTTATCTGCTGCCTGCCCTGTGGTATAGACATTACCATCGTTATCTACTGTGATGGAATACCCCGAACTTGATCCGGATCCAAAGACTGCTCCGTCTCCCAACTCCCTTGCCCATAACAGCGACCCATTGGAATCTAATTTCAGTACAAATACTGAGGAACGATCAATTGATGCAATTAAAGAATAGACATCTGGTCCGGGATCAAAGTCAACTCCACCACGGAAAAGCCCGGTCACATAGACATTCCCGCTTGCGTCTGTTGTTATTCCTTGGCCAAAGTCGAATTCGGAACCACCAAAAGAGACCGCCCAAATCAGTTCACCATCGGAGCTAAGCTTTGAGACAAAAATATCTGGACCTCCATTAGATACCAGGCCATAGAAACCAGAGCCGGGGTCAAAGTCGGCTGTATCTGATAAGGTTGCGTTATTACTAAATGATCCTGTAGTGTAAACATTTCCAAAGCTGTCTGTGGCTATGGCAAGGCCAAAGTCAACAGCGCCTGCGCCTTGCTGCGCCGCCCACTCGAAGACGGGAGACTGACCTGAGGAGGATAAATAAGCAAGAAAGCAAATTATGAATGTTATACTTTTCATCATTTTTTTTATTAAGGTCTCAAGAGAAAACTGATTCATAACCTGTTTTTGGGATCGCCTGAAAGGCGATGCTATTTGTTTAATACTTCTACTTTATACCAATGCTCAAATGCAGTGGCAGGATCGGTCACTTTCGTGATTTTCAACCAATAAAGACCACTAGATAATTGACTTACATCTATCTGTGTTTGTCTGTTGGAAGTAACGTGCTTTATCACCTCTCTTCCCAAAACATTCAACACTGTAATTTCGGATTGACTGTTTCTGCTTGATACAATATTCAACACCGTAGTTGCTGGATTTGGATAAATGCCATAGGTTATGTCCTTCAAACTGCGGACTCCATCTATAATCTCCACCACCACCTCAAAACACTCCACCGGCCCACTACCACATTCGTTAAGTGCATTCACGCAAATGAGTCCCCCCGTTGTCATACCATTCCAGCCAATTGTAATAATATTAGTACCAGCCCCAGATAGGATTTCAGAGCCTATAGGTATTGTCCAGGAGTATTCGGTGGCATTGGGAATTGCTGGAACAGCTATTTGAAAAGGTGGCTCGTTTTCTTGTATGACAATATCTTCAGGAACTATCGGTGTTTGAGGCAGTGGAAGAAAAATATTGGTTTGAAAAACAATACTGTCACAGCCATTTTGATCCGCATATAGGTACTCAAAAATACCCGCCGATAAAGAATCACAGGTGTTTAATGAAATTTGAGTGGTATCAGATAATTCGTTTACTACGACCAACACCGTATCCGTTGCAATACAGCCACTAACATCCGTTGCAGTGACGCTATAGGTTTCATCAGTTGTCGCAAGGATTGAAATGGTACTGGTCGTATCTCCCGTACTCCATAGGTAAGCAATACCTCCGCTTGCTTCTAAGGTTACTTCCTCTTGCTGACAAGTCTCTAAATCATCTGTTATGGAAAGGGCTAAAGAGTCAACAACCGCCATATGTAAAGAAGCCTCATTTGTACAGGTAATTGTCAGCAATTCTCGGTTTAAAACAATCTACTGAAAACAGATGGCGGATTACCGCCAAACCAAACATTATTCTAATAAAGGGTACTGGATTTGGCGTCCTTTGGCAATAAAGCGATAAATAGCGTTCATTGACTTTGCGGGTAATAAATCAAAGACCTGGCGGGTTTTTTCCCAAAGCAGCTTTTTGGTTTTGCAATATTCCCATGCCGTTCTAAAAGCATAGGATAGTGCCTGAGCTATTTGGTCTACTAAAAAAGCGATGAACATCAAAATGGCAAAATTGGTCGCTAAATATTTTTTACCGTGCCCATAGCTATGCTCCAAATGGTAGCCCTGATTTTTCAGCGTATTGAATGTTTCGTTTTCAATTTTCCATCGAGAGCGACCGACTTTGACCAATTCTCTAACATTGTCATCAGTGATTTCAATATCTGTAATCCAACTGTTAGAATAAATTACTTTTTCTGTGGCGATATTGACTTGCTCATAAGCCACATAGTTGACCAATGTATCCTGATGCTGTCCGTTGAGAATTAATCCATTGGCAAATTTTGCAACTCCTTTTGTTTTGCCATCCGACCAAACGGCTTGATTCAATTGATTTTTTGCCGCCAATTGATCTGCCTGGATCAAAACATATCCTTCTTTGACACCAATTAAGAAGCTGGCATTCAACGACTTAATCAGTTTTATCATCGGGCCGGTGGCGTATAAAGCATCCATCACATAAAGGATCAAATCCGTGGCAAACTGAGTACTAATTCTGGGCAAAAGACGTTTTGCTGCGTTTTGCTCACAGTCGTTTTTAGTAGCTCCGTCTTGTTTGACAATAGCTTCTGTACCTAATGGAAAAACCGTTTTTACATCAGGGTGCATTTGCACTGCTGCCAGTTTTTGATGGTAAAACTGTTGTTGGCCATTTTTCAGGTTTTTAATCATACAATGTTCACACGATTTTTTTCCTGAACAATAAAGACCGCTGCCATCTACACTAATAGATATAAATTTGCCAAGGACTTTACGCGATTCCCAAATACCTTCATCCTTAACTGTTTGTACCAATTGAGGAAAAAGACCATGGAAGGATTCCGGCGAAACCCCATCTATAGCTTGACGCAGAGCAGTGTCTTCTGCAATGGAATCAAGCCCGAATATCCGTTGAAGGTTCGCCCCTCTCTGTTCGTAATTCTTCCTGAATACCAGCAAAGAAGGATCTTTCAAGCTAAACATGGCGAAGGCTCCTTTCAGACAATCACTTAATTTGTAGTGGGCATTGTTTCGTCTGTGGTCTTTGATTTTGGTGAAAAATTCACCTACCTGAGTGATTAATTTGTCTATCATTCTATTTTTTGGACGCATTTTATCACTTTAATCTTTTTTTTCCAAATTTTATTCTAAACCGAGAATTGCTGGGTAATTGTATCGTACATGTAGGCGATAGCTACTGTATAGGTTGTGCTGGAATCAGGTAAAACCATGACAGAGGCTAAAGTATCTCCCGTATTCCAGAAATAGGATACATCCATAACCCAGTCAGGAAGTGTCACTGTCAACGTTACACTACTGTCTCCGGGGCATATTGTTTGAGAGCTATCGGTAGTCACTATTATCGGGTTGGCGCTACAGGGAGGTCTCATTTTTTGAATGAAAATATCGGTGGTTCCAAAATGCGTTAAATTATATTCAGAGGTATCCGGGTCAAAGTCTGTAGTACGCCAAAAGCTTCCAATGGTGTATATATTATTCCATTGATCTAAAGCTATCCCTTCTCCTTCATTGTATTCGCCGGGGTAGTTTCCTTCATCTCCTGGAAAAGCAACTGCCCAAACAAAAGCGCCATCCTCCGTCAACTTCAATACGTAAGCACCTCCGTCTTCCCCTGAATATAACGGATATGTTTCGGGCCCTGGGTCGAAATCAACTGTGTCCTGAAAGGTTCCTGTTATATAGTCGGGTAGGTCGGGAGGGTTGCCCCTCCTTTCCCCCCTCAGAACAGACCGTACTAGTTTCCCAGTAATCTGCTCAAGCACTCATAACGATTATGATCACCGCACCGAATAGTGTAAGCTACTCGATTTTACGATAATAGATGTTAAAATGACTACCATCAGCCCGGTTTAAAAGCATCAACCTTACCTTTGCCCCGGTTGAACTAATGATTCTGTTGGCACAGCCAGTCAGCTATTCATGGGTTGAAATAACTCCTGACTTCCACTGCTCTGACCCAGATAAAGTCGTTCGTACACCGTTCTCGTAATTGAGCACCTGCCGGAAGTTTGCTCGACTTTCGCCGGGAGTAATGTTGATTGATTTTGTTTTACCCCAATGATCAATCTCAACTCCTATCCTCATCGTTACAACAGGGCCTTCGCTTTCTCCAGCATCCCTTACCTGCACCGCCATCGTAGGGAATTACTTCCTTCCTACTCCTTAAAAAGGAGAACGATACAGGCTTACCGTGTTTCGCTTTTAATACCGAATGGGTTAGCGTTCACCTTTACCCCGAGGGAATTTTCATTCCGACTAATGCCGGAAAGCAGCTACGTGTCATGAGTAAACGAACTTGACAACTGTACCCCTTGTCGTTTTTGACTACGGCGGTTATGCTCCCCATACAACAGGAAACAAAGTTAGTCTTTTCCGCCGCTTCAATGTAACGAGGCTTAAAGTGATTCACATATGTTACGCATACCATTCATTCCGCTTCCTCCTACCGCAAAAGACTAGCAGCTTTCGCTTTGACCTCACGGTCGCCACTTATCCCGATCGGAATCAATCGGGAGGAGCTTTGTTGTCCTTCGGGCTTAGCACCCCACCATTGCTGGTGACGCACCCCGAAGTAGGAAACTGATGGTAGCACATCAGGTTAAATCCACCTTTGAATAACTCATGTAAAATTATTGTTATTCCGGTGGTTTAACAGTATTATAAAGCGACTTTTCACGTCGCACCGTATAGCCATAGTTATCAAGTGCGATATTATTTCCAACAACAAAACTAATAGATTCAGTACCAATATCTCTAGCCCATATAAAATTTCCAAAATTGTCTAGTTTAAGAATAAACACGTCTCCTCCATTTGAGTACAACTTGTAAGTTTCTGGTCCCGGATCAAAGTCAACGGAATCTACAAACACTCCAGTTGTATAAATGTCCCCTAATTCATCTATTACTAAATCATTCCCCCAAGCTGATGTAGAAGTTCCTCCCATATTTTTTACCCATACAAATTCACCCTCTGTATTTAGTTTTAAAATAAATAAATCACCATTGCCAATAGCCGTTAAGTTAACTTCATCTGGTCCCGAATCAAAGTCGATTTCACTCTGAAAATTTCCGGTTATATATACATGATTAAAATCATCAAGTGCAATGGCATAACTTTCTTCTCCCTCTTCTCCCCCTACAGCCTTAGCCCAGACAAAATTTCCATTACTATCCAATTTAGAAATAAAAATATTGGTTGAGTTGGTATTGGTCGTCAATATATATTCTCCCGGCCCGGGATCAAAGTCGGTATTATCTCTGGCTTGTCCGGTCGTATAGACATTGCCATCGTCATCTACTGCTATGGAGCGGCCCCAACTTGATCCGAGTGCAAAGCCTTGTTCGTCTCCCAACTCTCTTGCCCATAGCAGCGAACCATTGGTATCTAATTTTAGTACAAATACAGAAGAACGATCAAACGATGCAAATAAAGAATATACACCCGGCCCGGGATCAAAGTCCACTGATCCATGGAAAAGCCCGGTTACATAGACATTCCCGCTTGCGTCTGTTGTTATTCCATAGCCTCGATCTCCTTCAATATCACCAAATGATACTGCCCAAATCAGTTCACCATCAGGGCTTAGCTTCGAGACAAAAATATCTGCACCTCCATTTGATACCAGGCCATTAAAACCAGAGCCGGGGTCAAAGTCTGCTGTATCAGATAAGGTTGCGTTATTACTAAATGATCCTGTAGTGTAAACATTTCCAAAGCTGTCTGTGGCTATGGCTTTTCCTCTATCAACAGTGCCTCCGCCCAACTGCACCGCCCACTCGAACTGGGGTGCTTGGCCCTGTAAAAACAAGGAAGTAAAGCAGCAAAAAGTAAATATTACGTTTTTCATGATATTATTCTATGGTAAAATTATTAAATAATTATTAGCATGAAAGATACTAATTTATCCTCCTATTTTACTTGTTCAAAATATAAATCTTCCTCCCGACAACCCACCTTTAGCCAGTAAACGCCACTTGACAATCCACCCATAGAAAGCCACCATAGGCACTGTCCCGAACCTTTGGGTTCGTTAAAAAATGCTCAATAGGATAAGTGCAGCCTTGTTCTGGAAGAAAAATTTTGCTTTAACAGGAATGAACAAGGATTTTCTGGGGTCGATTGTGTTTTCGAAAATACAATCTGATAGCCTCTGGTAAGTGTAGTTAAGTCAGGTGGGTAGTTCTCTGGTTGTAAAGAGGTTAAAGGCCTTTGAGATTTCCGGCAAGGTACGCTAAATTATTTTACATCAAAAACATTATTGATTATTTTTATGTAATCTTTTGGGAAAGGGAGGAGTGAGAGATGTTGGGGGTGTTGATATATCAATACAATGTAAAGAAACAAAAGAAATTACGGAATAATATATTATTAATAACATGTATTTTACGTATGGTCGGAATTTTATTGTGTGGCTGGATATATGCCGGATTCTTTTAGAATTTTAAAATAAAATTGAGGGTTTGTACGTGGTGGGAAAGATTGTTGGTATCGTTCACCTATACTGCGCGAAACCAGCATGGGGTGAATGAGTCAACCGCCATCATGGTCGGTATCTTTTTTATGGTTGGGCAGTAGTATGATGTGTGGAGGCAATTCCTCGATGATGAAATAGTCGTGTTGGTGTTGGTCTTGTATTAGCAGGTCGTAGTGTTCGGTTTGTTGTAGCTGTTCAAATTTGGTGAACGTGTTTTTGGATGGGTAGAAGTTTTCGTACCACTCCCCTACCGGTTCTACTCCGAAGGCTTGCAAGTTGTCAGAATTGTAGTGGAACCATTGGACTACCAGAAGCCGTTTTTGGGATACCTTGAATATGGTGAATGTGTTCATGAACGACTTTTTTCGTTACAGAAATCCGCATAACGTAAATTTAGTGATGCTCATTTTTTGGGTTTCAGGGTTTTGCTCGTTAAGTTTTTAATTGCTTTGGTATCAGCTAATATATTAGTATGCTTTATTGCAGCCGCCGCTAACAGATCAAACCGCTGGGCTTTATCAGCATCCCACTCGATCAATGAAGCATTTAATACTTCGATGTTGGCTAGTACTGCTAATTGCAATGCAGTTGCATTGTCTCTGATGTTGCCTTTTTTATTTGGGTTGGATTTTTGCCATTCTTTTGCGGTCATTCCAAAAACAACAATGTTCAATAGATCTGCTTCTGAGGCATAATAAATACGTTCGTATTTTTTTCCTTTTACATGACTTGGTATTAAATGCGTTTTCACTGCTTCGGTATGAATGGCATAATTACCTTTTGCCAGTTCTCTTTTGACACTCCATTTGTTGCCCAGTTTTTTTGCTTCGGCTTCTTTTAAGCGTTGAAACTCTTTGATAAAATACACCTGGAACCGGGGGTCCAACCAATACATGAAGTTGAGTGCAATATCTGTATGCGCAAATGTACCCCCTCCCCTACCGGATTTAGATTTTATCCCCACTGCTCCGGTCAACTCGATCCATTTCTTGGGAGACATAAATACGCTATTATCTAATGCCGTAGCTAAAACCCCTTCAAATGGAGGGGTTTTATCGGGGTTGTGTAAACTTTCCCATGTCCACAAATATTTAATCGTGTTTTGATTTTTCAACCAGTTTTGGATAATAGCATCTGGCTTTATTGTTCGTTTCTTAGCTATGTCCGTGAGGTTGATGTAATCGTTGGCATTAATGGTGTCTATTGATATCGTTAAACCATCTACTAAAACTTGCTTTTTCTTTGCCATAATTTATGCTTGTGATTTATTGTGACATTGAAGTTGTTTTCTTCTCTAAGCCCATATTTCCTGACCGCATTGTTGATCTTGCGACCTGTTCAAAGTCAACCCGAAAAGTGGTTATCGTGCGGTCTCCCCTACCCATCCATTGCACTTTGTCCGTGATCGGTAAAAGGTTGAGAAAGAATTTGAGGTCGGACTTTTTTCCTGTCAATGTTGCTGTGACCATAGTAACATTTTAGTGCAATGAAACTACAAATATTTGGGATACAGAAATTTTAGGGTGCTTATTTTGTCAACAGTTCATTAGCTTTTTTTAACCCGCTGAAAGTACGCGTGTTAGCTCGACACGAATTATCACAAATTGCACGAATTTGTCATATGAAAGCCTCTGGCTTTCAAAGGATGTTTAAATCGGGTTTTCCCCAGATGTTGAAGCCGCAGAGACAGGAGTACTTTGTCTTGTTCTTTTTTGATGGCGACGTTGCGGCTCCTGGCTCTAATATCCCGGTGATGGCCGGGTTTTGTGGGGCGGCATTGATCACCTCGGAGGATTTGAAGGGCAACAGGAGGCTTTTAGGCATCTTTTTAAAGGTTTTGAGAAACACGCTGCCGGGTGTGGGGTAGTCGTTCATTTGCTGGCCTGTTTTGCGGCCACTTTTGTTTTGCCAGCGGTCTTTGGAGAAATGACCAAAGATTTTGGCGGATGCCCTGGAAAGGAGGAGTAGGCAGTCCGGGAGTTTATTGTTAAACAGGTGCTTATTGAAATAGTTGTACAACTCCTGGTATTTGCTGAATTGGTGGGTGGTTGGTGTTTTCATAATTATTTCGTACGATACATAAATGATTGTTTTGTAAAATAGTTGCCGACCAAAGTGGCCGGCAACCGGATCATCACGGTTGCAAAACTGCCCGTCCGGATTTCCGACAGTGGGTAGACATGGTACGGCAGGCGGGCCGCGATGAACGAAGCAATAAAGCTATGCCGCTTTTGCTGGTGCGTTGGCTTGCTCGTCCTGCAACTCTTTTCGGATCGGCGGGTTGAAGTTTTCTGAAACTTCCATTTTTGCGTCGCCAGTCAGGGTTTCTTCTCTCCATACCTGGAGGCCCGCAGTGCAGGCTTTGAGGATTTCGAGGTCGTCGCTCCCGACGGGTTTGTAACTGAATTCGGCGATGAAGTATTTTTTGCCTTTTGCTTCTTCGCTTTTGCACTCGCGCTGTACGGGGGTGATGGTCAGGGCTACTTCTGTGATTTTTAGGTTATCGTAAAACATCTGATCGGCTACAATTTTGAGCAGGTTTTGGACGGAATACCCATGCACCAACAGGGAGCATACATGCAGGGCGTCATTGAGGAAAAAGAACTCCGCCCAGCGCTTCCGGCCGTACCCCAAAATGTCATCGGCGAAGATGCGGTAAGCGATAGGGATGATGGTCAGAGGCTGCTTGGGCTTTGTTATGGGATCGCTGTTGAGGAAGAAATTACCGCGGGAGGCGTCGAAGCGGTATTTGCGCGGCCGTCCGGGGAAGTATTTGATTTGCACTTCTCCGGTGTTTTTGTCCACGAGTTGACCATTTGGTTTAGTGAACGGTAAGCGATTAGCTGTAGTTGTCATTGTTAGAAATTTTTAAAGGTTAAAAATAGAGGGCAGCCTCCCCCATCCAGAGGTCGGTAAACCCACGGGCAGGGAGTCCGTGCCCTATCCAAATTATCGCAATGGATAGTCTGCCGACTGGTAAGCCTGCAAACAAGCGCATCTATTACGCAGATGTGCGGTACCTCTGACGCTGTGACTTACGGCAATGGGTTGGCCCGCCAACAGGCAAGCACCATGTTACCCGGCTACATGAAAAGTTATTAGATAAGGGAACTTGCAATAAACCTCCTATTTGTCGCATAAGTGCGGCGGTTTTTTCCGATTTAATTCCCGCGCCATAGCGATTTTAGACTTGGGAAAATGGCTTATTCTCAAAAAACCTGCTGAACCCCTCTAACCTATACTAGTATGTATAATTGATGTCGATCTACGCTGCTGACCGACAGGACAAGTATTCCTGGGCCTGCTCCCATACTTCTTTGGCTTCCTGGTATTTTTTGAAAGCGTCCATTGCACGAACGTATCGGGGGAGCCATTCCAACGCCTCGTCGAAACAACGGGCAACGTAATTCCTATCTGACAACCACTCCCCTGGATGAGGAACGGTAACAATAAGATTGCATTCGTCGTCTATTTTGACAGACTTAAAATGCTCGTGTTGCAAATAGTCTACTAAAGTGCAGGAAGGATAGAAGGACGACACTTCGGTAGAGATGAGCCAATCATCATCAAGTTTGGAAACTTCAAAGTTTCCTTTTTGCCGGTAGTAGTCAGGTGAATCCCCATAATGAGAATCTAAGTAATTGGAAAGAGCCCGCAAGTGAGAGGCCTCCAGAAAAGGATCGGTGAACATAATGTTATTATTTCTTTAATAATGATAGGTAAATATACAAAATAATTCAAAATTAAACAAGAAAAAATAACTTTTTATTTCAAAAAAACATTGATTTTTTTGACTTTTTTTGATTGTAAATGAGTATCTTAGAGCAGATATAAAACAATAAAATTACATGAAGCTATTGATTGCGGGAAGTAGAAAAATAACCTCTCCCGAAATACTCGAATATGGTATTGGTTTGATAATCGCCCGATACGGACGCCCGTCTGAAATATTGCATGGGGGAGCGCTGGGCGTGGACGAACTGGCCAGCCGATGGGCGAACCAAAACAACATACCGCAAACAATAATAAGGCCCGACTATGGCAGCCACTACCCTACTGCCGCTCCCCTGATCCGAAATACCCAATTGGTAGAATTGGCGGATATAACGCTTGCGATCTATTACGACCGGGAGTGGCGTACAGGCGGAACGTGGGACACTGCCCAAAAGACAATAGGAGCAAATAAAAAGCTACTGGAAATGAATGCCGATAAAGTGGAATGGGCACCTCGTACTCAACAACTGAAACTATTCTAAAGCACTGCGCCTGTCGGGGCTGGCCGGGCCCCAAGAGCGGAGACCGGCACCCAGGAGGGAACACCGCCCTTAAACGCTTTTTTCTGCCAAGCTAAGGATGTGACTATGGCGTTGTGGCAGAATGCCGGAAGCGGAGACCGCGCGATAGCGCAACCCCAGACCGTAAAACATTACTTAGGCCTGCGACCGCAGGGAGAGGCAAGCCACAAATGCGGGAGGGTAATCTTTGTGGTTTGTGGTTTTCTAATTTGGCACTAACTTTTCTCGGAGGGGGCTGCTGTTGTAGCTACTGCTGTTGGGCGCGGGTGGTAAACGCCCAACGGCGGTGGCAGATGGCGGTGAGATTGGTGAGCAGTGGCTGCAGCGGGGAGGCGTAGCTGCCTGTGAGTTGAGTAATGTAGCGGATGAAAAACAGGCTGCTGTAAGCCGGTGGGTATAGGGTTATTATTTTGTGGAAGGGATTTCATTATCCGGGTGGGTGGATAAAAGCTGCTACTGGGCGGGTTGGATTTGTGGGGTGCCTGAGAAGTGGCAGCTCGTGTCAGGCGCAGGTGCCGAGGTGGGCACGGTGAGGATAGAGCCGGCTCCTGCACCGATGGAAGGAGGTTGAGACTTATTATACTGCATAGACAAAACTTTGAAGAAAATATCCTATCTTTGGAATGGAAACATAATTTATGTTTTCTTTAATAATGATATTTGAAGAGCCTGGAAGTCTTTGATCTCCGGGTTTTTCTTTTTTCGTTAAATAACGATTTAACGATTCAACGAATCTTTGTGTAACTGAAAGCAATGCTGTAGTAATTCGACCATAGACATATCAACGTCGAGTGCCGCTTGTTTGAACTCTTTGCGGAATGCTCTGGGGACTTTGAAATTGAATGCCACCATGTCTTTCGTATCTGAGTTGGCGGGTTTTTTTAGGTTGCCGGTGGTGACTCTCTTTGGAGGCTCTCCTTTTCCTCTTTTGGGTTTTCTGATTTTTGCCATTTTCGTTATTTCGTTAAATCGTTACTAATTTTAAGTCTGAAGTTTAATCCTGGGCGCTCCATCCAGCGTATCCGGGCGGGTACGCCGTTTGGGTGTGTGTTGTTATCCTAATTTTAGGGGAAATTGCCCAGCTATGACCCTGCGCCATTTTTTTGCACTCCCCTACCCTATCCTTGTGCCGTGTTTCTTTTCATTTTTTTGTACTTTCGTTAAATCGTTATTTCGTTAATTATTTCTGTTTTGTGTTGCAAATGCTTTCGGGTAGTAACAGTGTAACGGGTTTATTTGCACTTGGTGAAAGATATCTCGTTTGAACTAAGTACCAGTTGATCCGGTGAACTTTTCCTGTCTCCTCGTTGTGTTTTGCTCAAAGCTCAACAATGCATTTTCGTTATTTCGTTAAATCGTTAATTCTGTCTACCACAGCTTGGATGAGCTCATCGACTTTGCCATTCACGGATTGGTATTTTGTTTCGGTTGCGCCAAGTCCAATATCACCGGCCCGGCGAATGGCTATTTTTTCGGGTATTTGGCCTTTTAAAGCCTCGTAGCCGGCTTTTTCCAAGTATTCCATGCTTTCCCTTAATTCGGCTTCTGAGTCGCTCATACGGCAAAAAACGAAGCCTATCCGGTTTTTCTTTATCCCCTGAGCTTGCAAATCGTATGCAAGCAACACGGATGGTTCGAGGTCATCTACGCTGGCTCCTGTGGGAATGAGTACCAGGTCGGCC
>CBDCTQ010000034.1:0-162276 GCA_965222105.1 Saprospiraceae bacterium | reverse complement strand
CAACCAACTTGTTTCGGAGGACAAGATGGTATGATAGACTTAGTGGTCTCTGGGGTGTTGATCCATACACTTATCAATGGAACACCGGGTCGACATCAGAAGACCTTTCCGGCGTTCCGGCAGGTACTTACATGGTCTCCGTAACCGATGCTACCACCTGCACCATTACCGCCAACATAGTAGTAATAGACCCGCCAACGATTGAAATTTCTGGTTCCACTATGCCCGCGGCCTGCGCCAGTCCTACCGGCTCGATAACCTTAGAAGTGGATAACGGCACTCCGCCCTATACATTTTTATGGGACAATGGCTCCACGCAACAAAATCCACAAGATATTCTATCCGGCTGGCATACAGTTGTTGTGGACTGATATAAATAACTGTTCAATGACCGACTCTTTCTATGTGGATTTGATCTCAGACTTGTCCGCCATCGGTATCGTAACGGATGTGCTCTGTAATGGAACGGCAACGGGTTCGATCGATCTGAACGTTTCGGGAGGTGCCGAGCCCATCGAATTCGATTGGAGCAATGGCGACATCACCGACAACCCCACTGGACTGGAAGCTGGCAACTATTCCGTAACCGTAATAGACGGGGATGGTTGTATATTTGAGGACTCCTACGATGTAGCCGAACCTATCGCTTTGTCCTTCATTGCTGAAGTAAATGATGCCTGCCCCGGTGAATGCGATGGAAGTGTCGTTTTGATTATCGGCGGAGGCTCCACCTCCATATAGCTTTCAAACCGACAGCTCTTCCCTCGAAGACCTTTGCCCAGGCAACTATTCCCTCACCATCACTGACGACAATGATTGCACATTAGAGGATAACAACGCTTTTACAGTTAATGAATATCCTGAAATAACCGTTGATATAGATACCGTGATAGATCAAACACCCTCCCAGCTTGGCTCGATAGACATCACGATTGGTGGCAGTATGCCCCCTTACAACGTGGAATGGTTGTTGGATGGAAATGTCGTTTCCACTGTGGAGGACCCTGCCAATTTGCTGCAAGGAGATTATACTATAAGGATTACCGACGGCCACGGTTGCGTGGCGGAATTTGGCCCGATAACCATAGGTTTTATTTCGGCGGTGCAGGCGGTTTCCCGAAAGGAACTTTCGTTAAATGTATTTCCAAATCCCACTACCGGGAAGCTGCAGGTAGATCTGTCCGATCTCATTTGGGACGATATATCAGTCAGCATTTGGGACGTGTTGGGCACCACTGTTTACCAACGGGAAGGCCCACCGGAGCAAGGCATCACTTTTCACGTCGACCTGTCGGGAAATGCAGCCGGTATCTATTTCATTCACCTGTTGTATGAAGGAGAGAGCGTTACCCAAAAAATTATTCTACATGCCAATTAATAAAGCTCAAAAAATAATTTCCTTTCTCAAAGATAGCGGAAATTTATTTTTCGAGCGAGCCTTAAAAATAATCAATTGTAGCCATGAAGGAGAACTTAAAAGATATATTCGCACTCGTATTGATCGCTTTATATTGTGGTAGCCTGTCTACTTGTTTAGGCCCGGAGGTCCACGACCTCGATTTTTACAGCGTATCTATAAATGCTCCGACCGTTGTCAGCCCCGGAAGCTTGACCTTGACAGGTACGGTCGACAACAACGCCGTGGACGCATTGGTGACTCTAGGGTTTTTAGTCTCCACCTCGGAGCAGGCAGTACTCGATAACACGGCTACCCAACATTGTGCAGAAGAACCCAATCCCGACGGCAGCTTTTCGCAAAAGCTGACCAGCCTTGACCTGCAAGCCATCTATTATATGAAAGCCTTCGCCGTTTTTGATGACGATCGGGTTGAAGGACAGCGCACGGTTTATTCCGAAATGGCCATGCCCTTTTCGTTCGACATTTTTTTGGAAACAAACGACGACATCGTAGTCATCAATGACCGGGCAGAAGTAACCGGCAGCATCACCGGGCTTCAGACGTTGGGTACATCGGCCCAACAGCATGGCTTCCTTTATTCGGACAATCCCAATGCCCTGCTTATACTAAACGAAGGCATCAGTTCCGTGCTTATGCAGGGTATCATCAACGACGACAGCTCGTTTACCTACAGCATCGAAAACCTTCAATTCAACACCACCTATCGGGTGCGCACCTGGGCACAAACGGCCAATGACATCTACTACAGCGATCAGATCCGTACTTTTCAAATACAGGATGGGTGGAAGCAATTGGATGCCGATCCATTTCAGTTGGTACGTGGCTTTGGCGCTGTGCTTGAAGGCAATGCTTATTATCTGGGTTGCTCCGATGTTGGACTGGAGGGTTGCGACCAAGTTGGTGTAAATCAAATGTTATATCAGTTTAATCCAGAAGCCAACAATGGGCAGGGACATTGGTCATATTCTAGTACCGATCTGCAAAATTACTCTAGGCATGGGGCCTTTTCGTTTCGGTTGGGCGATTCCTTGTACGTTGGTTCGGGGGAGTCTGGTGGTAACCCCGTCAATGACCTTCAGGTAATTTCAATTTCTGATATTGGTATGATTGATATGACATCTGTTAATCACCCTACCGAATTGGCCAGAGTACATACCGTAGCATTTGTATTGAATGATAAAGCCTATATCGGTTCGGGAGAATTGAATGGCACGTTGCGTAACGACTTTTGGGAATACACCCCCTCCACCGGTGACTGGCGGGAGATGGCGCCGATGCCATCGCAGACTCCTGAATCCAGCCAGCCCAACCCGGCAGGGGGTAGAAGAAAGGCTATGGCTTTTGTGCTCGATGGAATTGCTTATGTGGGAGCCGGAATAGACGGCTCTATTTTCCTTTCGGATTTCTGGCAATTCAATCCGCCCCAAAACAGCAATGATATGGGATCGTGGACGTTGATCGGTTTCTTTGACGGACCCGATCGGATAGATGGAGTTTATTTTTCACTGGATGGAAAAGGTTATTTTGGCACTGGCAATGATTTGGTGGATCCCAATTATCTAAACGATTTTTGGGTGTTCGCCCCAAATGAAGATACGATATTTCAGCCACGGACTGCCTTGCCAACAAACAAACGGACCAATGCGCTGGGTTTTGCCATAGGTTCAAACGGTTACCTGGGCTATGGCATACAGCGGGTCAACCAAACGCCGGAACCACTTACCGACATTTGGGTTTACACACCCAGACAGTAGAAAGACTCAATATGTACTCAACAATGAAAAATCGAACCCTCACCTTACTACTGTTCTTAATGCCATTGGGTATGATGGCACAACTGTACCCACTCAAAACACAGGTCGATCAGATAGGCTTCACCGTGGTTGCGGAAAGCGGACAACTCACCCTCCAATACGATACATTGCCAGCCGGAGGCGATTTTTCACAAATATTGTTGTTGACGCTCGATAAGGCCGACCTGATGCTGCACTACCATTATCATGACCGGCTGGAACGATATACCCCTGACGTGGTGCGGGTCAGGAGTATTCAATCACAGGACGAAAAGCCCGTTTTTCCAACGGAAAGAACTCTTCGACAGGAAGACCAGCCTGTCGGCAAAAAAAAGGGCATGAAGGGACACATCCGCTGGCTGGACCTCGCTGAAACCAATCTGGTGGTGGGAGAAAGTTATGTCTTGACCATTGAACGCAACATACAGATTGACATCAACTGCGAAGATCCCCGCCCCCAGTTCAAACTAAAGGAACAATGGCCCCATTATGCCATCGCAGCCGGGGGAATCGCTTCCGTGATAGCTGGGTTGGATTTTATAAATAAAAAAGAAGAGGCTTACGCCAAATATGAAGACGCCTGGCGGAATGGAGAAACAGCTGCCCAGGCACAACCTTTTTACGACGATGCCAAGCAGTACGAAACCACCGGCCATGTCCTGACTTATGGTGGCTTGGCCCTTATTGCCGCCGATGCCATCTGGATGTGGCTCCGCTGGAAGCAAAAAAAGGAAAAGCGGGACTTGTACGACCAGTATTGTACTGGCCAGAGGGAGACGTCCTTTCAGTTGAAGCCTCTTCTGCAACTCCAATCAACGGACCTTTCCAGAACTAAAGCTACGACCGGTATTCAATTCACGTTTCAATTTTAAGCTGACATGAGGATTTTGAAATTTGTAATGGCATTGTTGATTTACATTATTTTTGCAAATATGCCCTCGATATTGACCGCACAGGGCGATTATGGATGTTACCGAATTTCGGTTGACAAGGGCCTGCAGTCGATGCGCAAAGGCGATTATGTGCTGGCCATCCGCCAGTTTAATGTGGCGTACAATTGCGACTATTCCGCCGGTGAAGATTCTTTGAAATTGTTGATCGAGAATTCGGCAAACGAATTGAATCAGGCAAAGGTCAAAGCCCAAAATGCGGAACGGCTAGCTCTCGAAAACGAAAGAAAGGCCCTTTGGGAAAAGGATGAAAAAGAAAAAGCGCTCAACGAAAAGGAGAGCGCTTTGCGCGAAGTGGAAAAACAAGGCCGACAGGTGGAATCGATGTTGTTGTTATTGTTATCCGACAAGTTGCGGTTGGGTGGACAGGTAGAGGAGGCATTGGTAGCCGCTTACGCCAGTCTTAAATACGGACAGCCGGGAATACACGACAGCGGTATGAAGGCCTTCGGTAGTGCTGTGAAGGATTCGCTTTCGCAAACCATTTTCGAATCGAAGTCATCAGTGGAAAAACTGGTGCCACTGTCTGTGGTGAAAAAACTAATGATCATTGCTGAAAATGAAACGGCAATAGCCGATTATGTTGGAAACGAATCTCCTGTCATTTTCAACCCGAGCTTTGGCCATGCCAATAACCATTGTATCTCGCCGGTTAAAAACCAATTATTTTTTTGGAATGCCGCCCAGGGCCAACTATGGCATCCGGAAGGCACCTTATTGCAGTCCTTCAATGACCACACTAAAGATATCCGTTTTGCGACTTTCTCCAACGACGATCAATGGCTGGTGACCTGCTCGCGCGACCATACCGCCATTTTGAGAAATCTATCCAACAATACAACTACAATACTGACCGGACATACCAGTCCGGTATACGAAGCCAAGTTTTCATCCGACAACCGATACCTGCTCACCCGTTCTGCCAAAGGGGTGGTGGTCATCTGGAGCCTGGACGGAAAACAGGTCGCACGCCTCGGTGGTGACGACTTCCACATTTACGATGCCGCTTTCAACTCCACCAATAACCGGGTAGTTTGCGCTACTGCTGATGGAAAGATAGTGATCCGGCCACTAAATAGCTCTCCCGAAAAAGTGGTGAATGCCCACCAGAAAGCCGTTAGAGAAATATTGTTTTTTGCCAATGACGACCATTTCGTATCCCGTTCCACTGTAAACGTCAAAGGGTGGGATCCGGCAGGCAACCCCCTCGCCAACGATTTTTATGAAAAGGAGATAAAGGGAATGAAGATGGATCACCAAAAGTCAAAATTGCTATTGTGGGGGCCTAATCGATATGCAACACTGGTAGACTTGAAAAAAGGGACAAGACAACATTTTGTCGGCCTTGAATCCGATGTCGATCGGGCTTTGTTTTCACCCAATGACGAGTATTTATTGCTGACCTCTAAAAACGAGACGGCCACTCTATGGGATGTCTCCGGGCAATTGCTTATCCATTGGAGTTCAATTGACCAACACCCGCTCAACGCCTGCTTTAGCCATGATGGCAGCCACTTTTCTGTATTATCCGACAACCGTATGAGGGTCTTGCACTGCCCGGTGCCCCCCCATTTTTTGAAACAAATAGATAAGGCACCCGGTCTTTGGAATAATAAAATACGGAGATTATTTGACCGGGAAGGGCTTCGTTTTCTCAACAACTGAATCACCCATCTCTCGATTTTTCCTATTGCAATCGCAAGAATCCACTCCCCCGGCTTTTGGATGCGATTGTCATATTGTGTTTCAGAAGGGCTTGCTTATAAAAGTTGTGTGAGATGCCGGGCAGTTTACAACCAATCAGTTTACAAGGACTTTGCCCCATACAGCGTGCCTGCAAGTCGGGATGCTGAATGGGGCGGTCGGTTGGATGATCGGCTACTCATCTTGATAAAGAAGAATGGCGAGGCCGACGTTGAGATAGATGGTGTTGCCGGAGATGGAATCCGAATTGTCGGGGTTGTAGCGTTCGAACTGCACACCTCCCTCGAAAAAGGTACCCAGATAGCCGTACTTCAACAAGATGCCTCCGCCAAACTGAAAACCGAAACCGGTCTCTATATCATCTTCGTCGCCAAAAAGCCGCAGGCCAAATCCTCCGCCAAAAAAGGGAATGACGTTGGAGCCAGCGTCAAAAAAATATCCCACCCGCGGGCCAAGACCCAGTATAGTAGATGAGAATTCGCCTCTCCAAATGCGTGTGACCGCCAATTGGCCCCCACCGCAAACCGATCGGCCACAAAGACGAGGTAGGTAGGGGTGAAGGTGAGGGAGTTGAGGCGTTCGTCATTAAAACCATAGAGGTCGCCTCCCTGGCTGGTAAAGGAAAAACCACCGGTGATGATGCTCGCCCCCCGCACCGTGGCAGGAGATTGTGCAAAAAGGGTGGACAAACCGGTGCTCCAACTTAGGAGAATTAAAATTAAACATTGCTTTTTCATTGCGTGTTTTTTTGGTGAAGAAATAAATGATGTGAATCAGGGGTTAAACTCTATTTTGAATAGTCAGAGGTCAGGCTGCTTTATTACGCACAATGCGAGCAAGATGGTCAACCCCTGATTCTCATAAATGGTATATTCCATCAAGGTACGTTAAATTTTGAAATCACAGCAAAATATCCGAAATTGTCTATTCAAGAAATGCAGTAAACAGAACGACAATGCGGTAAACAGAACAACAGATGATGAACCACAAAATAATTTTCCTAGCGATGGGACTCCTCTTTTTTACGGGCTGTACGCCCAATAAAATATTCCTCCAATCAGAAGCGACTCAGGTGGAGCTGGACTCCTATCTTCAAAAATTGGCGGAGTCTGAAGACCATTATCTAATCGACGTACGCACCCCAATGGAGTACAAAAAAGGACATCTGGACGGCGCCATCAATATCAGCTTCCTGAGTTTCAAATTCAGCAAACGGATTGAACAACTGGATACCTCGAAGACGGTTTTTCTTTACTGCCAGACCGCCCACCGCAGTCCCTATGCGGCTAAGAAATTAAAGAAGAAGGGATTTGGGAGGATTGTGGATTTGAAGGGAGGGTATCAGATGGTTAAAAAGCAGAATAAAATAACAAAGTAATTACGTTGTTTGGGTTGCAGATCAAAATACCGCAGGGAGCGAGGTTTTGGATGGAGCAGGTAGAAACCAGATCAGCGTGGAAGAGATAAAGCGCCTGGTGGAAGCGATACCCAATCTGAAACACCGGGTAATTATAATGGCGATCTATTCGGCTGGTTTGCGCTTGGGCGAATTGATCAGATTGCGGGTAGAAGACATCAAGCTGTCGCAGCAGAAAATATATGTGCATGGGAGCAAGAACAAAAAAGACAGGTATACTTTGCTCTCATCGCAATTTGTGAGTACCTTGCAAAAGTATCTTGAGGCCTATCGTCCGGAGTATTGGTTGTTTGAGGGGCAAACGGGAGGTCAATATAGTGCCAGCAGCATCCAAAAAATATTCAGGAGGGCCTGCCAGCGAGCAGGAGTGGGTAGTTTTGCTACGGTGCATACGATACGACATTCTTTTGCAACGCACCTGCTGCTGGAGCAGGGAGTTGGCATACGTTATATACAGGTGTTGTTGGGCCATGCGCACGTAGATACTACTATGATCTATACGCATGTGGCGCAGGACCAGTTGAAAAAAATTGCGAGTCCGATAGATGATATACAGCTGGAATCGATATATTCGTAACTTAAGGGGGGAGCTATTGGCTTGTTAATATGCAAGGCCCCAATTAAAAACATGCGCTCAAGAGCAGCCGCACCTGTGGGGAAGCTGAGCCTTACCGCTCATCGCTCACAGGCATCAGCCCCGGCATCTAACAAAATGCATATCATCCATGCCCAGCAGACGCTGGGACACGGTGTATGCATGAACCGTTAGCCCCAAATCAAAAGAATGAAGATAATAGAATAACAATAATATGAACGAGTTGAAAATCTTACTATCGAAGGTTGAGATTATTGGTTTGAAATATGAAAAACTAAAAAATGAAAATAGTTTTAATATCTTTTCGATTCTAAGAAATATAGGGGATGAAGTAAATCTTCATTCACGATTTCTATTTGAACTATTAAATCCCAAGGGAACACATAGGAAAGGGAATCAATTCCTAGAATCCTTTTTAAATAAACTAGAGATTTTTGATTTTAATCTAGAAGATAGTTTGTACTTGACAAGAGAGAAATGGAAGATTGATTTGTTAATTAGAAATACTAATCAAGCAATAATAATCGAAAACAAAGTATGGGCAAATGATCAGCCAGAACAACTGTATAGGTATTATAAAAAGGTTAAAGAACTAGGTTATACTGATATCAAGATAATTTATTTAACATTAGACGGATCAGGACCAGATGAGCATAGTATAAAAAAACTTCCAAAAGAATTTATTGAAAATTCGTTGTCAAATATTTCTTATGATTTTCATATCAATACTTGGATCGAAGAAAACATTGAAAAATCTGCTCGTAATCCATCGTTAAGGGAAGGGTTAATTCAATACCAAAATATCTTAAATCAATTAACAGGGAAAACTATGGCTAATGATGAAACAAAAGAATTACTTGAATTACTGTCTAGTGGAAGTTATATATTAGAAGCATTTAAAATTGCGAAAAATTGGATTCATATTAATTGGCATACGGAATGGGAATTTTGGGTAGAATTAGAGAATAAAATCAAAACCAAATATAGTTTATTAGAAACTCAGAAGTATTCTGTTGATTACTTGAATTCAGTTTATCATAAATCAAAATATAGAAAGCCTTATTATGGACTGATGGCTGAAATATTCAAAATAGATGATGATAGTGTTTGCATATATGTTGAGAGAGGATTAGGTGACCTTTACTATGGAATTACTATTGTTAGAGATGGATTAAGAAAGCAAGAATTTCAAAACCTATACCCTGAATTTTCAAAAGCAGTCAGTGAAATTAGTGAAATTAGTAATAATTGGTGGATGGGGTATAATCACTTCGAGCCTAGAATAAATTTCACGTCTTTTTCTAATGATGAGACAATTAGCTTGATAAGTCAAAATCAAAGAAAAGAACGAATTGAAGATATATTTCTAGTCATGGATGATTATATTGAAGAAGTGAAAAAAATAAAGACTAGGGACTAACATTAAAGGCTGAAAGGATGTGCAAACAAAAACGTCGCAAAAAATCCTGGCCATGTAAGGTCATTGTTTTATGCGCCATTCCTAATCCTCACGGACCCTGATTGGATATTTACCAACATTAAGCACCTACGACCTCCCCAGCGGAATGTAGTTCATCCGCCGCCACAATTGTCGTTGTTTTCGAGTCTCCTCTCCCCTCCATCGGTGGTGTAACGAATGGTTGCCCTGATACTGTAATTCCTGCTTCATAACAAAACTGTTACAGAACCAGTCTATTTCCGGGAACTATTTTGGAGATATGACAAATTATCGTTACCTTTCCTGCTCAAAAGTGCTTGGCGTGGGTTCGACATAGGAAGGACAACAGAACTTAACTGAAAGTGGTTTGCATTTCCTACCTGATCCCGTTGGCGAAGGAAAATACCTTTAGGGGAAAAATCTTTGGATCGTTAGTAAAATCGCCTGCTGAGGGCATGGTTGTTCAACTGAAACCCCGATAGGGATCGGGATCAGCACAGCAGCTGTATATGTCACCTGTGACAGGGTATGCTTTGGTTTGAGTGCTTCGTGGGTGACATATACATTCCTTAGTGTTAGTAGCTATAAATAAAAAAAACAATGAGATTACATGAATGGAATACAGTTGTTCTAGTTCTTATAAGTATTTGCTTGAGTATAAATACTAATGGTCAATCAATTGTGGATGATATAATGAAGGAACTTGAAGGAATGGAATTTGATACCGTTGAAATTAATTTTTATCGTATTGGTGAATTGAAATCAAACGATAATAAAAAAATGTTAGTAAAAATAATACATAGAAAGAAACCCTTTCTTGATTCCTATTGTGTTTTTAATAGAGAGACAAACAGTCTTGTTCATTTAAGAAATTTAAAATATTCTGCAGGAACAACAAACATAATATCCGCAATATTTTACGATGACAAAGTTGTATTAATCTATAGAGAACTTTTATATAAAGAGGGGATTCAAGTATTTGATTATAGAGGTCAATTAAAATTTTTATTTGAAGGAATTATTCCTGGCGAACAATTGATAAATACAAGATTAGACAGAGCAAACAGCATGCTCATAATAGTTACCGAAGAAATAGATAAAGAAATAAATAATGAATTTGGATTAGTTTATGTTTTATGGAAATTTAATTTAAGGACAAATAGACTTATAGATATAGCTAAAGTGAGAAAAAGTACCATACAAATTGAATTCAATAGACAAATAAAAAATTTGCCAATTATTACCTTAGATATTGAAAGAAAACTGATTAAGTTAAAAAAGCATAAAGAAAAAACAGAGGCATTTTATCAAAAAAGACCTGAAGATTATACGTATTTTACTCAGATACATCCAATAGGTAAACATGAAGAAACTAAGGATGAATTAATATTTGAATATTGAATGAATACAGCTACTAACAATGCGTATACGGTGCGACGTGAAAAGTCGCTTTATAATACTGTTAAACCATCAGAATAACAACACGCTTACATAGCCTGTCCCGCAAGGCGGGAAGTTATTCAAGGGTGGATTTAACCTGATGTGCCCACCATAGAGCTTGCCCCGGCGAATGTCGGGGTCGGCAGGCTACCATCGGTTTCCTACTTCGGGGTGCGTCACTAGCAATGGTGGGGTGCTAAGCCCGAAGGACAACAAAGCTCTTACCGGTTGATTCCAATCAGGATTAGCGGCGACCGTTAGGTCAAAGCAAAAGCTGCTAGTCTTTTGCGGTAGGAGGAAGCGGAATGAATGGTATGTGAATCATTGTAAGTCTCGTTATCCCGATATGAAATCGAGACAGGCATTTGGATCGGCAGAAAAACTAACCTTGTTTTTTGTTGCATAGGTTTTAACAATACTATTACATACCCAGCCTGTTTCCGGCAACTATTTTGGAGATATGACAAATTATCGTTACCTTTCCTGCTCAAACGTGCCTGGCGTGGGTTCGACATGGGAAGGACAACTGAATTTAACTGAAAGTGGTTTGCTTTTCCTGCCTGGTCCCGTAAAAGGAAAATACCTTTAGGGGAAAAATCTCTGGATCGTTAGTAAAATCGCCTGCTGAGGGCATGAGTGTTCTGAAGTGTATATGTCACCTGCGACAGGGTACGCTTTGGTTTGAGTGCTTCGTAGGTGACATATACACTCCTTAGTGTTCTCGACAATAATGAAGTAAAGAAAAAATGGAAAAATCAATAAAATGTATCCTCATATTTTTAATATTAATCAATACAGTATCATTATCTCAGGAATTGGAGCTTTATGATGTAGTAAAAGCTATTTCATCTGAAAATCCAGAAAGTTCTTTTGAAGATTTAAGGTTTTTAGAAAAAGAATTTAAAAACAAAGAAATTATTAGTATCGGTGAAGCTACTCATGGAACACGAGAATTTGCTTTAATGAGACATAAAATATTTAAATTCTTAGTTCTTAATCATGGGTTTAATACAATCTTTTTGGAAGATGAATACAGTAGATGTCTGTTAATTGATGAATATATCAAAGGAAGGGCTAAAGAGAATAGTATAGAAGTCATACAGAATCTTAGAAATTGGCCTTGGAAAATAGAAGAAATGCAGAGTCTAATTGAGTGGATGAGATTGTATAACCAAGAACATCCTGACAATTTACTAAGTTTTGTTGGAGTTGATATGCAAGATGGTAATCATATGATTCAAGAAGTAAATATGCTACTTTATTCCTACAATTCGAGAATTTCTATTGAAATGCCTGAACAAGTAAGCGATAAAATTCATAAAAAGTGGTCTAAAACAGAGATTGAAATTTTCAATGAAAACATTGTGGAAAAACTGGACAAATTAATTGACTCAATCCAGTTTAGTGAAAAAGACCTCGAAATAGTTTTGAACTTAAAAAGATATTTGGAACAGTATAAAATTGATCATGCAAAATTCGGAAATGGGAATACAGCATATAGAGATTTTTGCATGGGTGAAAATATTATATATACCATGCAGAACAACCCCAAGATAAAAGGACTATTTATTGCACATAACGGACATATTGCAAAAGTTTACAAAAAAAGGAAAACCATAAAGAGAAGTTATGGCTTTGCTAGTGGGGTGCTTGATTCTTATTTTGGAGATAAGCATTTCTCAATAGCACAAGAATTTGATTCAGGTAGTTTTAATGCCTTTTATACAAATAAAAAAGGAGCGAACAGCATTGAAGATTTTGAAATAATGGAAATCACAATTGAAAAAAGTATCGATAATTCAATAGCCTCCGAATTTAGAAAAGCGAAATGTTCGATTTGTTACATCCCGATGGAAAAAGTAGCGAAAATAAGATCATCCAAAGATTATAGCGGGTATAAAAAATTCTTCTACAACCATCAAATTGGTGCAAGATTCTATCCAACCAAGAATAATGAAAAACAGACACTTGAGTATATTCAAATTGCAGATGAAAACTATGATGCTTTTATCTTATTTAAAAAATCAACTGCATCAAGATTGATAAAAAGGAAATAAAATACTGTCGAGAATAAATAAGTTTTCATGTGGTCGGCACAGCCTGTCCCGTGAATAACGGGAACCCAGCATGAAAACTCTGTCCACCAAAGGTCGATAAATTGAACGAAGTCGACCAAAGGTAAGATACAGCCATTTCTTTTTCGCCCTTGCTGATCGGACCTATTAGACCATCTATTATTATTTCATTTAACACATCCGCTCTCGCCAATATTCTTGCCATTGGCACTCCTCCATGTTGGTTGGGTTGACAACTAAATTCTTTTCGTATTTCTTCCGTATCCATCAACTGAGCAGTCGACCCGTCCGCCGCCACAGTTGTCGTTGTTTTCGAGCCTCCTCTCCCCTCCATCGGTGGTGTAACGAATGGTTGCCCTTATAATGTAATGCCCAATTGTAACAAAACTGTTACGAAACCGGTTTGTTTCCAACAACTATTTTGGAGATATGACAAATAATCGTTACCTTTCCTGCTCAAACGTGCCCGGCGCAGGTTCGACATAGGAATGACACTAAATTTTAGGGAAAGTGGTTTGTTTTTCCTGCCTGAACCCGTAAAAGAAAATCCTTAGTGTTGGCCGCAATAATACAAAACACACACGGATGAATAAATATTTTCTATTACTATTAATTTTAAATATTCAAATAGGGAATAGCCAGGATTATTTATCATTTCCATTGGAGTTTTCCTCAGGTAGGGAAGTTTTTCATGGATCGAATTCATTTGTATTAAATGAGGATAAAAGTTTTTATTGGGTGAGTAAATCGATAAGTTGTGTGATTGGGGATGAAAATTTCAAAGTTCCATCAATAACTGAAATAATAGGAGTTTATGAACAATCTGGAAATGATTTATTTTTAATTCCGAATAAATATTTCAATCAAAACTATAAAAATGAAAGAGAAATTATTATTGGAACTGATTCAATTTTACAAAAGACTTCAATGTCTCAGAGATTCAAAATTATATATGATAAAAGAACAGTTTTCTTGTTAAACAATAGAGAAATAAGCAAATTAAGAGCATATAGGAATTACGAAACAAATGATATTCTAAAAATCATCAACTTTGTAAATGGAAAAAGGAAGAATAAAGATGACTTATATGTAAAAAGTACAAACAATGCACTTAGAGATTTATCCTTTAGAAGTTACGAAAAGTTAAAATCGATGATTCCGATTGAATATAAGAGTTATATATTGGAGAGTCCAATTTTTACGGATGTATTGAGCCGAGAAAGAAAGATGACAAAATCAAACGGAGTAGAAATTTTAGATGAGATCATGTTTACTTTAGATAAAGGGTATAAAGATGGAATCAGAGAGGGAATGAAACTATATGGATATGACCTAGAATCAAAAAACAAAAAAGAAAAAGCGAAAGAAGTTTGTTGTATATTTGTTCAAGAAGTAGACAAAAATAGATCAAAAGGGAGAATCAAAGTTGCACACAAAGATAGACATACAAAGAAATTTGATAATCTATTCTTTACTTCAATGTAAAAATGAATACAGCGGCCGTTGTCCATCGCGATAGCTATCGGGATCGATAAATTGAACGAAGCGAAACTGCTGAGGCGTGAGTGTTCAACCGGAGTGTCATTAAAATAAAAATATATTAGAGATTATGCGGAATTTTTTTGTATAGGAACCGAGCAGAGATTTTTGGCATAGTCGAGGAACAACCGGAGCCTCGTAGCCCTAGCTACGAAGGCGAGGATGTGACGAAGGGTATGACAAAAACCTGCCTGCCGGCAAAGGCAGGGATCAATCGGGCTCCATACAAAATTTTTTCGAATAAACTCTATTGTTATAATGAAAAATAAACTAGGGTTATTGTTATTTCAATGCTTAATAATATCAGGATGTTTTGGTGTTATTGTAGTCCCTGTGCCAATTACATATAATACTCCAGTTGTTCATTCGGTATTTCTAAAACACAACGAAAATTTTGAATCGAATTATACTGAAAAAATTGATTCATTAAATAGGTTGGTAAAATCATGGATAGATTTTTCTGTTGAAATTACGCCAAAAAGGAATTACATCGTAAAAGTGTATGACAACGATCTGAATCAACAGATTTCTGAAATAACATATCATGATGAAAATTTAATCTACAAAACAGGAAGAGAAATTCAATGGGCAGATGATGGTAGTAAAATTCATGAGGGTTTTTACATGAATGGAAATAAAGTTCATATTTGGAAATACTATAGTTTGATAAATGGTAATCTTGAATATGAAGGAAAGTATCTCAATAATAAAAGGAAGGGATCGTTGAAAAAATTTAATGAAAAGGAAGAATTTGTTGAAGAGATGGATTCATCGTATCGAGAGGATTTAATGAAGAAATCCTTTAATTGCGATAGAGTAAACACAATATCAAATAATTATATTACTGAAAATCAGATAACCCGGCAATTACTTAGTTGCAAAGGACATCAGGACAAAATAAAAAAGAGAATATGTACTTCAAATAAACTCAATGAATGGATAAGAATTGTACGGTCAGATATATTAGAAGAAAAAATTATGAGGACAGTTAATGCAATAGTACTTTTAGAAATAAAACAAGATGGTGGTAGTAGTTACAAAATCATTAGGGGGCTAAATAATAAAGTTAGAGAAATAATTGACTCAAGGTTAGATGATAATAGTTTTAAGTTTGAAAAAGTTACTGACGATAGTGAATTAGAATATATCATATTGAATATTTAAAATAAAATGACACTCAACACTGCGAGCACGTCAATAGCACCTTAAGCCAACGCTGAGCAGCTTAAAATTCACTGCTCAAACGTGCCCGGGGTGGATTCGACATAAAAGCGACACCTGAATTTTTTTCAACTGAAATCGAAGACTCCTTAGTGTTAGGTGTAATTGACATTCGATAAAAAAATATGTGTTTCAATTGAAATTTAATACAAATTCATGTTCTAAACTTAGGATATTTGTAATAAAAAGAACATGAAAAAAATAATATCAATTGCAATTTACTTGTTAATAATTTCATCTTGTCATAAAGAGGATATGCCTAAATATATATCGGTAAAAAGTCACGATATATTTTCTGGAGAAAATATAGATAATTCCTCTATTTCATACAGATGGTACGTTGGAACAGAAGAATTCCTAGGTCGTTCCACTTATCAAATTGACACTTTAAAATTAATAGACGGAAATAAAATATTAAACTCAGACCTGTTTCATGGCAATAATTGTGTTGGCGATATTTATTTACACAATGAAGATTATCATTCACTTTGGATGTATGATTATTTCTGTGATGATTTTGAAAATGATACTATATACTATGTAACAAAACCGTTAGTAGATTTAGAATTGAAGATAACATTCCAAAATGAAAGAAGTGAGTTTGAAATAAAAACCCTGGATAAACATCGGGATTTTGGAATGGGCAAATTTGTAAATTATTTAATTGACAAAAAAAATTACACTCAACCATTATTCCCTCCTCAAGATACAACTATTAATATATCAGTAATTCAGGAAGATACAGTGCGGATTTTAATAGTTCGGGCAGGAGCGATCTATAAAGACGTTGATTTAATAACAAATTCAAATGATAATTATTATTTAAATATTGAATTATGAAAATGCGACTAACAGTTAAGAATAGACCAAAAAGTATACAAGATTCGAAATTTAGTATAAGGCGTTAAAACCACTTCACAACTATCTTTGTGATATTCTTTTCACAAATAACAATTAAGGATGAATACGAAAGAATCCGGTAAAAAAGGATGGGCTCCCGAAAGATTGGAAAGTTTCGAAGCTACCAAGATGCTTTTAAGCAAAGGTGCCGAGGTGGTCATGCTTAACCGAAACGAAAAATCAGTCCTTATAATATCCGATAATTAGGGGCCGGTACAGCCTACAAGCAATGTAAAAAATAAGATCAAAAACCGATTTCCCCTCCCCAAACCCTATAATATTCAAAAAAAATATCATACCTTTGCGGTTCAACCCAAAACGAAACATCCACCTCAGCACAACCAGTCACCACCAACGCACAACCCCACATGACTACCCATGCCGTTGCGTATTATTATTGTCAGGTTCTATGCTATGTAGTATCCCGTGCTGCATGTCTGCTGCTTTTGTGGGGGGTGCATACATCCACTTCGTTTGCGCAAGCGGATACTACTTTTACATCGCCTGCTTCCTTTACCTTCACCGTCGACCACTGGGGCACCAAAGATGGATTGCCTACCTGGAAAATAAATTGCCTCTTCGAGGATAGCCGGAACGTATTGTGGCTCGGTACCAAAAGCATGGTCATGGGGTTTGACGGCTATTCCTTTAAGTCGTTCCATCTTAGCAATGGCGAAAAGCGAAAAAAATGGGCAGAAGAACTTTTTGAAGACATTCACAGCAACATCTGGATTCGGTGTATCGACAAGGAAAAGATCGACCTGGGGCAGGATATCCATGTTTTGAATCCATTTACAGATTCGGTTGTTGGTTTTCAACGCTATTTAACGAATCAGGGATTTGACCTGTCCGCCTTTTCGGATAGCTGGGAGGTCGTGGGCGTCAATCAGATTATTTTGCTGATTCATGAATCCGGAAAAGGATTGATTTACAAAGGAAAAGATAGCCATTTTGTCGATCTGCCGGTGGGATCATTCCGCTACCTCATTGGTTCGGCACAAGAGCCACTGATCTGGGCCATCGACAAGAACAATGGGATCTATTTGATCGACAGCACTTTTCAAAAACTATACAGCCTCCCGCCGGAAAAGGAGGTTAGTATCTGGCAGGATACAGCCTTTGGCGTATGGATGGCACATTACTCTGAAGAGGCCCCTATGGATTTTGAGTTGGCTCACCTTACCAATAGCGGCATTCATCAATTTGATCCAACACAATTACCTCCTATTGCTCCGGTCCCCAGCTTTCACACTTTGTATGATCTTAGTGATGTATTTGTCAACTCGCAGGGGTTGACCTGGATAAGAACACCCGGCAGTGAACCCAATATACAGATCAGGTACCAGGGCCAAAAAATTGTAGAAGACCTCGATGAAGAACTGACTAAAACCTATAATGTAGCGCTCGAAAACCATTTCTTTTTTCCTAAAAATGACGACATCTGGATGGCTAACACAGGAGGGCTGTTCAAGATCAACATCATCCGGAACCCCTTCACGACCTATTTGACCGGACTGGGACCCAACTACAGCATGCGGGCCATGACCCTTGTTGACGGCCGCTATTTGTACGCCAATAGTTATGCCGGGGGCAAAATCGTGGACTTAGGCAGCTCTCCTCCAAAAACAATGGTTGCTCCTGAATTTGCCAAACACGGTACGGCCCTCGGGCTGCTGGTGGAGGACGATTATATTTGGATTGGACGACACGAATCGCCCGTTACCGTTATTCCCACCGACCAACCGGAAAAAAGTAAAGATCTCTTATTCAACTACGACCCCAATATCCTGAGGAACGTATGTAATTTTCTCAGGGTTTCCCCAAACAGGCTTTTGATGGGCACCTCTACCGGGTTGTTTCAATATAAACCTTCGAATGACAGCATTGAATTGTTGAATTTTGAAGGTACGCCCATTAACTGTTTTTATGCCACTGGTAAAGACATCTGGTTGGGGAGCGACGGAAAACTCTTGTTGGTAGATACAACCGGACGGCTCCGGCAGACTGTCGATACGCCTTCCCCCCTTACCAGCATTACATTTATTCACCGGGATAAAGAGGGAATTTTCTGGCTGGCCACCCACGGCGATGGAATGATACGATGGGATCACGCCACCGGACATTTTACCCCTTTTTCTACGGGACAAGGCTTGCCTGACGACTATGTGCATGCCATTTACGAAGACGATTACAACCACCTTTGGCTGTCGACCAACTATGGCCTGATGTCTTTCGACAAAAGTAATAACAATATAGTTACGTACTTTGAAGGAGATGGCCTTCCGCACCATGAATTCAATCTGTTGTCGCATTATCATGCTGACGACGGCCAATTGTTTTTTGGATCACTCAACGGCATTGTATCCTTTTACCCCAAAGAGGTGCATGCCCTTAAGAAGAAGGACAGTCGTTTTTCCTTAAAAGTGGTGGAAGCCCTGGCGGTAAATACCGCTACCGGAGCGACGTCTAACAAAACCATGGCTTGTGCCAACCGGGGAAGGCTGGATATCACACCAGATGAAAAATTTTTGACCATCAAATTTTCCCCAATGGTTTTTAGAAAAGAGATCAATGTGGATTATGCCTGGAAACTGGAAAACCACCACAATGATTGGGTCATGCAACGGGAAAACACCATCCGACTCCATCATTTGTCGTACGGCAATCATTTGTTGCAGATAAAATCCCGCATCATTGGCAATGAATGGTCGGAGGAAGAACTGCGCCTGACCCTATTTGTTCAGAAACCGTTTTATCTGCGGACCTGGTTTGTGATGTTCTGTTGTTTGGTTGGATTGATCGCGGTGTGGCAGGGTATCCGTTTTCGTACCCGACACCTAAAACGCGAAAAATGGAAGTTGGAAAAAGAAGTGAGCGCCAGAACCCAACAGATCGAAAGCGATAAAAAATTGATCGAACAGCAAGCCCGCGAACTCAAAGAACTCGACCAGTTGAAATCGCGCTTCTTCGCCAACGTAACCCACGAATTGCGCACTCCCCTTGCATTGATTCTGGCGCCCCTTCAGGACCTGCTCGGCAAACAGAAACTGCAAAAAACGGTGACTTCATCGCTTTCCAAAATCGAAAAGCAAGCCCAAAAGCTTCAAAGTCTCATCGACGAAATAATGGACCTGTCCAAGCTGGAAGCCAACAAGGTAAGCCTGGAAAACACCGCTGTTGAACTTTACCCGCTGATCCGGCGCCTGGTCTTCTCCTTTAAGTCGTATGCCGGATACCGCGACATAGAATTGGAGTTGGACTATCGGGCTTCGGATAAACTGGAAGTGTTGCTAGACATTAATAAGTTTGAAAAGATCATCAACAACCTCCTTACCAATGCCATCAAATTTTCCAGGCCAGGCGGCCGCGTCACATGTTGCGTTAAGCGCTTAACAAACAACTTACAACTTGAAGTGACCGACATCGGCAAAGGCATTCATCCCGATGATCTGCCTTTCATTTTTGACCGCTACTTCCAGACCCAGCAACCCGACGCTCCCATACAGGGAGGTATGGGCATCGGCCTGGCCCTGAGCAGGGAATATGCCCGGTTGTTTGGCGGACAATTGACGGCGGAAAGCAGGCTGGGGGAGGGGAGTACTTTTATTTTTACCTTTCCCGTAAAGGAAGTGGATTCCAATTTCATTTCTGAAAAAGTGCCCCGGATCAAACCGCACCCGGAAGCCACCACCACTACCGTAAACCCATTTAAAAAGCACACCGTGTTGATCGTGGAAGACAATCCCGAGATGCGTGAATATCTGGAATCGATCCTGTCGGTTCACTACAATTTGAAAGGGACCAACAATGGTATTTCAGCGCTCAAAATGTTGGAAGAGCAATCCTTCGACCTGGTTGTCAGTGACATTATGATGCCCGAAATGGATGGCTTTCAATTATTGGAAAAAATAAAACAACAGGAAAGATGGCGGGCCATGCCGGTCGTACTACTGACTGCCAGGGAAGATATTGCCGACAAGCTCCAAGCCCTCCGAATGGGGGTCGACGATTATCTGACCAAACCCTTTTTGTCGGAAGAATTATCCATCCGCATTGCCAACATACTGCAAAGATATGAAGACCGAAAGGAGTACATCCGTCAGCGGCAATTGGAGTTGGAAAAGAAAGAGGATTATTGGCTGCCGGAAGTACAAAACCCATTGTCCGAAGAGGAGGTTTGTTTGGAAAAATTAACTTCCAAAGTACAACAGCACCTTTCCGACTCTGGATTTACGGTCAAAAAACTGGCCATTGAAATGAGTGTTTCCGAAAGATCGTTGCGCAGTAAAGTCAGAACGTATACCGGCATGAAACCGCTTTTGTTTATCCGGGAAGTGCGTTTGCAAAAAGCCCGACACCTGCTGGAACAGCGGACCTTTCCCACCGTCGCCGAAGTATGCTATGCAGTTGGTATGTCACAACCCGCTTATTTTTCCCGGCTATTTAAAGAGCGCTTTGGGCGATTGCCATCCTCTTACCTGTAGCTCCGCAATTGTTATATTTATAAATTCCAGCCAGAGCACTGCTGGTGGTATTAATTTTTAAATCGGGAAATTATTCGACCTTCGAATCCATAAACTTGCCGTTTTGTACCCTATATCTGCCGTTCTGTATAGGGTTTTTAAATTATAAATTATTTTCAATTGTTGATATTTGTAATATGAAAAAATCGGATATAGAAGTGAGGGCCTAACTTCACCTTCGCCAGGATATTTGCATAACCTATTTCCAAAATGTTTATACCCCATATGGGATTGTATAAACAGGAAGGGGTTGTCCGCTACCGACCGGTCTCCAACTGGTTGGTAGTTTTTTGTTTTACAAATAAATTCTAATGAGTGCGTGACAAAATCGCTGCGGCCTTTACCACAAAGACACGAAGACACAAAGATTCACAAAGAAAATCTTTGTGTGGCTCTGTGTCCCTGACTGCCGTCAGGCAGGTTGGAGCCTTTGTGGTGAGAGGCTCCGCTAACCCGCCTGCCGGTCGGCAGGCCTGTCTACCGCCAGGTAGATATGTCACACACTCAAATCTAATCATTCGCGAGACTGTTTTTTTACGCTATAAGCCCAAACATATAGGCACGAACACCATCGTGCAACTATGAAGGGGGTTGCCAACTACCGGCCTGACCTACATGCTGGTGGTTTTTTGCTTTTTGCAAAGTAGCAGATAGATTGACGATGACAAAACAAGTGAATGGATCGGAGCGGTTGCCTATATTTGCTTCATGCAAAGAATAAAGTTGTTGGTTGCTGCATTTGTCTTGCAAGGGATGATTCTGGTTGCCCAAAATACGATCGGACTGCTATCCTATCAACCCGACAAGACCTTTGACGGCTACAACCTCCTCTACCCGCACAACCAACCCAACGTCTACCTGCTCAACAACTGTGGAGAGATCGTCCACACCTGGACCGACGACCCCGGCTTCCGCCCCGGCAATACGGCCTACCTCACCCAGGAGGGCCTCCTGTACAAAGCCAAACGACCATCCGCTGTGGCCAACGACCCCATCTGGGCGGGCGGGGGCGGTGCCATCCTGGAGATCAGAGACTGGGACAATACCCTCCTCTGGGATTTTGAAATGAATGATGAACAGTACCGCCTCCACCACGACTTCGCCATCACTCCCGACGGTACCATCATCGCATTGGCATGGGAACTCAAAACCCAGCAGGAATGCCTCGACGCTGGCAGGGACATCAGCACCCTGGCACAAGGCGAACTCTGGCCCGACTGGATTTTTGAGATTGATCCCGACACCGACCAGATCATCTGGGAATGGCACACCTGGGATCACCTTGTACAAGACTTCGACGATACCAAACCCAACTACGGCGTGGTGGCCGATCACCCTGAATTGATCGACGTCAACTTTGGCCGCCCCGATGGCCACCCCGACTGGATGCACGCCAACGCCATCGACTACAACGCCATCCTCGACCAGGTTATGCTGAGTGTACCTTATTTCAATGAAATATGGATCATCGACCACTCCACCACCACAGAGCAGGCAGCAGGTCATACAGGAGGGTTGAGCGGACGTGGAGGCGACCTGATGTTCCGCTGGGGCAACCCCATCACCTACGACAGCGGTGACTCCACCGACCAACAACTCTTTTTCCAACACGATGCACACTGGGTCGATGATTTTCTCGATCAGGCACATCCCTACTACGGCGACGTAGGGGTGTTCAACAACCGGGTAGCCACCGACTACTCCAGCGTTCATGCCCTTCGTCCCGCCTGGGATATGTACGACTGGGGATACGCTTTGGATGGAAATCTGTTTTTGCCGGAAGGCTTTGTATTCACCGCGACCCATCCTACCCCGACGGAATTGTGGTCGACCGGTTTGTCGAGCATCCGGTTTCTCCCCAACGGCAATACCCTGATCACAGCCGGCCGCTTTGGCTACAGCTTCGAGCTGACACCCGACAACGAAGTAGTATGGGAATACAAAACACCGCTCAACGGTGGCATGCCCGCCACACAGGGAGATATGCTGGAAATTAACAACAATCTTACATTTCGAATGGACAGGTATCCGTCCGACTTTATAGCCTTCGACGGAAAAGACCTCAGCCACAAAGGATGGATCGAACTTCAGCCCGATTCGACCTTTTGCAATGAGCTGACCTCGGTGATGGACCCCATGAACGAAGACCGTTTTAGGGTGTACCCAAATCCCATAACCCGTTTCATAACCATTGAATGGGACGGCATGTTCTTCGCCGACATTGACGTTTTTAATGCCTTGGGGCAACGGGTGGCTACGCATTACGGTTGCTCCGGTGGCCGCAAATACGTCGAAACATCGGGTTGGGAAAGCGGCGTTTATTGGATCACGATCGATGGAAGGTATTCCCGTAAGGTGGTAAAATGACAATTATAACAAATAAACTTCAACTATTCACCATGAAAAATTGCAGTGCTCTTTTAATCTTTTTGCTATTCCTTCAACCGCTGTTATTTTCACAACAGTGGGAAGAGGTGGCTTCCTATCCCGTTTCTGACATTCACCATTCCTTTGGCTTTGCACTAAATGGCAAGGGGTATTCCGTTACCGGCAGCAATACCGACATTTTTTACGAGTACGACCCGCTTACGGATCAATGGACGGAGTTGGATGATTTTCCAGGAACCCCACGGGGGTATGCCATTGGGGACATCTGGGATGGCAAAGCCTATTTTGGATTTGGCAGGGAAGAAGTCAATTACCTCAACGACCTTTGGGTCTTTGATCCGGATAACCTTACCTGGACGCAATTGGCATCCTGCCCCTGTGACGGGCGCAGCCATCCGGCTTTTGTGGCTCACAATGGCCAAATATTTATGGGGATGGGAGGCAATTCATCTGGAAGCCTCAACGATTGGTGGGTCTACGATATGGCTACCGACACCTGGACGGAGGGAGCGGGTTTTCCCGGGCTGGAAAGGCACCATCCTTTTCAATTTGGCATCGGAGATTATGTTTATGCTGGCTTTGGTCATGGGGGCCCCAATATTTTCAATGACTGGTATCGCTACAATCCTGCCACCGACCAATGGGATCAAATGGCTTCATTACCGGCAGAGGGCAGGGTGGCAGGTACCCAGTTTGCATGGGAGGGGATGGGGTTTGTGCTCAGCGGCGATGGCGACGATCACAGCTCGATGGATACCGGAGAATTTTGGTATTACGAACCGGAGTTGGATCAGTGGACGGAGTTGCCTCCTCATCCGGGCATTTCGAGGTGGGCACCGGCTTCTTTTGTACTCGACAATGAAGTGTATATTTTCAGTGGCATTCCCTTTGGAGGATTTGAGGAGGAGACTTATAAATTTGATCTGACGACGGTGTTTCCTCTCGTCTCTGTCGATCCCGACCAGGAGAAAGACGGATCGATTGTGACGGTTTACCCCAATCCGTTTTCCGGTCATTTACAATTGGATATACCTCCTGCCATCAGAGCGCAACCACTAACAGTGATTTTACACGACATCCGTGGCCGCCAGCTGTTCGAGACAGCCGACGGGCCGACTACCCTCGACCTGTCGTTTTTGCCGAAAGGCAGCTATTATCTGACTGTCCGAAACAATACCTTTACAAGTCGGCAGATGGTGGTAAAGTTTTGAGGGGGTGAGATATTAACCTCCATTTAACCTTCAACTAAGCCCAAAATAAATCGCCTGGATTATATTTGTATGGATTTGGGCGCAAGCTCTATTGCTACCTTCACCCTTTCCGATCAACATCGGGATGCAAAAAACCAGTATCATGAAAACCAGTAAAAAACAAAACAGCAATCACCCCGTCAGCGGATTTTTAACCTATTTTCACAAAGACGGAAAATTCTACTTCAAATTCAATGACACTGAAGGAAAAACCATTTTCTATTCCCAGGGATATGCATCGGCCAAAAGCCGCGATAAAGGCATCGGGCTGGTCATAAAAATGGTCAGCGACAAAAGCCGTTTTAAAGTCGTCAACACAGACAAAGGTCAATACATCTTTGTGCTAAAAGCCGGCAACCACCAGCAAATCGGACGGAGCATATTATTTGACTGCGAAGAGTCATTGCAAAAAAATATAAATGAAATGATGGCCATCACAGAGGATACGCCCATCATGGATCTGTTGGAAGTAGTCGTCGATGACGGGCCCCTCCCAAATGCCAGGCAATCAGACCCCATGACCAAAAACCTGCCCCGCCACCGGTTTTCTTTGACCTACTACCCCGACTCCAAAATATGGCAGCTCAAGCACGACCAATCGGGAACCAGCCGGGAGTTTAAAACCTTTGATGATAAATTAATCAGATCATTCGTCGACGAATACATCCCTGCCGAGCGGGCAAAACCCCAACTTCAGCCCGTGGCTACTCCCACCCCAGCCGTCCAGGAAATGGAGGCGGTACCAACCCAATTGCAAAACACCAGCAACGAGCTGGTAAAAGGTTTTGCGAAAGCTGCCACCCTGAAAAATATGTCACTGATACCCGGCACTACCGACAAATGGGCTGGCATGCGCTTCTATGCCAAAGTCGTAGCCACATTGTTGAACGACCAACAACAGACCAACCTCATCGGGCAAACAACTGAGCAACAATTCAACGGCGAACAAATCCACATACCGCTGGACAAAGCCCATGTCCTCCAACCCGGCATCTACCGGTTTGTCGCTTCCATTTACCAACAACAAAATGATGCGGAGTTGCTTTCAGGTAGTCAATTGGTCTTTGTGAAATAATTTTTGCAGCCGTTCGTCGCAGTTTGCAACACGGTTCGTCGGAGTCCGTCTGCCATGCCATGCCCATCGGCAGGTAAACCTATCGGCAGTCAGGAAAATCCGGCCGACAAGTTTGTAGCTGCAATGAACTTTACCTCTATTATTCCCAAAAATATATTAATTATTCTGATAATGCGAGGGTTTGACACTCGTCAATGCTTTTGGCAGGACTGCGTTGTTGCTTTGCCTTCATATCAAACCGTTGCCCGTAAACCATGTACCGTAAACCGAGTACCGAGAACCGTGTACCGTGTACCGAGAACCGTGTACCGTCCACCGGGCCTCATTCCACCTGCAAAACACAAGACCGCTCAAAAGCCGGATACCACTCACCATCACTGTCAATGCTCCTCGCCGTACCGACTACACTCAGCCGATGGGTGCCCCTGTCCAAAACATTGTAGGTATTGACGTACATATCCACCGAATCCATAGCCGGTTTTTCCACCTCTCGAAGGGTGATCATTTTCTTGGTTTCCAGGCATTTGGCATAAATTGAAATCTGGTATCGCAGCCTCGCCACTTTTTTAATTTCTGAATAAGGAGCATCAAATCCCAGCACCACGTGAAAGCCATCAATGCTGTTTACAAAGCAGGAGGGCGAATTGCTTTGGTAGGGATACAGCTCCAATGTTTTAAGGTTGGGAATGGTGGGGAGTGGGGGATGTGGGGCAGGTAGCTCGTTGGCAAAACGCGCTTCTTTCAATTCTTTAATTTCTGCGCAAAGCAGGGACAACTCCGATTTCAGTCGGAACTCCATCGCCTCAAGCGCCGACTGTAATTGTTGGACTTCTTCACTGAAATTACCAGCGGGCAGAGAACGGTGGACCAGTTGGAGAGGGGTGGGCCGTTCTGGTTGATGGGTTTTGGGGGAAGGGTTTTTCTTTGGTGAGTTCATATGTTGGTAGAGGGATTGTTTTGTGAATTTATTGTTATGTTTAATGTAATTTTTGATTGGGAATTATAAAACAGAGAGAGGACGCGACAAGCGATCCTCTCCCTGGCATGGTTGCCATAATAATGGAGGATTATCTTCTAAAGATGATCAACCCCCACCTAATTAAGCACCAGAGTACACCTGGAACAACCCCAGATCGGCAAAGCCGGCCACGGGAGCGGGCAGGTGAGGAGTTCCACCCACTACCGCCGAAGTATCGCCGTGGAAAACGAGGGTTGCCGTGATGCGGAACATGGCTGAGCTTTCTGTTGCAACTGTGTCAGGAGCTACGTTGAGGAAAAAGGAAGGAAGAATAATGTCTTCCACCATTTCCGTACCCAGTTCAGTAAGTGTTCCGGCGGGCAGCGGGCTGGGGGTTGCGATATATACAGAAGGGGGGCTGGGTTGCGGCCCCTGGCGTTCAAAATGGACCGCCAGGTGATAATGACCCTGGATCATCGGGGCCAGCCAACCATAAGCCAACCATCGGAACCGAACTCTAAAACCCTGATCGTCCTGGATGATTCGGAAAGAAGGTGATTGTCCAGGAATGCCACCTTTGTAAGGTGAGTTGATGCCAGTTTCGAGAAATTCTACTCTGCCTTTGAGGTTGAGGATGTCGAGACCTAAAGCGGTCTCCGTAATTAAATCTGCCATGATAAAATGGTTTAGTGCAAACACCGGCTTCGGGAGGTTCAACGAAGGTGAAGCAAGCGTTTTGCTGTTAACATTTAATTTTTTGAATTGAACCTGATGCAAAGTTAGGCGGGCCGATTTATTCCTTGGTTAGACCTTGGTTATTTGAAAATTATTTGCCGGTTAATTTGTGCTGAAGGGGTGGGCTCTTGCCAAAATTTGTAAAAAAGCGACATATCAGGTACATATCCGCCAACCACACGTTTTAATCCTGTATGTTTGTAATAGCAAATCATCAAATGGTATAAAACAATAATCAGTACATCTGTCATTTCCCAGTTCAGGATGACCTTTCCGATACTCTTTTCATTATAACAGCTTCATTTTATAACAGCAACCGCTTCTGACCTCACCGGGTCGGCACGCCTTTATTGGCGACTCGCCAGTCTGTGAATGTACACAGGTCTGGGCCTGCCTGGCTATTGCTCCGGCTTGTACAGCTATTGCCAAATCTGATTATCTAACCAATAAAACTTCCAACATGATGCGCCCGTTTTTCCTTTCTCTTTTTGTATTTTTAATGTTACAAATTTCTGTGGCTGAGGCCCAAAGCTATCTCCGCGTCAGCGATCCCAACAACTGGAGCGTGCCCATTACCAGTACACCCGACTGGCATGAATGGCGAGCCCACGGCCAGTTTGATGAAGTCAGCATTGTTGCCAATCCACAAGGGGTTTTCACCCAAGTTGAAGTGTATGTCACCATTTCCCAGGGGCCGGATGCCTGGACCTGGACCGACAACTACGAAATCGTCTGGCAGTTTGAATTGCCCGGCCAGGCCATCGTTCACGATTCCTGGCTATGGGTGGGCCCTGACATCATCAAAGCCGATGTGGTGGACTATTGGACGGCCCTTCAAACCTACGAAGACATCGTCGACAGAAATCAAGACCCTTCTTTTTTGTATCGCCTCGGCGACGGACGTTATGAGATCAGGATTTTTCCACTGCCCGAAGGAGAGACGCGACGTATTAAAATGAGTTTCCTCATTCCAACCAGATGGGATACCGAATCAGTTAAATCTGCACTCCTGCACAATATGCTTCAAAGCACGGACTACATATCGCCTTATATAAGCATCAGTACCCCGGTAAGTGACCTTTGGGGCACACCCGCTCTCAATATCGGCACTAATTTTTTCCCTTTTACTGATACCATAACCAATGGTGTTGGTAGTTTGATGCATTACCTCGAAGTGGAGACAGACGATTTTATCCTGTACGAAAATGTTAACCTTGTAACAGAGGCACCTCTAGCTCCAAACAATAGTTTTGTAAGCACCCTTTCCGATAATGGCGATCATTTTTATCAACTGGTTTTTGTTCCCGATTGGGAGACGGCCGCCACCCCTCCGGCTAAGAAATCGTTGGTACTGATCGAATACGATTCTACTAAGACGGCACTTTCGAAAACCGATTTTATTTCCTGGTTGCAGGGCACTCTAAGCGATCATTTTTCAATAGTTGATCACATCAACATGTGCGTGGTCACTTCAGGCGGAATACAATTTTTAAACGACGAATGGTGGCCATTTGAAGAAAGTACCTTCAACACGCAGCTTGCCGATTTGCTTAATACGCACGACCAAACTGATCTGGAGCTGCTCCTATCTGAGGGTTTTAGTTGGGCACAAAACCAGACCGAGATAGACGAGATATTCTTACTGGCCGCCAACGACGAATTCGTCTATCCCCCAGCGGCTGATGATGTTTTTTCCAACCTGGAAAACCTTCTTCCTGCTGATGTCCCTCTAACCATATTGGACTACCAAACAGAAAACATTTCCATTATTTTTTACGACAATGAGGAGTACCACGGCAACGAATATTTTTACCAGCTATTGGCCGGTAACAATGCCGCAACTCAAATTACGCTGCTTCGGAATGCCGGCATTTCACACTTTTACTGGCTGGAAGAGGCTTTTCCGGACTTATCTTACCCCACTGGCCTTATCGATTTCAATACCAGCCTTGAATCTGGCATTGCCTACCAACGATATAACCTGAGCAATATGGAATTGAATCAGCAAAACAAAGGGGTCATTATGCAAACGGGCAAGTACCTGGGTGACTTCCCACTCCACATAGAGGCCAACTTAATAACGCCAGGGGGCTCATTTTACACTCTGTCTAACACAGTGCTTCCGATGGATATTCTGACGGCCGATACCCTCTTGCGGGAATCCTGGTACGGACCACACCTCAAAGAATTGGAAGTCCTTGCCAGCACCGAAGAGGACCGCCTGTCGATCATCGACCAAAGCATCGAAGAGCGGGTGCTAACCGGATTGACTGCATTTTTGGCCCTGGAGCCCGATCAGGGGGGAGAGCCGTGCATTGATTGTTTGTTGAATAGTGGAGAGATTATTTTGATTAACGTAGAGGACAATGACATCAACCTCGAAGAAGCAATTGTAACCATCACCCCCAATCCGGCCGTGGACATAGCCACCATACGACTTTCGGCTACCGCTCCCTTACGTGCTGAAGATTGGACTGCAACCGTCTTTGACGTTTCCGGAAAGCTCGTTGCGGAATTGACCGCTTCCAACACCGACATTACTGTTTTGGAATGGGCGTGGACGCCGGACTCAAATGCCAGCGCAGGGCTCTACTTTATCAAACTGGAAAGCCGTTTCGGAAAATTGATCGGCAAGATCGTTTTGGTGAAGTAATCACAGCAACAACAGTCTCGCCACCCCATCACCCACCCGAACAAAATACATCCCACGGGGCCAGGCCGCTACATCCAGCAGATGACTGTCCGTTACCCCACTTTCGTAAACGACGATCCCAACTCCGTTGAACACTTGCAATACAGCATCACCGGAAATAAAACCATCATTCGCAACAGTTATCCGGACAGACTCTTTGGCTGGATTGGGAACAACGCGAAGCCATTCCTCTCCCTCGTTTATGTCCACTGATGTGGAAGAGGTGCCGTCGTTGTTGGCATTGAAAGTCGGGGCTTTTATCACAAACGACCCCGTGCCATTGGGCTGGCGGGCATAGCCCATATCGGTTTCCTGCTCCCCAAAATCGACCTGGTCTACGACGGCTTCACCGGGGTTGACCAGAAGCACCGTTTCTCCAGACTTGGACAATTTGAAGTTGGCGTGCAAACCTTGTTGGGAGCCATTTTCGTCGGCCCATATGATGAGGTAAGATTGCCCGTCGATGACGGTGCCTTCCGGAAACGCCCATTTTGTGGGGTTGGTGGCTTTGTCGGATAGGTAATAACCAGACAGGTCAATGGGGGCGGCGGATTTGTTGTACAACTCGATCCAATCGTCGTATTCACCGGCGGGGTCGGCCTGGGCAGCATCGTTGGAAGCCATCAACTCGTTGATGACCACATCGCTGTCGGCCGCCTCTCCTGGTTTTACCTGATAAAGGTATACATCGTGCTCGGCCCCTTCCGGCTCGTAGGTTCTCGTTCCAAAACCATCCGCTTTGACGGCTTCGATGTAGTAGCGGACGTACCGCCCCGCAGGCAGTGCCGGAATGTAGGCGCCGTATACTCCGTCGTTGGCAGCACCGTCGCCGTGTGCTCCGTCGTCGAACATTTCTGCCATTTCAAAATAACCCATAAAATCGAGGCCGTAATGGAGGTTGATTCGTTCGGCACTGCCATTGGAGATGGTGGCGGTCACGAGTACCTCATCTTCATCTGAAGGTTGCTCGAATAGCTCCTCGTCCACGGCGTATTCCACATTGCTGATGCTGAGCCCTTCCCGGTCTATTTCGTTATGTCCCAGCAGAAAGTTGCGCCGGTCAACAAAGAACTCCTTTAATTCCTCCACGCCGAATAAAAATTCGTTGTAGCTAAACAAGGCGTCTCCGACCGGATCATTGGCTTCCAGCTCGTCGATCATACTTGCGTAAAAATCGATCTGGTTGTGGATCAAATCGATGTCCATATAGTTGTTGATGATGGTTCGGCAATGTGCCAGGTAACGCTGTCGAAACTCCGGCACTTGCATCAGCCGGTGCATCAGGGGCAGGCACTCGTCCGCTTCCCTGTGAAAAGGGCTCCACTGATAAAAGTAGGGCATCATCACGCTGTTGCCGTCGTATTCGATGGGTATCATGGCATTGGTGGCATCGTCGAAGTAGAGGTAATAATCCATCTGGCCTTTGTAGATGTAGCCGTCGTCGTCGGTAAACAGTATTTCATGGGCGAGAAACCACAGGGTTTTATCTACATCGAAATAGAGTTTTAGCGAATCGTACATCTCCTCCGAGGGCAGGTGGTTGAGTTTATCGACCGACTGCACCAGATCATTCCAGGGATAGTCCCGGTCAGAGCCTTTGAGTGTGTAAAATTGTTTATAAAAAGAAGTATCCGGTCCCAGCCAATTGAGAGAAGAAGGGCCGCCGCCCCAGCCGTCCGGCCCTCCTCCAATGTCTCCGTCGCAGGGGGGATTGCCGCCGCCGAAAATAGAGCTGAAAGCCCGAAATCGACTGCCATTGTCATTGAGAAACCATTCGCCGAAAAAATCCTTATTGGGTTGCTGTACATTGAGGTAGGCACCCCAGGTATCTCCGTTGATCTTCAAATGGATGTAGCTGGTTTTCAGACTGGCGTTGTAATGCCTGCCAATCCAGTTGTACAATATTTCCCGCATGTGAGCGGGGTCTTGAAATCCGCAATTGAAGTTGGTGGTTTGGTAACCTTCAATGTCCTGCCCGTCGATGGTGAAATCGAGCGAAATATTAAATGATTTTTTTTGGGTGTTGTTCAGAAAATCGGAAGTAAGCCCCTTGAAGCGAACACCTACTTCTTCGTAGGTCACCCCCTCGAAGGTGAGCGTGGCGGGGATGTCGTTGTCGAGGAGGTTCCAAAAATTGGGTTGTTCAAATTCCAGCTCTACCACTTTCAGTTGGGTATCGTCGTAGAAGCCGGTAGTCTGATTGCTGCCGAGGGTGAGCCTGCGGCCATCGGAAGATATCTTCATTTCCAATGGCAGGCTTTGCGCTAAAACGAGATGGGAAAAAACAAAAAATAGAAGGGTGGGAATATACAAGTTTCGCATAACAGATATTTTCGACAAAGATCGATCTTGTAGTACAGAAAAACCGTTTTGCTTTATAACTTATTTGACTGCTTCGTGGCAGTTTTGTACTTCTGCTGGTGGATTGATGGTATTCAATGTCAATTCAAATTAACAGATCCGGTTGCAGGTCGCACCGGGCCGCTCATACCGCTGTGCAAGGCCGTTTTATCACCTACATCGATCAGTTTTGTGGCGTTGGTATCTACGTTCAGGATGCGGGTGTAACTGCACTGCTGGCATTTGAAAATGAATTGGTTGCCTTCTCTGAATCCGATGCAGCTATGTTGGTTGGTGGGGTAGTCTGTGTTCGATTGGAAGATGTTCATCCGCTAAAGATAGGAATAATGGAAAATTTAAGCGTAATGGAAGCGGCTATATCAAAAATTATTTGCCTTTTTCGATAATTTTACACATTATTGCAAAAAATTAATTAAAAATGTTCTTAACATTATACTCAAATGGTATGTTTAGAACGTTGTACCATAGAATCAATAAATATTTATTCAGGATTTAATCTTAAAAAACCGAACATTTTAAAGCTTTGAACTATACTTAATTAAACAAACTCCCAAGGCGCCTTCCTTATCTTTTTTCCGCAATTAGTTTCACTAGCCTACTGTTCGTTTGGGCGATTTAGTCCTGCTTTTAACCAAAACAACCAAAGAAAACATGACTTGCCATCAAATCATCACGATCGGTCATGCACGAGACCATCTTACCAACATCAAACACCATCTTCTCGATTCAGTTTCTTTCAAATCGTACGACGATCCACCTTTGTCTCTGACAATTCCTGAGTTGACCGGACTGGTTATTGTATTCCAGTCGGGCCCCTTGCAAAAAGCGGTGGATGCGGTGGGCATCGTCCGCAACCATTCGCCGCAGATGCCCATTATTTTTGTTGCAAAAAGCAATACCTCCAGGGAAAACATTATTGAGATTTTCAGACATGGAGTTCAGGACTGCCTGCTTTGCCCCTATACACCGGATAAGTTGGCAGCCACCATTAAAAAATACCTTTGCAGAAAGGATGTTGTCATTCCCATGTCTACACCTGCAACCAAAATGGTCCGGCTGGGGCAACAACCCTTTTCCGGCAACCCCACTGTAAAACCAATGCCCATACCCAATCCCACACCTTTGTCATTGGACCACCACAGCAGCGGAAAAAAATGCGATTTGAATGTCCGGTTTTTTGGAAAATTCATGATCTATCTCCAGGGAAAACTCATGCAACTGCTGCCAGGCGAAAAAGCCAATGCCTTGCTGGCCTACCTCTTGTACGCCAACAAATCGCCCATCCATCGCGAAAAACTCATCTCCAAATTCTGGGGATACAACAGCCCTCATTCCGCCAGGAATTCGCTCAATGTGGCCATGCACCACATCCGCAAACACCAGCAAAAAGTATTTCCCGACATCAAACTCATTCACTACGAACACGACAAATACGCGCTCAACCCCGATTTGACCATCGAAACGGACACCTGCCAATTTTTGGCCGCCTGGAAAAAAGGCCGCTCCATCGAATTGGAACAGGGTTTGGAACACGCCGTCCCCAATTACCAACAAGCCGTCTCCTACTACCAGGACGACTTCCTCAACGACATTCACTACGAAGAATGGTGTAACGTCGAACGCAACAACCTCAAAGAAACCTACCTCCTCCTCCTCAACCGGCTCGGAACCCACCACTTGCAGGCGGCGGAGTACGACGTCGCTCTGGAAACCTACAAAAAAATGCTGGCGAAAGACCCCTGCCTGGAAGACGTACACCGCAAAATGATCCTCTGCTATTACAAACTGGGATACCGCGATGTAGCCATCAAGCAATATTACAAATGCAGCAACATCCTAAAAGAAGAATTGAAAATAGAACCTTCCGGCATAACAAAACAATTACTTCACATGGTCAGCGAAGAAAGAACCATCCCACTGGAAGTGTCCCGAAAGTTGATTGCATGATGGAGATTGGGAAGATTTTTCAATATAATCATCCCATAAACTCGGGAATCAACGATTAATCTACCTTTACCTTGCGACAAATAACGCAATATTGTTTGTAGTTGATATAATTTTGTAGGTTTTTAGCCTATATTTATCGCTATTGCTCACTAAAATTTTTCAAAATGAAAAGATCTTTACCCTTACTTTTAGGCCTCTTCACCAGTTTGGGACTCTTTGCACAACCCGCAAACGATGATTGCACCAATGCTATGATCATTATGGACGGCGTCAATCAACCCTTCACCACCATCGATGCAACCACTGACGGTAATGACCACGCCAACGATTGCGTTTCTGGGGGCAACTCCACCACACCTGCTACCACTTTCAACGATGTCTGGTACCTCTACACGCCCACCTATACAGGCATGGCGGATTGGAGTTTTTGCAACACCGCCAACTTCGACACCAAAATATATGTCTACGATGGCAGTGCAGCCTGTCCTCCTGTCGACGCCGATATTGTAGCCTGCAATGAAGACTTTGGCAATTGCGGCACCACATCGAGGATTCTCTTCGACGTCACTATGGGCTCATCTTATCTGCTCCGAGTAGGTGGATATGGCGACGGAGAACCTGGAGAGTCTGGCGAAGGCTCTTTCAACCTCGGTGAATTTGTACCCATGGGACCGGCCAACGACTTCTGCGATAATGCGCAGGTCGTTATGCTGGGTACCGACCAGCCCGTCGATAATGTCGGCGCCATCACCGACGGCCCCGAACACCCCAACAACCCTTGTTTCGGATTTGGCGACAACTCCGTCATGGCCGATGTTTGGTATTCCTTTACATCGCCTTTCACCGGATCGGTTGAATGGTCAACCTGCGACATGGTCGATTTCGACTCTCGCATGGCTATTTACGTTGCTGGAGCCACTTGTCCGGTTACTGATGGCGACCTGCATGCCTGCAACGACGACGGTGGGGGGTGTATGAACTTTACTTCCAAAGTGATCTTCGATGTTGTCGAAAACGAAACATACCTGCTTCGCCTGGGAGGATATAGCGGTGAAACCGGCACCGGTGCCATGAACCTCATCGAGATCATACCTCCCGAACCACCTGTAAATGACCTCTGTAGCTCGCCCACCGATGTGTTCATCATGTCTGCTGACGATGCCGACGATCTTACTTATTTCTTCGATGGGACCACCATTGGTTCCGATTTTGACAATTCAGCCTTTATCTTTCCCAACTGCATCACTAATACTAATGGAGGTGAGTTCGGCGACGTCTGGTATAGATTTAATACCCTGGCCAACACCGAAATTGAAGTGCGGTTCAATATTACCGATCCCGTACTCGATGCGGAGTTTTACTTCGACTTGTGGGACGACTGCGATTCCCTCGCTACCGACCCTTCTATTATGGAGGATTGTTTCTATTTCGATGGCACTTCTGGCAACACCTATTTCATCGATACGCTCACCGGTTTGCCCGACACCGATACCGAGTACCTCATCCGCGTCATTACCCGTTATACTTCCGACCTTCCGGGAAATTTCTGGTTTCAGCTCGTAGGCGAAAACCTCCCCATTGCGGTAGAAGAACTGGCTTTGGACGAACTCCGCTTTTTCCCCAACCCTGCCAGCCAAATCGCTACCTTGCAGTTCAACCTGCTGGAAACGGGTAATGTCGACTTCGACGTAAGCAACGTGTTGGGACAAAAGATTATCCAACAACGAAAAGGCCACCTGGCACCCGGCAACCACCGGTTTCCGGTCGATGTGTCCAACCTCGATCCGGGCATCTACATCCTTTCTGTTCGGATGGATGACCGCGTCAAAAGCCTTAAATTTGTTAAAGAATAATCGCCTTAGTTAGCGGGTCACCTGCCTGCCCCAATACGAATTGGGGGTAGGGACCCGCTAACTTAAACATTTACACCCATCCCAAACACGGGGTGGTTAACCTATCGTACGGGGCAAATGGCCTACCCGCAGAGGTGCCCAGCATTTTGCGAGAATCCGGTCGTTTATTATGACAGCACGTAAACAAAATGTCAGTGTTTTGGATGCGCACTTCTGTGCTTTTTTAATATCATGGTTTTAAATGGTATTCGGAAGTTTGGATGAGGGCTGGAGGAATGGCTAAGATAATCGGGATTTATGGGATCGTACACTTGAACTTCAGATCAATCCCAAACATCCCACTCATCCCATAAATCCCAGTTCAGACAGGAGAGGCGTGCAGGGGCTACCCTACCCCGCAATTAGCGAAGCCGCCCTGTAAACATACTGTTCGGTATCTACAAGTCCTCCCGATAGCTAGGAACGCCATCACATTTTTATGAATGGGATCAAAGTCATTTCGCCTTCACCCAACAACTCAATTACATACTGTCCGCTGGCCAGGTGGCTAAGACCGATTTGCCCTCCTTCAGTTACCGACCGGCGCAGCACCAGCCGCCCCAGCCCATCATAAATACGGCAAACTACGGGCAAGCCAACCACCCCCTTGACAACGATGAAATCATCGGCCGGATTCGGATAAACTTCTAACAATACATCTTCAGATTCCGCCTCTGCATCACTCAACCCATCGGTGGTAACCACCTGATCCACACAAAAATAAGCCGGCGTATTCATCCCGAACTGCCCGACATCCGACGACGACAGGGTGAAAACCAAACTATCGGCATCGCCCAACGAGTGGAGGTCAACCCAGGTCCAGTCGTCCACAATATAGTCCTGAGCATTATCTGCAAACCGGTAATCGGCCAGATAAAAATCGACGCTGTCGGTGGAGGCCACCCCGTTGAGGATCTTCCGGATGGTCAGTTTAAAATAGTCGGGATCATTGCCGGTGGCACCGCCAAACTTTTTTGCGAAAGCATCGCCATCCTTCATACTCCAGTAGGCATAAGCATTGTTGGTGACGAAAAGGCCATCGACGGTTTTGCCCTGTGCCTCGTTCAGCAGCGCCATTTTATTCGCCTCCAGCACGTAGGCCACTGCATATTGCGCAGTCGACTCGGCGCCTCCTCCTCCCATGGCGCTGTACTGATTCATAAAACCAGGCGTCGCCTCATCTGTGGTGCTGGAAATGGCCCAGCCCGACCAGGAGCCCCACACGTCTTCATACAAGTTGGGCAACCAAATATTCCCACTGGTGAACCCACCACTTCCATCCTCGCCATTGAGGAAGGACTCGCTACTCATAGAAAAATTCTCAAAATCGGCCGTCGTCTGCCCGTTTAGTAAACAGGTTGTTAAACAGCATAGAATTACGAAAAAACGTTGCATGGTTGTACTATTTTTGATGTGATTTGGCTTAAAAGAGCGGGCCGCAGGCACGCTATCTAAATATCTGATTGCAGCATTAAGGCTCGCTCGAAAAATAACTTTCCGCTATCAAAAAAGGGAAGTTACCTGCCAGCCGGATTTCCCTGACTGCTCCCGATATGAATCGGGACGGGCTGTCAGGCAGGCTACCGGAGGTAGGCAGGCTGGTTTTTTGAGCTTTATTAAAAATGTATTACCAAAAAACCACCTCTCAATCACGTCTGCTACGATAGAGGGAAGTCTGACCTCTGACTTCTGACCTCCACCCCTGATCCACACTATTCAAAAAAACCAACGCGCACTCCTCCCATAAGGTGAATACCCGGCATAGGTCGGCGTTCCACAACATAATAATCGACATCCCAAAGGTTGTTCACATTGAAAAATACGGCGACCTTGTATTTGGGCCATCGCATGTCGTAAAGAAGTTGTAGCTGCCCCGTGTCATAAGCAGGTAAAGACTCATTGATCCCTTCTGAATCACCGGTATATTGGTGGCTGTAAGACAAGGAATATTGCCGCCAGCTTGCGCTAAATTTGGCGAAAGTCTGATGCCGGGGGGTATAGATCAACTGCGTCCCCTTTTCGATGCGGGGATGGTCCAGCGCCACCTGGTTAGTGGAGCGGATGTAGTCGTAGCCGGTTTGTAGATTTATTGTTATATCATTTTTATGTAAGTCAGCTGATAGCCGTATCTCCACGCCCCGGCTCCACACCCTGGCGATGTTATTGGCCGACCAAAACGTTTGTCCGGCAGCGCGACTCCACAGTATCCAGTTGCGGATGGTTCGGTTGAAGCCGGTGAGGGAGCCTTTCAACTCCAGGACTTTTCTTTGATATTTAGCTTCAAGGGTCGCCTCCTCGCTCCAGCCGCTTTCCGGTTCCAACAAGATGTTTCCGCCAGGTGCCCAGTAACGGTCGTTCAGGGTGGGAAGGCGGTAGTTGCGGCTCACGGAGGCTTTCGTCAAAAGGCCGGGCCACAGCCGATATTCCAAACCCAGTATGGGCACCAGCGGAAGCGCCACGCCATCGGCCCATTCCTGGCGGAGCAGGGCTTGGGCCAGCCAGTTGGAGGATTGGTATAGGTAGCCGCCCAAAACGGCGGTTTTGGTTTCAGTGGGTGGTTGACCATAGCCGTTCGACCGTGCGCGGGTATATGTCTGGGTTACCCCAAAAAAGAACCGGTGCTTTTGTTGCCAGTACCAGGCTATGCTGGCATCGGCCATCGCTGTGGTGAATTGGCTAGGGGCTTCCAGGCTGATGGCTTCGTCGATGTAGTTGAGGTGTTCGTGGAAGAGGCCTGCTTTTACGTGGAAAGTCCATCGGCGGCCTGTGTGTTTCCAGTGGGTCATCAGGCGGGTGGCGCGGTCGGTTTGGCGGGCTTCGCTTTTAGTTTGGGTGGTAGTAGGGGGGATATGCCTTTTGGAATATTGTTGCCAAAAGTGAAAGGCCAATCTGTTTTTGGTATTGGGCTGGAAGTATAGGTCTTGTAGTACATTTTGCTGGGAAGCCTTCGCATTTGACAGTCGGCGTTTCGGTACCGTTGGGCCTACGGTATATGGGAAATCATTGACGGACTGATGATGCAGCACCTTCGTCGTACTCTGCCAACGGTGCGTTCCCCCTCCAAAATGGACGGATTGCCGCAACGCCCCAAAGCTGCCCACCAACGTTTGAAGGCTGGCAGAAAAGCGGCGTTTAAAATCAACTTTATGGTCGAGGCCAACTACGCCGCCAATGGCTCCGCTGCCCCATAGCGCCGACTGCCCGCCCTTCTGCAAACGAACCGATTCTACCCCTTCAACAGGCAACAGCGACAGATCGAGTAGTCCCAACATCGGATTTTGCAGGGGGAGCCCGTTCCACAGCACATGGGTATGTCCGGCACTGCCGCCGCGTATAGAAGAGGTGGCCAGGTTTTGTCCGCCGTACCGTTTGATGAAAATATTGCCTTCGCTGTGAAGCAGATCGGCCACAGAAGTGGAAGCAGACGATTGGCCTTCTGTATCCCATTGCAAAGTCGTACTACCGGCACTGTAATCGCGTAGGGGAGGAGCAGTGATCTCCACCAGACTCAGCACCACAGTATCGACTTGTCCGATACAAAAAAGTGGGATGCCCCAGGTGAGAAGCAGCAGCCAGCCTGTCTTCAAATATGCCAATGGTCAAAAGATCAAATTGCTAAAAAACGATCTGGCAAAGGTAGGGAAATTGGCGGGAATGCGATGAGTTAAAGACAGAAGAATAAAGCTCAAAAGGTGGGGGGATTGGCTTTTGGATGGTCATGTGGTAATCACAATTTTCAATTGGTGCTCAATTTGGCCTGCGGGAATGATTTTGATCTTGAAACCTTGGACTTGACTCTTAAAAAGTGCTCAGGCATAAATCTTATCATAAACCAACTGAAGATCGTAAGGCGCATCCTGCATATGGATCAGGCAGATACAACCGTCGATCTGTTTGCCACTGATATTGCCAAACTGCACTTTAAAATCGGTGGAAATATTAAAAAACTTGCGGATGACCTCTTCCGGAAAAGCGGATCTGACGTGTTTCCCCAGTACAAAAGCAATATAGTTGGTTTGGATGCTGGTGGCGCTTATGCAAAAACTATTCTTCTTGCCCAGGTATCGGAACGGATTTTCGTCGTTGATGCAGTTTTTGTGTTCGGTAATGTAACCTCCCAATTCGTTGTACAAATCGACTAATACTTCCTTCGGCGGGTTGATCATCGCCCGTTTGACCATCTCATAGGTTATCATGTTCGCGGGATTTTATTTCCCAATACATAGCAAACCCTTTGCCAAAGGAATTTCCCCATCATTTGGGTGGCTTCCATTTAGTTGGTTCCAAAACGGAAAAAAGAAACATTATTATGAAAACTAATGTGATTTCCAAAGAAAGGCTGGTAAAATAAATATTTTTATTTTTATAATGTGTTTTTCCGAAAGGGGAAAATCCCTTAAAGATCCACTTCGGTAGCCCCATATCCGAATCGGTGGTGGTATTCATTTTTGTGAGCGATGACGTAGGGATTGTCATTGAGCCAGCGACTGATCTCCGAACGGAGGCGGCCCTTGCCCACGCCGTGTATAATGAACACCTTGGGCACCCCCAGGCGGATGGCCCGATGCATATAATCGGTGAAATGGCGCATTTGGAGGTGGAGAATGTCGGCGTTGGACATGCCGCTGGTCGAATCGGTCAGGTTTTCGACGTGGAGGTCGAGCTCGTTGTTGAAATCGACAAAGGCTCTGGTGTCGTATTTTTGGAGGCGGGAATAGCCCTTGTTGGACTGGGAAGTGGGGGGAGGAGTCTTTCGTTTGGTGTATGCCTGGAGGTCTTCGGTAGGTGGTGGTTTGGTGTCGGGTTCGAGTTTGTCGAATACGATGTAGAGGTATACCGGGATATCGAGGATGGGGGCGGTGGTGTTTTTTTTGAAAAACTGCTGGGGCTTGAGGCGGATTGACCTGGAGAGCTTCGGGCCGGTGCCTTCGGTGGTTAGTTGCCAGCAGTCGATGCTGATCTGGGGCGATTCATTGAGCTGATCGAAGGGCAACTGATCGATTTGCTGGGCGCTGAGCCGCTCCAGTTTGCCGTGGCGTTGAGGGGGGGTGTGGCCTTCCGTCTCGAGGGAGAAATTGTAGATGACATCGTAGCGGGTGTCGTTGATGAGGTAGACGTCGAAGTGGGCGGTAGATCCGTCTGGTCTTTTTTGGGTAGCGAAGGCCAGTTGGATGCCCTTGCTTTTGAGGATGGCGTATTGGCGGGTGGGGTCGATCCTTTTTGGAGGGGGAGGTGATTTGTCTTTTTTGCCCTGGACGCTTTTCGCTTTTACGGGTGGTTTGCGGAGGGGGCGGTTGTCTTCGATCCGCACCACGTCTTCGGCAAATGCGGGGATGACCTCCCCATCGTCGAGGCGCACGTTGAGCATACCGTCGTCGAGTAGTTCGGTGACGGTGCCTTCCTCTCCGGTAAAGATGAATCGTACGCGACTGCCTTTGGCCAGGATCATTTTTTTGATTTGTGAAGAGTGTTACCGATAGCGAGCTGGGTTGTTATTTCAGCTGCACCCGACATTCATCCGTTAGGCTTAAAAATTTGAGAATCAGATTTTTGTACTTCTATGTGTCCTATGTGCCTATGTGTTTGAAAAATAAGACAGTCAGCATTTTGGAAAGCACTTCCAATTTGATAATAGCTGCCTTTCACAAAAATAGTCAAACCGTTGGTGGAATCGCAAAGAGCGTGCAAAAATTTTAGAAGGTGGCAATTCTGGCGAAAAACCAATACATTTGCCCGGATGAATACCCGTTGGAAAATCGCACAGGCCGCCGAGATCCGTTGGTGGAAACGATACCTTTCGGGAAAACCAACCGTCGAATACCTCGACTGGAAAAGAAACTACTGGCTCAACCTCTTGCAGCAAACAGCCGTGGAGCTCCAGCCGGGAACCTCCGTACTCGACGTAGGTTGCGGGCCGGCGGGCCTCTACATGGTGTTGAACCGGCAGGAGGTCGACGCCGTCGATCCATTGCTCGACCGTTATGAAGGGGAATTGCCTCACTTTCGTAAAAAACAATACCCACACGTCCGGTTTTTTTCGCAGCCCTTTGAGCAATTCGACCAACAAAAACAGTACGACACCGTTTTTTGCCTCAATGCCATCAATCACGTGGCGGATTTGGGCCTATGCGTCGACAGGTTAGTGGGCTACACCCGGCCGGGAGGACAACTGGTGGTATCGGTAGATGCACACAACTGGCGGTTTTTCAAATGGCTCTTTGGTCATGTGCCGGGAGATGTCCTGCATCCGCACCAACATAGCCTGGAAGAATATCAACGCTTTTTCGTCAATCGGGGGGTCTCGGTTCAACAATGTGTTTGCGTCAAGCGCGAAATGCTGTTTTCCTACTACGTTCTTGTTTTTGGGAAGTAGCAGGGGGTGAAACTTTTGATCAAAATTCAACCTCCCATGAAGGACGCGGCTGTCGCTCTGCCTTCATGGCAAGCAAAATCAAAAATTCAAATCAAAAATTCAACCTACAAGATAAAAGAACTCTACTACACCCTCCAGGGAGAGGGAGCCCAAACGGGGCGGCCCGCTGTGTTTTGCCGCTTTACCGGTTGTAACTTGTGGACGGGCCTGGAAAAAGACCGCCCCAAAGCCATCTGCCAGTTTTGCGACACCGACTTCTGGGGGATGGATGGCGAAAACGGCGGGAAATATTCAGCCATCGACCTTGCCACGAAAGTAAGATCGCTGTGGCCCAAGCAAGAAAACTGTGGTCAGCCCTACGTCGTTTGCACCGGCGGAGAACCATTGTTACAACTCGACACCCCACTCATCGAGGCCTTCCATCAGCAGGGCTTTCAGGTAGCGGTGGAGACCAACGGCACCATTGCTCCCCCCATCGGCCTCGACTGGATTTGCGTAAGCCCCAAAGCCAACACAGAACTGGTACTCACCAAAGGCGACGAGCTCAAACTCGTATTTCCCCAACAGGGGGCGGCACCTCCCCGCTACGAACACCTCGACTTCCAACATTTCTTTTTACAACCCATGGACGGCCCTGACCTGAAACGCAACATGGCTCTCACCATGCAGTACTGCCTGGAAAACCCTCACTGGCGCCTGAGTTTACAAACTCATAAGATCATTGGTCTTAAGTAAATGAGTGTCTTTCTGACAATTACCTACCCAGCCTCCTCCAGAAAGGGTGTGATTTACAAGAAAACCCCGGTTTTTAAAATACAGCAATACCAATTTAGCCAAACGTTGCTTACCTTTGCATCTTTTAAAAAGAAAAGATGATAAAAGCAAACGATCCAAAATTGAATACCTGGCTGGAAATACCGGCTGACACCGAATTCCCCATTCAAAACCTGCCCTTTGGTATTTATCAAAAGCTTGGGCAGAACCCCCGCGTCTGTTCGGCCATCGGTGATCGGGTGATCGACCTGTACCGCGTCAAAGAGCTGGGCTTTTTTGCTGACCTCGATTTGCCGAAAGGTACACTCGAAAACCAATACCTCAACGACTTTATGGCACTGGGCAAAAAAACCACCGGAGCCGTTCGTGAGCGCCTGTCCAACCTGTTGGATGAAGCTGTCTCCAAATGGAACAGCCGCGAAATGGCCCCCCACTTCCTGCATCCGGTAAGCGATGTAGAACTATTGTTGCCGGTCAAGGTTGGCGATTATACGGATTTCTACTCCAGCATAGAGCATGCGACCAATGTGGGCACCATGTTCCGCGATCCCGATAATGCCCTATTGCCCAATTGGCGCCATCTGCCGGTGGGCTATCACGGGCGGGCCTCTTCCATAGTCGTATCGGGTACGCCCATCCACCGGCCAAAAGGACAGCAAAAACCTGCCGACGGACCGCCCGTTTACGGCCCCTGCCGCCTCCTCGATTTTGAACTGGAAATGGGATTTGTAATCGGCAAGCCTACCTCCCTGGGGCAGACCATCTCGATAGCGGAGGCAGAAGAGCACATCTTCGGATTGATGTTGTTCAACGACTGGTCGGCCCGCGACATACAAAAATGGGAATACATACCGCTGGGCCCATTTCTGGGTAAGAATTTTGCATCGACCATCTCTCCCTGGATCATTCCGCTGGAGGCTTTAGAACCCTTTCGGGTAAAGGGCCCCGTGCAGGAACCCGCCGTCTTGCCCTATTTACAATACGAAGGGATGAAAAACTACAATATCCATCTCGAAGCCAGGATATCGACCAGCGGGGGGGCTACCCAAACGGTGAGCCGTTCCAACTTCAAATACATGTACTGGAATATGTGTCAACAACTGGCCCACCACACCGTCAACGGTTGTAATGTCAATGTTGGGGACGTATGTGCTTCGGGAACCATCAGCGGCCCCACCCCCGACTCCTACGGCTCCATGCTCGAAATTTCGTGGAGAGGCACCAAACCCGTGCCCATGCCCGACGGCACCGAACGCAAATTCATCCTCGATGGCGACACGGTGAGTTTGCACGGCTGGGGACAGGCCGGTGGTGTCCGAATCGGCTTTGGTCAAGCCAGCGGAACGATTCTGCCCGCTGTCTGATTCTGCCCTTTTTTGTAAACCCTTTACTCATAACGAACCCAATGTCTGCGCAAAGCCGATTTCGGAAATACATTGTTAGATTACGCAATTTGCGCAAATGGCACCGTACCCTCGGCCTGACATTGGCCGTATTGCTCCTCATCAGTGCCCTCACCGGTATCTTGCTTGCGCTAAAAAAAGAGGTGGCCGTATTGCAACCTCCGACCCAAAGGGGCTCTTCCAAAAATCTGGCCGACTGGAAACCCATGTCCGAAATAGCCACGGCTGCCGCTGCTGCCCTTTATCAACGCCACCCCAACCAAAAAGGCAATCCCATCGACCGAATGGATGCACGTCCATCTAAAGGAGTTGTAAAAGTGTTGTTTGAAAAAAGTCAGTGGGAGGTGCAGGTGGATGCACGCTCCGGAAAGGTACTGTCAATCGCCCGTCGTCACTCCGACTGGATAGAAGCCCTGCACGATGGATCCATCATCAGCGACCTGTTCAAATTGGTGTCCATGCATTTTTTGGGCATCGGCCTGATCACTTTACTGACAACCGGAGTATGGCTTTGGTATGGCCCCAAAAAGTTTCGGAAATTGCGCCGACGGCGGTCTTAATTTAGCTATTCCCCGATCAGAATTTTTTCCGCAAAACGGCGCGGCCCTCCGTCAAACACTAGGAAGTAAGTCCCGCCAGGTAGCTCCCGGCAATCCAACTGATAAGACCGGAACGGATTGGTAAACGCTTCAATCGGAAGTTCGACAGGGCTGCCCTGGAGAGTGAATAGACGGATCCGGTAATCGGCCACATCGTCATCCTGGAGTATCATATTGATGAAATCGGTACTGGGGTTGGGGTATATAAGTACGCGCTTTCCCCGGGGTACCACTCTTTTTTTAACGCGCAGCAGTCGACGGTCGGTTTCCAATACCTGGCGCATGAGGGCTACTTGTTGTTGGGTAAAACTGTTCTGGCAGCTTTGATTGCTGAAATCCATAAAGTTTTCGATCATATCGGGGAGGTCTTCGCCATAGGGTTCGGTGCAGGTGTTCCGGTCGAAGGGGCAGGCATAAGCGGTAGGACCTGTGGTGAAGGGGGTATCTTGAAGGCCGTCGTCGGAAGTGCAATCGCCAGGGGTCAGGCTGAGGTTTCCCCAAAGGTGTTGCAGGCCCAGGTAATGCCCTACCTCGTGAGTAAGGGTGCGGCCTTGTAATTGTAATGTTGAGGTTTCGCTATAAACGATCAGCGGTGGTGGTGCCCCTACGGCTTTGTAGTGCAACACGATGCCGTCGTAACGGGCGGGTGGTGGATCGCTTCCCCCAGGCCAAAAAGCGGAGGTGGCAGGAGGATAGGCATAACCAAACACGAGGTCGTGCTGGATATTGGTGATCCAAATGTTGAGCCATTCGCGGGTGTCCCAGGCGTCGGCGCCGCCCTGTTGGCTGTCTTTGAGGTGGTCGGGAAACTGGTATTGAAGCGTATGAAGGTCAAACATCAGCGCAAACAAACTATCAGTACGGATCCGGTTGATCTGTTGGAGCCGAAATTCAATACCGGCATCGGCTACCACCGGTGCAAACTCCGGGCGAACCATGTCGGCATCGTCATTGAGGCGGCGGAAGTCTTGGTTCAATTGATCGATCTGGTCAATGATCCGTTGATCGGAGATGTTTTCCATACTGTCTTTCCAAACAACGTGGACTACAACCGGTATCTCGTAAATGGGAAAATCGCGCTCGGTGGCGAAATGCTCAGAATGGCTGATAGGCCGGTTTTCCGAAAGGGGTAATAAATCGTTTCCACAAAATGGCAAGGGAGGCGTTTGTGATACTGCGGTGAGGGTCCAGAACAAACAGATGATGGCGGGTATTCGTTTTCTCATGTCAACATGATATGCTTTGCCAAAGATATATAATTAAATTGGATTTTTATAACGGCCCTGCGGGCCTACCAATGGGAGCGTCGCGATGCGCCGCCTGCCAATGGGATCGGTGATATGTGCTGTCAACCAATGGGACCGGTGATATGCGTTGTTTACCAATGGGAGCGTCGCTATGCGCCGCCTGCCAATGGGACCGGTTGTCAACCAATGGGAGCGTCGCGATGCGCGGCCTGCGATGCCTGATCTGAGCAGCTCTACCGCACCCACCACCATTTAAGTTTACCGCGTGTATTGATCTCGAGCGCAGGGGCGGGCACTTTAAGGGCATTGGCCAGAAAGAGAAGGGTTTTCAGTAGAGGGCTTTTGGTGGGGATCCTCGTCAGGTCGATGTCGGGAGAGAGAAAAAATTGGCGGTAACGCGGTACAAGCGATTGAGGCAATTCAAAGGTGTTACCTGCTTCGTCGGTCCACTTGTTTTCAAACCCACCGTACATATTTTCGCCGCCGTAGCCTACAGCGAGGTTCAACCATTTTGGTAGGATATTGTTTTCATGGTTTTTGGCGAAAGCCCGCAGATTGAAAGAAGCCCAGAGGGTTTGGCCATTGTAGTCTTTGAGGAGACGTTCGGGGAGAGAGGTGCCGTAAAGTTCGTCTACGCGCTGTTGGAGGGAGGTGGAAGCACCGTCGGCATTCGTGATATGGAGGTCGTCGTATTGTTTTGGGCAGCTGGAGAACTTTAGAAGGATGCGCTGGTCTTCCCACAGCAGTTCCTGGCCGACGAACAGGCCGGCGCCGAGGGTGTTGAAGGCCATATCGTAGACGGAGAATCCCCATTTCTGGGAAAAACCATCAAGCATTTCGACGGAAGTCTGATACAACATACCCAGCCCGGCGCCCAACCAAAGAGCTTTGCGGCGGGGAAGCCCCGTCCACCGCGCACCCTGAAACGACCAGGCCGTCTCAAAGTAAGTGGTATAGCTATGGCCGATTTTGTCGATGTCCTGCCATTCGCCCCAGTCGTTAAAAAAATGGAAACCGCTGCGGGGATGATCGGCGTACCAAGCCTCGTTGAGGCCGATCATAACGCCGGTATAGACGGCCGCGCCACAAGCTGCCGTAGTCCAAAACCGGCCCTGGTGAAAGGTATCGGCAGGAGCCAGCAGGGTAGGGCCGCCATCGGTCTGGGCCTGTGCCAAACCCGCCCCCAGCAAAAAAAGAACCCAAAAAAAGCAGCGCATGGCGATGTGGAAAATTAATTTGTCGAATTGTAAGCAGTATTCCAGAACAAAATTATTACTTTTAGCTTTACTTAACGAAAGTTTGGCGCTGGTGTTGGATCACACCACCAAACTTTTGAATGCATCATCGCAAAAACAAAACTAAATATATTATGAATCAAAGCAGACTTATGATTATGGCGATTTTTGCCGTCATAGCCTTAATTTTTATCACCGTATTGTCTAACAGCCTGTTTGTAACCATAGAGCCGGGGCAAAAAGGCATCCTTTTCAAACGATTTGGCGGAGGCCTACAAAAAGATAAGATATACAACCAGGGATTCCACGTCATCGCCCCCTGGAACGATATGATCGTTTACGACGTCCGTATCCAGGAAGCCTTTGAGAAGATGTCGGTATTGTCCAAAAACGGTTTGACGATCGACGTTGAATTGTCCTACCGTTACCAACCACAGGCCGACAAGGTGGGCTACGTTCACGACGATATCGGGCCCAACTACCTGGAGCGCATCATCAAACCCGAAATACGATCCGCCACCCGGGAGGTGATCGGTAAATACCTGCCAGAAGAACTGTACTCCACCAAACGGGAAGCCATCCAGGAAGAAATATTCCAACGCACTTACCAGAATGTAGGAAAGAAAAACCTGGTACTCGACGCCGTCCTCATACGTGAAGTGGCCCTACCCGATAAATTGAAAGCAGCCATCGAGCAAAAACTACAGGAAGAACAACTCGCCTTCCAATACGAATTCAAACTCGACCGCGAACGCAAAGAGGCCGAACGGAAGATCATCGAAGCACAGGCCAAAGCCGAAGCCAACAAGATACTCAACGCCAGCCTCACCGATAAGATCCTCCAGGATAAAGGCATCGAGGCGACCCTCGAACTGGCCAACTCCTCCAACTCCAAAGTGGTCATCGTGGGTGGTGGCGATAAGGGATTGCCGTTGATATTGGGGAATTGAATTATTCGCTGATTTTCAACTGTATTCCGTGTGTGTTGTGTGTCCCCTTTGGTGGTTGAGCGTAGCCGAAACCACCAAAGGGGGCCTAACTCAAATTTCCCAGCGCCTCCTCCAGCACCTTAATCTTAGCCTGCCCGTCGGCGAGTTTTTTCCGTTCCTTGTCGACAACGGCTGCAGGAGCATTGTTGACGAATCGTTCATTGCTCAGCTTCTTTTCAACAGAGGCAACAAACTTCTTTTGGTGATCCAACTCCTTGGTCAGCCGTTCCCGTTCGGCGTCGACGTCGATGGTTTTCTCAATTGCTACAAAATACTTTTCGGTGCCAGCCAGGAAGGAAACGCCGTTGTCGATCTCTTTTTTGGTGAAAACCAGGTCGGAGAGGTAAGCCATCTTGATGACCATTTCGCGCAAGCCGACTATTTGATACAGATTACGGGCACCCTCATTTTCTTCAACGTAGAGGGGCAGCGGCTCCCTTTTGCTCAATCCGTTTTGGTTGCGGATGTCCCGGACCTTGCTGACAACCTCCATAGCAGTGCCCACCTGGCCCAGATTGGAGGCATCAAAGGCACTGGCCGTGGGGTAGGTGCTGATGGTGCAATCTTCTCCATCGGGGCGTTCGGTCAGGTCGTGCCAGATCTGTTCGGTGACAAATGGCATAAAGGGGTGGAGGAGGGTCATTAATGTTTCAAAAAAGGCAATGGAGCGGTCGTAAGTGGCCCGGTCGATGGGATCGCCATAGGCGGGCTTGATCATTTCGATGTACCAGGAGCAGAAGTCGCCCCAGATGAAATTGTACAAAGTCATCAGTGCTTCCGACAGGCGGAAACTGGCAAAGCTATTGTCCAGTTGACCGATGGTTTGGTGGAGTTTCTGTTCAAACCATTTGATGGCCAGTTGGTTGATCACTTCGGCATCTTTGCTGACGGGTTGGTCGGCGATTTCCAGCCCCTTGAGCATTTGAAGGGCATGCCATATTTTATTGCAAAAATTGAGACCCTGGGCGCAGAGCTTACTGGTATTTTCCACCTCTCCGGTTTTGGGATCGAAGGGGGCATCGAAGATGATGTCGTTGCCGGCTGCCCCCGATGATAGCATCCCAAAGCGGACGCCGTCGGCGCCATAGCTGTCGAGGAGGGTCAGGGCATCGGGGCTGTTGCCCAGCGACTTGGTCATCTTTCGGCGCTTATTGTCGCGCACCATCCCGGTGAAATAAACCTGGTCGAAAGGATGCCGACCTTTTTTGTCGACAAATTCTTTTCCCAACAATGGTTCTGCATACTCATAACCCACCATGATCATCCGGGCCACCCAGAAGAACATAATGTCCCAGCCCGTCACCAGGGTATTGGTGGGGTAGTAGTAACGGAGTTCGTCCTGCCGGTCGAAGCCGTCGAAAACGGAGATGGGCCAGAGCCAGGAAGAAAACCAGGTGTCTACCACGTCTTCGTCTTGTTGAAGATCGTCGAGGGTCAGATTGGGGTTTTGCGTTTTGATGCGCGCCTCGGCCAGGGCTTCTTCGGCGGTTTCGGCTACAAAAATTTCGTCGCCATAGTAATAGGCCGGGATGCGCTGCCCCCACCAAAGTTGGCGGGAGATGCACCAGTCGCGGATATTGTCTTCGTTGAGCCAGTTGTAGTACATGTTCCACATGTGGGTGGGGTAGAAAGTCACCTCTCCCGACTCGACGGCCTTGAGGGCGGTGGCGGCGAAGTCTTTCATGTCCAAAAACCACTGCAACATCAGGCGGGGCTCTACCACGGCGTCGGTGCGTTCGGAGCGGCCCAGCTTGTTGCGGTAGTTTTCGATATTGACAATGTGGTCCTTTTCTTTGAGTTCTTTAACAATGAGCTTACGAACTTTAAACCGGTCTTCTCCTACATAAAATTGAGCCGCCTCACTCATCGTACCGTCGTCGTTGAACACGTCGATGATGTCGAGCTGGTGACGTTGGCCGATGTCGTAGTCGTTCATGTCGTGGGCGGGCGTCACTTTGAGACAGCCGGTACCAAACTCCATGTCGACGTATTTGTCCTGAATGACGGGGACAGGCCGGTTCACCATCGGGATGATCACTCGTTTTCCGTGAAGGTGGGTATAACGTTCGTCGTCGGGGTGGATGGCCACGGCCGTATCGCCCAGGATGGTTTCGGGGCGGGTGGTGGCGATGGTCACCCATTGGTCGGTGCTGCCTTCCACCTGATAGCGGACGTAGTAGAGTTGTGAATTTTCTTCTTTGTAGATGACTTCTTCGTTCGACAGGGCGGTGAGGGCTTCGGGGTCCCAGTTGATCATCCGTTTGCCGCGGTATATTTTCCCCTTTCGGAAAAGGTCGACAAAAACGCGGATGACGGCCTTCGACAGGCTCTCTTCCATCGTGAAGCGGGTGCGCGTCCAGTCGCAGGAGGCGCCCAGTCGTTTGAGTTGATCCAGGATGATGCCGCCGTATTTATCTTTCCATTCGAAGGCGTGCTTTAGAAATTCCTCACGGGAGATGTCCGATTTGCGAATGCCCTTTTCGCGCAGCAGGCGCACCACCTTAGCTTCGGTGGCAATGGAGGCGTGGTCGGTACCGGGTACCCAGCAGGCGTTTTTGCCTTCGAGGCGCGCCTTTCGGATGAGCACATCCTGGATGGTATTGTTGAGCATATGGCCCATATGTAAGACTCCTGTTACATTGGGCGGAGGAATGGCGATGGTGTAGGGTTCCCGGTCATCGGGCACGGACCGGAAATAACCTTTGTCGAGCCAGTGCTGGTACCATTTTTTTTCGATCTCGGTGGGGTTGTAACGGGTATCGGAGGCCATGTGGGTATTAGTTGTGGTGCTGGGTTGATGGAGGTCGGTAGTTGATTTTAGAGCCATGTATAAAAAGTGGTATGATCTTAATAAGCGAATTCCTTTATGCTGGCATCGCCCATGCTTTTGACAGTGGCGATATAGAACCGGCTGTATTCATCTCCGGGTATGTTAGTATATACTGTCTTGCCCGTGAAAAGGTTCAACAGGGCGGGTATGTTGTTAGAATGACCGACGACCAGTACCTTTCCTCCTTTGTGGTTTTTGAGGATGTCTTCAAAATGGTCGGTCATATCGTCGGGATTGTAAACAGAAATTTTTGGTTTTTGGTCGTAAACAGTGGGGTTGGCTGTTTCGGTAGTTCGCTTATAATTGGTGCTGGTGGCGGCGCTCAGCTTTACGCCTTTCATGATCTCGGCCAGCCGCTCGGCACGGGCCACACCTTCTGTTGACAGCGGGGGATCATTAGATTCATCTTCCTTTTCTGCATGACGAACCAGGAAGAAGATGGTGGCTTCGGGATCGTCGTACCCTTTGATGGAGACCTGTTTGTCGTTGCGGGTCACTACCTTTCCGTCTTTGATGGAGGCGATAAACGGGGAGGTGGATTGGCATCCCAGACACAAAATTAATAAAAGGGCAAAAAGAGACTTTGGCTGCATGATGGGTTGTTTTGTCATTGATTGAGCCGCAAAGATATATTGTGAGGGGGATAATGTACCGATTTTGAAGGAATAATATCCCCCTCAAACCACCACCACCTGCTTGCTCACCAGGTCCTCCATCGTATCCCTGTGGCGGATAAGGTGGGCTTCCCCCTCGTACAACAATACTTCTGCAGGCCGGAACCGCGAATTGTAATTGGATGCCATAGCCGAGCAGTAGGCACCGGCATTATGAAAGCAGAGGATGTCGCCGGCCTGGATTTCGTTGATCTTTCGGTTGATGCCGAAGGTGTCGGTTTCGCAGATGTAACCCACCACCGTATAGATGCGTGGCTTGGCCAGGGGCTTGCTCACATTGGTGATGCGGTGATAGGCATCGTAAAACATGGGGCGTATCAGATGGTTCAGCCCCGAATCCACCCCGGCGAATATCGTCGAAATGGTTTGTTTGACCACATTTACCGTTGCAAAAAAATAGCCCGCCTCACTCACCAGAAACTTACCAGGTTCAAATACCAGCGCCAGGTCGCGGCCATAGCTTTCGCAAAACGCCCGGAAGCGGATCGACAACCTTTTTCCCAGCGCTTCGATGTCGGTCGCAACGTCGTTGGGTTTGTAGGGCACTTTAAAGCCACTGCCAAAATCGATGAATCGAAGGTCGGGAAATGGCATGGCCTGATTGAACAATATCTCCGCTCCCTGCACGAAGACCTCCGCATCGAGGATGTCGGAGCCGGTGTGCATATGTAGCCCCTCCACTTTCAGACCGGTGGCTTCCACGATGCGGTGAACCAGGGGCATCTGGTGGATCGAGATACCGAATTTGGAGTCGATGTGTCCGGTCGAAATTTTATAACTACCCCCCGCCATGATGTGTGGGTTGATCCGTATGCAAATGGGAATATCGGGGTGCAGGTGGCCAAACTCCTCCAGTATGTCGATGTTGTCGATGTTGATGCGCACCCCGGCCTCAATGGCCATTTTTATTTCCCGGATCGATACGCAATTGGGGGTGTACATGATCGACTGGGGTTCGAAACCGGCTTTGAGACCCAACCACACTTCCTGGATCGACACAGTGTCGAGTCCGGCCCCCAGGCCGTGCAACAACTTGAGGATGTTGAGATTGGTCAGGGCCTTGCAGGCATAGTTGATGCGCAGGTCGGGTACGTCAAAGGCGTTCTTCATCCGGCTGTATTGCCGTTCGATGATGTCGCTGTCGTATACATACAGGGGAGCACCATAACGATGGCACAATTCGAGGGGATCAATGCCGCGATGGAGTTGGTATTGGTTGTCGATGAGTTGCATGCCGCTGCTGTGTTTTTTATGGCGGCAAATATATGTTATTCACGGGATACCTGGTAGCGACAAGTAGGAAATACCGAATTTACTAAATCAGGCCATACCACTCGCATCAATTGCGCTTAAGGGCAGTCTGACCTCTGACCGTTCAAAAGAGAATTTAACCCCTGATTCGCATCGTTTATCATTTCCAATATTTCAACAATAGTTTTTGAGTGCGTGACATACCTGCCGGCCGACAGGCGGGTTAGCGGAGCATCGCGGTTGCAAACCTGCCGGCCGGCAGGCGGGCCGCGACGAACGACGTTTGCGCCGAGATTTTCTCTGTGAATCTTTGTGTCCTTGTGTCTTTGTGGTAAAGGCCGCAGCGATTCTCCCGATCTCTATCGGGACGGGACAGGCCTGTCTACCGCCAGGTAGATTTGTCACACACTCATAGTTTTTCATTTCCAACCAGGTATCAAAAACGAATCCGCCATGCCTGCGGCAAGTAGTTATTAAACCGGTTGGGCAACCGTTTGATCCAGCCCAGATTCAGGCCGCGGTGGCGTATCAATGCCCATCCGGTTTGATGTTCCATACCTGCGTTGGGCAAATCAAAAGGCTCCTTTCGGAAAAAGGAGCGCGCCGCCTCTTTCGGGACCTCCAGGGCAGGAAGGTCGGGGGCGATGGCCGTACTCAGGGCCAAGGGGTGGCTGGGCACCAATTGTTTTCCCTTGACCTCTCCCAACAACAAGCCCACGGCTTTTTGTCGCAGCGACGATTCTATCAGCGCAGCCGCTGCCTGGTGTTCTTTTCTCACGACCTTTATCTGTCCTCTATCGTTTTGCAAAAAGTCGAATGCTTCCGGTTGTGCCAGAAAAGGGGCTGCGAGTGTGTATTGTTGGGAGGTAGCGGTACGCCAGTTGCTATGCCTGGGCTTTTTCCGTTTTTTCGGATGTGGAGCTGACATCCTGGTTTCTTTTTTGCGAAAAGCAGCCAGAAAAAATCCCTCTCCCTGTACCCGGTGTGGAAAAAAGGCGTATCCGTAAGTGTGTTGTTGAGCAACTTCAACGATCTGCCATTCCGGCAAGGTATTCAGGCGGATGGGGTCGAACCCTTGTTCTGCGATCCAAACGGCATTGTCGATGTTTTCTTCGGGGTTGAAAGTACAGGTCGAATAGATCAGGTGGCCGCCGGGCCGCAACAGGTTGCAGGCTTCTGCCAAAATAGTTCGTTGACGAAGCGCACAGCCCTTCACCACTTTTTCTGACCACTGCGACAAGACCTCCGACGTTTTGCGCAGCATCCCTTCGCCCGAACAAGGCGCGTCGACTACCACCAGATCGAACCATCCTTGCAGCGACTGCAGGGCCTCCGGGGCATGCTGGGCCGTCCAGGTATTGGTGCGCCCCCATTTGTCGATGTTCTGCCGGAGGACTTTGTACCTCGAAGCGATCACTTCATTGCAAAGGATCAGGCTGTTATCGGCCAATATCGAAGCCAGCAAAGTGCTTTTGCCACCGGGGGCAGCGCAGAGGTCCAACACTTTCAGGCCACCAGATCCTTCCTTTTCCAATGGTAATTGTCGGACGGCTTCCGCCAAAAACATCGACGAGGCTTCCTGTACATAATAGGCCCCGGCATGGAAGAGAGGGTCGAGCCCAAAGGCCGGTCGTTCGGAGAGGTAATGGCCGTCTGCATACCAGGGTGTTTTGTCGGCAAGGGGGAGATGACCGGGCGGAGGGGCTTTGGAACGGTTGATATGTAAACTCGTTGTTAGAGGGCTCAGTAAAGCCTCCTGGAATGCAGGGTATTCCTTTTGCAGGATTTTTCGCAGCGTATTTTCCAGTGGTTTTGGAAGTGTCATTTTTTGATATACTGATTTGCTGATGCTTGCCGTGAAGGCGAAGCGATAGCGTAGTCCTTCATGGTGCTGATGCTTGCCGTGAAGGCGAAGCGATAGCGTAGTCCCCCGTATCAAGTCCGGGGCAGGCTTTCATGGTGCTGATTTGTTGACTGCCTACGGCAGTTGAAATTTGCTGATATGCTAATGGGGTGATCCTGTTTAATCAACCAATTTCCCTCAGCTCCCCATTTCCAGCAAACAAAGCATCGACCCGAGCCGCTACCTCTTTGTCGGGGATTAGTGGGGGGGCATGATGGGGCTTGGTGCGGGCGTCGATGATCAGGGGGCCCTTGCATCCCCAGTGTTTGTGAACGATGAACGAGTCGATCCCGTAAATATCGTGTGAGGGGTTGGAGCGGGTGAAGGTCACCCATACAAAATTATTGACGTTGGCGGTGGTGAAGGGGGCGTCGTCGACCACTATTATCAGGGGGATACCCGTCCAGTCGAGGGGTTGCCAGGCTGCTGTCAGGCTGGCTAGTTCACTTGTCGCCGCATCCTGAGAGGTGAAAGGCAGGCCACCCACCACCAGTATACCGGGGGTGGCAAAGCTGGGTTGACGATAGCCTTTCGGCAAACTGAAGCCGGCAGGTAGCTCCTTACGCAGTTCTCGTCGCTTTTCGCCGCAGCAGGCGACGATGACTTTGGAGCCCGCATTCCATCCGGTGCCGGAATAATCGAGGGTGTCGATGGTGGTGTTGGTTTGGAAGTGGAGGTCGCGTTGCCAGTCTATCCGTTCCAGCAAGTGGTGGAAAAAGGGATACAGGTCGTGGGTATTCAGCTCTGGGTTGTCCTCAATGGCGGCGATAAACAGATACTTGGCCAACGAAGTCTGCCCACTACCTAAGATCCGGTTCGCAATGGTGATTATTTCTTCTGGTTTTTTTTCCCGAAAGGGCATATAACGTTCACTACCAATGGCTAATAACAATGGATGCACGCCGGCCGCATCGACGGCGTTGATCTGGTGGAGGCCCGGAAATTCCTGTGCGGTGACCGGCCCCACCAGTTTGTGGATCAGGTAGCCAAAACTGGAATCCTCCTGCGGCGGCCGACCCACGACGGTAAAGTGCCAGATGGCGTTTTTGCGATGGTAGACCCGCTCCACTTCCATTACGGGAAAGTCGTGTTGTAAACTATAATAACCAAGGTGGTCGCCAAAGGGGCCCTCTGGCTTTTTCCGGTTTTTGACGATCTTCCCAACAATACAAAAGTCCGCATCGGCCGACAGGTAATACCCATCCACCTGCTTGTAGCGAAACCGCCGACCGCCGAGCATGCCGGCAAAAGTCATTTCCGACAATCCCTCCGGCATGGGCATGATGGCCGCGAAGGTATGCGAAGGAGGGCCACCGACGTAGATGGCTGCCCGAAACGGCTCGTCCGATCGGTTGTACTGCGCATGATGTACCCCGATGCCGCGATGGATCTGATAGTGCAGGCCCACTTCTTTATTGGGGGTGTACTCGTTGCCGGAAAGCTGAATGCGGTACATACCGATGTTGGATTGCATCAGGTTGTCCTTTTTTCCGGCAACGGGAGGTGGAAGGGTCATCACCTGTGGCAGGGTGATGAAGGCACCTCCGTCGTCGGGCCACGATACGATCTGCGGCAACTGGTTGATGGTGGTTTGGCGATGGGTGACCGGTGCTTTGAAAAACGACTTTCGGGGCAGGGCCGAAAGGGCCGTGAAGGGAGCCCGCCAATAGCTCAGAGGTGCTTTGAGGAGGCGGCCGGGGTCGGCTTTGAGTTCCATGATCTGGCGGACCCGGGGCAAGGTTTTCCGAAACAGAAAATCCGTTCGTTCAAAGGTGCCATACAGGTTGGAAACGGCAGGGAATGGGCTGCCTTTTACCTTTTCAAAAAAAAGGGCGGGGCCGCCGGCATCGAATACGCGGCGATGTATTTCGGCCATTTCGAGGTAGGGGTCGGTTTCGCGTTTGATGCGGACGAGGTGGCCGTTTCGTTCCAGGTCGATGACGGCGTCGTAGAGGCTTTTGTACATAAGCGCGGGGCTAATCGGTGCAGTAGGGGGAGTGGCTAATCGCGAAAGTCTACGATCCCTTTCACCTGTGCATGTTTATATTTGGGGTCTTTGAGCATTTCAATAAACCGCTTCATCGAGCGCACAGGCCCCTGATCGATGGCCAGATTGACGGCCCAGGCGGGAATGTTTCCGGCGGGGTCCGACTTGAGGAAGTAGGTCACCTCGATCTTGTCGTTGGATAAAGGTTTGAAAATCCATTGGTTGAAATGGTCGTAGATGCGCACCAGGCCATCTTTTTCGGGAATGTATTTTCCCTCCCCTTTTGAACTCGACGTGACGATCTTGGTGTTGGGGTCTTGCTTTACCTCCGAAAAAACGATCATATCGCGGTCGGACATGGGCCAGGGGAAATCCACGTTGTAATAACAATAAGATTCCAGGTTGGAGATCTCTTTTAAGGTGACGGATTCGGCACATTTGTACACCCACCGGGAGTAATTCTCCACGTCGATCAGCAGGGCTACGGTGCTGTTCATATCACTGTTGATGACGGCCGTAAATTTGAGTTCCTTGATATTAGAAGCGGCCGACTGGCGGGTATATATTTTGATGCCGTCCTTGTCTTTTTTGAACTCCCAGGGCTGGTCCTGTACTTCACTTTCGTAAAATGGCAACACCAATAAGAGCGCAAAAAAGCTGAAATGCCAACCGGTAGTTGTAAAAAAGCTATTTTTCATTTTTTGAGACTGATGATTTTGCAATTTATAATCGATTTTCAGATTTGTAAAAATATAGTATCCCAAGGCTAGATTTTTGAAAATTGCCTGTCTGCCGACAGGTAGAAAATTAAATGTATTTCAGATCTGTCTATCGGCCAAGCAGGTTTTATTTGTCCGAAGGACAAATAGTTATGTGTCCTATTGTGTTTATGTGCCTGTCTACCGACAGGTAGACCTGCCTGCCGGTAGGCAAGGTTTCAATAAAATCACCGTAAGGGGATAAAAAATTCACAAATCTTGGGTTGTAGCACTATAGAAGAAGTCCCTTGCTTCAGAAAGCTGAAAAGAAATATCCCCTGTTGTTTTTTGTTAAAATTTGATGGGGTTCCAAAGTATGGACTTGTATAGACCGAAAGGCTTTCGACCAATCACATGTCGGGCCTCTGGCCCTTTTTCTGGTATGTATTATCACTGCTTTTACCTATATGTCGGCCCCCGCTATTCGCGGGGCAGGCTCTCTGGGCCTTGATTTGGATTAAAGTTCTCCCGATAGCTATCGGGCGGGAACGCTAATTGAAATTTACAACCACGATAGAAATTTCATCATACACCCCAAACAAACGAGAATAGTTAGTAGTTTTGCATATTCTCCAAAAATAAATATTTTTATGCGTTCCTACCTCGACCTGCTACAACACCTCCTCGACCACGGCACCCGCAAAACCGACCGCACCGGCACGGGCACATTGAGTGTATTTGGCCATCAGTTGCGATTCGACCTTTCAGCCGGCTTCCCCTTGCTGACCACCAAAAAGCTCCACCTCAAATCCATCATCTACGAGTTGTTGTGGTTTTTGAAAGGCGATACAAATATACAATATTTGCAAAAAAATGGCGTGCGAATCTGGAATGAATGGGCCGACGAAAACGGCGACCTCGGCCCTGTATACGGAAAACAGTGGCGCAGTTGGGAACGCACCGACGGTACTACCCTCGACCAGATCAGCCAGGCCATCGACCTGATAAAAAACCAGCCCGACTCCCGCCGCATCATCGTCAGCGCCTGGAATGTGGCCGATCTGCCCCGGATGGCCCTCAGCCCCTGCCATTGCCTGTTTCAGTTTTACGTGGCCGAAGGGAAGTTGTCCTGCCAGTTGTATCAGCGCTCTGCCGATGTCTTTCTGGGCGTACCTTTCAACATCGCCTCTTACGCCTTACTCACCCTGATGGTGGCCCAGGTATGTGGACTACAACCCGGCGACTTCGTACACACCTTTGGCGACACCCACCTCTACCTCAACCACCTGGACCAGGCCCGAGAGCAATTGAGGCGCAGCCCCGGCAAGCTGCCCACCATGACCCTCAACCCGGAGGTGACATCCATCTTTGATTTTCAATACGACGACTTCCAACTAAGCGACTATCACCCCCTCCCGCATATCAAAGCGCCTGTGGCCGTTTAAAGTTTTAGAAGGCCATGACCGAACGCACTTCCATCACCGATGAGCAACTGACCCAGATGCTGCGCACCGACAGCGATCAGGCCATCGACCTCATTTTTAGGAAATACTACGGCATGTGCCGGGCCGCCGCCCTCCGCATCGTCAAAGACGTTCACCTGGCCGAAGACCTGACCCAGGATGTATTCCTGGAGCTTTGGCGCAAAAGGGCCGACCGGCAGATCAACACGGCCCTGAAAGCCTACCTTCGGCGCTCCGTCGTCAACCGGTGCCTCAACTACATCCGCGACCGCAAAATGGCTTTCGACGAAGACCCCAACCTGCCCGAATGGCCCGATACCCAAACCGACGCCCTCTCCAAAATGGAAACCTCCGAACTGGAAAAAAAGCTCATGGGGGCCATCGACGCATTGCCCGAACGATGCCGCATCGTCTTCAACCTCAGCCGCTTTGAGGAAATGAGTTACCAGCAAATCGCCACCGAATTGGAAATTTCCGTCAAAACGGTTGAAAATCAGATCAGTAAGGCCCTGCGGCTGTTGCGCAAAGCAGTGGATCGGTAGTCATTCAGACCCGCATTTTGTCGCAAATTAGGCGAAAAGCCCAAAAATTGAACATAATATGTGTAATAGGTTTAAAATGTGTAGGCCCTTGTAGGGGGCTTTCGCCAAAAAGGTGTCTCCTAGATTGAAGCCGCCTATAATTTTTTGTTATGGATCAAAAGCGAAAATAACTTACCACTCGCTACCCATCAATGGAAATCAGGCAGCCTCTAAAACTGAGAAAGCAAAAAAATGGAAAAATTCGATCACATCTCCATGATCCACAAGCGGCTGACGGGCCAGATCAGCGACGACGAGCTACTGCAGTTGAAGCAATGGCTCAACGCTGTCCCCGGCAACCCCGCCATCGCCCGCGAAGTGGAACAAATATGGAATGCTGCCAACGCGAAGGGACAACAACCGGAAGTGGAGACGGCCCTGCACCGTTTCCAAAAAGCCCGGCGTGAATCGGTACCGGCTACGGTGCCCAGGCCAGCTACTAATGCCAAAGTTGTCACCCTGCGGTCCATCCTTCTCCGAGCCGCTGTGGCAGTGGGCCTCCTGCTGGGTGCCTTCTACCTTTTGCAGGAAACGGGACAGAGCAATGACCTGATGCAGCTCACAACCCAATTGGGCCAACAGCAATCCGTCGACCTGCAGGATGGCTCCTCCGTGTGGCTCAACCAGTCGTCTACCCTGGATTATCCCACCACCTTTGCGGACGACCAGCGCACCGTCCAACTCCACGGCGAAGCCTTTTTCGACGTGGCCGACGACACCCAACGCCCTTTTACCATCACCACTCCGGCACTTGACATCGAAGTGGTCGGCACCTCCTTCAACGTATTTGCCTATCCCGGTAAAAACACCGAAGAGGTAGTCGTGGCATCGGGTAAGGTGAAAGTGGAGGTAAAAAATGATGATACCTCCTACCTCCTCGAACCGGGTGACCGTCTGATATACAACCGCTCCAACAGCCAGGCTACCACCTCGAAAGACAATCAGCAAAACGCCCAGGCCTGGCGCACCGGCATCCTAACCTTTCACCAAACGCCCCTGTCGGAAGTACGTCGCATACTCGAAAAACACTTCGACATCCGCATCCACATCGACAATAAAGCACTCCACGAATGCCCCTTCACCGCACCCGCCTTTAAAAATGCCACCCGGCAAACGGTACTCGAAACCCTCGCCACGGCCTTTAGCATGGAGGTGGAACCATCTGCTGACGGCGCTTTCCGGTTTTTGGGCGGGGCTTGTGATTGAGGGGGCTCTTAACGAACCCGCCCGTCGAAGTCTGTGACTTCGATGCCCGCCCTGTTAATTTTTAGATACCGGACCGATGGCCCGGAAATGACCAGCTTGCATCGTTACTCATATCAATTCGATTTGGGTGCGTGACATACCTGCCGGTCGGCAGGCGGGTTAGCGGAGCATCGCGGTTGCAAACCTGCCGGTCGGCAGGCGGGCCGCGACGAACGACGTCTGCACAAAGATTTTCTCTGTGAATCTTTGTGTCTTCGTGTCTTTGTGGTAAAGCCCGCAGCGATTCTCGCCTGGCGGCCAGACAGGTTTGTCACACACTCATTCGATTTGTTTAAAATAATTGCAATAAAACAATAATACCACCGTTCTGTCTTCAGAGCCAGGCCCATTCGTCTGTCTCGATCTTCTTCACTGATCAGTGGCACAATTCTGTGCAATCTTTCCATGAACTACTAAACATTCTTTCACCGACAGGTGCGCCATGTGTCTCACAAATCTGCTGACGGGCAGGGGTGTCGACCTATGTCCGCACCGTCCCTTAAACCGTATCATTATGATTTTCCTCAAAAAGGTTTTTCACCTCCGAACCAACCGCTTTGATTTTTTTACGCTTCCGAATAGTCGGACGATCAAATCACATTACCCCCCCCTGTAATATGTAAACACCTCCTTATCTTGCTTTTCTTTGGGATTCCTGGTATATTTACTGCGCAAACCCTATTATTTCAGTCGGGGTTTGAACCCCAAACAGATATAGAAGAATGTATCACTACTAGCACTGCTTCCTTTGATGTAACGGGAGAGGATAATTCGCTTACCACAAAAAGCGATTGGGAAGAAGACATTCCCGCTTATACCGATAATTTGGGAGAGTATAAAATCCAAACGGAACTGGAATCCAATAACAATTGTGACCACATGTCTGCTACCTTAACAACTGATCCGGATGATGGCTCGAATCAGGTTATGAAATTTGAGATAAAGGAGCATTCGGGATACCCCAACTCATCTGGAAAGGGAAGGGTACAAGGCAACGTCTATTTCGATGCCAGCCAGTTGAGCACTGATGGACTAACCAATATGCACTTTCGGTCCCGATTGTATATTCCAAAAGATTTTGAATGGATGCTGGCTACCTCCGGCGATGAATATGAAGAAGAGTACGATTGGATGACTTTGGTGGAATTTTTCAATCTCGAAGGAGATTTTCAGCCTTATCCCGGACTGAGTTTTCGCATCAGTCTCAATTTGCATAAAAATGCCGGGGAGTCCGTTTTTAGATTAACACTGAAAGGAGAGCCTCGCGAAGAAGAAGACGACTGTGCAGAATGGAAAGAACCCATTTGGTATCATGTATCTGACCTAACCATTGGTGCTGTAAGCAATACGCAATCAGATTTTAATCTTAATCAGTGGCTCACTTTGGATGTTTACTACATAGAGGGAGATGCTTCCTCCGGCAAAGTAGTGATAAAAATTAATGACAAAACGGCACTCAACGTCACGGATTTTACCCACCATCCAGATGAAGCCAGCCCAGACGGCATCAAGCATTTTAACCCGCATAAATTGTATACAAGTGGGGCCGTGGTAGATGCTTTCAACGCAGCAACTGTATCGGGCATTCCCAATCCAACCCTGCATGTATTGTGGGATGATTTTGCCATTTGGCGTGATTTCAATCCACATGACGAAGGCATCACTTCGCCGGAAACAGAAGCTGAAACGGAATACTCCTTCGACTGTACTTCCATTGGGGCTTCCGGTGACGACGGCGTAGAAAATTCCAGCGGGACGGTAACGCTTAATGGAACTGCTCTGGATTTACACGATCACCACATCGGGTTGCAGTTTTCGGGAATCACCATCCCGGCAGGAGCTATGATTACAGGCGCCTACCTGAAATTTACCACAGAGTCGGTTGGAAATAACAACGATGCGATGGTGAACATCTATGGCGAGTCGTCGCTTTCTCCCGATGCCTTTGATGACCAATCGGCCAATGACTTGTCAGACAGAATAGGCTCCTCCACTTTTTCGGAAGGTGTGGAATGGAGATTGGACGAATGGGACATAGCCGATGAATCGGATTGTGAACAGGAAAGCCCCGATATCAGCGAGTTGCTCACTTCTATGTTGTTTACCTCCGGCGAAGACGGAATAGCATCGACAGATGTTCTGTCTTTTATCCTCGAACCAGACGCAGGAAACGGGAGTACCGGCCAGGACGGCGAACGAACGGCTCATTCGTACAATTCCTCGGCTACTTATGCCCCTCAGCTTTGCATTAGCTATCATCATGGTGGCTGTTACATCATAGCCGCCTCCGACAGAGACGCCGAAGAAGAAGAAAGTAACGGCCTGGTGGAAACCGATGACGACGACCTCGACCTACATGACAAATACGTCGGCCTGCAGTTTTCCGATATTACCATCCCTCCACACGCCACCATCACCAAAGCATACATCCAGTTTAAAGCCACACATGATGGAAATTCGCCTGTTAGTGTAAAAATTCATGGGGAAAGATTTATAAACGGCAATAATCCCGCTTCATTTGTATCGACCGATCCGGGGGATGGCGATCCGCCTTATTGGACTATTTCGGATAGAACAAGTGGCTCATCTCAAACTACAGTTGGCGAAGTAGTTTCGTGGGACATTCCCCATTGGGATGGAGGCGCACATGGTTTTAATGAACGCACCCCGGATCTGTCTGCAATGGTACAAGAAATGATGGGGACCATGGCCGATAAACAAATCGAACCAGACGATGTACTATCGTTTATTTTTGAACCCATTTCCGGAACAGGGATGCGGGCGGCGTATAATTGGGATGCACAGTTCAATGGCGAGGTAGAAGCGGAGGCTCCCACCCTTTGCATTGAATACAACTACGAGGTCTCTGGGAACATAAGGTATTATTGTGAGGGCGGTTTTCCAATGCCCGACGAAGACGTAGAGATAAGGGCCGATGCCAATGGCGATGGCACTTTTGCAGAAGATCCCTGTGACCTCGACGGAGATAATAACACCACGGAGATCATCGGCGATTACGATGCAATGACGGATGTTTTGGGAAATTACCGGCAGGAGTTGTGCGATACGGATGCCGACTATCTGATCACCCCTGTCAAAGACGACCTTACGATGTGTGGTGTAACCACATTAGACCTCATATTTATCTCCATGCACGTATTGGAGAATACGGCACTTTCCCCTATCAAACGGATTGCCGCAGATGCCCATTCCCCGCAACCTCCCAACGAAACCAGTAGCATTACGAATCTTGATTTACGAGCGGTTCGCGGTTCAATATTGGGTAAGTACGCCCAACTCCCCTGGGATTTTCACGACGGATCCGAGTTCAACAATCCACCTGCCTGGGCCCGCCCGGCTTATAATCCAACGCGCACCATTTCAGTGCCCGGCCAAAGCAGGGATGCCGATTTTCTGGCCATACAGATCGGTGATGTTAACTGTTCTTGTACAGAAGACCAATTGGAGGGGTTCTTGGAGCCTGATGTGAAATTATTGTTGAGGGATCAGTCTGCCAGTAAAAACGACACCATCGATGTGGTATTTCAGGTGGAAGGGTTTGCCGATATCATGGGGTATCAGGCCGGTATTTATTTTGAATCCCGATTCGCTGGAGTACATCGACAAATCGGCGGGAGATATTTACAAAGCCGCCGAATCCGACCATTTGGCCTGACCGAACAGAGTAGCGGAAACATCCGCAATTGTCTGGCTGTACAACGATGCTTCCGACCTCAACCATACGGTAGTGGATACCACCCTGGCAGACAGCGCATCGCTGTACGTCATGCGATTTAAAGTGCTGGAAGACATTACGGCGCTGTCGAACATCATCCGATTGGACGACGAGATACTGCTCAACCGGGCCTACAGTGCTGGCGACAGCGTGCATCAACTCAAACTGGAATTCATTCCGGCAGGTTTCGGGAACCGGACGACAGTCCAATCCCGGTTTGGAAAAACCGCTGGATTCAACGGCTCGACTGTTATCCCAATCCCGCCGAAAATGAGGTGCAGTTTCACTCATAATGGCAGCAGATACCCGGATCACCTTACAAATATTTGACGCACAAGGCCGCCGGATAATCCTGAAAGAACGCTCCCTTTCAAAAGGAATAAATACCATCAAGATAAACAACATCCGGGATTGGACAGACGGATTGTACCTCTACACCATCAAAGTAGAAGACACGACGCTCTCCGGCAAATTTTTGAAGCAATGAGGGTCTGGGATGGTTCTCAATAATTTGTGTAAACAGCGGGCTGACTCCTCTTTAGGGCTGGGGTGGGCGAAGGCGTTTACACAAAGGTTCTCAAGGATCAACCCGGTACCAATAAAATAAATACCTAAAAAAGCAAAGCGATGTCACCGGCATCGCTTTGCTTTCATTAATGACGTAAAAGAGTGGCCCATGAAAGTTTTTACTACTATTGGAGTATTATTGTTAGGCTGGATAGCCATGCTGGCGCAAGAACCGGTTTTTGAGTGGATGGTGCAGTTTGGGGGTAATACCAATAACATTGGGCAAGCAATTGATATAGACAATACGGGCAATGTATATTCAACCGGAGGATTTAGCACAACCACCGATTTTGATCCCGGTCCCGACGTTTTTCCCTTAACAGTAGTAGGAGTAGTTGATATTTATGTATCCAAGTTAGACAGCAATGGCGACTTCTTATGGGCCAGGTCAGTAGGAAGCGTAACCGGTGAATCGGGATATGCCATATCGGCAGATGAGAACGGAAATGTCTATGTAACTGGATACTTTAAAGATACGGTAGATTTTGATCCCGGACCTTCGGAATTCACCTTATCCTCCAAAGGAGAAAATGATATCTTTGTTTTAAAATTAGATGAATTGGGAAATTTTCTTTGGGCTGTACAACTTGGCGGTGAGAATTCTGAAGTGGTATGGGCGTCAGATACAGACGCTGACGGAAACATCTACCTCACTGGCGAGTTCAATGGAACGGTAGATTTTGACCCCGGCCCGGGTATTCACAACCTTACAACACCCAGCGGAGCCGACGATGTTTTTATCTGCAAGATGAACCCTGCAGGACAACTGGTATGGGTGGGGCAGATAGGGGGTGTTAGTTTTGATCAAGGGTTTTCGATTGACATGGATGATGACGGTAATATATATACTACAGGGAGGTTTCGCGATACAGTGGACTTTGACCCTGGTCCAGCAGTATTCGAAATGGTGTCTGACGATACATGGGATATCTTTATTTCTAAATTGGATACAGAAGGTAGCTTAATTTGGGCTAAATCATTTGATTCTGAAGTAGTTGGAAATTCAAACCCATGGGGAAGTGGATTTGGCATTGCGGTTGATGGTCAGGGAAATGTATTTACGACGGGAAACTTTTCAGACATCACGGATTTTGACCCTGGCCCGGAAGAATATTTACTGTCAACAGGGAAACGCGCCCGATATTTTTATCGCAAAATTAGATGCCAACGGTGATTTTGTCTGGGCAAAAAACGTGGGCAGATATGATGAAGGAGAAGATGGGCATTCAATAGCGGTTGATCCCCTCGGAAGTGTTTATATCACCGGTGTATTTGGTGGAACGGTTGACTTCGATCCTGGTCCCGAAACGTTTAACCTTAGTTCTGCTGGTGGCACTGACGGTTTCCTACTCAAGTTGGATGCGGCGGGAAATTTTGTATGGGCGGGCCGGTTAGGCGGGCAAGGATGGAATGAACCCAACGCCGTCTTTGTAGACGATGCTGCCAATATTTACTCCACGGGCTTCTTTTCCCTAACGGCCTCTGTCAGCCCCTGGGGTCTGTACTCTCTTACTTCAGAAGGGGGGTGGGACGCCTTTGTATACAAGCTAAGCCAGCCCTGCCTGCTGAATACCAGCATAGCTGGAGCAGCAGTGTTATGCCCCGGCGACAGCACAGCACTATCCGTTGATCCGGGCTACAGCTACATCTGGTCGACGGGCGATACCATGGCTTCCATAATTGTATCACCTGTCACTACTACAAGCTATACGGTTACGGTCAACGATGGGCCCGACTGTAGCATCACTGAGAGTATAGAGGTACAGGTCAACAATACACCTACAACACAGGTAGCCGCAACCCCATCTACTATATGTGTGGGAGAATCGGTCAGCCTGACCGCTGCCGGGGGAGTGACTTATAGCTGGAGTAGTGGTGACACAACAGCTATGATCACTACCACGCCTGCGCAAACGACCAGCTACACTGTTACGGTAACAGACGTCAATGGCTGTTCGGCAACAGATACGGCTACGGTAGTGGTGAGTGAGGTACTAATAGCCATAGATGGCACTACCGAAATCTGTACCGGCGACATGGTCTGGTTGGAAGCCAGTGGTGGCATATCCTATCAATGGAGTACAGGCAATACGTCTTCCGTACTGGAGGTTACACTTTTTGAGGATGAGCAATTGGTCGTCACTGTTGAAGATATGTACGGCTGTACAGCTCAACAAGATGTAGCCGTAACGGTTCATCCCCTTCCGGAAGTGAATTTGGGGGCAGACCTGGATCATTGTCCGGGCGATACCATCATTCTTTCTGCGGAAAATGGAACGTCGTATCAATGGTCAACCGGGCAGGTCAGCGATGAGATTAGGGTTACTCCAGCGGCAACTACTCACTACGCAATCACCTTGACCGATGCCAATGGTTGTTCTTCCTCCGACTCGCTGTGGGTGCGGATAGACCAAGAGCTTTGTCCACCTTGCATCGTCACCTTCCCCAATGCCTTCACCCCCGATGGCGACGGCATCAACGACACCTTCGCCCCACTGTCTGTCACAGAAATAGAACTACTCGACTTCCGCATCTATAACCGCTGGGGCGAGTTGATACACGACAATGTGCTACCGTGGGATGGCCTTCACAACGGCGAGCCACTGCCGCCGGAGGTGTACCTTTATGTAGCGCAGATACGTATTTTTGGATGCCGTGGCGACGGAGAGCAAGTGGTACGGGGAGAGGTGACGTTGTTGCGGTGAGCGTATCGCAGTTGCGAACCTGTCCGTTTGGCAGGGAGGGCTACGACAAAGGAGCCGCCAATGCACATAAACCCTAATTGAGTTTAATCCCCCTTCCCATCCACCCCAAAAACCCCTATCTTGTGGAAGATATGCGCATTCTCCATTGCATTTTCCTACAAGTTTTCTGCATACTGGCAGCTTCTGCACAGGTAGACCTCCAGCAGGAGATCGACTTCAGTGCCCGCAGCCTGCCCCTCGACAAAGCCCTCAACAAGCTCAGCAGCAAAGCGGCCATCAGTATTGCATTTAGCGATAAGCTGATACCGGAAGACGTCAGGGTCACCGCCAAATTCAAGCAGGAACGGGTGCAGCAGATCCTCGACTATTTGCTACACAACACCGGGCTGGCCTACAAAGTCATCGGCGACCAGGTGGTGGTGTTCAAGTCGGGAGAGGGGCGCCGGTTTACCATCAGCGGCTACATCAGAGATGCAACCAACGGCGAGCGGCTGATCGGGTGCCATATCCAGGCCCTGGGCTCTAACAAGGGGGCGGTGACCAACGCCTATGGTTTTTACAGCCTGACCCTTCCCGAGGGAATGGTGCAAGTTCGGTTTTCCTATCTTGGGTTCAAACCGGTTACCCGGCAAATCGATCTCGATGGCAACCATCGGCTCGACCTCGAACTCCAACCCGACTTGTTTATCCAGGAGATTCTCGTCATCGATGAAGACAGTTCCAACTTGCGCACCTTCGCCATCGGACATCTCACCCAACAAATGATCCGAAACATGCCAGCACTCGGCGGCGAACCCGACCTGCTGCGGGCCACCCAGATGATGCCGGGCGTACAGACGGGAGCCGACGGCCTCGGTGGCATCCACGTGCGGGGCGGCGGCACCGACCAAAACCTCTACCTGCTGGACGGTGTACCTATCTATAATGTATCGCATCTGGCAGGGGTATTTTCGATTTACGATGTCGATGCAGTTCGCCAAAGCCAACTGTACAAAGGATACGTTCCCGTGCGGTATGGCGGCCGCCTGTCATCGATATTGGATGTGCGCACCAAAGAGGGCAACACCAAGGAGTGGAAGACGAGGGCAGGACTGGGGCTCACTTCCGTAAAGGGGTCTTTGGAGGGCCCCCTGGTCAAAAACAAAGGAGCAGTGTTCCTCTCCGCCCGGCAGTCGTTGATAGGGATGGCCATCCGCCCCATTACCCGCAACCTGAAGGCCGACCGCAATGAGGAAGGGTTCAGCGACTACCGGTTTTACGACCTCAATGCCAAGGTGAATTATTCGCTTTCCGCAAAAGACCAACTGTACTGGAGCCTCTACACCGGCCGCGACCAATATTACGACGAAAGCCAGTCTGCTTTTGAAGATTTGCAGGGCATCCCACCCGTTCGCTTTGAAGACCGGCTGGAGCAGTCTCTCAGTTGGGGCAATACGGTGAGTGCCTTGCGGTGGAACCACCTGTTTAGCGCCAAGCTGTTTCTCAACACTACATTTACGTATAGCCGTTACCGGTTCCGGTCCGACAATCTTGGCGAAGAACTCATCATCCTGACCGATGTGGGTGGCCAGCCCGATACCAACCGCAATGTATCTTATTTGCGGTATCATTCGCAGATAGAAGACTGGGCGGTGTGAAGGCGGATTTCGATTATGTAGCCGGCCCGGATCATTATTGGCGATTTGGAGCGGAGGGGGTCGATCATGGGTTTCAGCCAGGGGTGCTGCGTTCGGAAGAGGAGTCGTTTTTTCCGGGCTTTTCCAACACGGATGCGGACACCCTGGACCTTCCAACAATGTCTGCACGAGAGTACACAGTCTATGTAGAAGACCAATGGACGCCTTCCGGCAAATGGAAAGCCAATTTGGGCATCCGGGCAACGGCCTTTCAGTCGGGGGGGCATACCCGGTGGAGGGCCGAACCACGGGGGCAGCTCTGGTTTCAGGGTGGGGAAAAATGGCGCATCAAAGGGGCCTTTACCACCATGTATCAGTTTTTACATTTGCTCACCACTTCGGGCATTGGCCTCCCCAACGACCTTTGGGTACCTGCTACCAGCCGGGTGAGGCCCCAAATGAGTTGGCAAACAGTAGCCGGGCTGGAAGCCAAATGGTGGCCGGGATCAGAACTGGCATTCGACCTTTATTTCAAAAAAATGAACCACCTGATCGCCTACCAGGAGGGGAGCAACCTCAGCCAACTCGATGCCCGCAACTGGGAAAGCAAAATAACCAATGGCTCCGGCAAAAGCTACGGACTGGAAATTTTTCTGCGCCAGCAACTGGGCCGCTTCAGCGGTTGGCTGACCTATACCTGGTCGGGATCTACCCGGCACTTTGCAGAGATCAATTTGGGCAAACCCTATCCCTTCCGCTACGACCGGCGCCACAACATTAAACTGAACGGCCACTTCCAGATCAACGATCATTTCAGAGTGGCCGCCAATTGGGTCTACGGTACCGGCATAGCCATTACCCTCCCCATTGGCGAATACGAATTTGCTGTCGACCCCTTCCTCCCCATCCCCGCAACGGTCTACAACGAGAAAAACAGCATCCGCATGCCCGATTATCACCGCCTCGACATCGACCTGGAATACCAGATCAACCACTCCCAACGGATCAACTTGGGCGTATACAACATCTACAACCGCAAAAACCCGGTTTACTACCGCATTGGCCGCGACCATGAAGATTTTAGCAAAAAACGCTACCTTCGGGCAACATTATTTCAGGTTTTACCTTATTTTAGTTATAAAGTGGAGTTTTGACCATGAAGGACTCCGCTGTCGCTGCGCCTTCATGGCACGCCATAAACCGTAGACCGCAAAAAAAAAATCGTGTCAAAAAACAATCACATCAAGTGGGGGGCCATTGTACTTCTGGCCGTTATATTGACTGGCTGTGAGGAGCCGGTTGATCTGGATATTGGGGTAGAAAAGCAGTTGGTTGTCAATTGTCAATTTTCGCCGGAAGCGCCTTTTCAGGCTTGGGTGTCGACTACGAAAGACCCGCTGTCGAATGAGTATGCCGACTATTTGCGGACAGCGCAGGTACGCATATTCCAGGACGAAGAATTGCTTTGTGAACTCCTGCCGGTCAAACAAGACGAATATCCGTTTGACGTATATGTTTCTATGGGTTGTTTGCCGCAGCCGGAGGGGACTTATACCATTGAGGTGTCGGAACCCAATTATACGGCCATTCGCGCGACGGATGCGGTGCCCCCGGTCACTGACATTCATTCCCTATCCTTGTCTGACCTGGAGGAGGAGTTGATCTCTGACACGGTAGTGTATTTTCACTTTGATCTGTCGCTGGAGTTGGAGGAGGTGGAAGAGGTACCGGTCTATTATTATCTCAATTTCAATTACGAATGGATACCTTATGAAGTAGTGGGCCCGGATACGAATGCGCTGCGTACAGGCGAGTTTACCGCTTTGGAGCTGGTGGGGTTGCCCGGCAATCCAGATTATACCGAACATTTTGACGAGCGGGAGAGGGGAATTCTCTTCCGCAGGGAAACCACAGGGCCGCTGACGTTGACATTTCGGGCTTCGACCCCGAATCCGGTATTTTTAAAAATGGATTTGTTCGACAAAGTCTTTGCCAACTTGCGGACGGTGTCGGAGGACTATTATTGGTACCACCTTCAGTTGAGCCGCCAGGCCGACCACCCGGATTCCATTTTTTATGAACCGGTGATCCTGGCCGATAATGTTGAAAACGGATATGGACTGTTTGGAGGCTTTGCCCTGAGCCGCGACTCCGTGATGGTGGAATTTGAATGAATATGTGGCTTTCCTGCCAGTCCTTACGTGGCATATTTCCTTCCACCAAGGGTCATCACAAAGTTTCTAGGAGTTTTCCTGGTGAATCCCCCGCAGTTGGCGGGGCTGGTTTGAGCCTTAGTGCCTCCGTGGTTACAGCGCAACAATTCCCAATCTCCCTTCCAGAACAAAAAATGCAACCCCGGCGGCAAATTTTCTTTTTCCTTCTTTGCGAAAACATCGCAGACATGCCTATATTCGTTGTTGGTTTGAAAACTTCTATTTGGGGGAACCGGAAAAATAACAGCAAATAAAACAGCCGGTATCCACCCACGACTAAAATTGGAATATTATGACAACGCAAGACAAGGTAATCAGCATGGTTAGCTGGGTTGCCAACGTACCACCCACCCAAGTCTGTCCCACCACCAACATCAAAGACGACCTCAACCTCGACTCCATCGACGTGATGATGCTCATTGTCAAACTCGAAAAATGGTTCGACGTCATCCTCTCTCCCGAAGAGGTAGAAGGCATTGAGACGGTCAAAGATGCCAGCGAATGCTTTCAGGGCAAGATGGCGGCTTGATCGAATTGCCACCAATACCGGATTCCTTTTACAATGATCGCTATCGGGGTAAAACTACCCAATGATCTTGTGTTTCAATCTGGCACCTCCTCGCCAGGACTGCACCTAAGATGGGGCAGCGGAAGAACGGTCGGACCTTCCCGGGTTTTGTTTGCCCAAACTGCGACAAAAATAAAATTTAGCAAACAACAGTTCCTGAAAAACGAAAGTTGGTAGTAGAGCATAAAAATTCAATGTTTCGGAATATAATTTTGTCGTTTTCTTCACTCTCCCAATTGGAATTCCTTCTTGCCGGTTTGGCGATAAAAAACATCCCTCTTCATAGGGGTCAGACAAATTTTTGGTGTCTATATAATTGTTCCGGCAGGGAAATGCCTGGCCGGGACTCCAAAGTCTTTCCGACCTGACATTTAATTCACATTGTTTACCCTGTGTATACCAACCATTGGTATTCCGCAAAATTCAAGTCATGGATATTACTACAAAACTGACCTTTCTGGAGCAATTCCCCCTATTTGAAAGCCTTACCCCACAGGAGAAACACCGCTTGACGCAATTGGTCGAGTTCCACAAAGTACCCAAACACCGAACCATCTACTCACCAGGCGACCGTTCGGACAAGATTTACTTCCTCGTAAAAGGAACCATCAAGATCAGTGTACAATACGAAGATGACCGCGAAGTGATCAAAGGCATCCTGCATCCGCTGGCCATGTTCGGTGAACTTTGCATCGTAGGAGAAAAAGAAAGACCCGATTTTGCCAGCTCCCAAAACGCACCGGTACAGTTTTTTACGCTGCGGCTCGACGACTTTAAAACCTTTATGAAAAGCAATTACAATTTCAGCAACAGCGTCCTCCAATTGGTGGGTGGCCGCCTGCGCAGGGCAGAAACACGCTTGGAATCACTGATATTTAAAGATGCCCGTGCACGTATCATCGATTTTCTAAAAGACGCTGCCATCAGAACCGGCCGCCGCATCGGCCTCGACGAAATGCTCGTCAAACACTGCCTGACTCAACAAGACATCGCCAACATAACCGGTACCAGCCGTCAGACGGTCACCTCCGTTTTGAACGATCTGAAAAAATCCAACCTGATCCATTTCACTCGCAGAAGCATTCTGATCAGAGACCTGGCCAGATTGGCTTGATACCCAAAAGATAGAAGTTTTCATTTTGGAAGTTTGGAAAAAGGCTTACCCGCTTGGGGAGGCCTTTTCTTATGAGATAAGATCAATATTTTACAAAGGCCGTGGCCTGTGGCCTCATGCGGGTGCTCCACCACCGCAGCCAATAGACCCCGGAAGGCAGGCTGTTTACCACCAGCCGCGTCCCCCCATTTTGTTTTAACAATAGTTTTCCATCAACTGAAAATACCTGCCAGTAAATATCTTCTTCCTCTAACCAATTGCCTGTTGACAATAGTTGCAAAACATCCTTCACGGGATTTGGGGCAACCCATGTCTTCCTGCCTTTGGGTGGTGGTTGAGGGATTGACGTCAGGGCCTCCAATTCACAGGTAGTCGGAATGGCCATATCGTATCGGTCTTTGGCGGGAATGGAGTGAGTGCCCAGCTCGTTTGGGAAACCGATCGGAGGCCATGCACTGGCCAGGTTGGAGGGGATGGTGTCTAAAAACAAGGTGTTTTCATCGGGTATCAAACTCGTGTCGGGTTTCATTTCTCCCTGGTGGTTGTTGGCTTGTTCATAATGGTCTTCGCCAAAAAGCAGATAGAACCCCAGCGAGTCGGGGCCGGTAAGTTCATTGCCGATGAAATTCTGCTGGTCCGTTGCCGGGTCAAAATTCATGAAAATGCCGTAGTGGGCAACCCGGTTTCTGAAAAAGGTATTCAAAGGCCCGTTGATGCCATGCGAATTGTCTATCACCATGTTTTGACAAATATTTCCTTCCCACAAATTGGCGTAGGGATAATTGCCATGCAATACGGCATCGCCGGCCGAGTCTTCGGGCAGGCTCACCTCTGTCCAAAACGGTTCGGTCGAATAGTTGTAGGCAAATACATTGCCGTTGGCGCCAGCCTGGAGGATCATCGCATGGCGCAGCTTTCGGAAGATGCAGTCGTACACCAGATTGTCGCCTGAGGCAAAATGCATCATCACGCCGTAGGCCTTGCCGCCGTTGCCGTAGTGGAAGGCTTCGTGGAAGTACGACCCTGAAATTTCGATATGGCTGCTGTTGCTCAATTCGACGTGGGCAAAATGACAGCGGTGGCTTTCCACGCATGTTACCCAGCAGTTAGTCGCATAGCTGAACCGGATGTTGCTGTGTTGCAAAAAGCTGGTATCCACGCGCTCGATGCGCAGGTCTTCGATCCCCACGTTTTGGATGGGCTCGTAGTGGGCCAGCAAGCCGCTGTTGTTTGCTGAAAAGTCACGCCGAAGTGGGTTTAACAAGGTGATTACATTTCCCAATATTTCGGTGATCCGGTTGAGTTGTCCGGTCGAGCCGATCGCCCACCCGGAGGTCACCAGGCCGTCGTCGTCGTCGATCAGGGTGAACGTAGTCGCCCGCTTGCAAGCCGGAGGTGGTTGCCACCACAATTGACTGGTCGCCCCGGAGCGCATCCGCTGCCAGTTGTACTCCAAAACTGCTGGCATCGCCTTCAATTCTGATGAGGTGATCCAGGCCGCCGATGTCAAATAGCAAAGTGGTAGACCCCGCTCCTTCTCCCCTCAACAATACATTTCCGGGCAATTGTAATGATTGTTCAAACAAATAGATCCCTTGCGGGAAAAACAACTCGGTCTGTCCTTGCGGTAAATCGCTGATGCAGTTTGCAAAGGCCGCATCATTTGGCGAAATGCCATCGCCTACTCCGCCAAAGTCAAGTATGTTTCTGGAATTGGTCACTATGGGGAAGTCGTTTTGCGAAAAGCCGACCCCCGACCAGTTCGTCAACCGTTCCGGAGGGATGGTTTGGGCGGAAAGGGCTGTACCTGCTGAAAAGAGAAGAATCATCCATATGGAGGTCGACCATTTCCAGGTGGCGGGGCAATGACGTAGGCTGGTAGAAGAATATTGGAGTAGAGTAGGGGGCATGGTGATGTGGTGATGATTGATGTGGTGATGATTGATTTGCTGATGCTTGCCCATGAAGCCCGCCTGTCTACCGCCAGGTAGATTTGTCACGCACTTATAAAATACAAATTTGCAAAAAACACCCCCAAAGGCACTAACCACCCTCCGTCAAAGGCGCCGAAGGCATCTCCAGCGAAGCCCTCAAAGACGACCTCACCCGGCGGCACACTTCCCTGCAGCATAAAAAATGTACAACCACACCAGGCCTTTTATCAAAAAGAAAAGGAATCCGGCCACGCCTACCCGTTTAAACCAGGTTTTGAATTTGCTATCGGAGCTTTTTTCTTCCACTTGGATACTTGAGTTTCTATGTTTGTATCACGCCTACATTAAACGGTTCAACGGGGGCATTGTTCGCTGCTTCGATACCCATTGATAGGATCTGCCGGGTGTCCATAGGGTGGATTGATGGCATCGACCCAGAGGCGGGCGGCGGCGTAGTAGGGGGTGGTTTGTTCGTCGTAGCGTTCTTTTATTTTGTTGTATAGTTCCTTTTCTGATTTTTCGTCCAGTTCCTTTCCTTTTCGTTTGTAGGAGGTCACTTCAATTTGCGTAAGCACCTTGGCTGCCTGGGCACCACCCATCACGGCGATGCGGGCGGTGGGCCAGGCTACGATGATGCGGGGGTCGTAGGCTTTGCCGCACATGGCGTAGTTGCCGGCGCCATAAGAATTGCCGATCACCACGCTGAATTTGGGGACGGTCGAATTGGAAACGGCGTTCACCATTTTGGCGCCGTCTTTTATGATGCCGCCGTGTTCGGAGCGGGTGCCTACCATAAATCCGGTGACGTCGTGGAGAAAGACCAGGGGGATTTTTTTCTGATTGCAGTTGAGGATAAAGCGGGTGGCTTTGTCGGCCGAGTCGGAGTAGATGACCCCTCCGAATTGCATCTCTCCTTTTTTATTTTTGACCACCTGCCGGTTGTTGGCCACGATGCCCACGGCCCATCCGTCGATGCGGGCATAGGCGCAGATAATGGTTTTGCCATATCCTTTTTTGTATTCAGTCAGTTTGGACTCGTCCACCAGGCGGTGGATGATCTCGTAGGAGTTGTAGGGTTTGGCGGGGCTGTCGGGAAAGTAGCCCAGCATTTGATTAGGGTCTTTACTGGGTGGTTTGGGCTCGACCCGGTCAAAACCAGCGGATTGAAAGCGACCCATTTTATCGACCAGATCCTTGATCGTGTCCAGGCAGGTTTTGTCGTCGGGCATTTTATAGTCGGTGACCCCCGAAATTTCGGATTGGGTGGTGGCGCCGCCGAGGGTTTCCTGATCGACCTCTTCTCCTATGGCGGCTTTTACCAGGTAGGGGCCTGCCAGAAAAATGGAACCCGTTTTGTCGACGATCAGTGCTTCGTCAGACATGATGGGGAGGTAAGCCCCTCCGGCCACACAACTGCCCATGATGGCGGCGATCTGCGGGATGCCTTTGCTGGAAAGGATGGCATTGTTGCGAAAGATGCGGCCGAAATGCTCCTTGTCGGGAAATATTTCGTCCTGCATGGGCAGGAAAACACCGGCGCTATCCACCAGGTAGATGATCGGCAGCCGGTTTTCGAGGGCGATCTCCTGGGCGCGGAGATTTTTCTTTCCGGTGATCGGAAACCAGGCACCGGCTTTGACGGTGGCATCGTTGGCAACGATCATGCACTGCCTTCCGGCCACGTATCCGATACCTACCACTACGCCACCAGCCGGACATCCGCCGTATTCTTCGTACATGCCGTAGCCGGCAAAGGCCCCTATCTCGAAAAACTCGCTGTCGTCGTCAATGAGGTAGTCCACCCGTTCTCTGGCGGTCATCTTCCCTTTAGCGTGGAGCTTTTCAATGCGTTTGAGGCCACCGCCTTTGTAGATGGTTTCCAGTTTTTGCTGCAAGCGGGAGATGGTCAGCTTGAGAGCGTCTTCGTTGATACTATGGTCGAGTTCTGCTTTTGTTGGCATTTGACGATGGTTATGTGAATTGCCGGACAGTCAATCAGACATTGAAAACCGATTTGTGGCAAGCGGTCGAAAGCTACAACTTATATAGGAAAAGGGGCACAAATTTACCCAATAAATTTGGCATTAAATCTGGGAGGCTGTCTTGATAAATGAAATACCACTCAACGAATGTTGATGAAGGTACAAACAAAAGAAATTGGTAGGAGCAGGAATTCCCGAATGGGCAATCATCAGCAAATCAATCATCAGCAAATCAGCACCATGAAGGACTACGCTATCGCTTCGCCTTCACGGCAAGCATCAGCAAATCAGCAAATCAATCATCAGCAAATCAATCCACCCCAATCGCATTTTTCCCCTGGCTCGATTCATAAATATGGATCAGGGTTTCGGCTTCCAGGTCGGATTCGACGACTTTCAGGGGGATTTTGATTTCCAGTTCAACGGATTGGTCGGCAGGTGTCGGGTCGGTCTGGTCGTTTTCAGGTACCACCAATGTCAATCCGTTGGGGAGGGCGGTGGCTATTTGTAGGCTGTTATCGATGACAGCTGGGTCGGTAGCGGCGGCGAGTTCGTCGTCATCTTCCAGAATGGATTGGAGGAGGAGTTTCAGCTCTTCTTCTTCCTGGGCGTTGTATTTGCGGGGGTGGTTGCTGTCGCGGTTTTTATTTTTTACGTCGAAGACAAATTCGCCCGACGAGGCGGCTTCGTGGGCAGCGGGTGTATTGGTAGGGGGTGATGGCGGTATCGGATGCATTTTTTGACTGAGTCCGGAAGTTTGTTGTTGTTGATCGACAAAAATGGTCAGCAGCATACCGATCACCAGTACGGCAGCAATGCGGGTCATCCAACTGATGTACCGGTGGGCGCCGGGGTGTAGTGGCAATTCGCTCTTGATCTTTTTCCACACGCGGGGTTTGGGCGTTACCTGGAAGGGCGCCATTTTTTTGTGAAACTGTTCGTCAAACAGTTCTTCCATTTCTTCTTCTATCTGCTCCCAGTTGTGATCGGGAGGAGGCACCTCGAACTGATCGAAGGCTTGACGGAACCGGTCCTCTACTTGTTTGTCTTTATTGTCCATTGGTTTGTTCTAATTGTTGGATTAAATTTTGGAGATAGACCCTCGCCCTTGCCAGTTGCGACTTGGAGGTGCCTTCGCTGATGCCGAGCAGTTGACTGATCTCTTTGTGGCTATACCCTTCTATGACAAAGAGGTTGAAAACGGCGCGGTATCCCGGAGGCGATTGTTGAAGTACGTTCAGCAGGTCGTCGACGGCTAATTGGTCTATTACGTTGGTTTGGGTTGTTTGCAATAGTTGTTCCTGTTGGATGGGGAAGAAAGACATCTTTTTGCTTTTGCGAAAATGCTCGATGGCCGTGTTGATAAAGATGCGTTTCAGCCAACCTTCAAAGGAACCTTTGCCGTTGAATTGATCGATGTTGTAAAAAGCCTTTACGAATCCGTCCTGCAGGAGGTCTTCCGCCGTGTGATAGTCGGAGGCATAGCGCAGACAGATACCGAACATGGTCGGCGCAAATTTTTCGTATAAAGCTTCTTGTGCGGCTCTTTTCCCTTCGATACAGGCATTGATCAGGTGCTGTGGAAAGAGCGTTTTTGTTGTCAGCTTGGTGGTCGTCATATTAGTAAGGCTTTACTCATAATACAGCCCTGAAATTACTCTATTTATGGTAAAAATGCGAGCAATTGAGTAAAAAAGTTCGTTCTTTTAAACGCAACTGAAGGCATCAATCACTCTTTTTTACTTTTAAAAAAGGAAATAAGTTGCTCAATGGCTTTTGCCCGGTGACTGATCCTGTTCTTTTCGGGGTCGGGAAGTTGAGCGAACGTCTGGGTGTAGTTGTCGGGGATGAAGATGGGGTCGTACCCAAATCCGCCCGTTCCCGTCCTTTCTGTAGCGATTTTTCCTCTTGCAATACCTTCAAACAAGTATTCCTCTCCCTCCCATATCAGCGCCACAATGGTTCTGAATTGGGCTCCTCGGTTTTGTTGGCTTTCCAGTAGGCCAAGCACTTTTTGCATATTGGCCTGGGGGTCTTTTTGAGGTCCGGCATACCTTGCGGTAAATACGCCCGGTGCGCCGTCTAATGCGTCGATTTCCAATCCGGTATCTTCCGAAAAACAATCCACTCCGTAATGCTGGTGGAGGTAGCGTGCTTTTTGCAAGGCATTGCCTTCCAGGGTGTTTTGCGTTTCCGGCAATTCTTCCTCGCAGCCAATGGCCTTCATACTGACAACGGGAAGAACGCCTTCCAACAATAGATTTACTTCCCGTACCTTATGGGGGTTGCCGGTGGCGAATATGAGTCGTTTCACGGGGACTGATTTTCCGGTTTGGTTACAAACATTTCTTTCAACCCCTTCCAAAGTGCTGCTTTGCGCGACCGGTCGGCGGCGATAATGCCAAGTGGTTCGGCCATCATCAATTGCCGGTTTTGAAAATCAAAGGGCTGGTACCATTCTACCTCAAAATGAAGACCGATTTGAGAGGGGTCAGTACCAAAAAAAACCAGTTGGTCGAATTCCACTGTTTTTTTTAGGCCATTCCAACTAAAATCGGTATTTTGTGTTGTTACAAATAAAAGAGCATCCCTTTCGGGAAACACATCGACCGATTCAAACACCTTTTTCAAAAAACCAGCATCGGGAGATTGCTCATCCATAGAGACGATTATCAGGTTTTTTTGGTTGCTTCCAACCCCCTTCGCCGAATCGACGCCCCCTTCCGGCACTCGAATGATCGGACCTTTGAAAAAATTAGAATTCAGAATATTATTTTCCATAGGCGCTAATATATAAAATTTTTGCAAAAAAAATAGATTTGATTTTGTGGAAAATAAAAGTTAATTTTGCAAAAAACAACCTCTCTTATGAATAACTTCAAAATTACCAGAACCAAATCTTCTCTTCTTCCCACCATCGACTTTGACAATCTTCCCTTCGGTCGCGTCTTTTCCGACCATATGTTCGTGGCTGATTACATCAATGGCCAATGGGAAAATATGGAAATTCGTCCTTTCGGCAGGTTCGATGTCCATCCGGCTTGTCTGGCATTGCATTATGGCCAGGCTATATTCGAGGGCATGAAAGCGAGCGTGGATATTTACGGCAACGCCCTTTTCCTTCGCCCCGAATTGCACGCCCGTCGATTAAACGCTTCCGCCACCCGGTTGTGTATGCCCGAATTTCCGGAAGAACTTTTTCTGGAAGCCATCCACAAACTCGTAGCCCTCGACAAAGGCTGGATTCCCGAAGCCAAAGGCAGCGCCCTTTACATCCGGCCCTATATGTTTGGCAACGGAGAATTCATCGGCGTCAATGCCTCTGATACCTACAAGATGGTCATCTTCACCGGTCCGGTAGGCCCCTACTACAGCAAACCCGTCCGCCTGCTGGCAGAAACGCACTACGTCAGAGCGGTCAAAGGAGGTGTGGGCGAAGCCAAAGCCGCCGGCAATTACGCCGCTTCCCTCCTGCCTGCCAAAAAGGCCAAAGCCAAAGGGTACGACCAGATCATGTGGCTCGACGGCAAAGAATTTAAATACGTCCAGGAAGTGGGCACGATGAACATCTTCTTCGTCATCGACGGCAAAGTGGTCACACCCGCTACCGACGGGGCCATCCTCAAAGGCATTACCCGCAACTCGGTGATCCAGATCCTGCGCGACAAAGGGTACACCGTAGAAGAGCGCATGCTCAGCATCGACGAAGTAGCAGAAGCCTACAAAGCCGGCAAACTCCAGGAGGTATTTGGTACCGGTACAGCCGCTGTCATTGCTCAAGTGTCGGACGTTACCTATCGTGGCCTCGAAATGGTACTACCTCCGGTGGATACCCACAAGATCGGCCTTGCGGCAAAAGCAGAGTTAGAAGGCCTTCGCAACGGAACCATCAAAGATACCCGCGGCTGGATGGTACCGGTGAAGGAGTTGGTAGAAGTGTGAGGCGTTTTGACGTTCGCTACATTTCCAAATGAATATGATCATCATGGCGAACGGCGGCGCAGCCATGGAAACGTATCTTATGCTCCAACTGCAATCGCAACCTCGTCTTCAGATGCGGCTCAATAAAGATTTTCCTGATCTTTCGGTGGTCGGCTATTTCCTTTAATAGTTGGCGGTTGGCTTCTTCGTCGAAGCGAAAATGGTCGTTTTGTAATTGTCTTGTTGAGTTGTACAACATCGAATAGAGCCGGTAGCCTTTTTTCCGGCACCTTTCCGGCCAATCGACTTCTCCCTTTTTTGGTATTTCGCAATAGCCGTAGCCCGAGAGGGTGGGGGAGTGGTTGAGGCGTTGGTCGGCTGCATCGACATACAAAAAATTGATGTCGAGCCGACGCCCGTCGTTGTGGCTTTTGTGGGGCAGCAGGGGAAAATAATCGAACAGGGGGAAGTTGGCGTCGAGGTATGCCAATTCAGTTCCGGGATAGCGTTGTTGGATGTTCCGGCATATTTCGGCGAAAGCCTGATATAGATCGGTGCGAACGTAGTGTCGATTGGCCAGGCAATAGAAATAACGTGCGGGTTTTGTTGGAAAATCGGAGGTGGCCTGCCAGGGGAGGGGCATCCGGTCGTATTGCTTGGCCAAAAGTGGTACGAGGATCAGATTTACCGAAAGGTAGACGCCGGCATAGATCGTCATTCGGTAGATGGTACCTCTCCAACCAGGGTTTTTGCGTTTTATCGCAAGGCCCAGAGGTTTGGCCAGCAGGTAGATCACTCCTCCCGTTTGGGTGATGAGGGTGAGCAGGGCCGCTATTATCGTTGATCTGAATACAGCCCATCCTATTTTCAAAATTCTCATTTTTCCTTAACGATAGACCACTTTCAAAAGGTATTAAAACGCCAAGGTATAAAAATAAAACCGCCTCCCCGGCAGCGGAAAGGCGGTTTTGAAGGTATTTTATTTCCTTTACTCTTGTACTATGAATTTGACTGCCCCTTTGTCGCCCAACTGCTTCATGAAATAGGTGCCTGTCGGCAAATTGGTAACTTCCATTCGAAGGGTATTCCATCCCTCTACAGTGGACGTTGAAACTCGTTGTACGACATTGCCTAAAACATCCAGAACCACAAAGTCGGCTTCGGTTCGGCTACTATGAAATTTCACATTGATTACCTCTTTATAGATCCCAATCGGATTGGGGTACAAAGTGATTTGATATTCATCATTGCATTTTGTTTTTACAAATATTGTTTTAGAATATTCATAACTATCGTCCAGGTCTACCATTTTGAGGCGGTAAAAATTCTCTGGTTTAGCATCTTCGTCAAAATACTGATAAGCTTGATTTATTGTCTGGCCACCACTTCCGTCGATCATTGCAATTTCCTGGAAGTTGCGTCCATCACCACTCCATTCCAATTCGTAATGGCTGAAGTTTTCTTCAGTTGCAGCAAACCATGTTACGATCGTATTGCATTCCTGTGCCTTCCCTTCGAAGCGGCTCAACTCCACTGGCAAACCGGTTATGGTAATGGGCAAAAGCAGGTCTTCTACCTCGCCCCGTTGAGTAGCTCCCGAAGGAGTGCCGTTATACGCCAAAGCGGGGAAAGGCTGGGCCTGATCAAACAACCGGAACCGCACGGCGTGGTTGGGATCAGTAATACTCACATTGGCGGGAATATCGAAGCATATGGTGGCCGGAGAGCTACCGCTGGCCAGCTCGGTGTTGACGATCATGTCGCCGGAGAAACTACCATCCTGCCCCCAATCAATCCAGCCGATGATGTAGGCCGTTTCGCCGGAAGGTACCGTATAGTCAATTTCTACACATTGGTTGGAGCCTGGTGTCCAGTTGCCCAGGTTTTGAAAACTCGTCCCGTCGTCTGCTCCTCCAGATTGATCATCGCTGTCGGCATTGGCGGTGTTGGCGCCATCCGATTCTCCATCCACTCCGGTTCCGAGGTACCAGTTGGCATCGGTCTGGTGACGGGGGCCATTGTCTGCCAATGTTACTTTATATCCCGTTGGCAGATCGCCAAAGTCCAGATCGGGAAGACTAAAAGCAAAGTCGACATCGGCAATGGGTGCTCCACTGATTGTAAGATTATTGTGATAAACAGAGGTGCCCGCATCGTTGATGTCGCCTGGTGAATCGGCATTATCGGTTTCGAGGGTGGCTTTGTCGAAAGGAGCATTCTCTGTACTAAGCGAAACGACGTATTGCCCGTCGGGCAGGCCATCGAATTGGTAAGCACCGGTAGCATCGGTCTGTACGCTACCTGAATACACCCAACTACCGCTGTCGAAACGGTACAGGTGAACTTCTTCTCCTTCGAGGTTGGTGTCGCCGGGGTCATCACAAAGTCCATCTTCCGGTGAGACATCGATGCAGATGTTGCCGGAGATACTCTGTGTACCGGCAATCTTCAAACCAAAATCAACCGCTAAATCACAATCGGTACACGCCGAACCGCCTATGTTGGTAACGACGTTGCCTGACATAGTCAGCGTGGTGGTCGTGGCTCCAACGCTTTGGCCTCCAGTTGTTGGGTTGTATCCGGCCGGAGGTGTAATACTAATGTTGTAATTTCCATCGGGGATATTAGAGAAGGTATACAATCCGTCAAAATCGGTTTGGGTACTGGCTACCAGATCGCCCGAAGCAGCGGTGCAAGGGCTGGAGCTGGTGCATAGATAAACAGGAACATTGGCCAGGCCGGGTTCTCCTTCGTCTTGTATGCCATCGCCATTGACATCGTTCCAAATAAAATCTCCAATCACGCCAGCAGGCTTGTAGCCAAAATCTGCACTTAGTCGGCTGTTTCCGTACCCCACGTTGAGGGTGTCGCGGTGATCGCATGCCGGATATCCCAGGGCTGCAAGATCGGGATCGCTACAGGTGAGGCCATCCGAGTCGGGATCGGCTGTTTGAGCAGCGCCGTTTAGGTCGGGGTCGGTATCATCGACCACCACCACATAGTCTGCAGGTGAGAGGTTTTCAAAAATATAGTATCCAACGGGATTGCCATCGGTTCCGTCGCTGGTGGTGGTTGTAGCCACGAGATTGCCGGAGGCCTCATTGTATAAGTTAACTGTAATGTCCCCAATGCCGGTTTCATTCCAGTCCTGGGTGCCGTTTTCGTTGGCATCCCAGTAGACCATATCGCCGATGGAGGCGTAGGTGCTGAAGCCAAAGTCGGCGTCTCTGGGGCAATCGGTACAACTCAGGGTGGAGTTGTCGGTCTGACCATTTGTAATGGTAATGTTATAGCTGCTGTAGTTGGAAGAAGTGAGGGCTGCCGGGATGTCGGGGTCATTGGTGTCTACGTCAATTCTGTAGGCGCCGTCCGGCAAGTTTTCAAATAGATAACCTCCAATGCTGTCTGTAACAACGGTGTCCATCACTACGAATACTCCGTCTCCATTTAAATCGGCGTATAGGATGACGTTTACCGAATCCAGTCCTGACTCGGTAGCGATTTTGGCACCGTCGCCATCGCGGTCATTCCAAACCACATCGCCGATACTTCCTGTTCCGACAGGTTGATAACCGAAATCCTGATCAGTAACAGAGGCGGTACCGTCTAATGTTGTTGAGCCGGTACCATCGCAAGTAGAACAGGCTGCTCCTGACTCATCCGGATCAGCGGTTTGAAAACCAACAGGCATGTCGGTATCGGTTTCATCGACCACCACCAGGTATTCTCCGGCGGGTAAGGGGGAAGATGTATAAACGCCGGTCGCGTTTGTGGTAACCGTTTCCAGAACGATGTCTCTGCCGGGTGTGTAAATGCCATCTTCATCCACGTCGCGAATGATGAGGACATCGATGTTGGGAATGCCTTCATCAGAAGCATCCTGGGTTCCGTTGCCATCGAGGTCGTGGAAAACCACATCACCGATGGTAGAAGTTCCTGAATTGGTAAAGCCAAAATCCCAGGAGCCTGATATCTCCCCACCTACGAGTGTTTTGGAAGTAGAGTTATCAACGGTACCATCGGTTTCAAAAGTTTGGGTCCAACCACCGGGGATGGCCACGGTGATGGTGTAGCTTCCGGCGCTGAGATTTTCAAAGCGGTAGTCGCCATTGGCATCGGTGGTGGTGTTGCAGGGGCTGCATCCCGGACCGGTAATGGAAACCGTCCATCCGGAAAGCGATCGGTTATATGGATCGGGGTTGCCATCGCCATCGACGTCTTCCCACACATTTCCGTAAAGGACAGGTGGGACATTGTAGCCGAAGTTGACATTGGTGATGTCTTCACTGGCAGCGGGGTCGACAATATTGAAATTGGTGCCATTCAAATCGCCTGGCTTGGGTCCACCGCCATTTCCGCTTACGGGCGTTCCCCAGATGTTGTCGCAGGTTCCGCAGGTTTGTCCGCCTGCGGTTTGATTATCATTGGCTTCTGCTGATTGGGTCACTGAACCAGGCATAGTAGAAGGGTCGGCTTCGACATAATAAAAGCCATTATCCAGCAAGGTGTTAAAAATATATTCTCCATTTTCATCGGTAGTAGTGGTTTGTATTTGAGTCCAAACGCCTACTGGCGCCCCCCCACCAGTACCTTGCTTTTGACCGGCGCAGTCAGAGTTGGGATCGAGGTCGGGGTCGGAAGATGAAATGACGTTGTTGACGTCACCATTCCAGGCACATACCATGAGGTTGACTGTGGCACCAGAGATGGGCGTATCGGTGCCTGCTTCGTAGCCGGTGGCACCAACCCATCCGGCAGTTCCGGTAGCAATATCCGACCATATGAGCCCGGAGATACTGGCAGCGGGGCTTAGTGTAAAGTCCACATTGTCGGATGGTGTGTTGCCGGGAGTGCCGTCGTGGAAGGCCGAGTTGGTGATGTCGGCTTCGTTGTTGATGGTGCTGCCGACATTGCCGTATTTGGCTTTGAAGGTCACTTCAATGGTTTTTGTTTCTCCGGGGTTGATGGGGCCGATGTCGTTCCAGGTCAATTTGCCGGCAGGGGAATCGGAGTCTGGAGGAATCGTGGCCGAAACAAACTCCAGTTCAGCGGTGTTGAAGTTGTCTTCCAGTTGTACATCATACATGGTAAATTGAGGGTCAAAGCGGCCAGCTTCACCATTAGAAGGATAATAGTCAATATCACCACGAATAGTGGATATTGCAGGATCTCCAACTAATGTGGTAAGGCTTTCCGTGCCATCTGTGCTACCTTTCCAGATAATATAATTACTTTCGGCATATATCCATAAATCACCTGTAGTTGTATTTATAGCAACTGCTCTAGCACCCGACGGTAAACTATATAGCGTGTTAACATTTCCTGTTCCAATATCGATAGTAGTAACTCTATAAGGAAGTGTTTCTGCAACAAACAATGTTCCTGTAGTCGGGTCGAGCTCCATGTCCCAGACTTCATTTGATGTCGAAATATCAGCTAAAAGATTGCTTCCAGTGCCATCCGTATTAAATTCATAGATTTCACCTGTTTGCAATGCTGCATATACTTTTTGATTATCAGGATCAACAGCTATCCCTGCAGACGGCCCCACAGGAGTTACTAATACTTCAAACCCGGTGCCATCTGTTTTGACCCGGCATAGATCGCCATCAGGTAAATTGATAAAATAAAGGTAATCAGTAGTTGGATCCAGGTCAAGAAAATTGCATTGTGTTCCTGTTTCAGTTTGTATCTCATAAATAGATTGTAGGTTAGAGCCATCCATATTGGTAGAAAAAATTCTATCTCCTCTGCTAGTATATAATATGTCATCAGCGATATCTGCAGTGTGGGCTTCAGCTCCGGGAATAGAAGTCTGTACATTATTGGTACCATTTATGTCCATAGTATAAGAAGAGAATCCAGTTGAAATGTACAATGTTTTTCCACTCGAAGTTAGATTATTGGTATTCCCTGCTAAATGATTTTTCACTTTAATAGAATAAGTTAACTCCTGCCCTTCATGAATGGTCCCGGAGGTGCTGATGGTTTTTTCAATAGACAAAGGCGGTGCAAAACCAAAATCAGCATCCAGATAGCTGGCCCCTCCCGATACATTGGTGGTAAATTGTTCATCGGTAGTGAGGTTGTGCCCGGCATAGGTTGGATTGTCAATGACATCGCTTTTGTCGAGGCCAATGATGTAGTCTCCATCGGCCAGGTTTTGGAATAGGTATTGTCCGTTTGCGTCGGTATCCATAGAGTCATACAGGATGTCATTAGAGCCAATTGTTCCGTCGGCATCGATATCGTAATACAAATAGATGGTTACATTGGGAATACCCGGCTCGCTGCCATCGGCTATTCCATTGCCATGTGTGCCACCACCCACGCCATTGTCGACAAATACGGTATCTCCTATCGAATTGGTGCCCGCTACCAGTGTAGTAGCGTCATCTTCATCGAGCGGCGGGTTGTTGGCAATACTCACTCCGGCTGTGTTGTGTACCAAGGCACCCACCGTCCCGGAAGCTACTTCAACCTGGAAGGTAACGCTCGCATTATCAGAGGCAGCGAGTGGCTCATTCATCCACCATTGGATGTCGGTAATGGAAGAAGCCGGAGTGGGTTCGGTGGAGACCCAGGTGGCGCCATTATCGGTAGAGTACAATTTGCGGAAGCTGTAACCGCCGGAGGTTATACTCATACTTCCGGCCTTGAAAGTAGTTCCCGCCGGAATGGCGTCGGAAATGACAATAGGCACTCCATACTGAGGGGCTCCTGCTGTTTCGGGACCTGCATTGTTTACCTGAAGGGTATAAGTTAAGGTGCCCGGATCGGGCGGAAAACTCAATACGGTAGCATCGACCGATTTATCAATGGTGATGGTGGGAGGAAGGCTGGTAAGTGGTGCCCCCGTGCCAAAGTCGGCGTTGAATTTTTCGTTATTGCTTCCCGAGGCAACTTCCTGATAGGGTGTCAAGGTGGCCGTGCAAGGTCCATTGATGGCGATGTATTCGTAAAAGACAACCCCTACTACACCGGTGTTGCTTGGTGGTAGATTTTCGAAGTAAAGCTGATCTTCAAAAGGAATGACGATATCGCCATCGGTGTTGGATTTGACGATTAGAAAGCCATGCGTTTTTACCAGCCGGAAGCAATTGGGGTCGTACAATTCCGGATTCCCGACCGGTTGCATCCAGGCGTTGTAGTCGGGTACAAAATCGCCGTCATTGTCAAACCCCTGATTGACATTGCCCAGGTCGTACCAAATGCCATTTACGGCCTTTACCTGACCGGCGGCTATCAGGTTTTCGTCCAGGTCCCAACCCAGGTCATAGCCCTGATCAGTCAGTGTCTGGACGTATTCGTCGGGTACTTTATTGTCGCCATTAGGCCAGATCTTGTTGGCGGAAGCTGTGATCTCACAGCGTATGGTGGCACTGCGGGTGTTGTCGTTGTAACAATTTGCAGCGGGACTGCCCCCGTCAGAAAAAGTGGTCCAGATGTCGTAATCCAGCTTAAGGTCGTCCGTTTCATCTGAGCAGGCTCCGTAAACGGGGTTGCCTGCATCGTCGAGGTTGGGATATTCGATGAGCCAATATTGAACGACGCATTCGCCTGCCGCCAGGTCGCCAATATATCGGGTGGCGTCTTTTTCATCGGCGGAATGCTCCAGGGCAAATGTTCCGGTCAGCCCCGGCCAGGTGGTTGATTCGTAGGTTCCCGGTGTGCCGTTGCCACTGCCGGTATAAGTACCCACATAGGCAAAAACATCGGAGCGGGCACTTGCGCTGGTGTTGCAGAATTTGGCGCCGATGTGGGCCGCTGTGACGGGCGTTCCAGCGGGTGTCTGGATGTTGCTGTCGTCGATGAAATTATAGGCCGTGATGATCTCGATGTCTATGTCGGATGAACTGCATTGAGCTAAAAGATCTAAAGAAGGGAAATTGCAAAGAAGTAGGAAAAAGATGAGAATATTGGTTCCTCCGGTTGCTAGTAAAGTTTTCTTCATTTATTTGTTTTAAATCGGATTACTAATGGCATGTCCGAATGTTTACTGCCCGAAAACAGAAAAAGCCGAATGCCTTACAAATGCCCCATTACGCCAAACAAGCTCTTACTTTTGTCGACCGACAAGAGCAATATATTCGACCCATAGGCTTATCTTCAGGTGGTAAAATTTTGGACAAGTTCTTCAGGCAATTTTATTGGCCTGATTAAATTGATGCGATATTTCAAAAAAGGGGAATTCAATGGGCGGTAAGAAAATAAGGTAGGCAATTGGGTTCAATGCAAAGCAAATGCCAATAATGTGATTGGAGCTTATCTTTGTGAGTCTGAAAATCCGCAATGGACCAAAAATTCAGCATGATTTTAGAAGTGTTCCTGTGCATGTAAGGTTGTTCGATAGGTTTTCATCTGATTGACTCCATTAAGCCAAAACAACCTATGCCAAAACTTCATTTTTGGACAATTTACCATGCTAAGTGCTCATAGGATGGTTGCACCGACATTTGGTTTGATTAAAGATAAAAATTAAGATAATGTGTTGGTTTTCAGCGGGTTTTTAAAAAAGCATGACCCAAAAAGCACATCTTTATGCGGAATTATTTATACTTGTAGCCAGAACCGCTTTAAAACCGCGACAACTAATTATTAAACCTTAAAAATCTAGAATATGAAGATTCTAACCGGCTTAACCTTTGTAATGTCATTTTTACTTTTTTCAACTGGTCTGTTCGCGCAGGATGCGGGCCAGACACACACCGTGAAAAAGAATGAAACGCTTTCCCATATTGCCATAAAATACAACACCTCGGTTGAAGACCTTAAAACCGCAAATAACCTGAAAAGCGATTTGATCAGAAGAGGGCAGGAATTGACGATCCCCAAATTGGGGGTACACATTGTTAATAGCGGAGAATCATTGTTTGGAATTAGTCAAAGTTACAACCAATCGGTCAATGACCTGAAAAAATGGAATAACCTGACCTCTGACGTCATTCAACCCAATCAGCAACTTCGGGTCTTGGCCAGCAACGACCTGACGTCCAACGACCTGACCCCGAAGGGAGGCGTTCCCCGGGAATTCGATGCCAATATTCAGTCTCCCATCCACGTCGTAAACAGAAAGGAAACCCTGTACAAAATTGCCAAAAAATACGGCCTGGAGATCAACGATCTTAAATCGGCCAATAACCTCAGCGACAATAACATCAACAAAGGCGACCGGTTGGTTCTTCCCCTTCTTACACATACGGTGCTGGCCAACGAAACGCTCAACAAGATCGCCAAACGATATTCGGTGACCGTTCAAAATCTGAAAACTGCCAACGGCCTGAAAAACAATACGATTTTAATTGGACAAAACCTGGTTATTCCGGGTTAATTTTTTTCATTTGAGTGCATGACAAATCTACCTGGCGGTAGACAGGCCTGTCTGGCCGCCAGGCGAGAATCGCTGCGGCCTTTACCACAAAGACACGAACCTGCCTGTCTAGCCCGTCTGGCCGCCGGACTGGCTAGCCAGATAGATCCGGCGGCCAGACGGGGACACAAAGATTCACAGAGAAAATCTTTGTGGGGCTCTGTGTCCCTGACTGCCGTCAGGCAGGTTGGAGCCTTTGTGGTGAGAGACTCCGCTAACCCGCCTGCCGGCCGGCAGGTATGTCACACACTTCCTTTCATTTTATTGAATTTTGAAAGGAGCTGGAATTAGCTTTTGCAAAATTTTCGCATATTTGTTATCAGGTTTGAAATCAAATTCCCGAAATAATGCAAAAACACCTCCAGCTCTTTTTATTTTTCCTCCTCTTATCTGCCCTTTCCTGTAAAAAAGACGACTGCCCCCGATGTGAAATTTGTGAAGACTGTGAAGTATGCGAAGAATGCACGGAATACGTCGATCACGAAGTCGATTTTTTCACGGCCCACAGAGATTTTTTACTGATACCACCCGTCTTTGAAATGGTAACAGAACAGGTGCTTAAAAAACCGGCACATCTTGAAGGAGCCACTTTTGAAGAAGTGACCGAACAGGTATTGTCTAAAAGTAGTTATTCCGTCTTTCAAATTTGGGAGTCCCATAAAATGCATCTGGTCGTAAATGCCGAAAGAGACAGCATCGCTGAAATTACCTGCTACAACTTTTTTGATGAAGACAACATTATTGAAGAAGAAAGACCCGCAGAATACAGAACCCGAACAGCCTTTGTGCTGGTACAGGAAGGCACCGGCCCGGAGGTACCGGCAGAGTACGAAACCTTGATCAAAGAAGTACTCAACACCCCTTCCCACATCGTCGAAATTGAGGAAGAACAACCCTTTAATCGCTTCACTTTCCGCATTCCCAACCACCTGACCATCCGGCAATACCTCGACGACCAATTTGCACAACAATCAATCGATCATTGCCAGGAAGGAAATGGTTACCGGATTGGCAATTAGTTTGCTGTTGTTGCTTATATTCCAATAAGTTTTTGGACACGAATTGGCGCAAATTACACGAATTTATTTGACAACACAGCCAGACAGGTCTGTGTAAAAAACGGTATTAGCCCAATCTACTCCTGCACCACAAATCGCGCCGCCCCCCGGCTCCCCGGCTGCTTGATGAAGTAGGTGCCTGCCGGCAAATCCGAAACCCGGATTCGCAATGTATTCCACCCCATTTCAACCCCCAGGTTGACCCGTTGCAGCACCTGCCCCAACATATCCACCACGATGATGTCTGTCTCTTCCCTCTCGCTGAAAAACTTGACGTTCAACACTGATCGGTGGATGCCTATGGGGTTGGGGTAGACGGTGATGTTGTACTCATCATCGCAGCCCGTTTGCAGATGCACCACTTTGGAATATTCGTAGGTGCCGTCGATGTCGACCATCTTCAGCCGGTAATAGTTGTGTACCGATGCCAGCTCGTCGAAGTACTGATAAGCCTGCCCGGTAGTGGTACTTCCCAGGCCGTCGACAGTAGCGATTTCCTGGTAGTGTCGGCCATCGCCACTCCATTCCAGCTCGTAGTGACTGAAGTTTTCTTCCGTTTGAGCATACCACGTAAGCATGGTGTTACAACCTTGCACCTGCCCCTCAAAGCGACTCAGCTCTACCGGCAGGCTGGCCCGGTTGATGTGGATCATGGCCGTCCCGCCCGAAAAGCCCGTTATGCCGTTGAACTGGATGTGGTTTTTACTGTTTTCTACGGCCGGACTTGCAAGAGCAGTGTTATTTCCATCGGCATCGGTGGAGGCGGCTCTCTTGGCGGTCATGTCGAAAGGCGTCAATATAGTGTTGGCTTCGTCGATGTCGTTGTCTGGATCGAAGGTGGGCTTTTTAAACCATTGAACCATCGTTTCGTTGGGCTGATTAGCCGTTCCCCACTCGGTGGCTTTTGCCTTTGCGGCGTCGAGCATCTGCTTGTATTCGTTTGGCGGAAAGTAAAAGCGGATATTGACATTTGCGGTAAGCGGATCGTCGTTGACGGTTTTGACGTGCCAGTCGCGTATCATCACAAAGGTGGCGTCGGCATCGTTTGACTTGTGGCGGTCTGTGGCATTGTCGTCTATCCTTATTTCGATGTATTCGATGGGGGTGGTATTGGTGCCATGCTCGATGGCAAACAGGAATTCGTCGGGGTCTTGCGGGTTGTAGTAGTAGTGCCAACCGCCCGATTCGCAATAGGTCCAGGATCGTATTCGGCCGTTTTTCTGACCCACCATTTTTTGATGATACAGCATCGAATCCTGGCCGGTGGCATCGATCATCCAAAAATAGTCCGTCGTTTGGTCGGCATTGGCCTGATCCGATCCGTCATTGCAGATGGCGTATTCCACCTTGGGGTCGGTGCAGTTGAGGCTGTAGCCAAAATCAGCAGCCGCTTCGGCCGATTCCGAATTGGGATCGGACTGTATGGCCACCTCCTTTTGCCCCTTTACAATGGAGGCGATCGCATGCCCGGTGTGATTGTCGGAGTCGGTTTTGTCGTTGCCGCCCTGATCCGCGGTAGCGGCCGTATAGCGGGCAGCCATCTCGGCGTCGGGAAGGGTCGCCAGCATCCGAAATGGGGGAGGAGGCCCCGATCCAAATGCCAGGTGGTCTTCATCCAACAATAAATTTCCGAACGAATACCCCCCATCACTACCGCTGAGGGTTCTCACGGTCACATCGGTTGTACCGTCCATATCGAAGTCGATCTCCAGGGTGATCAGGGCGCCGGGTAGGCCGGGTTCGCCTGTGTCCTGTACGTCGTTGCCATTGTAATCGATCCACACCCGGTTGCCCAGGGCTGCCCCCTCGATGTAGTATCCGAAATCCACATCTGTTGCATTTCCACTGCTCACATCCACGTTCACAGGATCGGGTTCGCTGTCGGTTCCCAGGGAGTGCCAGTAGTTGGTTAGAAGATCGCCGTCGTCGGTTACTTCCACGGTATATGTTCCAGTAGGAATGCCGGTGAAAGCATAATCGCCGTTCCCGTCTGTAGTCGTAGTCGCGATAATGTCATCGCCATTCAACAATACCATCGTAATATTGGCAAAACGGGAAGCCTCCGATCCGTTCTTTGTGCCATCAGCGTTGTCGTCTTCCCAAATTGTTCCGCTTATCGTGCGCGGAATCGTGGCTTCGTAGCCAAAATCTTTGTCGAGCAAACGTTCTCCAGAAGTCAGTGTAAAGGCATCTGTAATGTTGTCTCCGGGCGATGAACCATCCGGGTCGATGCTATTGTTCAGGCCGGTTGGTAAGGTAGAAGTGGTTACCTTCACTTTGTAGTTTCCGGCAAGTAAATTTCCAAAGAAATAATGGCCATTTTCATCCGTAATGGTCGATGCCAATTCTCTGTCATTGTCTCCATCCAATAAGACGATCTCTACACCTTCTATGCCCGGCTCTCCCGCGTCGAAACTATCGTCGCCATTGATGTCGAGGAAGACCAAGTCGCCAATAAAACCATCAGCGGCATCGTGACCGGAGGGCACATATCCAAAGTCTTCTGTCATTTCATCTCCTCCGCTGACGCTGACGGCACTCTGATTCATCGTGCCCCCGTCCGGATCGACACTGTTGGTCATACCATCGATGATGTTTTCCGTATCCGTCACCACCACCAGGTAGTCGCCGTCCGGCAGGTCGGGAAACAGATAGGTTCCGTCCGAAGCCGTTCGGGTGGTGGCTATCATTGACTCGCTGCTATCCCAAGCGCCATTTCCATTGGCGTCGTCGATCAGGGCCATGCTGACTCCACTTAATGGTACATCGCCCGTATTAAAGGTGCCGTTTCCATCGACGTCCACAAAGAGTTGTGAGCCGATGTCGTAGTGGGTTCCGCTGGCCTGATAGCCGAAATCGCCATCCAGCCACACATCGCCGGGCGCGATCACCACCGGTCGGCTGATGTTGTCCCGATAGCCATCGGGGTCGCCGTCAGGATCGGCTGTAGGTGTGGTGTTATATCCGGCTGTGGTGATGTCTGACTCGTCTACTTCTACCACGTATGCGTTTGGCGTCAAGCCATCGAAAATGTAATTTCCGAAAGGGTCTGTTGTAGTAGTTTGTACCAGATTGTCGTAAATGCCATCGCCGTCATCATCGTCGTACAGGTTGACAGTGATCTTGTCGATTCCTCCCTCGCCGGTGTCCTGGATGCCGTTGCCGTTGGCGTCGTTCCAGATGCGGTCGCCGAAGGCCCCGGTGTCCGTCATGGCGGGGTTGTCGGTATCGTCTTTGGTGGTGTAGTTGTAGCCGAAATCGGCTGTGAGGTATTCCTCGCCGGTGGCCACCGTTACTGATGTGTTGCCATCGGGGCTGGTGGTGCCGTTGTCTTCGTCATAGATCAGGTTCAGGCCGGTTGGCAAGCCCGACAATACCGCTACGGTGTAGGTTCCGGCGGATACGTTTTGAAATAAATACCCGCCATTGCCATCCGTTATTGCCGTGGGGCAATCTGTTCCCGGCGTGCAGCCGCCATCTTGCAATTCTACGATTACATTCGGAATACCCAACTCGCCGACGTCCTGAATGCCGTCGCTGTTTTCGTCGAGCCATAGGCGATTGCCGACGGTGGCACGGCAGGTGACATTTACGGTAACATCGTCCGTTAGTACACACCCGTTTGCATCCGTTACCGAAACGGTATAAGTGGTTGTAGTGGTCGGACTGACGCTTATAGAAGAAGTCGATTCGGTAGTACTCCAACTATACGTTAAATCCGTTGTAGAAAGCGAAAATTCATCAATGGCCATATCACTGGTATAGCTGGTGCCAATCGTTCCAACGAATCTAAGTTGAATATATTTACCACTATAAGCGTCGAGGTTTACGGATTGGCTACTCCAGTTGTTCCCCTGGTCTCCTGACAAGGACCACAAATTGGTCCAGGTGGTGGCGTCGTCATCCGAGACCTCCAGCAACAGAGTTCCCATGGTAGCACCGTACATATGATAATAAAAATTAAATTGAGCGGTAGCTGAACGGGTTAAATCAAAATAGGGACTGGACAAAATTGCCTCTTTAGTCGCATTGCCGGAAGACTCCGTAAACAAGTAATAAGTGCTCCCATTCGCGCCGGTTGATGGTCCGGTAGAGCTGGATGGGGTTCCCAGATCATCTCTGATCCAGTCGACATCATCGGAAGTGGATTGCGTCCAATCGCCCAAATCCGTTTCAAAGTCCTCTGAATATGGAAAGCTATTGATAATCGTACCTGTGGGAATAGTTCCTCCCGTAAGGGCGGTTAATACACGGGGAGAGCCATTGCAATAGGATATATCTTCTCCTGCATCTATGGTGATGGTGGTTTGAACATTTACCAAAACAGAAGCCACATTTGTACAAGAATTCCCATCCGTTACGGTGACATAAAAAAGGCTGTCATTGGATGGATAGACCGTCGTCGCCGAGGTGTTGTGTCCGTTTTCCCAAACATAAGTATATCCTGACCCTGAACCACCTGTACCCGTTGCCGTAAGGAAACAGCGACTCCGGGACAAGCCGGATTGGGATTAACCACAAAGGTAGCGGAGGGGCCACCCGCATTATTTACTGAAATGGTTTTTTCTGCAGAACAGGTAGAACCCGTGACGGTCACTGTATAAGGCCCTGCGGCTACGCCGGTCAGATCCTGAGACGATGCGCCATTACTCCAGGAATAGGTTAGACTGCCATCATCTCCCTCCACGGACAAATCGATAATTCCATTGGAATTTCCACAAGTGGCGTCTGTGACGGTTTCGGAAAGCGAATTATTATCCAATACAAATCCCAGCACGTAATCATGGCTCATACAACTACCTTTGGTAATGGTATATCGGAAGGTATAGTTGCTGTCGGCGTCCACTGTGCCATAGGTTGTAGATGGGTTGTTAGCATTTCCAAAACTACCGCTGTCCACCCCTTTTACGACCGACCATTCTACCGTGCCGGAAGAGGGCGTATTTCCACTCAAGCTGACCATATCACCATCGCAGATAACGACGTCAGCCGAGGCAACTGCCAGTTCTGGGGATTCTACCGTAATGGTCACATCATCGGTGGTGGTACATGAGCCATCATCCAGTGTATATCGGAAGACGTATGTTCCGGTGGTTAAATTGGAAATGGCTGTAAGGTAGTTGGAAGCATCGGAAAAAACGGCTGTGGTTGGTCCACTTTGTTGATTCCATCCTTCGGTTACTCCGGATATATCCGCCCGGTTTCCCGTCAGGATGGTACTGTTGGCGTCACACAAATCCTGGTCATCTCCAGCATCCGCAGGGGCTTGCCAGGTGATGGTGACGAGGTCCGAGTTAAGCGGGCAGGAAGAATCATCTGCCGGACGGGTACTCCATCTCAGGGTGACGACTCCAGCATTGGAGAGCGTAACATTGGTATTGGGATCGGTGTCATCATCAAAAGTAACCGAAGTTCCTTCAGAAGCGCTTTCCAATGCCCAGTTCCCGGTTCCGTTGGCGGGAAGTATATCCAGGGCATCTAAGGTAAAAATGGCGGAACCGCCACATCGATTTTGGTCCTCTCCGGCATGGGCAACCGGTGGGCCATCTTCGATGGTTATCATAATGGAAGAACGGGTTTCACCACATCCTCCGTCATAGCCCCAACTCAACCTGTAAACACCCCCTTCAGAAAAGGTAACGTCGGGAGTATTGGAGGTTGTACTAGAAAAAGAGACGGTTGTGGGGCCGGAAATCAGTTGCCATTGTGGGACCCCACCGGTTAGGGTATTTCCACCCAGGGTTAAGGTATAGGGAAAACCGACTCCACAGAGATATTGGTCTGGTCCGGCATCCGCCACTCCATCCAGATTGTAGTAAACCGTAAGGGTATCCCGGGAGGTATATCCGCAGGGTGCATTCGAAACGGCCCATTCGAAAACATACACCCCTGCCGGATCGCCAGAAAATGAAATTTGCGAATTCGGATCACTTGGGGTGATAATACTGGCACTGGCACCACCGGGCTGGGAAAGAACCGACCAGTTACCTGTCCCGTTCGCAATGGGGTTGGCTCCCCCGTTGATCGTCAGGCTTGTCGTACAAATGGTATCCGTGGGTATGTTCGCGGGGGAAGGCCCCTGGTTGGCATCCGTTGTAAAACTTAGGTCCTGAAAAGCAACAGGCGTACAGCCATTCGCTACAGTCCATCTAAACGTATAATTGGTACTGGCCAACAAGCCGGTCACATAAACCGTATTGGCAGTGGCATCCGGCTCAATGACTTCTGTCGTTACGGCTGGACTGACCTGCGACCAGGTGCCGTTGAGCGCGGTGGATGGATCAAAAGACCCGGTCATGGAAACCGGCCCACCACTACAGAAAGTCGATTGATTTAATTGAGCATTTACCCCCGCAGGTGGTACACTTGAAACGAGTACCTGAACATCGTCGTATTTTGGGTCGCATTCCGTACCATTTCTTACATTCCATCTGAAAGTCCACAGACCGTCTGCCAAACCGGTCAGTTGGGGGTCCTCCAGATAGCGGTTGGCATCCGTAAAAGGGTCGGGGCCCGGGCCGTCCACCATGCTCCACATGCCCACGCGGGGCCATGCTGTTGAAGCACCATTGCTCATTTCGTTACCCGACAATTGAAAGTCGTTCACCATACAACTCAAAACAACATCTGAACCAGCATTAGGCGTCTGACCATTCCACCAACTCTGATAGGTACCGTAGATCTTAGTATCTGTTTTGCAGCCATCGTAAACGGAGACTTCATATTCGTAGTAGCCGGAATGCTGATAGCCGTTGAGGCCGAAACCTAATCCCACGAGGTTGTTGGGGCTATTATCATATTCATCTCTAAAACCCGTAGCATAACTAAAATTCCCGTCATACACTTTCCAAGTGAGTATGTCCCCTGGTTTCAACCCCCCTTGAGAGCCCGTTCCGGAATGCTTCGTTCCGGTTGCATTAATCGCATAGGTCAGAATGTACACGCCGCCGTTAATGGCTACTTGTTCGTAGGGTACGGCATTGACCTTGACGGTAAAATACAAGGTATCAATTCTATTGTATGGCGCATAACTGGTCAAGCCAAAATCATTTTCGGAATTATCCCATGTTGTTTTGCAGCCTTCATCAACATGTTCAACCAGGGAGATATTTGGCTTCTCATCAATAAGCATTTCGTCTTGTGTACTACAAGATGCGCCTTGTATTGTCCATACAAATTCATATGGGCCGCCTCCTACTTGCAGGCCGGTTACCAGTGAGTTCGGCTGGGTGGGATTCACAATGGTAGCTGGTTCGCCTCCCACCTGCGTCCAGGCTCCGGTTTGACCCGTACCCAATAACGATCCATGCAGGGAAGCTGAAGGCGGCATATCGCAATACAATTGGTCCGGGCCTGCATCGGCCGCAATTGACCCTTCTCCAAAATCGTTGAAGGAAACGGTATTCGTAGGGGCTGTTCCGCTCCGGCAGCCTCCCGTCACCGTCCAGGTAAAACCATAATCACCTGGCGTATCCACACAGGCAATGGCGTGGGTTGCATCATTAGATGGATTGAACGTAACATTGCCCGGCCCCGAATAAGTCCATTGCCCGGACCCATCCAAACTGCAAGAGCTGAACAATTCGGTACAAAGCCCACACACGTTTTCCGGAATGGCCGTGGCATAAACGGTACCCGGCCCATACGTCATTGTGACATTCAAATAATCTGTACTAATACATCCATTGGCACCGATAATGTGGTATTCCAACTTTACCAGATATTCATTGCCGTCTCTACAATCCTTGCTTTGAAAGCTGGGAGTCAATTCCGCCATATTATGCGAATTGGCATTGGCCAATGTGCCCTGGGCCTCATCTACCAATTTCCACAGAACTGATTCACCTCCCAACGGAGCCGTCCCGGCAGGAAGGCTGATGGCTCCTGTCGAATAGCAACCTGCCGAATAAGAAGTAGGTACATTTGCGTTGGTGGGCCCTGCAATAAGCGTATGAGTTACCTGTTGTGTTGCCACACTGGCGTCTGTACAGGTCATCTGCAATTGGAAGGTGTAATTCCCGACTGGCAGTACCCCTGAAACAGTCGTGGCTGCCTGAAAAGGATTGTCAAAGACGGCATTGGCACCGGCTGGTTGCGCCACAACGGTCCACAAAATGGTACTCAGGTCTGCATTTAAGGTGGAAACTTTCCCATCCAGCACAAAATCTTCGTTCTGACAAAATGTTTTGGCAGTACCTGCATTTACGGTACAGATTTGTGCTTCTAATACCTGAGAGATAGAGAGTATGGAAATGAAAACCAGGGTTCTACATATAATTTTCCCAATTGCAGCTTTTTTTTTCATGTTACAGTTTGAGTTGACAATCAATAGGAAATTGGAAAGAGGATAGGGGGTGAGCGAGGGATCGAAGGGGGAGAATCTACTGTTGCTATGGCAAAATTGGCGCCAATAAAAAACGCCTTCCCCTTAGCGGAAAGGCGTTTTCAGTCAAGCTAAAATTGATCTGCTGATTGCTATCTCTGCACCACAAACCGCGCCGTTCCTCTACTACCCGGCTGTTTCAACAGATAGGTACCGGTTGGCAAATGCCCCACCTCCAGCCGCACCGTATTCCAGTCCTGCTGCACGCTCAACTTTGTTCTCAACAAGGTGCGACCCAACAGATCCACCACCACCAATTCCGTCTCTTCCCCCCCGCTGTAAAACTTAACGTTCAACACACCCTGGTTCACACCCAACGGATTGGGGTAGACCACCATCTGGTACTTATCGTCACAACCCGTCTGGAGGTATACTACCTTGGAATATTCGTAACTGCCGTCGATGTCCACCATTTTCAGGCGGTAATAATTCTGTATGGAAGCCTGCTCGTCGAAGTATTGGTAGGCCTGGCCGTTGGTCGCACTACCTTCCCCGCTGATCGTGGCAATGGACTGATAGTATTGACCGTCGCCACTCCACTCCAAGTCGTAGTGATGGAAATTTTCCTCTGTTTCGGCATACCATGTCAACACCGTGTTACAACCCTGCACCTGCCCCTCAAAACGGCTCAGCTCCACCGGCAGGCTTGCCCGGTTGATGTGGATCATAGCCGTGCCACCGGAAAAGCCCGTGATGCCATTGAACTGGATGTGGTTGCGGTCGTTTTCTATCGGCTGGCTGGGGCTGCTGGAGGCACCGTACTTCGTATTATTCCCATCCGCATCGGAGGCCGCTACTCGTTTGCTGGTGATGTCGTATTGAGCAGCCGATAAAATGGTGTTGGCTTCGTCGATGTCGTTGTCGGGGTCGAATACATCTTTTTTAAACCATTTGACCATTGACTCGTCGGGTTGCACGGACGTATCCCAGTCACCCGGTCCGGCTTTGGCTTTGGCAGCATCCAGCATTTGTTTGTACTCGTTGGGCGGGAAGTAGAAACGGATGTTGACGGTCGTCGCATTGCCGGAGGCATCTTCGAGCGGATCGTCGTTGACGGTTTTGACATGCCAGTCACGCACCATCACATAGGTAGCATCGGCCTCATTGGATTTGTGGCGATTGGTCGCATCATCGTCCACCCGGATCTCGATGTATTCGATTGGGGTGACGTTGTCACCGTGCTCAATGGCAAAGAGGAACTCATCGGGGTCCTGGGGGTTGTAATAGTAATGCCAGTCGCCCGATACGCAGTAGGTCCACGAGCGGATGCGGCCATTCTTTTTATCCGTCATCTTGTGGTGAGCATACGTCGAATCACTTCCAGTGGCCAGGCCATCCATCCAAAAATAATCGGTTGTCTGATTGGCATTGCCCTGGTCGGAACCGTCACTGCAAATGGCGTAATCCACTTTAGGGTCGACACAATTGAGGCTATAGCCAAAATCGGCTGAGGCTTCATCCGGCTCGCTGTTTGGGTCTGTTAGGACAGACACTGCCTTCTGTCCTTGTGTCAGGGTAGATATGGTGTGACCCATATGGTCGTCAGAGTCGGTTTTGTCGTTGCCCCCCTGGTCGGCGGTGGCCGGCGTATAGCGAGCAGCCATTTCGGCGTCGGGCAGGGTTACAGCCATCCTGAATGGTGGAGGGGGTTGACTCATCGCATGGTGACCTTCATCCAGCAATAGATTTCCGAAGGAATAACTTCCATCTCCCCGGCTCAGTGTCGTTGCGGTCGCATCAAAGGTGCCGTCGGCGTTGTAGTCGATCTCCAGCGTGATCAGTGCCCTGGGAAGGCCGGGTTCGCCGGTATCCTGAACGTCGTTTCCATCATAGTCGATCCACACCCGATTGCCCAGTGCTGCTCCATCGATGTAGTATCCAAAGTCGATATCATTCTCATCACCACTGCTCAGATCCACGCTCACCGGATCGGGCTCGCTGTCACTGCCCAGGGAGTGCCAGTAGTTGGACAATAGGCCCGAATCGTCGGTTACTTCAACGGTATAAGTGTCTGGAGGTATCCCGGTAAAAGAATAGTCTCCGGAGCCATTTGTCATAGTCGTGGAAATAATATCGCTTCCATCCAACAATACAATTGTAATATCACCAAACCGGGAGGTCTCCGCGACATCTTTCGTCCCGTCGGCGTTGTCGTCCTCCCATATTGTTCCACTTAGGGTACGGGAGGTGGTGGCTTTGTAGCCAAAATCTTTATTCAGCAGACGCTGACCTCCGGTGAGGGGAAAACTATTGCTCACATTGTTGGGAGTACCGGCCCCCTCCGGATCAATGCTATTAGTCAGGCCGCTATGCAAACTGCTGACCACCACCCGTACTTTGTAATTGCCGGCAGCCAGATCGCCAAAGAAATAATGGCCGTTCTCATTGGTCACTGCGGTTTTTAGGATCGCGTCGGTGCCGCCATCCAATAGTTGCACTTCAATGCCTTCGATGCCCGGTTCGCCGGCATCGTAATCATTTCCTCCATCCGCATCCAGGAAGATCAGGTCACCCACAAATGCGGTTGAGGAGTTATGGTCGACCGGGATGTAACCAAAGTTCTGGGTCAATTGGTCTGTACTACTGATCGTAACACCGGCATAACCATTATTTCCGCCATCCGGATCAACGCTGTTGGTCCACTCCCCAATGATGTTATCCACATCCGTTACGACTACTACATAATCATCATTGCTCAAATCGGGAAACAAATAACTGCCGTCGAATTTAGTACGGGTGGTGGCCACTACTTTTTCCCCGGCATCCCATAGGTCGTTCCCGTTCGTATCGTTGATAAGGGCGATGCTCACGCCTCCCAGTGGCCGGTCGGTCCCCCCCAAATAATTTCCACTGCCGTCGACATCGACAAACACCACACTACCGATATCATACAAGGTGTTAATGGATTGATATCCAAAATCGCCGTCGAGCCATACATCGCCCGGAGCGATCACTACAGGTCGGCTGATGTTGTTGCCGTCACCATCGGGGTCAGATGTAGGAGTGGTGTTAAAACCCGCAGAGGAAATATCCGATTCTGTCACTTGCACCACATAGGCTCCCGGAGCGATCCCATCAAAGATGTAATGGCCATACTGATCTGTGGTAGCAGTCCCCACAGAAGTGCTGTACACGCCATCAAAAGTGCCCGAAGCATCGTCTTCATACAAGGTAAGGGTAATGCCGGAGATGCCGCTTTCGCCAACGTCCTGTTGGCCATCTCCATTGGCATCGTTCCAAATGCGGTCGCCAAAGGAGCCTGTGGCAGTCATGGCCGGACTATCTGTATTGGTTTTGGAAACATAATTGTAACCAAAATCGGCGGTCAAATACTCCGAATCACCGGTTACATTAATGGTAGTAGTATGATCTGGGCTCGTCGTCCCGCTGTCTTCATCGTATATGGGCAGTATGCCTGTCGGCAAACCCGAACCAACGCGTACCATGTAGGTGCCGGCTGCCACATTTCTGAAAAGGTAGCCCCCCAAGCCATCTGTCGTAGTGGTGGGGCAATCGGAACCGCCCGTACACCCTTCACCGATCAATTCCACCACCACGTTTGGGATGCCCCTTTCCCCGGCATCGGGAATACCATCGCTGTTTTCGTCGAGCCATACCAGGTTGCCCACCACGGTTGGCTCCGGTGCTTTCAATCCTATATCGTAACTGAAATCTTCATTGCCATTTGCCGGACTGGTTAGTCCAACCACTGCCAGATCACCACTTAGGTTGGCATCGGAGTCAACGTCATCACCAGCGGCATCCCGGCTAGTCAGCAAATTTGCCAAGGCTGCCGACTGCATGAGGCTGAGCCGGAGCTCATAGCTATGTGAGGGAAGCAGGGCTCTCGCTTCTTGGACGGGTAAATCATAGGTGACGACCAACTCGGCTGCCTTGGCTGTTTCGTAATAACTATCTGCCACCCGTTTGGCCGTTCCAGCCGTTCTTTCTACGAAGAAGGAGATCGGGTTGCCGGGTAACCATCCGGAGAGGGCCGCTATTTCATCGATGATGGCATTGAGGTTGGGCGTTCGCTGGTCGATCGTGCGATCATTGACATTGGACCAATCCGGAGGGGACCAACTAATGGAAGTGGTGGAGGTCCGGCCAGACAAGGCAGAATAAAAGGTCGCGGAATTTCCGGTTTTATCTCCAACAATGCTAAAGGTCACCGCCCCGGTAGAAACCTCATCAACCGTAAATTGAATATAGGAATTGGTCAGCGTTGCGGTGGGCGGAATGACCACACTTGGAAAACGGAGTCCCACCAGTTGGATGTCACCCCCATCATCTCCCATTTCCAGGTCGGAGCTCCAGCGGTCAATATCGCCAACGGTTCCAGAACCTCCTGGTAGAATTTCCTCCGCATCATTGGGGTCTTCTCCGAGGAAAAAGCTGTTGGTGATGGTAATTGTATTTGAAGTGTTAGGGATTAGATTGACATTGTGGTAACCGCCAAATTGGTAGTATCCGTTATGGTCTGTGACGGCCTGGCCGACGACCTCTGCTCCGGTTACATCGTATAGATCAACGGTCACGCCCGGCAATCCGGGTTCTCCGCTTTCTTGGACGCCATTTCTGTTGAGGTCTTGCCAGACTATGTCGCCAATTAGCGGTGGAATAATGACCCCCGCATCTATATTGCTGATGGTCTGACCACTGGTAGGGGTTACAGAAGGAGCTTCTCCGTCTACAGTATCAGCATCGCTATCCGTCAAATCACTGCCCTGATCTTGGGTGGTAAAGGTGCTGGTGGTATTAATGTTAAATACTACCTGATAGGTTTCACCAGGCGGCAGGTTGGAAAAGACATAGCTTCCGTCGCCGGCTGATTGGGTGGATATCAAAACCAGCCCATTATTGTCCAGTAGCTTTACTTCTGCGCCGGACAAAAACGGTTCGCTATTCCTTTGCCCATTTCCGTCAACGTCGTTCCAAACAACCCCTTGTATCGTGGCGGGATTGGAAGGCGTACTTTTCAACCCCGCATCGCGAATCAGGTGGGTATTGCCGGTCAATTGAAAAACAGCGGACCGGCCGGTACCCGGGCTGGCATCCGAGTCGCTGGCCTGATCGCCGGTACTATTCGACAAGGTGAAGGTCCAATCAGTGGGAATAACTGTGGTTCCCGTAAGCGGGTCATTGCCATTGATGGTGGATTTGTCGAAATCGAGGTACCAGCTTCCGTTGGGGACGTTGTCAAAAAGGAACAGACCATTGTCATCAGAATGTTTGACTCCCCAGGAAGTATCGTCTCCACCGCCTATTTTGCCGTCGGCACCGGCATTGTAAAGGGTTGCCTGCATATTTTTTACCGGCGGTTCGTCAATGCCCTGATCGCCGTATTGGTCGAGGTCGTACCAGGCATAATCCCCAACGGAATTGGTTTGGTACAACCCAAAATCGAACTTGGCATATTCCGCCGGATCATCGGGGTCTTCCGAACCGGTAACGGCCCCTACCGTTGCCGTTATTTCAGGATCGCCGTTGGAGTTGTAATCCGCATCGGAGTCGTCGGAATCATCACCGGCTCCCAGGTTGTCGGGGTCGTCTTTTCCAGTCAGGCCAAAACCTTTTAGCGGACCGGTGTCAAAGTCGTCGGCATGGTCGAGCCGAATCAAATACGTGGTGCTTGGGCTTACTCCATCAAAACGGTAGTACCCCTCGGCATCGGTCCAACTGTTTTGTAGCAAGGTTGTTCCCGTGCTGTTCCAGAGACTGACCCTAATGCCGGGGATGCCCGGTTCGGTGAACTCCTGGATGCCGTTGCCGTTGATGTCGTTCCATATGTAGTTGCCGATGCTGGTATAGTTGTCGGTGTCGATCATTCTCAACCCCACTTTTATCGGTTCGGAATCCAATAGTCTGGTCCCGCTTCCGCCATCGTCGTAGATGGCCCCAAAGGCAAATGAATTCCATGCCACTGCCCCGTTGGTAATGTTTTCAGACGGTCCACAAGGACTGGAAGCACAGCCGGGCGGATTGCCGTACAGGGCAAAATTTACCGTAAGGCGGATGCTGTCACCCGGGTCAAAAGTCGAAGGGGCATATCGCAATCCAAAAGACCGGGCTGTCGTAGAAGTAGCCGATGAACCGCCCGTCCAGGGGGCTCCATTGCAGCCCGTCGGGCCGACAACCAGGGTTTCATCTACCGTAAGGTCTTTGTTGTCAGAAGTGGCGTTTTCAAAGCGGCAGGGATTCAGAGAGGTAGAATAATAAGGTCCGAGGGAGACATCGACCTCAGCATTTTCCCAGGATTTTGTCGTGGAATTCCATTTTTCCAACAGGATGTCTCCGTCGAGGCGGGTACTCCATGTTGAATTCCGGGCACCTATCCCTGGCAAAACGGATTGGTCGCCACTATGGGGTAGTATGTCCACAATGTCGAGCCGGGTAATATCCACATTACCCGTATTGGTCAAAAGGAGTTGATATGTACCGGTACCCGATACATCGGTGTCGCCCGCAATGGGATATCGGCTGTAATCGGTATCAAGTGTACCTTTCACCCATTTGGAGGAGGTGACATCGGCGAGGGTTTGGATGGTGACGTCGTGTTTGGAGGAGTGTACCACATCTTCTGAGGTGATGCCGTCGCCGTCCAGGTCGAGATGATCGTAATCAGTCGGCCAGTAGGATTCTGTTGCGGATTCCCTGTTGCAACATACGGCTGCATTGTTCAAAAGGTCCTGTCCATTTCCAATCGTATTGACAACATTTTCGATCGTTCCCGTTGTGCCGGGTTTAATGGTGGCACTAAAATAGAGATAGCCATCGGAGTTGAGATATCGCCGTCCGGGCATGGTGCAATCATCGAAGGTCCACCGAAGCAGGGTTCTGCCATTATGAAAATTGGGGATGACTTCAAATTCAGGCTGTGTACACCCTGTTTGGGAGTGTGCCTCATATTGATCGGGGACATTGGTTTTGTCATTGTGAATAATCCAAAAGGAATCCTGGTTTAAATCGAATTCCAGCCCGGGGTCCAGCAAATCGGTTATTGTAAAATTTTTGAGGTCGCCTCCGGACTGATGTGTCCGGAAACGCAGACAATATACGATCGCGTTTTCTCCCACCTCGTCCAAAGCGGTGCTATTGTTGGTGAGCAGGTCTTCCCAATCCGATCTGATGCCACCATTGGCCTCAGGGATAGGGGCATTGGCCCAGGGTGTTTGATAGCAACGCAGGCTATTTTGCATAAATACCCCTTCTTCAAAGATATGTGCTGTATTGCAGGCTTCCAGACCATCGCCGCTGATACAATTGATCACTTCATCACCAGGGAGTGGCAGTTCCCAACTACTCAGTTGAGCGGCGGGAAAGGGGTTTTTATCCATCACCATCATGTGTACTTCGACTTCGCTTTGGGTAGAGCTACCGCCGGAGATATAGGTATCATCTACGATGAGTTTCACCTGGGTGATGTTGTAAAGAAAATGACGTTCTTCGTCATTGTACAAGGTCATCCAACATTCTGAAAAAGTGGTAGGGCAGCCGTTAGGCCCCCCCTGATGTTGGCCGCCTCCTACCGGAAAAAAGGTCTCTGCCCACCAAATTAACCAGCCCGAATTGCAGGGGTTTCTCCAAATACCACTGTTGTTGCATTCTATTTCCATGGAAACGCCGTCAGGGAGTCCAATGTGATGTAATATCATTTTAGCCGGTAAGACGTCGATGTACTCTCTGGTTTCACCGGAAGGGGTGGCAGGGAAGTAAATTTCCCATTCGACGACACCTTCCATATTGATATCGTCCTGGTCGTAGTTTTTTTCCAGCCCCGAAGAGGAGGAACCACTTGGCGGCGTATCACAAGCTGCTGTCGATCCGTTTTGGGTTACATTTATATTACTCGAGGAAGAAGAGGCTCCGGAAGCAGATATCGTCGCCGTATTGGTCACCATTGGAGGGGTCGAAGGTCCGCAGTTGGGAAACCGTGCCCACACCTTGACCATCCCTGTTGTGCCCGCATCCAATTGTCCCATCGGAGCTCCCGGACTCGACAAATTGAATGTCACATTATTTCCCATAGCGCTGGAAAAAGAGACATTGCCACCGGGAAGGGTGTATTGTATCAATTCCATCTCCGATGGCAAGGCATTTAAAATACTGGTGTTGTAGCAATGTTCAGTCAGGGAGCCACAGCGATAGCGAATGGTGAAAACGACTATTTCGCCCGGCGTAGGGTTGGCGTTGCTAACGGCTACATCTATCAACAGGCTAGGAGCCACAGATGAATGATGAGTGTGGGCCCAGGCCGTGGAAGGCCATTCTATAACGAGAAGGAAAAATACTATAAAAGTTAACGATCTAATCATTATTTTTTGGATTTATAAATCGGTTTGAATTACCAATTATATTACAAATTTTGATAATATCAAACTTGAGACCAAGTTTGCAGATTTATAAATCGGGAAGATGTCACTGGTTTACATTTACCAAAGCATCAAAAGCGCCTTCCCGTTTGCCGGAAAGGCGCCTTTAACTTTTGCTATGTTGTCAATTATGTTACTCCTGCACCACAAACCGCGCCGCCCCTCTGCTCCCCGGTTGTTTGATGAAATAAGTTCCGGGTGAAAGATGCCCCACGTCTAACCGCACCGTATTCCATCCGGGGTTTACACCCAGATTAGTACTTATCAACACCCGGCCCAGCAAGTCAAGTACGAAGATGTTGGTTTCTTCTCTTTCACTGTAAAACTTGATATTCACCGCTTTTCTGTGAACGGCTATTGGGTTGGGGTAGACCATCATATTGTATTCATCATCGCAGTCGGTTTCAATGTAGATCACCTCGGAATATTCATGGGTGCCGTCAATGTCTATCATCTTCAGCCGGTAGTAGTTGTATACAGAGGCTTGCTCGTCGAAGTATTGGTAAGCCTGGCCACTGATCGTACTTCCCGAACCGTCAACAGAAGCGATCTCCTGATATTGACGGCCATCTCCGCTCCATTCCAGTTCGTAATGGCTGAAGCTCTCTTCGCTTTCCGCAAACCAGGTGATCACGGTGTTACATCCCTGAACCTGCCCTTCAAAACGACTTAGTTCTACGGGTAAGCCGGTTATAGTCACTGGCAGCAGCAAATCTTCCACTTCCCCTCGTTGTGTAGCGCCGCTTGGAGTGCCGTTATACGCCAAAGCGGGGAAGGGCTGTGCCTGATCAAACAACCGGAACCGCACGGCGTGGTTGGGGTCAGTAATGCTCACATTGGTGGGAATGTCAAAACATATGGTGGCCGGAGAGCTACCGCTGGCCAGCTCGGCGTTGACGATCATGTCGCCGGAAAAACTACCATCCTGCCCCCAATCGATCCAGCCGATGATGTAGGCCGTTTCGCCGGAAGGTACCGTATAGTCAATTTCTACACATTGGTTGGAGCCGATCGTCCAGTTGCCCAGGTTTTGGAAGGTGGCTCCGTCGTCTGCTGTTCCTGTTTGGTCATCGCTGTCGGCATTAGTGGCGTTGGCACCATCCGCTTCGCCATCCACACCCGTTCCAAGGTACCAGTTGATATCGGTCTCATGGCGGGGCCCATTGTCTGTCAATGTCACTTTGTATCCCGCAGGCAGATCGCCAAAATCCAGATCTGGGAGACTAAAAGCAAAGTCGACATCGGCAATGGGTGCTCCACTGATTGTAAGATTATTGTGATAAACAGAGGTACCCGCATCGTTGATGTCGCCTGGTGAATCGGCATTATCGGTTTCGAGGGTGGCTTTGTCGAAAGGAGCATTCTCTGTACTAAGCGAAACGACGTATTGCCCGTCGGGCAGACCATCGAACTGGTAAGCACCGGTAGCATCGGTCTGTACACTACCAACATATACCCAACTTCCGCTGTCGAAACGGTACAGGTGTACTTCTTCTCCTTCGAGGTTGGTATCGCCGGGGTCATCGCAAAGTCCATCTTCCGGCGAAGCGTCGATGCAGATGTTTCCGGAAATGGTCTGTGTACCGGCAATCTTCAAACCAAAATCAACCTCTAAATCACAATCGGTACAGGCCGAACCGCCTATGTTGGTAACGACGTTGCCCGCCATAGTCAGCGTGGTGGTCGTGGCTCCAACGCTTTGTCCACCGGTGGTGGGATTGTATCCTGCCGGAGGTGTAATACTAATGTTGTAATTTCCATCGGGGATATTGGAGAAGCTGTACAATCCGTCAAAATCGGTTTGGGTGCTGGCCACCAGATCGCCCGAAGCAGCGGTGCAAGGGCTGGAGCTGGTGCATAGATAAACGGGGACATTGGCCAGGCCGGGCTCTCCTGCGTCTTGTATGCCATCGCCATTGACATCGTTCCAAATAAAGTCTCCAATCACTCCAGCAGGCTTGTAGCCAAAATCTGCGCTTAGTCGACTGTTTCCGTACCCCACGTTGAGGGTGTCGCGGTGATCACAAGCTGGATATCCCAATGCTATGAGGTCTGGATCGCTACAAGTTAATCCATCCGAGTCGGGGTCGGCTGTTTGAGCAGCGCCGTTGAGGTCGGGGTCGGTATCATCGACCACTACCACATAGTCGGCAGGCGATAGATTTTCAAAAATATAGTATCCAACGGGATTGCCATCGGTTCCGTCGCTGGTGGTGGTTGTAGCCACGAGATTGCCGGTGGCCTCATTGTATAAGTTAACTGTAATGTCCCCGATGCCGGTTTCATTCCAGTCCTGGGTGCCGTTTTCATTGGCATCCCAATAGATCATATCGCCGATGGAGGCATAGGCGCTGAAACCGAAGTCGGCGTCTCTGGGGCAGTCGGTACAACTCAGGGTGGCGTTGTCGGTCTGACCATTTGTAATGGTAATGTTATAGCTGCTGTAGTTGGAGGAAGTGAGGGCTGCCGGGATGTCGGGGTCATTGGTGTCTACGTCAATTCTGTAGGTGCCGTCTGGCAAATTTTCAAAAAGATAACCTCCTGTGCTGTCGGTAACAACAGTGTCCATCACCACAAAAACGCCATCATTATTTAAATCGGCATATAGGATGACGTTGACCGAATCCAGCCCCGGCTCGGTGGTGATCTTGGCACCGTCGCCATCGCGGTCATTCCAAACCACATCACCAATGGTTCCGGTACCGACGGGTTGGTAGCCAAAGTCCTGATCGGTTACGGAAGTGGTTCCATCCAGGGTAGTTGCTCCGATGCCATCGCAAGTAGCACAAGCGGCTCCGGGCTCATCCGGATCGGCGGTTTGGAAGCTGTTGGGCATATCGGTGTCGGTTTCGTCGACTACTACCAGATATTCTCCGGCAGGTAGGGGAGAAGAGGTGTAAAGGCCGGTCGCATCCGTGGTGACCGTTTCCAGGACGATGTCTCTGCCGGGGGTATAAATGCCATCTTCATCGACGTCGCGAATGATGAGGACATCGATGTTGGGAATGCCTTCATCAATAGCATCCTGAGTACCGTCGCCGCCGAGGTCATAGTATAGGGTATTGCCTATGGTGGCGCTCCCCGTTCGGACGTAGCCAAAATCCTGTGGGCCGGAAATCTCGCCGGCGCATACCGTGACCGGGTTGGTGGCGGGCGACCAGTCCAATGTCCAGGTAGCCCCACCCGGGGTGGTTACCGATATGGTATAGCTGGTACTTGCCGTGAGGCCTTCAAAGTGGTATCTGCCGTTGGCATCTGTAGTTGTACTGAGTGGGCCTGGGTTTAAATTCACCGTTATCCCATTCAAAGGTATGGTATCCGTCCCTATTCGTTCGTAAATGTGCCCATAAATCATGGGGCTGATGCTATAACCGAAGTTGATGGTTGTGATGTCTTCATTTATCGTAAGATCATTGAATGTGTTCAAATCCGCACCGGTACTACCTCCACTGCCGCTGCACCATTGGTCATTGGTAGTAGCGTCGGGGTCGGCTGTTTGGCTTTGACCAGCGGGAAGAGACGACACCAGTATTTGAGTATAGTAATGCCCCTCGTCCACCGACTTGAAAAGATAAGTACCATCGGGTGCCGTTTGGACGGTATCCATAGCAACCCAATTGCCATCATTTTGAGCGGAAGTGCAACTCCATGCACCATTGTAAGAGGGAGAAGAAGGCGTAATTAAATAACCATCGTCGTGAACGCAGCCGTACAAGACGATATCCACGCCTTCGATCAGGCCATCTGTTGCCATGTCAAAAACACCAGTAGTTCCGGTGCATTCATCGCTCCAAATCAACCCGGAGATGGTTCCTTTTGCTTCAATAACAACGGATACCGATGAGGTGTCGGCATTGGCGGGATCGCCATTCATAAAGTAGGCATTACTTACCAGGCCGGTGTTGGTAGTGGTGCCTGAGATACCGTTGGCCGGTTCTTTGGCTTCAAAAGTTACCGTTATACTTTTGGACTCCCCCGCATGGAGGGGGCCAATATTGTCCCAAACGATTGCTCCGTTAACTTCGTCGATGGAAGAAGGGGCAATGCTGGAGGAAATAAACAGTAAAGAATCCGGGTTGTATAGATCTTTGACGGGAACCGGGTTGAGGGTTGTACCTGGATGAGTAGTCCCAGACCCTCCGCTGCAAGTTTCGTCTGTAGTTATCCTGTATCCTACCGCATCAACATATGGGGAAGCTCCATCGCCGGAACCGTTTGAACTGGCTTGTAAATAAACACCCATCCCGACTTCGTAGGTACTCGTAAAATCCGACCAAAGCCAGTTGGCCCGGTCTGCCGTAACGTCGACCGAGATCTCGCCGGCGTTTGCTCTGGAATTGAAAGCCGTAAACTCCGCTACCGGGATACTGTGGTTGGGGTATCCCGTAAAATTGCCATCTTCAATGATCCTGAATATCCAGTTGTCATCAACTATGGGGCCGCCGGTATAATAGATCTGGGCGACCAATTCCACCTTGACGATATTGGCTGAATTGCCCGGAACGGTAAAAGAGCCGGCGTCAATCAAATTTCCCCAGTTTCCACTGGCAAACTCGCCGTCTGGTTCATTATACAGCGAATCAGATGGGGTATAATCGCCTTTACCATCGTGTTGAACCCATAAGTCATATACATTGCAAGCTCCCGGTTCTGTATCTTCTGACGGCTTTAACAAATTGTCCACTTTAATCTCGAAAGTAACCTCCTGTCCTTCAGATACAGGGTTGTTGGAAACAACTGTTTTGGTGACCCTAACAGGTGGCGCAAAGCCAAAATCGGCATCCAGATAACTGCTGCCTCCCGAGATGTTGACCGCAATCAGTTCATCTGTCGTCAGGTTGGAACCCGAATAGGTTGGGTTGTTGATCACATCGTTTTTGTCGACCGTCACAATGAAATCGCCGTCTGCTACATTTTCAAACAAGTATTTGCCATTGACATCTGTGTCTGTCGAATCGTATAAAATGTCTTTTTCGGTTAAGATTGAATCCCCATCAATATCATAATACAAATACACCGTTACCCCTGAAATACCCGGCTCCGAACCATCTGCTATTCCGTTGCCGTGTACGCCGCCGCCTGTTCCATTGTCTGCAAATACGGTATCTCCAATAGTGTTGGTGCCGGTTACCAAAGTTACGGCATCATCTTCGTCGAGGGGTGGGTTGTTGGCAATACTTACTCCTGCCGTATTGTGAACCAATGCATCAACATTTGCAGAAGCTGCCTCGACCTGAAAAGTTACAGATACATTGTCAGAAGCGGCCAGCGATTCGTTCATCCACCATTGGATGTCGGTGACAGAAGAAGCCGGTGTAGGTTCGGTGGTGGCCCAGGTGGTGCCATTGTCGGTGGAGTACAATTTGCGGAAGCTGTAACCGCCGGAAGTGGTGCTCATACTTCCCGATTTGAACGTAGTACCCGCCGGAATGACGTCGGAAATGACGATGGGCAATCCGAACTGCGGCGCACCTGCTGACTCGCTGCCAGAATTGGTCACCTGCATGGTGTAAGTAAGAGTGGCCGGATCAGGCGGAAAATTTAAAACAGTCGCGTCGACGGATTTGTCAATACTAATTGTAGATGGCAGACTGGTTATTGGTATTCCAATACTAAAGTCGGCATTGAATTTTTCATTATTACTACCCGAAGCCACTTCCTGATAGGGAGTAAGGGTAGCAGAGCATGAGCCATTGGTGGCAATGTATTCATAAAAGACCACCCCCACTACTCCCGTATTGTCGGGGGTTATATTTTCAAAGTACAATTGATCTTCAAAGGGGATGACAATATCCTCATCGGTATTGGTTTTGACGATTAAAAAGCCGTGGGTTTTAACCAGCCGAAAGCAGTTAGGGTCGTATAATTCGGGATTACCTACCGGCTGCATCCAGGCGTTGTAGTCGGGCACGAAATCACCATCGTTGTCAAAGCCCTGATTGACGTTGCCCAGGTCGTACCAAATGCCATTTACGGCTTTTACCTGCCCGGCAGCTACCAGCGTTTCACTGAGGTCCCACCCCAGGTCATAGCCCTGATCGGTCAGTATATCGACATATTCGTCGGGCACTTTATTGTCGCCATTGGGCCAGATTTTGTTGGCGGAAGCCGTGATCTCACAACGGATGGTGGCACTGCGGGTGTCGTCGTTGTAACAATTTGAAGCCGGGCTGCCCCCGTCAGAAAAAGTAGTCCAAATGTCGTAGTCCAGTTTGAGGTCATCCGTTTCATCTGAACAGGCTCCATACACGGGGTTGCCTGCATCGTCGAGGTTGGGATATTCGATCATCCAGTATTGAACGACGCATTGGCCTGCTGCCAGATCGCCAATGTAACGGGCAGCGTCGTTCTTATCTGCGGAATGCTCCAGGGCAAAGGTGCCGGTCAGTCCCGGCCAGGTAGTTGATTCGTATATTCCCGGTGTACCACTGCCACTGCCGGTATAAGTACCCACATAGGCAAAAACATCGGAGCGGGCACTTCCGCTGGTGTTGCAGAATTTGGCGCCGATGTGGGCGGAGGTGACGGGCGTTCCGGCAGGTGTCTGGATGTTGCTGTCGTCGATGAAGTTGTAGGCGGTGATGATCTCGATGTCAATGTCTGACGAGTTGCATTGTGCCAGCAAGGTATTGGGTGCGATGCTTCCCAGCAGAAAAGAGATCAGCAGGCTTGCAATAGTGTTTATTTGTATTGACGTATTCATTTTTTTGTTGTGTTAACAAATGAAAGTTAAATTGATAGGATTCTTTGGCACCCGATTTTGGTTGGGCAGGTGAGTGAGAATCATTGAAAAAGGAACAAAGGCTTAAAAAATGGAGGATTTAGAGAGAGAATAGACAAGAAAAAGGAAAGGCTTTTAAATCACTTGCAAAGCTAATGCCAATACGGTCATAATCGCATTGCCAATATGGAAAGCGCCTCCCCGTTTGCCGGAAAGGCGCTTTTTATCTGGTTATTGAATTCCAATTGATGACTACTCCTGCACCACAAATCGCGCCGCCCCCCGGCTCCCCGGCTGCTTGATGAAGTAGGTGCCTGCCGGCAAATCCGAAACCCGGATTCGCAATGTATTCCACCCCATTTCAACCCCCAGGTTGACCCGTTGCAGCACCTGCCCCAACATATCCACCACGATGATGTCTGTCTCTTCCCTCTCGCTGAAAAACTTGACGTTCAACACCGATCGGTGGATGCCTATGGGGTTGGGGTAGACGGTGATGTCGTACTCATCATCGCAGCCCGTTTGCAGATGCACCACTTTGGAATATTCGTAGGTGCCGTCGATGTCGACCATCTTCAGCCGGTAGTAGTTGTGTACCGATGCCAGCTCGTCGAAGTACTGATAAGCCTGCCCGGTATTGGTACTTCCCAGGCCGTCGACAGTAGCGATTTCCTGGTAGTGTCGGCCATCGCCACTCCATTCCAGCTCGTAGTGACTGAAGTTTTCTTCCGTTTGAGCATACCACGTAAGCATGGTGTTACAACCTTGCACCTGCCCCTCAAAGCGACTCAGCTCTACCGGCAGGCTGGCCCGGTTGATGTGGATCATGGCCGTCCCGCCCGAAAAGCCCGTTATGCCGTTGAACTGGATGTGGTTTTTACTGTTTTCTACGGCCGGACTTGCAAGAGCAGTGTTATTTCCATCGGCATCGGTGGAGGCGGCTCTCTTGGCGGTCATGTCGAAAGGCGTCAATATAGTGTTGGCTTCGTCGATGTCATTGTCTGGATCGAAGGTGGGCTTTTTAAACCATTGAACCATCGTTTCATTGGGCTGGTTAGCCGTTCCCCATTCGGTGGCTTTTGCCTTAGCAGCGTCGAGCATCTGCTTGTATTCATTGGGCGGGAAGTAAAAGCGGATGTTGACATTTGCGGTAAGCGGATCGTCGTTGACGGTTTTGACGTGCCAGTCGCGTATCATCACAAAGGTGGCGTCGGCGTCGTTTGACTTGTGGCGGTCTGTGGCATTGTCGTCTATCCTTATTTCGATGTATTCGATGGGGGTGGTATTGGTGCCATGCTCGATGGCAAACAGGAATTCGTCGGGGTCTTGCGGGTTGTAGTAGTAGTGCCAACCGCCCGATTCGCAGTAGGTCCACGAGCGTATGCGGCCGTTTTTCTGACCTACCATTTTTTGATGATACAGCATCGAATCCTGGCCGGTGGCATCGATCATCCAAAAATAGTCCGTCGTTTGGTCGGCATTGGCCTGATCCGATCCGTCATTGCAGATGGCGTACTCCACCTTGGGGTCGGTGCAGTTGAGGCTGTAGCCAAAATCAGCAGCCGCTTCAGCCGATTCCGAATTGGGATCGGACTGTAAGGCCACCTCCTTTTGACCTTTTGCAATGGAGGTGATCGTGTGGCCGGTGTGATCGTCGGAGTCGGTTTTGTCGTTGCCGCCCTGATCCGCAGTAGCGGCTGTATACCGGGCTGCCATCTCGGCATCGGGAAGGGTCACCAGCATCCGAAATGGGGGAGGTGGCCCCGATCCAAATGCCAGGTGGTCTTCATCCAACAATAACTTTCCGAACGAATACCCCCCATCACTACCGCTGAGGGTTCGCACGGTCACATCGGTTGTACCGTCCATATCGAAGTCGATCTCCAGAGTGATCAGGGCGCCGGGAAGGCCGGGTTCGCCCGTGTCCTGTACGTCATTGCCATTGTAGTCGATCCACACCCGGTTGCCTAGGGCTGCCCCCTCGATGTAGTAGCCGAAATCCACATCAGTTGCATTTCCACTGCTCACATCCACGATCACAGGATCGGGTTCGCTGTCGGTTCCCAGGGAGTGCCAGTAGTTGGTTAGCAGATCGCCGTTGTCAGTCACTTCAACCGTGTAGCTCCCCGATGGTATGCCCGTAAAACTGTAATTGCCTGAGCCATCAGTCGTTGTAGTGGAAACGATGTTTCCATTTCCATCCAGAAGCAAAATACTGACATTTTCAAAACGGGTCGTTTCACCAGCATCAAGAGTACCCTCTGCACTTTCATCTTCCCATATGGTACCGCTGATGGTGCGTGGGGTGGTGGCTTGGTAGCCAAAATCTTTATCGAGCAAACGCTGGCTTGCAGCCAAAGCAAAGGAGTTGGTAATATTGTCGCCGGGTGAAGAACCATCGGGGTCGATGCTGTTGGTCAGACCGGTGGGCAAACTCGACGTCTGCACCCTGACTTTGTAATTTCCAGCAGGGAGGTTGCCGAAATAATAGTGGCCGTTTTCGTCGGTGACGTTGTTGGCCAACAGATCGTCGTTGTCTCCATCCAACAATTCTACTACAACCCCTTCAATACCTGACTCACCGGCATCGAAACTGCCGTCGCCATTGCTGTCGAGAAATATCAAATCACCGACAAATCCATCAGCAGCATCGTGGCTGGTGGGTACATACCCAAAATCTTCTGTCAAGGCATTGGCTCCGTTGAGGTGTACGGCGCTCTGATTGGCGGTGCCGCCATCGGGGTCCACCGTATTGGTCAGATCGTTTATCACGTTTTCGGTGTCGGTGACCACTACGAGAAAATGGCTATTGTCGGTTAAGTCGGGAAAGAGGTAGGTGCCATTTGCAGCCGTCCGTGTGGTGGCGACCATAGCTTCGCCGCTGTCCCATATGCCATTGTCGTTGGCATCGTCGACCAGGGCCATGCTGACCCCGCCAAGTGGGGCGTCGCCGGTATTAAAGGTGCCGCTTCCATCCACGTCCACGAAAAGTTGTGAGCCGATGTCGTAATGGGTGCCGCTGGCCTGATATCCGAAGTCTCCATCGAGCCACACATCGCCGGGAGCGATCACCACCGGCCGGCTGATGTTGTCCCGATAGCCATCGGGATCGCCGTCGGGGTCGGATGTAGGAGTGGTGTTAAATCCGGCCGCGATAATGTCGGCCTCATCTACTTCTACCACGTATGCGTTTGGCGTCAAGCCATCGAAAATGTAATTTCCGTAAGGGTCGGTTGTAGTGGTTTGTACGAGATTGTCATAAATGCCATCGCCGTCGTCATCGTCGTACAGGTTGACGGTGATGTTGTCGATTCCGCCCTCGCCGCTGTCCTGGATGCCGTTGCCGTTGGCGTCGTTCCAGATGCGGTCACCAAAGGCACCGGTGTCGGTCATGGCGGGGTTGTCGGTATCATCTTTGGTGGTGTAGTTATAGCCGAAGTCGGCGGTGAGGTATTCCTCGCCAGCGGTTACGGTTACAGATGTGTTGCCATCGGGACTGGTGGTACCATCGTCTTCATCGTAGATGAGGTTTAGGCCGGCAGGCAGTTCCGACAATACGTTTACGGTATAGTTTCCAGGCACCACGCTTTTAAACAAATACCCTCCGTTGGCGTCTGTAATTGCAATAGGGCAATTTGACCCTGAAGTGCAGATGCCGTCTTGTAGTTCTACTGTTACATTTGGAATGCCTGGTTCGCCGGCATCCTGGGTCCCATCGCTGTTTTCGTCCAACCAGACGCGGTTTCCGACACTGCCTGCATCCAGATCATTCATAAGAAAATAATAGCAGCATTCGGCGCCATCCGAACAATCATTGGAAGGAGTGGCGCAGATGGTTTGCAGGCCGGTAAGTCCCGAGTTATTAAAATCAACCGTGATGGCATTTGTCCCATCCCCTGAAGCAATGCTGGCTCCGACTGGCAATGTCCAGGCGTATGAGGTAGCTCCTGTCACTCCGGAGGAAGAAATGGCAATACCCAAGTCCGTGTCATAATAAGTGGGTGGTTCGGCGTAATAAATCGCAATGCAAACTTGTTCAATATCTGCCCTTTCCGTATTACTGCCGTTGCCATTTCCGGTGGTTTGCACCTGAATTCGAAATCCCAGGTCATTGATATTTGTATCGTCCCACGAATAGCCCCAAAGGTCTGCTGCACCTCCGTAGCTGGCCGCCGTCTCTGCAATGGGCCAGGCTCCAGCAACCGCCTTGTCATTACCTACCGGGGTTCCATTTTCAAGCAATTGAATCAAGTTATCTTCAATGGATTTTTGGCCATCTGTATTTCCCTCTTTTCTGATGATCGATACTTCGATTCCCTGGATCACCGAGGTGAGAGGAATATTCAATCCGGCAGGAGTGATATCCAAAAATTGGGAAGGACCGTTGTTTGGGGAAACAGAAACATTTGTATAGGCGTTGTCGTCAGCTGCGGTATTACCCAGGTTGGTCCAGGCTGGTCCGGTACCCGACGAAATTTCAGCCCCACCGCATATTTGTTCCGATGTATTCGTAGTGGAGTTCGGACCGGTAAGAGTACATGTTCCTGCCGGAGGTCCACTAACGGTTAAAACAAGATCATCCGTGGTAGTCGTACAGCCTGTTGCGGCTACGGTCCATCTTAAAGTATAACTGCCTGGCATTAGATCGATGATGGAGGTTTCGTAAGAGCTGGCATTGACAAAACCAGCCGTTGATCCTACTGGTTCGGAGATAATGCTCCAGGTGCCAGCACCTTCTGGAACTGAACTGGCTTGGAGTGCGTAAACCCCGCCGGTGGAAGGAAATACATAACAAATCGCATCATCTTCGCCTGCATTGGCATCAGGTGTGTAAGTGACACGAACCAGGTCGTAGGTCGAAGAGCCGCAATCTGGATTGTTGCCATATACGCTCCAACGAAGTAGTACATCTCCAACTCCATCACCTGAAAAAGTAACGGTTGCATCGGGAATGGTGGTATTCGATATAGTTGGGGCCTCACCCGTATATATTTCATCAACTGTCCATCTGCCCGTGGTTCCTCCATTCAAAGGATCTGGCTGGGCCGACAGTGAAGCAGACGTGGTTGCTCCGCAAAGAGCAATATCTGCTCCGGCTACGGCTAAAGGTGCAGGTTCAGAAATTTGTACGGTAGTCCAATCGGTAGGAACATGACAACCACCGGTTATTTTTATCAGCCGGTAGGTGTAGGTGCCTGCTTCATTAAACGTAATGTCGTAAGAAAGCGACGGATAACCCGGAGTAGTAATAGCTGGAAAAGAAGGAGAAGAGGGATTCCCTGGCCCTATCAGTTCGATGATATAAGTTCCGTTATCGGTCCAAGCCGTAGAATTAGGGGTTTCAAAATTTTGTGTAAACGGGAAACTGGCCACGTCGCAGAAGTTTCCACCAGGAGGCGTCAGACCGAAGTTCATTTCTTCTGCAAATCCGACTGAGTCCTGAAAGGTACCGCAGGCATTCGTCACCGTATAATAGAATACAACTTCACCACTATTCAGAACTTCAAAGTTGGGACTCACTGTTGTGGTTTGACTGGCAGGTGTACTTAGTGTGTAATTGGCGTTATTGCTCGTCCAGGTTCCACCGGGAATATTGGCTGTCAGCGTACCAAAAGAATCGTTGTAGTTGGCAGAGCAATCAGTGGCATTTGCTATCAAGGGCAAAGTAGTGGTCGAGCCAGTGGTATTGACTATAATATCTGTAATAGCTGTACCGCAACCGTTGCCTACCTGCCAGCGAATTGTATAAGCTGTATTGGGTGTGTTGGGTGTAAAGGTGGCCTCCGGAGAATTGATATCAGGTGAAAAAGTCCCCGTTCCCCCTGCCGGAGCTGTTGAAACAATACTCCAGGTACCACCTGCGACACCATCCGCCACCTCACCTGACAATTCAAATGGAATGCCATAACATACCGCGCTGGAAGGTCCTGTAACGGTTGGGTTGCCAGGTGGTGAACTGGACACAATCACCTGTACCGAATCACCCGTTATAGAGCAGACGGTTCCAACAGGATAAAAGGCGAACTTGTACGTTCCGGGTATCAGGTTTTCCAAATGAGGATTAAGTTCATGCTCATTTCCTGAATGAATAGGATCTATTGCTCCGGAAGGCATATTGACTGTTTGCCAAAACATAGGCTGTGTACAGTTAAAATTATCAACATTCCAACTGGTAACCCCGGCTAATGAGGTGGTATCGTCGTTACAAGAGAGCATTTGGTCTGTTCCGGCAGTACTGTTGACGGAGGTCTTGAGTTCCCATGAAAGGGGAGCAGAAATGGAAGAACAGCCATTGTCAACGGTCATTTGAAAGTTATAGATTCCGGGCTCTAGTACACCGCAGGAAGATATAGCTGGATTCCCGCATATTGAATTCGTCGTAATGTTTAGCTGTATTCCCGTTTTGATAATATCGGGGGTAGGCCACAAATCGTCCTCGTAGGCTACGGTGGTAAAAAATGATCCTTCCGTCAATTGATCGCCGCAAATATATTTAGTTGACGTGACCCAAGGGCCATCATATTGTCTGATATACATTCTCGCATTGAAAGCTGCCATCGGGCCGGAAATGTAATTGACCGTGATGGTAAGGGAATCAACAGAGTGGGCGGTATAATTTGGGGTAAAACCTATCCAATCTGTAGTACTTGTTCCTGCCTGACAATTGTCGGCATTGCTTCCGTTTAAGGTATGGATAGGTGGTACAGCAATTTTCATGGTATCCCATGTCGAGCATCCTCCCGGATTTTGAATACTGTATACAAACTGATAAGGGGCTCCTTCGGCTGTAATGCCTGATAGCTGTGTGGAAGGGTTATTGGGATTTTCAATTGTGACCGGAGATCCGGAAATCTGGGTCCAGGAAACCGTTTCTCCTGCTTGTGGATCGTTGCCGGAAATAACTACCTGGGAGGGTATTTCATCGCAAAACTGAAGCGACTCCGTTACCGCCTGACTGGGGTAACTCCCGGAGGTAGCGGTGAATGTCACATCTTCCGACCCATTTACACAAGGGGCTCCACTTACCGTCCAGCGAACGGTATAGGTACCCCCCGTTTGCAAGTTGCAAAGGCTGCTTAAGCCCTTATTGGGATTGGTGAAATAGGCACTGGAACCAACTGGTTCGCTGATGATCGACCAGCTACCGGCTCCGTCCTGTTCGCATGTGCCAAATAATCCGGCACAGGTACCACACACCGGGGTTTCTGCATAGGCGTTGATCGCTCCAAAGTCGTACCAGAACAACCTGGTTGTGCTCCTTGTCTCCTCACAGCCGGTTGTTGTATTGGTGGAGGTAACCGATATGGTGGCCCGGACCCTCGAATCGTCGCAATAGGCGTTGGGTGGTAATGTAAATTGTACGGTGGGCGAATTTCCTGTAAAGACGGTGGCAGTACCTCCATTAAAAGTACCGGCAACGCCTGCATCGGTTGATGCCCTCCAGGTCAACGTGTGCCCGGCAGGGGCTATCCCCGTGAAGGCCACCGGCGTTCCCGCAGTATAACAGGTAGGTGGAACCCCCCCAGATGGCGATACACCAGTGGCTGGAGTAAGCATGGTGATTAGTACTTGGTCCGAAGCACTTCCAACGCCACAATCAGAAGAAAGGGAAAAGGTATACACCCCCGCATTGTCCATACCGGTAACAACTGTCGATAAGGACGAACTATTAGTAATGACAGGTGTACTCGGCCCGGAAACGAACGCCCACTGTAGGGTACCGTCTACATATGCTCCCGATATATTACCTTGCAGGGTAACGGTTGTACTGGCGCAATGCTCTTGGTCCAACCCTGCGTTGACGCTACAGTTTTGAGCTTGTAAATCGCCGACAGTCAACAAAAAAATAGTGAAAAACAGGAATGTAATACAAGCTCCTTTGCTAATAATTGTGCTATTCATAACTGGATTTGAATTTAGGTAGGAAAGGAAGCAGGAATTATAATTGTGGGGAGGTGAGAGGGGGGGATATATCTGATTTATTCAAATTTGGCGCCAAATTCAGCATCCCGGGTTTCTTCCACGAAGTTGGCTGTCATAGCACCTGAAAAACACTTTATTACTTCACACCTGCTAGGGGTAAAAAAAACCTTCTCCAACGATGGAAAAGGTTTTATAATGGAGAAAAATGAGTTTTATGTAGTTTCTATTTTTATAATCAGTGCTATGTGGGTTGGAGTCAGCTAAGATTCTTTTGTGATTCGCTTAGGTTCGTAATTGTAGTGATTTATTAGAAATGCTTTTTCTCCGGAGCCTTGTATTCCATTTGCGTTGATCTCATTCCAGATTTGGTCTCCAAGTGCGCCTTGGGTAGCGACACCTGGAGAATCCGTATCTGGTTTAGGAGCGTAGTTATACCCGAAGTCAGTACTCAGGTATTCTATGTCGGAGGCAACCGTTGCAGTTATTTCCATATTTTGTATCAGTGTTGTACCGTTGTCTACATCGAAAATGGGAATTAGGCTGGTAGATACAGTTGGCAATATTTGTTTTACCCGAAACCGGGCATAGCTGGTTTTGATAGACACTTCGTCTAAAAACATACCACGGGCATGTCTAAACCCCGACCGCTTGTCCGAGTTTATGAAAGGAGTTGTAACGATTTATGAATTAGGAAAATTCAGATGTGAATTAGCCTTCTTTGAGCTTGGAGATGTAAAAGGAAGGCGTGAGGCCGGTGTGTTTTTTAAAAGCATTGTGGAAGGCCGAACGCGATTTGAAACCGGCATCTTTGCCCAGGGATTCAATGGTGAAGGGGGTGTCGATGTTGTCCTCCATATAGGCAATGACTTTTTTGATGCGGTATTCGTTGATGAGGGAGTTGAAGTTTTTATGGAAGCCTGTATTGATTGCTTTAGAGAGGTAAGAGGTGTTGGTATTGAGTTGGTCAGCCAGTTTGGTGAGAGTAATTTCAGGGTCGAGGAAGATTTCGTCCTCCACCAGGGCGTATTGTATTTTTTGTTCGAGTGAATGGAAGGGGTAATTGGGTTGGGTTGAGTCGTTTTTAGAAAGGGCGGCGTTGGTTTTTGCCTTTTCGGTAGCTTTAGTTATTTTTTCCGATTTGAGTACTTCTCTGTTCTTCTGCATCAGCATGTCGTAGGCGGATTCCAATCGCTTTTTCTGAACGAAGATCACAATTCCACCCAATAGAACGAGCAGAAACAGGCCGGTCAGCACATACATCCCTCTGCGTTGCATGGTGATAATGGTTTGTTGGTATTGTTTTTCTTTTTCCATCAGGGCCTGCTCTTTGTTGTGTTCGTAGTTGAGTTGGATGGTTGTAAGTGTTCGTATTTTTTCTTCATTTATGAGTGAATCGCGCAATGCCCATTCCTTTTCGTGGTAAACGAGGGCTTGTTGATGGTCTCCATTTTGTTTGAAAGCTTTGTAAAGGCATTCGCAGGCCTCGGCTTGCTCATTTAATACGGCTATATCACTGGCTGTTTCCAGGCCTTGTTGGCAGTAGGAGATGGCCTGGTCGGTTTGATTGTTTGACAGGGCCAGTTTGCCGAGGTTGACGAGGTTGGAGGCCAGGTTTTTGTAATTTTTAAGGTCTTTATTCAGGAGTAGGCTTTCGCTAAAATGGGCTTGGGCATTGGCAGGGTCATTGATGCTCAGGGCCACTTGTCCGAGCATATCCAGCCCTTGCGCTTTCACCCAGTTTTTGTTAAATTTTTCCGAAAGGGCGATGGATTTATTCAGGTCTGACATGGCCTGCTCCACATTTCCCAAACGCCATTCAGTTGTTCCCAATATGAGGTAAGCCGTACCCGTTTCCACTTCCTTGTCGTGTTGGTTGAGCAAGTCGATGGCCTTGCGGGCAGATTTTTTTGCCTCTTCGAAGTTACCCGTTCTCTCGAATATATGACCGATGTTAATCAACGTTATGGCTAGGGAAACGGGGTGATTTAATTTCTCAAAAACGGCAAAGCATTTCTTATAATATTCCAACGAAAGGTCGTAGACACCCAACTCCTGATAACACACGCCGATGTTGTTGTAGGAGCGGGCCACATTTTCTTGTTGGTTCAATCGTTGGCTCAGTGCCAGCTTTCGCTTAAATGTTTCAATTGCTTGAGGATAATCGGCCACAGACCCATAGTACACCCCCATTAGGTTAAGGGCCTGCATCTCCCAAGAGGTATTCTTTTCCTTTATGGCTTCTTTTAGTAGAATATCGGAATAATAGATAGCCGAATCAGGCTGACTCGACATATAATTGTCCCACACCAAAGCATATATGGCATCTCCCCGTATGGAATCCGCCAGATTTTCATCATTCCATATCCGGAGCAGGCTATCGCTATTTGTCGGCTGGCCAATAATTGGGAAATAAAAGAAAAATTGCAACGCCAAAATCAGGGGTAAGAGGCGGGTTAATACCATTAGTAGGGTGTATTTAAGGGGTTATTTAAAACCACAAAAATAAGTTTTTTTCCCAAGACTTACCGGTTTCGGGGTTAACCCGATACTAAATTCACCACCCAATAGCATAAATTAAGAAGAAGCATAGCATAAGCCCCCGCCACAACATCGTCGAGCATAACTCCCCAACCACCAGGTAGCCGTTCCACCCGCCGGATATACAACGGCTTGGCTATGTCAAAAAAACGAAATAATACGAAAGCCGCCAACCACCACGGCCAACTCACCGGCAGCCACAACAAGGCGATCCACACCCCCACCACCTCATCGATCACTACCCTCGAAGGATCCTTACCCCACAACGGCTCCAGTTGGTTCGTACTGTAAATACCCAGAAATAAAAAGAAGAAGATCAACCCCAGCAGACATGTCGCTATTCCATCTGCAGTCTCACAAACAGCCAACCATTGCAAGCAGTATGCCAACAATACACCTACAACAGCCCCAGCCGTGCCCGGCGCCACAGGGCTGTATCCCGCTCCCAAAGCAGTGACTATGATCTTATGGAAAAGCAGCAAAAGCGTTTATGAAAGTAAATTGTTATAACAATGCATTTTCAAATCGGGCTATTCGTAATAGTCCAGCCCCAGGTGCGTGATCAACTCCTCTCCCTGCAAGTGCCGGAGGGTGTTTTTCAATTTTTCCAGTTGGACGAACAAATCGTGCTGGGGGTAAAGCCCTTCACCCACCTGTGGCGACTTCCAGTAGAACGACAGCCACTCCTGTATCCCGCTCATGCCCGATCGCTGAGCCAGGTCCATCAACAGAGCCAGGTCGAGCACAATGGGGGCGGCCAGTATGGAGTCGCGGCACAAAAAATCGATCTTGATCTGCATATTGTAGCCCAGCCAACCCTGGATGTCGATGTTGTCCCAGCCCTCTTTATTATCGCCGTGGGGAGGGTAATAGTTGATGCGTACCTTGTGGTAGAGGTCGCCGTAAAGGTCGGGGTGTCGTTCGGGTTGAAGGATTTGTTCGAGGACGGAAAGTTTCGACACCTCTTTGGTTTTGAAATTGTCGGGGTCGTCGAGTACTTCTCCGTCGCGGTTGCCGAGGATATTGGTCGAAAACCAGCCTTTTATACCCAATGACCGGGCTTTGAGGCCGGGCGCTACGATGGTTTTCATCAAAGTTTGTCCGGTTTTAAAATCCTTACCGGCGATGCTGGTGTTGTTGTCTTTGGCCAGTTGGACGAGGGCGGGAATGTCGCAGGAGAGGTTGGGGCTGCCGTTGGCATAGGGTATGCCCATTTTGAGGGCGGCGTAGGCATAGATCATGCTGGGCGGGATGTTGGGATCGTTGTTGCGGAGGCCCTCTTCGAGCGATTCCAGGGTTTGGTGGATGGCCGTTTCTTCGATGTAGATCTCCGTAGAGCCGCACCAGATCATCACCAGTCGGTTGCAATTGTTGTCGGCTTTAAAGCGGCGGATGTCTTCCATCAGAGCTTCGGCCAATTGCATTTTAGTGTCAGCGGATTTACAGTGTTGGCCGTCGAGTTTTTTGACGTAGCGTTTGTCAAAGACGGCTTTCATCGGTTTGATGGCTTCCAGTTCGGGACGGATTTTTTCGAGCAACCGACTGTCCAGCACTTCCGCGTTGACGGCGGCCTCATACACGTTGTCCGAAAAAATGTCCCAACCCCCAAAAGCAATGTTAGAAAGGTCTGCCAGAGGTACAAAATCCTTTATCATGGGGTTGTGGGGGGCGGTCCGTTTGCCGATGCGGATGGTGCCCATCTGCGTGAGCGAACCGATGGGTAAGGCCAACCCTTTTGCTACGGCAATGACGCCGGCCATAAAAGTAGTTGCTACGGCGCCCATTCCAGGCACGAGTATTCCGAGTTTTCCTGAAGGTGGTTGGATCATAGTTTGATTGTTTTTGGTTTAGTTTTCACGCAACCTGTGCGGCATACCGGTCAAGCCATTTATATAGTCGGGTATTCCGGATAAAATAATGATATATGGCTACTGCCATTACCCCGGTCAGAATGCCGAGGAGAACGTCGATGATGTAGTGGTGATTGGTGTACACGGCGGCAAACCAGGTGCTGAACATCATCAGTATGGCTACCACCAGCCAACCCCTTAATCGTTTGGCGGCCGCAAAGTAAAGCAGAATAATCGGAAACGCACAATGCAACGACGGGATAGCTGCAAACACATTGCCATTCATATCGTACATACCCGAAAACAAAGTGACTCCAAAATAGTGATCGAAGTTGATCAATGCGCCGGGATTGCCGGGTGTATCGTAGTGGGCCTCAAAACCATAGAGGTCGACATACCACGGCGGTGCAGCAGGATATAAGTATTGAAACACCAACCCGATCAGGCTGACCAACAAAAAGGCGAACAGATAATGCACCGTAATATCGCGCCGACCCCTGATGAAATAATGCATCGAAAAGGCAATCGGTACCGGTATCCACGACAGATAAACCAGGGCGGTGTAAATATCCAGGCCAACATGCCGGTGTTGCTCCCAATATTCGTTGGGGGTAAGTATGCCTTCGGCAGTGGATATGCCAAACCAGGCTTTTTCCAGCAGATAAGGCTCGGCTATGTGAAGGGGGTTGACTTCGTAATTGGGAAATAGCCGGATCGAATCAAAAATCAGCCAGTACAACAGTAAAAAGCCAAATGCCAGAACCAGCTTTCGCGTAAAACCGGAGGCAAAAAACAATACGCTTACACCGGTGATGAAAAGTACATGATCAGACCGTACCCCAATAGCCAACATCAACCAGGTGAGATACAATCCGGCAATGATCAGATAATTGGTTACAGCTTCTGGCGAAAAACGCTGAAAAGCTGCCGGGGAGGAGATGGTATCTATTTTTCCGTGTTTCGATTTCAAATGCAATTACTTTAAGTGTTTCCAGCGGGTGTACAATACATCCATTTCCAATGGCCGACGTTGAAGATCGGATTTTATGAAAATAAAATAGGGTTCATATACCTCGCCCTTCCTTTTCAGCCAGTTCTTTTTTTGCGTGAAGCAATCTGCTCAACGCCGTTTGGTTGGCTGTAACCGCCAAAAATACCAATGGGAGCGTAAAGATGGAAATCGTTTCAAAATATACCAACGAAAATAGTTGGATTTTGAAACTACCTCCAAAAAATCCGGCAAATACCCAACAAGCAAGGGCGGATATACCCACCAACAATATGCGTTCGGGGCGCTGCATCCATCCCACACTGCAGTCGACCCCCAGCCCTTCGGCCCTGGCCCGCACATAACTGACCATGATCGATCCAACCATAGCAACGAAGGCAAAAAGGGAACTCAAAAAATAATCGTGCGAAATGAGGTAATAACAAATGCCCAAAAACATGATCAGCTCCGAATAACGGTCCAACACCGAATCGTACAGAGCGCCAAAGGAAGAAGCCATTTTGCCCATCCGCGCCAGCCGACCATCCATCATATCGAACAGGCCCGCCAGCAGGAGCGTCAATCCGCCCCAGCCGATGTACCGCATATCGCCGCGCTCTCCAAATTCGGCTCCATACATAAAGATGACGGCGGCCACAAAATTGAGCAGCAACCCGGTGGTGGTCACCATATTGGGGGTGATCTTCAATCGGATGAAAAGCGTGATCAACGGATTGATAATTTTGTAAACGAGTGGTTGTCCGTAGCGCTTAAGCATGTTTGTAATGTTGTAGTTACCTAATTGCGAATGTTACCTATACGTAACTTTCCGCAAAACCGAAGCGGCATACCTTCAAAACCGGTAAAAAAAAGTCAAAAAAATGGTTCTCAGCCTAATACTGTGTTTAAGACTCAAATGAAAAGGACAGTAAACGTTTCCCTAAGGTCACTTTTACTTTCCTTTTCATGCTTCCATAACAGTTTGTCCAGGAACGAAAAAAATGAACCCGATCAAAATTCCAGCCCCGCCCGGAAACGAAAACCAAGCCCCTTAACGCCAAAGAGGCTGGGTTTATTGGGTCCGTCCAGGTAATTGAGGCGCTTAACCAGGTCGAAAGTCAGTATTTTGAAAATATTGCTCACCCCCACGCTTGCTTCCATATAGGGTCCTTCGCCCGCCTCGTCGAGCGGCTGGGTGGTGGGTATGCCGTTTTCATCGGTCGGAAACTGGATCAGATCGTCGTGTTCACCCGGATTGTTGTCATCTGTTATACGACCATACAACATTTTAAAACTCACGATCTCCCGCAGTTTCAGCTTTCGCAAAAGCGGGATCTTATTGAAGATGAACCCGTTGAAATAGTATCTGACGTTGAAACTGAAGTACTCGTCGTTCACAAATTCGAGGAAGTTCATCATGTTGTACGAATAGGTCTGATAGGCGTAGGTCTGGTTGGCACGAGCCATAAACAACAGCAGGTACGGTATTCTTTCGCCAAACACTTTCCCAATCTCAAAATTGGTGTGGGCGTATCCCAGCACAGAGAAATTCCATTTTTTGAAAATATCAAAAGTCACCCGGTGGTAGTTGTAATCGCCCTGGAGGAAATCCTTGACTCCGGCATTGTATCTCAGCGTTAGTACCGGGTATTTATTGTAAATGGCATACCGGAATTCCCGCCCTTGGACGAATTGTTCGTTAGGTGCCCAGCGGAGGTGAATTCCAAATTCGGAAGTATTGATGCTGCCCAGGGTATCTGGGATGGGAGTAGCGTCGCTGGCGAGGAGGCGGTTAAAGTGGAAATCACCCAATGGCCGTTGCCGCCGGTGTTCAAAAAGGAGCCGGTAGGAGAAGTTGCTGTGAAACTCTTTGAGGTAATTGACCTTATACGAATCAAAAAACAACATCTTGTCGACGATCCCCCTTTTGAACGACAACAGAAAATTGTCTTCATTGACCAGATTGAGGTTTTGCCCCGGAAAATTGGTGTCGTGCTGATACGAAAACCGGATGTAATGCCTGGGGTTGACCTCAAAATCCTTGTTAAATGAATACTCGGCAGCCACGGCATACTTCCATTTTTTATCGCCAAAACCGTATATGATCGTCCCTTCGAGATTGAGTTGTTTGTGAAACTTCAAATTAGTCTCTCCTCCCAGCCGGATGCGTCCTCCTTCAATGTCATTGAAACTGTACACTCCACTGATGGGGCCGGCGTCGAATGGGCCGAAGGTGTAATAGCCAGTCATGACCAGGCGGAGTATGTCCATCGCATTTCTAAAAGCGGGGATCACTTGTATGGTATCGATCATTTGGTAGATGGCCAGTTCTTGTTCTTCCAGTGGTACGGGCCGGGCTTCCGCCCAAAAGGCATCGTCTTTGAAGAAAACGTCTTCATCGTCTTTGACCTTTTCGCTGGTGCTGTAGATATTTGGATCGCGGGGGGTGTTGAACACATGGTTGGTATAAAAGGTATTTTTTCGTCCAAAGAATCCCATGCCTTTTTTGGTGATCCGGAAGTCGATCACCATTTTGTCTTTGTTGAGGATCCAGATGCTGTCGGCCAGTTCAAATTCCTGTTCGATCTTTAGGTCTTCCACCCAGTTCATATTGATTTGGTCGACGATGCTCATGTCCACTTTTACAACGGTGTAGTTGGTGTCATTGGTGATGAACAGGTCGCCCACAAAACCAAAATCCTGTTTATTGGCCGGAATGAATGCCAGGTCGATGCATTCCCTGCCGTTAACCTCTACGGTGTCGATGATGTAGAACCGGTAAAAGGTGGGCGCCAGATAACTCAGCGGGCTGGTGAACTGAATGTCGATGATGTTTATGTTGTTGTCGTAGATGTTGACGTCCTGGTAGAGTACATCCATCAGTGCAGCTACGCCCTCGTTGTCCCAATAATCGTCGAGGCCCGACATTTTGACGCCGTGGCGGTGCTCGCGGGTGGTTTTAGGTTTTTTTCGGAAGAAAACCTTCGAGGCCGTCTCCTGAATGTAGATGGGCAAGAAGGGTTTGCCATTGATTTCGGAGGTGTCGACGTGGTCGAAGATAAACTGGAACTTATTGAATACCTTCCGGTTGCGAAATTTATCGGTGATGTTGTTGAGGTCTAGTTCAACTTTTTCGTATTTGTTGTATTCGAAAAAATCCTGCCCTTTGAGGCGGTTACGGTCTTTGTTGGCGATCACTTTTTTGATAAGTGCAACGGCGGGGTTGTTCTTCCGTCGGTAGCGTTTCTTTTTGGCTTTCACTTCTACGGTGGCCAGGGTGGTGGAGCCCGAAGACAGTTCAAAGTCGATGGTTTGGTTTTTGCCCAATTCGACGGGGTGCGTCACGTCTTCATATCCTACATAAGAGGCGGTGATCTTGTCGGTGGCCCATTGAGAGGACATGGAGTACTTACCGTCAAAATCGGTGGTGGTGCCGACACTGGCTCCTTCAAAAAAAACATTGACGAAGGGGAGGGGCTCTTTGGTCTCGGCGTCGATGACCGTTCCTTTTACTTTGGTCAGTTTTTGTTTGGCGTGTTTGGTGTCCTGGGCAGCGATGTCGAATGCTGCTCCCGTGAGGAGGAAAATCAATACGCCGGTTTTCAATGCTGTTTGCAGTAAGTAATTTATTAAGGCCATTTATAATAAGCTTTGTTTGGACTAAAGGTCGGAAGGATATTTACAATTTGGTTAGTAAACGCATGATGGATACACTTAGTTGTAAACCAATTGCATTTTGGGTCAACCACGCTGGAATTTCCGGCAAAGGTAAGAAGAATATCGTTGAACGGTGGCGGGGCGGGAAAAGGAATTCCGGGGCTTGTCACCAGAAGGCCCTAAAAACAGAAAGTCGTATTATCCAAAAGAGGGGAGGATAATACGACTAACTACAACAAATTATAATCCCATGAACATATCTACTATGGTGGTCAGCTCTGGTGGCTGACGGGCGCTCTGCCCCTTGAGGCGGCGCGGCCTATTTGCTGCTGTGGTTGCAAACAGGTATATCTTTCATCATGGAGAGAAAAATTGAAGGGCGAGTCATTACATGAGCTGCAATGACTCACCATCAACAAATTATAATCCCATGAACATATCCAGTGTGATTGGGTCAGCTCTTTTAGCCGACCGGTCCGCCGCTGGGGCGGAAACATTGCCCGAAAGGGCGGTATATAATGGTCTGGGAAAAATTGAAGGGCGAGTCATTACATGAGTTGCAATGACTCACCATCAACAAATTATAATCCCATGAACATATCCAAAATAGTTGGGTCAGCTCTTTTAGCCGACCGGTCCGCCGCTGGGGCGGAAACATTGCCCGAAAGGGCGGTATATAATGGTCTGGGAAAAATTGAAGGGCGAGTCATTACATGAGTTGCAATGACTCACCATCAACAAATTATAATCCCATGAACATATCCAAATTTGAAGATCGGCGATGGTAGCCGATGATAACAACCACTTATGGTAGTTAAATATTATATGAAGTGGGGAAAAATTGAAGGGCAAGTCACTGCGGAAGTCGCAATGACTTACCATCAACAAATTATAATCCCATGAACATATCCGTGTTTGAAGAACCGGTACTTTTTACCGGTTGAAATCTTTGTTAATCCTCTTTATCTGTAATCACAATACAATAATCGGGGGTTTTTGAGGGCTGTCAAAGGACAAAAATCGACTTTTGTGAAAGATTATTTTACAAATATCAATGAACGAGTAGATCATAAATGATTAATAATCAACAATTTACAACCTATAACGGTGGTGAAAATGTGAAAAATATAAAAGGTGGGTGTGAATAAATTCGGTATAAAATCGGCTTATTTTTAGGCAAAAAAAGCGGTGAAGGTGTTTTTTTTTTGGTTTTGGGAATGGAATTCAGCGGTTTTTGGCAAATCCCAGAGTTGGTTGTTGACTTAATAAGGAACCGAACAATTGCCCTTACGCAGAAATCGTTCCAAACAGAATGTCCCGATGTATATCTGGAGTCCCTAAAAACGCCATAATTTAGGTGGGTTTTTGAAATATTAATTATATTGCATCTGTTCTGAATACGTTCGGAGTTGAATACGCTCTATCATCAAAGACATAGGCCATCCCGAGCTTCGGGTCTAATTTTTCCAGACTATAACGGTTAATTATGGAGGCTGACCTTTCGGGATGGTTTTTTCTCACTATGAACATTGGACATTACTATGAACAAATTTGTCGCCTGGTCGTTTCTGCTCGTTTTCAGCCTCAGTTGTAAAACCCAACAACCCCAACGCCCCGACGAAGTATATCTCCAACCCGGAGCTATCCCTCCTTCCACCATCCGGCTGCCGCTGAAAATCCCGCTCGACGACCTCGAAGAGTTCATCAACCGCCAGTTGGACCAATCGCTATTGTCTGACAGTCCCACCGACTTCGGCCAGGGTTGGAAGGTGCAACTGCAAAAATCCGACACCGTCCGGCTCATAGCCAATGGCTATGCTTTTCAATATCGGGTGCCCCTTCACCTCGAAGTGGAAAAAAACATGAGTATTACAACCGCCCGGGCCAGCGGTGAGATCGAGCTCCACTTTCAAACCAACTACCAGGTCGACAGCACGTGGAATCTTCGTACCCAAACCACCATCGACCATTATGAATGGCGGCAAAAACCCGTCTTGAAACTAGGCATCGTCAAGCTGCCCCTCCAGTTTTTGGCCAATGAGCTCATCGAGCGTAGCAAAGCCTCCCTTGCCAGGCAGATCGACCAGCAATTGCAGCAACGCTTTGCCCTGAAAGAATACGCCTCACTGGCCCTTGACTCCATCCAACAACCCTTTTACGTGTCGGAAGACTACGACGCCTGGCTCGCCATCCGACCCTCTCGCATCGCTATGGCTCCCTTGCTGACCCATAGGAATTACATCAATACCACTTTACTGCTGGAAGCCAGAATGGAGGTGACGGCTGGCGGCTCCACTGATTTACCCGACCCGGTAGCCCAACTTCCCATGCTGGAAGAGGAACCTATATCGGGCGAGGGTTTTCAACTATTTTTCCAAACCAGCATACCCTACTCGATGGTCGAAGCCAAAGCCAGGGAATCTTTTATCGGTCAGGAGTACACCGACGGAAAGAAAAAGGTAAGGGTAGAAGACATCGAAGTGTTTGGTCATAAAAACGAGCTCGCCATCCATGCCCGGCTCTCCGGCGATTACGACGGCAGTATCTATCTCACCGGTAAGCCGGTCTACAACCCCGACCGTCAACAGTTGGAATTGGACCACCTCGACTTTGAGTTGACCAGTCGGCAATTTCTGCAAAAGACCCTGGCCTGGTTGCTCAAGCGAAATTTTAAAAAACGCCTTCGCGAAAGCCTCTACTATCCGGCCGGGGCCGAAATGACCGCTTTGCATCAATCCCTCCAGTCGCAAATGTCGCAACTGGTCCAACACCCCAACCTCCAACTTCAGGGAGCGGCAGAGGACTTGACCATCCGCCAAATCTTTGTCGAACGTCAACACCTGCTGCTGGTAGTAGAGGCATCCGGTGATTCACTAAACCTTAGGGTAAAAAACCTCGATAATCTACACCCTTTTCAGAATAACAAATAAGGGTAGGGCATAAGGCGTCTCGCTTTGCGCTTCTTTGCGTTCGAGGCGGTCGCTAAAATCAATTGAGTGCGTGACATATTAGCGGAGCCTCTCACCACCAAGGCTCCAACCTGCCTGACGGCAGTCAGGGACACAAAGCCACACAGAATTTCTCTGTGAATCTTTGTTTCTTTCCCGAAGCGAGTTCGGGACAAGCTGTGTCTTTGTGGTAAATGCCGCAGCGATTCTCGCCCGGCGGCCAGACAGGTTTGTCACACACTCAAATCAATTTAAAAACAGCCCCTACAAATAACCATTGATCAAAAGATTTCCACCCGGAAAAATCATATGTTTGCAAAAAAACGACGTCTCATGTCAATCCAATCCGTTTTCGAGCAATTCCGGCAGCAAACTGTTCTGGTGGTGGGCGACGCCATGATCGACCGTTATCTCTTCGGGCGGGTCGATCGCATATCGCCCGAAGCGCCGGTGCCGGTATTGCGCTGGTCGTCGGAAGAAGACCGGCCTGGCGGCGCTGCCAACGTTGCCCTCAACCTTCGGGCCCTGGGGGCGCATCCGGAGTTGTGTACCGTGGTGGGCCGTGATGTGGAAGGAGAACAATTTAGCGAAATGCTGCCCCATGCCGGGCTGACCAATAAGGGCCTCTTATTTGGCGAAAGCCGTAAAACTACTGTTAAAACCCGGATGATCGCCGAGGGGCAACACCTCTTGCGCGTCGACCGGGAAGACCGGTTTCCGTTGAATCCGGCCGTGGAAAAACAATTGTTGGCTCAAGTCGAAGAACGTCTGAGTACATCCCCTCCCCAGGCCATTGTATTGCAAGACTATAATAAGGGCGTGCTAACTCCTCATATTATAACAACAATACTACAAATAGCTCAAAAACAAAGTATCCCCGTAGTGGTCGATCCCAAATACAATCATTTTTTTGAATACCAGGGTTGCGCCTTGTTCAAGCCCAACCTCCGCGAAATCAATGCGCTGTTGCCTGAGCCGGTCCAACCCCACTTGTCGGCACTGGAAAAAGCCGACCAATGGCTCCGCACCCAGCTCGGTCACCGCTACACGATGATCACCCTTTCGGAAAACGGAATTTTTATTTCAGATGGTGAAACGGCGGAGATCGTCCCCACCCGTCCGCGCAACATTTCGGACGTCTGTGGTGCCGGCGATACGGTAGTCAGCGTAGCAGCGCTGGGAGTGGCGCTGGGGCTGCCGTTGAAGCAGGTGGCCGTGTTGTCGAATCTGGCAGGAGGGCAGGTATGCGAAAAGCCGGGGGTGGTGCCGGTGGACTTGGAGTTGTTGAAGATGGAGGCGGAAGGGGAGGGGTTTGCTTTGTCTTGAAGACCCACGTTCGTCGCAGCCCGCCTGCCGACCGGATTTCCGACCGTAGGTTGGCAGGTTTGCAACTTCAACTGAGATAGCAGGCGAACATAGCAGGCAATACTAAAATTGGTAGTACGACCCTAAAATGTAATATGTACCAAAATGACCACACTAGAAAAAGACATTAAAACATATTCGAGCTGGCTGGTAAATGCCTTTGCCGCTCTCGACAAAAAATTAGATTATTCCGTTGAAAGTGTAAAACACATAGAGGAATTAATTTCCAATCAATTTAAAGACGGAAAACCCCATCCAGACGGTTTATTTGCAGCAATTCTCGGTTTAGAATAAAATTTGGAAAAAAAAGATTAAAGTGATAAAATGCGTCCAAAAAATAGAATGATAGACAAATTAATCACTCAGGTAGGTGAATTTTTCACCAAAATCAAAGACCACAGACGAAACAATGCCCACTACAAATTAAGTGATTGTCTGAAAGGAGCCTTCGCCATGTTTAGCTTGAAAGATCCTTCTTTGCTGGTATTCAGGAAGAATTACGAACAGAGAGGGGCGAACCTTCAACGGATATTCGGGCTTGATTCCATTGCAGAAGACACTGCTCTGCGTCAAGCTATAGATGGGGTTTCGCCGGAATCCTTCCATGGTCTTTTTCCTCAATTGGTACAAACAGTTAAGGATGAAGGTATTTGGGAATCGCGTAAAGTCCTTGGCAAATTTATATCTATTAGTGTAGATGGCAGCGGTCTTTATTGTTCAGGAAAAAAATCGTGTGAACATTGTATGATTAAAAACCTGAAAAATGGCCAACAACAGTTTTACCATCAAAAACTGGCAGCAGTGCAAATGCACCCTGATGTAAAAACGGTTTTTCCATTAGGTACAGAAGCTATTGTCAAACAAGACGGAGCTACTAAAAACGACTGTGAGCAAAACGCAGCAAAACGTCTTTTGCCCAGAATTAGTACTCAGTTTGCCACGGATTTGATCCTTTATGTGATGGATGCTTTATACGCCACCGGCCCGATGATAAAACTGATTAAGTCGTTGAATGCCAGCTTCTTAATTGGTGTCAAAGAAGGATATGTTTTGATCCAGGCAGATCAATTGGCGGCAAAAAATCAATTGAATCAAGCCGTTTGGTCGGATGGCAAAACAAAAGGAGTTGCAAAATTTGCCAATGGATTAATTCTCAACGGACAGCATCAGGATACATTGGTCAACTATGTGGCTTATGAGCAAGTCAATATCGCCACAGAAAAAGTAATTTATTCTAACAGTTGGATTACAGATATTGAAATCACTGATGACAATGTTAGAGAATTGGTCAAAGTCGGTCGCTCTCGATGGAAAATTGAAAACGAAACATTCAATACGCTGAAAAATCAGGGCTACCATTTGGAGCATAGCTATGGGCACGGTAAAAAATATTTAGCGACCAATTTTGCCATTTTGATGTTCATCGCTTTTTTAGTAGACCAAATAGCTCAGGCACTATCCTATGCTTTTAGAACGGCATGGGAATATTGCAAAACCAAAAAGCTGCTTTGGGAAAAAACCCGCCAGGTCTTTGATTTATTACCCGCAAAGTCAATGAACGCTATTTATCGCTTTATTGCCAAAGGACGCCAAATCCAGTACCCTTTATTAGAATAATGTTTGGTTTGGCGGTAATCCGCCATCTGTTTTCAGTAGATTGTTTTAAACCGAGAATTGCTGGTTTATTTGCCAAAGAATTAGGAAGAAAGTTATTTGCCATCAGTTCCTACATTGGAGAAGTAGTAATTAAAAACACAAGAGCTTCAAAATGGGAAACAAGCGATAACGATCCAAACGGTGAGATAAACATAAGGCTGGTTTCCGCAAATGGAACCACCATGTTTCCCGGTCAACGGGTTTTGAAAAGAATTCAGAATGGTGAACAAGACAATATTTACGATTATACGGCAATGGCCGTAAAAAAGTACATGGAGTTTGAAGGGGAGATTCCAAAGGATTTCTTGAATTTAAGTGCGGATAATAGCGGAAAACCATGGTGGAAATTCTGGTGACCGCCGCTTGGGCATAGTCAAAAACAACATTGTTGTTATTTTTAATGTATTCAAAACATGGCCCTCTTTAAGGGTGGGGCCCACCCTCAAGACCGCCGCCGCCAGACCAACGCCTGCAATAAAAACACAAACAATAAGCAACCCGCCTCAATCCACTCCGTTTGAGCAGCGAGGGTATTTAAAATGAAGAATCTTCGCAATAGCTATAGCTTGTTATAAATACAATGGCAAATTTAATGACTTGTTTTAAAACAAACAAATAAAAACAACATTTTTTTTAAAAAAATATTCTGTGGTCATCTAGACGAGTGAGCAACCCATGCTGGTCGCATTTTACAACTGCACACCCCCCCTCACCCCTCCAACAACGCCTTCATAGGCAGCAGCGCCCGATAAGCAGTCAGGTCATGCATCGAAGGTACCACTGAAATAAACCCCTCGTTCAATGCCGTAATATCGGTATCGGGATTATCGTCTTCATCGATAAACTCACCTGTCAACCAGTAATAGGGGCGGCCGGTGGGGTCTTTGGCCTCCAGAAATTTCTCATCCCAGCGGGCGTCCGCCTGTCGGCAAATGCGGATGCCTTTGATCTGGCCATCGGGTAGGTTGGGGATATTGACGTTGAGGAGCTTGCATTGAGGGAGGCCAGAGGCAAGTACCTGTTGTATAATTGTTGTTACAAATGGTCTTCCCGGTTCAAAATCGGCGTCGGAGCTGTAGTTCAGTAGCGAAAAACCAATAGAATTGATCCCCTCCAGGGAGGCTTCCATAGCTGCCGACATCGTTCCCGAATAAATAATGTTAATGGCCGCGTTGGAGCCGTGGTTGATGCCCGACACGCAGAGGTCGGCCTTCCTGCCTTTCAACACAATATAATTGGCCAGCTTGACGCAATCTACAGGCGTGCCGCTGCATTCATAGGCCTCTATGCCTTCAAATTGCCGCGAGCGCCGCAGCCGCAACGGATCCTTAATGGTGATCGCATGTCCCTGCCCCGACTGAGGAGAGTCGGGCGCAACGACGACCACCTCGCCCAGTGGCCGCACAATATCCACCAGCGTAGCGATTCCTTTGGCGGTGATCCCATCGTCGTTGGTCACCAAAATCAATGGCTTTTTCATAGGTGCAAATAGCGGAAATCTTTTACTAAAATGCAATTAAGTAAAGCTCAAAAAATAAATTGTCTTTTTGGTGTCTTTGAAAAAATCACAAATCGCTCATTATCAATCGATTATTTGTAATTTTTATCAAAGACAACGACAAGTTATTTTTCGAGCGAGCCTAATGACCTGTTTTTTACCATCCAACCAAAATCACAAACCGTCAGAAAAGGTTATGTTTGCCCAAACGAAGGAATAAAATATGACCACCAAACCAACCACCGGCGTGCTACTGGTCAATCTGGGCACACCCGACGCACCCACCCGCTCGGCCGTATACCGGTATTTGAAGCAATTTTTGTCCGACCCTCGCGTCATCGATGTGCCCTTTGTCCGACGCATCGTCATGCCCTTTTTCGTCGTGCCTTTTCGGGCGGGGGAGTCAGCCAAAGGCTATCAGAAGCTGTGGATGCAGGAGGGGTCGCCCTTGAAAGTCTATGGCTACCGGCTGGCAGAAGGCGTCCAAAAATTATTGGGCGACGACTATCAGGTAGAGCTGGCCATGCGCTATCAAAGCCCGTCGATTGCCGCTGCCGTAAAAAAATTAATGGATGCACGGGTGGCCAACATCGTTGTCCTGCCCTTGTTCCCACAATATGCTTCCGCATCCACCGGGTCGGTGCAGGAAGAGGTCATGCGGGTGCTGTCACAGTATTGGAATGTACCTGCACTGCGGATGATCGACCAGTTTTGCGACTATCCACCCATGATCGATGTATTTGCCGAAAGGGGCCGCCAATACGACATCGATACCTTCGACCACATCCTCTTTAGCTACCACGGATTGCCCGAAAGGCAGATCACCAAAGGCGATACGTGCAATCATTGTTTTAAGCCAGGCTGTTGCCAAACCCTGTCCGACCGGAACCGACGCTGCTACAAAGCCCATTGCATGGCCACCACCCGTGCCATTGCTGCTGTACTCAATCTGTCGGACGACCGCTACACCGTCTGTTTCCAATCCCGCCTCGGTCGCGACCCCTGGGTACAACCCTACACCAGCGATGTGATCGAACAACTGGCTGCCAAAGGCCACAAAAGGATGCTGGTATTTTGCCCGGCCTTCGTCTGCGATTGCCTCGAAACGACCGTCGAGATCAGCGATGAGTATCAGGAAATCTTTCAACACAAAGGAGGGGAGGTATTGCAACTGGTAGAAGGACTGAATGACCACCCGGCCTGGATAAAGGCTGTGGCTGGGTTGGTGCGGCAATAGTAACTTATTGATGTTCGTGTTCTCTTATTTGAGAACTTGATGAGATTCCATCCTGATAGCTACGGGAGAACTTGTTACGACTGAGCGGTTTTCGACCAATCACATATTGGGCCCCGCTATTCGCGGGGCAAGCTCTTTGGCTCTACATCTGACGTGTATTCGTGCGGTTTTTACCAACATGTCGGCCCCCTGGGCCTTGATTTAGGATAAAGTACAGACTTTGAAATGCTACCAGGAATTTGATAACGCTCCACTTTAATCTATGCTAAGGGCCAGAGGCCCTGGATGTGAAAGGTCATATGCTGTTCAGGCTCCATAAGCCCATACTTGGGAACGCCATCAAGAAGTTAGCTTCGGGGATGCGCAAGCTGCAACCCTTGCACGGGGGAGGTGTCCTTTAAAAAGACAACCAAAACCCTCCGCATATGAAATCGATCATCGCGTCCCTTCTCCTCCTTCCAGCTTTTTGGCTGACTGCTCAGCCCGACGACCATTGCACCTGCATGGACCCACCCAATTACTTCGACGATTCGATGCTTGACTTCATCAATCACCTCAACGTGGAGCTGGAACGCCGGTATCCCACCACTCCTGAACCTCCCCGCCCTGTATTGGTGACCGACAATTACCTGGATGAATCGATGCCCGAAAATCCACTCCTGGAATTACCAACCGATAAACCCGTCAACATTTCTCCTTCTGATCTAAGCAATATCTCTTCTTCCGAAGCAGGCAATACCTCCTCGCCTGAAGCAAGCGATGGTTCTCCTTCCAAAGAAAAGGCTACTCCCTCTCCATCAAAAGTCAGAAAAACGGTCATTAAGAAAAGAAAAAAGAGGATCAAACGAAAAGTAAAACGCCGTAAAAAAGCCCGCAAATACCGGGGCGAATGTCCGGGTTCATTTTAAATCAAGCTCATCCCTTCCTGCAATGATAAATATACTCCGTCGGAAAATGCGGAAGTGCCCTTAGCTCACATTGGTCAAATACCCGTTCAAATTTTTTGTAGTTAAATTTGGTGTACAACACCTGACTGTAGTAACCATCTTTAGCTAATAATTCGTAAGCACGGCGGATAATCTGGTCGCTCTTCTCTTTCGAGAAAAACGAAAACGGAATGGAAGAAATCACCCCATGAACTTCTTCCCGAAGGTGTTTCTTCAAATGTTCTGCTCCCTCCGGAATAATAACCAATCTGTCGTCAACAATATGCTTACGAACGTGCTCACAAAAACTTTCCTTGACTTCAAAGGCATACAACCTGGAGGTAGGCGACAAATTTTTCAAAATTTCACGGGTAATATTGCCATGCCCCATTCCGAATTCTACCACAATGCGGTTATCGCCTTTCGGCAAATGCCGGCATATCTCGATCTCAACCTGTCTGCTGGTCTCCATAATAGCACCCGTAACAAACAGATTTTTGGCGAAAGCCAACGATGTCTTAAGCTTTTGTTTCATATCCATCCCTTTCAAATAGTATTCAGCGAACCCACCTTTTAGGTCGGCAGGTTTATTCGCCAGACTTCCCGATCTCATTTTGCAAAGTAAATAAAAAAAATACCATTATCTGCATTGAATCATTTTTAAAGAGCATACCTTCCTAATATGAATAAAATCAGCTATCTTTCCACATTCAATAAAAACAATAAAATCAAATGCCCAAATTACACGCCCTCCTCATCGCCATCAACGACTATCACCCCGACTCCGGTGTTTCCAACCTCGACGGATGCATCAACGACATCAACGCGGTCAACGCATTTTTGAAAAAGAATTACAAGTCACTGACCCCTGCTATCCGGATATTGAAAAACCGGCAGGCCACCCGCAAAAAGATCATCAGTACCTTCCAGTCGCACCTGATCAAAAAAGCCAAACCGGGCGACACCGTCCTGTTTTACTATTCCGGCCACGGCTCCTACGCCGGAACAGCCAAAGCCTTCCAAAAATCAGACCCCAAAAAGCAGGACGAAACCCTGGTCTGTTACGATAGCCGACTGCCCGGTCACCACGATCTGGCCGACAAAGAACTGGCCGTATTGCTGTCGCGGATAGCGGACGATGTACACATCGTAGTGATTGTCGATGCCTGCCATTCGGCTAGCATTACCCGCTCTGCCATCGACGATTTCAATCTGGGTAAACGGCGTTTTACGGCAGGCAGATCGAAAGCGACAGCCCGCCCTCTGGACTCCTATCTGTTGGAAGGCGACGACTACTATTCAGATTTGTGGAAACAAACTAAAAAACTCACCATCCCCAGTCGGCCACATATGTTGTTGTCGGCCTGCGACCGCGACCAGGAAGCATTTGAAACCACCGACAGTAGGGGGTTATTCAGTTCGATCCTCCTGGGCTTGTTGCAAGAAAACAAGGGACTGAGCTACGCCCAGCTTTTCGCCAAAGTTCGCCAAAATGTCCTGGCTGTCGCCGAAAATCAATTGCCGACTTTTGAACCCGTTTTGGGTTTCAACCCCAACACGGTTTTTCTCCGTCAGGGAGTACTTCAAAACAAAAACCGCCACTCCGTCCGGAAGATCAATGGAGGGTGGCGACTCGACATGGGCGCCATCCACGGCCTTCCCACCAGCATAAGAGCTACGAAAAAACTAAAAGTAGGAATTTACGCCGGGGTCAACTCAACAAAACAATTACAAACGGCGTCCGTATCCAAAGTGCTCCTCAAAGAAAGCGTCCTGCTGTTCGATGAAGCCGATGCTTTGAAGCAAAAAGAGCTCGTGGGCGAAATACAGACAATGGCCGCCCCCATGCTGGTCAGGTTGGCGGGAAAAGCCAAACTGGTCAACGCCTTCCTCAAAAAATACGACAAAGCTCCTTCTCCATTTGTATTGTTAGACAAAAAAGCTGCCAAAGCGAAATACACCCTTTGGGTGGAAGACAAGCAACTGGTCGTTCGATTGACAGCAGACAAATCCCTCATTCATGGCGTCGCCAGTACCACCCGCTCCGGCGTGGAATACATCACCGAAATACTGGGGCGCGTCGAGGAGTGGGAGCGCATCGCTGTATTACGAAACCGCCAGACAAAGCTCCGCAAAGCGGTTCAGATGGTTTTCATCGATGAGTCAAATCCCAACAAACACCGGAGGCTAAAAGGAAAGTCGATCACCATGGAATATCCCGCCAAGGGGAAAGACAAGGACGCAAATGGTCAGCTCGTGGCAAACAACTACAGCATCATGGCCAAAAATACCAGCAAAAAAACCTTGTACCTGGCCTTGCTGCATCTCAACGTCGATTATCAGGTTACCCCCGTATTCAATTGCAAAGAAGTCAAGGGGCAAACCGACTGGTTCTATCTCGACACCGGCTATGGCCTCCACATCGAAAAAGAAGCATGGAATGAGGTGACCGACGTATTCAAACTCATCGTCAGCACCGAACCCTTTGACGATTATAAATTTGTGACTGATGGGTTTGAACGTGGTGCTGTTGTATCGCTCCCAAAAGGTAAGGCCGGGACCAGAGGAAGGGTAGCCCGCCGGAACGACGAAGACGACTGGTGTACCCACACCCTAACCGTAAACACCATCCGGGTGGAAAACACCATATCCAACAAAGATATTACATTTTCGGAAGCGGGTATCCGCATCAAAGGGCACCCGGCTTTTGAAGCCAATGTGGGGTTTGCTCCCCTGCAATCGGGGGCGCGGAGTACGCACCCACAGGCCAAACTCGCGCAGCTTTTCAACGACCCCGACCTCCAATTGGTCAACCTCAATGCCTCCAGGGCCCGCAACATTCAGGACAAAACCATCATCCGGCTGGGCGACATCAGCCCGGCGTCAGAACGGGCACTTTCACAGCAGCCGCTGGAAATTGAGGTAACTCAAAAAACGACCGACAACGACCAGATCATCCCCGTGACCTACGACGGGGAGTTCGCCATCCCTTTCGGGCGCTCAACGAAGGAGGCCGATGGTACCACCCGGATCAGCATCGACCGCCTGCCCGACGTCGAGGATGTACATCGTAAAAGAAGTGTTAAAAAAGCCCTCTGGTTTTGCCTGCTCAAAGTGACGGGCTTTCGCAATAAGGCCTTCCGCCTGCAAATAGCCCAACTCAACCGCCATGGCGAACTGGTGCGCAATCGGGCAGGCATCCCCTCCAAAGTGGCTTCCGCCAAAAAAGTATTGTTGGTCGTCCACGGCATCATCGGCGACACCAAAGGCATGGCCAAAAACCTTCAATTCCTGGTCGACCCAAAAGACGACGATAAATACGACCTGATGCTGAGCTACGACTACGAAAACCTCAACGAACCCATCGAAAACATCGCCAAAGAATTGAACAAACGACTGAAAGTATTGGGTTTCAGCGCCCGCGACGGCAAACAACTCGACATCATCGCTCACTCGATGGGCGGACTGGTAAGTCGCTACCTGATCGAACAGATCCGCAAAGGCGATAAAATGGTCGACCGCCTCATTATGCTTGGCACCCCTAATGGCGGCTCTCCCTTCGGAAGCATCCCTGAGTACATCGAAATGTTCACCACCCTGATGACGGTGGCCATCAATTTCGGAAAACCCTTCCTGGCGCCCATCATCGCCTACCTGGAAGCCTTGCAGCAAATGAACAGGGTACTGAAAGCGACCAAACACCTGACGGTAACCCTCGACCAGATGAACTCGGAAAGCGATTTTATCAAAAAGCTATTCGACACGGATAACAAACCTTTTACAAAATACGTAGCCATCGCCGGCGACATCACCGAATTTCGTTCCGACAAGGACAGTCGCCTCGGTCGGTTCATCGAAAAAGTATTGTTACAGATCGGCGACAAGATGAACCATGCACTGCCCAATGACATTGCTGTGGCCGTCGATCAGGTACACGATATTCCTCCGGGGTTTGGCACGGAGTTGTACACGGCCGTTGGCCACCATATGAATTATTTTGAGGAGGGGGAGGCGATGGCGATGTTGCGGGAGTGGTATGAGAGAGGTTGATTTTATTTTTTGGATTAAAAAAATTGAAAAGTGCATAAATCAAAATTACTCCTATCAATTTTCATGATTTTCCACTGCTTGAGTGCAGGCCAAACCATTCCAGGTGAATTGCCTGGGTTGAAAGAGCAATTGATGGGGGTAAATAAAAATTGGACTGATGAAAGAATAGCTAAGTTGAAGTCGATATGGGGCGTATCTGTTGGCGATCAACTTATAAAACTTCACTTACAATTGGTTGAAGAGATATTAAGCGGCGAGACAAAACCCCATCTGACGGTAGAACAAAAAAAGAGAAGATCGCTTGGCTTGCAACGACTAAAGCAGTATTGGCAAAGGGGGAAGTTTCCCATTAATTCCTTTCATACGTCTCCACAACCCTATTTTGTTGATCGCATCGGAACTCATTGCGCAGTAGCGTATCTAATGGCTGAAAGCGGTGCTACCGAATTGGTAAATGAAATCAAAGGATATCATAATTTTTCCTACATCGAAGAGATGCAAAAGCAGTACCCCGAAATTTCTCTCTGGGCAGAAAATAACGGCTTTTCTGTGGACGAGCTAAAATGGATTCAACCCGTCTATCCCCCTCCGCCACAAGACGTTTTTCCTATGGGCAATGGCGGCGGTGCTAATGGGCCGGTACACGTAATGAAGGTCGACCCGGATGGATCACTACTTTACCTGGCGGGTGAATTCACCACCATTGATAACATACAGGCCAATAGCATTGTCGCCTGGGATGGGGAACAATGGTCTACGCTGGGAATGGGAATTGATGGCGTTATTTACGATATTCATTTTCATAGTGCCAAACTGCATATTGCCGGTAATTTTAAAATTCATGGAGAAGAAGATTATAGTAGTATCGCCTATTGGGACGACGATCAGTGGATAGCTATGCAATATGGAAATACCGGAGATATTTATACATTAGAAACATATCAGGATAAATTGTATATTGGAGGAGGCTTTCAACATTTGAACAACACAGAAATGCCCTTTCTCGCCTATTTCGATGAACAAACAGGTAACTGGTCCAACAATGGTTATGCGCTGGATGTAGATAGTTTGGTCAGCGTCCCTGGTATGTTTAGTGTGGATGACACCGTTAGAAGTTTGGCGGTTTATGACGACCTGCTGTTTGTAGGAGGTCATTTTTCGCTAACGTCGCCGGGAGTTAATCATCCAAATGTTATTCAGTATGAAGTTGACAATTATGCCACCTGGTTTGCCCATCAATGGATACCGGGTTTAGCAAATGATTTCCATTCAATAAACCTTATAGAACCTATTGGCGACTCGCTGTATTTAATAGGCCCAATGATCGGAGGGTACGATTTCATGCAAATATATTATGGCGGATCTTTTTTGTATACAGAAACAGCCTGTTGGGTTTTAAATGACGATGCTCCTCCTTTAATTCATGGTTATGTACAACACAATTCCAAAGATTATTTTTATGGTAACATCGATCCGCACCTTGCTCTAAACGGAGGAGGGCTCTACCACCATATAGGTCAATTCAACGGAGCCTTTGACGACCAGATAAGAGCATCGGCAAATTTCAACGACCAACTCTATTTTGCAGGAGATTTTACTGCGGCTTTCGGTCAACCCTTGAATGGCCTGGCTTATTCTTCCTGGGGTGATGAAACAGTAGAGGTGGAGGACAACTCCTATTCAGAACAAAACAACATCGATTTTTTTGTCGATCAAAAACAACTGTGGATTAAATCAGCGCATGGCATTCATTCTTCAGAGGTTAATATATACACCCTTTCGGGCCAACGCGTCAAATCCGTGAGGTTAGATGGTCAAAGCAGAACCTCTACAATTGATCTGAAAGAAATTCCGGCAGGTGCTTATGTCTTTCAAATTTCGAGCCCCCATTTTCATAAATCAAGTGTTTTTACCATCTATTGAATAGGGGAGGCAAGCATGAAGCCTTTCCCGGAATAACCGATAGCAACCTCGTTCGTCGAAGTTTTCAACTTCGATGTCCCTGATCATAAAAAACTCCTCCCCCGTACAGGAGAAGGAGCGCACATGTATTATGGATAAATTAGAGTCGGGTTGTACGACCTGCTGGGCTTCGGCATGGCCGTTATTCCAATTCAAACCGAAACCGAACCTGATACATCTGACCAGGAATGTAGTCGTTGGTGTCGAGGTGATGGTTGGCCACGTTCTCTTCGATAAAGCGGATCAGCCAGGGCGAACTGGATTGAGAACCGAGTACGGAAATCTCTCCCATCGCGTCGATGCGGAAACGGACCACGATGCTGGCTTCGGTGACGTTGTTTTCGGCCAGACCTGGGTTTTGCACCAGTTGGCGAAGTTCTGTTCTTAGGTCGGTAGACAAGTTTGTAACGGGATTGTTAGAGGCAAAAACACTGGCGCTGGCAGTTAATACCATCAGGCAAGTGGCAAAGATGATTTGAATGAGACTGCGTTTCATTGGAGCTGTAGATTTGATGGTTAACAATGTGTTTTCAATTTCTGATGTAGTCATTGAAAACGTGTACTCTATTGACGCTCAAATTGGGAGATTTGTTATTTGAATCCAAACAGTTCTGTACGAACAAGGATGAAATTTCTACGAACGGTTCTTTTTTTCGGACGACGCAAAAACGGCCCTTTCACTCGACTACTAAAACGCTCTCAATAGCAAAAAACGGGCCACAATTTTTAGTCGGATTTTTGACCACGTTTATCCAAAAAAAGGGTAGGGGATGGTTGGAGTTCAACGCCATGCGGATAGCATATATCAGTGCAATCAAAGGCAAAAACCGAGCCAGCAATGCTCTGATTGAAAATGGCAGAATGTATAGCCTAGATGAGTTACACCGCAAATTACCCGTTAGAGGGGCATTAGCACCATGAAAGCCTGCCCCGGACTTGATACGGGGGACTCCACTACGTTACGCCTTCACGGCACGAATCAGCATATCAACAAATCAACAAACTTGTCTGCCGGAACGAAGTGAAGGTAGATCACCCCACCCCAACAAGCTGAAAAGCCCCCCAATAATAAGGATGGCTATAATCAACCGACTGTGCCGCAGTAGCACCTGCCTTTAGCCGACCCCGCGTTTCTGCACCAATGGCGATATTTTGCTCGACGATCATACGGTCGACCCCTTTTTCTACTTCCACAAATGCTTTTTGGGCCCCACCGGCATCCAGACTATAGATGTATTTTTGCGTTTGCTGCAAAGCGGATGAAAAGGAACCGGTCTTCTTATAACGTTCAAAAAAAGAAGTCATAAACAAACTGGTAGTCAGATCGGGCACCGGCCACAGGCTCACCAGGGTGGCGCGCGCTCCGGCAGCAAACAAACCCCTTGACAGACCGATCACATCGTCGCCGCCGGTTATCTCCCCCAGGGCTGTTTCGCAGGCACTCAGGGCGACCAGATCCGCATCGAGGTCGAGTCCCATCAGCTCGTAAAGGGACAAAGCATCTCCATTTGACAGGAGGATGGATGAATTCAACGGGGCAGACTCCGACAGGATGCCATGCGTGGCAAATAAAAGGAGGGGATGCCTCGCTATGTGCTTCAAAACCTCTTCCTGCGTTGCGGCTTCTCCCAATAACAATGTGCTTCCAGAAAACTGGTCTGCCACATAACTCGCCTCTATCTCCGCTCCGTACAATGGATCGTAAGCCGCTGCTTCTTCTTCCGAAAAATCGGGGCGGTACGACATATTCGCCGGGTTACCGATGGCCAATACACTTGGCGGTCGTTCGGATTTGGAGGGTTGCAGTAGAGTGGTCAAACTGCACGCCGGCAAAGTACTGATCTGGAATCGCTGGAATAAGGGTTGTCCCTCCCACAGCAATGCCTGAAACGGCAATTTGTGCATCCTTCCCTGAGGTACGATCAGCAAATGGTCGTAGCTGGTCAGTAGCGGTGCAATGGGTTGCAGCAATTGGTCGGACAATTTTTGCGAAAGCTCCCTCCAGATATTTTTCCGCTGCTGACAGGCCTGGTGAAATTGGCTGATCACCCGGTTGATGCCCTTATCGTCTATATCGGTAAGGTGGAGCGCCTTTCGCAGACCAGTATGGTCTATCGCCCAGATCAGCAGTGATTCGCTCAGCAGGAAATAGGATACCAACAAGGTGTTCCCGGACAGGGATTTGCTGATGTCATCGATGGAAACAGATTGTTGGGCAGCCGTATTGAAAAACCGCTGCTGGCGGTCGGGGAGCTGCGCTTCAAGGTTGTTGAGTTGATGCTGTAGGTTGGCAATTTTATGTTGGAGACCGGTTATCCGGCCTTGGTCGGGTTGTTGTTGGCGGCGTGCCTGCGCCAGCAGATTTTTGAGCAAAGCCATCTGTGCCTGTTGCCCCTGCCATTTTTGGCGGATGCCATCGTCTTTGGAATAGGTACGCACCTGGTTGTCGGTTACCAGATCGATCAGGGCTCTGGCCTTGTTGCGTTCGATATATTGAAGGCCCTTTTCGGGCAAACCGGCCTGGAGGGCAGCACGGGCGGCATAAAAGTAGAGATACCGGATGCCCTTCCCGGTGCCGATGGCGCTTTTCATCTCATCGCTGCTGAGGTTGGCGCGCCGCTCTTCCAATTCGTCAATGGCCCGGTCGAAATAGTCGAATGCGTGGGTGTATTGTTGGAGGCCTTCGTGCATTTCGCCGTAGTCGGTTAGGGTTTCCCAGGGGCGCTCCTGGGTGGCGTACCAATGAGGGCCAAATCCACTTTCGAGTTGGTGGGCATATCGGAGGGCATCCTCGTAGTGTTTGGTTCTAACCATAAAGGTGAATGCCAATTCTAGCGACCGCTGGTCTTGTTTGAGCAACTCCGATTGGTAGCGCTCTTCTCCCGCCATTTGGAATAAGGAGGTAAGCATGTTTCCCAAGCCGCTGCCCTGGTTCAGATAGTTTAAAAAATGGATCTTTGCTTCTGCAAATTGTTTGAGATGACCGGCCAGGATGCCCCGGTACAAGGGCTGGTTGGAGGAAGCAGCACGTTCGATTTCTTGTCTGGTCTGTTGGAAAAGCGGTTGGGCCGTGGTGGGGTTGCCTTCATCGCGCGCTTCGACGGCGAGGTAGAGCGGGGCATAGATCCGGCCTTGTTCGAGCGATTGTTGGGTGAAGACGTGGATCATACCGTCCATGGCCTCATTTTCATTAAAAGCGGGCAATGCGGAAATGTTTTGTTGGAGGAGTTTTTCAATTCTGGTTACAGTCTGTTGGATGGCTTTCCCTTCCATTTTTTTGATATACAGGCTGAGTAGTCCGTTGGCCGCCATCATATGGAGTCGGTAAACGTCTTTTCGGATCTTGCTTTTGGGATCGTTGATGACTTGCTCAAACACTTCCAGCCCTTGTTCGTAGTGGTTGGTGGCGGCATTGATATCGCCGATGGCTTCGTATAGTTGTCCCTGGTCAAACTGGCTTTGTGCTTCGGCCGTTTTTGCGCCAAGCTGATGGAAAAGAAACCCCGCCATCCTAAAGCAGGTCAATGCCTGATCGACCCCTCCTTTTTGCAATAGCCAATGCCGACCCATGCGGGTAATAAAAATGCCAAGCCCCAGCGCAAAGCTGAAGCTGCCGGTGTTGCACCCCCATTCGGCAATGCCTGTCAATTTATTGTTGGGAACAAAACGCCGACCGAGCGCCACATTGATAAGGAGGCATTGCGTTTGCGCCAGATAAAACAAAAAAGGATGGGCTGGCCGGGCCAGTTGCATGGCTTGCTTGGCGTATTCCAACGCCATTGAGTATGCCCCGAAGAAATAATGAATGTAGGTATACCGGAGCAGCAAATGGGTCCGGCCCAATGTATCGGTTGAGGCATCGTAATGCGCTTCCAGTGACTGATAGGCGGGCAAGGCTTTTTCGAGCGAGATGGCGGGCAAGCCAAAAATTTCGGCTTCTTCCGTCTGCCAGGAGAGGTCGTTGGCGGCGGCCATATTGGTTTGGATGGCGCGGTTCCAGACCAGAGGCGAACTCAACGGAGCGGCCACCATATCGATTTTTTTCAATGCAGCAAGGGTGCCGAACACACTGTTGGACTCTTCCATTTGGTTGAGCAATTGAAAGGAAGCGCTTCTCTGTCCGGCCTTAAAGAACAGTTCCGCTTTCGCTAAATGCAAAAAATGAAAATAGAACTGGGGAGCAGGGTAATGTCGAAGGTTTTCTTCCTGCTGACCAATGTTGTTGAGACAAAGCTGGAGGAGCTGTTCGGCCATTGCTTCATTTTGTATCGTTGCGCTATTCAAAAAGGCCCTCTGTGTTTGCAGCATGGGCAGTATGTTGAACACAAAATCCTGGAGGGGACTGGAGGTGTTGCCGGACTGCGATGGCAGTTGCTGGAGGATGGCCTGGAGGCTTTCCTGTCCGTTCCACCGGTCGGAAAGGTCGAGGGCGCTGGCGCCGTTGGTGTCGGGGAAGAGGTTGTAATTGTAGGATTGAGCGAGCCACCGGAGTTTGAGCAGGGTGGGGGTATCAGTCTGTTCCGAGAGCAAGGCGGATGTGAGGTCGTGGGTGGTTTTCATCGGTTCACCATTGGTGATCTTTTGGGCAAGGATGGCCATCTCATCGGTAGGCGAAAGTTGTAAAATGGCCTGGGTAGCTTGTTCCATTTTTGGTGTAGTTTGTTTGAAAAGAGCCGGGCATGTGACATTCCCTAATCCCGATTGCTATCTGGAGACTTCTCGCCACAAAGACTCTAAGTCACAGAGTTAAACTAAGTCGCTATGCGACAATTTCCCCTCAAGTTAGCAAAAACACCCCGAATATCTACTAATGTAGTGGTTTAATTCCTAATTTACTGGATAGCCTCTCCAATGATAAAAACCAAATTCTTTAAGCTCGAATCTCTCTTTGGAAAAAGTTTTTGCATTCGGGCATCTGTCATCATATTCTGCATTCCTTCCTCATCATCGAAATAAAATCGATGTATCTCACTCGGCTGTTCCAAGACGTCATTTGCCGAAGCAAAAGGAATAAGGAATCGTTCAAAGTGTGTCCCGAACTCAGGGATGATTTCACAGGCCTCTCGATGGTATTCTGCAAATTGGTCTGCATTTGCTTTTCCTTCGTCAATATAGATCAATGCGATTCCATATATTTTCTGAGTATCTCCAATTTCCCGAAAAAACTCGAAGTCATCATTATGAGTGATAAAACCAAACATCTTATCAACAGAACCAGCAACGTATTCTTGTTTCAGTTTTATGAATTCAGGATCTTTGTCAAAAGCCTCTTTTGCAACTATATTCGGATAAACAGCAAAGTGGATTTCGTTGGGCAACTCTAATTCACCCCCGGCAAGCATATTGGGTTTAATCACCCGTTCAATTTTAGCTCCGTATTTTTCGAGGATAACGTTTCCTCTACTTCGTAATTTTTCAAACTCCTTTTCTTTGCCCTCCTTCAAATAGAAAAAAGCAGTATTTATGATTTCTTTATTTTTGATATTTTCCATGATGGTTGTTTTTGATTTTGAACATTGGTTGTTAGCTGTATGGCAGGAAAAAAACAATAATGTCCCTGCCATCCATAGCAGAAATACATATTTCATATTGATGAATTTTGGTTGATGAATTTTTCCATTTCCTCTAATCCCATGTTCCAAAGATTTCTAAGTGCTTCCTGAACCATTGGTGCATTTTCAGGCGTTGCCTGAAAGCTTGCCGACCAATCCACAATAGCTTTTCCCTTACCATTATCTCGAACCGTCATGGTCTCAACAATATCAGAGGCAGGCAGCATACTTTGTTTTAGAATACCGAACTGAAAAGTTCGGGTATCGTGGTTTAGCTCAATAATATCTTCCTCTAAAGGAATGCCATATGTAGTTTGACAATACCGCTTTCCGTTTTCTACCCGGCAAGAGGAAATCGTAGAACTAAACCATTTGTCAACTCCTTCTATAGCACCAATTACTTTCCATGCCTTTTCAGGAGAAACATTGAGTTCTTTTGAAATTTTTTCTTCAAATGTCAACATAATATTATCCGTTTTAGTGAATTAAAAAATTGACGATACAAAGATGAGTCGTTTTAAGGTAGTCCTTGTTCTTCCTGGTTCAACTATTTGCGTGAATAGTTCAATCTGAAAGCGGAGGACCAAATATCGATGCTATTACGATGTTTCTAAAATTTGTTTTAAGGCCAACAATTCTTCAGCCAGCAAAAGTTTTTGAGTTGACAATGCACCTTCTAATTCTTCCAAAGGAACTGGTGGAGCCAAAAGGACGAACGAGTAAATAGTCCTATTTCCATTTTTTGAGACTCTTGAATAGGCTTTTCCAACACGACCATCTGGCATTTTCATCATCCAGTCAACCGTGCCCAAGTTTTTTCGAAGTTATAGTTTCCAAATGAATATTCAATGTGCCATTGTGAGTTACCATCGTTGCAGATTTATTATCCGCTTTTGTGAAGGCTTTTGTCCATAATGGCAAATTTTCTGGATTGGCAACAAAGTCAAAAACTTCTTCATGATTTCTGCTTATGCCAATGCTTGGACATCAAAATTTTTTTCCTGAAGTGTCAACATAATTTTATCTATTTAAGTGAACTAAAAAATTACGTGACAAAGATGAAGTGGATCGGGACAGCCCCTGTTCTTAGAGGTTCAATTATTTGCCGGAGCGGTTCATTCTGAAAATGGAAGGTGAAGAGTGGTAGACTTCTTTGAATTTTTTTGAAAAATGACTCAGGGTTTTGAAACCACAATCATAAGCAATATCTGAAATTACTTCGATCGGAGAGAATGAGTAGTTCTTTTGATTTTTCTAAACGCTTGGTGTAAAAATATTCTTGAGGGGTAGTTTTATAAATCGATTTAAATTTTCTTTTAAAAGTGGACATACTCATATTGGTAAGTTGTGCCAATTGGGTCGAAGATAAATCTGAAAAAATATGGGCTTCTATTATGGTTTAAAATTCACCGTTCTTTTCGAAAAGAGATTTTCCAAAATTTGAATAACATTGGGAGCATCTTTGGTTTGCATTAAAAGCAGGATAATTTCTTTCACTTTAACTATCAGGATGTCCTCATTCGCTAGTTGTGGGTGTTTAAAGTAAAAAAGAATATCTTCTATGTACTTATCAATGGCAGCAGAGGCGTATATTATTGCCATATTGCTGTAAAATGGTTTTTGCTTAGAGGTTAAAAAAGAAGGCAAGTCATGGGCATAAACTTTCCTGAGTACATCAGGGTGAAAGTGTATAGCAACCGCTTCGTAATTTCCCGATTGCCTGTCGGAAATCATTTGCGAGAGATAATTACCACATTTCATCAAAACCGATTGCCCTTTAAATACGGTTAGGAGTTCTTCTTCCGAAATAGACTTATACCCTCCCTCCCTAATGTGCAGGAAACAGGCTTCATCGGGCATGGGGTTGGTTTTTTTAAAAGGGGGCTGTATGACTACCTTTTCAAAAAGCATTTTACCAATAAGTCTATTTGCTGGTGATCGATTATCATTTTATAGTTTGTATTGGTTACAATTGCAGTTTAAGCAAAAAAAGCATTTTTTTAAATTATTGATAACGTTCCAAAGTGTAGACTTGTGCCAACATCCCTAAGCCACGAGTGGAGAGTAGCGGGTTGTATAATAAATTCGTCCGACTTTGCATACGTTTAGTTTATTGGTTGTTTGACTATTTGTGTGCAAATAAAACCGTTTGTCACTCAACAATACATTTACGTTTGAAAGGGCAGCGTTTTTCTTTCCAAATCCATTGTAAAAGTAGGCTAAGCGTATTTTAGCTACAGCAAGGGCTCCTGATTCAGACCATACTCCGATGCCGATAGCTATCGGCATACGCTGGTTGACGGTTCGCATCATTCTCTCCTGCTTTGAAGTGCAGACAGTAGGCATTTCAGTTTGCTGGTGGGTGAAAACCTGCCTGCCGACAAAGGCAGGGGTATTGAGCTGCATTCATCAAATAAGTTCGGGTGTATTTGTAGCCATTGGCATCGCAAAACAATATGGCATCCGCCAAATAGTCAATAGCCTGGGAATGACTTATTGTCGGCTTTGGAAAAACAGCTTTGGCTACCGTCACAATCAATTCAGCTTTATGCCCGGCGGTGGCTTTGTCCTTCCAAGCATAATACTTCAACTGGTGGGTGGTGTGCCATACATCTCGTTGTATTTTAACAAGTTCACCAACACTTTTAGCTCCTGCCAAAATCTCATAAACCCCAATAACACCTCCATAAAATTGCAACTTTCAAAACTAAATTCTACATTTAGGGACACTTTTACAGTGTATGGGGACTTTGGCATAACTTCTAGGTTTTTTTGCATAACTCTAAGTTACGCTTTTGTCCCTTTTTATGTATTACCATAAGTCCTTTTTTTGGAACGTTATCAATTCTTTACAGAATGCGATGGAGAAGATTTTTGGGTAAATGATTTTATACTCATGTGGAGAATGAAAACAGCATTTCAAAATGGTGCATAAAAGGAGTACCTTTGAAGTAAATGAATTGACATGAACAAACTGGTTTCAGAAATAGGCAAACTTATTAAAGAGTTTCATCAACATTTAGAAACTCATCTCCCTGCGATGGAGCAAGAAGTCAATCAAATAATCCGAGGAAAAAAAATACGAATTCGCAGGAAATCGAAAATTACCTGGACACTTTATTATCTATAACTCGTCATGGAGTAGGTGACTCTTTATACATCAAATTGCTAGAATACTATAAAACGGTTGATGAAGAAGGCGCAAAATTTTATTGGGAAGAGTATGATGGTCTTGAGGAATGAAAGGCTAATTTTTTTATGGAAGATTACATTAACTACATCAGCCTAAATTCAAATATCCGATTTGGAAAACCTTGCATTAAGGCTCGCTCGAAAAATAAGTTCCCGCTATCTTTGAAACATCGTGCAAATTAGCGATTGATAGTGAGCGTTTTGTGCGATGTTTCAAAGATTCAAAAAAGGGAAGTTATTTTTTGAGCTTTACTAAAGGAACTCGCATTGCTGTTTCGGACATACTTGAATGGTTGACGGCCGGTATGACGCATCAAGAAATTTTGGAGGGATTATCCTTATCTTAAAGAAGTGCACATAGAAGCTGCTTTGGCCTATGCTACCAACGAGAATAAATGAATACATTATCATTGCTCCAAAGGCAGCTAAAACAAATTAGTCAGTCCTATGGATAGCAGTTAATAGATTGTCCTGTTTTTCAATATTGAAATTATCGTTAAATAGCAACATTATTTCCAAAAAATGCTTATTTTTGAGATTCAATCTCAAATTTCAATAAAAATGCTCATAAAATTCACAGTAGGGCAACTTTAAAGTGTTCAAAGAAAAGCGAACCTTAGACCTTCGAGCTTCTTCCATCAGCGAACTGAAGACCTCCAATACCATCGCTACTGAACGGGAAAATATTCTTAAAAGCATTGCCATATATGGTAAAAATGCCAGCGGCAAATCCAATCTGTTGAACGCGTTGGAGTTTATGGCTGACTTAGTGATTGAATCGGCCAAAGATAAACAAAGTAATGAACCCATCGAAACAGATACTTTCCGGCTCAACACCTCTACCAAAGATCGCGCAAGTCATTTTGAAGTGGAGTTTTTTACTGAATGAAAAACGTTATCGCTATGGGTTTGAAGTCAATAAAAAGCGGGTATTGAAAGAGTGGTTGTTGGAAAGTCCAAAGACGAAAGAGTATCCCCTCTTTTTACGGATTGAAGATGAGTTTCAAATCAATATCAAACGATTTCCGGAAGGAAAATCCAAAGAATCCTGGACGCGGAAAAACGCCCTATTTCTTTCATTGGTTGCCCAACTAAATGGTACATTATCTCAAAGAAATAATCGGTTGGTTTTCCAAGTTACTTTTCGTTCACAATGTCTGCGAGTGCGAAGCGTTTGATGAAAACAGCACAGAGGAATTACTGAACACTAATGGAAAGTATAAAAAAGTCATCCTCGAACTCTTGCAAAAAGCAGATGTAGATATTGACGATATTGAATTGATCGAATTTAATCAGGCTCGCTCAGAAAAAACGGGGAAAGGTTGTCAAAGCTCCCGTATGTCAATTCTATTATCCATACTTTCCACCAACTTTATAATGAACAAAATGAAAAGGTTGATGTCGTTGCCTTTGACTTGTATGATGATGAATCTTCCGGCACTATCCGATTGTTCAATCTCATAGGTTCCATTGTTTTAGCACTGGAAAATGGTAGCATTGTTTTATTTGGATGAAATTGATAGCCGTTTGCATACCTTATTGTCAAAAGCAATTGTATTGTTGTTTAATTCTGAAAAAAACAGTACTGCCCAGTTTATTTTTACTACGCATGACACCAATTTATTGAATAAAGAATTACTACGCCGAGATCAGATTTACTTTGTAGAAAAAGACCAATATGGGTCTTCCAATATATACTCTTTAGCTGATTTTAAAATTGGTGATCAGAAGGTGCGAAAAGATGCCGATTTTGAAATCAATTACCTTAAAGGGCGATATGGAGCAATTCCATTCATCAATGACTTTTAAACAACATGGCAAAAGGGAAAAGTGGTTTTAATTTTGAGAATTTGGATGGTTGTCAAAACTATGCTACAATCTCCAACACCCCATAATTGGTACTTTTGCTCAAGTCTTCGATATCTGATTTGTTATTAATCAGAACTTCAGCAACACGCTTTGTTGACAAATTACCTAATCGCAGCAATACTATCTTAGGAGGAAACCCTTTTGATAAAAGAAAATGGTAGTAATCGTCATCATTAGAAACAATAATAGCATCATTCGATTTTGCCCAATTCCATATTTCAATATCAGAAAGCAGGAATAGGCAAACCTGTTTTTTCTACATGGATCACATTGGAAAAATCGGGAGTCAGTATTTTGACCAGTCGCCAGGAAAGATTGGCATCGGAGTAATAATTTCATTCAGGCGGCAAGGATACGGATCATTTGTTCTCTGTTGGCAGCATAGGCCAAAGCGGCTTTTATGTGCGTTTCTTCAAGCTGAGGATAATCCTCCAAAATCTCCTGATGTGTCATCCCTGCAGCGAGCCATTGAAGGATATCCAGAATAGCAATTCGGGGTCCCCTTGATACAAGGCTTCCCAAATCGAATATTTTGGATTTATACTAATATACTGAATATAGTCTTCCATACAAAATCATTTTCTATGTTATAAAGATAGTATTCCTTTTGCAGTTTATCAACCAATATAAGGAGAAATATCTATTCGGTATTGCTCTCAAACCTTAATCCATAAAGAAGTGATAGGCTGGAAAATTCGACACAATTTAAAACAAAAATAGTAAATTTTACAAAATATTTAACACAAATAGTTTTGTTTTTAAAATTATTTGTATATTGCCCAATCATTTAGAATGATCCCATAACACCCACCTAACAATCTCCTGCGCTGACAGTAAGTTCATGCCTTGCTGTTTATCCACACCTGACTATTTTAGAATCGTTACGAGAAATTGTCCCAAAAACTGTTTTTTGTTAACTGCATCTCATCAGCATATTGCAGAAGGGAAAACTCGTATGTTGATGAAAGAAGCTGTCTGAAATTCCATCAATTGGCTGCCTGCCTGGCCGGTAGGCCAGGCAAGCGGCAAATTTTGTTCTGCACTTCCCCGAAATAATCGGGGCAGGCTGTTAAAAAGCCCTGTCTCGCGGCCGCGGCCCAGGCGAGGCTCGCCGATGCTAAGGCATCGCCTGCGTTTTTTGCCTCGTTCAAAACAAAATTTCCTCGCTTTCGCTCAATCATGAAAATTAAGACAGTGAAAAAGGAGTTTTTTCTACTTGCTTTTTTCGCTCTTATTACCAACCGATTGGCCAATGAACCAGGAGAAGCTATCCCATCAGACAATTTGATTGAATGTCCTTACGATATTGAAAAGACGAAAAAATACCTAGAGGAGGTTTGGGATTTGGAGGAGCAGCTTCGGGTTTTGCATCGTCTGAAAACGGACTATCTGCAATCCAGACATAAGTTCAAACCGACAGATGATTTATCTTATGATGGACAGGTGAAATTGGAAATATCACACAAGAAATTGTTGGTTCGATATGGACGGCAACCGGTTTTTGATAAAGCAAGTGGTGCATACATTCAAAAACTAACGGTGGTTGGTGATGCAAAAATCCTAGCCATTGCTTTTCAGAAATTGTTGGAGCATAAGGGCGATAATAACCGCTACTATTTGTCTGTCAAAAAAGATGATTACGTTTTATTTTTGAGTAACACTTTGCAAACACAAGAAGGCAAACCAATCAGTAGAGAAATTCTTATCAAAAATATCCTGCCCCTGAAAAATGGTTATGGCAAATCGCTTTCAAAATTATTGCAATCTCAGTTTCTCGATACCATCTCAAAGGAGCATCATTATTTATCCGACATTGAAGAAGTCAAAAAAGTGGTCAGTGGATTAATCACATATAAAGATCGATTGATTTATCTGGATCGGGTGTTGACTAATTTTTTGCAGCAGCAAAAGGAAGGTGGTCAGGAACACCCATTCACCCGACAGATGAGGCTGGAAATTAAACACCAACAACGAGAACGAAAACTTCAAAAAAAGAAATCGGATAATTCCAACAACCTTGTTACAAAAATAAAAATCAATGGTCGGGTCAATGTTTTAAATGATGACCTTCTTTTTTGATTTGATTGAAATCTTCCCCAAAAAACACAATATCGTTTTGCTGAATAATTCCAAGCTCGACATCATCCATTTTTGTTCAAAAATATTTTGTAAAAGTGGGTGGAAAAAAATTGAGCCTAAATACGCTACGCAGCATGCTCACTCCTTCTAAACCCGAAATGGGACAAGCGATCGACAAGACCGCTGCCACCTGGCGCAACGAAGGGAAGATCGGATTCTCACAAGAAGGAAAAAAGATTTACTACCGTATGTCCGACATCGAAGCGTTTTTGGAGCGTTTCCACAAAAAGCCTTTTGCCGCAAAGCCCAAATCAATTTGATGGAGCAAACGATTTGACCGATCTGATTTAATCTGAAAATACAATACTGGAATTTTTAGACTTACCGTCTTGCGATACCTGCAAGACCCGATACTGCTATATTTTGTTGGAAGTCATTTTTCATTTTCAAACCAAAAAAATAATTCATCATGGGAATAACAACCATATTCGATTACTACAAAACCCCCGTTTCAAAAGTGCCATTGTTGACTGCTTTGCTGTACATCAAAAATGGCAAGTTTAAAAAATTCGTGGATGCTTTGCGCCGCTACTATATGCGCGATTTGGATGCAGACTTCACACTACAAAAACGACTGATGCCTCGCTTTTCGGTTTCCGGAAACTTTGCTTTGGAAGATGAAAAACTAAAGTTGGTGAGCTACTCTCATTGCATCGCTTTGGAGATTCCATATCTGAATGAAAAGGATTTGTTGTCTGTCAAAAAACAACTCTCAAAGGATCCATTTGTAACGGCTTGTTTTCGGAATGCGTTGGGTATTGGATTAGTGATTATTGTAAAAACGGAAACGGGATTGGCACAACACAAAGAAGTGTTTAAGAGTCTGGCCAAATACTTTGAAGACCTGACGGGTGTTCGTCGGTTTGCCACTTTGGGAGATGCGGTGGATCATACCATTTTAATATCAGCGGATGCAGAAATGTATCTTAATTGGGAAGCGGCGGCTTTTCAGTCTGTTCCAAGACCAATGCTTGCAAGCCAGCTATTAATTTCAAGATGGGAGTTAACTCAAACGACTGACTCCCTTACTTTTTCCTTTCAATCTATTTTTATGTACAAGATTTCTATATTCAAAAAGTTTACGCTGGTTATTGCAGAGCG
>CBDCTQ010000033.1:0-171065 GCA_965222105.1 Saprospiraceae bacterium | reverse complement strand
GCCATCCCCTACCCCGAAACCAATGGGCAAAGCCAGGCCAACAAGATCGTTCCCGACTCGGCCTGGGAACTGGAAGACAAGGTGGACCAGGTCATTGAAAAAATCACACAGTCCAACGCCAACCTCCTCGTAGTAGGTAACCACGGCGTGGGTAAAAGCGCTGTACTCAAACAGGCCATGCGCAAGATCAGCCGAAAAAGCAAAAAAAATAAACCTAAAAACAGAAGCGAAAACAACCCGGACAAAAACCATGAAACGACCTTCTGGCAACTCCTGCCCCGGCGCATCACCGCCAACGCCAAATACCTCGGCGAATGGGAAGAACACTGTGAACTGATGATCGAAGAACTCCAATCGGCCAACGGCATCTTGTGGGTCATCGATGTAGTGCATCTGCTTCAAATCGGTGGCCACGGACCGGAAACCAGCGTAGCCGCTTTTCTAACACCATTCTTACAATCGGGCACTCTTCAGATCATCGGAGAGGTGACAGAACGCGAACTGGAGAACATGCGCCGCCTTCTACCCGGCTTCGCCGCCTCCTTCCAACTGGTCAGACTCCCCGACATGCCCGAAAAAAAAGTGCAGTCGGTAATGACCCAATTTGCCGACCACTGCCAGCGCAGTCACAAAATACTCGTCAGCAATAAGGCGCTGGAGCTGGCTTATCAACTGCTGCTGCGCTATTTTCCCTATCAGAGTTTTCCGGGCAAAGCCATTCGGTTTTTGAGTCAGGGCGTCGGTGAGCTGAAAATGAATCAGCGCAAGCGATTAAACACCGACGACATCGTCAGGCAATTCGTTCAGCAAAGCGGTTTACCCGAATTGTTTCTTCGCGACGACCTGCTCCCTCGACGCCGATGAACTCAACCGGTTTTTCGCCGACCGCATCATCGGCCAACCCGCTGCCCTCGACAGAATGACCTCCATCGTCCAAAGTTTTTAAAGCAGGGCTGAACAACCCCGCCAAACCCATCTCTACCCTCTTGTTTGCGGGGCCCACCGGCGTGGGCAAAACCGCCAGCGCCAAAGCTCTGGCCGATTATTTCTTCGGAAAGGGCAACAGCGAAAAGCCACTCATCCGCATCGACATGAGTGAGTTGCAACAACTCGGACAGATGTCGCGGCTCATCGGTTCGGGCCGCGAACCCGGACAGTTGATCCGCCAGATCCCGGCAACGCCCCTTCGCCGTGGTGCTGCTCGATGAGGTCGAAAAGGCCAACCCCGCTGTATTCGACACCCTGATGACCATGCTCGACGAGGGCGTCCTCCTCGACAATTTCGGCCGGGTGACCAATTTCAGAAACACCATCATCATCCTGACCACCAACCTGGGCGCCAGCAACCAACAGTCCATTGGCTTTTCGCAAAATACCAATGCAGAGGCCAACTGGTTGTCGGCCATCCATAAATTCTTCCGGCCCGAATTCGTCAACCGCATCGACGGTATCGTCCTGTTCAATTCCCTCACCAAAGAAGACATCAAAAACATCTGCCTCAAAGAACTGGAAGAAGTGAAAAACAGAGAGGGCTTTGAAAAGCTGGGGCTAAAACCTGACCTTTTCGCAAAACGTGATCGACCACCTGGCCATGATCGGCTTCGACAAAAAGTACGGCGCACGCCCCCTCCAACGGGCCATCGACCAGGCAGTGATCGGTCCTGTCGCCAACTGGTTGCTCACCAACCCCGAAGTGGAAAACACCACACTCGTGATAGATTACCTGGATGGAAAACTGATGATCGGCTGACGCTTACCGTTCTACAAAACTCAACCGGTTCATCCCCGGTTGATACCGTTTTTTTAAGGCATCTACGATTAATTCGTAGTCGGAAACATTGTGTTGGAAATCCAGTTTTTCCACATCGATGAGGAGGATGGGGGTGGTATTGTCTGTTTTAAAATAGTCGAAATAAGTATCCTGAATGCTTTGCAGATAGCTGGCGCTGATGTCGCGTTCGTAGTCTCTGCCCCGTTTTTTGATGTTTTCCAACAAATTGTCTACGGAGCGGTGAAGAAACACCAGCAGGTCGGGCTTCGGAAAGGAGGTATTGAGGATGTGAAAGAGGCGCTGGAAGAGGCGGAATTCTTCGTCGTTGAGGTTGTTGCGGGCCAAAAAGCAGGGTTTTCAAAAAGAAATAATCGGACAGGATGAGTTCCCGAAACAGATCTTGCTGAGGCAGGTTTGTTTGCAACTGTTTGTGCCGTTCGGTCATAAAAAACAACTCTACCGGGAATGCATAGCGCTCGGGGTTGTCGTAAAAATAGGGCAGAAAGGGGTTGTCGGCAAATTGTTCGAGTACGAGGCGGCAGTCGTAGTCCCTTGGCCAGGAGGTGGCAAAAGCGTCGTCTTACCTGCACCTATGTTGCCCTCAATTGGCGATGAAACGATATGGGAATGGATTGAGACTCAAGCAGTTGTTGGTTGGCCTATTTTATTCAATTAAAACAACCTCCAGTGGATCCTCACAATGATCGTAGAGTTCTTCTACGCTGCAGGCCAGCAGTGGGTGGATCACATCGGCGGCAATTTCCATCAGCGGTACCAACACAAAATTCCGGAGGTGCATCTGCGGGTGAGGAATGACCAGGTTCGGTTGCTTAACGATTTTATTTCCATAAAAAATGACGTCGATGTCGAGCGTTCTGGCCGACCATTTAACAACGCGCTCCCGGCCCCCTTTTTGTTCGATCTGTTGAAGGTTTTCCAACAAGTTTGTAGGCTCCAATCCGGTTTGCACCAAAACAGCCTGGTTGAAGAACCAGGGTTGGTCGGGGTTGCCCCAGGGAGCTGTTTGGTACAAACGGGAAGTCTTTCTTACCGGTCCCACCAGCTTGTCGATCCATACCCTTGCTTTTTGCAAATTAGCTTGCCGGTCGCCCAGGTTGCTTCCCAAATGCAGATACACATCGTGGTTTGGGTTCATCCGCTATGGTATTTCCGCAAAGGTAATCGAATGGTGCTTATTTCCAAAAGCTAAAACCCCCCAAACGGATTCTGCTGATAGGGTACCTTAATAAAATCGAGCGATCCGGGTTTGACGTGAAGCGACACCCGGTAAGAGTTGGCCCCCGGCGTCCAGTTCATACTCAGCTCCCAGCAGTGGAGGTCGCGGTAGATGCTGAGGGTGGGATAGACCAGCGACTTGGTTTTGAAATTGTAGGTGATGTTGCCTATGGACAAGCGCCATTTGTCGGTGAGTTGCAGGTTGCCGTTGATGCCGATGGTGTGGGCGGTAACGCGGAAGGTGTCCCGCTCCATGTCGTCGCCGATCCGTTCTAGAGTCACTTTGAATTCGTGCCGGATGCTGAAATTCTCAATCAGGTCGAGCAGGCTTTGACTGCCGATGCCCTGGGGTCCTTTGTCTCGCTGACCACCGGTGCGTCCTCCTTTCTTGATCCCGTTTCCGGAAAGGAGGCCTGCCAACTGGCCCACCTTCAGTTGATTGCTCAGTCCGGCAGTGGCTCTGACAAACCGGAACAATTTCTTTTCCTCATTCCACATCAACCGGTTGACCCTCCGCCCTCCTTCAAACACATAAGGATCAAAACTGGCATTCAACATCAGTCTCGAAACAGAAGCGAGCAACTGTGCTCGTGTATTCATTGTCACGACGTCGTGGCGAAAAGAATCGGCGGCAAAATTGTAGCCCCCATTCATGCCGATGTTATCTAAAATTTTAAACTTATTGAAAGACGAATCCCGTTTCGACCAATACTTACCCTCGAACCGGTTGCCGAGGCTGTAGTCGAGCGACATGCGCTGCCCCTGATTCGAAGGACGGTCGCCAAACACCCCACTCTGGAACACGGAGTATTGTTCGTATTCCGATTCATCCTCCTGTCGCGAATCGGTTTGTACGGTCTCGAAATAGCCCCAGCCGCTGCGGGTATAATCGGGCGTGTAGTTGAACCCGAGGTTGGGTTCGATCACATGTCGCAACCCTCTTAGCCACCCTTTTTTGAACAAGAGGGTACCAAATAAACGGGTGTTGACGTTTACGCCCGTCGAAAACAGGCGCAGCGGTTTAAAGCCATTGTTGACCATTTCGTTTACCGAACCATAAGAAGTGGTGTCGAATTGGTAGATCATCTCCAGCGTATCGATTAGTATGGAATCGACCACCGGGTTGGGATCAAAGGTTTTTTCCAATGTCTTGAAATGCCATACTTCCGTATAGTCGAACCGGGGGGTAACATTCAGATATTGTAAAAAAGGAATCCGCGCACTGGTGGCAATTTTATGTTTAACGCCGTAGCGGGCATCGGTCAGCGTCTGCCGGGTGAAAATCGTGGTGTCGGTGGCCAAAAACTCATTTCTGAGATTGGCGTCGTATTTAAAACTAATGGTTTCGTACCACTTTTCATCGCCGCCTCCGCTGCCCTTTTTCCTTTTGAAAGGGAATATCTGGTTCATAAAAAAATTAATGTTAGGGAAGGCGACTCTTACTTCCCGGGATTGAGTGTTTTGCGAGTGATCAAAACTGGCGGACAGTGTAAGGGGTTTGTCTATAAATTTGCGGGTAAATTTAATGTTGGAAGACAGGGTGTTTTGAAAAGTGCTGTTGAAGTCGTCCCTGTTTTGACTTTGGTTGTTATTGGTTTCAATATTAACCCCGCCTCCAAAAGTATTGTAAGGATGTGCTTTCTGAGCCTGGGTATGAGTCCACCTAATGCCAAAATAATGATCGCTAACGAAGTCAACACCCGATTCCACCCGCCGATTGGAGTAACTCAAATTCAACAACCCGGTATATTTATATCTTTTGGCATATTGCGAGCGGGCATCCAACCGGTAGGTGCCCCGGGTGTAAATGTCGCCCAGCAGTACCAGGTTCATCTGCTCGCTGATGGGGAAATACCAACCAAAGTCGAGTAGTCCAAAGCCGAGGGATTCGCTGAATTCGTAGTTGCCGAACATAAGGCCGGTGCGCTCGCCCTGTTTTAGTGGAAAAAAGCCAAAGGGCAACCAAACAGGGGTGGGTACGCCGCCGATCTCCAGGTTGGACGGGCCTACCACGACGACTTTGTCGGGCACGACTTTCTGCTTGTTGCTGCGGATGCCAAAGTGAGGGTGAGGGTGGTTACAGGTGGTAAATATGGCGTCTTTGCTGTACATGTGCTCGTCCTGGTGGAGGGTATCGGCTCCTTTGCCCTTGAATTTGGCCTTGGAGCCGTGAACATAGAGATCGTTGTAGGTCGATACGGCATCGAAGACCACCCCTTTTTGGGTTTTGAAATTGTACCGCATTTTATTGGCGGTAAACGACTGGGATTCGTCGCTGAATTCGGGGCGTCCCACCTTTTTGCCCAGGCTGTCGAGGGTGTGTTCGGCGGTTACGATGTTGTCGGTCCAGTTGTAAATGATGTAATCCGCTTTCAGCGTAATGGTACCGTATTTGACATAGGCGTCGCCCCACAGGTGTACCAATTTATTGGCGATGTCGTATTGCATGGAGTCGCGGCCGTAGGACTCCACCTCCTGATCGAGCGAATCTTTAGAAAAACGAACGGTATTGGAGGTAAAAACGATGGAATCTGCCTGCTGAAGGGTGGAATCCGCGATCCCGGGCAGGGAGTCGACCCGAATATCGGTAAGCAGGGAATCGAAATGGGTGACAATGGAATCAGAAATTACGGCTGCAATGGAGTCTTTGAGGGTTGGGGGCAGGGTGTCCAACGGCGGAATTTCCTGGGCTTGGAGGCTAGTCAAAGCACAGGTCATTGCCAAAAATGTCAGGAGTAGCTTTGTTTTCAACTAATTAATTGTTTTTCTTTGCATTTGACACCAGATCCACGATTAAGTAAAGCTCAAAAAATGACTTCCCTTTTTGAATCTATTTTTCGAGCGAGCAAAGGAGAGCCACACCTATTCAGTATCCTATATCGCCGTAGAGCGAAATGAGTTCTTTAACCAGTACATTTACAATTTTTCATTTTTAGGTACGCCTCTTGCTGTTGGCAATGTTATAGTAGTTATAAAGAACTTGTATTTTCCTGAAACACTGATGAATAGATGATGAAATCCAATATCCTCAAAGTAACGTCGTTTTTAGTTTTACTGCCAGTTGTTACCATTTACTTTAACAATTTGGTAAAACCTTCCGACGATCTTCTCCATTCTGACGAGCCGTTTCTTAATGTTTTTAACATATCGGAACGGCATTCGCACCAGACCTGTTTCATTCCACACCTTTCGGAAAACAAAACCACCCTCATTAATACCCCCGATTTTGGCGCCGGAATGGGCAAATATATCAAAGATAACTTTGTAACAGAAAACGATTATAAAATTAAGACCGTCGTCATTGATGCAGGCCATGGCGGACGCGACCGGGGCGCCAAAGGCCGCTTCCTCATCGAAAAAGACATCGCCCTCAACATTGCACTCCGGCTGGGCAACAGCCTGGCAGGCAACTTCCCCGGCATAAAAGTGTTGTACACCCGCTCGACCGATGTATTCGTCCCCCTCAACGACCGGGCCTACATCGCCAACTCCAATGATGCCGACCTCTTCATTTCCATCCATTGCAACTACATGCCCGACGGCGGCACCATTCAAGGCTCCGAAACCTACGTCATGGGCCTGCACACGGCCAAACAGAATCTCAACGTCGCCAAGCGGGAAAACGCCTCCATCCTCTACGAAGACAATTACGAACAAACCTACGGCGGCTATGACCCCCATTCGCCGGAAGGCCACATCATCCTTTCGATGTATCAAAATGCCTACCTCGAACAAAGCATCCTCCTGGCCAACACCATCGAACACCATCTATCGACCAACAACAACCGCCACAGCAGAGGCGTAAAACAAGCAGGATTTGTCGTACTCAAACAAACCACCATGCCCAGCGTTTTGGTGGAAACAGGATACCTCTCCAACTACGACGACGAACAATACCTGGCCAGCGAAACCGGCCAGTCAAACATGGCCCTGTCGATCCTCAAAGCCTTCATGGCCTACAAACAGGAAGTGGAATCCAACACCGTCCACGCCAAAAAAATCGCCGAAGTAAAAGCGGCCCTCCACCCCATTCAAGTCAGTTCCACCACCGCACAGGTCAACTCCATCGACCGAAAAAAAGCCTCAGAATCGACCCCTGCCGACCATCAGGAAGCGCTACTGCCTGCCATAGCTGCCACCACCCCGGCAAAACGCAAAAAAACAACGCCACCATCGGAGCGTTCCACCAAACCGGTATCAAAGGGGATGGCCCCCACCCTGCTGGTCAAAAACGATCAGGAACCCACACTGACAAAAGAAGAGATAGAAGCCACCGAATACAAGGTACTGCTGGCCAGCTCTGGCAAATTGCTCGACACCAGCCAAAGCCCCTGGCAAGATGTCAAATACTCGGTCCAACTCCTCAAAGAGGGCGATCAATTCAAATATCTCGTCATCGGTTTCAACAATAAAGAAGAAGCGGTCAACGCCAAAAACGAATTGCGCAAAATGGGATTCTCCGAAGCATTCGTGGTGGCTTACCGCAACGGGAAAAGGATAAAATAATATAGGGATGAGCGCGTGATATATCTAGCATCGAAGTCACAGACTTCGACGAAGTGAGGGAAGTCTGACTTCTGACAGTTCCGCCCTGGCGGAACGATCTGACAACAACGAGGTCTGACAACAACGTGATCCGACCTCCCATCAAAAACAACAACATGTCAAACGAAACAAAAATCGGCATCCTGGCCGTCGTCACCATCGCCTTGTTCATTTTTGGATTCAAATTCATCAAAGGGCAGAATATATTGACCACCTCCAACCTCATTTACGTCAAGTACGAAAAAGTGGAAATGCTGGCGGTTTCTTCTCCCGTAACCTTCAATGGCTTTCAGATCGGAGTGGTGAGCGACATCTACATCAATCCCGACGACATGCGCACCATCATTGCCATCCTGGATGTAGACAACGACATCAAAATCCACAAAGCCGCTGTAGCCGAAATCGTCGACGCCAGCCTGATGGGAGGCAAAGCTGTACGCATTGTCAACAACACACCTTGCTCGGGAGCGGATTGCGTAGAAAGCGGAGATTACATCGCGGGCCGAACCGTCGGTATGCTACAAGCCATGCTCCCCAAAGACGATCTACAGGGTTATATGGTCACTCTAAAAGACAATATTGGCCCGGTGGTAGACACCCTGAGCGAACGATTGAACAACGAAGAGATCCTTCTGGGCAGAATACTCCTCAACCTGGAAGCCAGCATGAAGAACCTCCAGTCGACCACCGACCGCCTCAACCGGTTGATGGCCGCTTCATCGGGTTCCCTTTCCAGAACGCTTACCAATCTCGAATCCATCACCGGCAACGTGGCCAGCAGCAACGCCCGGATCACCTCCCTGCTCGACAACGCCGATGGACTGATGACCGACCTCAACCAGGCCGACTTTGGTGCCACCATCGACTCGGCCCGCATGATGCTTGCCACCACCGGACAAACCATGACCCGATTACAGCAAACACTTCAAAACGTAGACTCCACATTGAGCGAATACAGGGGCCTGGCCAACCGCATCAACGAAGGGGAAGGCGCCCTGGCCATGCTCGCCAACGACCCCGAATTTGCCGAAAGGCTCAACAAGACCGTCACCGACCTCGATGCTTTGCTGTCGGATTTCAGAGACCATCCCTACAACTATATGCCGCTAAAATCCAGAAAAAAAGTCAAAAAATGGCGCGCAAAAGACCAGCAGGAAGGAAACTAAAACCCACCACGCCTCTCCAGGCCATCCGCAATGGATACGCCGAGCTGGGCGTGGAAGGTTTTTACCGCGATAACGGAGCAACCTATTGCAATCCGCATTTTTCGTATATCGCCGAGTTGATCCGACGCAACCACCACCAAATCGATTGCCGCCGGGTACTCGACTTTTGTTGCGGCAGCGGAGAGGTCAGCCAGGTTCTTTCCAACCTGGGCTACGACCATGTAGAAGGCTGCGACCCCTTTACCCAAAAGGCCTACACCCAACGGATGGATCACCCCTGCCTACCCTACTCCTTCGACGATGTAATACGCGGTAAGCTCTCCGGCAAACAATATACTTCCGTGATTTGCAGCTTTGCCATGCATTTGTGCCCACCTAAGAAATTGTACCCGCTGACCCGCCAGCTTTTTGACTGCTCACCACAACTGATCGTCATCACACCGCACAAACGGCCGGCCCTGGAGATCCTCGACGGCATCCGGTTGGATTTTGAGGATGCCGTATTGACGGAACGGGGGAAGGCGGTGCGGTTGAAGGGGTATTCTGATGGCCTATTGACAGAGTCGGATCCAAATAGTGTGATGATAATAAATTAATCTGAATGCAGAAAGTGTCAGTTCCTTATTGCTTTGTATACCAAAAATTGTTACCTTGTGACATCAGTTATTATCATAGCTATGCCTCTTACGGGCATACTCTTCACTCTGCAAGCCCGGCTCCCCGCCGGGCTTTCGTATTATTGGGAGTGTCTGACGATACCCTTTGAAGCCTCTAAGTAATGCGTAATAAATAAATTCCCGATTTTGGGTAGTCTATTTTGGTGCTGAACGAGGCGAAAAACGTAGGCGATGCCTTAGCATCGGCGAGGCTTTTCAACGAAGTGCAGTGCCGAAAGAGGCAGCCATAAACGAGGAAGTTATTTTTTGAGCATTACTAATCATAATAGAGGCGCTTCCGGAACGTCCAAAAGCCCCCCTATGCTACCTCCACATCAGTAAGATCGGAAAGGCCGAGGCTTTAGTTCTTCACAAACTGCCCCGTAGAATAATCGCCTGACGAGCTGGTAACCCTGAAGTAATACAACCTCTCCGGCCAGTTGGCAATAGCCTCCATTTCTACCCTGTTGGGGCCCTCCTGCAACTGCACGCGGCGCTGCGTCAGTTTCTGTCCTGCCGCACTAAATACCTGAATAGTGTACTCCGTGGCTTCGGCCGTTGTGATGTCAAAAAAGAGTTCGCCACTGGTCGGATTGGGACGCGCTCCTACGATGAGATCGCTGGCATTCGATTGTGTACTGCTCCTGTTGGTGCCGCTCCCTTCGGGGATGTATTTCAGCTTCACCAGTTGGGCACAATCATCGTCTGTTTTGTCAGATTCCCGAATTGGAATGGGCCGGACAGATAGGTGACAGTAGTATTGATGATCCCGGCCCCGGGGTGTATAACCTTACTCCCTATGGTGAGGAAGAAGAAAGAGACATTTTTATCCTAAAACTCGACACCGATGGCAACTTTGAGTGGGCCAAGCGGATTGGAGAAGAAGACGCTGACTTCGGTCATGCCATCACCACAGACGATCAGGGCAACGTTTACATCACCGGCCCATTAGCATCACCCAACCACCCGCACTTCTTCCATCAGCTCAACTCCAAATCGCTCCTGCACCGATTTTTTGATCTTTTGGGCCAGGTGGTATATCTCTGCGCCGGTAGCATGGCCGTGGTTGACCAGCACCAGGGCCTGGTTTTGGTGACAGCCGGCATCGCCAATGCGCTTGCCTTTCCAACCGCATTGCTCGATGAGCCAGCCGGCGGGTATCTTGGTCCGGCCTTCCGGCAAAGGATAGAACGGCATTTCGGGAAAGCGTTGTTGGATTTTTGTGAATGTATTGTTGTCTACTTCGGGGTTTTTAAAAAAGGAGCCGGCATTGCCTATTTTTGCCGGGTCGGGCAATTTGGAGGAGCGTATTTGTATGACGGCTTTGCTCACATCAGAAATGCCGGGACGGTCGACCTGCATATCGGCCAGGGTTTGCCGAATGGCTCCGTAGCTGGTGTTAATTTTGGGAAACCGGGAGAGGCAAACCGTAACCTCGCAAATGAAGAACCGGTCTTTGAGTTGTCGTTTGAAGATGCTGTCGCGGTAGCCGAACCGGCAGTCCTTGCTGCGGAAAATATGCAGTTTGCCGGTTGTCAAATCGACGGCTTTCAACTGTCGAAATACGGATTGAAGTTCTACTCCGTAGGCACCGATATTTTGAATAGGTGCTGCCCCGACGGTTCCGGGTATGAGCGACAGGTTTTCGATGCCTCCCCAGCCCTTACCGATGGCCCAGCAAACGAATTGTTGCCAGTTTTCGCCTGCGCCTGCCCGCACGTATACGCTTTTGGGAAAGGTGCGCACCCGCTCTTTGCCCATGATCCGGTTGTGGACGACCAGGGCATCGACATCGTTTGTGAAAAGGAGATTGGAGCCGCCACCCAGTACGAATATAGGCCCATTGTAGAGCGAGAGGAGGTGTTGTAGTTGTTTTGTTGAATGTATCTGCACATAAGCTCTGGCCCCGACCTTTATGCCAAAACTGTTGTAGGGCTGAAGATCGAAATCAAATTGTAGATCGAAATGCCGGGCTAGTTTTTTGAACATGGTGGAGGCCTTAACGGCTAGAGAAAAAAGTAAAGTTTAAATCGGGACGAAATCGTAGTTCCACAGACCGGTTTTGACCGGAATGTCGACAACCTCCCCTGCTTGTGCTCCGGGAAATGGGTGGGCAGCATATTTTAGCCGCTCTAGTTGATTGTCTTTTATAAAAAATACGTAATATCCGTCAGCAGAAGGAGCCTGGCCTTCCGGCAAACCAAATCGATTGGCGTAAAACCCTTCTACGCGGACCAGTTCAACCGGTATGGGTTGGGCTGGCTGAAAGGACAATAGCCGGTTCGACAAGCTGGCCAGCAAGGGCATAATAACGATGCACCCAATGATGACGGCGACCCATAGTTGAAACTTGAGGAGGAGCTCCATATCGGGCTTATTTCGCGTAAGCAAAAACCCAAGTACCACCCCCAATAAGGCACCCACTACCACGGCGCGCCTGACCAACGATCCCACCCCGAAGGTATTATTGAAGTATTTTACCTCCAGGGCATAGATCACGATGACCAAAAATATGCCCAGCAACCACAGCCCCGCCCGAATGTATTCGTGGCGTTTCAGTACGATGCGATTGCTCCCCCCCGTCAAAAAAGAGATGATGTCGAGCATGTTAAAAATTATTAATTATTAATTATTAATCAATAACCTGTAAAGTATGAACGCCTCTATCGAGATCAGCATGTACCCTTTGACCAATGATTACGGCACCCCCATCTTACAATTCATAGAGCGGCTAAAATCCTATACCGCCCTGCAAGTGAGCTCCAATACGATGAGTACCCAGGTATTTGGGCCATATGATGAATTGATGAATGCAATCACGAAAGAAGTGCGGCAGAGTTTTGAAAAGGAGACGGACGTGGTAGTGGTATTTAAAATGGTCAATCTGGATCTGCAGCCGGGGTAGAATAAAAGACGGGCAGACTGCAAGGCGCAGCTGCCCGTTACCCCAAAAAACCAAATGAAAACTTCTTATATATCTTTAAAAAAGATAATATGAAAATGCCTAAGCAATTTTCCCACATTATCCAATTTTGCCAAATGACTAAAAAAAATAGAGACTTAATTAACGTTTAATTGAGTACGTGCCACAAATATAATAACTTCTATCAAAAGAAACTCAATTTTTTTCAATTTTTTTTGATTTTTCTTTCTCAAATATTGAATTTCATTACCCGAATAGGCATATAATCGCAAGAAAATCAGGGAAATACCGAAATTCTGTGATTACTTACGATTGCTCTAAAATCAAAATTTTTTCAATTTTATCCCCCATCTTTATGGAGTCAATGACTTCGAGTCCTTCAAAGATACGCCCAAAACAGGTATGATTTCTATCCAAATGGGCGGTATTGTCCCTGCTGTGACAGATAAAAAATTGGGAGCCCCCGGTATTTCTACCTGCATGTGCCATGGAGAGCACTCCTCTGTCGTGGTATTGGTTGTCGCCCTCCAGCTCACAATCAATTTGATAGCCGGGGCCACCGTTTCCAATACCATTTGGGCAACCTCCCTGAATGACGAAATTTGGAATTACCCGGTGAAAGGTCAAACCGTCGTAAAAACCTTTTTGAGATAATTCCACAAAATTTTTAACCGTTTTGGGGGCATCATTTTCATAGAACGATGCCTTCATAAGGCCTTTTTCGGTATGGATCTCTGCGATCATCAGGAAGTTTCAATTTTTAGCGTTGCAAAAGTAAAGTTTTTTTGAAAATAGGAAAATATCCGGGACATTTTTTTTCGTTTTTTTAAAAATAACAACCTGGGTGAAAATACCGTATTTCCCAAATGTGATTGTGATTATAGATATGAATTACCTGGAAACGATACCTTTGCCGCAATGAATGTACGAAAGGGGGTGCCGATATTGGAATGGCTGCCCGGATACCATAAAAATTTATTTCGACGTGATCTGATTGCCGGGTTTACGGTAGCCATTATGTTGGTACCACAGGGCATGGCCTATGCGATGTTGGCTGGTATGCCACCTATATATGGGTTGTATGGCGGGTTGGTACCATTGATATTGTATGCACTTTTTGGCACCTCGCGCCAACTGTCTATCGGGCCGGTGGCCATATCGGCTCTTTTGGTGCTGGCGGGGGTGAGCCAGTTGGCCGAACCCGGCAGTGCGGAATACATCCGACTGGTGACCGTGGTGGGGTTGTTGGTAGGAGTCTTGCAGGTGTTGTCCTGTGCGTTGCGATTGGGCTTTCTGGTCAATTTTTTGTCGCATCCGGTGGTGGCCGGGTTTACGTCTGCGGCCGCGGTTATTATTGCCATCAGTCAGTTGAAAGACGTGCTGGGGATGTCCATTCCGCGGTTCGCGCATGTCTATGAGACGTTGGGATATGCCATCCGCCATTATGGGCAAACCAACTGGATCGTATTGGGCCTTTCCGCCGGGTCTATATTGTTGATTATTTTATTGAAAAAAATAAGCCGCCGCATTCCGGGAGCTTTGGTGGTGGTGATGATCGGTACGGTATTGTCGTGGATATTTGATTTTGAGGGCAGGGGCATCCCCATTGTTGGCAGGGTGCCGGATGGATTGCCGGGGCTTGAAGTGCCTTTCTTTTCGCTGGAAGATTTTCGGCTGTTGTGGCCTACCGTGTTATCGGTTACCATCATTGGGGTAGTGGAGAGTTTGGGAATCGCCAAAATGCTGGAGTCCAAACATCAGTCTTACGTAGTACGCCCCAATCAGGAGTTGCTGGCCCTGGGACTGTCAAAATTGGGAGGGGCTTTTTTTCAGGCCTTGCCTACTTCGGGGAGTTTTACCCGTTCGGCGATCAACAACGACAATGGTGCCCAAACCGGCATGGCCACTATTATAACGGCCGTGGTGGTGGGACTTACCTTGTTGTTTTTTACGCCGTTGTTTTACCATTTGCCCAATGCGGTGTTGGCGGCCATTATTTTGCTGGCGGTGCAATCCTTGTTCGACTGGAAGGAGATGACTTATCTGTGGCGTACCCATCGGCAGGATTTTGCCATGATGATGATCACTTTTATTGTGACCCTGTTGTTTGGCATTGAAGAGGGTGTATTTACCGGCGTGTTGTTGTCGGTTTTTGGGGTATTGTATCGCAGTTCAAAACCGCATATAGTGGAGATGGGCAACCTGCCCGGCACTTCCTATTACCGGAATGTCGACCGGTTTGAAAACGCGGCATTTACCGAAAAGGTACTCATCATCCGTTTCGACGACCAACTCTATTTTGGCAATGCGGCTGCCTTCAAAGACGCCGTCAAAAAGAAGGTAGTGGACCGGGGGGCCGCCTTGAGTCATTTGGTACTCGACTGCAGCAGTATACATTCGATCGACAGCAGCGGCATCCATGCCCTGGAGGAAATGATCGGGTTTTTGAAAAAACGGCAGATCTGCCTAAGCCTGAGCGGAGTGATCGGTCCGGTACGGGATCAGCTGCATCGCTCCGGCATCATGGAGCGGATCGGCTCCCGCCAACAGTTTATGAAGGTCGACGACGCCGTGCGCAATGCCCTGGCCAAAGGGCCGAATGCCCACTGGACAGAGGATGCCCTTCAGACGAATTGGGAGGAGGAGTAGCCGGTAGCCAGATGTTGTTGAAAAATTGTATCTTGCAGGAAGATAAGCCGAGGCTTAAAAAATGAATCCATGTTTTTAAAAGATATTCAGCTTCATAATTTTAAAAATCTGAAAAACATTGAATTGTCTTTTTTGGAGGAGGAACAACCCCAAAAGGTGAGGCAATGGACTTTTATTTTAGGGGAAAACGGCACCGGAAAAAGCAACATTCTTAAAGCCATAGCCTTGCTCACCGCCGGAAGCGATGCATTAGGCGAACTGATCGGCAACCCAAGCGACTGGATAACTTATGGAAAAAAAGAATGTCGAGTCAGTGCTACCTTAATTGATGCCAACAACAAGGATCGCAACCTATCCATTGAAATCAGGAAAGGGGATGAACTGAAATCGCTGATGAAACGGTCGTACGAGTCGCTCGACGTCATAGACCGGGCCTTGCACTCTTCCACCAAAAACTATTTTATCGTGGGGTATGGCGCCAACAGAACGCTTGCCAACGGTTCGAGGTCACATAGTCAAAAAACTTATTTCAACAGTAAAAGAGGGAATGCCATTGCCACTCTTTTTCACCGCGAAGCCACACTGCATTCATTGGAAGATTGGGCTGTCGATCTGGATTATAGAAAAGATAAAACAGGTCTGAAAATTATTGAAGAAACACTCAACCGCTTTTTGCCAGAGGTCACTTTCGACTCGATCAACAAAAAGAATAAACAACTGATATTTGCCACTGCTGATGGCAAAATTCCATTAGAATACCTCAGCGATGGCTATCAAAATATGGCAGCCTGGCTGGGAGATGTGCTTTTTCGATTGGCAGAAGTTTTTGACGGACAGAAAAAACCCTTGACTGCCCGCGGCGTACTGCTCATTGATGAGTTAGAACTTCATTTGCACCCTGCCTGGCAAAGAAATCTGATAAAATTGCTGAAAAACATTCTTCCTCATTTTCAGGTTATCTCTACAACCCATTCTCCACTGACAGCTCAGCAAGCCGGAGCAGGCGAACTCTTTTGTCTCACTCGAAACAAACATAAAAACATTGAGCTAAATCCCTACTCGGGAAATCCCCAGTACATGCCCGTCAATGAATTGCTCATCTCCGATCTTTTTGGCCTGGGCACAGATGAATCGCTCGAGATAGAGGAAAAGAAACAACGCTATAAAAAATTAAAAGCGAAAAAATTATTGAGCAAATCTGAAAAGTCTGAATTTAATGATCTTTCTGATTTTTTGATGGCATCACCCCTCACTGCTCAAAATCAAAGAGATAAAAAACAACTGGAACTAATTGAGAAACTGCTCAAAAAACGGAAATGATCCAACTGTTAAGAATTCGCACCCCTTCAAAGATCACCAGAGCCTTGAAGGGAAAGCACCTCAGAAATAAACTCAAATCGTTACTCATTGAAAGAATTAGATTTGAAAACCAAACCATTGAAAAATTTAACATCCCCTCCAAATGGAAAACCGCTAAAGTTCAACTCATTGAAGAAGCTCACGGAAAATGCGCTTTTTGCGAATGTGAAATCCCCTCCCACCAGCATGGAGACGTCGAACACTATCGCCCCAAAAGCATTTACTGGTGGATGTCGTACACCATCGACAATTATCTGCTTTCCTGTGAAATTTGCAACCAAAGAAAATCAAACAATTTTGAGACGCGAAAACCCAAAGCCAACACCGGAGCCTTACCCGCGGAAAATAATGACAACGATATCAACACTTTTTTGGACAATTTTGCCCTCAATCCAGCAGATCAAAACTTTGGAGACTCCATCCTGGGACTGAAACATTTACAACAGCTCGAAAAACCAAAACTACTCAACCCATATATCGATGATCCGGAAAAATTTTTTGACTGGACCTGGGATGAAGTTTTAATGGAAGTAGAAGTCGTTCCCAAAATTTCACTATCTTCGACTAAAAAGAGCTACGCCAATTACACCATCAACCTGCTTGACCTCAACCGTGCTCCACTAAAACGAAGAAGATTTTTGGAATCAATTAAGTTCAAACTTACAAAGGAACTCGGTGCCGACAACCAAATCCTGCAAACCTTATATCTGACCAATGAATGCGAATACGCCAGTATGAACAGATTTTTCAATACCAATGGTTTTTAACTCAACTCCTCCATGATCGCCCTATGGCCTCCCCAATAGAAACACTATTCAAAACCCAATTCAACCTGCCTACCTTATGGGTAAAAGCTCCCGGCCGCATCAACCTCATCGGCGAACACACCGATTACAACGAGGGGTGGGTGCTCCCCGCAGCCATCGACAAATCCATCACACTGGCCTTTGCTCCCAACAATAGTTCTACGGTACGCATCCATGCTCTCGACCGGTCGGATTCCTTCAACTATTCCCTTTCTACGCCTCCGCCCTCCCCTTCCGGCTGGCGAAAATATATTGTTGGAATGACCAATGCTTTTTTGCAACCGGGCCAGGGATTCAACTGCGTTTTCGGCGGCGACCTTCCCATTGGGGCGGGCATGTCGTCGTCGTCAGCACTTTGTTGCGGGCTGGCATTTGGGTTCAACCAACTATTTCAGCTAGGGTACGATAAACGAGCGCTTACCCCATTGGTCCAACGCGCCGAAAGCGAGTGCAGCGGCGTCAATGGTGGCATCATGGATCAGTTTTCCATCCTTCTGGGGCAGTCCGGCAAAGCCATCCTGCTGGATTGTCGCGATTTGTCCACCACCTTCCTCCCCCTGATACTCGACAACCTCCGCTTACTGCTCTGCAATACCGGCGTGGAGCACCAGCTGGCTGCCACCGAATACAACACCCGACGCCAGGAGTGCAACACCGGAGTAGCATTGTTACAAAAGGGCAGAGCAGGCATCAAAAGTCTCCGCGATATCACCGCTGAACTGCTCGATAAATATCGGTCGGAAATGCCTCCCCCCATCTATCAGCGGTGCAAATACGTTGTTGAGGAAAATGAACGCGTCCGGCAGGCAGCACTTGCACTACAAAACGGTGAACTGAAACTGTTGGGCCAATTGCTCTATCAAAGTCATGAAGGCCTGCAACATCAGTACGAAGTCAGTTGTCCCGAACTGGATTTTTTGGTGGCTTTCGCCAAAACACAACCCTACGTTGCCGGCGCCCGAATGATGGGGGGCGGGTTTGGTGGTTGTACCCTCAACCTGTTGCCAAAAGATAAAGTAGATGCCTTTGTGGAATTGACCAAGGCCGCTTATCGGAAGCGTTTCGGATTGGAGATGGCAGCTTACGAAGTGACCACGGCCGACGGATGTTCGGTCATTCAGAGTCCTCCTCCTTACTGACGGGTGTCATGCTGTCGGCTGGCTTGACCAAATGTTCAAAAGGCTGGATCAGGTTTTTGTATTGCTTATCGAAGAGGCTGTGTTGCGCCTCATTCATGTACTTGACGCCTTCGCCCGACGTTCCCTTTCGGATAAACTGATTGAACACTAGTCGGCTGCTTTTGGTGGGCTTTTCGCCAAATTTTGACTCGTACTTTTTCATCACCTCAAAGCTGGTATTTTCCTTGATGCGTTTCAGCTTTTCATCCGTCACTTCAACGCCTAGAAAATGGGCCATTTGCCGGACGGTTTCCTCGAAATTGGTTTTTAGCCTTTCGTAGGAGGTGTAGTGGATGTTGAAGTTGTTTTTGTTTTGGAGCCAGCTATTGGTGTAGTTGAACCAGTTGAACCCTTTCCTGGGTTTGACGAAATAGGCTTCATAATTTTTATCGAAAGTGAGGTCTGGGTCGCGGTAATTCTTATTGTGATGGAAAAGAGAAGCGGCCACGTCTTTTCCGTCTCTATAGACAAAAATAAACCGTCCTTTCACCTTTTCAGAGAAAAAGTCGTAGGTGTCATGGGATTTGATTAGGCGGGGTGAGGGGAGCTGATTGACTCGTTCGGCTGTATTTCTCAGGTGAGCTTCGTTACGAACCCAGGGGGAGACGTCGTAGAGGTGCTCAAAGTCGTAGTCGTATGAATGTAGAAGGTTGTATAATATCACCTGTACCCAGGTAGTTCCCGATTTGAGAAAGGTGGCGATGTAGATGTCGGAATCGCGTTCTTCAAAATCCAGGAAATAGAGGTATTGCCGCAATTCATTGACGGCCTTAGCGGTATTGATGTGGATGGTTTGTATCCATTTATACAGCCCTGTCAGAATGTATTTCTGTAATTTTCTGATAGCAGTACTTTATTAATAAAAAATGGATACGTTCCGGCATCCGAAACCTACCCATTTTTGCACATTTTAAATAACGACTTTAATTAGTCACATTCTTCAAAAGTTTCTATAATATACCCCGCAGACTGGATTTGAATCTTATAGGATTCATAAGCATCTTTACTGGCAAAATCGGATTCGCAATAAGTGTATTTAAATCCTCCATCGGTGTAAGAAAAACAATCTTCACAGTCCTTCTTACACGTACTGAACCCGAGCATCAAGGCCAGGCTGCCCAGGACAATTTTGAAAAAATTTCGTTTCATAATAACAGTTTTTTGTAATTATGTTAAAAAATAGATACACAATAGAGATTATGCGGAATTTTTTTGTAGAGGAACCGAGCGGAGATTTTTGGCATAGTCGAGGAACACCCGGAGCCTCGTAGCCTAAGCTACGAAGGCGAGGATGTGACGAAGGATATGACAAAAAGATCAATCGGGCTCCATACAAATTTTTTTCGAATAAACTCTAATGTTAAAGTAGTATGCGAATGTTCAGGCTATGAAAGATAATATGCGCTGGCGGGGTAGATTTCAACAGTCTGTAGTGGTTTACTTTTTAAAGCGGGAAGGTAATAACATTTGGCAACATAGCAAAGAAATCGATATGTTTTTATGGGGTTTTCTTATAAAACGCCTATTCGATTTGTTCTAGCTGCAACGAAACGCAACATAAAAGACCTTGATTTTCTTTGAGTGCGTGACATTTTAGCGGAGCCTATCGCCACGGAGGTTCCAAGACACAGAGCCGCATAGAGATTTCCTCTGTGGATCTTTGTGTCCCCGTCTGGCCGCCGGATCTATCTGGCTAGCCTGTCCGGCGGCCAGACGGGCTAGACAGGCAGGTTCGCGCCTTTGTGGTAATAACCCGCAGCGATTCTCGCCTGGCGGCCAGACAGGTTTGTCACACACTCATTTTCTTTTTTTCGGAAATATCATATACCGTTCACCACCCGATCACCGCCCCATCGCGGTAAAACCGTCCGGTCTCAATACTTGGAGCTGTCGCCAACCACACAATACCGCTCGCCCCTTCTTCCGGGCTGCGGTGAGCAGAGGGGCCGCCCATGTCCGTCCGCACCCAACCAGGACAAACCGACACCACTTTTATATTGGAGGAAGCCAGGTCGTTGGCCATGAAATTGCTGACGCCGTTGAGTGCCGTTTTCGAAAGGCGGTAAGCTGCGTAGCCTCCGGCGCTTTGTTCCAATGCTCCCATGCCGCTTGACACATTGATGATGCGGCCCTCCTTGCTTTTCCGCAAAAGCGGGATCAGTTGCTGGCTCAACAGGAGAGGGGCATAAAAATTGGTCTCCAACAATCTTTGCACGTCTTGCTTTTTGACGGTCGCCGTACCCTCTGCATCAGAAATGATGCCGGCGTTGTTGACGAGTACGTCGAGGTGGCCATATTGTTTTTCCACAAAGGCGGCTGCCTTCGCAAAATGGGTTTCGTCGAGTAGGTCGAGCTGCAAAAACCGGACGGAATCCCCACCGTTGACATTTAGTTGGTCTACGGCTTTTTGTCCCTTTTCGGGATCACGGGCGGTGGCGATCACCCGAAAGCCGCGGCCTGTCAATTGTCGGGCCGTTTCGTATCCCAGGCCCCGGTTGGCACCGGTGATGAGTGCTGTCTTCATAATTGTTGTGGTTGTTGGAGCATCCGGTCGATTCATACACTGGCATGCTCCATTTATTTACTAAAGTATTGATTTGACAAAATCGGACAAAACGGTTCCATAAAAATCACTACCTTTCTGAAAAACCGTCTTCCGCCAATGACAACAGCCAACAACTTCAAATGGTTTATGTTCTTGTTCTGCTTTTTAGCAAACAGCCCCTTTGCTTTCGCTCAAAAAGCACAGGCCATGCATTGGTACTTTGGCGACCACTACGGCATCGACTTCTCAGGCGGGTATCCCCAGGTCGATTACAACACCTCCATGTACACCTACGAAGCCTGTACCACCATATCCGACAAAGACGGAGAACTATTGTTTTACACCAATGGCGGCGGCCGTGCCAATCAAGCCATCTGCGGACATATCTGGAACCGCAACCACGAAATCATGCAGGGCGGCGACCTGGGCTACGATCTGGGCGGCGGCTACAGCGCAGCGCAAGGCGTGGTGGCTTTCGCCAAACCCGGTGCCGACAACGTGTACAGTATGTTGACTGTCGACGAATATGAAACCACTACAACCAATCCCGATTTCCCGAAAGGTAAAGGATGTCGCTATTTTGAAATTGACATGAATGCCAACGGCGGCCTGGGCCAGGTAACCCTCACTAATCAACACCTCTTCACCCCCGCTTTTGAATACCTGGCTGCCACCATCCATAACAACTGCCTGGACTACTGGGCCATTGCTCTCAGCGGGCACCATCATCTTTCAGGCGACCCAAATGCTGCCGACTCTTTTTACGTTTTCCTGGTTTCCAACAACGGTCCTACACTAACCCATGTCATCCCCATGCCGGAAGGCCAGTCCGGGCTCGACGACGAATACGGCCTGCTCAGAATCAGCCCTGACGGCAGCAAACTGATCTGCGGTAGCTTCCTATACGATTTTGACAACAGTACAGGCCTGATCCAACCCAACCAAAGCATGTTGGAATCCATCGGTCTGGGGCCGGAGGAGCCGGTGGCCTTTGCGCCCAACTCCCGGTTTTTGTATCGGTTTGCACTAGCTGCCGATACCATCAATGCACAGCTAAAAATAATCCAGTACGACCTTTCGGAAAACGATCTGACCGCCGCCGACTGGCTCATCGCCCAAACCAACCTGATCAGCTATGCCAGTATTGGCACACCCCAACTGGGGCCCGACGGCAAACTCTATTTTATGATCCAAAACGGGTTTTTTACCTCCCCTACTTCGCTGAGTGTGATCCATTACCCCAATACCGCCGGACCCGACGCCCTGGCCGAATTCGAGGTCGCCCTTATTTCCAATATCCCCGATTCGAGGTTTTTGCGATTTGGCAGCTATTCCGACCACATTTTTAAATACGACCCCCAACTGGGTGGCTTCCCTCACGACACCACCACTATGAATTGTCAGGTGGCCGTGCCCGTATTGTTGGAAGCTCCTCCGGAAATGGATTGTTATTATTGGTCGGACGGTAGTACCGGTACGTCAACAACCGCACATGAGCCGGGGCTCTACTGGGTCGAATACTTATCGGGGTGTAATATGGGAGCAGACTCCTTTTGGATCATCCATCAAAACGACTTATTCGAGGTGGACCTGGGCGAAGACCGCACCCTTTGCGGGGAGGAATCCCTCCTTTTACAGGCTCCGGCAGTAGAAAATGCCTCCTATCTTTGGCAGGACAGTTCCGAACTAATGGCACTCACCGCCTACGGCGAAGGGGTCTACTGGGTGATGGTACAAAAAGACCAATGCCGCGACAGTGACACCATCCACCTGTCTCAAAAAGCGATCCCCGATTTGTCTTTAGGAGCCGATACTTCTTTGTGTTTGGGCGAAGTTTGGCGGCTACGGGCCCATCATCCGGATTGGAGTAACTACGAATGGCAGGATGAATCCTCGTATGCCTGGATCGACATTCACGAGCCCGGCACCTATCAATTGACCATCGAAAACGAATGCGGCTCCGCCTCCGACGAGATTGATGTCAGCTATTATTCCTGCGACGGATGCCCGGTCTTCGTCCCGAATGCTTTTTCGCCCGACGGCAATTACACCAACGACGTTTTTGAAGTTCATTCTCCCTGCCCCTTCGTCAGTTATCAACTACAGATATTTGACCGTTGGGGCAGCCAGGTATTTGGCACCACCGATCCTGCTGCTGGTTGGGATGGCAGATTGAAAGGACAGGTTTGTCAGATAGGGATGTACGTTTACCGGCTCGACTATGCCTGGATAGACCGGCAAGGTAAATTGCGGGAGGAAATTTCTTTTGGGGATCTGGTCCTGTTGCGATAGCGATGTCAATTGGTGAGGTAGGCTAAGGCTGTCATTTCCATTCTAAAAACCGTCGTTCCCTTTCCTTTTGATGAAAACCTTCGTCTAATTTATGACTTTTCATCACAAAAGGCCCGGCGGTTGGTAATCTTTCTTTAATTTTAGGAATAAGTTTGGGAAAAAGTATCCTTATACTAATCAGGGGTATTTTATGTGAAAACAAATTTTAATTATGCGTAGAATCTTTACACCACTCCTTGCATCCTTATTGTTGATGATCTCCTCGGGTTTATCGGCTCAGGTAGTCATCAATGAATTTTCCGGCGCCAATTACGAAAACCTCACCGACAATTTCGGCAATGACAATGTCGACTGGGTCGAATTGTACAATATGGGGCCCGATCCCGTCAACCTAGAAGGGTACTATATGACGGACAATATCGACAACCTCGACAAATACCAGTTTCCCGCCGGGGGTAACCATCGAACCCAATGACCACCTGCGCATCTGGGCTTCGGGGCTCGATGAACTCATCGGCAACAACATCCACGCCGATTTCAAACTCCGGCAAACGGCCAATGAATGGGTGATCTTATGCGATCCGGGGTTGAACATCATCGACTCTTTTCACATTTTGGTGCCCAACCAAAAAAACCACTCCTGGGCCCGCACAGAAGACGGCATCGGCGAATGGGCCGTTTCCATCAGCCCCACTTCCAACAATGTAAATGGAGCAACCTACACCGCCTATGCCGCCCAGCCCAACATATCTCCACTGGCGGGTTTTTATTCTGGAAATGTAGAAGTATCCATCAACAGCCCCGAGACTGGCGTAACCATCTACTACACCACCGACGGCTCCGAACCCAGCGATGCCGACATGGTATACACCGGGCCCTTCCTGGTAAGTGCTTCCACCGTGGTGCGGACAGTAGCCTACCCCGACGATCCCAACATGCTCAAAAGCCACGAAGATTATCATACCTTTTTTATTGATGAAGAACATGTACTGCCCGTCGTTTCCATTTCCGGTCAACAGGTAGACAACCTCATAAACGGAAGTCAATGGCTTTCGCCGGAAGGCACTTTTGAATTATTTGACGAAACCGGCGACCGGGTTGCCGACGCCACCGGAGAATTCAACAAACACGGCAATGATTCCTGGGCTTACCCCCAACGAGGCATCGACTTCATCAGCCGCGACCAGTTTGGCGACGACTTTGCCGTCAAATACGCCGTCTTCGATGAAAACATTACGGACCGCGATCAATTTCAACGCCTCATCCTCAAAGCAGCTGCCAACGACAATTACCCCTTCGAGGACGGAGGTGCCCACATACGCGACGCCTATGTGCATACCCTCGCTCAGAGAGCCGGTATGGAACTCGACGCCCGCACCAACCGCTCCTGCGTGATATACGTCAACGGCGAATACTGGGGCGTATACGAAATGCGCGAAAAAGTGGACGACCACGATTATACCGAATATTACTACGGCCAAAACAGACAAAACATCGACTTTATCAAAACATGGGGAGGCACCTGGGCCGAATACGGTACCACCACCGAATGGAACGATCTGGTCGATTTTGTGCTAGCCAACGACATGACCGATGCCGCCAACTACGCCTACGTGGAAGGCGAACTCAACATGCTTAGCCTCATCGATTATATGATCCTCCATGCACATATTGTGTCGATGGACTGGCTCAACTGGAACACTGCCTGGTGGCGGGGCTATCATCCCGACGGCGGAGCCAAAAAATGGCGGTATATTCTTTGGGATGAAGACGCCACTTTCGGTCATTACATCAACTACACCGGCGTGCCCGACACGGGGCCACTGGCCGACCCCTGCAACCCCGAACTGTTGAACGACCCCGGAGGGCAGGGCCACATCCCCGTATTAAATGCCCTTTTGGAAAACGAAGACTTTTTTGCCCTCTATATCAACCGCTACGCCGATTTGAACAATCAGTATTTCAATTGCGAATTTATGCTCCCCCTCCTGCTGGAAATGACCGGCACCATAGAACCGGAAATGGAAAGACACATCGACCGGTGGGGAGGCACCATAGATGAATGGCACGAGAACATTCAGACCATGTACGACTTCATTGAGGAGCGGTGCGTGGTCATCGACACGGCGATCGTCGACTGTTATGAAGACGAAGGACTGTCGGGGCCTTTCAACGTGACCATTCTGGTAGAACCACCCGCAAGCGGTTTTGTGCAAGCCAATACCACCATCGGCAACAACTATCCCTGGCTGACGACCTACTTCGGTGGCATCGGAGTTAGTTTTACCAATGTACCGGAAGAGGATTGGTTGTTCAGCCATTGGGAAGTGCAAAACAACGATTATTTGCCCGATCAGTTTGCCGATATGATCAGCATGACCATCGACACCACCGATGTCATCATTGCCCATTTTGAACCCGGGCCCTGCCTCGGCGTTTGGGTTGACCCCGAATTGCCGGAAAATATGACGATCTGCCAGGGCAGCACCCTCACCCTCGAAGCGGCCTCCGGGCCGGGATTTACCTACGAGTGGTCGACGGGGCAGACCTCCCAAAGTATAGTGATCGACAACCCCGGCAATTACAGCGTAACCGTTTACAACAGCGTTGGCTGCGATGGATATGTCGAAATCGATGTGGATGAAACGAATTTCCTTTCTCCACAAATAAATGGCCCAGCTTCTTTTTGCACCGGATTCAACGCTACGCTGGATGCCGGCCCCGGTTACGATACTTACCAATGGTCGAATGGAGCAACCACACAAACCATCGACGTGGTCTCCCCCGGCGTGTACAACGTGTTGGTAACCGATGCTTCCGGTTGTTCGGGAATAGCCGAACTGGAAGTCACCGAAACAGCCGATTTGCCCGTGACCATAGAAGGGGAACTGGAAATCTGCGATGGCACCTCAACGTTGTTGAATGCCGGCCCGGGCTATACCACCTATACCTGGTCGGATGGCTCCGAAAATCAAACCCTGAGCATCAACACGGGCGGCTCCTATACGGTGACCGTTTCCGACCCAAGCGGTTGTACCGGCGTAGATGAGGTATTTGTCGATGCAACACCTCTCTCGACAACCAATGAGTCGGCCCAGATCTGTTACGGAGGCCAATACGAGGGCAATACTTATTTTCAAAGTACCACCCTTGAAATGGTCTATGGCGGTTTCAACGGCTGCGACAGCATCCACGTAGTCAATCTTAACGTATTGCCCGAAGTGGTGATCGACCTGATTTCTGAAGACGATTGCGCCTCGGGTGGCGCTTCCATTGTGGCTATTCCAGTGGGCGGAACAGGCACCTATAACTACCTATGGGATAATGGCGCCATTACCCAGGAGATTGAAATGTTGCCGCAAGGCACTTACAGTGTTACCGTAAGCGATGATTTCGGCTGTACCGGAACATCTTCAATAGATGTCGATCCGCTGGAAGGCGTCAGCGTCGATTACGATGTGGACCCCGTATCTTGTTTCGGCGACAGCAATGGAGAAATAGACCTGGCCATACTTACCGGCACGCCCCCCTATCAATTCATCTGGTCGAATGGCGAAACGACAGAAGACCTCAGCGATTTGTCGCCAGGTGATTACACAGTGATCATCACCGATGCCAATGACTGCAACCTGGCCCTTACCATTGAGGTGGGGCAGCCCGCACCTTTTGTTGCCAACATTAGTACTACACCAGTTTCGTCATCAGGTGCCAACGACGGTACGGCTACGGTGACCCCAACTGGTGGTACGCCTCCGTTTACATACAACTGGGAAGAGGGCAATTTCACCCCCACCCTTACCGGAGTGGGCGTGGGATCGTATCCGGTGACGATCACCGACGCCAATGGCTGTACAGCAGAAGGCGTGGCTGAGATATCGTTGTTCTCCGACATTGAGGAGGTCGATGGCTTGCTCCGGTTTGACCTTCGCCCCAACCCCTCCGCCGGGCGGTTTTTTGTCGACATGGCCTTCAACCAACTGCAAACGGTTGCGTTGGATATTTACAACGTCACCGGTCAATTGATACAGTCATATAGTCAGCAAAGTGGACAGAACATCCGCGTAGCAGTAGACATCAGCCATTCACCAGATGGCGCTTACCTGCTGGTGGCCCGTTTTGGCAATGGGCAGCAGTTGGTACAAAAGGTCTTGGTGGCGCGTTAGGTGGACACGCGGATTAACTCAATTAAGTTTTGAAAAATGCACATCTGGTTTTAAAAACGGGTGTGCATTTTTTTGTTAGGAAGCGGCCCGGCATTTTTGTAAGTTTGCACGAAACGATGCAACAATGAAAATACACTTCCTGCTTCTCTTCGCCCTTTCGCTGCTGATGGTCGCCTGTAGTTCCTCAAAACAACTTACGACCAACGACAAAGCAAGGCTGACCCACGCCCAAGCACTCGCCAAAAAGTACATCATCACCGATGGCCATGTCGACCTGCCCTACCGGCTGAAGGTGTTCAACTTCCGCCTCGAAAAAGAGTACCTCGGCATTCCCATCGAAACAGATAAGGGCGACTTCGACTATGTGCGCTCCAAGGCCGGCGGGCTCGATGCGCCGTTTATGTCTATCTTCCTGCCCGCCAGGCTGCAAAAAGAGCCAGGTGCTTCCAAAATACTGGCCGACTCGCTGATCGATATGATAAATGGCATCTGTACGGCTCATCCGGATAAGTTTGAAGTGGCCCATTGGGCCGCCGACGTCGAGCGCATCTTTGCCGCCGGAAAAATTGCCCTTCCGATGGGTATGGAAAACGGCTCTGGCCTGGAAGCCGACCTGGCCAACGTGTCTTACTTCAAAAAGCGGGGGATCAGCTACGTCACCCTCACCCACTCCAAAGACAACCTGATCTGTGACTCTTCCTACGACACCACCCGCACCTGGAACGGCCTCAGCCCCTATGGCCGGGAGGTGGTGCGCGAACTCAACCGGCAGGGCATCATGGTCGATATTTCGCATGTATCCGACAGCACCTTTTACCAGACATTGCGCATCACCAAACTGCCGGTAATTGCTTCGCACTCGTCGTGCCGGAAGTTTACCCCCGGCTTCGAGCGCAATATGAGCGACGATATGATCCGGGCCATGAAACCCAACGGCGGCGTGGTGATGATAAATTTTGGCTCGACCTTTATCGATCAAAAGTCGAAAACAGCCCGTGAAAATTACCGCAAACAAATGCAACAACTACTGGAGGAGAAGGGATTGAAGGAAGGGGATGACGCCGCAAAAGAATTGTTGGAACAATTTCAAAAAGACCACCCTTTTCCTTTTTCGGATGTACAAATGGTGGCCAACCACATCGACCATGTGGTAGCATTGGCGGGGATCGACCACGTCGGGTTTGGTTCCGATTTCGATGGGGTGGGCGATACCTTGCCTACGGGGTTGAAGGATGTGTCGGAATATCCCAACCTGATCAGTGAACTCTTGAAACGGGGATATTCGGAGGAAGATATTGAGCAGGTTTGCTATAAAAATCTGTTTCGCGTTTGGAAAGCAGTGGAGGCTTTTGCAAAATGAGGGTTTTTGGCGAAAGCCGACAGCTAACACAGCATTACAACCCGTTCGTCCAATCTCTTGGCTGAAAATTTTGGCTCCTGCCCAAATTTTACTACTTTCATATGATATCTATTCCCACAAACAGAAAAGGTATGAAAATCCAAACCACCCTTCTACCGATCCTGCTTTGCTGTATTTTCAGCCTTTCGGTAAATGCGCAGGTGCTCATCAACGAATTTTCTGCTGCCAATTACAGTCAGTTCACCGATAATTACGGCGAATACGAAGACTGGATTGAGCTGTACAATGTCGGCCCTACCTCTGCCAACATCAGCGGTTATTATCTGAGCGACCGGCCCGGCAACCCCTTCAAGTTTCAGATACCAGCTGGTATATCCATTCCGGCCGGAGGCTACCTCCGCATCTGGGCGTCCGACAATGAGGGCTACGTCAATGGACACCTACACACCAATTTCAAGATCACCCAAACGCGGGAATCGGAAATGCTCCTACTGAGCAACAACCTGGGAATGCCAATCGACTCGCATGGCATCGACGTCCCCAATAAAAAACATCATTCCTGGGGGCGTACCACCGACGGCGGCCCCACCTGGGGCGTACTCACCAATCCCACCCCCAATAGCGCCAACACCAACGTCAAAGACCCCTATGCCACCAAACCAGAGATCAGTCCCCTGGCCGGATTTTATACAGGCCCCCTGCAAGTGACCATCACCTCTCCTGATCCCAACGTATCCATTTACTATACTACGGATGGGTCCGTGCCCACGGCAGGTTCGACGCCCTATACTGGGCCATTCAACATTAGTATTACATCCGTAATCAAAGCCATCGCCATAAGTTCCGACTTCAACGTGCCGAGCAGCCATATCGACGTCCATACTTTTTTTATCGATGAGACGCATACCGTTCCGGTTGTATCGGTCTCCGGAGCGGGGCTGGGCAGCCTGCTGGGCGGCTCAACCAATGCTAACCCGGAAGGTTATTTTGAGCTGTTCGACGAAACCGGACAACGGGTGGGGGATTCCTCCGGCGAGTTCAACAAACACGGCAACGACTCCTGGGCCTACCCCCAACGTGGCATCGACTACATCACCCGTGACCAGTTTGGCGATGATTACGCCGTCAAACACCAAATATTTCCCAACAAAACACGCGACAAATTTCAACGGGTCATTCTCAAAGCCGCCGCCAACGACAACTATCCCTACGCCAACGGAGCCCACATACGAGACTCTTACGTACACGTACTGTCACAAAAAGCAGGGCTCGAACTCGACGAGCGATCCTCCGAAGCCTGTGTGATGTACGTCAATGGCGAATACTGGGGAGTATACGACATCCGCGAAAAAGTGGACGACCACGATTTCACCAAATACTACTATGGCCAGGGCCGCAAATGGATCGACTTTATCAAAACATGGGGCGGTACCTGGGCCGAATACGGAAGCATTGCCGATTGGAACGATCTGCACGACTTCATCATCAACAACAGCATGGCCGATCCGGCCAACTACGCCTATGTAGAAAGCGAGCTAAACGTGTTGAGCCTGATCGACTACATGATCATCAATTCGCATACCGTATGCAAAGACTGGCTCAACTGGAACACCGCCTGGTGGCGCGGCAACAATCCCAACGGAACCGCTCAAAAATGGCGCTACACGCTATGGGACCTCGACGCAACCTTCGGGCATTACATCAACTACACTGGTATCCCCGACGTGACGGCCTATGCCGACCCCTGCGACCCCGAAGACATCACTACCGATTTTGAGGGCCACGTCGATATGCTGGTCAATCTAATGGCCAACCCCGATTTTTTTGACCTCTACATCAACCGGTATGCCGACCTCAACAATACCTACCTGAGCTGTGACTCCATGATCGCCATACTCGACGAAATGATCGACCGGATCGAACCCGAAATGCCGGGACAGATCAGCCGCTGGGGCGGCAACTACAACAACTGGCAAAACGAAGTACAGGAAATCCGCGACTTCATCCTCACCCGCTGCGATGTCATCGACGGCGGCATCGTGGATTGCTACCCCGTGACCGGCCCCTACGACATCACCGTCGACGTCGATCCGCCCGGAACCGGCAATGTGCAGGTCAACGATATTTTAGGACAAATCTACCCCTGGAACCTGACTTACTTCGGCGACGTCAACGTGTCGATGACCGCCATTCCCGCCGCCGGATATACCTTCAGTCATTGGACGTTAAACAACAACACCCTCAGCCCCAACAATAATACCGCATCGGTAAATGTCGACCTTATCAGCAACGACTTGATCACCGCTCATTTTCTGCCAGACGGCTGTGCCCTCGACCCCGATATCACGGGCCCGGCCAGCTTATGCGAAGGTGAGCAGATCACCCTGGATGCATCGCCAGGCTTCGCCACTTACCTATGGTCAAATAGCGAAACCAGCCAATCCATTTCTGTAACGACGGGCGGCAACTACGCCGTCACAGTGAGCGACGGGCAGGGCTGCACCGATGAAACCTCGTACGAAGTCCAATCTTTCCAAACCACGCCGGTTTCTATTCTGGGAGAGCCGACATTTTGTGAAAACAATTCCAGCCTTTTGGACGCAGGCCCTGGATTCGCAACCTACTTGTGGTCCGACAATTCTACTGGTCAAACCCTGGAAGTCACCCAAACCGGCCTGTACGAAGTTACGGTGACCAACGCCGAGGGCTGTTCAGCTACCGACCAGATAGCCGTTTCGGAGACGCCGCTTCTACAGCCCAATATTGACGGGGAGGATGCCTTTTGTGAAGGGCAAACCACCAACCTTTCCGTCGACGACCTTTACAATCAATATCTATGGTCAAATGGAGCCACCGATCCGACCATTGTGATCAATCAACCAGGAGACTACAGCATCACCGTAATCGATTCTAACGGTTGTGAAGGGTCGGACAGTCTTGGTGTCTCAGTCAATGCATTACCTACCCCCTCCATCACGGGCAGCGACACCCTTTGCGCCGATGCCTTCGGAACGGTGGACGGAGGAGGTGGTTTTCAGTCCTATCTATGGTCGGATAATTCCACCCAACAACTGTTAGACATCGACAGTCCGGGCACCTACTCCCTGACGGTCACCGACGACAATGGATGTGAAGGCAATACTTCAATAACCGTAACGGAATTGCCACCTGTCGAGCCCCTACTAATTGGCGAACTGAGTTTTTGTTTTGGTGGCTCCACCACCCTTTCGCTTTCACAAAACTACGACCAATACCTCTGGAGCGATGGATCAACCGACCCGGAACTAACAGTCGAAACCCCAGGAAGCTACAACGTGGTGGTCACGGACAACAATGGCTGCACGGGAACAGCCGAAGTAACCGTCGAAATGAGCGAAGAAATCGCAGCACAGATCGTTGGCGCTTTGACCTTTTGCGAGGGAAGCTCTACCATCCTTTCGCTTTCGCAAAACTACGACCAATACCTTTGGAGCGATGGGTCAACAGAGGCGGAACTCATTGTCGAAACGCCGGGGGGTTACAACGTCATTGTCACGGATGTCAATGGTTGCACGGGATCGGCGGAAGTAACCGTGGAAATGAGCGAAGAAATCGCAGCACAGATTGTTGGCGCATTGACCTTTTGCGAGGGCAGTTCCACCACCTTATCGCTTTCGCAAAACTACGACCAATATCTTTGGAGCGATGGGTCGACCGACCCCGAACTCTTCGTAGAAATACCCGGAAGCTACGACGTAATGGTCACCGACAACAATGGATGCACGGGAATGGCCGAAGCAATTGTTGAAGTGAGCGAAGAAATCGCAGCGCAGATCGTTGGCGCATTGACCTTTTGCGAGGGCAGTTCCACCACCTTATCGCTTTCGCAAAACTACGACCAATACCTTTGGAGCGATGGGTCAACAGAGGCGGAACTCATTGTCGAAACGCCGGGGGGTTACAACGTCATTGTCACGGATGTCAATGGTTGCACGGGATCAGCAGAAGTAACCGTGGAAATGAACGAAGAAATCGCAGCGCAGATCGTTGGCGCATTGACCTTTTGCGAGGGAAGCTCTACCACCCTTTCGCTTTCGCAAAACTACGACCAATACCTTTGGAGCGATGGGTCAACAGAGGCGGAACTCATTGTCGAAACGCCGGGGGGTTACAACGTCATTGTCACGGATGTCAATGGTTGCACGGGATCAGCAGAAGTAACCGTGGAAATGAACGAAGAAATCGCAGCGCAGATCGTTGGCGCATTGACCTTTTGCGAGGGAAGCTCCACCACCCTTTCGCTTTCGCAAAACTACGACCAATACCTTTGGAGCGATGGGTCTACTGACCCTGAACTCATAGTCGAAACCCCAGGAAGCTACGACGTAGTAGTCACAGACAACAATGGCTGCACGGCGACAACGGAAGTAACCGTCGAAATGAACGAAGAAATCGCAGCACAAATCGTTGGCGCATTGACCTTTTGCGAGGGCAACTCCACCACCCTTTCGCTTTCGCAAAACTACGACCAATACCTCTGGAGCGATGGATCAACCGACCCGGAACTCGCCGTCGAAACCCCAGGAAGCTTCGACGTAGTAGTCACAGATAACAATGGTTGCACGGGATCAGCAGAAGTAACCGTCGAAATGAGCGAGGAAATCGCAGCACAAATCGTTGGCGCATTGACCTTTTGCGAGGGAAGCTCTACCACCCTTTCGCTTTCGCAAAACTACGACCAATACCTTTGGAGCGATGGGTCAACAGAGGCGGAACTCATTGTCGAAACGCCGGGGGGTTACAACGTCATTGTCACGGATGTCAATGGTTGCACGGGATCAGCAGAAGTAACCGTGGAAATGAACGAAGAAATCGCAGCGCAGATCGTTGGCGCATTGACCTTTTGCGAGGGAAGCTCTACCACCCTTTCGCTTTCGCAAAACTACGACCAATACCTTTGGAGCGATGGGTCGACAGAGGCGGAACTCATCGTCGAAACGTCGGGGGGTTACAACGTCATTGTCACGGATGTCAATGGTTGCACGGGATCAGCAGAAGTAACCGTGGAAATGAACGAAGAAATCGCAGCGCAGATCGTTGGCGCATTGACCTTTTGCGAGGGAAGCTCTACCACCCTTTCGCTTTCGCAAAATTACGACCAATATCTTTGGAGCGATGGGTCGACTGACCCCGAACTCTTCGTCGAAACGCCGGGAAGCTACGACGTGGTAGTCACAGATAACAATGGCTGCACGGGAACAGCCGAAGTAACCGTCGAAATGAGCGAAGAAATCGCCGCACAAATCGTTGGCGCACTGACTTTTTGCGAGGGAAGCTCTACCACCCTTGCACTTTCGCAAAACTACGACCAATATCTTTGGAGCGATGGGTCGACTGACCCCGAACTCTTCGTCGAAACGCCGGGAAGCTACGACGTGGTAGTCACAGATAACAATGGCTGCACGGGATCAGCAGAAGTAACCGTGGAAATGAACGAAGAAATCGCAGCGCAGATCGTTGGCGCATTGACCTTTTGCGAGGGAAGCTCTACCACCCTTTCGCTTTCGCAAAATTACGACCAATACCTTTGGAGCGATGGATCGACCGACCCCGAACTCTTCGTCGAAACGCCGGGAAGCTACGACGTGGTAGTCACAGATAACAATGGCTGCACGGGAACAGCCGAAGTAACCGTCGAAACGAGCGAAGAAATCGCAGCAGAGATCGTTGGCGCATTGACCTTTTGCGAGGGAAGCTCTACCACCCTTTCGCTTTCACAAAACTACGACCAATACCTCTGGAGCGATGGGTCGACCGACCCCGAACTCTTCGTCGAAACGCCGGGAAGCTACGACGTGGTAGTCACAGATAACAATGGCTGCACGGGAACAGCCGAAGTAACCGTCGAAATGAGCGAAGAAATCGCAGCAGAGATCGTTGGCGCATTGACCTTTTGCGAGGGAAGCTCTACCACCCTTTCGCTTTCGCAAAACTACGACCAATACCTTTGGAGCGATGGGTCAACAGAGGCGGAACTCATTGTCGAAACGCCGGGGGGTTACAACGTCATTGTCACGGATGTCAATGGTTGCACGGGATCAGCCGAAGTAACCGTCGAAATGAGCGAGGAAATCGCAGCGCAGATCGTTGGCGCGCTGACCTTTTGCGAGGGAAGCTCTACCACCCTTTCGCTTTCGCAAAACTACGACCAATACCTTTGGAGCGATGGGTCAACAGAGGCGGAACTCATTGTCGAAACGCCGGGGGGTTACAACGTCATTGTCACGGATGTCAATGGTTGCACGGGATCAGCAGAAGTAACCGTGGAAATGAACGAAGAAATCGCAGCGCAGATCGTTGGCGCATTGACCTTTTGCGAGGGCAGTTCCACCACCTTATCGCTTTCGCAAAACTACGACCAATATCTTTGGAGCGATGGGTCGACCGACGCAGAACTCATCGTAGAAATACCCGGAAGCTACGACGTAATGGTCACCGACAACAATGGATGCACGGGAATGGCCGAAGCAACTGTTGAAGTGAGCGAAGAAATCGCAGCGCAGATCGTTGGCGCATTGACCTTTTGCGAGGGCAGTTCCACCACCTTATCGCTTTCGCAAAACTACGACCAATATCTTTGGAGCGATGGGTCGACCGACGCAGAACTCATCGTAGAAATACCCGGAAGCTACGACGTAATGGTCACCGACAACAATGGATGCACGGGAATGGCCGAAGCAACTGTTGAAGTGAGCGAAGAAATCGCAGCGCAGATCGTTGGCGCATTGACCTTTTGCGAGGGCAGTTCCACCACCTTATCGCTTTCGCAAAACTACGACCAATATCTTTGGAGCGATGGGTCGACCGACGCAGAACTCATCGTAGAAATACCCGGAAGCTACGACGTAGTGGTCACCGACAACAATGGCTGCACAGGCACAGCGGAGGTGACCGTTGAAGTAAGCGAAGAAATCGCAGCGCAGATCGTAGGCGCGCTGACATTTTGCGAGGGTAGCTCCACCACCTTGTCGCTTTCGCAAAACTACGACCAATATCTTTGGAGCGATGGGTCGACCGAGGCAGAACTCATCGTCCAAACGCCGGGGGGTTACAACGTCAATGTCACAGACAACAATGGCTGCACGGGATCGGCGGACGTGACCGTAGAAGTAAGCGAAGAAATTGCAGCACAAATCGTAGGCGCGCTGACGTTTTGCGAAGGCAGCTCCACCACCTTGTCGCTTTCGCAAATCTACGACCAATACCTTTGGAGCGATGGATCGACCGACCCCGAACTAACAGTCGAAACCCCAGGAAGCTACGACGTAGTGGTCACAGATAACAATGGTTGCACGGGATCGGCGGAAGTGGCCGTAGAAGCAAGCGAAGAAATTGCAGCACAAATCGTAGGCGCGCTGACCTTTTGCGAAGGCAGCTCCACCACCTTGTCGCTTTCGCAAAACTACGACCAATATCTTTGGAGCGATGGGTCGATCGACCCTGAACTCATTGTCGATCAATCAGGAAGCTACGACGTAGTAGTCACAGATAACAATGGCTGCACGGGATCGGCGGAAGTGACCGTAGAAGTAAGCGAAGAAATTGCAGCACAGATCGTTGGCGCACTGACCTTCTGCGAGGGTAGCTCCACCACCTTGTCGCTTTCGCAAAATTACGATCAATATCTTTGGAGCGATGGGTCGACCCAGGCGGAACTCATTGTCGAAACACCGGGGAGTTACAACGTGGTGGTTACGGACGGCAGCGGTTGCACGGGCGTGGCGGAGGTGGTGGTCGATCTCAATGCGGAAGTGGAAGCGGAAATTCTGGGAAACATAACTTTTTGCGAAAGCGAAAACACTACCTTATCTCTATCGGAGGCCTACGTCAACTACCTGTGGAGCGACGGAAGCAGTGGGCCTTCCCTGGTCGTCGACCAACCGGGGATTTATCAAGTGGAGGTGACGGATGTAGCAGGCTGCACCGGGACGGCGGAAGTTGAGGTGAGCGAGCTCCCGATGTCAGAGCCAGTGATTAGCGGGCCGCTTAGTTTTTGTGAGGGCACTAATACGAGTTTGGTGGTGGAAGGAAATTATCAACAATACCTGTGGTCGACGGGATGGAACGGCAGCGTGCTATCGGTGGCCTCAGGCGGTACTTACGAAGTGACGGTGACGGCGGACAATGGCTGTACCGCCGTGGCGGATTTTGAAATCATGGAATTGACCAGCCTGGAAACCACCCAGGAAGTGAGCATTTGTTTTGGCGAAAGCTGGGAGGTGGGCGGCTCCGTATATGATGAATCAGGCGATTACACCGATGTTTTTGAAAGTGTCGATGGCTGTGATAGTATTGTGTACACGTCGTTGAGTGTCGAGGATGAATTGTTGACCGAAGAATCCGTCACGATCTGTCATGGAGGTGTTTTTGAGGGATCGACTTATACCCAAAGTACAGCTATTACAAATATGCTGGTGGCTTCCAATGGCTGCGATAGTACCCACGTGGTGGCGTTGACCGTTTTGCCGGAATTGGTAGCTTCGGCCTATTCCAACAATGATTGCACAGAGCTGGGTGCTGTAAGTGTCGATGCATTTGGTGGAGCAGGCGGATACAGCTATTTGTGGAGCAACGGTAGCACCGATCCCGATCAGGAGGGGTTGCCGGAAGGCAGTTACAGCGTAACGGTCACGGATGGCTGGGGTTGTTCGGAGGTGGCGACTACAGTGCTGGTGGCTGGCACAGGCGTAACCATCGACTATGCAGTGGAGGAGATCAGTTGTTTTGGTGCCGCTGATGCCAACATTGCTATTACGGTGACTTCGGGTACACCTCCGTTCAGCTATATCTGGTCGAATGGGGCTTCAACTCCCACGCTCAACAATGTGCCGGTGGGGAGCTACACCTTATTTGTTTCAGATGCAGCGGGCTGTCTGATTGCCACAACAATCGAGGTGGCACAGCCAAATGAGCTGGTAATCGACCTCGTTACAACAGGCACTACAACAAACGATGGAACGGCCACTGCACTGGTGAGCGGCGGCACCACCCCCTATAGCTATGAATGGGAAGACGGGCAAAGCACGGTGATGATATCGGGGCTGGGTATGGGATCGTATGAGGTGACGGTGACGGATGCTCACGGATGTACGGCGGTGGGTGTGGCGGAGGTGGGACTGCCATCGGCAGTGACTGATGTAGGGGTGTTGTTGGAATTTTCAGTTGCTCCCAATCCCAGCGCAGGGCGGTTTTTGATGGAGGTGGTGCTGGCGGAGGTGGCGGAGGTTTCTTATGTTGTTTATTCGGCTTCGGGGGCGAGGGTGGATGGTTTTGGGCCGGTGCGGAGTAGTCGATTTGAGCGGGCAATTGATTTGGTGGGGCAGGCTTCAGGGGTTTATATTTTGGTGGTGGAGATTGGTGGGGTTCGGGTGGTGCGGCGGTTGTTGATTTGTTGATTTGCTGATTTGTTGATTTGCTGATTTGCTGATTTGTTGACTGCCTACGGCAGTTGAAATTTGCTGATTCGTGCCGTGAAGGCGTAACGTAGTGGAGTCCCCCGTAGCAAGTCCGGGGCAGGCTTTCATGGTGCTGATAGGTTGATCCCGAAACAAGTTCGGGACAAGTTCTACCTTCACTTCGTTCCGGCAGACAGGTTTGCTGATGGGTTGATCCCGTAGCGAGTTCGGGACAATATTGATGATAATTAGGGTCTGTGGACTTACCTAAATTAGTTGTTGGATATAGCTCATAATTTTTGAGGTGGCTCCCTGGTGGGTGTTGATGAAGTTTTGAACGACCTGAGTGGCACGCTTATATTCAGCTTTATCCTCCAGTTGGTTGATGATCTGTCGAAGGTCCTCATTTTTCCGAATAACAAATGCGCCATTTTCATCTACAAGGGTGGTGGCTTCTGCAAATTTTTGGTAGCGGGGGCCAAAACAAATGGGCAGGCCGAAGGCGGCCGGTTCGAGGATGTTGTGTATGCCGGTGCCAAAACCGCCGCCGATGTAGGCGATGAGGGCATAGCGATAAAGGGAGGAGAGCATGCCGATGTTGTCGATGAGGAGTATGTTTTTTTTGGTTTGGGAGGGGGTGGCGGATAGCTGGCTGTGAAGGATGGTCTGTCCGGGAAAGCGTTGTTGGATCTGTTGGAGGCGGTGTGGGGCGATGTCGTGTGGGGCAATGAGTAGTCGCCATGTTTTGGCCTCGTCTTTCTGTTGGTTGGGCAGGTTGTTGTACCAGTGTGCGATGTATTTTTCGTCGGCAGACCAGGTACTTCCGCAGAGGAGTATTCGGCGGGGACCAATCCACTGTTCTATTTCAGGAAATCTTTTTGCTTGTTGTGCGATGTGTTGAACGCGGTCGATGCGGGTATCGCCGACGATGGTCGTCCTGACTTTGGGTGCGTATTGTTGGATCAGTTTTTGGGAGTTGTCATCCTGGACGAATATTTGCGTAAAGTAGTTCAACATTTGCCTGAAAAGGCCACCCCAGGGGCGGAAGAAAATCTGGCCGGGGCGAAACAGGGCGGATACCAATATGGTTGGGATACTATTGTGGTGAAGGGTGGTCAGAAAATGATACCAAAAATCGTATTTTATGAAAATGGCGAGGTGCGGCTCGACGATGTTCAAAAACATCCGGGCATTGGCGGCGGTGTCGAGGGGGAGATAGGCTACGTGGTCGGCCCCCTCGTAGTTTTTGCGGATATCATAGCCGGAGGGGGAGAAAAAAGTAAGCAACAGGAAATGGTCGGGATGGGTGGTTCGGAGTTTTTCCAGAAGGGGGCGCCCCTGTTCAAATTCGCCGAGGGAGGCGCAGTGCATCCATATGGTGGGACTATTGTTATGTTCTGTGGCTTTGGCCAGGCGGATGGACCAGTGGCGTCGTCCGTCGATCCATTTGGCGGCTTTGGGATGGAAGGGGGCGGAGGCCCGAAGGAAAAAATAATAGCATCGGAGGGCGAGGTTGTAGAGTAGTATTGCCATAGAAGGGTACTCAATAGCGGATGCTTTCTGCGTGTCGTTTGCTGATGTAAAATGGCAGCACCCACCCTACTTTAAATCCGAAAAGGAGATCGGTGCGGCTGCTTTGATCGCTGGGGCCGTTGGTGGGAAAGTCCCAGTCGCGGCGGTTTTTGGTGAAGCCTTGAGTGAGTTCAATGCCTGCGTAAAAGTTGACGAGTTTGTTGTTGGCCAGGTGTTGGTAGCCGATGAATTCGCTGACCATCAGGCCGTTGGTGAGCCGGTCGTAGCCTTTGGCGTAATCGTCGATGACTTGCGGGACGAATGACTGGGGGTCTTCCTGGAGGCGTATTTTGTGTTGCAGAAGGCCCAGGCCGAGTGCCAGCCGCAGGCCACTTCTGGTGTTGTTCTTTATCAGTGGAATTAGTTTTCCGAACCGGGCTTCTACGTGAAAGCCACGCTGCCTGATGCCGATGTTTGCCCAGGCGGCATTGCTGCCTATGATCTGCCCTTCGGGAGTGCGGAGATTGGCGAGTACATCTTCTTCTACTTTTCTGCCAAATATCACACCTCCGGCGACGCCGAATATCCAGTTTTGGTCGCCGGTCATCCATTCCAGGCCTCCTCCTATGTCGAAACTATTGCCGAAGCGGTCATCGAGGTCGCCACCGGGAAGGGCCGCTCCATAGAATATGTCGAAAAGGATGGCGTTGCCCTGGTTGAGGGCCGGTTGCTCATTGGATTGGGCAGACAAGGTGGTGGTGAGAAAGAAGAAGGTTAGGTATCGAATGATTTTCATGCTGTATATTTTGATGATGATGGGGTTATTTTCCATAGTATCTTAAACCGTAGTTTTTCAAAGTATTGATTTTCAGATTGACTTTCTTCCAGTACTTCAACATGCGAAATTAGCAATTTATTTTTTATCTTCTCGAAAATTGAATTAAGATTGGCCCGATTGCTTATTGTTGTATTTCATCTAATCTTTACAAATTTTTTTATGCCCAGTTTCCGCTCTGAGCAGACTTTTACCGTATAGAGTCCACCGACCAACTGACCAATGTCTATTGAAATGGAAGAAAGGCCAGGTAGTTGTCGTTCAAAAATCCGTTTGCCATGAGCGTCCCATATTTCTATTTTACGAAAGTGAAATGTAGACAAAATATTGAGTTGGTCAAAGGCCGGATTAGGGGATATGGCCACTTTATCATTCCATTCAATTGAGTTTGTAACCGCAGGCACATCACCCTGAATAAAAATGCCCTGGCTCGGGTGTAGAAACACGCCGGAGCCCGTGGTCTGCTCGGCCAGCGCCCGCACCATATACCAGTCGCCGAATTGGTAAGTGGAGTCGACAAAATGCGTATTCGCAATTGGGCCCGGACCGGTAATTTTGTTATAAATCCCGAATTCTGTATCACTTTTGTAAACGTGATATCCAACTAAATTTTCGTCGGGAGAAGGGCTCCATTCCAGTTTAAAAACCGGAGCATCATCGACAATTTGAAGATCGGCAGCGGGAAAGGTCTGATACAGGCGCAAGGTCGGATCACCGAAAAAATTAAAGTGGGTGCGATTCCACCAATCCGGATTATCCCAGCTCTGCACAAATTTTTCATAGTTTTGGTTTGTGGTGTTGTGGTCCATAATAAATTTGCAGGCGTATCCAAGCGGCTCCCCCACGCCCGCCTGGTGAAAAACGTTGATGGCAGAGGTGGTCCAAATCGCCATCAGGCATTTGGTGTCGTAGCTCAGAATTCTTCGGATGGTGCTTTGATGCCAATCATTATACACATCGGTGTTATTGGGGATGTCCCCATATCCAAAAACGCTTTGGTCGCTGCTATATACCAACGCGTCCATTCCTATGTTGTCCCACTCCGCCAAATTTGGTACGAATTGATTGGACATATACCAGATCAAGGGGCCGTGGTTGTTGACCCATTGGCTATGTCCGGTAGGAGCAGAAACACTGCTATTTATGATGTTGTCACCACCGGAAAGAGCCGGAAGACAACGATAGGAAGCATCCGTCGAATTCCAATATCCATTTTCATAAAAGCCTGATTTGGTTCCAATTTTTGCTCCATCCAAAACGTATCTATGTTCATGAAGGCGATCCAAGTAGATTTTCAAAGCAGCCATTTCGTCGGCCATATTCCCATCGCTTATGTGTCGAAAATTTACCCTTCCAAAGGCCATTTCCAACTCGGAGGGGATAACGTCCTGATCCCATTTGATAATCGCCAGGATGATTCTTTGGGCAACAATAGATTCTGCTCCGGAATGTCGTAGGTAGCGGTATCGGTAAACTCCCCGTCCATATCAGCATAGTAGCAGTCAGAACCCCTCGCACCGGAGGCTTCGATGTGTCCGTCGGGTGGTTGCAAGCCCTGACCTGACCGGGGAAGTGGCACATGGCCCAGGACAAACAGCACCCTGGGTTTGTCCTGTGGAGGAGCATTGTTATAAATTTCTGCTATGGCGTTTTTAACTTCTACTACGGCCGCTCCTTCCTCAAAATCGGAGGCCCCCACTCCTACTACTAGTTCATTGACAAACCATCCGTCTGCTGTCAAATCCTTTTTAAGTCGGACTACCTCATCGGGCAGCGCCACGGGAACATCTTCGGCAACGACCAGGATCAACTGCCCCCGGTAATCGCTTTGGTCGTAAAACACCGCAGCGCATACATAGCCAAAAGCATCTCCCTGCGGATGTGTTCGCCTCACCTGGTATTCCCACACTTCGCCCAGGTTAACGTCTGTATCCGTCCAGGCAGTTGTTCCTGCCTGGAGGTTCTCCGCCTTCAATATCCAATCTGCCCCACTGCCGTACATGGCCCGGCGATACACCGAAAAATCATTGTTGGTATTCAAAGCCGCGTCTAAAAAATGAAGGGTAACCGCAGCGGGGTTTTGTTCGACAGTCACCTCTACCAGGCAAACTCTTTGGCCTTCATCGGCATAATCGAAGGTTGAAATTATTTGTCCAAAAATTGTATTTGAAAGGATCAAGGATAGAATCAGGATGATGTTTGGGTTTTTCATTGAATTCGTTTTTATGGTGATGCATTGAAGCGATTCCCTCCCCCATGACGGTACAGGTCCGTCCCAAATATATCAATCCTTGTTCAGATTGCAAAAAGGAATGATTCTTTATACAGGGCTCTCTTTATACCCTTATCCAAAAAACAAACCCCGCCAAAAAAACCACTATCTTTGCCCTCCGAACCGAACCACTCAAACTCAACCCATGTCTACTACCCAACCCATGGTCGATCTTCAGGGCCAGTACCAGCGCCTGAAACCCGAAATCGACGCCGCCATACAAGAAGTACTCGACAGCAGCCACTTCATCGGCGGGCCACAGGTGGCGCGATTTGCAGATCAACTGGCAACCTACCTCAACGCAGGCCACGTTATTCCCTGCGCCAACGGCACCGACGCCCTCCAGCTCGCCCTCATGGCTCTCGACCTTCAGCCCGGCGACGAAGTCATCACCACCCCCTTCACTTTTATAGCCACTGCCGAGGTGATCGCCTTGCTGGGGCTGACTCCCGTATTTGTCGACTGTCGACCCGACAGCTTCAACATCGACCCCGACGCCATCGCAGAGGCCATCACCCGCCGCACCCGTTGCATCATCCCGGTCCACCTGTTTGGGCAGGCCGCCAATATGGAAGCCATCCTCCACCTTACGGAAAATACCGACATCTACGTAGTGGAAGACAACGCACAGGCCATCGGGGCCGATTATGCTTTCACAAATGGCGTCACCCAAAAGGTCGGCACCATCGGTCAAATAGGTACCACCTCCTTCTACCCCTCCAAAAATCTGGGATGCTACGGCGACGGCGGCGCCCTGTTTACCAACGACGACCAACTGGCCGACCGCATCCGTCTGCTCGCCAACCACGGCATGAAAACCCGTTATTATCACGATGAGGTGGGCATTAATTCCCGCCTCGACGCCATCCAAGCGGCCATCCTTTCGGTCAAGTTGCGCCACCTCGACGATTTTGCGAAAGCAAGACAACAGGCCGCCGCCCGCTACGACGAGGTGCTCTCTACCCTGCCGGGGGTAACAATTCCCCACCGCGTTCCGTACAGCAATCATGTCTTTCACCAATATACCGTCAAATTGGACTACTCCAGGCAGGAGATTCAACAGGCATTGAGTGCCGCTGGAATTTCGTCGGCAATATATTATCCCGTACCTTTGCACCTGCAAAAAGCATATTCCCGCTACGGATACCAGGAGGGCGACTTCCCGGTGGCCGAAATGCTCGCCGAAAAACTGCTTTCCCTGCCCATACACACCGAACTGACCGAAGCCGCACAATCCAGAATTCTTCAAGTTTTTGAACGACACTTAGCAACAACATGAAAAGAGTACTAATCACCGGCGCTGCCGGATTTTTGGGGTCTCACCTTTGCGATCGTTTTCTCAAAGAGGGCTACCGCGTCGTCGGCATGGACAACCTGCTCACCGGTGATCTGAAAAACATAGAACATCTGTTTCCGCTCAAAGATTTTGAGTTTTATTATCACGATGTCTCTAAATTTGTTCACGTTTCCGGAAGGCTCGACTACATTCTCCACTTCGCCTCTCCGGCCAGCCCGATCGATTACCTACAAATGCCCATCCAAACCCTCAAGGTGGGCTCACTGGGCACCCACAACCTCCTCGGGCTGGCCAAAAGCAAGGGGTCGCGCATCCTCATCGCCTCCACCTCCGAAGTGTATGGCGACCCCCTCGAACACCCACAGACAGAAACCTACTGGGGCAACGTCAACCCCATCGGCCCACGCGGCGTGTACGACGAAGCCAAGCGATTCCAGGAAGCCATCACCATGGCCTACCACACTTACCACGGCCTCGAAACCCGCATCGTTCGCATTTTCAACACCTATGGCCCACGTATGCGGGTCAACGACGGGCGGGTGCTACCGGCCTTTTTCTCGCAAGCCATCCGCGGCGAAGGGTTGACCGTTTTTGGAGATGGATCCCAAACGCGGTCCTTCTGCTACGTCGACGACCTCATCGAAGGCATCTACCGGCTGCTGCTGAGCAATTTTCACCTTCCGGTAAACATCGGCAATCCCGATGAGATCACCATCAAAGAATTCGGAGAAGAAGTGTTAGCCCTTGTCGGAAATCCCGAAGCACACCTCATATACAAGCCCCTCCCCCAGGACGATCCCAAACAACGCAAACCCGACATCAGCCGCGCCAAAGAAGTGCTGGACTGGGAGCCGCAATATCCCCGCTCTGAAGGGTTGAAGAAAACGTTTGAGTACTTTAAGGAAGTCGTTAAATAATCAATCAATAATTAATAATTAATAATTATAATCATTAATTATTTTTCCATGCCATTTAAAAAGAACATACTAATTACAGGAGGCGCCGGGTTCATCGGCTCACACCTGGTACGGCTCATGGTCAATAAGTATCCGGACTATCGAATCGTCAACCTCGATGCGTTGACCTATGCCGGCAACCTGGAAAACCTCCGGGACATCGAGAACGCCGACAACTATCATTTCGTAAAAGGTGACATCGTCGACGCCGGATTTGTAAATGAATTGTTTGAAACCCACCAATTCGACGGTGTTATCCACCTGGCAGCGGAGTCGCATGTCGACCGTTCCATTGCCGATCCGATGAGTTTCATCCATACCAATATCATAGGCACTGTCAACCTACTCAATGCGGCCCGCCATCTTTGGGGGGAGGTGCCTTCCGGCAAATTGTTTTACCACGTATCCACCGATGAAGTGTACGGTACGCTGGGAGAAACGGGGCTGTTCACCGAAGAAACGCCTTACGATCCGCGCAGTCCCTACTCCGCCTCCAAAGCCAGCTCCGACCACCTGGTGAGGGCCTACTACCATACGTACAAGTTGCCGGTCGTCATTTCGAACTGCTCAAATAACTACGGCCCCAATCAGTTTCCTGAAAAGCTGTTGCCCCTCTTCATCCACAATATCAAGCACAACAAACCCCTCCCCGTTTATGGCGACGGCAAATACACCCGCGACTGGCTTTGGGTCATCGACCATGCCGAAGCCATCGACCTGATTTTCCACAAGGGACGAACCGGCGAAACCTACAACATTGGCGGCAACAACGAATGGAAAAACATCGACCTCATCCACGTCCTCTGCGACATTATGGACGACCTCCTCGGCCGCCCCTCCGGCGAATCGCGTAAGCTCATCGCTTTCGTAAAAGACCGGGCCGGCCACGACCGACGCTACGCCATCGACGCCTCCAAACTGATGAACGAATTGGGATGGGCTCCCAGCATCCAGTCGGAAGAAGGTATGCGAAAAACCGCAGAGTGGTACCTGGCCAACGAAGGGTGGCTGACCAACGTCACCTCCGGACAATACAAGCAGTATTACCAACAGCAGTATGTGGATCGGTAGTGTAATTGGAAGCTAATTGGTCCATCTAAGCATTAGCAAACAAAATCCAGAAAACCTCAATACCGTTCCCGGTCCTTAAAAGGCTGCCGTGCTACGCGCTCCTCGGCTTTGGGTTTGAGGTAGTCGAGTAGGGGTGCCATAAATTTGTTGGAAAATGGGTTGGGGTGCCGCATATAGCAATACATTTCGTGTGGGCGGGCACCCACCGAGCTTTTGATCTCCAGCGCTGTACGGGCGTAGACGATCTTTTCCACCCGTTTTTGAATGCCGATCTTTACAATGTCGTACAGGATGTTGAGGTATATCTGATGCTGGCGGTTGAGCGAGTGGTCGAAGCCGAGGAAGTGGGCTTCCAGTTCGTGGCCATTGAGTAAGGTGGTGTAGAAAGCCACCATTTTTCCGTCGAGGAAATAGGCATCAAGGGTGAAGTCGTCCTGGAATTCCTGCTTCAGGGCGTGGAGGTAATTGATATTGAGGTTGATGAGGTTGAACCCGCTTTTTTCGGCGACGTTTTTATACAAGCCGTACAATTCTTCTTTGTACTGATCGATCTGACTTTCGTCGAAAGACTGCTTTTCAATTCCCTTTGCCGACTTAGCTGCCTTTTTGGCGCGGACGCGGTATTTGGAATGCATGGAAGCCAGGTATTCGTCGTACGAAGTCCACTTGGGGGCCATGTCCAGTATCATGTTGGGTTCGATGGTAAATTCGTTGAGACGGGTATTCGACTTTAGGAAAGAAGCCTGTCGGGTATTTTCAAAAAAGTCTTTCATCAAAAAGCCGTTGATGTGTGCGCCTTGTTGGTTGAGTTGGTTTTTGGCCAGATCCATCGCTTCGTCTACCAGTTCAAAACGCTGTGAAGGCGTCAGGGCAGGATAGTCGAAATGATAGCCGTGCTCCCCCGTCAGCAATAGATTGCCGCAAACAAATGTAGTGAATTCCACCTTGCTCGCCACCAAGCCCTTGAGATAGCGGCCAATGGTACTGAAAAAACAAGGCGACGATTCATTTTCCTTTTGCTTGAGGCTTTGATCCACGTTGAAATATTGGATTTGGCAGGCGGCCAGTCCGATGGCTTGCCGGTCCTTTCGGAAAACCAGATAGCAAAAACCCATGCCTTTGGGCGGATTGTCTTCCACCACTTTTAAATAGCCGGACCTAAGGAAGATGTTTTCGTCAGGTGCTATCTTATCCCAGATATCGGCAACGGGATGGATTGAGGTCAGGATGCTCACCCCATATCCGGCACGAGACAAGGGGAGCCAATCCAGGGAGCGGCCCTGTTTTAATAGTGTTGAACTGTAATTCATATCCGTAGGAAGACTTATCGAAGAAAACATACCCAATTTAATGTTTTTTTTTCAGATTTGTTTTAAAAATTGGGGCATTTGTTGAATTAATGCCACGCCCGGCCAAATTGAGCGCTGATTGAGATATGTGCTTATTATGCGACTATACGGCAGTTTACCATCGCAGCATTTGAACTTCAGATTTTTGTCTTGACCTTGAACTTTTCACATCTCCTTCACCCACTTCCGCACCTCTCCCATCGCATGTCGCTCGTCTTTCCATCCCACCATTTTCATCACCCCCAGGCCTTTGTAGTTGAGAAACCAGTTTTGGATGATTTGCTGGGCGGCGTTGTAGTGAAGGGTAAAGGTCATAAAGTCCATCGCCTCAATCACTTGCAGCGATGTATCGATGGGTACTCCGATCAGTTTGGTGTCAATTTCGCCGCCGTCAAGCAGTTGGAGGGTGGCGATGGGTTTGACCTCCAGGATGGTGCCCGCCGGTACGCTTTCGGCAATAACCAGTATATCAAGTGCATCGCCATCGCCCCCCCGTTCCGGGTCCATATAAGTGGAGGGGATGAAGCCGTAGTTGCCGGGATAGGGTAGAAAATCGACCACCCTGGGTTTGCCATTTTTAATTTCCACTTCAAATTCGCCTGTGTCGTAGTTGTATTCGGCTTTGTGGTTGGTACCTGCGGGGATTTCAATGACCGCATGGATGCCATTTTCCGTAAGGGCAGCGACTTCCTCAAACTTAATCTTTTCAGACCGGCAACCAACAACCACCAACAACCAACCAACAACAATCAACGAACAACAACCAACAGTCAACCAATTACAATACCTATAAGCTAAATTCATATACACTTTGTGTTTGGAGGCTCCAGAAAACTCCGCAAAGATACCAATTTTTATACGTATCTGATTATGTACAATGTATCATTATACCGTTTACCCCAACTGTCTTTCGCCCAACAGTTGCCTCATTTCATCTTCCAATGCGGTAAAAAAGGCTTGCAAATGACCTGCTGTATGGTTGAAATTGTGCAAATTGCAGTTTTCACCAAAACACATAAAATGTCCGAAAAAACATATTTTCATCCCGATGATCTCAAAAAATTTGGCAATATCACCGAATTCCAGGAGTCGATGGGCGCCAAATTTTTCAACTGGTATGGCGAAGTATTCAATGAAGGCGCCCTTACCGAACGCGAAAAAGCCCTCATTGCCCTGGCCGTCGCCCATGCCGTACAATGCCCCTACTGCATCGACGCCTACTCCACCACCTGCCTCGAAAAAGGGGCCGACGAAGAACAAATGATGGAAGCCGTCCACGTAGCCGCTGCCATCAAAGGAGGAGCCACCCTGGTCAACGGCGTACAGATGATGAACCACGTCAAGCGAATCTCTATGTAAACATCGCCCGTACAAATTTGAAACCGACCTTAGCAACAACAAAAAATTCACTTGCGCATTTGCATTGGTTTTAGCTGACCGTAACGACCTCAGGGAGAGTAGGTTAGTTAAAACCAATGAGTGTAAAAATGCGTAAATTATTTTTTGTGTAGTACTTAATTATATGGCTATAAAACAGAGAAGTAAATCACTAAAGTCCAGAGGCACAGAACTGTCTGACTCTTTCTACCAACTCGACGTCCTCAACGGCAAGGAGCACATGCAAAAACGGTTTCCTTCCTTTGCGGAAAAAGCCAGTCAGGTTGGGTGGCCCAATGGACTAACCCCCACCAAATTGGAAATTTTTCAGATCAACATTGGCAAGCTCTGCAACCAATCGTGCGCACATTGTCATGTAGATGCCGGCCCCGACCGCACTGAGGAAAACATGACCAGAGAAACCCTTCAAAAATGCCTCGACCTCATCGCCGCCTTGCCCGACGTACATACCGTCGACATCACCGGCGGAGCCCCCGAACTCAATCCCCACTTCCGGTGGTTTGTAACAGCATGCACACAATTGGGTAAAAAAGTCATCGATCGTTGCAACCTCACCATCGTCATGTCCAACCCCAGGTACCACGACCTGCCGCAGTTTTTCGCCCAACACCGGGTACAGATCGTCTCTTCCCTACCCTATTTCAGCAAAAGCCGGACCGACAGCCAGCGTGGTGATGGTGTTTTTGAAGATTCCATCAAAGCCCTCCAACTCCTCAACGGAGCGGGCTACGGCCAGCCCAATACCGGCCTCCAACTCGACCTGGTGTACAATCCCTCCGGCGCCTTCCTCCCCGCCAGTCAACAGACATTGGAAGCAGAATTTAAGCGACAGCTAAAACGAAAATACAACATCGACTTCAACAACCTCTACGCCATCACCAACCTCCCCATCAGCCGGTTTCTCGACTACCTCCTCCAAACCAACAACTACGCCGACTACATGCAATTGCTCGTCGACAACTACAACCCCGCCACCCTTCCCGGCCTCATGTGCCGCAACACCCTCTCCGTAAGCTGGGACGGCTACCTCTACGATTGCGACTTCAACCAAATGCTCGACCTAAAAGTGGCTTCCGCCAACTGCCAACACATCGACGATTTTGATCTCACCGCTCTTCAAAACAGAACCATCGTATTGAACCAACATTGTTATGGATGTACGGCCGGGGCGGGGTCGAGCTGTGGCGGAGAGATTGCTTAAGGCTCGCTCGAAATTTAAATTACCGATCCAAAAGAGGGAATTTACCTGCCAGCCGGATTTCCCTGACTGCTCCCGATATGAATCTGGACGGGCTGTCAGGCAGGCTACCGGAGGTAAGCAGGCTGGATTTTTGAGCTTTACTAAGTTTACTGCTTGCAGGTAGCTATAGTCTTGTAATAGCATAGGCATAAACAACAATTATAACAGCCTGACAATCAGCAATCTAAATCCACCATTGATTTTTTGGAATTTATTACTTACTTTTGACGTTAGTACTGAAACAAAATACTATGATTAAAAGTTTTGGAGATAAAGAAACCAAGAAGGTTTGGAATGGAGAATTTAGTAAAAAGCTACCAAATGAAATACAAGAGACTGGAAGAAGAAAACTGAGAATGATAAATAACTCCCAGGATATAGAAGACTTGAGAACCCCTCCCTCAAACAAACTGGAAAAATTAAAAGGAAAATTGAAAGATTATTGGAGCATTAGAATTAACAATCAGTGGCGAATAATTTTTAAATGGGTTGAACCAAATGCATTTGAGGTTCAAATAATTGACTATCATTAAACTTGGAAATTATGACATTGGAATTAGAAATAAAAGAAATGAGATCGAGAATTAAAAAGGAAGACCAAATAGACATTAAACTGCTGAAGAAAGTTGCTAAATTTCTTGGCCCAGACAATAATCCCGCAAGAGACAAGATATTGATAGAAAGCAAAGAAGAAATGAGAAGAGTAAAAGAAACCTTTTTAGTAGGAATGTTGGGTAAATCAAAAGAGGAAGCATCAAAAATAATCAGGAAAGTAACCTCTGAATTAAAATCGCTAAAGTCAACTTATCGAACTATATTTTATTATTACCTAATCAAAGAAATAACTTCGAAAAACAAGATAAGAAATATTCATCCAGGAGAAATCCTGTCAGAAGAATTTTTAAAACCGCTGAAAATAAGTGCTTACAAATTAGCAAAGGATATTGGTGTACCCCAAACCAGAATAAGCATGATCGTAAAAGGAGAAAGAAGTGTTACCGCAGATACTGCTTTGAGACTTAGTAAATACTTTGGAAATTCATCAAAATTTTGGTTAGGACTACAAAATGATTATGATATTGAAGAATCCGAAAAAAATAATTTGCTTGAACTAATTCAAATAAAAAACTGTGCCTAATCGAAAAGTCAAAAAATAGATATATTCCAGTCCATTTTCTCTAAAACATAAAAAAGCCACCAAAGGTTAAGAAAACCTTTGGTGGCTAATACTTTAAAACCAGGGATTGCAAAAACCCAAAGAAGGGCACCTTGTCATGAGTCCGGGGGTTACCGCGGTCCGCCGACAAGGCGCCTTCTAAAGTTGGGTTATTAGATGTATGTTAGTTCTCTCTATTTTGCAATTACAAATTTGCGCGTCATCCATTTACGGCCTTCCAGTTTTACCGAAAGGTGATACATTCCTCCCTTCAATCCGTCGAGCGAAATGGCAACGGGGTCGGCCGGTACTTCTTCCAGTTCAATGATCCGCAATGCCTGCCCCAACTGGTTGTAAACGACTATTTCACCTACCGCTCCCGCAAAGGGCACGAGGTTGACAAACAGCCGACTGGTAGCCGGATTGGGAAACAGGTCAAAACTATCCAGGTCGAGATCAAACCAGATCTTATGAACCGTCGACTGCCGCTCTGTCCCATCATTGAACACCTGCCGAATTTGGTAGAAATTGTCGCCAACCACTACCTCTTTATCGTCAAACTGGTAATAAGCCTCCTCGCCAGCATTCGCTGGATGGGGATCCACAACTGCCAATTCGTAAAAACTATCGCCATCGACCGACTCTTCTAAAACGAAATGGCTGGTCGCTTCGCTGTTGTTGGCTACCCAATTGAGATTAACTGCACGGCCGTTTTTGGTCGCGTTGAAAAACAGGATGGCACTTCCTTCCTGCCCCTGCAGTGGCGTCGGGTTGGCCAGGTCGACAAATTCAGTCACATCGCACAACACCGACCAGTTGGCATCCCACACTTTTAGGCGAAGAATGTAAACACCCGTAGCCAGATTGGTGAATGTTTCGGGATCGTTGCAGTTATCAAAACAAGAGTACTGCGTCTGCCAACTATCGTTAAACAGCAAGAAGTTTACATGTGCCGCCGTACTCAATCCGTCGATAGTAATACTGGTAGTGGTTGTCGAATACGTAACACCACATCCCAGGTCGTTGCCCCCTCCGACGGGTGTGCCGACGCAAGTGCAGCCATCGGCCTGGATCACGTCGTTGGTGGTGTTGGGGTCGCCATCGTCGCAGGCCGCGCCGGGCGTGGTGGGAACGGAAGGGTCGTTGTCGTCACAGTCGTCGGCTACACAGAAACCGTCACCGTCATTGTCAGTACAGCCGGTTCCTCCTACCTCTACGTCGCCAGCAGTAGAGCAGATGAATTGCCAATTGGATGAGTATAACTGTACATCGTAATGATAAGTACCCGCACTAAGCCCCGAGGCCGTTTGCGGAAGCGGGCAATCGGTGCAGTTGATAATGGTCTGACTCCAGTTGGGGCTGAATAGTTTGATGATGTAATGCCCGGCAACAATGTTGTCGATCGTCACGCTGTTGGACGTACCGCTTACCGTCACATCGTCGCAGGGATCGCCAGTAGGAGGCGTGCCGACGCAGGTGCAGCCATCGGCCTGGATCACGTCGTTGGTGGTGTTGGGATCGCCATCGTCGCAGGCCGTACCGGGTGTAGTCGGAATAGAAGGATCGTTGTCGTCACAGTCGTCGGCTTCACAGAACCCGTCGTTGTCATTGTCGGTACAACCGGTTCCTCCCACCTCTACGTCACCGGCAACAGAACAGATAAATTGCCAGTTGGAACTGTAAAGTTGCACATCGTAATGATAGGTTCCCTCGCTAAGCCCCGTTGCTGTTTGCGGAAGCGGACAATCGGTGCAGTTGATAATGGTCTGACTCCAGTTGGGGCTGAATAGTTTGATAATGTAATGCCCGGCTACGATGTTGTCGATCGTCACACTATTGGACGTGCCGCTTACCGTCACATCGTCGCAGGGATCGCCCGTAGGAGGCGTACCTGCGCAGGTGCAGCCATCGGCTTGAATAATATCGTTGGTGGTATTGGGGTCGCCATCGTCGCAGGCAGTACCGGGCGTAGTGGGAACGGAAGGGTCGTTGTCGTCACAGTCGTCGGCTTCACAGAACCCGTCGTTGTCATTGTCGGTACAACCGGTTCCTCCCACCTCCACGTCACCGGCAACAGAACAGATAAATTGCCAATTGGAACTGTAAAGTTGCACATCGTAATGATAGATTCCCTCGCTGAGCCCCGTCGCTGTTTGCGGAAGCGGACAATCGGTGCAGTTAATAATGGTCTGACTCCAGTTGGGGCTGAATAGTTTGATGATGTAATGCCCGGCTACGATGTTGTCGATCGTCACACTGTTGGAGCTGCCGGTCACCGTCACGTTATCACAAGGGTCGCCCGTAGGAGGTGTACCTGCGCAGGTGCAGCCATCGGCTTGAATAACATCGTTGGTGGTGTTGGGATCGCCATCGTCACAGGCCGTACCGGGTGTGGTGGGAACGGAGGGGTCGTTGTCGTCGCAGTCATTGGCGGCACAGATGCCGTCGCTGTCGTTGTCGATACAAGGAGTATTATTTGGAAGGCCGGGGGTAGCCGCCTTTCCTTCCCAACTGGAGGCGAGGGCATTGTTAAGTCCCGGATCGATCAGTTGGAGAGTGGGGCCGTTGCCGTCGGGGGAGGTAGGCCAGGGGCTGTTGTCGTCGTAGTCGACAATGTCGATCAATACATCGTTGGCATTTTTGAGGGTGATCTGTTCGCCGCCACCGCTGAGGCCAAAGCCACGAGGGTCGAGCCCAAATTCGCCGATGTAATTCGTGACGGACGGGTATATATTGTTGAAAAGGTCTTCATCCTCAATGAGCAAAAGGAATCCTCCTGCTGCGATGGTGGTATTGGCGGGAATGCCGAAGAAGTTGCCGCTTTCGTCTTCAAAGTACCAACCGGATATATCTACGGTGCTGCCATTGGGGTTGTGGAGTTCCACCCAGTCGCCTGATTCGGCATTGTCGGGAGAGTTGTAGTTGATCTCGTTGATCACGATGGGCTGAGTAGAAGTGGAACCGAATGCGAAATTGGCGGTGATGTTGGTGGTGCCGTTTAGCACAAAACTTTCCTTAGGATCATTTCCCGAAAGGCCACCCGACCAGCTTTGCAGGACGTAACCCCTGTCGGGAAATGCGGTGATGGGAATTTCGTTGCCACGAAAATACGTCCCGGTAAACGGCTCGTTGAGGTCGCTTACCGTGATGGTACTAAGGTCTACTTCGCCGTTGTTGCTACTGTTGAGATTGACGGTGACATTGGAGTTGCCCGTTAGTTCTGAAAATTGTTGTATGAAGTGATTGCGTACAGGCGTTACGCGGGCGTTGGCAAAGTCGCGGAGTATTTGAACGTTTGCATCCCAATTCAAAAATCCGCTATGCCACAGGTCGATGTGCTGTTGTATTTCGGGCTGATAAGCAGCTACGAATTCGTCGATGCGGGCATTGACTCGTGCAGGATCGTACAATACGTTGAGTTGGTCGGCCATGCGGTTGATAAAGTCGCGGCGCCAGTTGTCGTTTTCCACGAGTTTGCGGAAGAGCAGGGTTGACCAGGCCGGGTTGGGCCATAGGATGTTGTTTTCATCATACAAACGGCTGAGGGAGTTGGATTGGGCATAGCCGGAGTTCCAGGGCATATTGGGTATGAAAAGTCCATAGGTAAAGTCGAGGTCCCAGGTCATAAAGCGCCATTGGGAGTCGGGTACTCTTTCGCGCCAGCGTTTGTTATTATTGCCGGGCCAGTCCTGATTGTCGATGTATACGTTGAAAACGATGTAGTCGAGGTAGTGGTCGAGTTCGACCCGGTCGTCGACGAATTGGTAGTTGGCTTCACTTGTAAGCGAATTGTTTTCCAGAAAATCGGTGAGGATGTCCCATTCGACAAAATCGCCTTCTTTGGCCTCGTCAAAATTTTCGAGGAAATCGATTTCGTCGTCGTCCAGTCCAAAATGACCGAGGATGTACCGCTTGTCCATTCGCTCCCGGATGTTGTTGATACCCCAGTATTCGCCGTTGATGAAGGCGATGCCGGGCCGGAAGTCTTGCATGTACAATTTTGGTTTGATGATCTCATTACCCACGTCTGTCAGGTCGCGTGCGAGGCTGCCCACCATAGCGTCGCGGAACATGGTCACCGTCCAATCTTGTCCGGAATTTCGCAAAAGCAGACTCACCGGATTAAAACCCGGCTGGCTGGGAAACACGTCATAAGGCACAAAGGCATTGCCGAGGCTGGGCTTACATTTGAGGGCCAGGGGTTTTTGTTCCAACACGGCGCTACCCGTTCCATGAAGTTCCGATTCGAAGAGAACGTTGAAGGCGAAGCTGCCGTCGGGTTCCCACATTTCGGCATTGGCATTGATCTCAATGTCTTCTGTGAAGTTGGGATACATCCCGATCACCGGGTCGAAGAGTTCTACCGGATCAGCCACATAGCTCACTATGGGAAAGGTATGACTTATGTCGATCAAATAGGTGTTGGTCACCACATTGCTGGGCAGGGCCGGAGGGTCGAAGGCGCGGAGCCGCAGCGGCGTGTTTTCCGAAAAGGTAAGTGGCCCGGTGTATAGGGCCGAGGAAGTAGTTGGTATGCTGCCATCGGTGGTGTAGTGTATATCGCCTTCAGGGGCAGTGGCGGTGACGGTTACGCTTCCGCTATACAGCCCACCGATGAGGTTAACTGCGGGTGGGTCGGTCTGAGGAGCGCCGGGCGTCGTATTGTTGGTGGTTCCGGGAGTGGGTTCGCTGAATAGGTTCCAGTTGGGGTTGCCGTCGCCTTCGCGGCCTTCCGACACATCGGATAATTGTTGGCCGAAGGTGCGGCTGTCGATGATGGTGGTGCCATTGGTACCGGTCAGGACAACGTCTTCTCCGCCGGCTCCCAATTTGGGATCGACGTGCAATTCACCCTGGGTCGGCTCTCCATCGAACCATATCAGGAGGAATCCTCCGGCTGGGATGGTGGTCAGAGCCGGATTGGTCGTAGGGATTTGCCAGGCGGTCAGGTCGAGCAGGTCGTCGGAGACATACATGCCACCAATATCGACCGAAGCGGGACCGGGGTTGTAGATCTCTACCCAATCGTCGAATCCGCCAAATTCGTCGGTGATGGTGGTGTTGTTGGAGGCCATAAATTCATTGATGAATAATTGCTGGCCATTTGCGGCAGGGCCGATCAAAAAAACGAATAGAAGCAGCAACAGAGGCTGCAGGAAAGATAATCTGTAAAATTGTTGGATGTTCATATTAATGTTTTTATATTATACTTACGTAAAATTCAATAAAATAGCATTGCTCCGTGTTGCTGGAGGGGATGGCAACCGTCCTGAAAAGGATGAAGCTTAGGTAGTAGTATATAGTATAGGTGGTAGATGGGATAAACTGGGGTTCAGGCTAAGTTTAAGTAACTTCTAAAGAGGGGGGACAGAGATAGGTTTGTGTGATTGCCTCGTGAAAGGAAATGCAATTTAGGTAAATTTTATAAAAAATACTTCTATACCTGCCTAAAATTGCTACTTGCAGGCTAAAATACCTAAAAATAAAGGAAGACTGCGGATTAATTTTCCTGATAACGATCGAGGCAGCAGTGGAAGAATGATTGCCAGGTGGAAACAGATTCACATTAACCGCCGAATACCATTTTGAGCTATGATTTTAATAAAGCACGCCATTGATCGTTAACAGTCGTGGGGTGTAGGGCAAACTCCTTCACCCTTCACTGATACACGGGCCAAGGTGACGGGCTTTGCCCGGCGGAATATGATTCGGCGGCCAGAGGCCGCAACCAAGGTCGGCGTACCAGAATATCTGGTAGCCAGCATAGTGCTTTAATGATCAGTAGATGGAAACAGATTCGCGTTAACCGCCGAATGCCATTTATAGCTATGATTTTAATAAAGCACGTCATTGATCGTTAACAACTAAAATCAACGGATCACCAATTTGGTAGCGGCGATACCGAGCTCATCAGAGGTGATGTATACCACATATATACCCTTATGCAAACCAACCAGAGATAGTTCAATGGGTTCATTGGGCGTATAGTGGTATTTTTGGTCGTGAACCAACAGGCTTGCGGTGTTGAAAATTTCTACACGGAGGGTTTGATTGGTTTTCAACTCCAGTTGGAGGGTGGTGGATTCGCTGGCCGGGTTAGGATAGAGGCCGCTGATATAGGCCTTTGTCGAATGATCGAGCTCGGTTTCGTAGAAGGGCGGTGGCTGATCGTTGGATTGGTACAATCCCTGAAGGCCGGGGCCGGAAATGGAGATGTCGATTTCGTCATCGCAGGATGCTACCTGTTCAGCCCATAGTTCTGTATTTCCCTCCACCTTAACCTCTTTGCCCGAAAGCAAGCCGGTGGCCCGGCCTGGTTGGGCTTCATCGGACTCCCGGAGGCGAAGCTGACGTTGAGTAAAGAAGAAACCATAAAGGCTGCTGCCCTTTTTGACGTCGATGTCTTTTTCAGCAAACACCATAACTCTTTCCTCACCGGGGTTGAAGTCATTGTATTTGCCCAGGCGCATTCTGCCGCTGAGCATCAGGTTGGTACACTGATCGAAAAGCAGGATGGTGTTGTCGCCGGTTTGTATATCTTCAATGAAAACGTATTCCTGACCGGAGAATACGACGATGGCATCGTCACCGATTTTGAGGTCTTCGTAGATGGGTTCTGTAAGGACGATTTCTTCTCCGTCGTCGATATCTATCTCCAGGTCGTTTCCTGCATTTGTATTGTTATACAAAAAAACAGGCATATCTGGAAGGGCTTGTTGGGCGAAAACGTTATTGGCCTGAGCATTTTTGTCGATGACCACATCGGGGGCATTGATAAAGGTGCTGCTTTCAGTCACTATAGATCCATCGGTGAGTTCCAGTTGTCCATCCTCCTCTACTACTCCTACCCCACCGCTGTATACGACCGCATTTTCGAGAACAACCTCTTCCCGTCCAACCACCGCATAAGCTGGCTGGGAAGGAGCAATACCGCAATCGGGGTCAGTCCCATCTTCACGGATCACCTCAATGGCATTCGACAGGTGGTAGCAGCCCTGGAGGTCGTTGAGACTTAAGGTTTGGCTCAATCCATTCAATCCCGGTTCGTAGGAAATGTGGTAGATCAGACAGTTGCCCGGTAGTGCTCCATCGAAATCGACCAACGCCACATTTTCGGGCAAAACCAGAATGGTACCCACTTCATTGGTGATAACCCATTGTGAAACCGGACCAACATTTCCCGTAAGGAGGAGGTTGAGAATGTAATCGGGTTGCCCGTCGTTTACACAAAAGGTGTAGGGGCCTGTACCGGTGATGGTGCCGCCATCGACATCGCAGTCGACTACAGCGGGGGCCAGGTCCAAGCCGTCGCTAAATAAAAATGCTATTTTGGAGGTAAATAGTGGCAGGATCAATAACAGGATCAGTATAGAGGATTCAAAGTGCTTCATGATGTTTGTTTTAACATATTTGACAAAACAAAAATATATACATCAAAAAGCGTGCCTGGGGAGGGGGGAGAATTATTAATTTGTTGACTTGCCCATGCAGCCCGCCTAGCGGCCAGCAAGGACTATCGCCTGCGTGGCGGCGCGGACAACTATTCAACCGCAACGAACGCAAAGAAACGCAACGTTATGGCTTTCAGCCATCTACGACCGCCAAGTACAGCCCGGAAGGATATAGTCTGAATGGATGGCGACATTCAAGTATTCGAAGTGATGGCGATGGTTTCTCCGTGTTCCTGGATGTTGACAAATAGGGTTTTTCCGGAAGGAGAGAAGCATAGGCCCGCGAATTCGGATTCGGAGGCGAGGTTACAGCCAAAGTTGTATATCTGGCCCTGCGGGTTGATGCCGCGGATGAAGTTTTTGTCTCCATTGTCTTCGCAGAGGATGACGTCACCCCAGGGAGCAATGGTGAGGTTGTCGCAGTGGTTGAAGGTTCCTTCGTCGCCTGATTCGGCAAATAACATTAGTTTTCCGGGAGCGGTATTTTCCTGGCTGGTACCTTCGTAGGGGCTGGGGATGTATTTGAATACCTGCCCAAGTTTGGCGGCGCCGCCGTTGGTGCAGGCGAAGAAGAGTTCTTTATTTCCAAACCACATGCCCTCACCTCTGGCAAAGCGGGCGGCTCCTTTATTGTATCCTCTTTTGCGAAGGTTGTCGTCGGGGGAGAGGATGCCGTCGATATCGAGCCATTCTACGTCGTATAATTGATTTTTGATCATATTCGTGCGTTTCCAGTTGCGGGTATCAAAGCTTTTGGCCTCTTTGATGGCGAGTATCTGCAGGGTGCCGCCTTTGAGCAATTGATTTTTGACGTTGGGCAGGTAGCGGTAGATGAGTCCGTTGGCGCGGTCTTCGGTTTGGTAGACGATGCCGGTGCGGGGGTCTACACAGATGGCTTCGTGGTTGAACCGCCCCATGTCTTTGATAGGGGTGGGCGGGTGCAGTTGTATTTCCGCGGAAGCGGGCACTTCGAAGTTGAAGCCGTGGTCTTTTTGGAGGGTATCGTCGGCCGTAGCCACGCTTTCCTCACACGACACCCAGGTACCCCAGGGGGTGGGGCCGCCAGCACAATTGCGCACGGTACCAACGAGGCTGAGGAATTGCCGTTCTACCTCTCCGGTTTGTTCGTTGTACAAAAGGGTGGTAGTGCCGCCGACGCATTTTTTCTCGCCGATGCCAAAATCGTAAAAGTATTGTTGGTAATTAGGCGTAAGCAGTTGATTCATTTTCCCGAAAGGGCTGTGTTTTCCCTTGCTGGGATTGTTTTCGTGGTTGCGGATGAGGAGGACTTTGCCACCGGGAGCGGTGAAAGCAGCCATGCCGTCGGGACGGCCGGGCACGACCAGTCCGTCGCTCATCCTGTCGCCGGCTCTGGAGATGATGCGATAGGTAAAGCCTTTCGGCAAATCGAGAAGTCCGGCAGGGTCGGGTACGAGGGGGCCGAATTGGCCGGCGGTGGAACGGGTTGTGTTGGAGGAATCGACAAGGCTGCACCGCCATAGACCGGTAAACCCAAGGCTCACCAGAGCGGCCTGCTTTAGGAAATTTCTTCTGTGAATATGTTTCATGTATGGGTGTAATGATGCTGGGCACAAAATAGGGAAATGGCGGGATGAGTTGAAATTTTCAGGGCTATTTGTAGGGATTTCAATCGTTTTTGACCGGAATTTCACAGATTACTGAATGGCTTCCGCAACATTAATTTTGTGGAATTTGTGCAAATTCGCGTTGGGATAACAGGCTCGTTTTCAATGTGTAAAAGTATAATTGAACTTCAACTTTGGAATTTTGAAAAAAAAGATTACCTTCGGTGCCGTTAATTGGGTTTTGCAAACTACTATGAGGTAATCTCTCCTTTTATTTTCCCGGTCGTGCGGTAATAGCAATGGGCGATCTGTCCGTCGCAGTAGATGATTGGATAGGAATGGAAGAAAAGTTAGGCGATTATTTCCCTATCCACTTGTGTATCGACAAAAAGGGAACGTTTATGCACCGACATCGTTTTTGAACATTGTCATGAACTGCAAAGCCCAACAGTCCTGAAAACATAATAGATGGTTAGTAAGCGATACGGCTGTGTTGAGCGGTTGTATCGCTTCTTTTTTGGACATACTTTTATCAAAGGCTCGCTCGAAAAATAAATTGTCGTTGTCTTTGATAAAAATTACAAATAAGCGATTGATAATGAGCGATTTGTGATTTTTCAAAGACACCAAAAAGACTATTTATTTTTTGAGTTTTACAAAGAGGATGGGACCTCCCGAATGTTTTCGGGACAGGCACCAAAAATAAAAGGCAACTCCGGAGGTCGGAGCTGCCTTTTTGTCCATCAAATCTGTGAAAAATCATTGAGTGAAGCCGATCGCCCTACTCCACGGTGACTTCATGCCGTTGGGTGTGGTGGTCATCGAGTTTGGGCAAGGTGACCAGCAGTACGCCGTCGGTGTATTTGGCGGAGATGGCTTCGGTGTTGATGCCGTCGTTTAGTTCGAAGCGTCGTTTGAAGCCTTCTGGAGCGAACTCCTTGCGGCGCCAGTTGTCGGCATTGGTGGAGTCCTCGCCGCTTTTCGGATCGGCTTTGATGATGAGTACTCCGTCGGCCACGCCGATGCTGAAGTCTTCCTTCGTCAGTCCGGGGGCGAAGACCTGTAGTTCGTAGCGGTCGTCAAATTCCTGGACGTTGGCGGGTGGGTAGAGCCAGCCGGCTCCGAAGCGTCGCATACGGTGGGCTCGTCGTCGTCGGTGATGTTTGCCGGGGCCGCAGTGTCCGCGGTGGGCACCGCCCCAATTTTGATAATTTGCAAATCGATTACACATGGTGTTAATTATTTTAGTGGTTTGAAAATAGCAGGAGGTGTTATACCTTCCCGCAGTTTGAGTTGAATTATTGCACATCGACATACCGATAGTCGGGTACGCGGGTGTATTGCCTTTTACTTCCGTAAAAAAGTGGTTCGTCTTCTTCCTGCCAGGGTGGCAATTGGCGATAGGGGTTACGATAGTCGTAGTCGTATTCCCTCCGGAAGACGCTTTTGAGGCCCCGGAAAAAAAGATACGGTATGCTGATCAAGGCGGCAATGAACAAGGCTGCTACAAACACTCGGATCAAAAAGAAAAAGAGTACCAGACCTACGGAGAAGAGGAAGATTTTTCTAAAGGGTCGCATGATGAAAGATGGTTTAATGATGAAAAAATTGGGTTCGAGTTGGGCGGTTAATGCCGCTTTCATCATGGAAGACGGGTGGGTAGAGAAATTACTTTAAATTTTTTTGATTTTTTACTAATTCATCACGCAAGCACCTATGAGGAAAGGGAGAGAAACTTCGAATATTTGTATAAAGCGTATTTAACGGGCGATATTGATGATGGCGCTATTTCAATGTTCCTGGGAAGAATGTATCGGATGAAAAACGGAGAAAATTTTAGCATGAAAAGTCCTTTCAAATCAGAAGACGAAATAAATCGAGTGCATGACATATTAGCGGAGCATCGCGGTTGCAAACCGCGACGAACGACTTCTACACACAGGTTTTCTCTGTGTATCTTTGTGCCTCTGTGCCTTTGTGGTTATGTTGCAGCGAGCCCTTTCAAGTCAGAAGACGAAATAAACCAATTAATAATAGCATTGAATTTAAACAAAAAGAAAACGAAGGCACTCCAAAGCATAAACTATCAATAGCCAATAAAAAGTGAAAAAACCGCTCAAAATAATCGGAATCTCCATCCTTGCGTTGCTTTTATTTAGAGGCTTCTTTTACCGGTTGCTAATAAAATACAATGAAATTGGAACAAGAGCGGAAATCGAAATAATAAATGGCGATTTGATCGAAAGAATTGAATCCAAGTCATCTAATAGAAAAATTGACCTAAAAGAAATCGCGGAAATTGCTGATGAAATAACCAATGAGGAACTAAGCTTTGCGACAAATCTGGTTTCAAACGACCCAAACGAATTGATACATCTAAATCGGGCCAACTGCATCGGTTATTCGTCCATGTTTAACGCCATTGCGAATTATCTTATACGAAAAAATAACCTACAAAAGGTACTGGAGTCCAGACACCTCATTGGACAATTGCACTTCCTGGGAATCAACATTCATCCTTTTTTCGACAGTCCATTTTTTAGTGACCACGATTTCAATGTACTGAAAAATAAAAAAACGGGCCAAGAAATTTCAATTGACCCAAGTATTAGCGACTACCTGTGGATAAAAAGGGTCGCTAAAAATCAATAGGAAAAATAATAAGCTTTCACTAGTGCGACTCCCGCCTTGCAGGGCAGGTAGCCCGAAATCGAAGATTCGACAAAGTCAATTATTGCACCATTTGATTTTTGGTTTTTCGGGGATGATGAGTAATCCATCATAGGGGCGATAGTTTTTCAAATAACTGACAATCAGAGTCTTAAAATATGCAATTTTCTAATGTTTCTCATGTATATCATTTTCAAATCAGCTTTGGATGATAAATGGACTAATGCTAGTTTTTTGGGCGAATTGATGGAAATTATATGTAAATTAGCATAATCCAATTTAGATGGATGAATGCTCTTTCAACGTTATTGAGTTACAACTAAAATCAAAAAAATATCATGAAAAAACCAATCCTGTTGTTAAGCCTTCTTTTGAATGCTGCCTTTTCCTTTTGTCAAAATGACGTTGCCGGCTTTTGGGCGCACTTACCGGAAGAAGGAGAACACTATACCTACGATGGCTTGTGGTTGACAGAAGACGGTTATTATTATTCCGAAAAAGTATATCCGGAAGAATACAGTGATCTGGTTCAACCGGAGTTTTCGTTAGGTATTTACGAAGTTAAAAATGGCGAATTAAAATTATACGATATGAAAGGAGATCGCTATTTAACCTTTCAAGTCAACATCCTGGAAAAGCAACAATTGTTACTCAGCCGACCCGATAGCAACGAAACTTATAGTTATGACTATCAAAGCGAAGCGATCTTAAACGAAACCATGAAAAAAACAATCCGCTCATGGGAAAATTTCAGAAAGTTGGGCGGCACCTGGAAATCAAAAGAAAGTACCATTAAGGCCATTCCAAGTTTGGGGATAATCATCATTCTCAACAACAACGATGCAGACTATTTCAACTGGGGACACTACGTGCTGGAGGAAAATGAACTCCGTATCACCGCGATCAGTGCCGACGAGGAAGTTATTTACGCTGCTCGGATCATCTCTTTTAATCAAAATGATTTTACACTCGAAAATGACGATGGAAAAGAACAGTTCAATTACGCAGGCAATTTAAACCTGAACGAGCACGAAATGTACATGGTTCAGCAGTACATGAAAATGAACAATCGCTTGTCTATGACGATAATCGATATGATGGACGGGGTTCGGGATTTCATTTGGATAAGAGAAAAAAAACACTGATCGCAGAACAACACTATATCACCGCCTCCCCTTCCGCCCACACCGCTCCCGCCACCGCGCCTTAAACTCTGCCCGCTCTTCGTCCGACATATTCATCCATTTTTGCCGCCAGGCAGCACGTTTTTTACCGAATCGGCGATAGCGGCCCATGTTCAGTCCTCCAAACAATATCCGGCTCAACACGAGCAAGCCCACCGCCTCCCACAGTTTGATGGCCCGCACCCCGGTGAGATCGGGCAGGATGGCGTTCCACAACCACATCACCACGCCACCTACTATCAGCACAAAAGCTGCGGCAGCCAACAGAAAAAACAATACTTTCCCGGGGCGGAAAGGTCTTCTGTAAGGTGGTTCGTCTCGGTACATGTCGAATGGTTTTTAGTTTAAGAAATAACGAATAATGGCTATTTGGTTTGAGGTGTGCCTTAGTATGTCTGAAACTCTTTGTACAGGTCTTCCAGCCGGTTACGTAAATGCCGGACGGCGTATCGCTTCCGAGAGATCAACGTCTTGATATTAACGCCGGTGCGGTCGGATATTTCCTGAAAAGTCTGGTCTTCCAGTTCATTCCAGATGAACACATCGCGTTGAGCCTCCGGCAATTCGTCGAGGGCTTCAAAAAGTTCTTCCCAAAAAATTTCCTTAAGGTTTTCCGTTTCGGGTGCCGGTGTGTCGGCCAGCAGGATGTCTTTTAGGTATAGGTCGCCCTCGGCATTTTCATAGGCATAGTCTTCCAGGAGTTCGGGGCGTTGTTTGCGGTAATTGTCGGTCACCTTATTTCGGGCCACCCGGAAAAGCCATCCGCTGATCTGGTCGATGGAGTCCAGATCGACGACCTTGCTCAACTGGTACCACACCTCCTGGAGGATGTCTTCAGCGTCGGCACTATTCGACACGCGGCTACGCACAAAGTTGCCCAACCGGCGGTTGTACTCCCTGATGACCCCTGTGAGGGTTCTTTTTCGTTTTTCGGCCATTGGCTCTGCCATATATAAGGGAAGACGGATGAGGGGCGAATTTACTTTAAAAAGTTCAGGTTTAAGAATAAAGTTTTAAGTTCAAAGGGATTCACGTACCACTAATTGCATCCTTTTCTCCGCTCTAAAAATAAAACAACGTTAGCAAACAACAAGTTTACACGAAACTGCATCTAATAATGAAAAATATAGCCAATAATGAACTGGAAAATACTCTTGCTGGTGCTAGTATTTTCATCCTGCAGCAATGATGAAGCACTAATTGGGCACTGGCATTGCAAGCCGTTAAATAATTCAAATTCGATCTTCACTATTGATTTTTATTGGGGAGACTCGGTAGTTTTTAATTTAAATGCCATCGACGGACCTTACTATAGCAGATGGGAGAAATCACAGAGCTTTATTCCTGGGGCAGGAGAATGCGGGGTGCTAAATTTAAAATATCGTTTAAAAGATGACTCATTGTTTTTAGTCCAAACTGGCTTGGGAGGTAAGTTTGTAGCCACCAAATGCGAGCAGGCCTGTTGTGATCTACAATCTGACTTTTTCATGCCCACCGATATGGAAATTGACTTGCCGGTAATCAATTGTTTGAACTGTAAGTCATTTGAATTTGACAGACAAAGAAGAACTTATAACTTTTTATTTACAGGAAAAAGTAATTCCTCCAATTGTTTCCCCTCTCATAGGTTGAATCTAGGATACCGATTCGCTACTTTACATGACATTCCACTCTGGTTGGAATCAGAGAAGTTAAGACGCCACGAAAACTTGAGAAAGTTAAACAGGTGTGTCTTATTCCTGGATAAATCAACACCCGATGACCTGGTCCATTCCATTTTGCACAAGCTAAAATCATCACAGGAAACGGTTGTTCTATTAGCAGGAAGGTTGAATACTAATACGAAGGACAGTTTTGAGCTAAGAATGATCCCTTTCAAATTGAACACTCTGGACACAATAAATTCTCTAAGCTACCAAAAGATGATCAATACGCGGTTCGAATAGTGAAGGCATTTCATAATTGGGATAGAATAAAATCAGGCTTTACAGCAATTTGCTACAAACGCCCATTTCAACTTTAACCAAAGTTTCCCTTTCTTTGCCCGAAAAACAAAATCGTGGATGGAAATTAAAGATCAAAAAAATTTTTTCAAGGCGTGGCTTGAAAAACTACAACAGGAAAGCTGGCAACTGGAGTTGATTATCTCCGGGTTTGCCCTCTTTGGCGTATACAACAGTCGGAGTGCGCTCGCAGACTTTGGGATGTACATCACCCAGGTCTCCGATAGCTTCTTCGAACGACAACTCCATACGCTCTTTGAGGTGGGTTGGAAAATTTTCTTCCTCAACCTCTTAATACACGTCATATTGCGGTCGTTGTGGATCGGTTGTATTGGCTTGCGTTATGTTTCTTCGGAAATTGAATACGACCAACTCAATTACTCCGCTCGTTTTACCCGGTTTCTAAAACGAAAGGTGGGCGACTACGACGATTTCATCGAAAAGCTCGAAAAAATATGCAGTGTCCTATTTTCGTATACTTTTCTTTTATTTTTACTATTCCTATCTGCAATTTCTTTCCTCATTTTTTTGACACTCCCCATGATTGTATTGGTCTGGATGGGGGTAAGCGTAGAAAAAGCGGCAGTGGTATTCGCCTTTTGGAGCATGCTCTTTTCAGCCATTGGGTTGTTGGTCTTTATCGATTTCATCACCCTGGGGGTATTAAAGCGCATCAAAGAAGACCCTTTTGCGCGCCTCTATCTACCCATTTACCGGTTTTACGGTATTATCACTTTCAGCTTTTTGTACCGGCCTTTGCTCTACAACTTCATCGACAACAAATACACCCGGCGCCTGTTCTTTTTTTCGATACCGTATATTTTCTTTATCGCCGCTGGGCAAAATATGTTTAGTTTAGAGACTACTCATCACCCCACATCCCTGCTGAAAGAGCATTGTTGGAAAATGGCATGCTGGTGAGGGATCATTTTTACGATGACCTCTACGCGCAAAAGATCGCTTCACTGACAGAAACAGAGCAAAAAGAATACAAAAAAAAGATAGCCGTACGGCTGTCTGCCTATCACATCGAGCAGCCCTATGCTTCGCTTTTTTTTCCTTACGAAAAAAGGTATGCAGACTTGCTCGAAGAAAAATTCGGCATCACTCCTATTTACAAACCAGGATTGCAATTTATCTTGTTTAACGATGGAATTAAACAAGACTCCGTCAAAACAAATTTAACCGAAAAATACAAGCAAAAAGTCAAACAGATCCGACGCCAACGCAAAAAGTTGAGGGATTCTTTGAGGGCCAACAAACAGTCCGACATCATCTGGTCTTCCCTAAAAAACAAACAAGATTCCCTCCGCCGACTCCTAAAAGAAACCAACCTAAAAAAAGAAGAGTCCATTCGGCAATTTGAAGAAAACAAGCACCGCAAAATCCTCCGGGCACTAAAATCGTTGGTAAACGTCAAATTAAATGACCTCGACATCAACGACAGCCTGACCTGCTACTTTACCCGCCACCACAACAACAACGAACCCGGCATTATTTGCAATTTTCCCGTAGGCCACCTGCCGCCGGGCAACCACCTGTTGCAAATTGAAAAAACGACTTCTTACAGAGTTGAGAATGATAGTATTTATACGCGAGAATATATCCTGCCTTTTGTTAAGCAATTTTAGAAAGGCAAGCAGCCTTGAACTTAACACCTAACCCTCAAGCCGCTCCCACATCTCCAGGTCCCGCTCCTTCGTCCATATTTGCGGATGCGTCATCCCCGACGCCTCCTCATATGCCCGCGTCACATTGAAGCACATACAGTGGTCAAAGATCACCCAATGACCGAATAGTGGTCGCATCTTCTCCATCACCCTCCGGTAGCACTCCCCCAACGATTCGCCCCGGGCCACGCTCACCACTGCTTCATCCAACAACATATTTACGTATCGTCGCGTACCCAGTATCGCCCGCTGGCAGGCCACCTCGTCCTGCAACGCCTCTCCCCTACCCGGCACCAATGATTTTGGCTGCATATCGCTCAGTATTTGCAGTGTTGTCGGCCACTTTTTCAATTGCGCATCGCCGCAGTAGGGCGTGGCGCCGTACTCTACCAGGTCGCCGGCAAACAATATCTCCTCGTCGGGAAGCCACACCACGGCATCGCCCCTAGTATGTCCTTCTCCGGGGTGGAGTACCTCCACCCTTCTGTTGCCCAGGTCGATACTCATTTTTTCCGCAAAGGTGATTGTCGGCCAGGTGAGCCCGGGGTAAGTGAGCAACGCTATCTCTCGCTGGGTTTCAGATAAGCAGGCGGACTCTTATTCGCCAACCAAACATCTATCGTATGCAGTTGTCCTTTTTCGCAGCAAGGACAGGTTCTGTTTGATAATCCGTGCAGGCTGGGTTTGACAAAAAATCGTTACCTTTCCTGCTCAAACATGCTCGTCGTGGGTTCGACATGGGAATGACAACTGAATTTTACCGAAGATGGTTTGTTTTTCCTGCCTGATCCGGAAATATCTTTAGATAGAAAATCTCTGGATCGATAGCAAACCTGCGTACTGAAGGCGTAAGTGTTCAACTGAAATCGAAGATTCACGAGCGTAGCGCGCTAAATGCTTAGTGCTCCACCACAAAAAATAACAAAATATCGAAAATGAATGCCTTTAATGACCTAATTTCAAATGACGAACACTTCATTGGTCTGCCTGATTGCATAGCAGACGGAAGTAGTTATGAAAAAACTATCGAAAAATCATTTAACATCACAAATGGAATATTGAAGCTGGATAAATTTTCTTGGTCGAACAATAATGGAAGGTTTGAATTTAATTTAATAGTCAATGGGAATCCAGCTAATTTTTCAGTTGAAATTGTATCTGATTACGTGGATAGTAATGGACTTATCGCTGGACTCAATAAGGTTTTAAAAGAAAGTGGATACGAAGGAGAAAAACAACTTTGTGATGTAAACGGAGGTGTTGCAGATTTTGGAGTTGCATTTATTACGAAGGGAAAAGAAAAAGAATTAGCTTCCAAAGGACTAATTTGGAGAGAACAATATTGAACAAAGAAGGCGAGAACACAACGAATAAAAAAGTTAAAGGAGGCCTATTTTCAACAGGAAGCGTTAAAATTACTACTTATATTAAATAAAATTCATATTATGAAAATTAATTTACTGCTGCTTTCAATAGCAATTTTTCAGATTTCGTCCTTATTTGGACAAGAATTCCCGGAGATATCATGGGAGAAGAAAATAGAATTATCAATGCATGATGTAACCTATATTGGGAGTCATGAAAATACATTTTACTATCAGGTAAATCAAGGATATAAAGGGTTTCATGGACATAAGGAAACATTAAAAATAGCAAAGTATAACTCCAATAATAATTCACTTGAACTAATTGAACAAGAAGTGGATTTTAATAATTGGAAAATAAAATATCTAATTCATGGAGATCGATTGCATTCTTTTGTTTCTAGCTTTGATCGAGATAAGAAGTTAGTTAGCTATTACTATTCTTCATCTACCCTAAATGATTTTAAAAAGAATCAAAAATGGAAATTTTTGGGAAATGGTAATTGCGATCAATCAGTTACATACTGGAGAAGAAATAAACTAATATTTAAAAAAAGTAATGTTGCTAGTGAGACTGGGAATTTGGGAGTAGTAATGTGCCACGATGGAACGTTAAAATCCAGAGGATATAATAGAGAACAACAGACTGATGGACAAATAATTATTTTGTCAAAAACAGGTGAGTTGTTATTCCATACTGAATACGATTTTAATAAAACTGATGAATTGGATTTGGGAAGAAAGAGACTTGTGCAGTCCGCTATATCTAGAAAAGGTAAGCTATATATATTGGAAAGATATGAAAAGATATCTAAAAAAGGGTTGATATTAAATGGGGCATTAAGTGTTATTGAGCTTGATATTGAATCAGGTAAACAGGAATCATATTTTCTTCCACAATTGGACCAAAGTCCGATAAGAGGAGTGCTGGCAATAAACAATCATGATGAATGTTTAGTTGGCTCAGTCTACATTGGAGCAGGTAAGATTCGATTTATTTTATATAAAAAGACAGAAGGTGAATTTATTTCACAAGATGCTGTGGTTGTAGATGCAACTATGCATAGTCCAATATTAAGTTATCATCCATTTCTTTATCGTTACACCCAGAAAATGTTAAGGATAGATGAAAATAATGTGATTTTAATGTTAGGTAGTAAGTTCTACCAAAATTATGAAACAGGCCTCTCGTCTGGAGATAGAAATTTGTATTATATGCCGATTTCAATAAATACCCAATTGAATGAAGTAAATTGGGTTGGTGAAAAGTTAACATTTGACCTAGATATAAAGAACTTTATAACATACGATGAAAAAGATAATATTTGTTTGATTGACGGTCAAATTTTGTTTAAAATTGATAAGCAAAACGGCAATGTGTTAAGAACTGTAAGTAAATTAAATGATGCTAATAAATTTAAGAAAAAGATTTGTCCGAGGGTAAGTTTTGGACATTTAAATTTAGAAGATTATTATATCATCGGTGCTGAAAAAAAAGGTAATTTGTATCTTGGAAAGATTAGAATTTAGATTAATCAGTTATATTTTCACAATCGTTTTCTATCATTTCCCGGGATTCTGTCAGACTAAAGGAATCGTATTTGGGAACCTTCGAAATAGCTCCGACAATTTCTTTTTCATACCGCTCCGGATGGGCCAACCATACCTGAGTGAATATCCTTAGCATAAGGCAGAAAAGAATCGCCCGTTAAGTCTGTATTTCTTTTTTCTTTGTTGTACTTGTTGCCCGAATTAACTAAGAACTGTGGCAAACCCATTGCTTTTACAAAATAATCATAAGTCAAGGGTTGCACCGAAATCATGGTTTTAAGATTCTTAAACTGTTTCATATCTTCCATGCCAAAGGCAAAGGTACTTGCCCCCTGTCCCATACAAATGGATAATAGGCCTATGTCGGCATATTGATATTCTTTGTGATCTGCAACAAACTTGATGGCAGCCACTACATCCTTGCGTTCTTCCAGTCCCCAGGAGACATAGCCATTTTGTTCGCTATTGCCGTGATCTCTCATGTCATACATCAATACAGAATAACCCGCTTCCACCAAATATTTAGCTTGGTCAAGGAAATGAAAATCACTGGTCCAAAGGACGTTTTTCATCATCCCTTTACCTTCTAGAGTAAAACCACAACGAGAGCATTGCACACCAAAGTGAGATTGGATGATGACTTTATCTGTTCCCCCTTTGACTAACCAACCCGACAGGGTAACACCGTCGCTGGCTTTGAAAGTCACCTCTTCATAAGCCAAGCCATATTTGTCTGGTGTTTCGAATACAGGCGATTTACCCGGTTTGATCATTAGGTTTGAAATCTGTTTTCCGAACATAATTGCGTTTTTTTTGATAATTAGAATGGCACAAAGATAAGGCTAGCTTTATATCACAACTTATCCATTTTACTGAAATACTTATCCAAAATACGGATGAGAAAAGAAGTATACACCCATTCTCCGTCAACTCCCCCTCAAAGCAAACTTCACCAGTACCAGAAGCACAGCGGGCAAAGAGAAAATGGCTGAGTTATTATTGAAGATGGGTTATCTTTCCTGCCTAATCCCGATAGCGATCAGGATTCAACGAAACATGGAGGAAAAACCTGCCTGTCGGCAAAGACAGGGAAGCCATCAGATGCGTAGATTATTATTTTCCAATTCCCTAAAATAAATGAAGGTAGTATCTTTGCTGATAATCTTATCTTTTTGACTTTTAATTGGGATTGACAAGTCTCGAATTATTCAGACTTTAATACTATTTTCTGGGTGAGAAGACTTTTGCCCTTCTCCAGGCTTAGTACATATACCCCAGTAGGGATTTCGTCCGGTAAAACCTGTATATTCAAACCATTTGTCAATTCGATGATTCGGCTAAAAATCAGACTTCCTGCATTAGAATATAAAGACAGTTTATATTCTCCAGTATGGGCCGAATTTGTACAATTTAAATAAACGGTATGGTCGCTGACATACATCGTCAAGACAGAAGCGAGATCACCTGCAATAGCATTGCTGTTATCAAAGACTACTTTTGTGTGTCCTCTATTATCATTTTCAGAAAATTCAAAAATTTCATTGTCCGCATCCGTTTCAAAGAACAAATAATAATTTTCTTGGAAAACCGGTGTCGGATAAGTAATCGTCGTGATGCCTATTAAGGAATCTTCTAGCGCAATTATTGGTTCAACGATTAGTTGGACGCTTTGATCCATTGAATCAAAAACATCATCAGTAGACCAATAAAAAGCAGTATTAGAGGGAATACCATTCTCCGTTCCTGAGTTATTTATTTTATAAGTAAAATCAAAAGAAGGAACAGAACTTACTAGAATAATAGAATCCACAGGACTAGAAATGGAATACTCTGGAGACAAAAACCGAACCTTCACTTTAGCGGTGTTGTCGTCATTGGAATACTCAGAAATGTCATCCGCAGAATCGCATGTGTAAAACAAGTAGTACACGTTTTGGTTAATGTTAACCGGATAGGCAATGTTTGCGGTCCCGAATAAAGTATCGCTAACTAAAATCGGATTCTCCGCTATTGATAAGGCCAATGGGTCGGAAGAATCAAACACCTCATCTTCGGACCAATAAAAACCAGTATTTGAATTATCCCCATCAGCATCTCCAATATTTGCAATCCTATAATCAAAAACAAATGAATTCAAAGTCATACTTACATTTAAAGAATCAGAGCCGCCACCAATGGTATAGTTTGGTGCCTGTGCAAACTGAATTCTAAATGACCCAATATTATTAGATTCATTTGTTTCCAGTAAATTAGCACCTGCATCTAACTGATAGAAAAGATAATAGGTTCCCTGAGTAATAGGCGTAGGGTAGGTGATTTCCACATTAAAAGACAATTGGTTGCCAGATGCAACTGGGTTTGCTGAATTTACCTGTAATAGCTGGTCTAAAGCATCAAATATACTATCTACTGACCAATAAAACTGTGTGCTTGACATCCGTCCTGCTGATTCTCCTGCATTTGCAATGTTATAAGAAAGCTCAAAAGAAGGTGACGATAAGCTTGTAGATATGGCAACAAGTGAATCCAGGGCGATGTAATCAACTGTGTGTGCTACAATTTTAAAATCATCAATTCGCATGCCCCGAGCCGAGCTACCTGCCCAGGAATCGGTGTTTGATTTATATTTAAAGCGAAAAACTACGTTTTCCTCTCCTTTTAAAAACGATAAATCATAAGAGGTCGAATCTAAATAATTTAATCCTGGGGCAGGAAACTCTCCATGCCATCCTCGCTCACCAAGTACATTTAGAATAAAATAATTGTACCAATTGTGAGATATTAATCCTTGATCATCAACAAGAAGGGTCCAGGTATTTCCCCCATCGGTTGAATAGTCAAAATTTCCCCCGTCATAAGAAATAGAATTATGGCCGGTACACATGAGATCAAAAGAAAGAAAAATACTGTCTTTGTCTTCAAAATTAAACATAGGCGTTTCTAAGATACGGTATGGCACCCACTCGATTGGAATATTTGTGTCAAAATGATCTGTCGTCATCTCACCAGAATTCTTTAACTCATAATCATTTTCTCCTGCTACCCGCATATTCCTAAATCTAAAACTGTTCTTAATATAGTCTCCGGTACTATAATGAAGAACATAATAATTCCAACCATCTACGATCGTATCATTAAAGTTTTCCAGGTAGGGATAGTTGGTTACACCACCCAAACCCAAAGGCCAATAGCCTATATTGTTCGTCTCATTTGATTCTGTAGTAGTATTGTTGGAATCTAATTCGTAGATAAGGTAAGCGAAATCCAGTAAATTCGTTGGTCCTTCATATTGAAGATTTACATATTGTTTCAAATCAGGCCTGATGCCAGGAATTCCTTCTGAGCCCAGCAAAAAATCAGAAGCATCTAATAAAGTATCGGATGAAAGATAGAAGTTGGTGTTTCCCGGATTTGAGATATAATTGCCCTGGTTTTTAATTTGCATAAAGAATTTAATTTCTTCAGCCAATGGGCTTATCATCAGGGATTTTTTGTCATTGACCCGCAAATCTACCCATGCCTCTTTTATGCTAAAGTTGTCAATAAAAGCACCCTCGTTTGGAAATTCTTGCACTGTGCCAAAATTACTCTCCATCTTCTCCGTACTCATGTTATATCGGAATTGTACATCAGGTAGTCCCACTAAAAATGAAATGTCTAAAATGAACCTTGTATTTCGATCAATGTCTCTTCCATTATAATATTTATATCCTGGAAAAAAATATTCATAATCCTTGTAAAAAAGATCGCTACTTCCGGTTCTCTTTAATTCGTCTTGTGCATCCCAATCTCTATACTCCATGTGGAATAGCCATAAATTGAAAGATTGGCTGGCCGTATCTAAAACAGTCCAGGTAGCGCCTCCATCTATAGAGTAAGACATATTGACATAAGCTGCAAAATTAGTATAGCCTACTCTATCTAACTTCATATCAAATTCCAACACGGGATTGGTAGATGAAGATAGATCAAAAACAGGGCTGTACAAATGCATCCGGCTCAAACGAGCGATTTGCCCGGTATCTGCCGTAATCCATCCTTTTTCGCCAGAAAAAGCTTCGTTTAATACCTCCCCGTTTGGTTCTGACCACATCCATTCGTCTTTACCAAGGGAGGCGTTATGCCTCCAACCATCAATTTGCGTTTCAAAATCATTAAAATAGGGAACAGCAAACGGGGCTTGCTGATAAAGAACAAAATAGCCCTCATTATTGTATTCCCTCATTTCATCAACAGCATTATCGACGTCAAGCTGATAGAAAATATAATAGCGCCCCACATTCAAAGTTGGCTTAGTGTACACAAAATTTGTCCACACCCGCTGGGTATCTGTCATGGCCAATTCCTCCTTCGTCCCTAACAATACATCTCCTGAATCAAAAATGGAATCTAATGACCAATAAAAAGCAGTATTTGAAACAGGTGACTCCTTCAACCCGGAATTATTTAAAAAATAGTTTAACGTCGCTGTATTACTAGTGTTGGAAACAAAATAATTTTCCTTATCTCTTTCTATGCTAAGGTCTGGTTTCGCAGGGCCGGCATACACATCGTCCACTACCATATTATATCCATAATAACAACAACCAGAAGTATACCCATTGTAAATCTGCAGTCGAATATGGTCACTTGTATCTGCATGTTCTGGCAAAAAGAAAACACAAAAATCCCACTCATTGTCCCGCGCTCGTGGTAAGCTAAAAGCATCGTGGGTATAGATGTCATTACAATCAACCCTATATTTGATGGGCTTATCTGGTCCCAATAACCCTAAGTCGTGCGTAGATCGATACCAGAATGAAACGACAATTGGCTCAGAACCACTTACATCAATATACGGACTTTCAATATAATTTTCATAGTGATCAACAGGATCAATAATACTCCAGACCATACTGCCAGAGTGTGTTCCTTCGAACTTTTGTACATTACCGGGTGTCCGATTCCAATTTTTATGAGCTTTTGATTTCCATAAATGATTGCCATTGTCAAAGTGTTCGATATATGGCGTACTATAAATAGAGTCAATGATAACAATAGCTGTCCCCAAGTTATCTGTCTCATCGCTTTCCTCTAATACATTATTTGCATCCATTTGAAAAAAAACATAGTAAGTATCTGCATACAAGTTTGGAGGTAACTCTATAGCTAAATCCCACCCGCCAGAACCAAAAACAAGACCTGACTTAGTATCAATAAACACATCGGAGGGATCAAATATGTCGTCAACAGACCAATAATAGTGAACAGTATTAAAAAAGGAAGGTGTTAAAACAGCACTATAAATCAAGGTTGTTTCCAGGGTGATGTCATCGCATGTTTTAGTAGCATGAACAGGGCTTACCTGCACGCCATATACATTTGGGCTGTTTTCCACAATACTAAAACAATCTAAGGCCCAACCTTCTCTGGGGTTATTACTGGAGCCGAATTTAAATCGGAATTTTACATTGGATTCTCCTCCTAAAAATCCAAGACTGTGATAGGAGAACTTGAACAAAGAAGAATAATTTCCAGACCATGCAGGTTCCCCTCCAAGGGCATTGCAAGAATTGTTTGTGTACCATTGGTTCTTTTCCTGATCTGTCCCATTTAATAGCATCCAGGTTTGGCCATTATCTAATGAATAATCTATGTTTCCTCCATTATAGTGGTAGGTGTTGTATTGATGTGCAAAACCCAATCTGAAAACGGTATTGGTATCAGATAAATCAAAACCCGGAGATTCTAATACCATTATGGACTCAGCAGATAACTCTCCATCTAAATTGGTCGCCCAAACATTTGGCTCAGAAAGAGGTTCGTCTAAATTGAATCCATCCGGAACGCCAAGTTCCCAATCATCATTTCCATTGAGCGCATAATGCGACCAACCCAGTGAATCTTCCGGTGCATCGAAGCAGTTGGTATAAGGAACAGAAATTTGCGCAAAAGCTAAGTGGTTGCCGCAAATAATATTCAAGACAAGAAAAAGAAGATTTATGTTTTTCATTTTTATATTTTTATAAAAGTCGACACACTCTTAAAATCAATCAATTAGATGCTAAAATAGCAAAAAAAAAAAACGAAATTTGCGATTAATTTCAAACCTCAATATAATAAAACTAAGAACGCCGTAGTATGCTCAAACGATGTTCTCCTCCTTCCTGCAAATAGCTTATACCCAAGCCTGATTGTTCACAAATACGCTTTACGATGGATAGCCCCAACCCGAGACTTTCCTCTATGTCGGTGCTTCTTTTAAAACGTTTAAACAAATTGTCGGGCGATTCTTTTAATGCCTTGCCGGAATTGGTGATGGTAAAAGTCCTAGCTTCCAGGTTGATGGCGATATAGCCAGCAAGATTAAAGCACTGCTCCATTTCGATAGGCGGTTGGTTCTCATCCCCTCAACCTCAACAGCGGCAAAGCCTCCCAGCGGATGAAAGGCAACAATCGTTTTTTATATCGTCCCAGTTCGGAAAAGTAGATCACACTATGCACATCTTCTTCCGGGTCGAAATGTTGGTCGGCATAAATGGGCGATTGGTAATTGGGAATGACACCGTAGTTGTCCTGTCCCAAAAGCCTTATTTTGACACTATCGGGTTCAACAATAGTAATCGGCAATCCGGCATTGTGAAGGGCCAAAAACATTTTAACCGTTTCGGCCAGGAGAATAGTCGCATGACCGTATAGTTCGACCACAAAACCTTCTTTGCGTGCATAAGAGGGTCGTTGCACCCGCATGCCGATATGGGTGGTGTTACCGCCCCGTTTTAGTTCCCAGGGGTGGCCGCCGCGCTCTCTTATAATCTTATAAGATGACTACCGTCCAGCCAGTCTGCAAATTCTTGTTCAGACTCAAAACTACTAAAAACAATGAACAAAAAAAAAACCACACCGCTCTCAAAAAATGTCTCGGAACTTTCAACTTCACAAACTTTACTTCTTTTTGTCTTCTTACTTTTCCAGTCCATCACCGTTTCTGCACAATACAACGAAACGGTGCGGCGACTGGCTTTTATTGTTCATCTGATAATTACAATTTCCAATCGATCCACTGCTCGTTAACAGCCGTGGGGTGTAGGGCACACTCCTTCACCCTTTGCTGTTACACGGGCAAAGGTTCCGGACTTTACCCGCCGATTTAAGTCATACCGGCCAGAGGCCGGAACCAATACCAGCATACCACTAAAACTGGTAGCTAGCAGAACATTGATTAACTGCTGGATAGTCACATAATAAGCACATATCTCAATCAATGCTCAATTTGGCTCGGCGCGCGACATTTTGATCTTGATTCCTGAACTTAACACTTGAACGTAAAACCTAACCCTCAAGCCGCTCCCACATCTCCAGGTCCCGCTCCTTCGTCCATATTTGCGGATGCGTCATCCCCGACGCCTCCTCATATGCCCGCGTCACATTGAAGCACATACAGTGGTCAAAGATCACCCAATGACCGAATAGTGGTCGCATCTTCTCCATCACCCTCCGGTAGCACTCCCCCAACGATTCGCCCCGGGCCACGCTCACCACTGCTTCATCCAACAACATATTTACGTATCGTCGCGTACCCAGTATCGCCCGCTGGCAGGCCACCTCGTCCTGCAACGCCTCTCCCCTACCCGGCACCAATGATTTTGGCTGCATATCGCTCAGTATTTGCAGTGTTGTCGGCCACTTTTTCAATTGCGCATCGCCGCAGTAGGGCGTGGCGCCGTACTCTACCAGGTCGCCGGCAAACAATATCTCCTCGTCGGGAAGCCACACCACGGCATCGCCCCTAGTATGTCCTTCTCCGGGGTGGAGTACCTCCACCCTTCTGTTGCCCAGGTCGATACTCATTTTTTCCGCAAAGGTGATTGTCGGCCAGGTGAGCCCGGGGATACTTTCATGGCCCTTGAACAGGCGCGGAAACCGCTCAAACTCCGAGTCCCAATCCTGTTGGCCGCGCTCGGCGATCATCTCCCTCGTTTTCTCAGTGGCCACGATCTCCTGAGCGTTATACCCACTCGCCCCCAGCACCCGCACGGCGTGGTAATGCGTCAACACCAGATATTTTATGGGTTTTTTGGTAACAGATCGTACCTTTGCCACCACGTCGGCCGCCATCCGCGGAGTGGCCTGAGCCTCCACCACCATGACGGCTTCGTCTCCTACGATGACGCCGCTGTTGGGATCGCCCTGCGCCGTGTACGCATACGCTCCAGAGGCCAACTCGACAAAGGAAATGGATTTATCTTCGAGGTCGTCGCGGGATGCAAATTTTTTGGACATGCGCTATCTTTTTGGTTTTCACAAAATAAACATATTTCCCGAAAGGCAAAAACCTTAATTGTAATTTTATTGTTAAACACTAACTCTCAATTTGAAAACCACAAAAGTGCTGCGTTGAAAATTTGCCTAATGAATTGCCCGTTAGAAGGGCATCAGCACATCAATCATTAGCAAATTAGCAAATTATATAAAGCTAAATTGAGAATTGCTGATTGATATAGCCTTTTCGGCAAAAGCAGTTCGTTTCTACAAAACTATGTAAATAAGAATAAACATCCCATTTCACATGAAAAAAGTAAACGTCGCTATTATTGGTTCGGGCAACATTGGAACCGACCTGATGATCAAAATACTACGCACCTCCGACCGGTTGGAAATGGCTGCGCTGGTGGGCATCGATCCCCAATCGGATGGGCTGGCGAGGGCGCGCCGCCTCGGCGTCAAAACCACCCACGAAGGCATCCAGGGACTGATGGCTATGCCCGAATGGCCCGACATTAAGATCATCTTCGACGCCACTTCCGCCAAGGCCCACCATCACAACTACGAATCCATCAAACCCTTTCCCGACAAACGAATCATCGACCTCACCCCTGCCGCCATCGGCCCCTACCTGGTACCACCCGTCAATTTCGACGACACCATCGACGTCCAAAACGTAAATATGGTCACCTGCGGCGGACAAGCGACCATACCCATGGTAGCGGCTGTGTCAAGAGTGGCCAAAGTACATTACGGCGAGATCGTAGCCTCCATAGCCAGCAAATCGGCCGGGCCGGGCACCCGCGCCAACATCGACGAATTTACAGAAACCACCGCCCGCGCCATCGAAAAAGTTGGTGGCGCCGACCGCGGCAAAGCCATCATCGTCCTCAACCCCGCAGAGCCGCCACTCGTAATGCGCGACACCATTTTCACGCTAAGTGAATCTGCCGACCGCAGTGCCATCCAACAAAGTGTACACGAAATGGTGACCGAAGTACAAAAATACGTGCCGGGCTACTCCCTCCATCAGGAAGTACAGTTTGACGACATCTCCGCCGACCACCCCGTTTTCATAGAGGGGCTGGGCTGGCGCCACGGCCTCAAAACGACCATTCTTCTCCAGGTACGCGGAGCCGGCCACTACCTGCCCGAATATGCGGGCAACCTGGACATTATGACCTCGGCAGCTTTGGCGACGGGGGAAAAATTGATTAATTATTAATTCAATGACAATATATTTACAAGACGTAACCCTCCGTGACGGCATGCACGCCATCCGCCACCAATATTCCACAGAGCAGATCCAACAGATCGCCCTGGCCCTCGACAAAGCCAAAGTGGACGCCATAGAAATTGCCCACGGCGATGGGCTGGCAGGCGGCAGCTTCAACTACGGCTTCGGCGCCAAGACCGACTGGGAGTGGCTCGAAGGCATCTCCGACCAACTCCAACACGCCCGCCTCACCACCCTCCTGCTCCCCGGCATCGGCACCATCGACGATCTGAAAAAAGCCAGTGACCTGGGTGTGGAGTCGGTGCGCATCGCAACCCACTGTACGGAGGCCGATATTGCTCAACAACACATCGAAGCTGCCAAAAAAATGGGGATGGACGTGGGCGGCTTCCTGATGATGGCCCACATGAACGACCCCATCCCCCTCGCCCAACAAGCCAAGCTGATGGAATCTTACGGGGCCGACTGCGTTTACGTCACCGACTCGGCAGGTGCCCTCCTCATGGATGGAGTGGCCGACCGCATCAAGGCTTTCCGCGATGTGCTCAACGATGCCACCCAGATCGGCATCCACTGCCACCACAACCTCTCCCTGGGCGTAGCCAACACCATCGTCGCCCTCCAACACGGTGCCAACCGGCTCGACGCCTCCCTGGCAGGCATGGGCGCCGGTGCCGGCAACTGCCCCCTCGAAGTACTGGTCGCCGTCCTCAACAAAATGAACCTCCCGCACAACGCCGACCTCTATCAACTCATGGATGCCGCCGACGACCTCATCCGCCCCCTCCAAACGCGCCCGGTACGAGTCGACCGCGAAACGCTGTCGCTGGGTTATGCCGGCGTCTACTCCAGTTTTCTGCTCCACTCCGAACGGGCAGCCCAAAAATACGGTCTGGAGTCGAGGGCCATCCTCGAAGAGCTCGGCCGACGCAAAATGGTGGGCGGCCAGGAAGATATGATTATTGATGTAGCGTTGGACATTGTGCAACAGGAAGGTAAGAGCTAATATTGAAGCTGACGTTTGAAGCAAGCACAGCTATGATCAACGCTATTTTTTCAGCTCGTGAATGGTATTTTTAATGTCCTGAAAAATATTCAGATAGGCCGCACTCGGAGAGGAAAACTGAGTGGCGTATTTCGGATTTCGCGGAAGCGATACCAACCCTTCGAGCAACGTTCCCTCCAGGCTAACTTCTTCCATCAGTATGGGCACGACCGGTTTGTTCAAATCACGCCGGGCATGCTCCGCACGTTCAAGGGTGTTGACAACAAACAGCGGCGTAACAATGCATATCACAAGATGGGCAGCATTCAACTTTTGGGCGATGATGGCTTCGCGATCGCCCGACACGTCCCTGACCATGTCGAAGATGTCGATCTCGCCATTTCGTTCCATTACCTTGAAAAAGTTTTTCAGGCCCTGGGCAGAGTCTTCGGCCGACTCGTCGTACATCCAGAACAGGTTTACGATATTGGACAGTGATTCTATTGAATGAGGTGGTGAAGGTGGAGGTGAAGCAGGCAGGAGTGGATTTCTGTTTTCGACAGGAGGTTCGATCTCTCTCGCAGTTGCCAACAAGGCGTTGACGATCTTATTTCTTTCCAAGCCGTAGCTCTCTCTGGAGAGGACACCCATTCTCTGATCCGTCTCGTTTTTAGTCCACCTGCCTTTGAGAAGCACCAGTTGGTTGGCGATATCAGTTGGAGGGTTGGCCCCTTCCATCGTTTGGATGGCCTCTGTTACTTTTCCTTTAGCGATCAGGTCGGATACCTTTTTGAAAAATTTGTCGTTGGGCATTTCAATGCAAATTTTTGTCAATAGTCAGGGGAGTTTTCTCCGATATGGCTAAAGGTAGTAGATAATATACTGTTTTCAACATCCAGAGAGCAATTTTCTTGGCATTGGTTTAAAACAAAGGCTCTTCAGCCGATCTTTTCATTTTCAACCATAAATGCCTACATTTGTTAGGAACAATTTTTCCGAAACAAAAAACAGCTTATGAATACTCCTACCCTTATTATCCTTGCACTGGTTTTCAGTATTAGTTTTGCGTATGGTCAGGAAGAAAAGCCATCAAAGACCTATTACGGCGAAGAAAAGATCGACGATCCCTATATTTCTGTTCCCGATCGACTGAAAACAGCCTCTCCGGCCTACTCTTTTCAAAAGGCTGGTTTTACAGTCGTTCAAGTCAATGTTGACGATGCCCACAACAATATTTTGGGAGATGCAGCCAACGAGCCTTCTCTCGCCATCGATCCCACCGACCCCGCCCGCATGGTCATCGGTTGGCGATATTTTGAAACAGTCGCCAGCAATTTTCGGCAGGCCGGCGTAGGCGTGAGTTACAACAATGGTACTACATGGACCTCTGTTGGGCCTATTGAAGAAGGGGTGTTCCGATCCGATCCGGTGTTGGATACCGATAGTCAGGGCAATTTTTATTTCAACAGCCTTACCGGCGATTTCAATTGCGATGTCTTCAAAACCAATGATCCTTCCTCCTGGGAAGATAAAACCTATGCCTTTGGCGGCGACAAACAATGGATGGTCGTCGATAAAACCGCGGAGCCTTCCAATGGCCATATTTACGCTTTTTGGAAATTGGAATGGACGGCTTGTCCGGGAGGTTCTTTTACCCGGTCGGTGGATCAGGGAACAACCTTCCAGGATTGTGTTGAAGTGCCCAACAATCCTACCCGCGGCACCCTGGCAGTGGGGCCGGATGGCGCTTTGTATGCCTGTGGAGGATGGAGCAACACCTTCAAAGTGCTGAAATCATCGTCGGCCAAAAATCCCGGCACCTCAGTTGAATGGGAACAAAATATTACCGTCGACCTCAAAGGTTCACAGGCCCTCTACAACGGCCCCAATCCCGGAGGGATGCTCGGTCAGGTCTGGGTTGCTGCTGACCCTTCAGGCACCAATGAAAATGTTTATCTACTGGCCACGGTTTCCCGAAACGACATCAGCGATCCAGCCGACATCATGTTTTCGAGGAGTACCGACGGCGGATTGACCTGGTCGGAAGCCATCCGCATCAACGACGATCCTTCCATCTCCAATTGGCAATGGTTCGGCTCTTTGAGTGTGGCCCCCAATGGCCGGATCGATGCCACATGGGTCGACACCAGGGACGATACCGGAACCTACCTTTCGTCGTTGTATTATTCTTTTTCAGTCGATGGTGGATTGACCTGGTCACCCAATGAACGGCTCTCGGAAGCATTCGACCCCCACCTGGGTTGGCCCAATCAGCAAAAACTCGGCGACTATTATCACATGATCTCCACCGATGAGGGTGCCCATCTGGCCTGGTCGGCCACTTTCAACGGCGAGCAGGATGTCTATTACAGCTTTATCGAAGCACCTTTGGAAACGGCAACTGCTGCTCCGAGCTCCCCGGCCGAGTTGAAAATCCGCGCCTTCCCCAACCCGGCCCAGGACGAGGTCACCATCCCGTTCTACACTCCCCATACTGACTACTTGACCATAACCTTGCTCGACTATACCGGGGCGACCCTATTCGTTGTAAATGAAGGATTTGTTCCGAAAGGAGAATACCACACTTCGTGCGATGTGGCCGGGTTGAACGCCGGCATGTATTTTCTACAGTTGCGCAACCAGGAGGGGGATCAACAGTTTTGTAAAATTATTGTTGAGTAAGGCAACTTTGTTCCGGCATTTTCATAAAAAAGCACCTATGAAAAAATTAAAAAATACGGAAACCAGAAAAAGCGTCTCCAAATTCATCGATAACATTGCCAACCAAAAAAGGAAGGCCGACAGCAAAAAGCTGGTCGGCATCATGAAAAAGATCACCGGCATGGAGCCCAAAATATGGGGCGTCAGCATTATCGGGTTCGGCAAATACAAATACCAACGTAAAAACGGTGAAGAATACGAATGGTTCCACGTGGGCTTTTCACCCGGAAAGGCGCACCTCACCGTCTATGTGATGTACGACATCAACGAGGAGAAAGAATGGCTGGATCAACTCGGCCCCCACAAAACGGGCAAGGGATGCCTGTACATAAAAAGCCTGGAAGCGGTGGACCTCGATGTATTGAAAAAGATAATTGCTAAAAGTGATCGGTGGGGGTGAAGTTTTTTAACCGTCACCCCAACAATTCTTTTTCCAGTTCCTCCAACGATTTCCCCTTCGTTTCGGGAAGTAGTTTGTACATCAATGCAAATCCGACAATCCCGAAAAGAGCAAAGATCAGAAAGGTGGTCGCATTGCCTAAAGTAGAAAGTTCCCAGGGAAACACCTGCTGGACCAACCAACTGGTAAATGAATTGACAAAACCGATCCCCCCAATGGCTAATGCACGTATCTTGTTGGGAAATAGCTCTGAAAGCATCACCCACATGACAGGGCCGAGCGAAAAGGCAAAGGAGGCTACAAACCCAAGAATGCCCAACAGAATGAGGTAGGCATTCATATGGGCACCGGCTTTAAGAATGGCGCCCCGGTGCTGTTTATAGACTTGTTCTCCCAATGTTGTTTTCAGAGCGCGGTTAAAATCCAGGTCGTTGGCATAGGTCACATTCAGCAAAGGGGCCAATTGCGCCGCATCCAAACCTTCCAACTGAGCGGCCTTATCGGGAGTTAACTTGTAAGTAGCCTGTTGGAATCCATATGCCACTACCAACATGCTGATGGCAATACCGGCAATACCCATCAACAATAAGGGCCGCCGCCCCATCCGGTCGATCAATACCATTACCAGCAAGGTAAACACCACATTGATGATCCCCACGATGACCGATTGCGCGAAAGCGGCGTCGGTGCCGATGCCCGTCTGTTCAAAAATAGAAGTGGCATAAAAAAATACGGCGTTGATCCCCGTGATCTGTTGTAAAATACCGATCACCAGTCCCACCACCAGCACATATCGGAGGGCGGGTTTCCACAAGTCTGCCAGCCCTGCCTTATCCTTGTTTTGATCTACTAAAAGACTGCTTTTAATCGCCGAAAATTCTTGCTTTGCCCGGGCTTCTCCATGGAGCCTTTTCAAAACCCCAAGTGCTTTTTCTTCCCTGTTTTTCAACATCAGCCAACGAGGACTGTTGGGCACAAAAACCAATAAGAACAGATACAGGAGGGCAGGAAGCGCTTCCACACCGAGCATCCATCGCCACGCATTTTCTTCATTGATCGCACCACCCCCCGACATACTTAATTGGTTTAAATAATAGCTGCAAAAATAAGCTGCCGAGAATCCGACAACGATGTTGAGCTGCTGAATGGAAACCAGCTTGCCCCGGTTTTCGGCATTGGCCACCTCGGCGATGTACAGAGGCGCCAGTATCAGAGCAGCCCCAAAGGCAAAACCACCCACCATCCGGGCGATGTACAGCATTTCGTAAGAAGTAGCATAAGCGGAGAAAAGTGCCGACACGGCATATAGTATGGCCACCATGATCAACACCCGCTTCCGGCCCAACACATTGCTGATGGCCCCCGCCAGGAGCATGGAGATCATGGCCGCAAAACTGGGAGAGCTAACTACCCACCCCGTCTGGACATCGTCGAGATGGAATAGCGTTTCCACCGACCCCACTACCCCGGCTATAATTGCCGCATCGAATCCGAACAGAAAGCCCCCCAACGATACAATGGCGGCAATCCAGATGGTCTGGGTTTTGTGTTTTGACATGGATGGTGTTTTTTTTGAGTGTGTGATGAAGGCCGCCATCAATAAAAACAAATATCACAAATACTGATTAATAATATTCTCAAACAACTCTTGCCGGCCACTGCGTTGGCTTGGCTCGCCATTTTGAGCGGCCAGGTCCGCCAGCTCTTCCAGCGACATTTTGCCTTCCTCAAATGCTTTTCCCAGAGAGGAATCGAAAGAGCGGTATCTTTCTTTTCGGAGGGCCAGGTACTCCGATTTTTCCAGGACATCGTTGGCCACCAACAATGCTCTTGCAAAAGCATCCATGCCGCCGATATGGGCATAAAAAAGGTCTTCCAGATCGGTTGAATTTCTCCTGGTTTTGGCGTCGAAATTGATGCCGCCGCCCTGGAATCCGCCGGCAGGCAAGATGACCAACAATGCTTCTACCAATTCGTAAACATTGTTGGGAAACTGATCGGTATCCCATCCGTTCTGATAGTCGCCCCGATTGGCATCCATACTGCCCAGCATGCCGTGGTCGGCGGCCACCTGCAATTCGTGTTGGAAGGTGTGCATTGCCAGGGTTGCGTGGTTGACTTCAAGGTTTAGTTTGAAATCTTCTTCCAGGTCGTATTCTTTCAAAAATCCCAGGACGGTGGCGGCGTCGAAGTCGTACTGATGCTTGCTGGGTTCGGCTGGCTTGGGTTCGATGAAGAAGGTGCCGGTAAAGCCCTGTCTGCGGGCGTAGTCTTTGGCCAGGTGGAGGAAACGCGCCATGTGATCGAGCTCCTTTTTCATATCGGTGTTGAGCAGGCTCATATACCCTTCGCGGCCTCCCCAAAATACATAGTTTTCACCACCAAGTTTGATGGTGGCATCCAGGGCGTTTTTGACCTGAGCAGCAGCATAGGCCACCACGCCCAAATCGGGATTGGTGGCGGCGCCGTTCATATACCTTGGGTTGGAAAACAGGTTAGCCGTTCCCCAAAGTGGGCGGATTCCGGATGCCTCCTGCTTCTGCAGTGCATAGTCTGTTATGTACTCCAGGCGTTTGGTGGATTCACCGAGGTTGGGGCCTTCTTCGATCAGGTCAAAATCGTGAAAACAGTAGTATGGTATGCCCATTTTAGAAATGAATTCAAAGGCAGCATCCATTTTTTGAATGGCTCTTTTATAAGGGTCGTCGGCATCTGCCCAGGGAAAATTTTTGGTAGGCGCACCAAAGGGATCTCCACCGGTACCACAGAAGCTGTGCCAGTAGGCTGCCGCAAAACGGAAATGGTCTTTCATCGTTTTTCCGGCTACGACCTGATTTTCGTCGTACCACTTGAAGGCGAAAGGGTTGTTGGACTCCCTGCCCTCGAACGCTATTTTTGGGATGCCTTTGAAGTATTCTCTATCTCCAAGAAGTACCTTTGTGGTTGTAGAGTCGTTTGTTTTGTCGGACATATTTATCGTGGTAATTTTTGTTGTTAAACATTTTTTCCCTCTCCCCTACTCTGCTTTCGGAGCCGATCATGCGCAATCAGCTAGAAGTCAGATGGCAACGCTGTTAGTTTTTCCAAATCGTTTTTCCAGGCGTCAAAGGCTTGACGATACATTCCATTTGCACTGTTGGGGAAGTATTGTTGTTGAATATTATTTGTCTTTAGTGCTTCATCCAAATGGGAGTAGATGCCTGCTCCCAACCCACTGGCTTTTGCCGCTCCTTCTGCACCGCTGGTCTGTACCACTTCGATGCGGCAACTCAGGAGATTGGCAATGGTCGTTGAAAAAGTCTTGGATTGAAACAAATTATCGTTGCCGACTTTGATGTGTTTTGGGTTCAACCCCAATTCTTTCAGAATTTGAAATCCGTAAACAAAGGAAAAGGCAATGCCCTCAAGGGCAGCCCGGTAAAAATGAGCCCGGGTATGGCGGTTGAAATGCAGGTTGTTGATCTGGGCACCTGGATTTTTATTGGATAATATCCTCTCGGCACCATTTCCGAAAGGGATAATCCGCAACCCATCGGCTCCTGTCGGCACGGTGTTAACCACTTGCTCCATATCGGCATATGAAATACCGGGTTGAGCGATCTGCTTTTTCAACCAGGCGTACTGAATGCCCGCCCCGTTGATGCACAACAACAGTCCGAGCCGGGGATGTTCGTAGGTATGATTGACGTGGGCAAAGCTGTTTATCCGAGACAAATCATCATAAAGGAGTTCATCTACAACGCCGTAAACGACACCGGAGGTTCCACCAGTAGCGGCCACCTGCCCAGGATCCAAAACGCCCAGCGAAAAAGCATTGTTAGGTTGATCGCCGGCGCGGTATGTGATCGGCGTTCCTTCTGCAAGGCCGGTAGCTGCAGCAGCGTCTTTGGTCAAAGTGCCGTGAAGGCCAAACGTGGGCACCGTGTTGGGAATCAGCTCCTGCGAAATCCCGTAGTAGTCCAACAAAAATTGAGCAACCTGATTTGTTTTAAAATCCCAAAACATGCCCTCCGACAACCCAGGGAGCGTGGTGTTGACTTCTCCACTAAGTTTCATAGCAATGTAATCGCCTGGCAAAAGTATTTTATGAATGCGTTTGTAGATATCTGGTTCGTTGTCTTTAACCCACTTGAGTTTGGAGGCAGTAAAATTGCCTGGAGAATTCAACAGGTGGGAAAGACATTTTTCTTTGGTCAGCGCATCAAAAGCTTCCCGGCCAATGGTTACTGCCCGGCTGTCGCACCAAATGATGGCGGGGCGCAACACCTCCTTGTCCTTGTCAATTACCACCAAGCCGTGCATCTGGTAAGCAATGCCGATGCCTTTAATATGGTAGGGCTCTACTTGAGTTTGATGCAACAATTGTCGCGTTGCCCGGCAAAGGCTATCCCACCATACTTCCGGATCTTGCTCTGCCCACCCAACCTGTTGGGAAACAATATCCAACTCCGTTTCCGGAAACTGGGTAGCCTTCATCATCTGCCCCGTTTCTGCATTGATGAGGGCCGCTTTGACCGACGAGCTCCCTATGTCGTAGCCTAATAAAAACATGCATTACTTTATTTATCCGTCAAATATAGAAAATTATGGGAGAGATCGGACATTAAAAGGAAACGGATAAATGAGGTGATTGTGGGCTGCTTTTTGTATATTAGTCAATAAAAAGTTACCATTATGCAAATATCCCTCAAATGGCTATTCCTATTGTTGCTTCCAATGACGGTTTTCAGCCAAAACCGCGTATTTGACCGACCGCAGACAGCGGGTGGCTCCCTTTTTCTCGACCAGGCGGGAAGTCAAATGTACATCGTTCACGAACATCGCTTTAGCTTTGATTCCTCCCACATACATTTTTTCAACACCGGCCCCGACCTGGTGTTGGACCCCATAGTGGGTATCCGTATGCTCTTTGGTGCAACCGCATCCTTACTGAATACGGGCACAGCTATTGCTGACGGCGTCGTGGTGGGTGGCGCCAACCTGGGTTTTAACACCCGCCCCTACATTTTGCGCATCAACGACGATGGAACCATTCCGTACTGCTCTACCTTCACCAATTTGATGGACGGGCAGGATCAAATCCACACGTTGAGTACCAATGGCACTCAGCTCGACCTTTTTACCTGGGCCGACAATCCCCGCCCATCGTTTTATATGCTGAACGGAAACATTGACGGCAACTTTCCATCCGGCCTGCGTATACACGCTCCCGGTGGCACCGAATTTCGGGTAGATGAAGCCGTGCCCTCCTCAAGTGCCGGAGAGCATGTGGTGATCTGCCAGGCGGAGCCCAACGGAGACCAAAGTCAGTTTTTGGTGGTACTGGAAATGGACAATGCAGGGGTTAACTGGTCCGTCATTCACGATCATACCGACCTCTCCGAACCAGAACTGGAGCAGGTCATTGGATTGCAACGACTATCCGACGGCAACTGGATATACACCGCACTTTTTTGGGACACCAGCCTTCAAAACCGCCTGGTAAAAATGGACGACCAGGGAGCCATACTCTGGGCAAAGGAATATTTCGTGGGTAGTCAGAAACTTAGACTTTTCTGGACTTACGAGACCAGCGATGGCGGGCTGCTGCTTACCGCAAACAATCCGGATAATCAAGACCGACTTGTATTAAAACTCGACGCCAACGGAGCTCTTCAATGGGCCCAGCGGTTTGAATTAAACAATATCAGCACCTTCCCCCTTGGGTCCTTCCTGAAAAGCGACCAGGGACAACTCTACGGCTTCAATCACCTGGCCATTGCCGAAATGGACGAAGACGTCAACGTATGCGATATGGTCCCCTTTTCCGGGATCACTGCGGCTGATGCAACTGTGGAAGTTTCTAACATCAGCCTTACCACCACTCCCATCGCCCCGGAAATGGCGCCACTGCTCTACGAGTTGCGAAGCAGCAACTTCGCCAACGAACAATCCTGCGTATTCACCGATACGGAAACACCGGTCGGAAATACCCAGCTTTCTCTCTTTCCCAACCCGGTAAATGACGTGTTAAACGTCGACCTTAGACAAACAACCGGGACCGTCGATATTCGTCTCTACGACCTTCGTGGCCAGTTGGTATTTTCCGAAAGGAGGCCTGGTGGCCAAATCCAAATGCTGGATGTAGCTGCCTTGCCCACTGCAAGTTATTGGGTGGTGGTGGTTACAGAGCAGGGTCTGGTTCGCGACATTGTGGTGAAGGAGATGAACGGAGATTGATAAAATCCGCCAATATCCATAACCTCTTTTCTTTTTTAAAAAATCTTTTTAAATTTGCAGAATTAAAGTGATCGGTCACATTAATTAATTATGCGAATTTCAAAAGAGAAAATAGAAGAACGGCGGCTGGCACTTCTCCATAAGGGTTGTGAGCTGATGCTTCAGCAGGGTTTTGGGGGAACCGGTGTGAGCCAGGTTGCCGGAGAAACGGGTATGCCCAAAGGGTCTTTCTTCAACTATTTTGATTCGAAAGAAGATTATGTGATCCAAATGCTGGAACAATATACGGAAGCGGCGCTGATGGAAATGCAAAAAACGCTGAGAAACGAAAAATGGAGCCCACTGAACCGCTTGAAAAAATATTACCGAAATAATGTGACCACATTTACCCGAACCCTCCAATACAAAGGGGGGTGCCTGCTCAACATTTTGAGTCTGGAGCTAAGTGATAACAACGACGCCATTTCCGACAAGCTAAAAACCTGCTACGAAAGGTTGACGGAGGAACTGGCCCATTGCATCCGGCAGGCACAGCAATCGGGGGAGATCGGCAGCCATCACCGCCCCAAAGTACTGGCCACATTCATCGACAACAGTTGGCGGGGTTTTCTCACCACCGGCCGATCCACAAAAGACAAAACCGCTGCGAAGGCATTCATCAATTACATCTTTGATTATTGTTTGATTTGATTGTAAAATAACTACTACGCATGACAACATTTAAAACACTTCTCTCTTCGCTGTTTACAGTATTACTCATCGTGGTTCTTGCCAACGACGCATTCGCCGGAGGGCCCTGGCTGCTCAAAAAAGGCAAGGGGTATTTTCAACTCCAGGCCCATTTTGCGGCATATAGATACTCCCAACTTCTGACCGGATTCGGTGCTACCAAAACCCGCAACATCAACCGCGAGATATTCTACGCCGATTATGGTTTTTACGGCGAATACGGCATCACCGACAAGCTGGACGTGATGGCTATGTTACCCTTCAAATACGCCGATGCCGGCGACCTGACCAACAAGGAAACCAACTTTGTAGGCGGCTTGTTAGAAGGCGGCTCCATCAACGGACTGAGTAATGTACGCCTGGGGCTGAAATATGGCCTGATCGACAAAGACGTCAAACTTGCCATTTCGGCACAAGCCGCTCTCAACACGGTATCCACGGAGGCGGAGAAGGGACTCACCACCGGTTTTCAAGCCAATGCTTTCGGGCTGATGGCACATGTAGGTGGCGGCCTTGGCAGCAAATGGTATGCCTTTGCAGAAATGGGATTTATGAAATATACCGACGAATTTAGCGACACCGTCGAAGGACGGGTGGAAATTGGCCGTACCCTGGGGAACGCCTTTACCCTGATGTTGACCACCGAGGTGCGACTCTCTTTTGACAACGGCTCTTACTATAATGAAAATTTCATTCAAACGGGCCTCTATCCCAACGATCAACAGTGGATAGCCTCCTCCTTGAAGCTGAACTGGCAGTCGGCTGGAAAATTTGGAGCGCACATCGGCACAGCACTTATTCCATTACACCTGACCAATGTGGGCTTTGCAGGCACTTTTGTTATTGGGGCTTACCTAAAAATATAAAACACACAACCTCTAATTCAAACAAGTAAACCAATTCATAGTAGCAACCCCGTGTGCGGGCTTTTCATGCTCCAAAGGTTGAAAAGCCCGACAAGGGGTAATATCAAAAAAGTCTAACAATGAAACTACATATCGAAAAAGAACTCAATGCCCCGGCCAATGTAGTCTGGGATATTTTGGGAAATCAGTATGCTCAAATTGGCGAGTGGTTTAGTGTAGTGAATTACTCCAGGGCTTCAAAACCCGAGGACATTCCTCCGGAGTATACGCCCCTCCCCCATGCACCGGTGGCAGGAAGGTACACCGAAAGCGCTGTAGTTAAAGCCAATGAAATACTAACCATGTATTCGGATGAAAACCGCGAATTCATTTTTGATGCGGTTGATGTACCTAAATTCATGTTGTCGCTTTCGCGAAACCACACCCGGGTAAAACCCATAGGCAATGACCGGTCATTGGTGACAATCGACGTGGAGATGCGGCTCAAACACCTGTTCAACCTGATAAGTCCGATATTGAGGTCGAGGATGACGCGAATGTTTACCCAATTGCTGACCGAGCTGGAGCAACACGCCCAAAAACAAGCTAAGTTAACCTGATGATTTATTTGCATTATTGGAACGATTTCCGCACCTCCATCGTTCTAAATCACACAAGAACTCATTCATCAAAATCATGAAAAAGGTCTTCCTCCTCACCTCCTTCAAAATGGTCTTCCGTCCATTGCGATTTATTCCTGCCCGGCAGGGGTAAGTCCGAGCTGACTTTTTAGCTGCGGCTAAAGAAGTCTGTATTCCTGCATTTTATTTTTTAAGTTTGTACTTTTTGGAAATGGAGCCATTGCGGCCCTAACACATTGGCTGCCCATGCGGCTTTCCATTCCCATTGTCGGCCAGTTCTCGGCGGGCCAGCCCATTGTGTTATTTTGAGTGCTTGACGTACCCCGCTAAAGGCGGGGCAGGTTCGCGGAACTTCTCGCCACAAAGCCCCGAAGACACGGAGCCACACGGAGATTTTCTCCCTGCCTGCCGCAGGCAGGTGTAAATCTCTGTGTTTCTGTGCCTTTGTGGTAAGAGCCGCAGCGATTCCCGCCCTTCGGCGGGACAGGCCTGTCTACCGCCAGATAGATTTGTCACGCACTCTTATTCATTCATTAAAATCATGAAACGCAAGAATCTGCAAAGACTAAGAAATATAGGCATTGCCGCCCACATCGACGCCGGCAAAACCACGTTGACCGAACGCCTGCTTTACTTCACAGGACGCTCGCATCGAATGGGCGAAACCCATTTTGGCAACAGCCAGATGGATACTTCCAAACAGGAGATCGAAAAAGGGATCACCATCAGTTCGGCTGCAACCCACATCACCTGGACGCAAGGCGAACAAACCTTTGCCATCAACATCATCGACACGCCTGGCCATGTTGACTTTATGATCGAGGTGGAACGGTCGCTCCGCGTGCTCGACGGAATGGTATTGTTATTTGATGCCGTGGCAGGTGTAGAACCACAAACGGAAACCGTCTGGCAACAATCGGCAAGGTATGCTGTACCGGTCATCGCTATGGTCAACAAACTGGACCGGGTGGGAGCGGACTATCTGAACGTGATCCGGCAAATGCAAACCCGGCTTGGCGCCAATCCATTGGCCATCCAACTGCCCATCGGTAATGAAAACAAATTCAGGGGAGTCGTCGATTTAATCGAAATGAAAGCCACCTACTGGGATGAAGACGGTGCGCTGCTGGCAGACCGGGAGATACCCGCCGACCTGTTGGCGGAAGCCAAACTCCATCGAAAAGCTTTGCTGGAAGCCACAGTTCTTTACGACGAAGGCTTGTTCCACCAATATTTAAAGAATCCCGACAACATTGATCTTACGTCGTTGAAAGCGGTGTTGCGCATGGCGGTTTTAAAACGAAAAATAATACCCGTTTTGCCGGGAGCTGCCTACAAAAACAAAGGGATTCAAACATTGTTGGATGCCATTTGCGATTTTCTCCCCTCGCCGATAGATCGCGGTCAAACGGAAGGGGTCGACCTCCGGTCGAAGGAGGTCATCCATCGGACTCCTGAAAGTGATGCGCCATTTGTTGCCCTGGCGTTCAAAATTATTTTGGACAACCAAAACCGGCAATGGTGTTTCTTCCGCGTGTATGGAGGTACCCTTCGAGCCGGTGAACGGGTGCTGAACCCGAGGACGGGAAAAATGGAGCGCATTGCCCGGCTGTATCAGATACATGCCGACACCCGCCAGGAAGTACCCGTGGCTTCGGCAGGTGACATTGTGGCGACGATAGGCCTGAGAACGATTCGAACCGGCGATACGCTTTGCGCAAAAGACGCACCCATCCTGTTGGAAAACCTGGTGATCCCCAAACCGGTGATCAGCATGGCGGTCGAGGCCAAACGCAGCGACCAACTCGACAAGTTGGCAACCGCTTTGGCTAAATTGCAATTGGAAGATCCGAGCTTCCACGTTCAAACCGATCAGGATACGGGACAGACGACGATGCTGGGCATGGGGGAACTTCATTTGGAAATCATCGTCGACAAGTTGAAAACGGATCACGGCGTCGCTGTCAATGTTGGTACCCCCAAGGTGGCTTACCGGGAAGTGTTTTTGCAGACGGTTCAGCACCGGCACCTATTGAAGAAGCAACGCGGTGGCAGGGGGTTATTTGCAGAAATTGAAGTGAACATAGGCCCTGCCGACCCTTCCTTTTTGGAGAGTGAGGCGTTTACACAAAGAGGACAGCGCCTTCAGTTTGTCAACAAGGTAACCGGCGGCAACATCCCCAAGGACATGATACCTGCTGTGGAGACGGGCTTCCGCAAAATGTTGAACCAGGGGGTGCTGGCGGGTCATCCGATTGAACATTTGAAGGTGGAACTGCTGGATGGCGACACCCACGTCAAAGACTCCAACGCAATGGCTTTTGAGCGTTGTGCCGTCGAGACGTTCCGTGCGGCTGCCCTGCGCATGTCGCCCCGCCTGATGGAACCCCTGATGCTGGTGGATGTCTACACGCCCGATGAATATCTGGGCAATGTGATGAGCGGTTTGAACAGACGGCGGGGCATCATTTTGTCGCAAACGGCTCAGGGTCGGCAGGCACACATTACGGCGGAGGTACCCCTGGCTGAAATGTTTGGATACATCAATCATTTGCGGACGGTGAGTGCCGGACGGGCCAGCTACACCATGTCGTTCAAACGGTATGCTCTGCTGCCGGATCGATTGGTGGAGGGGGTGATAGCCGGGGGATGACGATAGGTAGATAACGCAGCTTGACATTATTTTCTTTTTTATCTTTGATTTTATAACTTCAACTCCCCTTAGCCTCCTCCCAAAGTGCATCCATCTCTGCCAGCGACATTTCCGTTAAGGGCCGGTCGGCATGTGCTTCGATGTATTCAAAGCGTTTTTTAAATTTTCGGTTCACCCGTTCCAGGGCCGTCTCCGGGTCGATGCCCTGAAAGCGGGCGTAGTTGATTAGGGAAAACAACACATCGCCAAATTCCTCTTCCACCTTTTGGGAAGACTGTTGTTGGGACATGGCCTCCTTAAACTCGGCCATTTCCTCTTCCACCTTGTCCCATACCTGCTCGGCATTTTCCCACTCAAATCCCACCTGCCTGGTTTTCTCCTGCATACGGTAGGCCTTCACCATGGCAGGGAGGGATTTGGGTACTCCCGAAAGTACGGACTTTTTACCTTCCCGGAGTTTGAGTTGCTCCCAGTTTTTTTTGACATCTTCTTCGTTTTCCACCACCACGTCGCCATAGATGTGAGGGTGGCGTTTTATCAGCTTTTCGCAAACGGCATTGATGGCATCGGCGATGTCGAAGGCCTTCTTTTCGTCAGCGATCCTGGCATAGAAAACCAGGTGGAGCATCAGGTCGCCGATCTCCTCTTTGATCTCGTCGAGGTCTTCTTCGAGGAGGGCGTCGGCCAGTTCGTAGGTCTCTTCGATGGTGAGGTTGCGCAGGCTTTGGAAGGTTTGTTTGCGGTCCCAGGGGCATTGTTCGCGCAGTTCGTCCATGATGGTCAGCAGGCGCTGGAAGGCTTTTAGTTTTTTTGTCATGCTTGGTTTTAAATTCAAAATAGTGTTACCTTTGTACGACAAAGATAAACCTTTACCCGCAAGGGTTGTTTCCTTTCCAGGTAAATTAAAAAAAACACCCATGGAATTTTTATATATCCTGGCCATCATATTCGGCGTGTTCGCCCTCTCCTTCATCATGATCAACATCCGGCATGTGGTCACCGGCAAAGAATTTCGGGGCACCTGCGCCACCAATAACCCCATGCTCAAATCGCAGGTCGGGGAGTGCTCCGTTTGTGGAAAGCAAGAAGGGGAGGCTTGCAAAATGCCGGAGGGGAAAACTGGGTAGTTTAACTATTATAAAGCCATTCTTTTTTAAAGAGTGCATTCTACACAAAAAATATCAACCCAATTAAGTTATGAAAAAAAGACTCCTAACCATCCTCTTCGCCAGCGGCCTGCTCGCGCTGGTCAGTTGCATCTGTAAAGACATCAAGCCCTTTTGGAACATCACCGATTATCAGATAGTACCCCTAAATCAGGACTTGACTCAACCCCCAACCGATACCATCCGCACCCTCGAACTCGTGTTGCGAATAGACCTGAATGTGGAGTTTCTTTCTTCCTGGGCACCACATCTTCCCGTAAGTAATTGCCTGGCAACATCCTGTGAAGACCCCGGCTATGAAGGTATGAAAGACCAATTAACCTCATTGACCGTCACCAGCAATGCTTTGTTCAACGGCAAACCCATCGGCTCCTCCCTCAACGATATTGCCCACTTCTACGGCCAAACTCCTGTTTCCGATTGGGTCGCCCTCCTTGGTGTTCGTGAACCCGATCTGTACACTCCCCTTTATCTTTACCTCACCGAAAAACCCCTCGACAACCACACCCATCAGTTTACCATAACGACGACATTCGAATCGGGCGCCACCATCAGTCAATCCTCGCCAACAGTCGTTTGGGAGTAACCCCACAATTTGCGTATCTTTGGGGATGCAAGCTGCTGTGATATGCGATTAAATTTTCCGAATTACAATCCTCTCCATCACAAAAAGAGCAACAACTATTTCTGGTTGTTCTTCTCCCTGATGGTTATGATGTTCTTTCCCGCAGGGGCGATTTTCATTCCCGGTTTTGACCGGCTCATCCTGAGTATCGGCTACACCTTTGTGGTGTTTTTTGGTATATACACGGTTACCCAAAATAAGACCGAGCTGACACTGGGCTTACTTTTTGGCGGACTGGCCATCGCCGGCTTTTGGACAAGCCGGGTGCTGGCCGACGACTGCCCTACTTTCCTGTTGTATTTTCAGATTTTTGCCGGTCTTGCCTGCTTCATCTTCATCGGCTATGAAATTTCCAGGCAACTGGTGCAGAGCCGCGAAGAAGTCAACCGCAACCTGGTATTCGGCGCTGTAACGGGATACCTCATCATAGGCATCATCGGCGGGCAACTGAGTTCCCTGCTCGATCTGATCGTTCCCGGCTCTTTTTTCGAGACCTTTTCACCTCAATCAGCATATCGGTACTACTATTTCAGCTTTGTATCGCTCACTACTGTGGGCTACGGCGACATCACCCCCACCAACGAACCGGCGATGGCCTTGTCGTTGTTCATCGCCATTTGTGGTCAGATATACCTCACCATTATTATTGCCGTTATTATTGGTAAGTATTTGAAGAGTCATTAGACATTATGAATGGATTTTATGTATAGCAACTGAATAGCAATTTTTGGTCTAACCAAGGAACACCCGCCCGCCTGCCGGCCGGCAGGGAGCCTCGTAGCCCTAGCTACGAAGGCGAGCCTCGCCTGGCGGCCAGACAGGGATGTGACGCAGGGTAGGCCAAAAAGGGCATTCAGGCTGTATACAAAATTTTTGTTCATAATGTCTATTAAGCATCAAAAATAAAATTATATGAAAGGGGCAACCGACCACCACCAGCGCATTGCAGAAATGACATTTGCATCCATCTATCCGCTCTACATTACAAAAGTCGAAAAAAAGGGCAGAACAATCGCTGAATTACAACAAGTCATAGAATGGCTAACGGGTTATGATGAACAAAGACTGCAAGAGCTCATCAAAGAAAAAGCGACTTTCGAAAGCTTTTTTGAAGGCGCTTCTTTAAACCCGAATGCATGCCTGATCACCGGGATGATCTGTGGTTACCGAATTGAAGAAATCGAAAATCCGCTGACACGAAAGGTGAGGTATCTGGATAAGTTGGTTGATGAACTAGCAAGAGGACGTAAGATGGATAAGATATTGCGGGTGAGTTAAGTAGAATACCTTATCACTTTTCAAACGAGTGATCAATTGATCGCAGAAACACTCCCTAAAACTTTTGCTTTGTCGAAAACCTGAGTTCCTTCCAAAATAAAAGATGCGATCAATTCTCCAATCTCAGAGCAACTCAGGCAGATGCCGGTCTGCAGATCAGCCGTACCAATACCGTGGCTCAGACAGGTATAAATGGCATGCCGGATATGCTCGGCTTCGTCGTAAGCTCCAAAGTGGTCGAGCATCATCGCTGCGGACAGCATCATGGCAAAAGGGTTGGCAGTATCCTTGCCCGCTGCCTGAGGCCACGATCCGTGGATGGGCTCGAAAAGGGCATAACGATCTCCTATGGAAGCAGAAGGAAGCAACCCCATGGAGCCGGGCAGCACACTCGCTTCATCAGAAAGAATATCTCCAAACATATTTCCGGTAAGGATCACATCAAAACAGGCCGGATTCCGTATCAACTGCATGGCTGCATTGTCTACAAACATAAAATCCAATATAACATCGGGATATTCCACCGCTAATTGCCGAACCGTGGCGCGCCAAAGACGCGAACTATCCAATACATTGGCTTTGTCGACAAGGGTGAGTTTTCTTTTGCGCCTTTGGGCCGCCACAAACGCAAACCGGGCCACGCGGACGACCTCCTCAGCGGTATACCAACAAGTATCATAGGCCGCCCCTGTTGCTTCATCTCTTCCCCGCTCGCCAAAATAAATCCCTCCTGTCAACTCCCGGTAGATGACCAGGTCGACGCCTTCCAGTATTTCACTTTTCAGGGGGGAGAGATGTTCCAGTCCAGGGAAAATAAGGACTGGCCGTATATTGGCATAAAGCCCCAGCGACTTGCGCAACTGAAGCAGTCCCTGCTCCGGTCTGACCCTGGCATCCGGGTCATTGTCGTATTTAGGATGACCAATGGCGCCGAAGAGCACGGCATCCGCTTCCAGGCAACTGTTCGCGGTTTGTTGGGGGAGCGGTTCGCCCGTATCTTCAATGGCACAAGCCCCCACCAGGGCCGACACATAATCAAACTGGTGGCCATACAAACGGGCCACCGCTTCCAGTACACGGAGGGTTTGTCGCATCACTTCAGGGCCGATTCCATCGCCTGACAATACCGCTATTTTCTTATTCATAGGTAGTGGTGGATTTTGCTGTTTTTTTCAAAATTGATGATGGCGTCTTTCTGTTTTAGCAGGAAGTCGATGTCGTCAAGTCCTTCGAGCAAACACATTTTTTTATAGGGATCAATCTCAAACAGATACTCCGAACCATTGGCGTGATTGGTTAGTATTTGCTCCTCCAGTTGTACCGTAAAAAGTGTCTTCGGGTTATCTTCAATACATCTGAACATATCCCTTAAAAAAGCAGGGGTGACCTCTACGGGCAAAAGCCCGGTGTTGAGTGCATTGCCTTTGAAGATGTCTGCAAAATAGCTGGATACGACCACCCTGAAACCATAATCGTACAAGGCCCAGGCTGCATGCTCCCTACTGGAACCTGCACCAAAATTTTTTCCTGCTACCAGCATCTTGCCGTTATAAATCGGATTGTTGAGCACAAACTGGCTGTTGAGACTCCCTTCCCGGCCATGCCGCCAGTCGTAAAAAAGATGGTCGCTAAACCCTTTCCTGGAGGTGGCTTTCAGAAAGCGGGCCGGCACGATCTGGTCGGTATCGATGTGTTCCAAAGGAAGTGGTACAGCACTAGTCTGAAGGTGTTTAAATGGTTCCATTGGATGGAATTGATAGATTGCCTGTCGTCTACCGACAGGTAGAATTGATTAATAAATTATAACCCTACTGCAAAGCACTCTTGGGCGCAGCTATCTGCCGAACGTCAACCATCTCACCTGCAACGGCGACGGCTGCAGCAGTGAGTGGGCTGGCAAGTATGGTACGGGCCCCCGGTCCCTGCCTGCCAGCAAAATTGCGGTTAGAAGTGGAAACGCAATATTCTCCCGGCGGAATTTTGTCTTCATTCATCCCCAGGCAGGCAGAACATCCTGCCTCCCGGAGTTGGAACCCCGCCTCTTTCAATATCCGGTCCAACCCTTCCTTTTTGGCCTGCTTGGCCACCTGCCTCGATCCCGGTACGATCAGCGCCTGTACATTGGGCGCTTTTTGTTTTCCTTTGACGAATTCGGCTACCAGACGCAGATCCTCAATACGTGCGTTGGTACAACTGCCGATAAACACGTGATTCACTTTTTTTCCGATAAGGGAAGTCCCTTCTTTGAGATCCATGTACGATAAAGCCAACTGCAAATCCGCAGCCGATTCTACCTGTTCCGCAGTAGGGATTCGGTCGGATATTTTCATTCCCATACCCGGATTGGTACCATAGGTAACCATGGGTTCTATGTCAGCCGCATCAAACTGGACGGATTGGTCAAAGCGGGCTTCAGGAGATGTGTACAGCGTACGCCACCTGTCTACTGCTTTGTCAAAAGCATCGCCTTTGGGTGCAAAAGGCTTGTTGCGCAGGTACTCAAACGTTTTTTCATCGGGTGCGATCATACCACCGCGGGCACCCATCTCGATGCTCATGTTGCAGATGGTCATACGACCTTCCATGGAGAGAGAGTGGATTGCACTTCCAGTGTATTCGATAAAATGCCCGGTGGCGCCCCCGGTGCCCATTTTGCTGATGATATACAGGATGACATCCTTGGCCAGCACACCAGGCGCGAGGGCTCCTTCCACCTCTATGCGCATTTGTTTGGGTTTGTTCAAAAGCAAGCATTGTGAGGCCAACACCTGCTCTACCTGGCTGGTGCCGATACCGAAGGCGATGCTTCCGAAAGCCCCATGTGTAGAGGTATGACTGTCGCCGCAAACGATGGTCATGCCGGGTTGGGTCAATCCCAGCTCCGGGCCAATGACGTGTACAATGCCCTGGTATGAATGTCCCAGGCCATATAATTCAATTCCAAATTCCCGACAGTTTTGGATGAGTGTCTCTACCTGATGTCTTGATTGTGGTTCAGTGATGGGAAGATGCTGGTTGAGGGTGGGAACGTTGTGGTCGGCCGTGGCAGTGGTTTGTTCCTTTCGGAAAACAGGAAGTCTTCTGGATCGCAACCCGTTGAATGCTTGTGGACTGGTAACTTCATGGATGAAGTGCCGGTCGACATAAAAAATATCCTTTTTTCCGTAGATCGTGTCCACACAATGAGCATCCCATACTTTGTCGAACAAGGTCATCTGTCTATTGTATAAAAAGTTATACCTGGCATTCTAATAACTTCGTGCCGGGGTTTTATGGAGTACAGCGCACAGCAGTTGGGTCAGGTCGTTGTCGTTGATCTCCTTTTTGATGTCGGCCAGTGTCAGAAATTCGCGGTACACTACGTCCAGGCATTTTTTGGAGAGGTTGTATCCCACCTCTTTGGCGCGGTAGGCCAGAGCAGCCCTGCCGCTGCGGGCAGTCAGTATAATGGATGATTTGTCGACGCCCACTTCGGCAGGGTCGATGATCTCATAGGTTTCCCGCTTTTTAATAACGCCATCCTGGTGGATGCCAGAAGAGTGAGCAAAGGCGTTGACACCTACAATGGCTTTGTTGGCCTGTACAGGCATACCCATTTTATCGGCCACCAACTGGCTGGTAGGGTTGAGCTGGCGAGTGTTTATTTGTGTTTCAAAGCCCAGATAAGCATGTTGTTTCATTATCATCACTACTTCTTCCAGGCTGGTGTTACCGGCTCTTTCTCCGATGCCATTGATGGTACACTCAATTTGGCGGGCCCCATTTTGAACGGCTGCTATGGCATTGGCCGTAGCCAGCCCCAGGTCATTGTGGCAATGCGTTGAAATGGTCACCCGATGGATACCATCGACATGTTCATATAAGTACTTTATTTTTTCGCCATACATACCCGGAAGGCAATACCCGGTGGTGTCGGGTATATTTACCACAGTAGCGCCTGCCTTGATGACAGCTTCCACGACTTTTGCAAGGTAGGTATTGTCGGTACGCCCGGCATCTTCTGCATAAAACTCCACGTCTTCAACAAATGACCTGGCGTATTTGACAGCCCCTACCGCTCTTTCCAGAATCTTTTCAGGAGTGGTGTTGAGCTTATACCGGATGTGTTGCTCGGAGGTCCCGATCCCCGTATGAATACGGGGCCGCCTGGCATGTTGTATAGCCTGTGCAGCCGCCTCAATATCTTCTTTGACAGCACGCGACAGGGCACATATTGTTGGGGTTTTAACCGCCCGGCAGATGGCTTCAACCGAATGAAAGTCACCGGGACTCGATATCGGGAACCCCGCTTCGATGACGTCTACTCCCAGCTTTTCCAGTTGAATAGCGATTTCGACCTTTTCATCTGTGTTTAGTTTGCAACCCGGAACCTGTTCTCCGTCGCGCAATGTCGTATCAAAAATTTCTATCCTGATAGCACTCATCTTAATATCAATTTATAGGACATCTAAAATGTAAATTATTCTTTGATGAGCGCCAAATATCCGGGATGGACCACAATCCAGCAAATCAATTTTTCTACATTTTTACGACAGGTAAAAATAAATAATTCTTCATAATCCCTTGATTATTAACGTTTTGTTATTTTATTTTTTACAATACCTAAACAGTAGAAAGAATTTTTGGTCATTGAAATATCACTCGCACAAAGAACCGGCGATGACCCTGTTGTTGTTCTGTGCTTTCCTAAACCCCAACGCACATCTCATCATCAGTGTGATCTGTGGCCACCGGGTGGAAGAGATTGAAAACCCGCTGACACGAAAGGTGAGCTTGGTGAACCCTACAAACTTCCATTTAAGTGGTTTGAGCAGACACTTGTTGTAAAAGGTTACGTATTCCTTAATACTTTTTTCCAATTCCTCGACCGAAGAAAATATGCCTCCGGTTATTACATGTCTTTGTAGTTTGCCAAACCAGTTTTCAATTGGGTTTAACCATGAGCAATGCTTTGGCGTAAAGACAATCCTTATCCGATGGTCTGCCCTTTCCAAAAAGGCTTTTCTAACAACACTAATATCAAAAAATCAGAATTGGTTACCATCTGTACAACCATTTAAACAACAAATTTACATGCCACTTTTGGTATTAGCCACAGCTGGTACACATAGGTGCTTTACACACAGTTTTCATTCTTTCAGATCGTAAGGAATATAATTTTCCCATTTCCATGGAGTATATATATCAGCGATTGTTAATTCTAACATCTCTTTAAAAATGCTCTCTGCATTATCACTATTTGACATTAAAATAACACCAATTCCAGTATCTGGAAACATTATTGAATAATGTTGAAATCCTTCACTATGTCCTTCTTTAAATGCTCCAATTCCAAATGGAGATTTTAAAATTCCCCACCCTAACCCATAACTGAGTTCTATATCATCATTCTGATTTGTGGTTTGTTTTGATAACGGTCCAAATTGTGCTTTTGATTTAATTCTAATATTCGGTTTGAAAAGTAGCTTGGTAATCTCAGACTGTTCAGAATATAGTTTAAAAATATGTTCAAAAAACTTAGAATAATCTGAAATTGTTGTTGAAAGTGACCCTGCTGCGTTGGCATCTTCAGTTTCTATGTCTCTTGGAAGCTTTTCTTGTTCGGAGTTATGTCCATAGCAAAAATGTGTTTTAAAGTCTTCACGCCATAGGTAATGGGAGTTTGTCATACCTAAAGGTGCAAAAATCTTGCTTACAGCCAAGTCTTCGAGTGGAGTACTTGTCAAATGCTCTACTATCCATTGACTAAGAACTATTCCTTCTCCAGAGTAACCGTATTTCGTACCAGGATCAAAATGTATTCTTAGTTTTTCATCAGGTTCGTTCAACCACCTCCAATTTGAAAACCCTGTAGTATGTGAAAGGCACATTCTTGCTGTAATTTGTTTATATCTTTCATCTTCTTTTAAATCATGCAGTCGTCTAAATTCTTTTTCAATGTATAAATCTGGTAATTCTACATCCAAGTATGTATATAATTCTTTATCAATATCTAAAATTCCTTCGTGCATAAGTGTAGCTATTAAATAACCATAAACGGATTTACTAAACGATGCTCCATATATAATTTGATTTACATCAAGCGTATCTTTTGATTCGATATTTGAATAGCCAAATGCTTTTTGATAAGCTACTTCACCATCATTAAAAATTGCAACAGCAAGCCCTGTTACATTTGCCTTTTCAATGAGAGAACCAATTTTTTCATCTAACTGGTTTTCACCAATAGTTGAGCCATCAATTCTTTTAATTTGATTGTCCTTAGCGCTATTACATGAAAATTGTAATATCATAATTATAAAAAATATCAATTTACTATTCTTCATTTTTTACTAATTGTGTGTAACACTAAGAAATGTCTATGCTTCACCTGAAGACAGGTATAACAGGTCTGAAAGCAAGTTTAATTTATCGAGCCAATTCCAATGACTATCGGGACAAGGGCCGAAAATCGATCATCAACGCAATAGTCAGCATTTAATATTGTATCTCGTTATTCATTCATTTCTTTTTTTATAAAACCGATCATTCGTTTCGCATTCTGGTAGTTGCTGTCCAATGATAAGACATGATTGAATACATCAAGAGCTTCTTCTAAATTCCCTGATTTATAATAGGCTTCTCCCAAGCTATCATAGCCATCTGCGGAGTTGGGGTAAAGTTGAGTATTGAATTTGAAAACCTGGATAGCCTTTTCAAATTGACCGTGCTTTAAATAAGTGTAGCCTAATAGGTTTAATTCCTTCCACGAATAGTCGGTATTGGTGGTGTCGGTTTGATCTATATCGAATTCTCCTGTTGCTGTTTCTAATAATTCACTTACTTTTTGAGCGATGGACATTTGTCCAGTTTTATTCAAAGTACAGGAAGTATCTAATTGGTGCAGTCCCAAATCATCTACACCTGTTTGCGAGGAATTAGTCAATACGACAACCCCTGTTTTTGCTTCCTTTTTGAACCCAATGAATGACCGAAACCCTCCCGTGCCTCCATTGTGCCGATAGAGTGTATCGCCGTTGGGCAATGTATAGATTCCCCAAAAGAAACCAACAGATTTTGTAGAGTCCACCGAATGAATTGCTTCCTGCGACATTTTAATGACTGATTTTACATCCGTCTCTATCAATTCCATTTGAGCAGCAAGAAAAAGCAAGAGGTCGTGGATGTTCGATTTTAATTCCCCCGCACCTGCTGTTGCATTAAAATCCCAATTGGCTACTTCAACGTTATAGGTATAGGGTCTTGCCACATTTTTATTACTCCTTTTTGAATTAGTATGAACCATGCCGATTGGCGATAATATTTTCTCCTGAAGAGCTTCATAATATGTCATTCCATTCATTTTGCCCAAAAGATGTCCTACTAATCCTGCGCCGTAGTTGGAATAACGAAAATTATTATCCTTTACCGGAAATTTAGACAAATCATCCAACAACATTTTTTCGGTATAATGCGCATAGGGGTTGTTTGGTTTATATCTCTTTTCTCTAAGATTTCTTGGGGTGCGGCTTAACCCTGAAGTATGGGAAACCAATTGGCTCCATTTTATTTGTTGAATATGTTCCTCGAATTTTATATGGTCAGGCAAGTAGGGGGCAATTGAGTCAGATAATTTTAGTTTACCCGCAACTACATGTTGTGCCAGCAATAACCCTGTAAACACTTTAGTAACTGACCCAATTTCGTATTGAGTTTTTGAATTGGGAATAATACTCTTTGTTCCTTTTACAATGTTCCCTTGTGCAAAAACATCAAAACCTTTTTCGGTTACTACCCCTATAATAATGCTTTGGTTTAATTTTTTATTTATTCGCTCTTCAATGCTTTTTTTAACATTTTGATTGATAATATCTATTTGTTGGTCAAGTACAGTTGTCATTGTTGAATGCCGACAACCTATCAAAATTAATACAGCAAAAAAATAAAGGGAAAAGGAATTCATGTATAAATACTTATAAAATCTTCTTCCAAAATGGCATACTGATAATTGTCTTTCCATTCGCCTCTTATCGGCAAAATTTTTCTTTTTTGTCCTTCTTTTATCATTCCTGTTTTTTCCAAAACCCGTATGGAGGCTACATTTTCGATAGCTACTCCAGCTTCTATACGATGTAAATCCAGGCCGTTGAATCCAAAAGCCAGCAACGCATGTACAGCCTCTGTAGCATAGCCCTTACCCCAAAATTCAGGAAGAATACTATAATGTATTTCGGCCATTTTAAATCTTGGACTCGACAGATTCATTCCCAACTCACCAATAAAAACATCCTTATTCTTTAACCATACACTCCAGCCCAGTGCCGTTTTGTTTTCTGGTTCAAACAGTTTTTTAAGCATCCCTTCGGTTTCGGAAATACTTTTAGGAATCCCTATGGTATTGAACTCTGCTACTTTTTCATGGGTATTCATATTATGAATGTGATGAATGTCATCTTTTGTCAATTTCCTAATATATAGACGTTCAGTATGAAAAGTCATTTTTTATAATTTTTGAAAGCGCAGGTCACTCACACCTCTATTAGAAATATAGAACGCCACTACTTTGTCTTTTTTATCTCTTTCAAATTGAATATTTTTGAAAAACCAGGTAGTACTGTGAAATGTATTTTCTCTTATTGGATGTAGTTCGATATGCTTAATTCGCTGATGATGAGCGACCAAAACTTCTTTGTTGATTTTGAGATGATAGTAGGTGTCCAATTCTTCGGAATAATACCTTCCCTCATAAGGAGATAAATCTATTTTTTGCATAGATTGAAAATGTAATAGCTCCCTACCGTCGCTAAAAGTCATGTCATATTCGCCATTCGTTTTCCTTTCAAAACTTATTTGGACAATAGCGGGAACACCCTTCATAATAAAACGATTTGGTGCAATGGGCTTCAATTCAGTTGCGCTATTTTTACGAATGTACCAAAGCGATTCGTTTTCCCATTTTATACCTCTTTGCAGCCCTTCGTTTTCGCACCAATAATCTCCGCAATACACTTTCAACATTTCTGGTTGTAACTCTATGGTCGTAACATTGGGGGCTTTGAGTCCTTCTTCCCGGCTTTCTTTTTTCAAAAAGTCTCCCAAATAAATATCTGCTACTTTCCGACCAAGCCCTTCTGCCCAAAAAGACCCTGAATTAGCCAATAGAGTAACTGCAAATTTATGCTCAGGAAAACGGATGAAGTAGGATTCAAAAGCTGCTTCTGCACCAGAATGTTCGTATGCCAGTATGCCTTTGTAGTTAAACATATATTGCCCAAGTGCATAATTTGATTTAGTACCATTATTGAGCATGGGTACTTCATTGAGTTTAGCGATCATTTCTTCATCACCCACTATGGGATTATCAAAATTCATTGCCCATTTTGCCATATCTTCGGCAGTAGAATAAAGGTTAGTTGCTCCTACACTTGAAATACACATAATGGATTTTCTAAAACCGCCTTTTAAATTACCATCATAGGAATCAGCCAAATTTGGAACAATCATTTGGTGATCGTCAAAAAACAGGGAGTTGTTCATACCCAATGGAGCAAAGATTTTTGTTCTGGCAAATTCTGCGAAAGACATACCAGATACCCGACTCACCACTTCTGCCAACAAAGTGTGCCCTGTATTGGAATATCTAAATTGTTCGCCAGGTTTAAAGTTCAAGTCTTTCTGGCGACTAATTAACCGAAATACATGGTCATTGGTAATGACATCATCCATTCGCCACCCCGCCAGTTTCAATAAATTCCATTGGTCACGCAAGCCACTTGTATGAGTTGCCAAATGCCGAAGTGTAATAGTATGTCCAAAATCAGGTATTTCAGGAAGGTATTTGCGAATGTCATCATCTAAGGTGAGTTTGCCTTCTCGCTCCAATAATAGAATGCAAAATGAAGTAAATTGCTTGGAAATAGAAGCAATGTTAAATCGGGTTTTTTGAGGATGATTACTTATACCATGTTCCAGGTTAGCGCTACCATATCCTTGCAAATAGACAATTTTACCGTCCTCAACGATTGAAATAACAGTACCACTTGATTCAGCTAAATTCCATCTCGAAAATAGAGAATCAACTTGTTTCTCTTTCGACGATTTTTCCCATGCGATATTTTGGGTAAAACACAGTTGCTGAACACTACAAAATAAAAATAGGATTATAAACTTATTTTTCATGTTGTTTTTTTAGAACGATAATATTTTCTCATTTTTACTCTTGCACCGCAAATGGTGGGGTTACAAAATTTTTGGCGATTATTTTTAGTTCTATCAAGAAATATCCACCCACACTCAGGGCACTCTTTTATTTTTTTAAATGGCTCATTTTCGATTATTTTTTTAGTAAAGTGAATGAGCAACCATAATGGCTCTTCAAGGTTTTTAGCGTACAATCGTGGATAGAAAATAAGTTGACCATTATTGCTTAGAAGTTCAAGATTTGCTCCATATCGTTTTAAGAATTGATTAAAACGCTGTATAAGGGTTTGGCTTATCTGCCTGGTAGAAGCGATTTGAGAAAACAGGAGGTAAACCAACTCTCGGAAATCTAAGATTTTATTAAAGACAATAGGAGTGGATGAATAGTTGGAATTAGCCAAATCTTCAAGCTGTTCAATATATTTTTCCTCAACAACATTTTGCCTTTCCATCCATGGGAGTATATCTAAGTAATTAGTCAAAAAATCTTTCGATTGTTCTTTTTTCCAAGTTCCTTTAGTATTGATAAAATTGAAGCAAAGGCATCCGCCATCTAAGGGTAAGTCTGTAATTTTTGTCCAATTGATCATGGGGCAAAGTTAACATAATTATTACCTATTAAAAAAGTTTAGCTGGTAAATTTTTAAACGGTGATATTTTTTGTATTGAGCTACATCACTAAGGAATATCTATACCCGCGATCCCATCAACACACGGTAACCTCCACTTCGTCATAGCAGTAGCGTTAACAAAAAACAGTTTTCGGGACAGTTCCTTGTAACTGTTCAATAATAGTCAGGTGTGGGTGAACAGCAAGGCATGGACTTACTGTCAGTGCAGGAGATTGTTAGGTGGGTGCTAATGTTTCATTCTGACAATCTTCAAAAATCAAAAAGGCTGTGAGTAGAATAACGAGGATGAGGGTGATGGAGATTTTTGTTTTCATGGGATTATGGACTCAATAGGCAAGAAACTACATCGTTCGTAATATTGAAACATTAAAATAGAGAAATATTTCATTGCCTTCCTCATCCTGGCGAACCACCTTTATACTTCCTTCAATAACTAAGGGGACGAGTTTGATGTAGCTGCCAAAATCCATAATCAATTCGCCGGCTCTGAAGCTCATCATCTTGCCTGCCTCTGCAATCTCTTCCTGTAGACCTTTCTCTGCTATTTGGGGAAAGTGCTGTCGTAGTATTTTGAATAGATCGCCTGTTTCCGCTACCATAGTGTTATTGTTTTATGATGAAGTAATAAAGATAATCCTACGATTTCATTGTTCAAAAACTACAGCGCGTTGCATAAGAGGCAAAATGGTTCGCTCTAATCCTACCATGCCTCCCACAAAAGCATTAATAATAACAAGTAAGAAAACTGTTGTCGGTTGTGGCATAACCCCAATTGCATAAATTAATTTTCGAGAGAGCTTCATTTTTCGGATTTAATAATTTGCGAATTAATCAGTTGAATCAGATTGTGCGCCGACTGCATGCCCGACTGCCGCCATTTTATTTCTCCATTCTGAAACAAAATCAAGGTAGGTATGCCTTGAATGCCGTATTTCATGGCAACATCCCGATTGTTGTCTACATCAATTTTGATGATCTTAGCTTTGTCTCCAACTTCTGTAGCCACTTCCTTTAATATCGGAGCCATTGCCCGGCAAGGCCCACACCATTCCGCAAAAAAATCAACCAAAACCGGCTTGTTGCCGTTGATCAATTCTTTAAATGACATCTTCTGCTTCATAATAGCTCTATTGTTTAGTCATTTTTCCAACCGCACAACTCACATAAGACTTTGCTTTTTGAAAAGCAGTTGAAGTTCCTTTTTCGGGGTAACCCATTTTTCCCAAAAGGGATAGGAAGTCGTATTTATCCTTTGTTCCGTCGTGTTTGATTACGACCGTGGAGGATTCAACTTCTACGTCAACATGAGTAGTGCCTTTTATTTTTTTTAATGCTTGTTTAATACTGTTTGTACAGCCACCACATTTCAAATTATCTACGATGATGTTTTCTGTTATCATTGATGATTTTTTTAAAAAGCTACCCCTTGCATCTGTGGCAAAGGGTAGCTGGTGTAGTTAATTTTAATTATTAAACGACCGCTTGAACTGCTTCATCCATCGCCTCCTGCGAAATGGTTGTTGGGCAAACGTATTCGGTTTTAGGAATGCTGGTAGTCTCTATATCATTCCAGCCTCCGGCCAGGTCAATCACTTTGCCAAAACCCCTTGCTTTTAGGATCGAGGCAGCCACCATAGACCGGTAACCACTTCTACAATGCAGATAGTAGGAGTCGTAGCGATTGAGCTTATGCATATTGCTGTTGATGTAATCCAGTGGGAAGTTTTGAGCATCGGTGATGTGTTGGGACAAAAATTCGGAAGGTTTTCGTACATCAAGGATATGCTCTACTTTACCGGCTTTGTACTTTTCCTCGAATTTTCCGGCAGAAATGGATTTGATGCGATCTACCTCTTTCCCGGCTTTTTTCCATGCCTCCATACCTCCCTCCAAATACCCAAGTGAATGGTCGTATCCAACTCTTGCCAAGCGCTTGACCGTTTCCTCTTCTCGCCCGGAAGGAGCTACGATAACAATGGCTTGTTTAATATCTGTAATCAAAGCGCCAACCCAGGGTGCAAAGCTGCCATCCAGGCCGATAAAAATAGCACCGGGAATATGCTCGCTGGCAAAATCCGCTGAAGAGCGCACATCGAGGATCAAGGCTTCGTGTTGTTCGACAACTGCTTCAAACTGCGCAGGATCAAGCGCAACGGCCCCTTTTTTCATCACCTCATCAAAACTCTGATAACCGGATTTGTTCATCATGGCATTTTTGGCAAAATATTGCGGCGGCGGAGTAAGACCTGCGGTCACCTCTTGTATAAATTCTTCCCTGGTCATGTTTGCACGAAGGGCATAGTTCAATTTCTTCTGGTCGCCCAGGTAACCCCATGTTTCCGAACTCAAATTCTTTCCGCAGGCAGAACCTGCGCCATGCCCCGGATAAACAATCACGTCGTCGGCCAATGGCATGATTTTCTTGCGCAAGCTGTCAAAAAGAAAGCCGGCTAAATCTTCTTTGGTTATTTCCCCTTGTTTAATGGCCAGGTCGGGTCGCCCTACATCGCCCAAAAACAAGGTGTCTCCTGTGAAAATAGCATAGTCTTTCCCTTTTTCATCCCGCAGCAAATAGGTGGTGCTCTCCATGGTATGACCGGGGGTGTGTAGTACCTTGAAAGAAATATCTCCTACCTTCAGTTCTTCTCCGTCTTTAGCTGTATGAACCTCATAATTTGGTTTTGCCGTCGGACCATAGACAATGGTTGCACCTGTTTTTTTCGCCAGGTCCAGATGGCCCGAAACAAAGTCTGCATGGAAATGGGTTTCAAAAATGTATTTCAACTTTGTTCCCGCTTTTTCCAGTTTGTCCAGATAGGGTTGCGTTTCCCGCAAAGGGTCAATAATGACGGCTTCGCCTTTGCTTTCGATGTAGTACGCAGCTTCAGCCAAGCATCCGGTATAAATTTGTTCTACTTTCATTTTATTAAGTTTTTGATTTGAAGTTCTTTTTGCAAATTTATAGGAAACAGGAATCCCGGGCAGTGATTTATATCACAGTTCAAATATTTACCTGAGAAGTATACTCCAGAAATCTCTGGTTATTATTTTGATGGTCTTTTTTGTCAAAGCAATCTACTGCTTCCTGAATATTCATAAAGCAATTATTTGTACCGATTTTTTCCATAAAACCCGCCTTCTTCATCGCATCCCGGACAGGGCCCCTTACCCCTGATAAATAAATTTGAACTCCTTTTTGTTTACAATCCGCAACCACTTCCTCCAGGGCGTGCAGGGCGCTGCTATCTAAGTCATATATAGAATTGAAAGGTAAAACAATGACTTTCAAAGATTTTCCTTTTATGGCCATTTGTTCCTCTAAAGTTTCCTTAAAATAATGGGTGTTGGCAAAGTACAAAGGAGCATCAAAGCGAATGATCAGCAAGTCATCCCTTGTTTGTACCTCATCAAACCGGCTGACGTTGCGATAAAAAGGAGTATCGGGTATTTGGCCCAGCACCGCCACATGGGGCTGTGTACTTCGGTAAATGACCATAGCCAATGACAAAATAACCCCTACCCCGATGCCCAGCTCAATTCCGAGCGAAAGTGTAGCAATAAAGGTGACCGCCAGCATCCAAAAATCCGTTCGGTTACTCCTCCAAAGGTGGAGGGCTTCTTTGTAATCTATCAAGCCAAATACAGCCACCATGATGACAGAGGCAAGAATGGCTTTGGGCAAAAAATAAAAGAGCGGCGTTAAAAATAATAAGGTCAAAATGACAAGGACTGCACTAAAAACAGATGCCATTCCCGTCTTGGCGCCCGCCTGGTCATTGACCGCTGTTCGGGAAAAACCACCTGTAACCGGATAGCTTTGAAAAAAGGATCCGCCAACATTGGCAAGACCCAAAGCAATCAGTTCCTGGTTGGGAACAATTTTGTAATTGCCATGTTTAGCCTGAACGGCTTTTGCCACAGCTATGCTTTCCATAAAACCAACCAAAGCTATCGTCAATGCCACAGGCAGGAGGCTTTGCCATTGTTCAACATTGAAAGCAGGATAAGAAAGTGAAGGTAAACCCTGCGGGACTGCTCCCACTATTTTTACACCTTGTTCGGCTAAACCAAAACCTGCAACAGTCAGTATTCCGAACAAGACTGCCAGCAAGGGGCCGGGTATGGCCTTGCTGAATGTTCTAACTCCAATGATCAAAAGGATTCCGATTATTCCAATAGCAACGGTTATCCAATTGATGGCCGGAAACTGCTGAACAGCATTTATCACAATCTCGTGAACGTGATGACTTCGGGGAATATCTACCCCCAGTAAATGTTTCAATTGACTGAACCCAATGATTAGGGCGGCGGCCGAAGTGAATCCCGATATGACAGGATGCGATAGAAAGTTAACTAAAAACCCAAGCCGGAATACCCCTAATAAAAGCTGAATGATGCCTACAAAAAATGCCAACATAATGGCTAAAGCAATGTAGGTCTCTGTTCCACCGTCAGCTATCGCTCCTATTCCCGCCGCAGTGAGTAAAGAAACCATAGCCACCGGACCAACCGCCAACTGCCGGGATGTTCCAAGTAAAGCATATAATATCAAAGGGATAGTAGCCGCATACAAGCCATAGATGGGGGGCAATCCGGCGATCATCGCGTAAGCCATCCCTTGTGGAATGAGCATAACCCCAACCGTTAGTCCTGCCATCAGGTCGCTTTTAAGTTGGTTTTTGTTGTACCTTGGCAGCCAATCTAAAATGGGTATGTTCTTTCGTAAATTCATTCGGTGCTATAGTAAAATAATTTTTACAAAGATCGGATTATACAACAATAAAATTGGTGATGATTGTCACACAATATTTTAGAATAACAAAAATTTTGTGACGTAAATCACTTTGTAGTTGGAAGTAATAGAGTACTTTTAAAGTGGAGTTTTGACAGTGATTTTATCGCATTTGAGTAGCGTAAAAAAATGGAAAAGAGATGATTAGCGGGATTATTATTTTGAATAAAAACGAAAAACATGGCAACACACGATGAAAAAATGCTTCATCAGGAAAACCATTTGTTTGCCCGATTTCAAAACTATCTGGGGGAGTTCGTTTACGGCGGAATTGACGGTGCGGTAACCACTTTTGCAGTGGTAGCCGGATCAGTAGGGGCAGGATTAGAAAGTTCGGTGATTATTATTTTAGGATTTGCCAATTTGCTGGCAGATGGTTTTGCGATGTCAGTAGGCGCTTATTTAAGCACTAAAAGTGAGAAGGATAATTACAACAAACACAAACGTATAGAATATTGGGAGGTAGAGAATATGCCTGAAAAAGAGGTGGAGGAAATCCGTGAGATATATGCTGCTAAAGGATTTGAGGGGGAGTTGTTAGAGCAGGTTGTGGCAGTTATTGCTGCCGATAAAGATCGCTGGGTAGATACCATGATGAAAGAGGAGTTGGAAATGATGGAAGAGAAAAAGTCGCCGTTTGCAATAGGTGGCGTTACTTACTTGTCATTTATTCTTATTGGCACTATTCCTTTGATCTCCTATGTCTGGGATTATGTAGGTTCATACCCATACGATCCATTTACAGGGTCCTGTATTTTAACAGGGTTAGGCTTCACCTTTATCGGTTTTATGAAAACCTATGTCACGCAAACAAGTAAATGGCGAGGCATTTTAGAAACGCTAATATTAGGAACCATCGCGGCTTTGGTTTCTTACTTTGTTGGAGATATTTTAGAGGGAATAGTTGGTCATTAGAACAAATCAATGCATGGTTTTTAACATTAGTTCTGTGATTTACCATAGAAAATGGATATTTACAGATCAGTAATTTTTTGATTTGCCAATGTATTGATGATGTCCTGAGTGGAAATAATACCCACTAATTTATCGTTTTCCACCACAGGCATGGCGTGGAATAAGTTCTCCTTAAAGATATTTAAGGCGGTAAAAATTTTTTCGGAAGGAGAAATGACTGCAAGCCCTGTGATCATGATTTCTTTCACCTGATAATTCTTCAACCGGATTTCATTGAGTGTTTCCTCATAGGCATCGCCGGGCTTGTTTTTCAGGAAATACAGTAAATCGCTTAGGCTCAGCATACCCGCTACTTTACCATCTTCGACTACGGGTATATGGTGAACTCTGTGTTTGTCAAATATATTTTTTGCTGCTGACAATTTATCATTTGGCTCTACAGTCAACACGTCTTTGGTCATAATTGTTGATACCGGATCGAGTACGTTCATTTTTGTATAATGGTTTAAATTAATGATTCTGCTTTCCGGCGGCAAGTTTAGGATAATGCCTGGATATAAATACAATTATTGTCAACTCAGACAGTGATTTTTATCAATAATTTTTTGAGTGCTATAAATCACCTGAAAAAGTAATTATTGTCAATTTTAGATTTCTCAAAACCATTCAACTTGCCTTAGTAATGCGTAATAAATAAATTCCCGATTTTGGGTAGTCTATTTTGGTGCTGAACGAGGCGAAAAACGTAGGCGATGCCATAGCATCGGCGAGGCTTTTCAACGAAGTGCAGCGCCAAAAGAGGCAGCCATAAATGAGGAAGTTATTTTTTGAGCATTACTTATAACAGAAGTAGTAACGGGAGGGAGGTGATTTTTTAAATATGTAAATCAAAGACGTTTAATGAAAAACACGCTTTCCTGTCTTTCTCTTTTATTCATTTTTGTTCTGGTCGGTTGTGATGGGAAGGAGCACTTGAAAAAAGATATGCTTCAATTTGACCGCGCCCTTATCCCTGTGTTTTACTACACTTCGGTTGGAGACTTTTCATCCGCGCAAAAGGCAATGTACCCTTTGAGAAGCAACTGGGAACACTACCAGTCCATTCATCACCTCAAAGACAAGCGCCTGGAAGGTTGGGAGGAGACGATCAGAAGGATTGGCGATTGGTTGGATGAAGTTGATTGTGCGCTGGAAGAAATGGATGCATATCGAGCCATCGTGCAATTGGATCATGCCAGATATGAATTGGTGGATTTACGGCTGCGTGAAAATATCGACGACTATTTTCTTGATTATTTATGGGATTTCGAAGCGAGTATGTATACAGCTATTGACGTAGCCAATGATCCAATGATCGACTTGTTAGAATTTAATGAATTTACCCTGTTAACTGATGAAGTAATGGAAGCCTGGAACATTGTTTTGAGGAAGGGATTTGACAAAGACTTGTTTGAATTAAATACAGAACAAACAGGAAAGTTGAACGACCAAAAAGACAAGCTCACCGATGCAGTATTTTTGTTGCTTAAAGCTGTGGAAACAGCAGACAGATGTCAATTTGCAGACGCGGCCATTGCTTTGGAACCGGCTTACCTGAATTATCTGGTGATGTTTGGGGATTTTGAAGCTGTGGAATCATATTATGTACTCAAAAAATAAGAGGATACCCACTCGATCCACCTACATCTAAACCGGATTCTTAAATCAATTGGGCATTTGTGCCAACTTGTCTTTCTTCAATACGGTAATGGCGCTCTTTTCAATAGCAATCAAGCCATCTTGCTTAAAATCGGTAAGCGTCCGGATAACCGATTCTTTAGCAGTACCAACTATACCCGCTAGATCGTCACGGAGGATCGCTATTTGGGCCTGGCCACTTTTTTGGTTTTGGTCGTCCAGCATTAGAAGTGCATCGGCAACCCGCTTTCGTATGGAATTGTAGGCAAGATTTAACAGTTGTTCTTCCTGTTCATTGGAGTTGTTTACCAGCATTTTTATGAATCGGGCAGAGAAATTTCTATTGTTGTAAAGCAGGGCAAAAAAGTCCTCTTTTGGGATGTAGCTGATTTCGCTATCTTTAAGTACCATGGCTGTTTCATCATAGGGTTTCCCCAGCAACAAGGCATTATACCCCATGAATTCACCCTCATTGTAAATATGAGTGATGTACTCCTTGCCTACCTGATTGGTTCTATAGGTTTTCACCTGGCCACTGCCAATAAAATAAAGCCGCCTGGCTTGATCCCCTTCCAGGTAAAGAAAGTCTTTCTTTCTAAATCTTCTGGTAACCCTTTCAGCGGAGAGCTGTTCGAACGCTTCCTGGCCACGCGCCTCATCAATAAAAGTTTGGAGTCCGCTTGGAGTTCCATCAAACACCTTTTTAAGGCGATCACTTTTTTTGAGCCTCATCTCTACAGCATTCAGCAATTCCACATCATCATAGGGTTTGGTAATGTAGTCATCAGCACCGAGGTTCATGCCTTTGCGAAAATCTTCTTTTTGTGTTTTGGCGGTCAGAAAAATCAGCGGAATATCAGAAGTCTCCGGTTTTTTGTCTAAAATTCGCAATACACCAAAGCCATCCAGAATGGGCATCATCACATCGCAAATGATGAGGTGGGGGCACTCTGTTATGGCTTTTTCAACGCCGATTTTCCCATTTTCGGCTGTGCGGACTTCATATCCGGAAAGCTCCAGAACTTCTGCCAGATTTTCCCGGACGATGGTATCGTCTTCTATTACCAATATTTTTTTCATGTCGTTTTTGTTTTTCCAAAGGTAATATTTTTGATGCAGCTTTCTGATTGACAGAAATCAATGAGTGAAATGATTTTGGTCAAATTATATAAAAGAAAAGCATAGCAACTTGCAAACAACATTCATAAAAGAATACCGTGAAAAAGAAACTCATTGTTCCCGTCGATTTTTCTGCTACTTCTCACAATGCCTATTTATTTGCCAGAGGATTGGCCGCCGACTGTGATGCAACCATTGAAGTGGTTCATGTGCATACTACCACCCCGGGAGAAAAAGCATCAGACATAGCCGGGGAAATAGAAAAATTAAAAAAACAGCTCCAGGATTTTCTTCACCTTTACCCGGGGGGAAAACAAGGGCAGGAAACCACACTTACAAAAGTAAAAGTCAGTAGCAGATTGCTTGAGGGGTTACCTATAAAGTCCATTTTAAGATTGACAGAATTCCATCCGTCTGATTCCCTGATAGTGATGGGAATGACGGGGACACATAATGCTCCTGAACGATGGTTGGGAACCATTTCCTCCAGTGTGGCGCAGAAAGCAGCATGCCCCGTTTTATTGATTCCAAAAGGGGCAAAATACGCCCCATTTAAAAGCATCCTCTACGCCAGTAATTATGAATCAGCTGACCCATTGAAGGTGAAGCAGGTGACCATGTTTGCCGAATTTTTTAAATCTACGATCCATTTTATTCACGTAAGAGAAAAAAGCGAGACGGAGGATTTTACGGAAACAGAAAAACGCATCTTCGAACAACTATTTGCAAGTGGAGATCCCGACTTTTCTTTTAACATGGCTGCCATTGATGCGCAAACTGTAATGGATGGCTTGAATCAATATGCCAGTGAAAACAATATTGATCTCATCACTTTGGTAAACAATCAGCGGGGATTTATAGAATCATTGTTTGGTCAGAGCATGACAAAAAATAATGGCTATTGAGGCACACCTGCCGCTTATGGTTTTTCATCTCCCCTGAAAATCTAAATATATTACTCTTGAATCAAAAATAAACAATGGACTTTCAAACCACTATTCTGGAAATAATGACTACCGACCTGTCCACGGTAACCCCTACGACTAAGCTGGAAGATTTTAAAGATCATTTTGTCCGTCGCAAATTTCACCATATTCCGGTAGAAGACGAAAATGGAAAACTGGTGGGGATCATCAGCACAGAAGACGTTAATCGTGCTTCGCGTTTTATGGTACCCGAAGACAGTTTGCTCGCAGGTCATATTATGACACCTGACCCTATGACGATTCAGGAGGATTCGACCATTGTGGAGGCCATTCGATTTTTTCTGGAGCATCCCGTCAGGGCTTTACCCATATTGAATACGGAAGGCGTTTTCGTAGGGCTGATCACGCCTTACGATCTGATGAAGGTAATGTGGGAAGCCTGGGAAATGAAAGAAGAGCTGGAGGATATGGAGGACATTGTTTGAACCGACATTAAGCTATCTTTTTTAAAATAAATGGAGTGTGTGACATACCTGCCGGCCGACAGTCAGGGACACAGAGCCGCACAAAGATTTTCTCTGTGAATCTTTGTGTCTTTCCCGAAACTAGTTCGGGACAAGCTGTGTCTTTGTGATAAAGGCCGCAGCGATTCTCGCCTGGCGGCCAGACAGGTTTGTCACGCACTCAAATAAATGCATTATGTATTACAATACACCGCTTTCAGATATTATGACCAAAGACCTGGTTACCGTAGGTCCGAATGATTCCCTGGAAATTGTCGATCACCTATTCACCCACAACGATTTTCGTCACCTACCGGTAGTTAATAGCGACGGGAAAATTCTGGGAGTGGTCAGTAAGTCAGACTATTTATTGTTGTGCGATAGCATGACCATTTTCCGTAAAGAAGTGCAAAGGGAAAAAAACATTGGTTTTCTCAAAACGGTGCTGGTCGAAGAAGTGATGAGTAAACAAGTTGCCAAACTAAGGCCGGAAGACAAGGTCTCTGTTGCGGCTGGCATGTTCAAAGAAAACCTTTTCCATGCTATCCCGATTGTAACACCAGATGATGAACTGGTAGGTATAGTAACCACTATAGACCTGATCAATTATGCCTATGATCAGCCCGCATTGAATTTTAAATAATTAAAATATGAAAACTCGAATTGGTATTTGGCTCGATAGAAGACAAGCATATATTATCCGGATCAATGAACAAAAAGCAGATGTTGAAACACTTCAGTCCGAAATTGAAGAGCATCACGTCCGTGGTGGAGCCCGGTCTAAAACGCCCTGGGGACCGATGGATGTCGTATCAGAAAAAAAACACCTGGAACGCAACAACCACCAAATGCAGCAGTATTTTGACCGGATTATTGACGCTGTAAAAGACGCAGACGAGTTGTACATTTTCGGCCCTGCGGAAACGAAAATGAAACTGTCGAATGCCATTGAGAAAGATAACTCATTTTCAGCCGTCATTCGGAAAACCGATACAGCAGATAGTATGACCGAAAGACAAATGATTGCTCAGGTACGGGAGGTATTCCAACTAAAACCGGATATTAGATAGGCATGCCTGGTTCTCCATTCAGTATGTGGGAATTTCTGGCCGGGTTGGGAATTTTCCTGTTGGGGATGATTATGATAGAGGGAGCACTCTCTATGCTGGCAGGGCGGCCATTCAAAAAATTTCTCCGAAAGCACACTCACCGCCCTATCAAAGCCATATTGAGTGGAACCATTGTTACAGCCATTTTGCAAAGCAGCTCTGTGGTCAGTCTAATGGTGCTGGCATTGGCAGGAGCTGCAAAAGAATTGTTACTCGAAGGTACCCGGGCAGGTGATTTCGATGTACTTCCTGAGGTAACGTAAAGCGCATAAGATGGAACCAATCCCACCATATAACTTACTTATGACGCTTTAACTTCTCCTTTTTCTTTATCAACTGTTTCCTTATTTTTTCAACAGCCACGGCAACTGCCTTTTCATAGGTGTCGGCGCAGCCTTCGGCAAAGAGATATGGTCCTCGTACGCTTAACCTGATCTCGACAATCTTATCTTCTACAGATGAACTATGCTCCTTTAGTTTCAGAAAAACATCGGCGCGAATAATAGCATCGAAATACGCCTTCAGCTTTTCTACTTTTTCAAAAATGGTATGCTTTAAATGTTGATTTACTTCCCAGGGTGCCTGAATGTCTACTTTCATATAGCTCAAAGTTTTTGCGGTAAAGATAACAAATATAGCAAGTCTGCGACACAGATAATAATCATCCAAAAAAGTGATATATGGCAACTTCATAGCAGGTATATATACTTAGCTTTACATATCGTTTGTATTGATATATCTTAATGCTCATTTGAGGTGATCAAATACAGCAGTTTCATGCATATAGTTCTGACATTATGAAAGAAAATATATTGTTTTTCAATGAAATTGGTTTAGGAGATATTGCCAAAGTAGGCGGGAAAAATGCTTCTTTGGGAGAGTTGTTTCAAGAACTTTCCCCAAAAGGAATAAATATTCCAAATGGTTTTGCTACAACAGTTGAAGTTTATCGGAATTTTCTAAAAGAAAACTATATAGAAAGAAAGCTGTCTATGATTTTGGAGGAACTGGATACGCTGCATTTCTCTAACCTTCCGGAAATCGGTACCAAAGCCAGGACACTGATGAGAACCGGGGATTTTTCTTATAAAGTACAGGTACAACTCATAGCCGCTTACAACGAATTGATGGAGTATTGTGGAGAAGACTGTTCTGTTGCTGTCCGAAGTAGTGCCACAGCAGAGGATTTGCCGGAAGCCAGCTTTGCCGGGCAACAGGAGAGCTTCCTCAACATCAAGGGAGAAGATGCGCTACTGGAAGCTTGTAAAAATTGCTTTGTTTCGCTCTTCTCTGACCGGGCCATAAAATACCGGGTCGATATGGGGTTCGATCACATGGAGGTGGCCCTTTCTGTGGGGGTGCAACAAATGGTTCGATCGGATTTGGCTTGTGCCGGAGTTGGATTTACGCTGGAACCCGATACCGGCTCTCGGAATGTAATTGTATTGTCGGGCAGTTGGGGGTTGGGAGAAAACGTGGTCAAAGGCAGAGTAGATCCCGATGAATACATCGTTTTCAAACCGGATTTGAAAAAGGGCAGCCAAAGTATCATTTCCAAGAAGCAGGGAAAAAAACAATCCATGTTGACCTTTGCTTCTAACCACGACCCGGACGTTACCACCGCAGAAGTAGATACCCCTTTATCTCTTCAAAAGCAATTCATCTTGAATGATACAGAGATAGTAACACTTGCTACATGGGCGGTAATGATCGAAGACCATTATCAAATGCCAATGGACATTGAATGGGCCAAAGATGGCAATAACGGAAATTTGTATATTGTACAAGCCAGCTTCCAGAAAATCCCTGCCACTGACAAAGATCAAAGGGTTAGTTGATGAATGTCAAATTTGTTTTCAATTCACCGAGCTACATTTGCCTGTGACAGTGACAAAACGAAATTAGATTTCAAATGAAAAACATACTGATCTTAGGAGCAGGTACTTCCGGAACTATGATGGCCAATCATTTGCGGAAACGGCTTTCTCCAAACCAATGGGACATAACTATAGTGGATAAAGAACAAACCCATTATTATCAACCCGGATTTTTATTCCTTCCTTTTGATATTTATAAGCCACGTCAAGTCAAAAAATCCATAGATAAATTTATCCCCAATGGAGTAACCCTGGTCCGAAACAATATTGACCGGATCCTAAAGGATAACAACGAAGTCGTTCTCGAAAATGGAACGGTACTGCCCTACGACATCTTAATCATCGCTACAGGGACAGATATTGCTCCTCACGAAATCGAAGGCATGCTTGGCGACCAGTGGCAAAAAGATATTTTTGATTTCTATACCTTTGAAGGTGCTAAAAATCTCCGGGACAAATTGAGAAAATGGGAAGGAGGAGCCCTGGTGGTACATATTTGTGAAATGCCCATAAAATGCCCGGTGGCGCCCCTTGAGTTTGCCTTTTTGGCCGACTCCTTTTTCATCGAAAAAGGTATGAGAGACAAAGTGGAGATCACTTTTGTTACACCGATGGATGGCGCTTTTACCAAACCGAAGGCCGCCAAAGAATTATCTTATCTGTTGGAGCAAAAGAATATTAACATTGTTCCCAATTTCAACATCGAAAGAGTGGATACCGACAACTATAAAATCCTGGACTATGGAGGTAAAGAGGTCGGGTACGATTTATTGGTCACCGTACCAACCAATATGGGAGATGAGTCAATAGCCCGTTCCGGAATCGGGGATGAATTGAATTTTGTACCCACCGACAAAGCAACACTTCAGTCGAAGGTGAAAGAAAATATCTTCGCTATCGGGGACGCCACCAATATTCCTGCCTCCAAAGCCGGATCGGTTGCTCATTTCGAAGCGGAAATCTTAACTGAAAATATACTCCGCTTTATCGATGGTAAAGAACTTAAGGCAACTTTCGATGGCCACTCCAATTGCTTTGTGGAGACGGGTCACGGAAAAGCACTGTTGATTGACTTCAACTATACCCACGAGCCAACCACGGGTACTTTCCCCCTGCCGGGTATTGGGCCACTGCAATTGTTGAAAGAAACCCATATGAATCATATGGGCAAACTGGCCTTCCGGTGGATCTACTGGAACCTGTTGTTGAAAGGAAAACACATCCCCTTTGTGTCGGCCGTGATGAGCACAGCCGGAAAGGATATTGAAGAATGATTTCTAATCTCTAATAAAACTAAAATCGCATGATGGAAAAAACTTATGCAGGTATTTGCGTCTATTGCAATGACGAAGGATATCTGACTGATCTGAACCAATGGAATCGGGAGGTCGGTTTGGAAATAGCTGCAGAAGAAGGAATCGAAATGACGGATAAACACTGGGAGGTCATTGATTATCTTCAGACGCAATGCAGAAATGAGGTACCCCTAACCATTCGTAAAATAGGTAAAAGCGGTATTGTGAGCATTAAAGAATTTTACCAATTGTTTCCCGATGGACCGCTTAAAAAAGCCAGTAAGATTGCTGGTATTCCCAAACCGGTAAGTTGTATCTGAAAATGTAACATTATGAAAGAAAACAAGGCTGTAAAAAAAATGATGCTTATATTATCTAAAGCCACTTTAGATAATGTGTATGCTTGCTTTATCCTGGCCAACGGTGCCCGGATGGAAGGCATAGAATCGGAAATATTCTTCACCTTTTTTGGCTTGGAAGCCATCCAAAAAGCAAAACTGGATGACCTGCATGTAGCTACTGTCGGCAATCCGGCTATGCATATCCCAACCATGCTGGGGGGATTGCCTGGGATGGAAGCTATTGCCACCAAAATGATGAAATCGAAAATTGAAAAGCTGGATATCCCACCAGTTGGCGAATTTCTGGAAATTCTCACTGCTTCCGGAACCAAACTTTGGGCTTGTAAACTGGCTATGGATATGTTCGATCTGACAGAAGATAAACTAATTGAAGACATAGATGGCGTCCTGACCGTAGGTGATTTTTATGGGCGTGCCGAGGGAGAGGGAACACACGTAATATTTATCTAAGAAGCTGTAAACATGAAAATCAACCCTTATCAATGTTCCATCGCAAATAGCTTCCGCGTTCCCTGAATCAGCAGGACGGGTATCCAGCTAAATAAAAAAACAATCCCCATTTGTTCGGGGCTGATGACAGTCAATCCCAGCACGGTGTTTACGGGAGTGATCCAGTAGGCTCCTGCCACCGTAAGGATACACAGCAAAATGGCCCACCAGATATATGGATTGGTGGTCACTTCATTCTTCCAGAAGGATCGCTTGGAGCCAGGAAGGTTGAATACATGCCACAACTGAGCCAGGGTAAGTGTGTAAAACACCATGTTATTATTCACCACCTCGTCAACTTGCAGATAAAAGTGATTAAACAGGCTGATGCCAAATACCGGTATGCTGATAGCCAGGGCATAAGCGCCGATGATGCGCCATATTTTTGGCGGAATAACAGACACTTTCGGATTGCGGGGTGGGCGGTCCATTACCTGATTACTTTCCCGGTTCACACCTAAAGCAAGAGCTGGGAAAACATCGGTAAGCATATTCAAAAAAAGTATTTGCAACGGCAACAATGGCAAAGCAAAGTTGGTGACGGACATAGCTGTCACAACAAGGAGTTCGCTCAAATTAGATGATAACAAGAAAATTACAAAATAACGAATATTCTCATATATCCCTCGTCCTTGCCGGATGGCTTCCACAATCGAATGCAGTGCATCGTCTTTGAGTATGAGGTCTGCGCTTTCCTTTGCTGCTTCTGTCCCACGAATACCCATAGCGATACCAATGTCTGATTTTTTCAAAGCAGGTGCATCGTTGACGCCGTCGCCGGTCATAGCAGTTACCCATCCTTCATTTTGGTAGGCCTCTACGAGTTGGAGCTTTTGCTCTGGATTGACCCTGGCAAACACATCTACGGCAAACAATTGGTCAGGAGCGTTTACAAGACCCGGAAGTTGGTCGGCATGCCTGACTATGGGCGTATTGCTTTGGTGCAACGCTACTTGTTCAGCAATATTTTTGGCAGTTTCCGGATGATCGCCGGTGACCATCACTACTTTGATTCCCGCATTTTTGCATTTCTGAATAGCCTCAAAAACATCAGACCGAGGCGGATCGAGAAAGGCTGCACAGCCAATAAAGTTGAGGTGATGAAAAAAATCTTCTGTGGGCGTATCAATTACACTGTATCCAAAGGCTAAAATGCGAAACCCTTTAGCAGCCAGTTCATTCGATTTTTTCATCCACTGTTTTTTAGCTACTCCCGGAGTGCTACAGTCGTTGTGGTTGCAGGTAAAATCGGATTCGCGCAACAATACTTCCAGAGCTCCTTTAATACAAACCAAATACTGGCCGTTGTACATTTGATGCAGGGTTCCCATCATCTTAGTGCTGGCATCGAAAGGAATCTCTTTTATCCGGGGATATTGATTTCGGATGTCATCTATGGATATTTGGAGTCGATCAGCAAATTCCAGCAGTGCTACTTCTACCGGGTCGCCGGTAGTTTGTTTTTCAGCTCCAATACTGGCATTATTGCAAAGAACTGCGACATTGAGAAAGTGCTCCAGCCGTGTATCACCTTTATTTAGTTGATCTATCGAAACGACTTCTAAATCGTCGTTTGCCAAAATCAAGCGTTCTACTGTCATCCGGTTTTCTGTAAGGGTACCCGTTTTATCGGTGAAAATCACCTGGGTTTCACCCAGGGTTTCTACAGCACTTAATTGTTTTACTATGACTCTTTTTCTGGACAGGCGTACCATCCCATGTGCCAGTGCAATAGTAGCAACGATGGGCAGCCCTTCCGGGATAGCTGCGATGGCCAGTGCGATGGCAGTTTCGAACATGAGAAAAAGAGAGCGTCCGTTTAGCGTACCAAAAAGGAATATGATAACCGCTAAAATCAACGTCAGTCCTATTAATTTCTGACTGAGTTTTTTCAACTTTTTCTCCAGGGGAGTCACCTTTCCCTCGGCACTATCTGTCAACTGGGCAATTTTTCCTAAAGCGGTATGAGTCCCAATAGAAGTAACCACTGCCCTGGCATTGCCCCGGCTGATGAGGGTGCCTTTGAAAAGCAAGTTGCTTCTTTGTATTTGTGGTGTTAGGGGGTCAATGGCTGCAACATGTTTGTGAACAGGCATGGACTCTCCGGTTAGTGCCGCCTCTTTGACCCCCAGGTTGTTTTGTTCGATAAGCCGACAGTCTGCCGTTACGACATCCCCGGATTCTACATACAAAATATCGCCAATCGTAAGTGTAGAGGCTTTGACCGTTTGCTTTGTTCCTTTGCGTATGACCACCGCATTTACTTCCGATAAATTTCGCAGGGCTTCCATTGACCGGATAGCCTGCCTCTCCATAATATATCCGATAATGGCATTGAGTAAGAGTACAACCCCAATGGCTATTCCCTCCACCCATTCTCCAACCACAAAGGCAAGGAGGGCCGCAAAGGCCAAAATCCATACTAAAGGACTGGTAAACTGGTTGATAAATATGCGCAGCAAACTCTTGCGTTTGTGCAATGCCAACACATTTGGTCCTAGCTGTCGAAGCCGTTTTTGGACTTCTTTCGGATGCAAGCCATGAGTACTATTCGTTTTGAGCAACCTGATAAGCTCTTCTACCGGCAGGCTGTGGGCATTGTCAACTTTTGATAGCATGGATAAGTGTATTTATTCAACTGCTTTGTTGCGTGGTTGCAATATAGTTGCATACAGCATTTTTTAAATTGATAAACGTCATCACCATCATTAATACTTGTCATTGTGTTAAAACTGAAATTCATGGTTATTGACCAATAATTTCATAGCTGTATTTAATTCTATTGTAGCCATACGTTTTGTATAACCTTGAAAAAAGAAAAGCATGAAAAAAATTATTATTCTGATGGATTTTACGGATGTAGCCATCAATGCATTTAAGTTCGCCTATTCCTTGTTTCCTGAAAGTGAGTTATATGTGGTTCATGTCTTGTCGGGGGGGACAACCCGTGTTAGTTGGAGGACAACTGACTTTGCAAATGATAAGTCTAAAAAAGAAGTCTTAAAAGAGGAATTGGAAAAACAAATTATCTATGAACTTAGCGAGACAACGCTCCCCGAAAGGATTGAAGTTACATTGATAGAAGGGGAGCCAGCCATACCATTGATCAGAGATTTTATAGAACAGAAAGAGATAGAGGGAATGGTATTGGGTACTCGCGATAAGTACGATCTTATTGACAGATGGATGGGTACTTTTTCATTGAGTTTGGTAAAGGCACTTCATCTGCCGATTTATTTGGTACCGCGTTACGCGAGTTATAAAAAGTTCGAAAAAGTTATTGTCGCAAGCGATTACCATTTCAAAAACCGGCAATTTATCCAACAAATAAAAGAGTGGAATAAACCCTATCAGGCTTTTATCAAATTTCTTCATGTTCAGTCTGGAGAAGAAAATAATTTTGAAGAAGAAAAAGAACTGATAATAGAAGAATTGGTAGAAAAAGACAAGTCCTTATTTGGTTTTGAAATAGAGACCATTCACGATAAGAAAATTTCTCAATCCTTGCTGGCAAATGCCTATAACTTTGGTGCTGATCTGCTTATCGTCGTTCCCGACAATCAATCTTTCATCGCTTCATTGTTGTTTAAAAGTATATCCAAAGAACTGGTGCTTCGATCCGATATCCCTTTACTGTTTATCCACGCAAAAAAACGAGTTGCACCTGACAAATTCAAAAACGTAATTAAGGAAGCAGAAAACAAATAGCATGAGATTGATAATCATCAGTACAAACTGTTGATTAAATTATGGCCCAACTTTTAAATTCTTACTCATGAAAAAAATAGTTGCTTTAGTTGGATTATTGGTGTTGTTGCAGTTTTCCTGCACAGAGCCCCCAGTTGTTTTTATGGGTCCCCAACCCGAAGGGATAAACCCGGGTCAATTCATTGATATGATCTATCGGGGTACTTTTTTATGTGAATCGGATAGTGCCCTCGTCCATGTGAAAGGTAGAATGATTTACAAAGAAAAAGCGTATTCCTTTTCTATTTCACCGCAAGAAATACAAGAGGCAGATGGTGTGGATCTGATTGGCGATCAGATGGTGGTCCCGGATTGGCCGGAACCTATACCTGTAACGGTGACAGACAGCATGGTATATGGCAACGTGGTGCTTCGAGATACCTTGTTTGACATGGGGCCCGGCGAGATATTGAAATATCATAAAGGGCATCTGGTACTCAACAAGAAAATCACAGACGAGAAATGGGAAGTAATGATATTGAGCCTGGATTTGGATCTCAATCTTCGATTGTCCGTTGCCGAGATGCCGGATGACTTGAAGCAGTTGAAAAAAATTACGCCGGTTAAAGATATTTCTACCGAAGATCAGGAACAGATATTGCTATCCCCAACCTACCTGCAATTTGATGAAATTTTGCGACAACGACTGATCTTTGAAGAATGCGATGTTTTTCAAAGAACTGCCGCTGTTTTGCAGATATAACCGAATCATATTCCTGTATTTGAGCAAAAAGAGGGGTTCATACACCTATTTCCAAAATAGGCTTCCACAAAAAACACTACTCCCAACCCGGCATACAGTCAGGAGTAGTGTTTTAGGCATTAGCCAAACCATGATGGATTTAGCCAACCGTCGATTCCATTTTCGGGCCGGCATTTACTATTTCAGGGTTGACCTTCGCTTCAAATTGCTTGAAATTTTTCTGAAACAATCCGATGAGTTTTTGTTTTACCTCATCGTACTTTTCTTTATCCTTCCAGGTGTTTTTCGGTAGTAAAATATCCGAAGGAACTCCCGGGCAACTGGTTGGTATTTCAAATCCAAACTGAGGGTCGATTATTGTATCTGCGTCTGCAAAATCATTGTTGTGAATGGCGTCGATAATAGCACGCGTATAGCTCAATTTTATCCTTGACCCAACGCCGTAAGCACCGCCGGTCCATCCGGTATTGACCAACCAGGCCGTCGCGTTATGTTTTTTAATTTTTTCCGCCAGTATTGTTGCGTATTTATTGGGATGCCACATCATAAAAGCGGCACCAAAGCAGGCTGAGAAAGTGGCTTGAGGTTCGGTAACCCCCATTTCTGTACCGGCTACCTTCGCCGTGTATCCGGAGATGAAATGATAGCTGGCTTGTTCGGGGCTCAGCCGGCTGACCGGTGGCAATATACCAAAGGCATCACAAGTGAGAAATATAACATGATTGGGATGCCCTGCTATACAGGGAATCTGTACATTGTCGATGTATTGAATGGGGTATGAAGCTCGTGTGTTTTGTGTTATGGATACATCGCTGTAATCCACTTTTCTTGTTGTTTTGTCATATATTACATTTTCAAGCACTGTACCATAGCGAATGGCGTTGTAGATATCCGGTTCTTTTTCTGCGGAAAGGTCAATGGCTTTAGCATAGCAACCGCCTTCAATGTTGAATATCCCGTTGTCTGTCCAACAATGTTCGTCGTCGCCAATCAATTTTCTTTTCGGATCGGCGCTCAAGGTTGTTTTTCCCGTTCCGGACAGACCAAACAAAACAGAAACATTATCCCCTTCTCCCACATTAGCTGAACAGTGCATGGGCAATACATCCGACAATGGCATGAGATAATTCATAACAGAAAAGATTCCCTTTTTCATTTCACCGGCATACTCTGTACCCAATATGACGATCTCCTTTTTTTCGAGATTTACGTCAATACTCGTTTTAGAAGTCATCTTTGAAGTGTATCGGTTTGCCGGAAAGGCCCCTCCATTGAAGATGACATAATCCGGTTGTCCAAAGTCGGCGAGTTCTTCTTTTGACGGCATAATCAGCATATTTTGCATAAATAATGCATGATAAGCCCTTGTGCAAATAACCCGTACCTTGATTCGATAATCGGTATCCCATCCGGCGAAAGCATCAACAACAAAAAGTTGGTCCCGCGTATTGAGGTAATCAATGGCACGTTCGCGATTGATCATAAAAACATGTTCGTCCAATTCAATGTTGATCTCACCCCAGTCTATATTATTTTCAGAATCGGGATGGCGAACCACTCTTTTATCCTTTGGACTTCTTCCGGTTTTTTCACCAGAATAAACAAGCAGTGCGCCTATATCTGAGATGGCAGTTCCTTTTTCGGAATGCAAGGCAATTTCATACAATACCGGAACACTACTGTTTCTGTGAATTTGTTTGGTGTCGATACCATACTGCTGAAGGTTGAATGACATTGGATTTGATTTTTGTTTAATACAATAAAAGCTAAATTTAGCTCGCTTTGGAGGAGAGTATAAATGACGTTAGTCACAGAAAAGAATGACTTTTCTCATGTTTAGGAGTTAAGTGATAACCCAGCCGAAAGTAACAGATAGCTTAACGAAGATTTTACTTTTATAATTCAATATGATCTCATTCTGGCTTAGATTTTAATAATATGCTCAATTGGCTAAGAAGTACCAACTCCGATTTATTTTTTCCGGCTACTGCCTCTGCGATGGAATTAACGGTCTTCCAGATTCGTGTTTTTACTTCCTGGGTAAAGATATTTTCGTGTTTTTCTTTGAATGACCGAAAAACGGCCATAGCCCCTTTCGAATCTGCTGCTTCTTTGGTCAATCGATCAAAGGCGACCTGAATTTGAAGGACAGTTTCTTTTGTGATGCTACTTTCGGTATTTGCAACTGGAAGCCAATCTGTTTTGATGATTTGAATCAGGGTTTCTACTTCCTTTGGTTTGACCGTCTTATCGGCGGCAGCCACAGCGTAAAACAAATAACCAAGTGACTGATAAAATTTACTGCCCTCCTCCTTATCCTTTGAGCTATTTGGTAGCGAATTATTCTTCATAATTTATTAATTTTCGCGATAGGAGTAATTTGTCGGGTAGGGGTATGTCAATTATACTCCAAATATTATACTTTGCAAGATTCCAATGAATGGGTAAACAAAACATTGATAATCATCAAAACAGTTAATGAGGTTTGTCAATGGCAATGATTTTTTTATGTTCTAACTTGTAGCCCAAGGCTTGCCTGAGGCTTTACTAAAAAGGATGGTCTGTCTTATACTCAGCGCGTTTGAAATACTGCAACAAATAAACTACAACTGATTGTAATGAATAACCTATCTTTATTTGAACATATATTCAGCACAAGCACACTAGGCATTCTGGTGGTGAATGAAACGGGGAGAATTACCCAAGCCAATCCAAGGGCTGGCCAACTCTTCGATTATAACACCAGCCAACTCATTGGTCAAAGAGTAGAATTACTGGTGCCGGATGCCCATCAAAAAGAACACATTGTTTTGCGGCAGCAGTATCTTCAGAGCCCCACGCCTCGTTTAATGGGGCAGGGTCGGAGTCTATCGGGGAAACGAAAGGACGGTACTACCTTTCCTATAGAGGTAAGCCTGAATGCTATAAGGGTAGAAAAACAAGCCCTGGTAGTTGCTTTTATAAATGACATCAGCCGGCAAAAAAAAATACAGGATGAACTAAAACAAACCGCTCAACGCCTGGAAAGAAGCAATCAGGAGTTGCAGGACTTTGCCTATTCTTCTTCTCACGACCTCCAGGAACCCCTTCGAAAAATACATACCTATGCCGGGCGATTAAAGGACAAAGAAGCAGATCAGCTTTCAGAAAAAGGGGTGGACTACCTCAACCGAATACTTCATACCACTGAAAGAATGCAAAAGCTGATCTCCAATCTCCTGGCGTTTTCAAGAGCCAAAACGCATGGAAAACCCTTTGAAAAAATTGATCTGAATGATGTTATAGCAGGGGTGCTTTCCGATCTGGAAGTCAGCATTGAACAAAGTAATGCCCGGATTGAGATAGAAGACTTACCCCAAATAGAAGCCGATCCCACTCAAATGGGGCAGCTCTTTCACAACCTGATTTTGAATGCCATCAAGTTCAGAAAAAAAAATGTGCCCCCTCATATCGTCATTTCGGGAAGGCAAGTTCATATTCCTCCACCCGCGCCAGTCCTGCCGGCCGAACCCTATGTGGAAATTGCTATAAGAGATAATGGTATTGGATTTGATGAAAAATACAAGGAACATATTTTTCAGGTATTTCAAAGGCTGGAAGGAAGAAAATACGAAGGCTCCGGTATGGGGCTGGCAATATGCAAGCGCATTGCTGACAGACACCGGGGAGCAATTGATGCTACAAGTGAGCCAGGGGAAGGTGCAACTTTTATAGTACAGCTGGCCATAAATCAACCCGACAGTGAAACGATGATTGATCTTTAAATGATACAAGCATATGAACCCGATTAGAATTCTGCTGATAGAAGATGATGAGGAAGACTACCTCATAACGAAAGACTTATTGTCGGATATACCAGGTGATAGATATCGGTTAGATTGGGCATCCTCATTAGAGGAAGGGCGTAGAAAAATTGAACAAAATGAATACGATGTTTTTTTGGTCGATCATGGGCTGGGTAAAGACAAGGGCCTGGCCTTATTCAAAAAAGGAGAACCCACTAAAAAGGAGACGCCCTTTATATTATTTACCGGATATGAAGACAGAGATCTGGACCAAAAAGCGCTGGAAGCGGGAGCCGATGATTTTTTAACCAAAATGAACCTGACTGCCGAATTATTGGACCGTACTATTCGATACACCATACAACATCATACAACCTTACAGGAATTAAAACGGAAAACAGAGAGACTTGCTGAGGCGCAGTCTTTGGCTCAAATTGGAAGCTATGAATGGGATTTGACAACCGGAACTATTAGCTGGTCGGATGAATTGTATCGCGTTTTTGGCTATGAGCCACAGTCATTCCAAATAACAAAGGAAAAATTCAACGAGCGGATACACCCCGATGACAGAGCAATGGCTAAGGAAAAAATGAAATGGATTTTAAAAGAAAAAAAACCGCTGAATTATGGCTATCGCATCATTTGCCCTAAAAGAGGCATCCGGTACTTGGAAGGAGCCCGTAAAGTGGAGCTGGACGCGAAAGGAGAATTGATCCGAATATTTGGTTCCATCCAGGATGTGACCCAAAAAGTAAAGCAAGAACATCTATTGCTCAAAGAAAAGGAAACGGCTCAAACCTATCTGAATATGGCAGGTAGTGCTATCGTCATCATTGATATTGACGAGAAGATAAAACTGATCAACGAGGAAGGAGCTAAATTGCTCGGATATCCAGTTGAAAACCTGATTGGAAAAAACTGGTTCGACAACTTCATTCCTGAAAAGTCCCGGCCTCTGGTTCGAAAATTCTTTTATAATATAGTGCGGCAAAAAGTAAAAAATATTGAACATTTTGAAAATGAAATTCAGTCAGGGGATGGAAAGTGCTACCTGGTTCAATGGTACAATCGTTTATTAATAGATGAGGAGGGAAAGCCATTGGCTACGATCAGTTCTGGTATAGATATTACCAAACAAAGAGAAGTTGAAAAGAAATTAAACAATTATACCGCAGACCTGGAAGGTTTGGTAAAAGAAAGAACACTGAAGTTGACCCGTAGCGAGCAAAAACTAAAGAAAGCCCTAAAAAAAGAACGGGAACTGGGCGAATTAAAATCCCGCTTTGTTGCTATGGCCTCTCATGAATTCCGGACACCGCTCAGTGGTATTCTCTCCTCAGCTATGCTGATTAAAAGATACACCGATACCGATCAACAGAACAAACGGGAAAAACACATTGGGAGAATCGTTACTTCTGTTCACAATCTAACGGCGATTCTCAATGATTTTCTGTCGCTGGATAAGTTGGAATCCGAAAAAATTGCCTATCAGCCACAAACTATTATACTGGAGGAGTTCCTGGAAGATTTATTAGACGAAGTACGTATGCTAACCAGGAATGATCAGCAGATTCGCATCGTAAAAAGTGGTCTTTCAACCATTCACTCTGATTCCTATATGTTTAGAAATATCCTGGTGAACTTATTATCGAATGCCATTAAATATTCGCCAGAAGGTGAGCAGGTGGATTTGATTTTTGAAAAAAATAACGATATACTTTCTATTCAGGTAAAAGACCGGGGAATAGGGATTCCGGAAGAAGACCAAAAAAATATGTTCACGCGATTTTTCCGGGCCACCAATGTTACTACCATACAGGGTACGGGGCTGGGGCTGACCATTGTAAAACAATATCTCCAACTCATGGATGGACAAATCAATTTTACCAGTAAGGTGGGAGAGGGAACGACTTTTACGGTACATATTCCCCAGTAGGGTCAGCCGTATCTTCCGATGGCTTTGTTGTGGATGACATTGCATCATGTTCCCTACACTCCCCATCATGGCAAAACGCACGCCCGTACGCACCATTTCAACGGGTAGGCAGGGAACACAAGCTGAATCTTCCTCATCCAGTTACTTGACTGCAATTTTTTTAGCAGCGGGTGTTTTAGTCTTTACTTTTTTGAGTGTCAATTTCAACACACCATCGGCATATTTTGCGTCAACATTTTTTGGGTCTGCATTGTCAGGCAAAGAAAAAGAACGTTTAAACGAATTGTAGCTGAATTCTTTTCGGGTGTAATTGGCATCTTTTTCTTCCTTGCTTTCTTCTTTTTGTGCTGTGATACAAAGCATACCGTTTTCAATTTCCACATCGAAATCTTTTTTGGTAAAGCCCGGTGCAGCTACATCAATTTCATAGGTGTTTTCACTGTCTTTGATGTTAACGGCAGGCAGCCAGCGATTGCGCAACTGAAAAAAGTCTTCGGTGAAAAAGGGGTCGGCGTTCCAAAATCGGTCAAATAAATTGTTCATCAGAGGAACCAGAGCAGTATTGCCATTGCTTTTTTTGGAGGGTTTCATGCGATTTTAAATTTTTGGTTAACAAATCAAATACAGTGCAAATTTATTGTAGCCCATACAGCGATGCACTGATGGTTTTCATTTTTTTAAAAGATTTTAGTCAACTGGATAGGTGATTTGAATCATTGATGGTCGGCAATTGTTCAGCTAACTTTGTAGAGCAACCAAGCAAGCCTTCATTGACACATTGAAAATTTAATAAAATGAAAAATATTGTTGTTCCAACCGATTTTTCGCCCAATGCCAACAATGCCCTTCAATATGCAATCAACATAGCCAACCACTTTGACAGTACGATTCACTTGGTTCATGCTTTTGAAGTCATCAGTTCGACGGGTACCTTGGTGAGTGTTCGAAAGTATTTACTTGACGATGCAAAGGGGGGATTGGAAAAAACGAAGCAAGCTGTTGAAAACAGTTTGTTTCATCACACTACTTTGACAATAAAAGCATTGGAAGGATCAACAATAGAAATGATTGGAGCTTACGCCAAAAGGGTCGATGCTGATCTGATCGTTATGGGGACCCAGGGGGCCAGCGGACTAAAAGAGGTATTTTTAGGGAGCAATGCTTCGGGAGTTGTTCAGCGTAGTACTATTCCCGTTTTGGTGGTGCCGTCCGGGCATTCATACCGGCCTTTCAAGCGTATAGTATTGGCGGTAGATGAGGAAGTGGTAGCAGACGATTCGCCATTGATTCCTTTGAAGAATCTGGCAAAAGAATACAAGAGTCGTATTGAAATACTTCATGTGGACAGATCAAACCCAATGGAAGCAATAGATTGCGGAATAGGGGAAACCCTGGGCCGAATCCCTCACCAAACTTACAGTGTGAGGCACAACAATGTCAATGAGGGAATCAACTATTTTATAGACGAGGTAGGAGCCGACCTTTTGTGTATGCTTAGGAGAGAGCGTAGCTTTTGGGAACGATTGTTTCATCGCTCTGCCATTCGTAAAGAAACTTTTAGTTCGCCCGTACCATTGCTTGTACTTCCAATACCTGATTAGCAAGAGAGGTGGTTTATTCCAGATCTCAATGGCTTCGTCAAAACATATCTCATTGATTTGCTGGTCATGTACCAACCCCGCCACAGTTTTTGGGAAAAATTATTTCGCAAAAGTACCACAAAAAAAATGGCTACTTATTCCGATATTCCATTGCTGATAATGACAGGCAAAGCGCATCTCTAGACAAAAGAAAATTCAGGCGCCATGAAAAAAAGAAAGATATTGCTAATTGTCCTGAGTGTCGTTCTCCTTTTTTGGGGCGACTGATGCGTCCCAATGAGGAGGAGACAGAACAAACCACATCGAATGTGGCAGCAGCAGTGAAAAAAGTCCGAACTTTTGGACGGTATATTGGAAGAAAATAATGAAATAAGAATCAAGCGTTCTACTGATGAAACTCATCGGCAAAGATGATGAAAAACGTTGCGCTTATAGCTGGCACAATGATACCTTTGCAAAAGAATAATAGTAACAAAGCGACATTTTTGAAATGTTTATCTTTAAAAACGACTGACTATGATTCCTACCAAAAAAATACTGGTACAAAAACAACAACTCCAAATGCCACTCTTTTTTAACCGGGAAAAAGACGATAAAAAGATTGCGAAGATATGCCGCCAATTGCAGAGAACACTTGAGAATTGGGAAGACGAACTGCGCTTTTGGCTAAAAGAATATCAAACATTGAAAAAAATAGCCAATCTACATGGCCTTAACACAAGAGAAAAGAGAGTGCCTTTTTATCGTTTGCGAAAAGCCATAGAGCTGCAAATGCCAAAGCATCACAAAGCCCTTCAGTCACTTCATGTACAGTTGAGAATCTCTCCTTCAAATTGTTTTGCTACCGTAAGCAAACAAGCTGATGAAATGCAGGAACTCGACCAAAAATTCAAATCATTCAGAAGAAAAATCAACCAACTCAAACTCGATTTCTTTAACGAGCTATTACAACGTACGCCACTTACAATTTTATAGACTACCATCAAAATCACTTTTTATTCACCAATCAAAAACAAATATTATGAGTTTAAAAAAGCAATTTTCTAAATCAAAACCTATTTGCAAGGTTACTTTTAGCTTGCCTGAAGAAGCGGCTAACGGAGCCAGTGAAGTTCGCGTATTAGGTGACTTTAACGAATGGTCCTGGGAGCAGGGAATTCCCATGAAACTGAAAAATGGAAGCTACTCTGCTTCTGTAGAACTGGATAAAGGTCACGACTACCAATTCAGGTATGCGATAGACCAGGAATCATGGGAAAATGATTGGCAGGCAGATGCCTATGTCGCTGGTCCTTTTGGAGCAGATAACTCCGTTGTAAGTATACCTGAAAAATAGACCATCGATTGGAAGACGACTCCAGGCAAAGCATAGAAAGAATCGACCCCTATCGGAATGTATGTCGGTCGGTTCTTCTTTTGTAGGTGACCATTCTCTTATCTTCTGATTTGGCGTAAAGCCCATAATACGCGGCACCAAGCAAGGGAGTTTTTTCATTGAGTACAATGTGTATGGGAACTTCTTCCAGCATCTTTCGCATCCTTCCCTTATCGTAAAAATGTTGTTGGAATGCAATAGTATCCAAGAGTAACATTGGAGAAAGTAAGTGAAGTAGGGGGTGAAATCAAAGCCGATATGATTGTGATAGGTAAAGACCCCAAACAATCTATGCAAGTCCATTTGATGTTGATGGGAAGCGTTACAGAGGGCGTCTTGATGAAAATAAACCACCACCACCCAGAGGAGGTGGTTTACTAAGATTTAATAAATAGCTTGAGTCATAACTTATCATTATTTTTGATCAATTACTTACCCGTATAGATAAAGTATCAATATTAGTACAGACCAAATTATTCTATTGAAGTTGGGGTTAATGTCCACTAAGTTATTATCTAACAACCAAAACAGGAGTCTCATCGCAAAGATCTACAAAACGCTCCGTTACACTTCCGTACAAAAAATTGTGAAAAGCACTATGTCCTTGCGCTCCCATAATCACCAGATCGAAATTTTCTTCATTGGTATATTCATTAAGGTGACGAGCTATGTTGTTAAAACTATCTTCCAGGAAAACGATTTGAATATCTTCTTCCGGAAAATTGTATTTATCTAAAAAGGTCTTGTACCCTTTTTTCGTCTCATTAATAAATGCTTTTCTGTAAACGGGATTGTGATCTAATCCAAAATAATAATCCGTTGGTAAAAAACGAACTACATTTACAGCTACTATTTCTACCTCGGGAACACGGCTTTTAAAATACAAAGCCGTTCTGAGTGCCTTTGCTGAATCTTGTGAATAATCGAGGGGTACTAAAATTCGGCTAATAGTCGGATTAGCATTTTCCGTAACAAACAATACGTTGCAGTACGTATGGCGGGCAATGCGACGAGCAGTAAGTCCACTACCTTCGCTTTTCTTTTTGTGACCTGTGATAAGCAGTTCTACTTGCTTCAAGCTGGTCCATTGCAATATTTTTTGGTAAGGAGTTCCTTCGAGAACCTCTACGATAAGTTCTTTGCCTTTGTCACCAGAGCCAAACTCATTGATCACCTTTTCTTGTACGCCTGCCTGAATACGTTCATTCAACGGTACTGCTACCTGCGGCGTGTTCTGAGCAGTCAACTCTGCACTTTTTGAAAAAAAGAAATCGGGGATAACATGAACAAAGTAAATTTTATCCAAATGAAGTACTTGTGAGATCAAATGAGTATAAGTTATACTGCAAACGGGATAAAAAAGTGATTTTAACACTTTTAGAAAAACTACATCAATCAAAGTTTTATTCATTGTTTTTCAAGAAGTTATTTTTTCGATGACTACATCAAATTTAATTTTTAATAATCACATATTTACCCCTCGCCGAGTATAAAAGGTGATCGTCCCATTCACTGAAGTCAAGGGCTACTAATGCTCTGGTTGTGGAATTCATGGTAGTGATTTTATGTATAATTTCTTCAATGATAGAATTGATCCAATGTACTTTGCTAAGATACATATGGTATTCATTCCCAGGTTTTCTGCAAATTCGGTTTAATGGGTATTTATAGAAGCAATTTTCGTCAGAGATTGCGCTGATTTTTATCAATAAATAGCAGGTGAGGTTAGTAGGTTTATGGTTCCTGAGATTGAGTGTCTGGCGATATGCAAGGAGATGGGTTTTGTTATTTCTGTTCGTTCGCCAAGGGTTTTTAAGTTCTTGTTTTTACAGGATAAGGGATATTATCTGGAAAATGAGTACATGATGTCAAGATTTGTGGGATTGGCGAGTAGCGATAGAAAACATGAAATCATAATCTATTACATAGAAATGCTTAGAAAACACACGGGGCATACTTTGGAAGAGTTGGAAAGTTCAGTTGACAAAGAAGAAACGAAAAAGATAAGGAGTGAGTTGATTGACCGGTCAAAAAAAAGCTTTATAATCATCAAAGGCTAAATCAATTGTTTTCAAGTTGAATAAAGAAAAGCCTGCCTGCAATAACTAAGTTTTCCTGCGGTCGGCACAGCCTGTCCCGTGAATAAACCCAGCATAAAAACTCTGTCCACCAACCACCAGAGAGCTTGCCCCGGCGAATGTCGGGGTCGTCAGGAAGGTCGATAAATTGAACCTGTCTTCAGACGAAGTCGACCAAAGGCCAGGAGAAAGCAAATATAATTTTGTAGGAGAAAAGCGAGGAGCACAAATGACATCGTACTAATTTTACATTTAGTACTCGCTTGAAGAGTATTGCAAGTCTAAAAGAGTATGATAGTTGTACAAATGCATTTTGAAATCGTATTGTTATGTCGGCAATAATTCCGGTAGCGAATATTTTGTGGAGTAGCTTTAGGATCAGATGAATAAGTTCTCCCCCTTTTTGTTCTCCTCTTTAGTGAGTTTATAAAGCAGCAGTTTACTATCCGTCCGATGTTTCACCATCCCGAGTTTCAACATCACCGATTCGGAAGCCGTATTTGTCGGGTGGCAGTCAGCGAAGATCAGGTCGAGGTTGAGTTGGTTGAACCCAAAATCCAAAACAGCCCTGGCAGCCTCCGTGGCGATGCCTTTGTTCCAGAAGGGTTCTCCTACCCAATAGCCTAATTGGGCGTGGGGCTGGTGTTTGTCCTGAAAATGAAGGCTGACCTCTCCGATCATTTCCCCGGTTTCATTCAAAATGATGGCAAAAGCGTAGTGGGTTTTCTTTTTGAAGCCATCCACCACAAATCGAATTCTAAACGCGGCATCCGGCTCGCGGTAGGGATAGGGGATATTGACGATGTGGTCGGAGATGGTTTTGTTATTGGCGTATTTGACCAGAGATGGGACGTCCTCTATCTGAATTTTTCGTAAGATCAATCGTGCGCTATATAGGGTAGGAAATCTGTCCATCTTTAAGCATTGAGGATCAAAGATAGCAAAAACCGAATTCGCATTCTGAACTTTTCACTGATTGAAATTGGCATTCAAAATTCGCTCGTCAAAGTCTGATTACCGAAAGCATAGTTCTCCGACTAAAATCCCCGCCCCTACCCAACGGTCTTAAATTTTTGTTCGTATAATCATGTATAACGAACAAAACCCACAGCTATGAATTACAAACCTTACCTAATCTTCTTAACAACCATTTTCCTGATCCAATCCATTTGCGCGCAAGCGGTATTCCCAGATGAAACTCAACCCCACAAATGGGAATACGTCACCTGGTTCTTCTGGGGCGGTCAATGTCAAAAAAAGATCATTCTAAACGGGGACAAAGTCGCTCTCTGTGGCACGGAGTTCATCGAAGTGTTCGACTGCGATGAAAACGAAAATAACTGCATCCTGATCGGTTATTACCGTCTCCAAAATGACTCTGTAATGATGAGAACCAATCAGCGATTTTGGAATGGCACCACTCACATCGATTCTGTGGATTGCAGCCAGCCGGAAGGGCTGATGTTCGATTTCGGTGCCCCGGAAAGCGATACCCTTGTCTGCCAAATCAACAGCACTAATCCCTACACCCTCACCGATTTTTGGAACGTCCAGGAACAGATTATCACCTATGAAGGGATTGACCGGCAAACCATCACAATGCATTATCGCCCCCACCCAAGTGCTCCCGATTTTCTTTACGAAATGGACTGGATCAGAGGGATCGGATCAACGGTACACCCCTTGTACTCTCTGACCTGTATCGGCGACCATTGTGAATGGGAACAAAAACTAACCCGCGTTTTCGACAACGGCACGATGATCTATCAGGATACCGTTTTGAACTTTTCGTTTCCCTGCACAGGTTGGATTACAACTTCGGATAGCCCACCGGTCGCAAAACCAACCAACCTTACCCTCTTTCCCAACCCTGTCGGCAGTTCCTTTTCGATCAAAGCGGAGAGGGTGATCTCTCAAAAAATGAACCTACGGATTTTTGATTTATTGGGACGGGTCGTTGTCGAAAGGACAAATTATTCGATCGGTGAAATGGTCAATGTCCAATGGTTAAGTCCGGGGTTGTACCATGTTGAGCTAGCCAATGGAGATAGCCGCCAACTGCTCAAACTGGTTAAGGGATGACCGATAGCCTGTCTTTTTGTGGCCTTTGCCATTCTCCAATGCCCTCAGCCTATTCACCACACTCTTATTTTCGACAATTGTAGTAGTCGCGAGATCAATCATTTTGTTTTCCCCTCATTTCTCCGTACCTTGCCCTTTCCTACCATTGACTCCCCCATACCCTTACTTTTTTATTAAACCTTCTAAACAACACTTACTATGAAGACGGTATGTCATTTCCGTACGACTCCCCCATTCCTACTGGTTTTTATTGTACTAATCCTTTGGGCATTCACAACCACCCTGGCAACCTCCTCTCCCCCACTTATGACCCCCGACCTCGAACTCTCCGCTACTGCCTCCAACAACGATCCGGCCCAGTTCGACTTCTTCTCCGTAACCTTCACCCTGCACAACACAGGCAATGCCACCGCCGACAACATCGTCGTCAACATCCCCCAACCGGCCGGTGAAGTCGTCATCCAGGGCAGCGATCCCTACACCGCTTCCCAGGGCAGTTACAACACCTGGTCCACTTTCGACTGGACGGTGGGCAGCCTTGCGGCAAATACAACGGCGACCATCACGATCAACTATTTCAATTTGACCGATACCGAAAAACACATTTACGGTCAAGTCACCCAACAATCCCCTTCCGACCTCGACTCCGCCCCCAACAACGGCACCCCGCCTTCCGTCAATGAAGACGATGAGGCAGCAGTAACCATCAACGGCCCGGGAGGCGGTTTTTGCAGCACATGGAGTGCCATAGATTCAGAAGTATTGTGTGCAGCAGAAAACACCAATGGCAACTACGACGTCTATCTCCTTACTCAAACCGGTAATAATACGTTCGTCAACAAATATGTAATCAATGCCGGTGGGGATTTACTGTCTTCTTCACCCCTCGGTTTGCTCGCTTCCGACAGCGTGCTCATTCAGGGCAATCAACTGATCAAAAAACTTGCCAGTGGCACCATCGAATGGCAAAAGACCATCCCCCAATCGGTACTCGACGACTACCCGGCACTCACACAAGCTACAGAATTGAACGACGGCACCATCGTACTCGGCGGCATCGAAAAACACTACTCCCCCTCCTGGCCGCCTTTCGACAGCGATTCGTTGTATCTCGTAAAGTTGAGTTCGGATATGGTATTTCAGGATGCCGTCACCGTTTTTGCGAAAAGCAATGCTTCCTCGCCAACTTATATTGCAGGGGATTCTTTATACCAAATAATACCACGCGCAGATGGTGGGGTGACTGTGTTATACACCCAAACCACTGCTTCCGGTTCAACCCCTAACATTCCCAGATTGAAAATAGCCAGTTATGACCAAGCGCTTACTCAACAAACTATTTTTGCCTCCAGTAGTTTTGTACCACTTCGATTTCTGGAAACCCCCTGTGGCTTGATTCGGGTGGAGGGAGAAGATATTTTGTATTCTCCAAATGGTGATTTTGAAGGAGATGCTACCAGATGGTTTGACCTGGACGATCTTTCTGTTGACCATCAATTGGTGATCGGGTCCGGATTTAATGGTAGTTTTAACGATGAAACGTACCGGTTTATCAATTTCACACAAGATTACATAAACCTTGGATACACCATAAAATACCCTTTTCAGGCTACCAGCATGGGACTGGATTTTGTGCCAGGTGGAAATGAAGAATCAGTACCTCTACTATTTTTTCCGTTTGAATATGCTATCAACGCCGGCGCACCCAATGCTTTAATTTTCTACCAGGAGGACGGAGCTTTGAAGGTGACTTCTTCCAACTGCGTGGAGGAACCCCCTTGCGATCTCAGTACCAGCATCGACAATATACAGTGCCACGATAATGGTACCCCCAATGACCCAATGGATGATACCTGGTCCTTTGAGTTGGTGGTCAACAATTCCGGAGGTGGAAACGCCTGGGAGATGCAAAGTTGGAATACATCCGGCGAATACGGCATTCCGGAAACCATTGACAATATCAGTATATCGATTTCCGATTTCATCGCCGACGTTAGAGACGTCGTTTTTATTGATTGCAATACAACCGTATCCGCCACGGCCCCACCCTCCTGTGCAACACCTCCTTCTTCCTGCGCAAACAACTTGTTGGAAAATCCCGGTTTCGAAGACAGCAATACCTCTATCGACCCCTGGACGGTAGATGGGATAGCTCCGGTTTTGATTTCCTCCGACGCCTATTCAGGCAGCAATGCGGCTCTGATGAGTGGTTCGGCCTACGCCAAAATAGAACAAACCTTCCCCGCCGTTCCGGGAGAAGAATACACCTTGTCAGCGCAGATCAAGGCCGAGGCTGACAATTACTTCCTCCGATTAAAATTCTTCAATACCGCCGGTCAAAATACCACCACCATGTCTTTGGGAGAACCCGCCACCGGCCAATACCAGGAGAACGCCTTTTCGGGAACCATCCCCTCCGATGCAGCCACTATGGTGGTGTCGCTGCTCAAGGTTGCCCAACCCGGCAACGTCTGGGCCGACGAATTTTGTTTGACGGTTGGCCAAACAACCGACCCCTGCAATCCGGACCTGACCCCACCCGTTATTTCAGGCTGCCCCTCCAACATCAATCTTTCAACTTCGGGAAGTGGAGAAAATGTAACCTGGACCGCTCCCACCGCGACAGATGCATGCAGTGCCTCTCCCATTGTGGGCACCCATACGCCCGGCGACTTTTTCCCCCTTGGATCCACCACCGTCATTTACACTGCTTCGGATGCTTCGGGCAATTCGTCCCAATGCAGCTTTACCATTACCATCACTGCCGAGGACCCCTGTAATCCCGACGTTACGCCGCCCGTGCTGGCCAACTGCCCATCCAACATCACCGTTGTCACAACCGGTACCGGCGAAAATATAAACTGGACACCGCCTACCGCCACCGACAACTGTTCGACGCCAACGGTGAGTGGCTCCTACACGCCCGGCCAGTTCTTTCCCATTGGCATTGCCGTGGTGTGGTATACCGCCACCGATGCCGCCGGCAATTCCGACGAGTGCAGCTTCATCATCACCGTAGAAGAGCAAGGCACGGGCACCTGTACCGACAACCTGTTGGGCAACCCTGGCTACGAAGATTCCAACAACAGTTTCCCGGAATGGAATGCCATTGGTGCCAATAACTTCAGCATCTCCTCCGACGCCTACTCCAGCAATAACGCCCTGGAGGTGAGCGGCGCCAATTCCGGAGGTATCCTGCAAAACCTGCCCGCTACTCCGGGAGAGGATTACACCGTGTCGGTTCGCCTGAAACAGGACGATAACACCGGCTACCTGAGCATCAAATTTATGTCATCGACCTGGCAGCCTTTATTCCAAAATACAATGTCCATCATCGCCACTGGAGACTATCAGGAGCTGACCCTTACGGAAACAGCGCCCGCCGGTACCGCCCATGTGGAGGTGGCCATTTTTCAAAACGGAGGAACCAACGGAACCTACCTGGTAGATGAATGGTGCCTGACGACGGACGTGACTTCGACCGACCCCGACCTGAGCATCTCCGGTTTGGGCCTACCCAATTTTTTTGAAGTCGGCAAAGGGGGCACCGCGCAAATCGATGTGGTCAATACCAGCAACTCCACCATCAACGCCAACGGGCTATTGACGGTCCGGTTGCTGCTTTCCAGCGACGATCAGGTTGACCCCGCCGACCAATTGATCGGTTATATGGAATTGACCAGTATTGCGCCTGGCACCAACCCCATCGACCTGCCCTATTTGATTGACGAGTCCACCCCGGCAGACCAAAACTATTACCTCATTGCCGACATCGACTTTTTCAACGATGTGGCCGAATCCAATGAAAATAACAATAGTTTTTCAACTTTTGAATTCGTCGGTGCCAACACAGGACTTCCATGCAGTCAGCCCTTCTCGGCAGGCAATCTGACCTGTTCGTCCTATTTGCAAAACGGCGATCTCAGGGTGGTCACCTCTGTAGTCAACAATACCATTCTCTATTTCCAACATATCATCAACGAAGCCGGCGACATCACCGATTTCACCCAGCTTCCCGGAGGCAGCATCCAACCGCGCTGGGTCATCGAAGGTACCGACCTGGTAGAGCAAAACGCTTTGGGTGTACCCGTACAGACCATCCCCTTATCGGCAGATTTGTTGGCAGAAGATTCACTAATCAACAAGGTCACTTCATTCGCCAGTGGTTTTGTTTTTCTCAGTACCAACCTTTCGGAAACGGAACTGAAGCTGATCCGCACCGACAATCAGACCAACGTAATCGATACCCACACCTTCTCCACTCCCGACGGGTTGGCAGACGTTCACAGTCTGGTAGAAATTACGATTGATCGGTTTGCCGTTATTTACAACGAATGGACGGGTTTTCAGGCCTCCAACAAATCGACCCTGGTCGTTATGGATCCTTCTCTTACGGTAAAATCGTCGGAAGTCATCAGCCAACACTCCGGAGCAGTTCAACCGGCTACATTGGCGGGATTATTCCAAACGCCTTGCGGAGACTGGACCTACCGCAGTTCATCTGGACAGGCCGGTGGCGGAGGCACGTTTGGCAGCGACCGCTACGAAACCAAAGGCTTTTATTCTTTCAGCAACGATGCCTTTGTTGCTGAAAAAACCTATACCGAATTTGTAGGTTTCCTGACCACAGGTGGCAACCAAAGTTTTGAATTCTCCTTTGACTACACAGGCCCTGCGCCTGATGGGGGTATACTTACAGCCAGTCGAAGCTATAATTATGCTGCCTCCCTTCCCCCCTTCCAGTACATCCCTGCCAACGATGAATTGGTACTGACGAAGGAACTCAACGGAACCATCGTATGGACGAAAACGCTTGCTCCGGCCAGTTTGTATCCTTTTGAAGAACTCGTACAGATCGGTGACAATTACTACTTGCTCCATGAAGGTACCTACACCAATGTGGACTGCGACAACAACCAACCCAACAATAATACCACAGGTGATCCCGTCGACTGCACTGCCCAGTCCGATTTCCCCTGGCACGAGTGGATTTCCCGGGTCGACCTCAACGGAACGGAAAACACCTCCGGCAAAACCGCTTATTCCGATTTTACCAACCTGATCCCCGCCGATCTCACTCCCGGCCAAACCGCTCCTATTGAGATCGATGTGACGTTTAGCTACGTAGCGGAAGATCCCTACTTCTCCATTTTCATCGACTTCGACGGCGACGGTCTTTATGAAGCCGACGAAGTGACTACCGGCCATCTCACCGGGCTGGCCAGCGGATCGCAGATCACCCACACCTGGAGCGGGCAAATAGATGTACCCTCCTCCGCCCAACCGGGCCTGCACCCCATGCGGGTCATATTGCAACGGGGCAGCCACGCCTCATCGGCCTGTGGAACCATTCCCTTTGGTGAAGTGGAGGATTACCTCGTCAACATATCCGCAACCGGCTCGCCATTAATACGCATACAGGAAACGGAGCGATTGCAGCTCTGGCCCAACCCGGCTCAACAATACGTTTACATAGACATGGAGGAGTACCTTTCGGAAGAGGTGACCATCGAGATCGTCAATAATCTCGGACAAAGGATGTACAACAACACCATCCCGACAGTACGCCGAACGATGGAGGTGATCGATCTGTCGGGTTGGAAAAACGGGCATTATACCGTTTGGCTCAAGCCGCGGTATGGCCCCAGGCGAGTGGCCAAGATGGTGGTGATGCAGACTTATTGATCTTGATTGCGTAGACCAAAAGAATTGACTTTTATCCTGTTTCGATATTTCGCCTTATACTTTTCATTAGGGCGTACTGGAACTAATTTAGCACCAGCAATTCCGTCAAAGGTATAGGCGAAATATCGGCAGCCTTGTGCCCTGGAAATTACATTCATTGCCAGCATATATACCCAATATGCCTCGGTGGTCACTTCGACTATTTGATTTTACTGTAGAATTTATCCAGTTTCAACTCAGTTAGTTCGACAACTCCTTTGTTCTCTAATCGAGCCAAACATTTTTTCAATATCCGGATTTTATCATCTTTGGTCTGCCCTACCTTTTTCAGGGTGTTGAGCGCTTCTTTTTTTTCATTATTCAACAATAAGATTACAGCCAAAATTATTTTATTTTGATCGTTGTCGAAATACGATTCTGCCGATTTTGCAGCAAATGCGGCCTTATCAAACTTCCTCTGAAGTGAATAACACAAGGCCAAATTCTCAGACCACCAGGCATAGGCTCTTTTATTAATTTCGTTTTCATGTTCTAAATTATGGGCATTAAATGGAGAGTCTTTTGTTGATTTCAACACGGCTTCTATGGCAAGGTTAGAAAAGGATTGATAAGCGTCTGTCATTAGATTTAGATCTTTTGTGAGTGCAAGTTCTTTTTCCAGCGTAAGCCGATCTAAAAATGCTTCTTCAGACAAAGATGATTTTTCGTAAAAAACCAGTGCCAAATCCAGCAATGCTATTTTTGAAGCTGTTATCTGCGCAGCCATTGAGTCTTTAAAGCTGCTTTCAGGATAGCGTTGTATCAAGTCAGCAGCACTTTGAAAATGACGATGGCCTTCCATAAATTCGGCAGGATCATTTTCCATTCGAAAAACTTCTAAATGTGACTTGCCAGCTTGTAAAATATGACTCACATAAGTATTTTGCCAGTAGCGGGGTTCTGTACCATACAGATATGACATTTGGAACAGACTTTTTTTGTAATGAATTGCCGCATTAGTATAATCCGCCAGAAGATAGTAATTGTCTGCCAGGTTCATTATAGCGTTAAAGGAGTTGTCGTCAAAAAGGGTTTTCCCTTCCGGAGTTTGACGGTGTGTAAAGTAAAAATGAGCTTTCTTATAATTTGCTATGGCATGATCTGTTTGTCGCAAACGTTCATAACATTTGCCACGATTATTGTAGACTTTACCCAAAAAATCAAACTTATTCATCCCGCTGGAATCCACCTCCAGTAATTGTTGAAACCGCTCTTCTGCTTTGTCATAGGTCGTAATAGCGAGGTCATATTTTCGGATGGATAGCCTTAAGTTTCCCAAATTGTATTGGGCGCTGGCTTGCCTCGAAAGAATGGCCAGGCTTGGTGTAGAACGATACATGCCATCTAAAGTATCGAGCGCTTCTTCAAGGAACTGTTCCGCTACCTGACTATTGTTTCTATCGGCTTGAATACTGGCCATCATCAAAATGATATCCAGGTACTGCAACCGGAAGTAAATCTCCTCCCCCAATACCGGACGATACTCGTTCGACTTTGCCAAAGCCTTGTTTTCCCATTCAACGGCATTTTCAAATTGGAGATGCAGCCAGTTGATTTTACCCAAGATGTGCAATGCTGCTATATATCCATCTGCCATTTTCTCATCTACCTCAACGAGCTCCTTATAGTGGTACATTCCTTCTTTAGCATAGTTTAATGCCAATGATCTTTTACCGGGCATGGAGCCGTACTGTTCTCCCATCGAAATCAGTTTGGCCGCGGTGTATGACTTCTTTTCCAAATCTGTCCGCTTACTTTTTTGTACCAATTTGTCGCAGGCTTCCATCATTTCCAATGCCGCCACTTTATTGCCGGTCACTTGCAATAGATGGAGATATCCTCCTTCTATAAAAAGTTGTTCATCGATTGTTTTGGCGTATGCTTTTCCATTGTCCAACGCAGTCTTAAAATCGTTGAGCTTGTCGGTAGACAGGTAAAAATTTATGACCGATTGATGATTTTCAAAAGAGGGGTATATCCGGCTGGCTTTCAGGAAATTTTGTTCGGCCTTTGTAAACTCAAAATTCACGGCATGAAGGCGGGCTTTTATTCGTCGGTTTCGGGCATTTTTTTCATCTTCAGCTTCCATGATCTCTGTGGATAGCAACGCCAAACAGCCCTCTATATTTCCCGCTTTGAATAAAGAGTCCAACAATTGATAGACAGCAGCCTCTCGTTGAAAATCCAATGTTTTAAATTCGTCCGTCAATAGGAAAGCGGCTTTAATGGCTTCTTCTTTTTGCCGTTTAACCACGTCTAGCTGTCCCTGGTGAGCGGCCGCCTCAACTTCACTTTGAGTCAACAATAAATTTAAAGAATCTATTTGCTTTTGAAACTTTTCTTCTATTCCTTGTCTAACTTTCCGGACGATGGACTTGGGTTTGACTTTTACGGTTTCCCCGCGTATCACCACATTATCAGAACCAATTATTTGCAGATCATCTACCTGATCTGGATGCAGATAGACCAATTGAGCGCAGCAAATAAGGGATCCGATAAAGATCAAACCAGTGGATAAAAGAAATTTTCTCATGTCGGCCTTGTTTCGTTTGCCTGTCACTTCGTTTTATAAAAGCGCGTTATTTTCCTTTTCTCTTTTTTCACTTTATTGGGAAAACGCAATTCAAGATAGTGCAAATACAGCATCTTCAACTGATAGGCTTCTTTTGAAAAAGGGATATTGTAGTCTTTTACATTTTCCGATTGCACGATATTATTAAACCCCTCAAAATCTTCTGCCCGAAGCAATTGCCTGGCCCTTTCAACTACCGTGATTTCCTGTCGGGATAATATTTTTTGTGCAATATCTATTTCACCCGAAACGGCATATCCCGTTTTATCGCGTATAACAATGATCTCACGGGCGGCATTCTGTGCCGCCGGAATAGCTCCTTGTTGTTCATAGGCTTGCGCCAAAAAGCAATAACCCGTCGATTGTTGACCGACACTGCCTGCCAGGTCCACGGCTGCCTGGAGGTGAATTGCTGCCCGTTCTGGCATATCACTTGCCAACAATCTTTTTCCGTAAGCCATTCTGACTTCAAACACCGGATATCTACTGACCGCTTTTTTCAGTATCTGTCTGGCTTGCAAGGAGTCTCCAAGTTGTTCCGTTGCCCTGGCCTTTTGAATGTATTTCCTGGCTTGAATAAGTTCTATTTTAGCCAAAGCATCATCAGATAGGACCGCCGAGGCCTCTGCCAGTTGCCCATTTCTAAAAAAGAAATAAGCCAGTTGATACAGGTAAGAAGTGGTTTGCAGGTCGATGGTCGAAAATTCCTCGGTGAGCAATTGTACCTGCCGTTGCGCCACCTCCAGTTGAATGTTTAATTGTGCTAAGGAATCCTCTAACACCTCCAAAGTCATCTCAGCATTGGCATACCGTCGGTTGAGCGTATTCATTTTTTCCCGATACCGATTTTTAATTTGCTCAACGATTTCAGGTGCTAAGGTTTCGGGTTTACCATACAGAAGGTTTTCTGCAATAATAATTGTTAAAAAACTACCCGTTATTTCATATGATTTACCACAAACGTCTATGACCGGTGTATTTTCCTGTGCATGATTAAAATGAGAAACAGACAGAAATAAAAAGCATAGGATAAGTCTCATGACAGCTTACTCTTTATCATCTTCTTCATTAAAGATTACGGTTCCTCCTCTGGCATCGATCGCCTGATTATTGTTGCCTTCAAATTGGACGTTCATTCCATTATTGTCCGCTTTGTTTTCTTTGCAGTCTTCCACACAAATTCCCGATTCATTGATGTAAAAGTAATGTGCTCCATCTTTGACCCTTGCCTTTCCCTGATCGAAATCAGCAGCTTCATCAAAACGCAAGGGTATGAGTATTTTACCATTTGTATCAACAAACCCCCATTTCTCCTTATACACTGCTGCTTTCCCTTCTTTAAAATCCCTTACTACCTGGAAACTGTTTTTCCAGTCTGTTACCGGTTCGGTAGCATTCGATTTAAAAAAATAGATGCCCAATGTCAATGCTAAAAGTGTACCTCCCAAAATTAAATATTTGTTTTTCAATCCGGTTGTTGGCTTTGAACCGTTCCCGGATGATCTTACCTGACTTAGCAGTGAAACCAACGCATCCACTATTTTCCGCTTTTCCAAATTGCCGTCCTCCGAGGAAATAACATTCATTCGTTGCTCTTTTTGAAGGGAATGCCATCGGTTTGACAATGAAATCAGCTCCCCTTCAACATAACCATCACTGACATTCGACTGGAACAGATGGATCGCTTCTTCCAACCTGTTCAACTTGATCTGGTCTTCTATTTGATCTGCTATTTCTCGTTTCATAAGTACTATTCCGATTTGTAAAAAGCTCTTACACATGCAAATTACAAATATTAATTAAACATAAAAGAAATGTCTGGAGCTATTTGGTGAGTTTTGTGGAATATCATTAAGTCGTCCTACCCCAGACTATCATTAAGTCGTAGTAGGGCGACTATCAAAAAGTCGTGTTATGCAAGCGGAAATTTTTTCGCTTGAAATAATTTCTTAAAAGTAGAAATTAAACTTTTGGAATTCATGCCCATTAGATCAGGAATAGAAATTCCTTTTATAGGGATCATGTCCAGCAAATGTTCATTGAAATTGAGAAAGATTAATAATTTTTCTTTGCGATAAAAAAGAATTTGTACAGCCTCTTTTGGCGTAGCATGTTTAAGGTAGTATGTATTGCCACCAAGACTTATGGTTTTTAACGCTACTGACCCTGCGGTACCATTTTCCTTTGGAAAGGTAAGTGTAAATCCGGCCAAGATTCAATGCCATGTACTCTGTTTCAACATTAAATTGACGGCCAGAATGTACGGCTTTCGGAAAAGCCTGCAACGGTGCTTGTTTATCAAGTGTGCGGCAGGGATATTTTTCGTTTAACCGCTTGCGGCGTTTATTGCAATGCTGAAAAAATTGTTTCCAACTATTGTAATGTTTCCCGCTCACCACTTGTTTTTCCACCGTCTGGTGCGAGCGTTCTACCATCGCCTGTTTTGCAGGTGGCCGTACCTTAATAAAATACAAATATACACCCAAAGCGACCAGCCACAAATGGAGGCGCGTGGAAAACACTATCCTTGTCTACCTGTATCCCTTTAGGCATACCGCTTTCACTAAAAGCGAGCCTCAGTGCCCATTTATAATGCCGGGTAGATGGTTGGGTCATTTTTGTCTTTACCACTACAGGAAAAGACATGCAATATTTTTTCGAGCGACTGTCCTTGATGTTAATCATTGCCTGGAACCCGATACCGCCAACTTCTGTCGCACCTTGGGCGTCCATCTCCCAGAGTTGATGGACCCGTCTTGCTTTCTTAAATGGCTTTTCCGGCAATTTATTCGCGGGGATAAATTCCTTTATAAAACCTTCCTGCTTCAGGTAACGGTTGATAGAAGCTTCCCCCGGTAATTCTGTTTTTGAATAACCATATTCCTCCTCAAGTTCTATCAGTATGGAGATTGCACCCCATCCCTCATTGTTGACCCGGAGTCTTTTTATACGGGCAACCAACCCTGCAGGATAACTACTCAGTACCCCTCGTTTGGGACGGCCTAACTTGGATTCTAAAGTACTCTTTTTTTTAATCGCTGACGCCATTTTCGGATTGTCGATATCGAAAAGCCTAATGCGTCTGCAATTTGTTGGCTTGTCCAGCCTGCTTTCTCTTTTTCTTCAATGAACTTGCGATCTCTTGGTGTTGTAGGTCGTCTCATATGTTTTCTGTTTAAATGATTTAAATATAAGACGATTTTTCTTTTTATGTTAATACGACTTTTTGATAGATTACCTAATACGACTTAATGATAGACGTACCTAATATGACTTAATGATATTCCACAGTTTTGAACAATTTATCCAATTTATGGTAAGCGGTTGACTCTCAATTCAATACTTCTTTCAGGGATCAACATCTGGCAATACACCATACCAATATTATGCCTCAATTGCTCGATTGCAAGCCGGAACAGGTCCCTTTACCGCCTAAAAAACTAGCCATAATTAAGGGTTATCATCCCGTTCTGATCGATCAAACCGGGCCATCAGAATCTAAACCTTTTGTTCACCGCCTTTTCATATTTCCGCTGCTTGCCCCGAATGGGTATTTCAACCCTGATAGCACTCGCCGCTGCCCCAACCCCTATTCCCAAAACTGTACCCAAACCTGCTCCCACGGCAACGGAGGAAGCCAGATCCGGTCTTAAATCAATGTCGACCCACCCGTTGTCCGGATCAATTGAATGATCATTAACCGCCCAGATAGTTAGCCCCATTCCCGCTCCAATTATGAATCCAAAAAGCGCCCCCCACTTCATACCTCTGCCAACAACTCTTTTCTCTTTGATCTTTATCGAATAAATGTCCTTCACCTCAATTTCAGACGGCGGCACACCTTCCTCTTTCGGCAAAATAACTACAGAGGTCGCTTTTAATGAGTCGAGATATCCTTCGACCGGGTAAAACTCATCCACGAGGTATACCCAGGCTTCGTAACGCCGGGAACCATCTTTTTGGATCATCGAATCTGCCGCTGAAACCAAGTCTGTTTTCAACGCGTCTCCGATCAAAATCGGCGCTTCAATGACCAATTTAACCCGGTCTGTTTTCATAGCGTAACGGGTTTCCGAGTCGATTCCACAACGCTGGTAGGTAATTTCGCCAGGGCGGTACTCAATGTTTTTTACAGCGATCTTTTGACCGGAATGCAATAGCAAGGTGTCGCACAACTGATTTGCCGAAAGGGAAGAGCAGACTGACAAAACAGCCAATAAGGTGGAGAAGTAGTAGTTGTAGATTTTCATAACCGGAGTGGTTTTATAATTGAAGGATCTCCTAAAATTAGGCACTTCCAAAATACCGCCCCAAGTAAATATCGATAATCACATATTTTTATTTATCGAATATAGATAATTCTATATCAAAACAACTGAGAGCGTGACGTACCCCGCTAAAGGCGGGGCAGGTTCGCGGAATTTCTCGCCACAGAGACGCTAAGGCACAAAGTCACACGGAGTTTTTCTCCGTGAATCTTTGTGTCTTCGTACCTTTGTGGTAAGAGCCGCAGAGATATTGTCACGCACTCAAAACAACTTCAACTGCCCGCGAGCACGGGTTCGTTTTCGGTGTTTTTCGAAAAGGGTTTGCTGGTCGCCGCCGTCGAAAACCGTCCGGCCGCCAAAGAGGTGGCTTTCCCGCCATTCTTTTTCGAGGAGTTGATCGAAGTTGTCGTTGGGGATGAAGTTTTCTTCGATCTTCATGGCAGTTTCGTGCAAACTTTTCAGGGCACGTTGCTTGTCATAGTGGCCCATTTTGGCGCGGTTGACGGCTTGTCGCAAATGGGTGATCGTTTTGTCGTACACTTTGGTGGGCACGGGGAAGGGGTGGCCGTCTTTGCCGCCATGTGCAAAAGAGTAGCGGGCCGGGTCTTCAAACCGGGAGGGCGTGCCATAGATCGTTTCGCTGACCAGGGTGAGCGACTGGACGGTCCGGGGCCCTACTCCTTTTAATAACAATAGGTTTTCAAAATTGCGTATTTCGGTTTCATAAGCGGTAGCGACGACGGCTCCGAGTCGAGTTTTATCTACGTCTTTGGCTTTGACGTCGTGGTGAGCGGGCATGCGGATCTTTCGCATTTCTTTGCTGATCCGGGTGGGGTGTTCTTCCACCAGTTTCAGAATCCCCTGGCGGGTTGGGTTGGCAGTAGTGGCTGCCAGGTTGAGGATAAGGCCCTGGTTTTCACCGCAAACCCCGGAATGGGGATCGTCGAGGTAGTTTTTAAAATCGGTGGAATGCCAATGGTAGCGGCGGGCGTAGCCACTGTGTTTGTTCAAACCTTGCTGTACAACCACCCATTCGCCATCCGTTGTGACGATGAAGGAGTGGAGATAGATGTTGAATCCATCCTGCAGGGCGTTGTTATCCACTTTGGCGACCAGCCGACTGCTCCGCCCCAGCGCTTCGCCGTCGAGGCCGGTTTTTTGGCCAACTCGCAGGAGTTCGTTTGGCGTTTGGAGGGAGTATTTCCCCCGGCCGCCACAGACGTATATGCCCAGTTGCCTGGAAATGGGATTGATGGCCCGTTTCAGTGCCCCAACTACGGAGGTGGTAATGCCGGAAGAGTGCCAATCCATGCCCAGCACGGCTCCAAAAGACTGAAACCAAAGGGGATCGTTGAGCCGTTGGAGGACTTCCTTTTGGCCGTATTCCAGGATGATGGCTTCAATAATGGCCCTACCAAGCGTACTCATACGGGTGGCCAACCAGGCGGGTACCCGGCCGTAGTGTAGAGGCAGGTCGGCGTGTTTGGCGGCGATCATAACATTGGATTTTTGGCAAAGATAAGGATGCCAAACCACTAAATCAACTTTTTGTTGTAATAACTTTTGACATTTTATTACTTATTTTTTGATACAGAAAGCAGCGAAATACCAATAAACAAACCGAAGTTTTTCATAACACTGATATTGTTGTTTTGAACAGTTGGGCTAGCGGAGCATCGCGGTTGCAAACCTGCCGGCCGGCAGGCCGCGACGAACAACGTTTGCACAGAGAATTTCTCCCTGCCTGCCGGCCAATGTCATTAAGATTGCATTTTTTATATGTATAACTCGTTGAAAAATGTAGCCAGAGGCCACAATAATTAAACGCACAATCTCAGATAGATCTCGCGAACATAATTTTTTCAGTTAGTTATATATAAAAATAAACCTAACTTAACGACATTGGGCGGCCAGACAGGGATGTGACGCAGGGTAGGCAAAAAAGGGCATTCAGGCTGCATACAAAATTTTTGTTCATTATGTCTATTGTATTCCAATAAAATTCCGTTACTTTTACAACCAAAATTGCTTTATGAAAACGAATATTCTCCCTTTTTCCGCCCTATTTCTTATATGCTGTTGCCTGTTGTCTTGTGACAAAGAAAACAGCGACGTGCCAGACACCGGCTATCCCATAACCCTGGAGGCGGATATTGATCCGAACCATAACGTAACACTTACCTGGCCGGATGTCAACGTGTCCAACTTTGAGCAATACATTCTGGTGAGATCGACCGACTCCATTCACGACGTCCCCATCAGTCAGATACCATTCAATATGACTGAGGCCGTTTTCGTTTCGGACAACCACGAAGAAACGCAGTTCGAGGATACCGACCTCCCTTTCATCAACGACTTTTACTATAAGATCTACGCCCTGTTGTCGGACCGCGAGATGATGAGCCGACCGTCAAAGTTGAAAACGACATTCAGGGGGTGGTTTTTAATTACGAACACGGTGTACACATTCCCGGAACCGATTTCATCGTCCTGTCAAACAGCAATGGCAATTTACTCAAATACGATGTCGTCCAACAAGAAGCGGTTGGAACCACCTTCTCCGGCATGTTCTCTCCCAGAATTCGGATCGGAGATGCCGGCAATGGTATGGAATTATTTGTCTTCCGGCCTTCGTGGAACGACTTGTTCATTTATGATCCCGACGATCTGACCAAGACCGAAGAGGTAGATTTTAATAACGACATTTGGGATCTGGATGTGTCCGAAAATGGCTTCCTTTATATGTGTTTTTACAATTTCAATAACTCCTTTTCGACCGTACGCCGAAATGATTGGGAAATAATTGGCAACAGCAACGAACAATCCTATTTCCAACGACGATTGGTACGACTCCTCAACAAAGATAATGGACAAGTAGTAGAAGTATCTAACAATAAGCTCACCCTCCACCAAATAGAGGACGACGGAACCATCGTCAGCTCGACCACTGAGGAACTCAACTCCACAGAACCGCCCAACGATAATTTAGCTATTTCTCCCAATGGCCAATATTTCATGCCCTACGCCAGCTCCCGCTTATTCGACAGCAGCCTGAACCTGGTCGCCGATTTCCCGATCAATGCCAACAACCATCTTTTTTCAGCAGATAATCAACACGTTTACATCGGCCTCAGTGGGGGTATCCGAAAATATTCGATTCAAACGCAACAAGTCGTTGAGACCTTCTCCCTGCCTTCCACGGAATTTTTTCCCTTGCAGATGTTCCACTACGAAGACAGGGTCATGGTGCTTTCTCACTACGACCCTTTCAACGCTCCGCAGCACGTCGTTATCAGTTTTATCGATTAACAGCCAAAGCGAAAAAACACATGAAAAAAACACTAATTTCACTTATCTGCTACTTGATCCTGATCGCCCCGGTTGCGGGACAGGAAGCCGTGCCCGCCGATCCCAAACCGGACAAGCCGCCCATAGATATACGCCATGAGGTAGGGCTTAATTTTACCTATCTGATCAAACAGTTCATCAGTATAAGCGACAGCACCATCGCCACCAGCCCCTATCTGGTCACCTACAAGTCGGTTTTCAATAATGTTGGCATACGCCTCGGGGCCGGTGCTACCTACAAAAAAAGGGAACAGTCGGAAGAAGATTTTGAGGACTCAACCCGCGAAACCAATTTCAGCTTCGATGGTCGGCTGGGCGTCGAATGGCAAAAATCTTTCAACCACCGGTGGGCAGCCTGTTTTGGAATAGATGGGGTGGTCAGCCTGGTTTCCCAAAAATTTGTGGTCGATTCGGGTTTCGATGTTTTCACCGAAAAAGAGGAAGTGCTTGGATATGGCGGCGGCCCGGTGATCGGCTTGTACTACCACTTCAACAGGTACCTGAGTCTGTACACCGAAGGGAGCCTGTATTTTTTGCAAAAAGAAACAGAGAGCGGGCGGGAGTTTACCAACTTTCCCCAATTTGACGACAACCTGGCCAAGATCACCGAAACGGAACTGGAAGTCACCCTCCCGGCCACGCTGTACCTCGTATTTCGGTTTTGATTTTACTTTATGAAATAAAAACCATATATTTATCCCGGCCTTTGGGCCAAATTATTTCAAAGAGCCATTTTTCTTTACATTAAAATTCCCCGGCTATGAAAAAAACATTGCTGATTCTGTTGACCTTTTCCGGCCTGACCGGCCTGGTGATCCTCCAATCCTGCAAAAAAGACGATCCCACCAAAGGATATAAAACTGACCGACAATTGGTCTTGCCAGATGAACCCTACGATTATCACGATGTCACCATACCCGACCATGTACTAAACTCGAATTTTTTTTCAAACCTCACCGACCCCGGCTACACCAATGATGGGGCCACGCTGGGTCGCGTTCTGTTTTACGATACCCGCCTGTCGTTGAGCAATGAGGTTTCCTGTTCGAGTTGTCATTTGCAAGAGCTCGGATTCAGCGATGGAAAGGCCCTGAGCGACGGAGTGACCAATCACCAAACACCCCGCAATTCGCAAGCCATCATCAATTGCATCACAGAGCACACGTTCTTCTGGGATTCCAGGGTCGATGACCTCAATCAAATGGTGCGACAACCCATCAAAAACCACAACGAATTGGGCATGGAAAGCATGGGCGATCTCACCGTCAAATTAGAGACGGTCTCCTACTATCCCCCCTTGTTTGAAAAGGCTTTCGGCAGTCCCGACATCACTGAAGACGGCATTGCCTCCGCACTCGAACAATTTCTCCTGTCGATGATGAGTTTTGATGCCAAAATAGACCAGGTTTACATCCAGAACAATACGGACTTACTAACTGACCAACAAAATCGCGGTTTTCAGATCTTCAATAACAAAGCCAAATGCGCCTCCTGCCACGGCGGTGCCGACTTCCGGGGCAGCTGGGGAGAAGATTGGGCCAACATCGGGCTTGACCCGGAAACTACAGATGAGGGAATTCAACAGGGTGCATTCAAGGTACCATCGCTCCGCAACATTGCTGTTACAGCTCCCTACATGCACGACGGCCGCTTTGAAACGCTGATGGAGGTGATCGACCACTACAACGAAGGCGTTGAAGACCATCCCAACCTCGACTGGCGCTTACAGGGCAATGATGGAGAGCCGCAAAAACTAAACCTTACCCAAATAGAAAAAGAAGACCTCATCGCCTTTCTGCACACGTTGACCGACCACAACTTCCTGCAAGACGTGCGGTATTCGGATCCTTTTAAATAGTGGGCACTTGAGGGACAGTTGGAGGATAACCCAATTTACAATAACGCTCGATCCAGCCCAGCGGGAAGGATTTTAAACTTGACATTTGATCTTAGGACTTGAACTTTCAAGTCCCTTCACTTAATCTCCAAAAGCTCCACATCAAAAATAAGGGTAGCACCGGGTTTGATCTTCGGTGGGCTGCCCCTGTCGCCATAGGCCAGGTCAGCCGGAATAAAAAACCGATATTTAGCGCCGGGTGACATCAGTTGAAGTCCTTCCGTCCAACCTCTAATGACGCCGTTGAGCGGAAAGTCGATGGGAGCACCCCGGTCATAAGAGCTGTCGAACACGTCGCTGTTGAGTAGTCGGCCTTCGTAGTTGACCGACACCTGGTCGGTAGCGGAGGGTTTGGGTCCCTTACCTTCGCGTAGTATTCGGTATTGGAGTCCCGATCCGGTGGTGACCACTCCTTCCTTTTTGGCGTTCTCTTCGAGGAATGCTTTCCCTTCGGTCAGGTTCTTTTCCTTTTCGATGGCATTTTGTTGGTTTTGTTTTTCGCGCGCACGGGTATTGTAGGTGCGCATGATGGTTTCAATCTGGCTGTCCGTCATTTTGCTTTCTTTATCGCCGTAATAATCCTGAACACCGTTGATCACCGCCAGGGCGTTGACGGCAACCTCTCCTTTGTTCATGGCAAACACCAGATTTTTACCGATGGCATACGACAGGGTATCCACATTGGTTTGGAGTGGATTGTCGGCCGTGGCAGGTTGCCCCTGTCGGGAGCGCAACTCCATAGTAAAATGCTGGAAACAGGAATACATTCCGTCTTCAGACAGGTAAGATTTTCCGGATTGCTCATCTTCAATACCCAATTGAAAAGCAGAAGCGTTCATATCTACGCCGTTTTTTCGGAGGTCTTTGGCGGTGTAGTTGCCAAAAGCGTAACAGAGACTGTCTTCAAAAGAAGTCAACTCCGCAGAGGTAGTAGAGTTAGCAGTATTGGATTGGCCACCACCACCACAGGCAAACAGCATGGGCAGTACGGCGAGCATCCATATATTAATATTGGCTGATTTCATATCGATTAAGGTTTAGCTGATGTACAAATTTTCTAAAAGTTGCGCAACATAGGGCTTTTTTGCGACTGTTGGGCAATGGAGGGACGGTTTTCATATGACATTGTAGGAAAATTGATAAAACCCGCTGTGGAATGGCCCCAATAGCAATCGGGGCTCCCATTGGAAAACGAATAAGAATACAGACAATAATCGCGGCGCGGAGCGACGCCCCCATTGGTAGAAAACGAATAAGAATACAGACAATAATCGCGGCGCGGAGCGACGCCCCCATTGGTAGAAAACGAATAAGAATACAGACAGTAATTGCGGCGCGGAGCGACGCCCCCATTGATAGAAAACGAATAAGAATACAGACAATAATCGCGGCGCATAGCGACGCCCCCATTGGTAGAAAACGAATAAGAATTCAGACAATAATCGCGGCGTGTAGCGACGCCCCCATTGGTAGAAAACGAATAAGAATTCAGACAATAATCGCGGCGCGGAGCGACGCCCCCATTGGTAGAAAACGAATAAGAATTCAGACAATAATCGCGGCGCGGAGCGACGCCCCCATTGGTAGAAAACGAATTAGAATTCAGACAATAATCGCGGCGCATAGCGACGCCCCCATTGGTAAAAAACGAATAAGAATTCAGACAATAATCGCGGCGCATAGCGACGCCCCCATTGGTAAAAAACGAATAAGAATTCAGACAATAATCGCGGCGCATAGCGACGCCCCCATTGGTAAAAAACGAATAAGAATTCAGACAATAATCGCGGCGCATAGCGACGCCCCCATTGGTAGAAAACGAATAAGAATTCAGACAATAATCGCGGCGCGGAGCGACGCCCCCATTGGTAGAAAACGAATAAGAATACAGGCAATAATCGCGGCGCGGAGCGACGCCCCCATTGGTAGAAAACGAATAAGAATACAGACAATAATCGCGCCGCGGAGCGACGCCCCCATTGGTAAAAAACGAATAAGAATTCAGACAATAATCGCGGCGCATAGCGACGCCCCCATTGGTAAAAAACGAATAAGAATACAGACAATAATCGCGGCGCATAGCGACGCCCCCATTGGTAAAAAACGAATAAGAATTCAGACAATAATCGCGGCGCATAGCGACGCCCCCATTGGTAGAAAACGAATAAGAATTCAGACAATAATCGCGGCGCGGAGCGACGCCCCCATTGGTAGAAAACGAATAAGAATACAGGCAATAATCGCGGCGCGGAGCGACGCCCCCATTGGTAGAAAACGAATAAGAATTCAGACAATAATCGCGGCGCGGAGCGACGCCCCCATTGGTAGAAAACGAATAAGAATACAGGCAATAATCGCGGCGCGGAGCGACGCCCCCATTGGTAGAAAACGAATTAGAATACAGACAATAATCGCGGCGCGGAGCGACGCCCCCATTGGTAGAAAACGAATAAGAATTCAGACAATAATCGCGGCGCGGAGCGACGCCCCCATTGGTAGAAAACGAATTAGAATACAGACAATAATCGCGGCGCGGAGCGACGCCCCCATTGGTAGAAAACGAATAAGAATACAGACAATAATCGCGGCGCATAGCGACGCCCCCATTGGTAGAAAACGAATAAGAATACAGACAATAATCGCGGCGCGGAGCGACGCCCCCATTGGTAAGCACCACAACACCACAACACCACAACACCACAACACCACAACACCACAACACCACAACACCACAACACCACAACACCACAACACCACAACACCACAACACCACAACACCACAACACCACAACACCACAACACCACAACACCACAACACCGACCATTATTTACAAAGCACCACGACGCTCAATCCACCACCACCTTCAACCACCCCACAGCTCCCCCGTCGGATTGCAAAAGGACAAAATACACCCCCGGCCCCACCCCTGCCAATCCCACCTCCAGCCGGTGCTCTCCCTGGGGTTGATACATCCGTTCGATCACCCTTCTGACAACACGACCTTCCCGGTCGATCAAATCCATTTGCACGAAAGTGCCTTCTTCCAATGCATATTGAATCGACGTTGACCCGGATGCGGGATTGGGAGATGCCGACATTGTAAATGCATTGTTGGATTCGGTAGTGCTTATGATCATCTCAATGAGGTTGGAAACGGTATTGGTGATCACAGGCGGGTTGAAGTCAAAATAGATCCCTGCGCGGTTGTCGATCCGGGTGCCATAACCGGAGCCGGGCTGGATATGGACATTGAAAAACACAACGCCGTAAGAGGCCGGTTCGTTGATGTTGCTGTCGGGAAGGAGGATGTCTTCAAAAAGAAATTCCAGTACGTTACCGTCGTTGATGGTAGCGCTGTATGGATGACTGGCAGGCCCCAGGTCGAGCGACAAAACATCCAGATCAGCGTCGAGGGTGTCGCGGATCAGGACAGTGAACGCCGTGTCGGTGCCGGTATTCTGGAAGCGGATGCGGTAGTTGAGTACCGAGTCGGCCATGGAGATGATCCCTTCGGGGCCAATGCCTTGTGGCGTTACGGCTTTGTCGTTGGGATCCCAGGAATTGGTTACCACGGCGTTGCAGACTTCCGAGTTGTTGTCGGGAGTGAGGTCGTCGGCAATGGGTTCGGCAACAAATTGGTATTCGAGCGGAGTGCCTGAAGACGTACCCACCGGCGTGTGCAGGTAAGTGGTGTATATCCAGGTAGTGTTGGGTGGAATGTTGTCGTATTCCCAGGTGAGGGTATGGGATGCCTCCTCATAGGTCGTAGCCGACGGAGAACTGCTATCGTATTCCTGAATATCGGGATGAACAAAACTAAGGGTACCGCTTACCGGCATGCCGCCTTCGTTCATCAGGTAAATGTTGACAAATTGGGTGAATCCCGGACGAGCGTTGTTTTTATTCACATGAACTTTTATATCGTGGTCGGGGCCAAAAGCCAGAGAAAAATCACTGCCTGGGTAGGTTTGGCCATAGGTGGGAGCATTCACCGGTATGGGGTCGACACAAAGCGGTTCGAATATATTCGGATTGTAGTCCAAACTCACCGAAAAATCACCAGGATCGTGGCTGATGAATTCGTAGTATCCATTGGCATCGCTGAAAGTCATCTGGCCATCGTCTAACAATATCCCCACATTTGACGCTGCTATGGTCGAACCGTCCACTATGCAATCCGGGTTTACATCATCGACGTAAACGTAGCCGCTGATGCGCACATAACAAATGGTATCTTCCAGCACTTCAAAATTTTGGTGGCTTTGACAGTTGGTATTGGTCTCGGTAACCGTTACCGAATACCAGCCCGGCGCCAGGTTGGTTTGCTGAGCAGTAGTGCCGCCATTACTCCAGGCAAAACTCCCCGTACCACCCCCCAATATCGAGGCCGTAGCCGTACCGTTTTGGAGGTCGCAATCGGCAAAGGTAGTGGTCACTCCAAAGTGGATCTGAGAGGCAATAGTCACTGTCGCCATCGTGAAGCAACCATTGGCATCGGTGACAATTACCTCATAAGTGCCCGCCAACAGATTGGTCAGGTCTTCCGTATTGGCGCCGTTGCTCCATTGGTAATTGAAAGGCGGTACCCCTCCGGAAACGGTCAGGTCGATCTCACCATCGGCCTCACAGGCATAGTCGGAAGCCTGAATTGTCACATTAGGAAAAGATGACCCAGGCACAATATAGCTTTCTGTGAAAGTACATCCGTTGGCATCCGTAACAGTAACGGTATAGGTCCCACTGCCCAAATTGAATATCGAAGGGGTAGTCTCCCCGTTGGGGGTCCAAAAATAAGAAAATGGAGGTTGCCCCGATATGATGGTGATCTGAATAGAACCATTGTTGCCACCACATGACGCTTCTGTAGCAACGCCATCTATTTGTACCGAACTGAACACCAGATTGACAATAACAAGAGAATCACAACCGCCAGTGGATCCCTATTACCTCTGTCCCAACCGGATTATTTTCATCGTAAAGCACGCCATTTACCACAACGCTGTATCCGTCGCCCGCACATCCAAAGTAATTTTCTTCCATTGAAAAACCGTCAAAACTCAGGTTGATGGTCACAATGGAATCGCAGCCTACAGAAGAAATCAACGTTTCTGCCCCATTGGGGTTTGCTTCATTGTAAGTAGTACCTGCCCACCAAAACAGCTGTATCCGTCGCCTGAGCAGCCATTGTACGACTCATTACCGAAGGTAGCCACATCTTGAAATATCAAATTGATCGTAATAATGGAATCACATCCATAGACATTGGTCAAAACTTCCATCCCGGTATGGGTTGGTTTCGTCGTATACAAGTACCATTCACTACTATGGTCATATTCCATCCCCAACACAACCTACATATACACTTACTTCTGAGCTGGAAGTCAGCTCGGCCAATGTCAACAATTGGCAGGTCATATCGCTGTTACCGAGGCCGTCGTCAGCAGTGAGGCAGACGTTGTAGGCGCCCACATCGGTATAAATATGCGTAGGATGTTGGTCCGTAGAGGTATTGCCATCGCCAAAATCCCAGAGCCAGTTGGAGATGCCGACACCAGTAGAGGTGTCTGTAAAAGCAATGTTGGTTCCGGAGCAATCGGCTGAAGGGTCGTGGGTGAAGTTGGCACTGATCTGAGCGGCGACCAATCCGGGCAGCCAGATCAAAATTGTCAGCAGGTAGTAATGGTGCTTTTTCATGATGAGGGTGTTTATAATTTTTTAAGTTTTTCCAAAATAATCCGTCTGCTCGCGGTCCAGCTTACGCAAAATACGCAATAATTTTTGGGCGGAAGCCTCGCCTCGCAATTTCTTCCCAAAATGGGCAGCCAACAACCAGGCAGCCGCCTCTTCCACTGGCACATTGGCATGGTGATGATCGCGGGCGTAATGGACGTATTTCATCACCATAAAAGCATTGAACCACCGGAAAAAGCGGTTGCGAAAGGTGCGGGCATTGGTGGTGTTGGCGATGATCTCGGTCAGTTTTTTCTGCCAGTCGATGGTCCGCAAAAAGGCAGCGATGCTTTCGGGGAGTTTTTCCAACAAGGTGTTTTCATCGCCAGGTTTCCATTTGCGGAAAGCGGGTATTTTTTTAAAAAACAATTTCAAATCCTCAAAGCTCTGCGGGGCGTAGGTCGTGACGGTTTCTTTGGTGTTGGCCGCCATTTTGGCCACCGCCTTGCCGGTACCAAAAGGAACGCGGTCCGACCGCCGGGGCGAGGGGATGACGGTCGTAGTCTTGATCTCCCCAAAATGGCCCAGTGGGGTAAATTTGTGCAAAAAATAAAAGTCTTCACCGGCTTTGCGCTTGTTCATCCCGCCTTGTTGCTGGTAGGCATCTGCGCGCACCACCATGGCCGAACCAATCGTCTCGCAGGCAAAGGGAAAGCCGGCATATCGCTGGGCGTGGGTGTAGTAGCGCAGGTGGAGTTCGTACAAAGCGATGGCCCGATACACTTTTTTGGGATATTGGGTACCCTGGAGTGGATGTTGGTAAAAAATGTTGGCAGCTTGTATTTTCGGCCTTTCGGCAAAATATTGTTGGATGGACTGAAAGTAATTTTTTTGACAGCGGGTATCTGCATCGAAACAGACAATGAGGCCCTTCTCCATTGGGATTTGCGCAAAGCGGTAGACGGCTTCGTCCATGCCTATTTTTCGGGCAAGGCCAACGCCAGCCTGCCTGGCGGGGAGCTGACTGTGATAGAGGATGTGAAATTTTTTGTCGAAACTGCTGTTGGCAGCAGCCCACCGGGTGGCTTTGGCAAAAAGTCGGGCATTGCGCTTTTGGACGATGACCGGGTCGGCCGCTCCATCGTTGATGACCACGATCACCTCTACGGCCCCATCGGGTTGGCTGGCTTTGCGCAACGATTCGAGGCTGTCGAGCAGATGTGGCTCGTCTTTGGCAGGTATCACCACGATCATGCCCAGATCGGTGGAGGGAAGGCCACTGATCTGTGCCGGAAATAGAGCGCGTTTTTCCAGATAAGGAGTCAGAAACGCCTCCCTGCCCTTCGACAGGTGGGCACCGGCAGCCATTTCCTGAAGCATTTTACCAAATGTTTTCATGGTGTACAAATATACCAAAACGTCGACAAGTAAAGCTCAAAAAATAACTTCCCTTTTTTTTGACAGCGGAATTTATTTTTCGAGCGAGTCCAAATCTGTATTTTTGCCGCATGCCCAATGATGAAAGTCTGCTGATGGAGCTTCACTTCCTGCCGAACATCCGGTACATGACCCAGTTTTTGCTGTATCCAACTGTCATCCTGGAAGGCTGCGAAAACTACGTCAAGGGCAGTTACCGCAACCGCTGTTACATCGCTGCGGCAAATGGACCCCTGCTGCTCTCCGTCCCGCTGCGAAAAGGCAAAAACGAACAGCAGCCCATCCGCGAAGTACGTATTGCCAACGACACGGGCTGGCAACGACAACACTGGATCAGCTTACAGTCGGCTTACGGCAACACGCCCTTTTTCGACCATTACGCCGATGAACTAAAGCCCTTTTTTGAGGAAACTTACCCATTTCTCTTCGATCTCAACAAGGCCCTCCTCCAATGGCTGCTGCAAAAGCTACACCTGGAGAGCTCCCTTTCACTGACCTCCCAATACGAACACCACCCCAGGCCCCCCCTCACCGACCTGCGCAACCACATTCACCCCAAAAAGCACCGCCGGACCGAAGACAGCCGCTTTCAGCCAGCCTATTACCCGCAGGCATTTGAAGACCGTCATGGTTTTTTGCCCAATTTGAGTATCTTGGACCTGATTTTTTGTATGGGGCCGGAGGGGCGGAATGTTTTGGAAGAGTCGGTAATAGACGGCTAGTAAACCCAACCTAAAAATACATGACCAAAATACTGGACCAAAACCTGCAACAACATCGCCAACAGATCAACGGGATTGTGCAACAACTGCACGACCTCACTCAACTGATCGGCCACCAGGACTTGCAAAAGACCATCAGCGATCTACGGGATCGGATCAATGAGCCCTTTATGTTCGTCATTGTAGGGGAAGTGAAGGCGGGCAAAAGCAGTTTCATCAATGCCCTACTGGAAAGTCAGAAAGATATCTGCAAGGTGGCGCCCTCGCCGATGACCGACACCATTCAACAAATCATTTACGGCGAGGAGGAAAGCATCACCGAGCTGTCGCCTTATCTGAAAAGGATCACCCAGCCAGTGGATATCCTCAAAGAAATTGCCATCGTCGATACACCAGGCACCAACACGATCATCGACCACCATCAGGAGATCACCGAAAAATTCATTCCGGCTTCCGACCTCATCGTTTTTGTCTTTGAGGCGAAGAACCCCTACCGGCAATCCGCCTGGGACTTTTTCGATTACATCCACGACGACTGGCGCAAAAAGATCATCTTTGTCTTGCAACAAAAAGATTTGATGCCCGCAGAAGACCTTGCCGTCAACGAAGAAGGCGTCCGGAAACACGCCCGCGAAAAAGGCATTGCCGAGCCTATCGTCTTCGCTGTTTCTGCGAAAGATGAACTGGAAGGCCGACAGGATAGTAGCGGCTTCAAGAACATCCGTTCGTACATCAACCAGCACATCACCGGAGGAAAAGCTCTACTGCTGAAATTGCAGAGCAACATCCAAACGGCCCAAAACCTCAACGACCGGATCGCCGCCGGTATGCAGCTCCGCAAAGACCAATGGGAAGCAGATACCCTTTTCCGCAAGGACATACAAACCACCCTCGACGATCAGGAAACCAAAAGCCAAAACCAGGTCAACATCCTCATCGAAAACCTCTTGGCCGCCTACGACCGGAGTACCCTCAAAACGGAACGCGAACTGAGCAACGGCCTGTCGTTTTTCACCCTGCTGAGGCGGTCGGTCACCTCGCTTTTCAGCAAAAAAGAATCGGCCACCGAATGGCTCAACGGCCTGGCCGCCAACCTCGAACGCGACCTCAACGCCGCCATGAAAGACCGCCTCAACACCGGCGTGGTAGACATTGCCGACAGCATCCAGCAAATGGCCCACCTGATCGACCTGAAAATAAGGAACAGCCAAACCATCCTCCGCGAAAACCACGACATCTTCAGCGAAATTGCCGAGAAGCGCACCCACGTCATCCAAGACCTTCAGGAAGCCTTCACCCGGTTTATGAACCGCTCCGAAAATTTTACCGACGAAGAACTCTTCCCCGGCCATAGCTCTATGTCGCCCAACGTGGCCACCGGGAGCGGGATTGCCGTGATCGGGGTGATCCTGGCAACGGTGACCAACGGAATGGTCTTCGATATTACCGGGGGTATCCTCACTACCATAGGACTGTTGTTTGCAGGCGTGTCGGTGGGCATCCAACGCAAAAAAGTGATCAACGGATACCGCACTGAAATCGAGAAGGGAAGACACCAACTGGAAGGAGAGATCACCGAAAAACTCAACACCTACATCAGAAATATTAAGGAAAAGATCGACGGGAATTTTTCGGAGTTTGACCAGCTTTTGGCCGAAGAAGCCGAACAGATTCAGGCCATTGAGGCCAAACAAAACAGCATCCGGGAGGAGCTAAATGGGTTGGAAAATGCGTTAGAGGGGTGAGACGGCTTTATTTTTGCATTGATGATTTGTCGAAGAACCAAAAAACTTGACCAAAGAAACATTGGGTATGAATGAACGGAAAAAGATGAACCGCATTTTTATCATAGCATTGGCTGTACTGATGATGCACACCCTGATGGCCTGCCACACACCAAAATCAACCCAGACCGATAGCCTCCCCAAAATAGCCAAACAATACGATGGCTACCGTCTGGCTGTGACCGACCTCATCGTCAAAAAGAAAAAGTCGAAAGCGGCTACCGTTCAATACGCGCTGGTCAATACCGGCAGGGAAACGATCCGTCATTTCAAAAACGACGATAACACCCCCGCCATTTATTTCGATTTTGGCCCCAGCCTGGAAAAATCAGACCTGACCCCCTACAAAAATGCAATACTCGCACAGGTTCTCAACAAAGATTTTACATTGCACCCCGGAAAAACGCTGGACAAACAAAATATGAAGATCCAACTCGATGACCCCAGCCAAAAGAACGACGACACGTTTACCATCGACGTTGGCAACAGTTCAACCTCCAGCAGTGAAAACTACATCGACAGAAAGTTTTGCCCCGACCTGCGCCTCGACACCATCTTGCTTACGCGAAAAACAAAACGGTGGATTACCCTGGAATTTAAAGTAACCAATGTGGGAAAAGGACCTGCCGCCCTTAGAGGCGACCGCTCTGGAGAAGAAGACAACCTCGCTATCAAAGCTCACCTGTCGAGTTCTTCCAAACTATCGAGGGGCGCCATCCCTATTGGTGGTATGTTCATCAACGATAAGGAACTCCTGAAAGTCGGTGAAACCTATACGGGCATCATTCGACTGGATGCTTCTAAGAAAACGCGATTCACCTCCAACATCATCCTTGAACTCGACCCCTATCAAACCATTCGCGAATGCGACGAAACCAACAACCGGAATTTTATTGAAGTAAAGTAGCCGGCGAACTCGCCTGCCGGCAGGCAGGATTTTTCGCCTGGCTTGCGCATCGAAGTCACAGACCTGCCGACCGGCAGGCGAGGTTCGACGAACGAAGGCGAGCCCTAATAACCGGCGAATTTATTCGCCCAACTCAATAATAACAAAACCGCCGCACCCCAGCCGCGTACTTCGCCAACCGCACCAACTGGCTGGTATACCCATACTCATTATCGTACCAGGCATATATCGTAATGTTTTTCCCATCGGCAGACACAATGGTGGAGGGCGCGTCGAATACCGAAGTGGTTGTCATGCCCACCGCCTGGCTGGAAACGTATTCAGTGGAGTTGGAAAAGTGGATCTGTTCGATGAGTTCGCCTTGGATAGAGGCTTGTTTGAACAACCTGTTTACATCTTCCACGGAAGTGGATTTGTTTACCGCAAGGTTGAGGATGGCCAGCGACACGTTGGGCGTCGGCACCCGGACGGCGTTGCCGGTGAGTTTGCCTTTGAGTTCGGGCATGACGAGGTTAACGGCTTTAGCTGCGCCGGTTGTCGTCAACACCATGTTGATGGCGGCTCCCCGGCCTCTTCTGGGTTTTTTATGAAAATTGTCGAGCAGATTTTGGTCGCTGGTATAGGCGTGAATGGTTTCAATATGGCCTTGATCGATACCCAGGCCTTCATGTACCACTTTGAGTACGGGGGCAATGGCGTTAGTGGTACAGGAGGCGGCGCAGAAAATGCGGTGGTCGGTCATTTCAAAACTCCTTGTGGTTAACTCCAAAAACGATGTTGGGGATGCCTTTGCCCGGAGCCGTAAGCAACACCTGATCGATGCCCGGCCGTAGGTGTACGCTGAGTGCTTCTTTGTCGCGCCAGACGCCGGTATTGTCGATGACCATTGCGTTGTGGATGCCGTACTGGGTGTAGTCGATGTCCTCGGGTTTGTTTGCGTAAATGAGTTGCACCTTGTTGCCGTTGATGACGAGTTCGCGGCCGTCGTCCGACACGTCGATGGTCCCTCTGAACTTTCCGTGGACGGAGTCTTTTCGAAGCAGTGCAGCTCTTTTGCGGGCCTCTTCGTGTAGGTCTTTGAGTTTGGGTCGTATCACGATTGCTTTGAGCCGTAGCTGTTCACCTCTTCCGGTGTTGGCGATGATGATGCGGGCAGCAATCC
>CBDCTQ010000032.1:0-7817 GCA_965222105.1 Saprospiraceae bacterium | reverse complement strand
GGTGAAAACCTGGCATTGGCACAGCGGCTGGCGGGCCAACCGGTGTCGGATCAACGGATAGACGAATTGTTGCAACGACTTAACATCGGCCACAAACGAACATCCAAAACCACCGCACTCAGCCAGGGCGAACAACAACGGCTGGCCATCGCCCGGGCCGTCATCAACAAACCCGTTTTGATACTGGCCGACGAGCCCACCTCTGCTCTGGACGACGGTAATTGTAAACACGTTGTTGAACTGCTGGAAACGCAGGCCCGCGAAGAAAACGCCACCCTGGTGATCGTCACCCATGATGGAAGACTGAAAAGCGAATTTCCCAACCAAATCTCCCTCGGCTGATTATGAACCTGCTGCAACTAAGTTGGAAAAACCTGACCAACAACCCACTGACCATGTTGTTGAGCCTCGTACTTTTCGCCCTGGGGTGGGACTGATCAGCCTGTTGCTGATGCTCAACAAACAACTTTCAGAGAAGTTTGAAAAAAACCTGGCCGACATCGACCTGGTCATCGGCGCCAAAGGCAGCCCCCTCCAAATGATCCTTTGCAATATGTACCACGTAGATGCCCCCACCGGCAATATCCCCATCAAGTCGGCCCGGCCATTTATGAACCCCCAACATCCCCTCATCAAAATGGCCGTTCCCGTTTCGTTGGGCGACAGCTATAAGGGCTATCGCATTGTAGGTACCGTCTACGAATTGCCCGACAGCCTTTACCACGGCCAACTGGCCAAAGGCCGCCTCTGGGAAAAAACATTTGAGGTGACCATTGGCGCCATAGTAGCCGACCGACTCGGACTAACCATCGGCGACACTTTCTACAGCTCTCACGGCCTGGTCGACGACGGCATCAACGTACACGACCACGGCGACCCCTTCAAAGTGGTGGGGGTTTTTGCTCCCAGCGGCACTGTACTCGATCAACTGATCCTGACAAACACCCAAAGTGTCTGGGCCGTACACGCCCACGAAGATACACCTCCCCCTGCCCCCCCTTCTTCCGATGACGACCATGAACACGACAACGGACACGACCATTCGGAAGACGATCATTCAGGCCATTCTCATGATGGCCACAACCATGACGATCAAAGTCATGACGACCACTCCCACGGCGAAGACACTGTTGACAAACCATTGATGGACCAGGTAGACGAGGAGATCACCGCGCTGCTGGTCCGCTACCGCAATAGGACCAACTGGCGGGCCCTCAACCTGCCTCGCAATATCAACGAAAATACCGATATGCAGGCCGCCTCCCCGGCTTACGAAGTGGCGAGACTGACCAGCATGATGGGGGCCGGCGAACGGTTGCTGCGCATCATTGCAGGCGTGATCATCGTCGTATCGATGTTGAGCATTTTCATTTCCCTGTTTAAGTCGCTGCGCGAACGCAAAAAAGAACTGGCGCTGATGCGGGCTATGGGTGGCTCGCCGGGTTATTTGTTTGCCTCTATTATTCTGGAGGGACTGCTGCTGGCAGCCTTGGGCTATCTGATCGGCATTGTATTGAGCCATGCCGGAATGGAATTGTTGGCCGGCATGATGGAAGATGCCTATCGGTATGCTTTTAGTGGCTGGACGTTTATGAAAGAGGAGGGTTGGTTGTTTATCGGTGCCCTTATTATTGGGTTTGTGGCGGCGCTGATCCCCGCTATTCAGGCCGCCCGGACGGATATATCGGCTACACTCTCGGGCGGTTGACATCTGTCACAACGACGGGATCTCGCGACTCACCGAAGCGCAATACCGGCTACCATTCGATGGTTTTAAGCATTTATTAACGGTATGACATCATCATAACCCGTATCTTGCGGCAAAGTAATACGTCCATAAAGTATGTCTTTTCGATTCATTTTTTGCCTTTCGCTATCGATTGCCTTTGCATCGGCCCCAACCCTGGCTCAGCAGGCTGGTAACGTATGGCGCACCCTGGCCCTGATGAAATTCGAGCGGCAATACAGCGAAAACGACGGCATCAGCCAGCAGCAAGGCCGGTTCGTTCCGCTGATAGAAGCCCTCGAAGGGCAGGAAATAACGCTGAAAGGCTACGTCGTTCCCCTTACGGGAAAAACAGCACAAAGCCACTTCATGTTTTCCGCCTATCCCTACGCCGATTGTTTTTTCTGCGGCAAGGCGGGCCCCGAATCGGTGGTGGAAGTGTTCACAAAAGGCGAAAAGAAAATACGGTTTTCCGACGATGCCATCACGATAAAAGGCATTTTTAAGTTTACTTCAAAAGACCCCAACGACATTATGTTTACCCTCGAAAAAGCCGAAGTTGTAAATCGCTAGACCATTCCATTTATGAAAAAAACTGCGCTTTTCCTCATAGCCTCTTTAGCCATCTTATGCACGGCGGCATTCAATCACGCCCATGCCCAACAAGCCCCCAAAGGCAAAAACGTTTGGAATACCCTGGGCAAGATCACCTACAAAAAACAGTACGACGAAGTGATGGGCTTTAAGATAGACGTGCCCGTATTCAGCCCCGAAGTGAAAGACCTGGCCGGAAAGGAGGTCACCATAAAAGGGTACATCATTCCGGTGGAGGGCTATAAGTCGCATAAAGAATTCGTCTTCTCCGCCTTTCCCTACAACATGTGTTTTTTCTGCGGTGGTGCCGGCCCCGAAACGGTCATGGAGATCTCCGCCGCCGAACCCATCAAATACACCACCGAACCCATTACCATCAAAGGTAAGCTGGCCCTCAACGATAGCGACATCAACCGGCTGATCTATGCTATGACAGAGGTGGTTTTGGTCCGGGAGTAAAAAGAGAAGCTATCTAAATTTTAGCATCTATTGCTAGCAATCCTCAATTTGAAAATTACTAAGTACATAAAATTGATAATTTACAGAGCTTTTTTACTTCAAAACAACAATTCTTTTTTCAGCTAAAATTACCTCATTCTCTGTTAGTGAAATGGTGAAAAAACCAGTCGGCAAACTAAAAGAAATATTGTCTTTGAAGGTATCTTTCGAGGTGTATTCATTTTTTCGAATGAGTTGTCCCAACGAGTTGTGTACTTTAATGCAAAAATCACGTGGTTGTCTCATGTCGATGTAGATGTTTATGAGGCCCGAACTTGGGTTTGGAGCCACTAAAAAGTGAGGGGCTGCAAAAGAGCTTTTATAGGTAGAAGATAGTGATTCTATTACAGCAACAATGTTGGCAGTGCATTCGTTAGCATCAGTAACGGTTATTGCATAATCACCTTCAGTCAATTGAGTTGCGATGCTATCGATCAACAAAGGATTAAATTCCCAATAAAAGGAATAAGGTGCTGTTCCACCATTGACTAAAACAGTGATGGTGCCATCCATATCATCTCCATTTTCAGGAGTTGACATAGCTGTTAGAGCTAGAGAGTCAGGAGAAGGAATGATATATGTAGCTGTGTCAGTACACCCATTGCCATCCATTAAAAAAAGAAAATAATTGCCTTGGGTCAAATTATCAACAATAGAACCTGTTGCTCCATTGTTCCATTCTAATTCATAAGGTGGTGTTCCCCCCCATACATTTATATCTATTGAACCATCACTAAATCCAAAACAAGAGACCGGATGAATAGTTGGTTCTACTACAGTTTGGAGATGGGTCATGTAGAATTATTGTGGTGTCTATTTGTATTCCATCAATAGTAGTAATGGTGAGTTGATGATTACCAGCAGGTAGGTTTTCAGCAATTAGTCCTGATTGTCCGTTACTCCAATAATAAGATTCATAAAATGGATGGTCATAAATAATTTTTATTTGCCCCGTACTGCCCTCATTGCATTGAGGGTGAATTACTTCTATAAGTAAAGGGGGAGTATTAACCATTATATTCTGTACAACATTAGTCCTTATTGGCGGGTTAAAATCAAAGAATATGTTTGCTGAATTGGAAATAGTAGTGTGTTCAGCCAAGCCTTCTTTGTGAGGAATTTTGAAGGTAATATATCCATGACTAGCTGGTTCATTTGTTGAACTGTCAGGCAGCAGAATGTTCTCGAATAAAAACTCCAATCTACCTGTTTGCAGTTCAAGTGTATTGGTAAAGGAGTGACTTGCACCTAAAATCTTTATTTCATTCCATTTTAATTTTGGATCTAAAAAATCTTCAATTCTTACAGTAAATGCCGTATCGGTGCCAGTATTTTGAAATCGGATAGTGTACCGTAATGTATCTCCAAAAACAGTATAATTTTGAAACCCCGGAATATTTGGCTCCACCATTTTGTCATTAGGATCGTAGCTGCAATTAATTTGTGACTCATACGTATAATTATGATTGCTAACTAGGCTTGCGTTCGTATTTGTTAAGTCCATCATTGATGAAACTGAAAGAAACTCCCCAATGAAGTTAGCGTTTGCAATATTTAAAATCAATTCAATTTGGCCAAAGTGAGTAGGGAAAAGCTCGCTAAAGCTCCAGTAAATTAAGTTGCCAACAATGGAATCAGGTGCAGGATTTGAGTTGACAAAACTGACAAGTGAGTCTAGCTCCGCTTGAACGATACCATCTGAAATCAGCGTTCCAGTATTTTGAAAGGAAATCCAAAAGGGAACTTCGAACCCACACCGAGTAGGCGCCGATGTAATTGATAATGTGCCGTCTATAATATCGACTGTAGGATACATTCCAAAGTAAACTTCTGCATTTATGGTATCAGTAACATCAAGGCTTACCATTTGTTGGCTTGTTAACCCAAATCCATAGGGAGGAACACAAGAAAGATCGTAACTCCCGGGATCTACGATAAAACTAGAGATACCATTATTAGTAATGGAAGTGAGTTCGGTGGGATCAATAAAAATTGTTTGTAAGTTAAGTGGTAGCTCTCCCATATCTTTTTCACCATTTTGATTTGAATCAAAATAAACATGAGCCTCAATATTAGAGAAGTCCGAAATGTTTTCAAAAAAATAAAGTTTGCGAAGATCAAAATCAAAGCCTATTATATCAATGTCTTGATCACCATCGACATCGCCGAAATCGATCGGATAATAAGCACTAAAATCATCAGGTATTGTAAAAGGAGGGAAGAAATTACCATCACCATCATTTAGATAAATAGATAGTGCAGCTGAAGAAGAAAAAGAAAATGAGTAAACAATTATGTCAAGATCAGCATCAAAGTCATAGTCTATAAGTTTTATAAACCCACTACCGCCGATTCCTCCCAGGTGCTCAATCGTGTTCTCAAGAATAAATGTTCCATTTTGATATATATACCAAAGAAAATTACTGCCGTCTCTGATAATGATATCTTTGTATCCGTCACCATCAATATCTTCAAAAAAAACCTGATCCTTGTCAATATCATCATTCTCAATTAGAATTTGTTTCATTGAGAAATTTCCCTGCCCGTCTAAATTTTCATACCAATCTATGTTTGAGCAACAACCACTTGCTATTACATCTATATCTCCATCGGAGTCAATGTCTGTTGGAAAACAATAAAGATATTCTTCATTGACGGAATTGATCAACTCCCAGTTTTCAAAATCACCGGAATTAGCTAAGTTTTTTTTCCAAAATACCCCCATTGGAGTAGAAGACTGGTTGGCTTTACTACAAAAAACAACATCGTTGTAACCATCGCTATTTATGTCGCCGCCGTTCACCGCCCATACATTGAAATTGTCAGTCCAAAGAAAAGCAGGGATAGCAAAGTTGTCTTCATTATTCTGTTTTTCAAATAGAGCAACACGATAGTTAAAATTTACAACTATTGGAGCTAATAAATCTTCATCTCCGTCTCCGTCAAAATCCATTAAGGTCGAATGGAATTTTGGAAAATGACCTATGTTTAGAAGACGCGGATATTTAAATCTATTTTGTATTTCGTCGAAGGTCTGCCAGTAATAATTACTATAAATAATTCCACTGGTGTTGCCTACTACACCGTTTCCAAATAATAAATCAGATAGACCATCATTATTTATGTCTTTGATATTTAAATTAAGCCCCGAGATGATAGCTGCCCCTATGATCTCAATGGGGTTGTCAAAACTGTTTGATGGGGTTTGAAAGCTAAAAGTTCCTCTGGCTTTATACACTAATAGTTGACCTATATTTGTATCATGAGTATCATGTCTAGTGGTTATTATCAAATCTGACATGTCGTCGTTATTTAGATCAATCACTTCAATAGTCCTTGCTTTTCCATGCTGAGAATGAAAGAATTGCTCTGATCCAAAATTGTCAAAACCATCCAAATTTTCTAGGACCGCAATATTATAGTTTACACTATATCCTCTGCCTATTATAAGGTCAAGGTCCATGTCGTTATCTAAATCGGCCAAAGTTGCTTGCATAAAACGTCCAGTAGTTGGAGAGATTACCTGTTGTGACCCAAAACTGTCACCCCCCTCCAATGTTTTCATATCTTTTTATAAAAATACTATCTTTAAGTAATGTGACTATATCTTGGTCACCGTCACCATCAATATCCCCAGTCTCAATTTGTTTTGGAGTGCCTTCCTCAGGTCCAATAGGCCAGTAAAAATCAAAATTAGCATTGCCATCCGAATTTTCAAGCCATACTAAAGTATCATTGCTTAATTTTGTAACAACATCAATATCGCCATCGTTATCCACGTCTGCCGCTGACAAAACGTGACTGTTGATTTGATCAGAGATAAATTGATACTCTCCAAAATTACCTTGACCATCACTATTCAAAAACCAGCCTATTTCATTTGGGGCTTTTAAAACTAATAGGTCATGAAACCCGTCAATATTTAGATCTATCGTTAATATCTCTGTTATAGTACTTGTATCTGAATTCTCATATATTTCGAAGGGGCCTTCGAAATAACCATTTTCTAGCGAATTCTTATACCATAAAATATTAGTTTTTGTCAATACAACAACATCTTTTTGATTATCAAGGTCCAAGTCTGCAACCTGAATATCATAAGTGCTAGAATCTAGCGAACTGAAGTGAATCATAGAAGGAGGAGCGTAGTCTCCCAAGCCATCTAAATTTTCAAACCAAGTTACAATTGGGCTGTCCGTAGAAGAAGCCAAAATATCAATGTCTCCGTCAGCGTCTAGATCAACAGATATGGTTTTATCAACTAAATTAAAAAATGAGGTATTCGCATGAATTTGAGAAGGATAGTTGAATTGAGAATATGCGCTTGAAAAGATTGAAGCATAAAACAATACTAAAATTAGTTTTTTTTTCATGATTAAAAAGTTGATACGGATACAATCAAGTTTGTCCTCTTCTTAGAAGTAAAGATACTTAAACTGAACTTGAAAAAGAAATAAAGGTAATACTGTTCAAAGTGTTGATGAACTTGATTCTGTCATCGAAATCTCCCGACACTTATCCCTCAGCCAGTGCTTTTCCACTTCCTCCAGATGGGGCGACAATTTTCGATACACATCCCGGTGGTAATCGTTCAGCCATTGGATTTCTTTCTCAGTCAACATTTTATGGTCGATCAGATCGATATCAATGGGAAATAGCGTAAGCGCCGAAAATTGCAGGAATTTCCCGTATTCCGTTTCTTCCGCTACTTCTGTCAATACCAGGTTTTCGATGCGGATGCCGTATTCGCCCGTTTTGTAAAATCCGGGTTCGTTGGAGGTCACCATCCCCGGCTCCAAAGCCGTTTTTCCTCTTGCAATGCTGGTAGCAAACCCCTGTGGCCCTTCATGGACGTTGAGAAAAAAACCGACGCCGTGGCCGGTGCCATGGCCGTAATTCAGCCCCTCCTGCCAGAGGTATTGGCGGGCCAGGGTGTCGAGCTGAATGCCTTTGGTACCTTCCGGAAAACGAATGTTGTGGAGCGCAATAAACCCTTTCA
>CBDCTQ010000031.1:0-120498 GCA_965222105.1 Saprospiraceae bacterium | reverse complement strand
GAACCCGTATCACAATCCGTAGGCATCCATCCTTGACAAGGCACACAAATGCTACCATCACAATCTAAAATAGTTTGTTCATCATTGAGGGTGCATGGATCGCCATCATCGCATGGCACTGTACTTGTAGTGCCATTTGTACAATCCAACGGGATACCCTGACATGGGACACAAATACTACCGTTACAATCCATTACCGTCTGTGAATCGTCAATTGTACAAGGATTGTTATCATCACAAGATACTACACTGGTCACGCCTGTCGAACAATCCGTTGCTATACCCTGGCAGGGCACACAGATACTACCATCGCAATCCAGAATCGTTTGCTCGTCGTTGATCGTACAAGGATTCCCATCATCACAAGCAACCACATTCGTTAAGCCACTGCTGCAATCCAGCGGCGTACCCATGCACGGCTCGCATACGCTACCATCTGACAGCAAGATCACTTCTACATCATTTTCTGTACAGGGATCGCCATCATCACAAGACTGAGAGGCTTCGCAACTAGCATCTGTTCCGCAAGGGCCTGATACGCCGGCACACGGTATACAAACCGTTCCGTCACTATCCAGAATCGTTTCTTCATCATTGATTGTACACGGATTGTTATCGTCACAAGGCACCACACTCGTTGAGCCGTTACTACAGTCCACTGATGTGCCGGCGCAGGGCACACAGACACTACCGTCGCAATCCAGGATCGTTTGCTCATCATTTATCGTATTCGGGTCTCCATCGTCGCAAGACACTACACTGGTCGCACCAGTCGAACAGTCCGTCACTAGTCCCTGACAGGGCACACAGATACTGCCATCGCAATCCAGGATCGTTGCTATATCATTTATCGTACACGGATTCCCATCATCACACGAAACCACACTAGTCGTCCCGCTACTGCAATCCATTGGAGTCCCAATGCAAGGTTGGCATATACTGCCATCAGACAGCAAGATCACTTCCACATCATTTTCCGTACAGGGATCGCCATCATCACACGGCTGAGAGGCTTCGCAACTAACATCCGTTCCGCATGGGCCTGGCACACCGGCACACGGCACACAAACCGTCCCGTCACTGTCCAGGATCGTCTCTTCATCATTAATCGTGCAGGGATTGTTATCATCACAAGGCACTACACTCGTTGAGCCGCTGGCACAGTCCACTGGCGTGCCCGCGCAAGGCACACAGATACTACCGTCGCAATCCAGAATCGTTTCTTCGTCATTTATCGTATTGGCGTCACCATCGTCGCAAGACACTACGCTGGTCGCACCACTACTGCAATCCAGCGACGTACCCATACACGGCTCGCATATACTCCCATCCGACAACAAGATCACTTCCACATCATTTTCCGTACAGGGATCGCCATCATCACACGGCTGAGAGGCTTCGCAACTAACATCCGTTCCGCATGGGCCTGGCACACCGGCACACGGCACACAAACCGTCCCGTCACTGTCCAGGATCGTCTCTTCATCATTAATCGTGCAGGGATTGTTATCATCACAAGGCACTACACTCGTTGAGCCGCTGGCACAGTCCACTGGCGTGCCCGCGCAAGGCACACAGATACTACCGTCGCAATCCAGAATCGTTTCTTCGTCATTTATCGTATTGGCGTCACCATCGTCGCATGACACTACGCTGGTCGCACCACTACTGCAATCCAGCGACGTACCCATACACGGCTCGCATATACTCCCATCCGACAACAAGATCACTTCCACATCATTTTCCGTACAGGGATCGCCATCATCACACGGCTGAGAGGCTTCGCAACTAACATCCGTTCCGCATGGGCCTGGCACACCGGCACACGGCACACAAACCGTCCCGTCACTGTCCAGGATCGTCTCTTCATCATTAATCGTGCAGGGATTGTTATCATCACAAGGCACTACACTCGTTGAGCCGCTGCCGCAGTCCACTGGCGTGCCCGCGCAAGGCACACAGATACTACCGTCGCAATCCAGAATCGTTTCTTCGTCATTTATCGTATTGGCGTCACCATCGTCGCATGACACTACGCTGGTCGCACCACTACTGCAATCCAGCGACGTACCCATACACGGCTCGCATATACTCCCATCCGACAACAAGATCACTTCCACATCATTTTCCGTACAGGGATCGCCATCATCACACGGCTGAGAGGCTTCGCAACTAACATCCGTTCCGCATGGGCCTGGCACACCGGCACACGGCACACAAACCGTTCCATCACTATCCAGAATCGTCTCTTCGTCGTTTATCGTGCAGGGGTTGTTATCATCACAAGGCACTACACTCGTTGAGCCACTACTACAGTCGACTGGCGTTCCTTGACACGGTACGCAGACACTGCCATCACAATCCAGGATCGTTTGCTCGTCATTTATCGTATTCGGGTCTCCATCGTCGCAAGACACTACACTGGTCGCACCAGTCGAACAGTCCGTCGCTAGTCCCTGACACGGCACACAGATACTGCCATCGCAATCCAGGATCGTTGCTATATCATTTATCGTACACGGATCGCCATCATCACACGTCACCACACTTGTCATTCCGCTACCACAATCCATGGAAGTACCCAGACAAGGTTGGCATATGCTGCCATCTGACAGCAAGATCACTTCCACATCATTCTCCGTACAAGGATTGCCATCATCACACGACTGTGTGGCCTCGCAACTGACATCCGTTCCGCATGGACCTGGTATGCCCGCACACGGTACACAAATTGTCCCGTCACTGTCCAGTACCGTCTCCTCGTCATTGATTGTGCAAGGGTTGTTATCATCACAAGGCACCACACTCGTTGAGCCGTTACTACAGTCCACTGATGTGCCGGCGCAGGGCACACAGACACTGCCGTCGCAATCCAGAATCGTTTGCTCATCATTAATCGTATTCGGGTCTCCATCATCGCAGGACACTACACTGGTCGCACCAGTCGAACAGTCCGTCGCTAGTCCCTGACACGGCACACAGATACTGCCATCGCAATCCAGGATCGTTTGCTCATCGTTGATCGTACACGGATCGCCATCATCACACGTCACCACACTTGTCATTCCGCTACCACAATCCATGGAAGTACCCAGACAAGGTTGGCATATGCTGCCATCTGACAGCAAGATCACTTCCACATCATTCTCCGTACAAGGATTGCCATCATCACACGACTGTATGGCCTCGCAACTGCCATCCGTTCCGCATGGGCCTGGTATGCCCGCACACGGTACACAAATTGTTCCGTCACTGTCCAGTACCGTCTCCTCGTCATTGATTGTGCAAGGGTTGTTATCATCACAAGGCAATACAATTGTAGAGCCATTACTACAGTCCACTGGCGTGCCGGCGCAGGGCACACAGACACTGCCGTCGCAATCCAGAATCGTTTGCTCATCATTTATCGTATTCGGGTCTCCATCATCGCAAGACACTATACTGGTCGCACCAGTCGAACAGTCCGTCGCCAGTCCCTGACAGGGCACACAGATACTGCCATCGCAATCCAGGATCGTTGCTATATCATTTATCGTACACAGATCGCCATCATCACACGTCACCACACTTGTCATTCCGCTACCGCAATCCATGGAAGTACCCAGACAAGGTTGGCATATGCTGCCATCAGACAGCAAGATCACTTCCACATCATTCTCCGTACAAGGGATTGCCATCATCACACGGCTGAGAGGCTTCGCAACTAACATCCGTTCCGCAAGGGCCTGATACACCGGCACACGGTACACAAACCGTTCCATCACTGTCTAGTACCGTCTCCTCGTCATTGATTGTGCAAGGGTTGTTATCATCACAAGGTAATACACTTGTAGAGCCATTACTACAGTCCACTGGTGTTCCTTGGCATGGAATACAGATACTACCGTCGCAATCCAGAATCGTTTGCTCATCATTTATCGTATTCGGGTCTCCATCATCGCAAGACACTATACTGGTCGCACCAGTCGAACAGTCCGTCGCCAGTCCCTGACAGGGCACACAGATACTGCCATCGCAATCCAGGATGGTTGCTACATCATTTATCGTACAGGGATCCCCATCATCACACGCAACCACACTAGTCGTCCCGCTGCTGCAATCCAAGGGGGTACCCATACACGGCTCGCATATGCTGCCATCTGACAGCAATATCACTTCCATATCATTTTCCGTACAGGGATCGCCATCGTCACAGGGCTGGGAGAATTCGCAAATGTTATCTGTTCCACAAGGTGCTGGAACTCCAGTACACGGTATACAAGCCGTCCCATCTAAAGCAATCGTTTCTATGTCGTCAACCGTGCACGGGTTGTTATCGTCGCATGGCTGTACAGAAGTGCATCCCACTGCACAACTAGAAGGATCAAGAGTGCCCGCACAAGGTTCACAAATACTGCCATCGGCTGAAATTGCCTGCACATCATTTATAGTACAAGGATCGTTGTCATTGCAGGGTAACACCGTGGTGCAGCCCGTTGCACAACTAGTCGGGTCTACCACACCAACACAAGGGATACAGGTGCTTCCGTCTGCTGCAATCGTTTCGGTATCATTAATGGTGCAAGGATTATTGTCATCACAAGGTAAAGTGGTCGTACAGCCCGGTGTACAACTTGCGGGATCAATGGTCCCCTGACACGGCACACAGATACTCCCATCTGCTGCCACTGTTTCCATATCATTAATCGTACAGGGGTCATTATCATTGCAAGGTTGAGTCGAAGTACATTCTATGGCACAACTAGTCAGATCAGGTATTCCGGCACAAGGTACACACACACTCCCATCAGCCGCCAATGTCTCCATATCATTTATTGTGCAAACATTGTTATCATCACAGGGCTGAGTACTAGTACAACTCGCATCACAACTAGAAGGATCAATGGTCCCCTGACACGGCACACAGATACTCCCATCTGCTGCTAGTGTTTCCACATCATTAATCGTACAGGGGTCGTTATCATCACAGGGTTGAGTCGAGGTACATTCTGTGGCGCAACTAGTCAGGTCAGGTATTCCGGCACAAGGTATGCATACGCTTCCATCGGCAGCCAACGTCTCCATATCATTTATTGTGCAAACATTGTTATCATCACAGGGTTGAACTGTGGTGCAACTAGCGTCACAACTCGTTGGATCAATAGTCCCGATACACGACACACAGACACTCCCGTCAGCAGCAACGGTTTCCATATCATTAATTGTGCAGGGGTCATTATCATCACAGGGTTGAACTGTGGTGCAACCCGCTGTACAACTGGTCGGGTCTACAACACCAGCACATGGAACACAGATACTGCCATTGGCAGCAACGGTTTCCATATCATTGATGGTACAAGGATTGGAGTCGTCACAGGGCTGAGTAGTAGTACATCCGGTAGCACAACTGGCCTGGTCTAAAACACCGGCGCATGGCACACAAGTGCTGCCGTCAGCAGCCAGTGTTTCCATATCATTGATGGTACAAGGATTGGAATCATCGCAAAGTTGAGTAGTCGTACATCCAGCTGCACAACTGGTCGGATCAAGCGTTCCTATACACGGCACACAGACACTCCCATCAGCAGCTAGTGTTTCCACATCATTAATGGTACAGGGGTTATTATCATTACATGGTTGAGCAGTTGTACATCCAGTTGCACAACTGGTCGGATCCAAAACACCGGAACAAGGAACACAAACGGTACCATCGCAGTCCAATGTTGTTTCCTCATCGTTGATGGTGCATGGGTTATTGTCGTCACAAGGACCTGTAGTGGTCGGGCCTAAAGCACAAGAATTTCCCAATGTGTTATTTGGGTCGGTGTCGTCACAGTCATCACCCGTTAAAACCTGGTCGCAATCAGCATCAATAAGGGTACTATAGGAATTGGTAACATCAGTATCATCACAATCTACATCATCGGTAACATTATCACAATCCCAATCGTCGGTAGTAGGTCCTGGATGGACTACGATAAAAGTATTCCAAAACGTATTTACTATAGGTAAGTAATTGACCCTTACTTGTATGAAGTGAAAAGCAGCTTGAACGTCTAAGGGATCGGTATAATCATGGTAGTCTCCACAAACTGGGGCGTCAGCTGGAATGGTGTAGTTCTCGTTAAAGACACCACTTAAGTTAGAGAAAAAGAGTGGAGGGCCAGAATACACAAGTACCCAGTTAGGATCATATACCTGATAAACAATATGACCATTGACTACATTAGCAACATCATAAGTCCCCTGAATGTTTATGGTTTGCCCAGGTGTATAAAACCCCGGATACACCGGGAAAGTAGAGCAAGTAGGTGGGTTAGGGGTACCGTCAAATGAAGTAATCACGACAGACCCGGCTTCGCATTGAGCTTCTACACTTGATGCTGTGGACAAAAGCCCAATAATGATCAATAAAAAGATGTATGCTGTTCTCTTTTGCATTTTTTATTTTTATTGAATCTAAGTTTTGTGAGGGGTGTAGGGTAAATAAAGTGTATAACTCTTGTCTGATCATCCTGTATGGATTTACATACATAGGCTAAAATAGTATTAATAGCACATCCAAATTGACTTTCCCCCCTAGACATATACTAGACAACTACTGGTAATATTAAGCGTCTGATAAATTCTACCTGCTGGAGGACAGGTTATTGAGTTAGGACATCTTACTTAAGTCGAATAGACTTGATATGGCGATAATTTCTCCCAATTAAAAGTAACACCAATGCCGGGAGTATTAGGTGCAACTCCTCGAAAATCTTTAACTACCAATGGCTGGATAGTGTATTGATCTATTGGAAAACTATGGACTTCCAGCCATCCACCATTAGACTGTGAAGAGACCAGACTGACATGCAATTCTTGCATACCATGTGAACAAACAGGTATATTGTATTCTCGTGCCATTTTTGCAACAGCTAACCAGCCACTTATACCTCCACAATTAGAAGCATCGGGCTGTATAAAAGACAAGTTGGATTGTTTAAAAGCATATTCAAACTCATATATAGTATGTAAGTTTTCCCCCATAGCCAATGGTATACCGGTCGCTTGTGCAATTTCGGCATACCCTTTATAGTTGTCAGGTATGGTTGGTTCTTCGAACCAGTAGATGTCATATTGCTTGAAGGCATTGGCCGCAATTATTGCCTGATCTACACTCATAGAGTAATTGGCATCCACCATAAAAGTAATCTCATCGCCGATCAGATGTCTGACCGCAGCAATACGCTCAAGGTCTTCACCTACCTGCTTTTTGCCAATTTTAATTTTTACCGCATTATAACCAGCATCCAGATAGCCTTGAATATTGGACAACAATTTATCCATGGGGAACATCAAGTCAATCGCTCCACAATAGGCTCTACAGCTATTTCCTGCCCCTCCGGCAACTTGCCACAATGGCCTTCCTGCTACTTTACATCGTATATCCCAAAGAGCAATATCTAAGGCGGAGATGGCAAATGAGGCTATGCCCCCTCTGCCCACATAATGGATATGCCACTCCAAAAAATCGTAAATATGCTCAATATCTAATCCGTCTTTTCCAATTATTGCTGGCACCAAGTCGTGCTCGATCATCGCTTTTATAGCGTATCCCCCTTTGCCTCCGGTATAAGTATAACCGGTTCCCTCTATACCATTCTCCAAAGTGATGGTTGTTGTAACAAGTTCAAAAAAGTAATGGTCTCCATGCTTGGCATCGGAAAGCACTTCCGGCAAAGGCACTCGGAAAAGTTTTGTTATAACTTCCTTTATTTTTTCACTCATTCAAAAGTAATATTTGATGTGGGTTTCCCTGATACTGTTCCAAGCCATATTAGCCATCTAACGTCCCATCCAGCCCCCATCCACTAACATAATACTTCCGTGCATATAGGAAGCAGCATCCGAACAAAGAAAAACAACTGGTCCGGCAAAATCTTCAGGCTCACCCCATCGTCCAGCGGGGATGCGATCAAGTATAGATCGAGAGCGTTTCTTGTCTTTTCTTAAAGCCTCCGTGTTATCGGTGCTGATGTAGCCAGGTGCAATAGCATTTACATTTACCCCTTTCGATGCCCATTCGTTGGCAAAAGCCATCGTTAACTGCCCAATCGCTCCTTTGCTTGCAGCATATCCCGGCACTGTAATTCCTCCCTGGAACGTCAATAGTGATGCAGTGAAGACTATTTTCCCACTACCTCGTCCCACCATCTCTTTACCTAATTCGCGGGTCAGAATAAATTGTGCATTTTGATTAACTTCAACGACCTTGTCGTACATCTTATCAGGGTGTTCCGCAGCAGGCTTTCGCAAAATGGTACCCGCATTATTTACAAGAATATCAATTTTGGGGAAATCCTTTTTAACTTCTTTAATAAACTCATACAGCTTCTTTCGATTACTGAAATCACAGCGATAAGCTTTAAAAGATCTTCCAGTTGCTTTAACCGCTTTTTCGACTTCACTACCCCTTTTTTTCAAAGTAGCAGATACACCGATAATATCAGCTCCGGCTTCTGCTAATCCGATGGCCATAGCTTTGCCAATACCTCTTTTACATCCCGTAACCAATGCTGATTTTCCGTCTAGTTTAAATTGATTTAAAATACTCATTTCATTATTTTTATTGTTGGCAATCCAGTAACACTTTCATGCCATCTGGGTTATTGTCTATGTGTTCAAATACATTTTGAATATTAGTTAAGGGTTCCACTCTTGTGATCATTGCTTCAAAGGGCAATTCATTCACTGTGATCAGTGCTATCGCAGCTTCGTAATCTTCTTCCTCATATACTCTTGCCCCGATCAACTTAAGCTCCTTCCAAAAGAAATGAAACAGATTGACGGGTTTTGGCTGCCCATGAATAGCAACCATTACGATTCTGCTTCTAATTCCCGCGATTTGAGTCATAAGGTCTACCGTTGCTTGAACACCTGCCACTTCAAAGACCACATCAGCTAATCTTCCGTCAGAGGATTTCTCTACAAATTCCACGAGATTAGTTGTCTTCGGGTTTGCTACCTCGAACCCCAAATCTCTCGCCAGCTGTAACCTAACCGGGTTTACTTCCGATATAATAACCCGTGCTCCCTTATTTTTCGCTACCATTGCCACCAACAAACCAATTGGACCTCCTCCTAGCACAACAGCTACTTCCCCTTCTTGCAATTCCGAAAGTCGTACATCATGGCATGCCACAGCCAGCGGTTCTACCAAAGCAGCTAATTTAAGATCAGTTTGATCGGAAAGTTTGTGAAGCGTAAACGACGGAACATTCCAGTATTGCTGCATAGCTCCCGGACTGTCAATGCCGATAAATTTGAGATCTTTACAAATATGACTGTACCCTTTGTCAGAAGGTTGTTCACCTCGGTTGTCAAGTGGACGAACCACTACCTTCTCTCCTACTTCAAATCCTGACACCCTGGCCCCTAACTGCTGAATAACCCCCGACATCTCATGACCGATGGTAAGGGGTGTTTTTACTCTCTTGTCCATCATCCCATGATAGATGTGTACATCAGTTCCACATACTCCACAATAGGCTACTTTTAATTGCACCTCACCCTCAGCAGGGGGAACAATGGGTTGATCTGAAATGGAAAAGGTTTTGTTACCTTCATAAAAACTAGCATTCATAATTTCGCTTATGTTATTTTAAAAATTGGTCGGCAAATTAGGAAAACCTTTTTGTGAAAGTATTCAAATTATTTATCGAAACAACTAGACAAAAAATGAACAGGACGGCATTCACGCTTTCCTGCACTAGGGTTTCGGAATTCGACAATAGCAAACCGGTTCAAGTGAAGAAGCAAAAAAAAATGCCGAACCCCGTTTGAGGTTCAGCACTCTATATTTTTATAAAAACGTTCTACTAATCTAACAATATCATTCGCCGTATAGTTGAGTTATTTTCGGTTTCCAATTGATAATACAACACACCCGTTGCTGACAAGTCTCCTCGGTCAATCGTCACCTCATTATAACCTTTTTCATAGTCGCCTTCGATTAATTTCAGTGTTCGTCCCGAATGGTCAAAAAGTCGAAGCGTAGCCGATCCTCCTTTTGGCAACTCAAAACCAATAGTTGTAGTTGACTTAAATGGATTCGGCGTATTCTGATACAGTTTGACAGCAGCACCAGTCACTTTGTCTGTATCGAATCGCAGGTCCACACCCATCAGGTCGAGGTCTTTGTTATAAGCCTCGGCGGAAGTGTAGTTAGGGCTGATTTGCAGCATTTCACTCAACTCACCATTTACCTTAGCGGTGAAAGTTACACTGAATACAGTCGATCCATCTACTACTGATACGGCATTCTGATTGTTCCAGCTGGTGGTCAACACCCCTCTTTCGATCAGTGTCGTTCCAAAGTTGGCTTCGGTCAATCCATTCAATTCACCGGCTCGTACGCCTGCAAATTCCAATTGGTTGGCATCGAAGTTCAAGCTGAACTGGTAACCGTGGATGGCCTCAAAATCACTTGCTTTGAAATCGACGGTATACGTCTGACCCGCTGTCACTTCACGGTTCTCGGCCTGGAAGACCAGGTGGCTGGTCGTGGTGCGGTCATCTGCCTCAGCAGTTGCATTGGCTTGTGCCGAGCCGTTCAAGTCACCAATCTTGATGCCCACGAAGTCGTGGATCTCATCGGCACTCAAACCATTTATGTCTACTACCTCTGGGAAGAGGGTTGCAAATGGATTGGTCGCATCGGGGAAGATGAAAGCTGCTTCCACAAAACGCCAGGAGGTATTGTTGGCAAATTCATCATCGATGAACAGGATCAACTTACGCAATTCCACCATGTCGATGGTGGTGATCGTTCCGGATTGGTTGATGTCCGCTGCGATCATTTTGTACGGGGAATCCAACAACTCTATTTCCAGGATGTGTTTGGCCATCAATACGATGTCGTAAGTACTTACTCCGTTGAGTGGGTTGTTGTTGTGGTAAGGAGTTACGGTGTAGTTTTGCTCCAACTCCAAGCCGGTGAAACCATATTCGCCATCTGCTTCGGTATAATCATACAACATGTTGCCATTACCATCTAGGGAAACTTCCACATCTGCTACACCTTCTGCTTGCTCTGTTTCAATGGTACCCATTACGGCTCCGCCTGGTTCTGGGCCACCGGCTGGTACCACATAGAAGCTGTATTCTACATAACTGGTATTGCCACATTGGTCGGTGGCGATGAACTGAACTACTGTTTCAGCCGACTCATCAGGACAGTTTTGATTCGGGAATGGACTACTTGGATTGGTGCTCCAGAATATGTTAGGGAAGCAATCATCCGTTGCTGTCAGATTGTCAAATACTTTGTCTTTCCACTCGGCAAACCAGAAATTCAAATCAGAACCACAAATCGCTTCGTTACATACATCTGGAACGTAAGTAGAAGTGATGTTAGGTCCGTTGTTGTCCTGGATAGCAATAGTAGTGGTACAAGAAGCAGTACGTCCACAGTCATCCGTAGCAATGAAAGTCACCACAGTGGCAGAACCACAAGCTGTCAGGTTGAAGAAGCTTGGGAAGTGGTTGATGGTGTAACCCAATTCACAAGAAGTATTAGCCGTCACCAAATCAAGGTGTTGGTCGATGTAATCTTGGTTGTTAGGATCACCACATTCCAAAACCAAATTGAATGGAGCACATTCGATGGTTGGTCCTTCATTGCCAATCACAAAATCGCGAGTAGCTGATGTGGTCCGACCACAATCGTCTGTTACGGTGTAAGTGTAGCGGTAGATCGTTCCAGGACAGTTCTCCTGACCGATCACTTGAGGTCCGGTGATTTCTACGGTTGCACCAAAGCTACAATCAGTGGTGTAAGTTATGTCAGATTCCATTGGGTTGGCCAGGGAAGCACAGTACTTGAAGCAAGTTGGTGCTATTTCTGTAATAACCGGTCCAACCGTGCTTTCCAGGTAAGTAAATACCTGATCGCAAGAAGAAGTGTTGCCACAACCATCCTGAATGAAGTAGGTACGAGTAACCACTCTGGCATTGCCTGGGCAGTTGTCCCCACCATTGTCGTCATTGACTACCAATACAGTGAAGTCACTCAAGCTAGCCGTACAATCGTCAGAGATGGTTCCACCTGCTGCTATGAAGTCAGCTGCGTTTCCAATTGCATTTGGCAGTGATTCAGTGCAAGTCAAGGTCTGGTTTGGAGGACAAGTGATCGTTGGAGCAGTAGTATCAGAAACATTGATCGTCTGTACACAAGAACTGCTGTTGCCACAAGCATCCGTAGCTACCCAGGTACGGGTGATGGTACGAGTAGCACAAGCCGCATTGGCTTGAGATACCACGTCACTGAAAGTAACACTGACCTCTGCAGCAGCAGAACAGTTGTCGGCTCCAGCTGTGGCACTACCCGTGTTGGCAGGATCGGTAGAGTCGTTGCAATCGATGATAACCGAAGGTGGGCACATGATGTCCGGAGGTGTGGTATCTACCACGTTTATCGTTTGTATGCAGTTGGCGGAATTGCCACAAGCATCCATAGCCGTCCAGGTACGTGTAATGGTATATTCATATTGACCGCATCCGGAAGCCGTTTGGGTACTGACATCAGAAAAAGTCAATTCGATATCATCAGAGCTGGTGCAGTTATCTGCTGCCACAGGAGTGCCGGTATTCGATGGATCGAGGGATTGGTCGCATTCGATGGTTACATTTTCAGGGCAAAATATTTCTGGCATTTGTCCATCCACAACCGTAATCGTCTGAACACATTGAGACGTATTGCCACAAGGATCAGAAGCCGTCCAGGTACGGGTAATAGTGTACATGTCGTTGCTACAACCTGAACCCGCTGGCGTTTGAGTCGAAACATCCTCGAACGTGATAAGGAGTTCATCATCTGAAGCGCAATTATCACCAGTCGCAGTGGCATAACCCGTGAACCCAGGATCGGTTGGGTCAGAGCAATCTACTTGGATGTCGGCTGGACAAGTGATTGTCGGTGCTACAACGTCTTGTACGTTGATCGCCTGAGAACAAGTGCTTTGATTGCCGCACTCATCCGTCGCCGTCCAGGTGCGAATGATCAGATAACTGTAAGCCAGACAACCTTGTCCTTGGGTCGATACATCGCTGAAATCTATAGTGATGTTGCCAGCGGAAGCACAATTGTCGGTAGCTGTTGCTTCACCTACACTTCCTGGATCTGTATTCTCATCACAATTACGAACCACATCAGCCGGACAAGTAATAACAGGCCCCTGTGTATCCAGTACTGTTATGATTTGCAGACAATTAGTCGAATTTCCTGCGTTATCAGTTGCAGTCCAGGTACGTTCAATCGTGCTTTCCTGCAGACAAGCTCCTGGAATAACCACATCGTTGAAAGTGGGTGTGACCGCTGGGTCACAGTTATCGCTGGCTGTAGCACTTCCCGTATTCACAGGAGCTGTGCTAGCATCACATTCAATTGTAATATCCGGAGGACAAGTAATCTCTGGAAGCGTTGTATCATCAATACCAACATAGGCAAAACACTCACCAACAACATTTCCACTAGCATCAGTAGCTATGACCCCTACGATTGATGGTGGGGCAATACCATTATTTAAAGGAGCATCACAAGAAATAGTATGGGCCAAATTATAAGGAGAAGTGAGATTAGGGTAGTCTGTAAATGATTCATGTACAAGATTGCTAAAAGTGAAATCCGAATATACCTGATGCCTGACTCTTATATTGGCCACAATAGCGCAATCCGAAAAGGTACCGTCTACAGTAAATGGTTCACCTTTTTCTAAAGTGGTAATTCCCGGATAGGCATTACAATTGGGTACAGCAGTTGTGTTCAGAAAATCCCAGGTAAATCCTCCACCAGAAATAGCAACATAAGCAGAACACTGACCAAGTGGCTGTCCATTAGCATCAAAAGCTATTACGGTTACAATGGATGGAGGGGCAAAGCCATTATTTTCAGGTGCATCACAAGCTATGGTATGTGTTAGATCATAAGGAGAGGTGGGATTGGCATGATCGGTAAATGATTCATGTACAAGATTTGTAAATGAGAAATCCGAGTAAACCTGATGCCTGACCCTTATGCTGGCCACATTTGCACAAGCAGGAAAAGTACCATCAACGGTAAAAGTTTCCCCTTGTTCTAGTGTGGTAATACCAGGATAGCCATTACAGTTGGAAGGTACTGCGACATTGTTTAGCATATCCCAGGTAAACCCGTCAGACGCTATGCCGACGTAAGCAAAACAACTATCAGAAGTTCCATCTGTAAAATCTACGATGAGTCCAATCAGTGAAGGTGGGGCAAAGCCATTATTGACAGGTGCATCGCAAGCTATAGTATGATCTAAGCTAAAGGGAGAGGTGGGATTGGCATGATCGGTAAAAGATTCATGTACAAGGTTCGTAAAGGTAAAATCCGAATACACTTGATGTCTAACCCTTATATTACTAACCGTTGAGGTAAAAGTACCGTCAACCGTAAAGGTTTCGTTTTGCGCCAAGGTAGTAATGCCGGGATAAGCATTGCAATTGGGCACCGCAGTCGCATTGAGAAAGTCCCACGTAAAGGTTCCGGCAGGGTTCATTATTAAATTGCCATTCGCATCATAACTGCAATCTAAGGCAATTCCATTATCTAAATTAAGCGTGAATGAACCTACTAAAAACCCTACTGGCCATGGCACATTCAAGCAAATATCTACAAAATTGTTATTAAGTTGAGAAATGGTTGGATTAGTAACAGCATTTCCATTATGAGTTCCAGTAGCTGTAATAGTAGAACCTGCAATCGTAGCGCCACTTCCTATGCCAATTGAAGTTATTCGAATAGCTGGAGACCCACATCCAGTATTTAAGGTATTAGATGTAGCTGGACAGTCTTGTGCAAAAATGAATGTCGAAAACATCATAAGCACAATAAAGACAGTAAAATTTTTTGTCATAAGATATGTTTTTGTATACGTAATATTAATATAATTACAACTATTTTAGGCACCCAACCAAATGGTTGGATGAGGTGTCGGATAGCTTAAGTTGCGGTTTTTGGAAAATCAAAAAAGATTAGGCGAAGTGATACTATAAGCCTTAGGCTCGCTCGAAAAATAAATTGTCGTTGTCTATGATAAAAATTACAAATAAGCGGTTGATAACGAGTGATTTGTGGTTTTATCAAATACACCAAAAAGACTATTTATTTGTTCAGCTTTACTTAATGTCGATTTTTATCAAAATCAACGAGATTTGAACCTAGGTATTAAACCAGATCTAAATCTTTTATCTGCTTTGTAAATCGGTGATATTGGTTTTTGATGATTAGACTATTAACTAGCTGTCAAAAACATGCTGGTGTCACCAAAGGCAAGGTGAGGTGTCCAATTTCAAATAGGTGCGGTCTTTGGAAATCTAACAGGTTAGCTGAAATGCGGTTTCGGCAATAAATTTAAACAGTTGAGGAAAAAGCATATACAACTAGTACATAGACAAAAACTAGACATGTCTGTATAAATCCTTTTTAATCCACTAGAAAGCCTAAATTCTTGGCGAAAACTCCATTCTTAGTAGAATACCTAATTGAAGAATTCAGGCCATAGCACCAGCGGTTCTAAACATTTTTTAACACATATAATTTAATTCTGGCCTTGTTGCATGGATAAAAAAGGCACAATAATCTTACATTTTGTAAAATCAAGCAACCTTTTGATAAGCAGGTTTGCCTAACAATGTCATTTTATTCAACACTTTGACCTTAATGGCTGCTTCGGTTTTTTGCCGTTTAGGCTCGCTCGAAAAATAAATTGTCGTTGTCTTTGATTAATAGTTCGGTACTTTTTTTTAATTCCTTGATTATCAATGATTTAATTTGACACGAATTTTCACAAATTACACGAATTTCAATATGAAAGCCTTTGGCTTTCAGTAATCCCTGCCTGCCGGCAGGCAAGGTGTGAAATTCGCGCGAATTCGTGTCCAAAAACTTACCGGACTATTGTATATGATATTCTAAAAGTATTCCATAAGAATTAGTATTTGAAGAAAAAACCATTCGTGGTTTAAAGCTAAATTCCTTATTGTTAATTTTAGCTGTAGCAAAACCATTATAAATATCTGGCTTAGGACTTTCATCTTTCTTGCAAGAGAAGATTCCAATTACCACTAGAATTAAGAATAGACACTTTTTCATATTTAAAATATTTTAGTAGCATGAATAGCCTATACTACTCATGCTACTAATTAGGGTTTGCTCTTAAAAGGCGAAATTGTTAAGTCTTGCAAACTGGACGAGGTTTGTGATGAAGAGCGTCATGGTGATCCATGATTCAGAGGTGTCTTTGAGTTTAGCCCTTATCTGGTTAAGATTATAGCCCTGTTTAGCTTGTCCAATTTTACCTTCAATTTGATTTCTTTCTGCGTATTGCTTTTTCTCTTTTCTTTTTTGATAGGGCGTCTTTTTGGTTGGTCTTCCTTTCGGAGTAACAGTCATTTCAATACCCCGGTCTTTGCACCATTTGCGATTTTCATTGGTACCATAAATTTTATCTACCTGGAGAAGTTTTGGGTAATATCCGTACAAGGTTTTGTAAGCTTCAGTGTGTTTTATCAGGTCTGTACTTTCGCGGTAAGCATTCCAGTTAATTGTTTCAGTTTTCACAAAACCATCCATCAAGGCCAGTCCTAATTTTGACCCGAACTCTACTTTCTTTCCCTGTTTGCCCCGAACAATGGGCCGGACATGAGGTTGGGTTATGCTAACGATCCGGTCATCGCAGCGGTTGCTCTTTTCATTGTACATTTGTCGCTGTTGATCTCTTAAGGTATTGATAACCCAAAATGTTCTCATCTGACTATATGTAAGTGGATTGTCATCCAACATATCCAGCATTTTGTTGATTGTCAGTATATTACGATCCACGCAATTGAGCATATAACGAATGGTCTTGCGCAAAGAGACTTTGTTTTTCTGGCGTTTTTTAGCCTCTGCCAGATATCGTTTGTGGGCAACTCTACGGTAGGTTCTGGGTTTGACTGTCAGGTGGTGTTTAAGAATTTCATACAGTTGATCAATTAACATTTCCGTTTTCACTCTTGCTTCATTCAACAAGCTCAAGTCATTTGGATACCTAATATATTGATCTGCAACTGTTGCATCCAGTTTTAGTTTTCCTTTATTGGGTAATTGTTTTTCAGTTGGATCAGGCGATGTAATTAATTTGTTGGGAAAACTAATCCTTATTAAAACATCTGTGAATTCATTGATCAATTGAGGGTCAAATTTTCTACGAAAATCAACAAATGAATTAGAGGAAAACACAGGCTTTGCATGAAAAGTATCCAAGCCGCAAAATAATTGCATGTAAGGGTTTTCCTGAATAGATTGCAGGGTTTCTTCGTCTGATAAATTCAGTTTGTGTTTGATAATCAGGCTTGCGATAATAATCCTTGGATCAACACAAGGACTGCCTTTGAGTGCAAACTTTTGCTCCAGAATTTTTACCAGTTTGTCCCATGGCAGGCAAGCTCCCAGTTTTATCCATCTGTTATCCGGATCAAGGGGAAGTTGGTAAATATTGTTAAATTCGTCAATGGAGGCTTGAAATTGAGATGTATAATTGAGCATAATGCAAGGTTTTTGCCCAAATTTACAAAAAACCTTGCATTTAATCAAGTCTTTTTTTAACTTATTTTATTGATTTTCAGCTTGTTATGCCTAAAATAGCAAACCCTAATTAGACAATTAATTTACTAAAACGAATGGAACCCTTTCTATTTTCTTCCCTTTTACTAATTCGATAAAATAGATAGAACTAGCATTTCTGGAAAAATCTATATCCTCTTGATAATAGCCAATTGGCAAACTGCCCTTAATAATTGATTTGACTATTTTACCATTCAAGTCATAAATATTAATTTCAACTTCAGATTCAATTAACACGGAAAATCCAAGCGTCGTAGAAGTTTTAGAAGGATTAGGAAATACTTTTAAATAAGATTCAACTTCCCCTAGTGAAGAAGAATGAGGGCACCAAACTATAATTATCTCTTTCATCAACAACCCACGCTCGTCGCAGACTGACTACCTCCGGTAGTTTTGTATCTGCGATGTATAACCGCACTGTGTGTTTTTTTCTTGCTGTTGGTCTTGATCTGCTGCTGTTTATTGTGTTGTAGTGTCCTCGCGCGCCCCTCGGTCTCCTGAAGGGGATGGTCCGCCCGCAATTGGTGCTAACAATTTGCATTAGGGTTTATATAAACTCAGGTGTTCCGCGGGTGGGAGTTCCCTTCAGGCAATTAAAGAGTGCGGGAGGGTATACTCTTTTGCTCCTGCTCCCCCTTCTGGCTCCTGTGATTCAATGTCCTCGCGCACCCCTCTATCTCCCCTAAAGGGGAGGACTCCACCCGCATTTGGTGCTAACAATTTGCACCCGGGTTTATATAAACTCAGGTGTTCCGCGGGTGGGAGTTCCCTTCAGGCAATTAAAGAGTGCGGGAGGGTATACTCTTTTGCTCTTGCTCCCCCTTCTGGCTCCTGTGATTCAATGTCCTCGCGCACCCCTCTATCTCCCCTAAAGGGGAGGACTCCGCCCGCATTTAGTGCTAACAATTTGCACCCGGGTTTATATAAACTCAGGTGTTCCACGGGTGGGGTTTCCCTTCAGGGAATTAAAGGGTGCGGGAGGGTATACTCTTTTGCTCCTGCTCCCCCTTCTGGCTCCTGTGATTCAATGTCCTCGCGCACCCCTCTATCTCCCCTAAAGGGGAGGACTCCGCCCGCATTTGGTGCTAACAATTTGCACCCGGATTTTTGTAGGCTCAGTTGTTGGGGTGGGGCTTCCCCCACCAGAGAGCTTGCCCCGGCGAATGTCGGGGTCGGCAGGCTTCAGGGAATTAAAAGGGCGCGAGAGGGTATCTCTTTTGCCGTCGCTCGCCCCTCTAGCTCCCCTGCCATGCCTGCCGGCAGGACAGGCAGGTTCGCCGACTACTTTATCCACGTCAGCAACCATACCCGTTCTGCGACGGCTTTGGTGCTTAATATTTGCTGCTTTAGTTTTTTTCGTCCGCTGCGATCATAGGCAGGCAATTCCAACAACTGTTTTGTAAATTGGATCAGATGGAGGTAGTTTTCCCGGTGATAGCCGATGATCTTTTTTCGGCGGATAAATTTTTTCATGGCGTCCATATGCGATTCCAGGAGCGCTATTTCCCGGAGTTCAAAATACGTTTTTAAAGCAATGGTCTTGGCGTCCAAATTGAGTAGCAAGTCCTTATAATTCGATTTTTGTAACAATTCAAGCACGTGGTCGTAGTTTTTACGCGCATATTCGAGGCGGGCCATGTTGTAGGAAAAAGATGGTTCGCGATATTGTTTTTCCAGTTGATCTTTGTATTCGTAATTGAACTGTTCGACCCAGTCGTAATCTTCCTGTATCAGCCCCATCGTCGTGATGTTCTGGTAGGTGAATCGGGAAAGCACGCCATTGTCGGTTAGGTGATTTTGGCGCAAGCCCTCCTTATACAGATCGAGCAATTCTTTTTCAAAGTTTTTTTCGCCGGCGTTGCGTTGTTTGATGCAATAATTGATGGTGAGCAGAAACAGGTCGCGGATTTCGACCTTTGGGAAAATGTCCGGATACCGGAAAAGCAAGGTCTTCAACTGCTCAAAGTAGTGCCGCTTCCCAGGTTGTGTCAGAGCGTGGTAACAATGATAGTAAATGGCAATGGCCGGGATGTCCAACAGCTCCTGGGCTTCAATATAAATGAGCATTTCACTGAGCATACCAAAGCGGTATTCCGTTTTGTACACCGCCTGATGGGAAAGAGAAAAGCAGGTCTGTCGTAACTTCTGCGTAAAGTAGGCAATGTCAATATTATCGCTGATCTCTTGCAGGTTGTGGGCTCCCGTCCGTTGTGTGGTCGAACGAAATTGATACTCTTCCAGAAGGATCTGACTGTAGTCGTTGTAAGCATCGGCATTGCGGATGGCGCGGCGCTCGTATATTTCACGGGCCGTTTTGATGGTGCGCTGAAAATGTTTGGGCAACCCTCGTTGGCGATAGACTTCGGCCAGCTTGGTTTTGTTTTTCACCTCGTCGGCAAAATAGGCTGTATAAGTTAAAAACCGTTCGAGATGCTTGAAGCAAAAGCTGAGGATCAACCGGATTTGATGATCGTCGTAAGGAGTTTGCTGGTACACTTTCTGGTGAATTTCTTCCTTGTCGGGAATGTGGTCGTACTCAAACAAGCACTCCGCCAGGAAGTCGTACAATTTTTGTACATCCGACCGCTGGTTGAAAAAAGGGGCCTTCAAAAATTTTCGGAAATCGCGGATTTCTTTCTTATTCAGCGTTTGCAGCAGCAAAATAAGTCGACTTTTAGACAAATTGGGCATGTACTATTTAATTAATGTGATTTACAAAAATGGAATTTAACTTCATTTTTTGCTTTAATTTTCATAAAAATACTAAAATTCGATTTACAAAAGAGCTTTTTTGTATTTGTTTTAAGCCAACAATAGTGGCAATTTTGGAACGTACTTTAATACAACCAATACCAGAACATCATTTACAACTATCAAACCTTAACTCTATGAAAAGCTGGACGATCTCCTTTTTGTTGACTTTCTTTACAGGAATCCTATTGGCTCAATGCCCACCAGGAGACATTAACCTTTCTACCCAGGCTGAAGTCGATGACTTTGCCAATGCCTATCCCAATTGTTTTCAAACCAATGCCAACCTAACGCTGGATGGATCGGACATCACCGATCTGTCGGGGTTGAGCCAACTGACCTTAATAGGAGAAGACTTGAATATCTTAAATACCAGCCTGACCAACCTGAACGGCTTAGACAACATCACAGAGATACTTGAACGCCTGGTCATCATTTTTAATCCACTTCTTACCGACCTCACCGGCCTGGAAAACGTTGCCGGATTTCCTCATTTCCTTCAAATCCTATTCAACGACAATCTCTCCAGCCTGGCCGGCCTTGAAAACATGAGCTTGTCGAACCTCGACTCATTATCCATTCAGGAAAATAATTTGTTGAGTGAATGCTCTATTTTAAACCTTTGCACATTTTTAAATGGCGGAACTTCCGTTTTCATCAGCAATAATGCCCCTGGTTGTAATGACGACAATGAAATACTCGACAATTGTAACACTGCTTTTAACACCATCGAAGGGTACCTCATCCACGATGTAAATGGCAACTGTACACCGGATGGTGGGAATGAAGATAGCTTAGCTCTCTTTATGGTCGAAGCTACAGACGGAACACTCATCCAACAGGCCATCACCAACACCAACGGCTACTATTTTTTCTTTGCCGATGTAGGCACCTATACGATCAATGTGAACCCACCCAACGACTATTGGGTTTCGTGCTTACCCAACAGTATGGTCACCTTTAACTCATCGGATGAAACCGCATTGTTGGATCTACCCTTGCAACCCATTTTGGATTGTCCCGACATGACTGCTGATATTAGTTCGCCCGGTCTTCAGCCCTGTTTTGAAAACAGGTATTACGTGACCTACTGCAATCAGGGAACGATAGAGGCAACCGATGTAATGGTGCAGGTGGAGCTGGATGATCTGAATACCGTAACGGATGCAAGTGAAGACTATACTGTTGTAAATGGATTGTTGGAATTCAACATCGGCACGGTTGGCATCAACGAATGTGAGACCATTACGATCTGGGCATTCCTGGACTGTTCCACCACTATCGGGCAAACCCTCTGTGCCGAAGCGCACGTCTTCCCCGATACACTTTGCACTACTCCCCCCGGATACAACGGTGCCGATCTGCAACTCGAAGCAACCTGCAACAGCGATGAAGTCCAGTTTTCCATCAAAAATACCGGAACTTCCGCCATGACGGAAGCGGTCAACTACATCGTTATAGAAGACCACATCATCATGCTCAATGGTACGGACGACCCTCTGGGCATAGGCGAAGAGCACCTCCTGACGCTGCCAGCCAACGGCTCTACATACCGCCTCCAGGTAAACCAAATTGCCAACCACCCCTCCCCGCAAAATCCGACGGTTGCCATTGAAGGTTGTACGGCCGACCCACAAGGCGCGTTCAGCACGGGTTACTTCACCATGTTCCCGGAATACGAGGCATCGAATGCCATATCGGTGAGTTGTCAGGAAGTGGTGGCCGCCTACGATCCTAATGACAAGAAGGCCTCCCCCAAGGGGTACATGGACCAACATTTAATTGAAGCCAATACGGAGCTCGAATACCGCATAAGATTTCAAAATACGGGTACCGCCACTGCTTTGAATGTGGTACTCATCGACACCATTTCTCCACACCTCGATCTGGCTAGTTTTCGACCGGGGACCAGCAGCCACCCCTACGAAATTGAGATGGAGGGAGACAACCTAATTCGATTTGTATTTGACAACATCATGCTCCCGGATAGCAATGCCAACGAACCCGCTTCCCACGGATTTGTCACCTTCGAAATCGATCAAAAACCGGATAACCCCATTGGTACCCTTTTGGAAAATTATGCCGACATCTATTTCGATTTCAACGATCCGGTCCGGACAGATACGGCCTGGCACACTATCGGGGAAGATTTCATCATGGATGACTGCGTTATAGAACTTACCACCCAAAACGAAATTGACCAATTTGCGGATTATGCCTTTGGCGGACCGGTTGTTGATTGCGGCATTTACATCAAATCCGGCGACTTCGATCCCATCACCAACCTGGATGGATTGAACGAGATCACCACCATAAACGGATTTTTGGACATCGAACAAAACGGAGAATTGTCGGACTTGTCGGGCCTTCAAAACCTGACGACGATCAATGGTTATCTGGAGATTAACAGCAATAATGCTTTAGTGAACCTCTCCGGTTTGTCAAATTTAACGGAAGTGATGGGCGACTTGATCATCTATTTCAACAATGGTCTTACATCGCTGCTTGGATTGCAAAATTTGATAGAAATATCCGGTGAGCTGGTGTTGGAAACCAATCCGAACCTGACGAGTATTTCTGCACTGTCCGGCCTCGATCCGAACAGCATCACCGGGCTTACCCTCGTCGAAAATTACGAACTGTCGGCCTGCCATGAACTGTTTATTTGCGCGTACCTCGCCACCGGCAACCCCACTCTGATCAACGACAACGGATCGGGTTGTAATGACGAAGATGAAGTGATATTTTTCTGCACTTATGTCGACGACGACAACGATGGATATTACACCGATGTCGATTGTGATGACACCAATCCCGACATCAATCCCGGCAACGAAGAGGTGACCTACAACGGACAGGACGACGATTGCGACCCCACTACTTTAGACGACGATCTCGACCAGGACGGTTACCCGATCGCCGACGATTGCGACGATGACAATCCCGACATCAATCCCGGCAATGAAGAGGTGGTCTACAACGGACAGGACGACGATTGCGACCCCGCTACATTGGACGACGACCTCGACCAGGACGGCTACCCAATCGCCGACGATTGCGACGATGAAAACCCTGACATTAATCCCGGCAGCGAAGAGGTGACCTACAACGGACAGGACGACGATTGCGACCCCGCTACTTTGGATGACGATCTCGACCAGGATGGCTACCCAATCGCCGACGATTGCGACGATGAAAACCCCGACATCAATCCCGATGCTGCGGATATTCCCAACAATGGTATTGATGAAGACTGCGATGGCCAAGACAACGTGGTATCAGCCAAAGACCTACACGAATTGCAACCACAGATCGCCCCAAATCCAGTGGCCGACTGGGTGACCATTCAGTTGCACAACCCCCAAAAGACGGAAGTGAGCGTATGGACGATTACAGGACAGGAGGTACTTACCAGGTCTTTCCGGGACGAGATCACCATCGATATATCTGGCCTTCCTGACGGTGTTTATCTGTTTAGATTGTTTTCGGCCAACCAATCCTGGACGGTGCGGGTGTTGAAGTTTTAGGATTCGTGGAGAAACAAAAAGAGTTGCGCCATCGCGCAACTCTTTTTGTTTTTGCAGGTGCGATGCAATAAGTCTGGCGAATAAACCCGCCTGACGGCCGGATTTCCGACCGTAGGTGGGCAGGTTCGCCGACTACTTAAGGTTTCGCATCAGCCATGACCGTCTCTGCCCTGCGATAGGTGCAACTAGCGGAATAAATCTGCTCCCCCTTATCATTTTTCACCACCACCGACCAATTGAGATTATCCCCATCCATCCACATCCGCCAATCGCCTTTGGTGTTGCTCTCGTCTCCGATCCGTTGGCTTTCGCAAATGAGTTGGCCGTCGTCGTTGAAACTGCCCACGGCCAGAGTGGAGTTGGTCCAATTGGAGTTGGGATAATGACTTGCGATAAACACGCCTATTTTTCCCGTATTCATGTTAAGGGCAAAAACGGTGACATCTTCGGAAGTCCGGTTTTTGTTATTTTCATCCAGGTAGCGATAAACCTCTCTGGATTCCAGGCCGGTAGGCGTGCGTTCAATCGCCATTTTGCCAGATTGCAGTTTCCAACTCCCGCCTCCTTCTTTTTTATAAGTGGACATATCTACTTCCCATTCACCTGCCATCCGATGAAGCGCATATAGTTGTTGGAAATGGTGAAAAGATTCAGAAGCAGCACCTTCAAAACTGAGAACCTTCCATTGGCCTTTCTTTTTCTCCAAGACACAGCTTATCTGGTTTTTACTGTTCTCCATACAAGTAACAAAGGCCATGTTACCGCTGGTTTTAAACTGGTAATCTGTAATTTTCGCTGGTTTTTTTACAGGGGCATGTTCTGCCATGAAGGCTTTGGCAATTTCATTTACTTTGTCCCAGCCTTTTGCTTCAATGTAGCCATTTTCACCTGCATAGGGAGAGGCCCAAGTAAAGGAGGTCATGGGATCGTGGGCAACGCAGGTGGCCCATTTGTCGTAATCGCGTTGATCGAAGTACATGATGTAGTCGTCGATCACTTTTTTGACGACAGTTTCTTCGGCGGTCAATTTTTGTTCTTTCGCTATTTCTTTTTGTGCAAACAGGCTACAAACGAAAAGCGATAGCAATGCAGTAATGATGATTTTATTTTTCATTGGAAATTGATTTGTTCCTTTGGGTTATCCAAAGGAGGGTTAATAAAAAGGCAGCAAACCTGTTGCGCGCTGCCTTTACATTGTATTATTCACTTTCTGTTCCACTACCTTCCTCGTGATCGTGGTCGTCATGATCTTGTGCCAGTGTGGGGGGAGGCAGGCTGGAATTGAACATATCGTAAGCGATTTTCCAGGAGCCGTCGGCTTGTTTTTTCCATACTTCAATTGACTTTCCTTCATCCATTGGGCTTCCGTCGGGTGCTGTCATAATATACGTTGGGGTCAGCACCACCAGGTCGCCACTGCCTTCGGCATGGGTGATCGTAAAGTCAATGTTGAAGGGCGGAAATTGCTTCAGGGTGGCTTCAATATTGTCTATACCCACCACCGTAGGGCCATTGGGGGCCATGAATTTGGCGTCGGGTGCGTACAAGGCGTCGAGCATGGCGCGGAGGTCTTTGTCTTTACTGAGTTGGGCCCAGGCATCGCTCTGTTGTTTCTTGATGCTGTCGAGGATTTCGTTCGTTACTGTGGGATTGGTGTCCTGATTACAAGCGGTAAAAAAGAATCCGATTGCGAGGAGAATTAAAAAAGAAATTGGCTTCATTTTAAAAAATTTTAGTGAAGTTAATACCCTAAAATACTTCTTTTTTGACAAACTGTGTAATCTTAACATTTTAGCTTTAACTAAGATAAATCTTCGCTTCTTGTACGACACAGCCTGCCTACCATGCCTATCGGCAGGTAAACCGGCTACGGGCTACAAAAACGAAGGTCTTTTTTCTGTTGCAGTAATCCTCGTTCGTCGAAGTCCGCGACTTCGATGTGGCAAGTCAGGCGAATAAATTCGCCGACTACTTTATGAAGGCTCCCACCACCATCTGCTCCCCATCAGAAATCAGTATTCGGTAGGCGCCTTTCGGCAAAACAGATACATTCAACTGGTAAAAAGCAATTTCGTCGTATTTATCTACTGAGATCAGTTGCACCTCCTGCCCCAGCGTATTGACCACGCGAAGAGAAAGCGCTCCCCTCCAGTCGTTTTCCAGAGAAAGGATGGCAACATCTGTTACCGGATTCGGAGAAATGGTCATCACAGATGGATCTGTTAACACTTCTTTTACAGCCACTATCTCCTGACAATCGGTACCGGCATCGTGCGGGCTTTCGTAGGCACCTATGTCGATACATCCTCCTTGCAGGCGGTCATTTCCAGCGAGGTCGAATAGGGGTAGCACATCAGGCAATACACCGGCGTCCACGGCCGGACTGTTTTGCGAAAGCTGAAAAGTACCTGCCTCGAACAGGGGGTCGGTACTGGATTGGTCGGTATTGTTGAAGTAGGCATCGAGGGCATTACTGCCTACGATGTTGCCGCCGAGGGACTGGACTACTGGAGTTGCAGAGCCACCGGGGACAATGAAAAAATCAGGGTAGCTGCCGCTCTGCAAGATGTTGTTCTGAAGGGTCAGCTTGGTGTCTGTGGAGAATGGATAGATTCCTGCTGCTGTGCATTCGTTGTCGGCAAAAGTGCAGTTGGTCAGGGTAAATTCTGCATCTTGTGCGGCTGTCACCATCGCAATGGAGCTGTTAGGGTTGTGGTCGGAGAACAGGCAGTTGAGCAGCTCTACATGACGGCTTTCGGGTTGAGCAGCACCTTGCCAGGTCATGACGAAAAAGCCCTGTACTTCTTCTGCGGTGTTGGCACTGAAGTGGGTATTGCGTACCAGAACGGAAGAAGTGTTGTTGCCTCCTTCAAGGACAGCCATTCCACCGCCTTCGTGGGTAGTCCCTGCAGCATTTCCGATTATTTCGCAATTGTTCAGTTCAAGGTGGTTGTCTGTTCCTGCACCGTTGAAAAAGGCAATGCCGCCGCCAAGGCGCTCTGCTGTGTTGTTATTCAATGCACAGTTGGTCAAGATGATGGTATCATTGGTGATTTCTCCAGCTCCATATTGGAAGCCAAGTGCACCGCCGTCGGGGTAAATGAAGTCTGGTGAGGTAATGGCCGTATTGTCTGTAAAATTACAGTCACTGAATAATAGTTTGTTGTTGTCGCCACTGTTGGAAAAGTAATAGGCAGCTCCGCCGTGGTTGGTGGAATTGTCTGTAAAATCGGTCTCGGAAACGTTAACCTCGAAATCGGTTCCCCCCAAATTAAACACGAACAAGCCTCCACCACCTTCACCACTTGTGTTTTCGAAAATCTGGCAGTTGCTGACAGCAACATGGTTGTCATTACCAATATTGTTGAACACCTGGATGCCCCCACCCCGTTGTTCAGCGGAATTGCCTTGCAAAGTGCAGTCCTCTACCGTGATGCTATTGTGCTGGAGAATATCTCCCGGGGTTTGAAAATTGATGTAAATGCCACCTCCGTCGGGTGTATCTCCAACGCTCAATTCAGTGGCCTGGTTGCCAGTAAAATCACAGGAGGTGACATTGAAATTGTTGTGTTCCCCATTTGTCGAGAAAAACACCACCCCACCACCATCGGTGGAGGAATTGTTTTCGAACACACACCCGGTGATGTTGGCTTCCATGTGGTCTCCTCCATAGTTCAATAGATAGAACCCACCCCCAAAATTGGTGGAGGAGTTATCTGAAAATGTACTGTTGATGACCTCGATGAAGTTGTCTGCTCCATTACCATTGAAAAAGGCAATGCCGCCGCCGCGGAGTTCTGATGTATTGTTTTCAAATAGGCAGTCAACAACGCTGATCGAATCGTTGGTCGGGTTGCCATTCGAATATTCAAAGCCCATTGCACCTGCATCTGGCAAGTCTCCGGCTTCTGCCGAAATGGCCGTGTTGCCTGTAAATTCGCATCCATTGAAAGACAGGTTGTTGTCGCCGATCCCGATAGAAATGTAATAAAATGCCCCACCGGTCATACTTCCATTGTTTTCAAAATCACAATTGGTTAAGGTCATTTCATAATCACTGGTAGTAGCACTTTGAATTAATACACCTCCGCCAGCAATTCCGCAGGTATTCTGTGAAAACTGGCAATCTGAGATGTTGGCGTTTGCTTCCAGGCCGAGTGCCCCAGCATAGAATTCCGCTTCATTTTCTATGAATTGGCAGCCCGTGACGGTTAGGCCCTCACCTCCGAGGTATAGTGCAAGTACTGCCCCAGCACTCCCTGCACTGTTTTTTTGGAAAACAGAATTTTCAATTTTACTGCCCTCAGCAGCGGCACCTTCCATGAAAACGGCTGCCAGTGCAAGAGTGTAGTTCTGTTCGACGGTGCAGTTGTTGAGCTCTGCTACTCCCCAAGAGAAAATCGCAGCACCCTTGTCGTGGTAGTATTGGGTGGTATCTCCATCGGCATGGCCTCCGGAAATGGTAAAACCATCGATGGTGGCAGTAGCAACCGTATCGATGTAAACCAGGTTGTTGGCATTGTCCTCCCGGTTGGTTTCAAAATCATCGACCACATCGTCCCCATTCAAATCGCCGGAAAGGATGGTCACATTGATATCGGGGTTGCGTTGGTCAAGGGCAGTCTCAGTACCTTCGAAGCCACCGTATATCAAAACGTCTTGATGGATGTAAAAGCTCGGTTCTGTGAATCCAGGTGCTGCACTTGGAATTTCAGGTAGATAGGTGCCTGCCGCTACCCATATTTCGTCGCCGGGGTTGTAGTTTTCCAAAGCGTCATGGAGGGTGTTGTAGGCATTGGCCCAGGAGGTGCCGTCGTTGTTGCCAGTGGCATTGGCGTTGACATAGGTCTGGGCTTGTAGGGTCGTTGTTAAGCTGATCGTTAAAAAAATCAGCAGAAGGTAAATTGTTTTCATTATAATAAATTTTTTTTTATGTTAAAAATCATGAGTTCATACACATCATTCGGCATGGCATAACGGGTTGACCAGGGGTTGATGAAACCCCTAACAGATAATACGATCCGCCTGAAGCGAACTAATTTCAAAAATCAGAGAAGGTGTGAATATTGTTTGGAGAGAAATACTATACTGATCAGCAAGATTGAATACATCACAAAAATGAGGGAAAAGCAGAAGAGGGTACTGGACGAAGATTGCAAATAACTGGACGCGGATTCCCAGGCAGCAAAAAGATCAGCACGGAGATTGCATCGACTCCAAAATATTGATTACAACTATCTGAATATCAATCATTTGCGCATTGCACTGGGCGGCATGGTAAATTCCTGGGAAAAAGCGCGGGAAAAATGATTCGGGTCGGTGAAACCCACTTCGTAGGCAATTTCCGAGACGTTTAGTTCGGTAGTAAGGAGGAGTTCTTTGGCTTTATGGAGCCGCACCTTACGGATAAAACCGGTGGGGTGATCGCCCGTCAGGGCTTTCATCTTTCGATAAACCTGGGTGTGGCTCAGTTGCACTGCCCGGCAAAGGTGTAGAATGCCCAGGTCGGTGTCGCTCAATTTATCGTTTATGACCTGGCGGATCTTTTGCAAAAAGAGGTCGTTGAGGTCAGGGGCTGTCTCAACCGCCTGGGTTGATCCTGTAGCAACCAATGTAGCGGCCCCTGCATATCTTTTTTGGAGTGCTTTACGCGAAACGATCAATTTTTCCAACCGAACGAAAAGCTCGGCCTTGTTAAAAGGCTTCATCAAATAGGCATCGGCCCCCGTTTTCAGGCCGGCGAGGCGGTCGGCAGCGGTGGCTTTAGCTGTCAACATCACTATGGGAATGTGGCTGGTGCGTTCATCGGTTTTCAAGGTAGTACATACTTCATAGCCATCTTTTTCCGGCATCATTACGTCGGTAATGATGATGTCGGGAACAATTTCCAGGGCTTTTTCGATCCCGATCCGGCCATTTTCGGCTGTCTCCACTTGATAGTCCTTTTCCAGAATGGATTTGATGTAGGTGACCACATCGACATTATCTTCCATAAGGAGGAGGAGCGGACGTTCATTGTTGTCGGAAGGCAGGGTATTGCCCGAAGCGACGGATTCATCAGCAATGTAGACCGAATCATTCGACTGATCTGCCAGCTTACGCTGCGATAGGAGTACCTTCGGTTGTAAATCTTTTCGTTCTGCATTTCGCTTGACGGGGAGAAGCAAGGTAAATTCAGTTCCTTTTTTCAAGGTGCTGTTGACTTCGATGGTACCGCCCATCAACACGACGAGTTCCTTTGTCAACGACAAGCCAATTCCCGTTCCCTCTCCCTTGCGGGTAGTCGATCCATCTGCCTGATAGAACCGATCAAAGATGTGCGGTAACTGATCCGGCGGAATTCCTATGCCGGTGTCCTGTACTTTGAGTTGCAACCAGGGCTTCCCTTCCTCCTCCAATTGGCGGACGTGAAAAACGACCTTTCCATTCTTTGGTGTAAACTTAATGGCGTTGGACAAGAGGTTGTAAACAACGTGTTGGATTTTTATTTCGTCGAAATCCATGACCAACTCCTGCTCTTCGGAATAAAAGGTCAGTCGCAGTTGGCGTCCCTCCGCCATGGAGTAAAACGACTCGGTCAGATAGCGGAGGTAATGAATGATGTCACCCTGCACTTCTTCCAGTTTCAGCGTACCGCTGTCGAGTTTAGACAGGTCGAGCAATTCATTGACCAGCCGGAGGAGGTTTTCGCTATTGCGACGTATGAGCTGGCGTTCGTTGACATGTCCTTTGATGCTGTCGATCATGCCCATAATGACGGTGAGGGGGGTGCGGAACTCGTGGGTGATGTTGGTATAAAACCGCGATTTTACGGCATCCAGTTCCTTTAGTTTTTCCGATTGTTGGCGGATGGTGGCGGTTTGATGAATGACCTCGGCTTCCAGTTTTTTTTGCCGTTGTTTGTATTGCCAGGTGCGCCATTTGAATCCGGCAAAGATCAATCCCAACAAACAGATTCCGGCAAGGGTTAAAAACCAATTTTGCAAATAAAACGGGCGCACAACTTTGATGGGAATGGTCAGTATCTGCGACGACCACTGGCCATTGGCAGCTTGCCCTTTGATCACCAATTGATGTTTCCCGTAAGGGAGGCGCCCCATCCGGATGGAAGGCTCTTTGAGGTAAGTCCAATCTTCATCAAGGCCTTCGATTTTGTAGGCATACCGCAATTTATCCGGTGCCTCGTAGGTAAGCAGGGAAAAGCCCAGTTGGAAAAATCGATCGTCGGGATTCAACTCTATTTTACCACTTTGCCAAAGTGCTGTGGTTTTGTTTACCAGTTGATTGGAGGCTCCGTCGAATTGGTGAAATTCCGTAATCTGCAGAGGCGCAGTATGGGTGGTGTCGAAGGCATAGAAATCATTAGGATGAAAAGCGGTCACCCCATTCAGCCCCCCAAAATAAATGCGCCCATCGTCAGCCTGAAAATGGGACACCCGATTGAATTCGTGGTGCGTAATGCCGTCTTCTGCCAGGTAGGCATTCGCCTGAAATGTATTTTTGTCAAACTGAATGATGCCATAATCGCTGCTCATCCACAGATGGTCTTTTTCATCTTCATAAATCGCATAAAGGACATTATTGGCCAAGCCATCCACTTTTGTAAACTGCCGGAACTCTCCGTTTTTCCGATCCCAGCGAATCAGCCCACCGCCCGCTGTTGCCAGCCAGTAAAGGCCGTCATCGTCCTGATAAAAATGATAAAAATAATCGAAAGGAAGTCGATATTTCCCTTCTCCTCCCGACCAATACCGGGCAGTAATACCCTTGTCGATATCGAGGGTGTACAAACCGGAGTTGCTGCAAATCCAGATCACTCCATTCCGGTCTTCATCGATGTGGACGATGTCGCTTTTAGCCAGTTCCGGGAAGGTATTGTAGTTTTCAAATAAATGGAGCGTATTGGTTTTGGGATGGTAATATTCCAGGCCGGTCGAACCACCCAGCCATAGTGTCGAATCATCGCCTTCGTAGATGGTCCATACTACTTCGAGCCGCTTATTGCGTGTATTGGAATAAATGTTTTCCAACCGTTCTGTTTTTCTGTTCAACCGTTGTAAGCCGTATTGGCCAATCCACAGATCTCCCGTTCTGCTTTTTGTCAAAGCATAAGCATTTCTCATTTCCGGCACCATTTGGACATTGATTACTTTTGCGGCTTCTTCCCGGTTATCTTCATGCCCCTGGATGTCGATGATCTGCAAGCCCCTTCGTTCCGTATTTACATACAGTTTTTGGCCATCAGCGAAAATGCCCCGGCAACTCAGATTATCCACCTGGCGTTGTGCTTTGGAAGATAGTTCCTTTCCCCAGTTTTTTTCAAATAAGTAACGCGAGAATTTATTTTGATCGATGCGCACCTGATAAAGCCCGAAATCGCCTCCCAGCCAACTGACTCCGGAAGATTCGAACAACATCCCGCGCCACCCAATGCCCCGGTCGCGGATCAGGTGGGGATACTCATCGAAGAAATTAAGCAAATGGCCTTCTTCAAAATGGACAATGGGCAACAATTCCTGGCTCACCATCCATAACCTTTCTCGATGCGGGTCGTAATTCAGTTGTTTGATCTTTTGGTTCAGGTCGGCGGTAGAGATGGGGAGGTGGTCGTCTGTGAGGGTTATTCGTTGCCCACTTTCATCGATTTTATAAAAAGTCAGCTTTCCACGCTTGTCGTTGCTTTCAAAAAATACATCATCGCCCATAACCACGGTATTACGCCAACTCAGGCTGTTGGAATGTTTATAAGATTGGAGTACCTGCCCATCCCGGCTCACTTCGATCAAATGATTTTGATCGGCAATGCCCCAGATGGTTTGTCGGGTCGTTACGCCTTTTGGCATAAAGCTGTTAAAGGATTTTAACGGAAATACCCTTAAGCCCGCAGAAGGATGGTAGGATAGCATGCGGGCTCCATTGCCCGTTCCGAAGTACAGGACATTTTCTTTGTCCTCTACAATACCTCCTCCAATGTCCCCTACCGGAAAGGGCATTTCTCTGCCTAGTTTTTCGGCTACCGTTTTAAATTCTTCCTGCCCGATATCCATGATCGAAATGGATTGGGAAGTAGCAAAGCCGATGCGCAAACTCGATTGGATGATCCACAGGTCGCCCGCTGCATCCAGGGCCAGGGTTTGGACGTTGTTGTTGGGCAAGCCGTTCTCTTCCGTCCACCATTTAAAGGTATAGCCGTCGAAGCGGTTCAGCCCAAAAGGAGTGCCCAGCCAAAGAAAGCCCCGATCGTCTTTTACGATGGTGTTGACCTGGCGATGCGACAGTCCTTCCTCTATACCGTATTGCTGGAGATTGACGATGTGGTGCTGGCCGGTCAGAGGCAAAAGAAAAGAAGAGCAACCTATAATAATTAGGAAGCGGCTTAACTGGAGAAGAAGGCAACGATTTGGCAGATGGTTCATCATAATGTTAACATGCATCCAGGGGCGCAAATACATTGTTAAAACAAAGATGTGAAAAAATCGCTTTATTGCCTAAATTCTGGGGGTGTTTTGAGGTTTGAGGGCACCGTTTGCCGGAGTTTTTTAATTGTGATGTTGGTTATCTGGCGGATAAACCCGCCTGAACGGCCGGATTTCCGACCGTAGGTGGGCAGGTTCGCCGACTACTGCGCGGCAATGGTAAAACGCTGGCGGCCCACCACCTGCTGTTGGGTGCGCAACTGCAAAAAGTATACCCCTGCGTCGAAGTTCGCTGCCCCGCAATCTATGGTTGTTGCAGTAGCGTTGTTGCGATCGATTTGCTGACGATATACGATCCGCCCCAGTGCATCCACCACTGTTAGTTCCAGCGGCTCCTGGCGATAGTCTTCTGCCCACTGCAACGATATTGTTCCATTTGCGAAAGCTGGATTGGGAAACAACTCGACCTGTGCGTCTTCCAGATGGATGATCGTGTGTACTATGTTGGAATATTCGTAGGCACCATCGTAGTCCACTTGTTTGAGGCGGTAATAGTTGTCGCCAAAACGAGGTTGTAGGTGCATGTATTTGTATTGTTGCAACTCTTCGGTGGTGCCCTTTCCGGAAACGTGACCTACTGCCATAAAATGCCGTCCATCCACACTGTGTTCTACCAGGAAGTAGTCGTTGTTTTCTTCCGAGGCGGTGGCCCATTCCAACAATACATTGTCACCATCCACCCTTGCGGTAAATGCCACCAGGTCTACGGGCAATACAGCGGGGTTGTACAACGCCAGGTCGAAGGCACCGCCTACGGGTGAGTCGTAGTTGTACATCCGCAGGTAGATGTTTTGGTCGGCCAGGGCAGGATCGTTGATGGTGATCTTGGCTCCGAATTCGTTTTCACTACTGAAGTAATCGCAGTCGTATTCTGTCAGGCTCGAACAGTCGCCGGTGTAAATGGTAAATACCGGCTTCACCATAAAGCCCTCCCAGGCCCTGGAGTCGATCACCAGTTCGCCGTTGGAAGGCACGTCCATGACAAACCAGATGTCCTTGTCTTTGTAGTAGCCGCAATCGGGGTCGCCTCCGTTGGTCGATTTGGTGGCGTACTTGTTGGTGTAGGGCACGTAGGTTTCGGTTTCGTTGTTGGGTTGGATGTATCTGGCTTCCGAACAATAGTCTTGCGTGGGCTCCAAGATCAATGCCTCGAAGGTGCCGCCGAAGTCATCATCGTTGCCGAAAACGCGGAGGTAAATCGTTTCACCGGCCAGGTCGTCGTCGTTTAGGATGATCTCGGTATCGCCATTGTTGTAGGCGCAGGTATATTCTTCGAGGTCGTCGCAATCGTCGCCGGTGTAAAGCACGATCACCGGAGCCACTTCTTTTTCCACCATGTTGATCACCAGTTTACCACTGACCGGCACCTCGGTGGTAAACCACACATCGGTGCCTTTGTAAAAGCCGCAACTCGGCACCCCTCCTTCCGTCGAGGGCAGGGCAAATTCACTGTCGTATTCGGCAAAAGAATAAATGCCCTGGGGATTGCTCAGGGGAAGGGCTGCGGAGCAGTCGTCATTGGCAGGTCTGTTTTGCTGAAAAGCGCAAATTTCAAAATCGCCTTCTGCCACAGAAAAATACCGGAAAGTCCTGATATAAAGCATCACGTTGGCCATAGCCGGATCGTTGACCACCAGGCGGGTGGTACCTCCCGAGGCTCCTTCATGGGTGCAGTCGAAGGGAATGAGTGCCCCACATGTGCCAGTATACGCCGCCAATACCATCGTGACCGATTGCGTTTCGGCTTCGATGACCATACAACCCGTTGGTGGAACGGTCACTTTAAACCATACGTCCGCCCCCTGATACCCGCCACAGGAAGGAAGCGGGAACTCCGACGAATAGGTGGCTCCGACATTGGTGTACTCTGCCAGATTACAGGAGGTGCCTACCGGTATTACGATGGCTCCACTGCATTCGTCGTTGGTGGGTTGTGCTTGCGCAAATGGCAGGGCGAACATAAAAAGGAGTAAACAGAAAGCAGGTGATGAATTGATGGTTGTAAAAATTCTGTTCATGGTGATTCTTTTGTTGGTTGAAAAATTGCGTTCCCAGGTGTGTTCAAGCACGGTAGGAGGATGTCACAGTTCAATACGGGAGGGAAAGTCAGGTGGGATTGCCTTTATTTCAGCAAAAATCCAGCCAGTCAAGTACCTTGTCGGAAATTTTGTGACAGTGCAGTTTTGATTAAAGGTACAAAGAGTCCAGTGAATTCAGGAGCTTTTCCAAACAGGGTGTGACCGGGCCCAAAATGACAGGAGGGTATCCCGCTGTTGCGAAATACCCTCGTGGTGTTATGAAACGTTTTCGGAAGAGGTAGAATCCCAATCTAATCACTCATGGATACAGATGGAAATTTGCAAAACAGATGTCACAATTCTATTGATATTTTGGCTTGCCGTATGATGTTACTACATTCACGGCAGGCTGCATCACGAGACTTTTCTGAACACTGCCTGCATCTCCACGGGGTCAACTGGCTGACGGACTGTCCCGGACTCGCTTCGGGATGACCCGCAAACGTACTACATAGTCTTACTCCTTCACCACCTTAGTCGTCAGCATTCCCGTTGCGGTCTGCAACTGAACCAAATAAGTACCTGTTGTCAGATGCGACAGGGGCAGCAACAGCCGGTTGTTGCCCTGCTGCAAAGATGCTTCGGTTCGGTACAATTGGCGCCCCATCAAATCGAATACGGCAATAGAAGCCTCTACTTGTTCCGGGCTGGCATAGTCCATCTGTAGTATTTCCCGAAAGGGGTTGGGGCTTATCAATAGTTCTCCGTCTATGTTGCCCACTTCATGGGTGGCGACCAGCTCCCGATCACCTGTGGCAAACCAGACGCCCCATTCGGCATCGGAGATCAAAACGTTGGCAGTGCCGGAGCCGTTGATCTTATCAGGATTGAGGTCAGTCAGACCAACCACTGCATTACCCTGTGTATCATTGCCGGAGAAAATGATCCGGTCGTCGTCGGTGGCGTAGCTGGGGAAGCCCAGTTTGGCGTTTTCCCAGATGAGGCCCTGGTCGTAGGTTTCCAGGTTGACGCCCAGCACGGCGTATTCCGTTCCGGAGGTGGTTCCTTCGATGAAGTCAAAAGCGATAATGTAGGGCGAATTTTTAGCGAAAGTGGGATTGCCGATGCTCACATTTTCGGGCAAACCGGTAAACAGCTTTTGAATAGTACCGCTGCTAAAATTATCGGTCTGGTTGTTCCAAACCCGCAGGAAGCCAATGTCCCAGTAGGTAATGTCGTCGCCAAAGTCGCCGTTGATGGTGTTTTGGGCATCGTACATAAGGTATTCGCCGGAAATGTCGAACTCCAGGATGTCGGCAAAGTCGACGTCGCCGGTGGTTACGCCCTGCGAATAGGTGGGATTGTACAGTTCAAACTCCTCCCAGGCATCCAACCCGAAATCATATACAAAAATGCGGTTGTCGTAATCGGTAGTGACGGCAGCTATGCGGTTGCCGTCTTTGGAGATGGCCACGTTGCGCCAGTTGCCTGCGTTCGACAGGATGTATTCGTCGGTAACATTGCCAGACTGCCAATCGACGACGATCTCCCAGATGTTGTTGTCGGAGCCGACGTATTCGATGTATTGACCATTGTCGGATACGCTGGGTCGGCTGATATGGTCGTTGGAAGAGAAAGTACCGGATGCGGCACCGGCGGTAGTGGCATTTTCGATGTTGCTCAGGTTGGTATCCGACCAAAGGACGAATTCGTCGCCGGGGTTGGTACCGGTATCAGTTTGGTTGTTGGTGCCGGAGCCCTGGCCTATGCCTACCTGGCTGAATGCGTCGGCAGCGGCATTGGATACCGCCGATCCATACAGATCGGTAGCGGCCTGTAGAACGGCGTTGCGCAGATCGACAAATTGAGAGGAAGCCACCAGATAATCATCGAGTGCTTTGTAGAATACCTGCTCTGCTTTGTCTTTCCCAACAACGCTGTTACTGGCAAAGAGATAGTAGGCGTAGTTGGGGATGCCACTGTTGATGTGTACGCCGCCGTTGTCGGCTGTGCCCGTATAGCGTTCGTTGTAGTGAGCGGGTTGATAGTAAAAATCATTTAAAGAACTTCCACCGTTGTGGGGATTTTGCATGTCGCGCATCGTTCCACTGGGGAACACGCTGGGGTTGGACACCTCCTCTCCTATTTTCCAGTCATTGCGGTCGATCATGGCGCCAAAAATATCGGCAAAGGATTCGTTGAGGGCGCCCGATTCGTTTTGGTACTGAAGGTTGGCAGTGCTTTGGATGACGCCGTGCGCCATTTCGTGGCCGGCCACGTCGTCGGCTTTGGGCAAGGGGTGGTTGAACGCCTGATTGCCATTGCCGTACCAAATGGCCTGCCCATTCCAGAAGGCGTTGTCCATATCATCACCGTTGGATTCGGTGATGTTGATGAGGGAAACGATGTTGCCTCCCTGTCCGTTGATGGAGTTCCGGCCGAAGGTTTGTTTGAAATACTCGAAGGCCACGCCCCCATTGAAGTGGGCGGATACGGCAGTGGCGTTGTTCCAATTGTTGTTAGAGGAGGTGATGTGGCTGGCCTGGAAGCTGTTGTTTTGGGGTGAGTTGTTGTTGCCGTTAATGGTCCATACAGCCCCCACCGGCTCGTCGGGGATATTGGAAAGGCCGGAGCTGAACATATCGCGGGAGGCATCGATCATATAGTAGGTGCCGCCTTGTTCGTACACATGTATGAGTCTTGTTATGCCTTTAAGGTCAACGGCATTAGCGGTCTCCGGGCCGGGCGGAGGCATTTCGTAAACAGTTTGTTGGGGGTTTCTGGCTTTCGCAAATTGTGGAGTGGCGCCCTCCAGCCGGCTGATGTCGGTGGGGTGGCTGCCGTGGGGATGTTCGGCACAGCGGCCACCGTGTATCTGGCAGATGTTGTTGTACTGGTGGAGGATGTTGCCGTTGGTGGCATCGACGAAATATTCCCATCTCGACACGAGGTTGGGGCGGGCGGTGATGTGCCAGGTCAGTAGTGGAATGTCCGGATTTTCGTCGGGATGGTAGATGAGGAGTTCTGCTTCCAGTTGGGGAAGGGGTTGTAGCTGTCGCTCAAAATCGTTGAGGTCTTTGAAAGCTGTATGTTGCTCCACATCGGCTTTTACGATCTCCTGGGCGGCAACCTCGTCCGTTTGTGGGGTCAGATTGTCGAGTGTTGGAGTGGGAAAATACCTTCCGTTGAATAGGTATACCAGGCCGTCGGCTTCGTGGAGGACGATGTCTCCGCCGTAAACCGGTAGGCCCTGATACCGTTGCTGGAGACGGATGTGCTGGCGGTCCTGATTGTCCATATTGGTTTTTGTAATTATAAACTCATTTTCAGGATCGTCGATCTGTATCAGCTCTTTTACCGAGTTGAGGTATTGATGGCTTACTGTTTCTGGGGCCCTGGAGCCGGAGGCCAGCCCATCAGGGGTGCCTTCGATCCAAATCGGAAGTTTATTGTTGGGATCTTTTTGGATGGCAAGCTGCATCTGTCCTTTTACCGGCTTGGTTAGCGAGGGCAACGGAGTTACCTCAAAATGCATCTCGTCGAACACAGAGGGCTGGGCAGGCGGTAGCGGTTGGGCGTTTTTACGCTGAAGGGTTTCCAGGTCTTCTATCTGAGTATGGGTGTTGGATGGAGGTGGAAAGACTTTTATTTGCTGGGCCGACAGCAATCCGGTGGAGAGCAGGCAGCAGCAAAAAAACAGGGAAGTAAAATATCTCATTGCTTTGAAATTTTATTTTAGTTAATGGAATATCAGATCGAAAATGATTGGAGTTATCTGATGGATTGGGTTGGTGTTAGTTTTTGGGTGGATCTTTAGGGACTAGGGTACTGAGGAGGTCGTAATACGTTTTGAGGTTCTGGTCGATGGGGGCATCATTGTCGCCCCAAACGAGTTTGTGTTCTTTTTTATCTTTATCCTTGTACTGAATGAAGTAGTAAAGGTTGCCAGGGCTGTTTACCGTAAGGTTGTTGATGCCGAGAAACTGATAGTTTTTAAATGCCTGTTTGGCTTCGTTCTTTTTCAGTTTTTTCAGTTCAACGAATTTATTGTCGGTGCTGCTGCGTTTGAACAGTTGCCCGTTGGCCAGTAGGGTATAGTCGTTGACGATGCCGGAAAATCCGCCGCCGCTGCCAAAGGTGATCTGCTCGTCGGGAAAGTCGGTGGGAGTGTATTTGGTGGTTTTGCAGGACTGGGCGACCATCAATGTCGCCAGGAGGGCGCCTGCTACAAGTAGTATCTTTGTCATAGACATTTTCTTTGTGAAAAAAACATTATCGGCTAAAATTAGCAAATTCTGTGGATATTTGCTGGCTGTGAGTAGCTGCGAACCAATCAAGTCATTTGAAAAAAATATTAATCGTCCGTTTTAGTTCTATTGGCGACATCGTGCTGACTACGCCGGTGATCCGTTGTTTGCGCAAGCGGCACCCGGAGGCTCAATTGCATTTTTTGTGTAAAACAAATTATGCGCCATTGCTGCAATACAATCCCTATCTGGACAAAGTCTGGCATTTTGGCAAAGACTTCCATTCCCTGACAAGGGCACTGCGGGCTGAAAACTTCGACTATCTCATCGATCTGCACAAAAACCTGCGCAGCCACCGGTTGCGGCATGCTTTGGGAGTAACATCTTATTCCTTTCCTAAAGCCAACCTGGAAAAATGGCTGATGGTCAATTTTAAGATTGACTGGTTGCCCCGCCAGCACATCGTCGAACGGTATATGGTAGCCGTGGCCCCACTAGAGGTAACATACGACGGGGAGGGGCTGGACTGTTTCCTCCCGAAAGAAGCGGTTTTTGAACGGTCGCGTTTTGGGCTCGACCCTTCCAAACCCTATATTGCATTTGCCATTGGAGCGGCCCATGCTACCAAACGACTTCCCACAGAAAAAATAACAGAAATATGCCGTCAGCTTCCGCTAAAAACCGTATTGATCGGTGGGCCGACAGAACAACCGACAGGTGACACCATAGCTGCCAACACCCCCCAAAATGCCATTAACGCCTGCGGACATCTGACCCTCCACCAGTCAGCCGATGCTCTCCGCCAGGCTACCCTGGTGATCAGTCACGACACCGGCATGATGCACCTGGCAGCCGCTTTGCGCAAAAAGATCGTTTCTATCTGGGGCAGCACCATTCCGGCTTTTGGGATGCGCCCTTTTTTCCCGGAAGGGGTAAACAACCATGCGACCATCGAAGTGAGGGGTCTTTCGTGCCGACCCTGTTCCAAAATCGGCTATGATCGTTGTCCAAAAGGACATTTTAAGTGTATGACCGAAGTGGATATTGCTGAAGTGGTCCGGGCCGTCAAGGCGATTTTGTCGGATATTGGGTAAAATTATAACTGCCGGTAATTACCTATTTCCTGCCAGAAGGACTAACTTGCGCTTCGGCAATATTCAAGAAAAGGTCAACAAATAAGTCGTAAGTAACATTTAAAAAATAAATTTACATTTTGTCTTCGTGAAACTCTTACCCCGCCTCAAGCGGGAAACTCCACCCGTGAAATGGCGAAATAATTATTTGAACGATACTAATTTAAAAAAAACCACTATATTTCGGTTTGTTTTAGTGGCGGGGTTCCGTCATTTGAATCAGCAGCAAAATTTCACCTTATATGAAAATCGTAAAACCTTTACTATTCAGTCTGGCACTTTTACTGGCCGGACAACTTTCCGCACAAGACATCCACTGGACACTTTTCAACTTTTCTCCCCTGACCCTCAACCCCTCTCATACCGGCGACTTCTATGGTAGTTTCCGCATTGGAGGCATCTATCGGGATCAGGCGAGGTCAGCCCTCCAAAGTAATGCCTATACCACCCCTTCCATCCACGTCGACGCCCCCATCCTGATGCTGGGCAAGCGGGCCTGGCTGGGCATAGGTGGTATGTTTTACAGAGACCAGGTGGGGGTAGGCAGTCTCACCAGCACGGCTTCCATGCTGTCAGCAGCGGTTCACATGCCCACCAATAAAAAATCGACAACGGTTTTTTCCTTTGGCATACAAGGGGGGAGCATAAGTAAAAAGGTGAATACAGATGAGTTTGACTTTGAAGATGAGGCCATTATTGTTAATAATGAATTCGTATTTGAGGGGATTAGTCAGCAATTTGCTGGAACAGGTGGTGGTGGCCCAAACGGCGGCCTTCAAATGGGCGAAATCGACCGAAACCACCTCGATTTCAGTGCCGGGCTCCTCCTTCGGTCACAACTGAACAAGCAGACCGGCCTCCAACTGGGTTTTGCCGTCAGGCACATCCCCAACCCGAAAGACATCTGGATCGACAAAAACGACAACCTCGACCGCAACGAGGTGCGATTGCCCCTTCGGTTTAACTTCCACGGCGGCTTCGATTTTGCTATGGGCGATAAATGGTCGCTCTCACCAGGTTTTTTGTACAGCCAGATGCGATCGGCCAGCAACGTCCAGGTACAGAGTATGCTGGGGTATCGCATCAATCCGGAAAAAGACGTCAAGCTCAACTTTGGGTTGGGCTACCGCCTTTCCGATGCCTTGGAATTTCTCCTGGGGCTGGATTACAAGCAGTTCCGCGTGGGAGCCAGCTACGATATGACTTTGAGCAGCCTCAACGAGGTCAATAATACCGTTGGTGGTTTTGAGCTGGCGGTATCGTACATCGCCATTATTTTCAAATCGGCAGAGGTGCCTCCGGTCATTTTCTGTCCGAGATTTTAGGCTCGCTCGAAAAATAAATTCCGTTGTCTTTGAAATAACGTGCAAATAAGCGATTGATAATGAGCGTTTTGTACGTTATTTCAAAGATTAAAAAAAGGAAGTTATTTTTTGAGCTTTACTTAATAGCGTTTTTACACTCATAAAAAATTTTCTTCCATGAGAAGTTTTTCAATATTCGTTTTGATACTGTGTAGTGGATTGGTCGCCTGGGCACAGCCCGTTCGGACCTCCACTCCCGATGCCCTCATCAAAGAGGCAGATGCCAAACTGGCCATGTACGACTACTACAATGCCCTGGAGCTGTACGAAAAGGCCTACGATCAACTCAAGAAAAATAAAAAGGCTGACAACGATCTGGCCTACAAGATCGCTAACCTGCACTACCTCCTGCGCGATTACAAAAAAGCGGAGAGAGCTTATAGCCGCGTCATCAACAAACGCTACCGCAAAGGGTCGAACCCTTACCTTCCCAATGCCCGCTTCACACTTGGTCGGCTGCTAAAAATGAACGGCAAATACATCGAAGCGATCGAAGAGCTGCGATTGTTCATCAGCGATGCCGAAGACGTCAACCTCATCAACCAGGCCAAAGCCGAGCTGGCTGGCGCCGAAATGGCTCTGTCGATGCAAGACCAGATGGGACCGGAGGTGGTCAACATAGGCAAAAAAGTGAATACCAAATACTCGGAATACTCCCCTACTCTGTTTGGCAACCAGATGTACTTCACCGCCATGCGCAGCGATGAGGTGATCGTGCTCGACGGCAAATCGGAGGGCCACTTTTCACAGGTATATACCTCCAGCCGCGACGGAGAGAAATGGACCGATGCCGTTCTGCTGGACAACATCAACATTCACCGCGAAGGTTTCCACATCGGCAACCTGGCCCTGTCGAAAAATGGAGATGTGATGTACTTTACCCGTGCTCAACTGGAAGGCAACATCATCGGTGAAAGCAAAATATACCGCAGCCGGATGGGCGAAGACGGATGGGGCCCCGCAGAGGAGTTGGAAGGCATCAACGGCGATTATCAGGCCAAACAACCTGCCCCCGGCGCACTGTTCGGAGAAGAAGTCCTCTTCTTTGTGTCCGACATGGACGGCGGATACGGCGGATACGACCTCTATTACTCCCCCAAGCGCGGCGATACCTATGGCCCACCGGTCAACCTCGGCAATGTGATCAACTCCTTTGGCGATGAAGAGACCCCCTATTACACCGAGGGCGTGCTGTACTACAGCTCCAATGGACATCCAAACATCGGTGGGTTCGACGTATTCCAATCCACCTGGGACGGATCGGTTTGGAGCCCTCCTCTGAATCTGGGCAAGCCATTCAACTCCCCTGCCGACGACATGTATTTCAGTCTGGATGAATCGGGCTACAACGGCTTTGTGGTTTCCAACCGCGAGGGGGGCCGCTCTGTCAAAAGCAAAACCTGCTGCGACGACATCTGGACCATCACCATCCCCGAAGTAATCATCGACCTGATGGCCACCACCTTTTCCGAAAAGGCGGCCCTGCAGGGTGCTACGGTCGAATTGATCATTATGAATGACGAAGATATGGGCAAAACGGATAAGAAAGTCAATGCCAAAGGCAATGACTTCGCCTTCCTCCTGGAATCGGAGATGGCCTACCGGGTGATCGCCTCCAAAGAGGGATACCACCCCGATACCGTGGAATTCAACACCGTTGATCTGGCAGAATCCACAACAATCGAAAAACAGCTCCACCTGGTGCCCTTCCCTCCCGAACCCGAATACGAAACCTTTACGATCAATCAACCCATCGAGCTGAAAAACATCTTTTACGATTACGATAAGTGGGACATCCTCCCCGAATCGGAACCCGACCTGGGCGTATTGCTGGAATTGATGACCGAATACGACAGCATGGTCATCGAGCTGTCGTCCCACACCGATGCCCGCGGTAAGGATGAGTACAACCAGACGCTTTCGCAAAAAAGAGCCCAATCGGCTATGGATTGGCTGGTGACCCGTGGGGTGGCTGCTGAGCGCATCAAACCGGTAGGCTACGGCGAAGAGCAGATCAGAAACCAGTGCGCCAACGGAGTCAAATGCAGCGACGACGAACACCGCTACAACCGGCGCACCGAGTTCAAGATCATCGACGGCCCCACAAGTATTAAAATCGAAAAGACGCGGCTGAAGAAAAAAGAGAAGAAATGACAGCAGATATCCCAACGCAATTGCGTTGTACAGTGAGGTATAAATTTTGAATGAAGTTTATACCTCATTGTTTTTGGTAGAACCTAAACCTCCATTTGACATGAAAAATCTAACTATAACTGCGCTGACCTTGTGCCTTTTCTTCGGGCTTTGTTTTACCAATTGCGATGCCTCGAAAAAGGCGCAGGCACAAATGGTCACCGATCCCTACATCACCTTCGACGATATCATGTACGACTTCGGTACCATGAAGCTGGGAGAGCAAAAAACCCACGAATATCCCTTTGTGATCACCGCCAATGAGCCGGTGACCATCGAATTGGTATCGGGTTGCGAGTGTACCGACCTGGAGTGGCCGGAAGGTAAAACGTTTCAGCCGGGTGAAAAGGGCTCCATAACCGCCACTTTTGTCAGCAATCGTGAAGAAGAACGGGGCGACCTGGAAAAAACCATCGACATCCTCCTGACCAACATCGACCCCCAAACGGGGTATCAGGTGATCAAAGAGCTCAAATACAAAGTGAAGCTGGTAGAGTAAAAAACAGGCTCCTTAGGTCTTTCAATTGACAGTTGATGGCTACAACCTTTAACAAAAAGTTAAAATTATCTTACCGTTTGGTGACATGGTTGTTAAATGGCCGTCTATTTGTTACTTTTGATTCGATAATCAGGATTTTTTAAATAACCTTAAAATTATAGTTTGTCATGAAGAAATTATTTATGTTCATTGCCTTTCTCGGATTGGTAAATTTCGTGCAGGCACAATGTACTAAATCAGCCAAAACGGCTGCTACCACCACTAAAAAAGCTTGTTGTGCCAAAACAGCTGCTGCTGCTGCCAAAGCTGCTTCTTTGGATGAAAGCATTGAGCAACGGGTATGTGAAAAATCAGGTAGTGTATCTTACGTTAAGAAAAACGTTTGTGCAGCATCTGGTAATGTTTCCTACGCCAATGTAGAATACTGCACCAAATCACAAAAATTTGTCAACGTTTCTCCTTCTGAAGTAAAGGCTGTAAGTGCCACTAAAAAAGCGGCTTGCACCAAGTCGAAAGCGGCTTGCACCAAAGCAAAAGCAACAGCTACTGGTACCAAGTCGAAAGCAGCTTGTACCAAGTCAAAGGCGGCTTGTTCTAAGTCAAAAGCAAAAGCAGCTTCTGCCGCCAAAGCACAAGAAGCCAAGCCCGTCAAAGTGAGTAATGAATAATTCTCATAGTACCAAGAGGTTTTTATAACCTTGAAAGGCGTTTCTGCATGTTGCAGGAACGCCTTTTTTATTTTGAACTATGTGAAGAGCCGCTCACCACAACTTGTCCCGGACTTGTTCCGGGAGAGGCTCCAAGTCACAAAGATTCACAGAGATTTTTTTGGCCCGTGTAAGAACAGAAGGTGAAGGAGTTTGCCCACAACACTCTTTTCTTGGAAGTAATATAGCTAAAATTCGATCACCCGGGCCTTTGGTCAAAGTATTCGGAGTAGTAGCGTCCTTTGATGTAATTTTTCATGATGTGCCTGATGAGGGGCAAGGTATCTTTGGGCAGTTCGTGGGGGGAGAACCAACTGATGGATTTGAATTTTTTCGGTTCCTGGGAGTTGGGTTGGCCAATCCATTTTTTGGCTCTGAATACGAGGATCAATTCATTGGAAGAGAGCCTGGCGCGGTTGACAACATGCACGAGCTTGAGGTGTTTTTCCTTTAGCTGGATGCCCGTTTCTTCATAACTTTCTCTGATCAGGGCGGTGACGGCCATCTCCTTTTTGTCGATCTTTCCGCCTACCAGGGTATAATTGCCGCCGTTTCTGTTGGTTTGTTTAAGCAACATCACCCTACCTTCTTTTTGCAAAAACAATCGGACCACAATGGTCAATTTTGCACTAGCCATAATAGATGATAAATTTTCACCAAATATAGCATTTGCTGGCAAAAGCAAGCCATTTTACCCTTAAAAAGGACAAAATCCCTCCCTGTATCCGGGTATTTTAGTGCATTTAACCGCTGATTTATCACTAAATACTTTGCGGATTCGTTAGCTTTTCTGTTTTTTAGGCTATAATTGAGAAAATCCAGTCGCTTTAAGTATTAGCGGAATGCCTCCCCAAGAGAAAACCCATTATGTGCCGCATAGTTATTAGGTGGTAGTTTGTCTGACAAACAACAAACTTACATACTCAACCCATAATCCGTCTGGTATGATTTACAACAATGTATTGGAAACCATTGGCAATACGCCGCTGATTCGGATCAACCGGATACGGAAAGGAATCCGTGCCACCGTCTGCGCCAAAGTAGAGGCTTTCAACCCCGGCCACTCCGCCAAAGACCGAATTGCAAAATTCATGATCGAAGCAGCCGAACAAAAAGGCATCCTGACACCCGGCGGCACCGTCATCGAAACCACATCGGGCAACACCGGCTTCAGCCTGGCCGTGATCTGCTCCATCAAAAAATACCGGTGCATCCTCTGCGTCCCCGATAAAATTTCCAACGAAAAGCTAAACGCCCTTAGAGCCGTAGGCGCCGAAGTAGTCGTATGCCCCAGCAACGTCAAACCCGATGACCCCCGCTCCTACTACTCCAAAGCCAAGGAAATACACCGCCAAACCCCCAACTCCTTCTACGTCAACCAATATTTCAATAACGCCAACATTGAGGCTCACTACCAAACCACCGGCCCCGAACTATGGCGCCAGACAGAAGGCAAAATCACCCACTACGTTGCCTGCGTAGGCACAGGAGGTACCCTCTGCGGAACCGGCCGCTACCTCAAAGAACAAAACCCCGACATCAAGATCATCGGCGTGGATGCCTATGGCTCCGTGCTCAAAAAATTCCACGAAACCGGCGTCTTCGACGAAAAGGAAGTATACCCCTACAAACTGGAAGGCGTGGGCAAAAACATCATCCCCGACAATGTGGACTTCGATGTGATAGACCGCTTCGTAAAAGTCGACGATAAATCCAGTGCCTTCCGTGCCCGCCAACTGACCAAGCGGGAAGGACTCTTCGTGGGGTACTCCAGCGGAGCAGCCATGCAAGGTGTATTTGCCCTCAAAGACGAATTGACCGAGGACGACCTCGTCGTAGTACTCTTCCCCGACCACGGCACCCGGTACCTCGGCAAGATTTTCAACAACGAATGGATCGAAGAGGCAGGATTTCTTTACGGACAGAACTATAAATACATGCTGCGATTTAGAAAATTTCTCAGGAGCATTTAGACGATGGAGATTATACGTATTTTTGTGTATGGCTATTTCTTAAACCTTCCAAATTTTGAAACCCTGGAAGGTTTAGCTGTAGCTGAATTTTAATTTTTTGATGGTGTTCCAAAGTATGGATCTTACTTCAAATCAAGGCCCAGAGAGCCTGCCCCGCGAATAGCGGGGCCGAAATGTTGGTAAAACAGCGATAATACACATCAGTTATAGGGCCCGAGGCCCTGCATGTGATTTGTCGGAAGCATTCGGTCTTACCAAGTCCATACTTTGGAACCTTATCAATTTTTTTTGAATCTCAAAAACATAGCTTGTTATGACTTTAAAGCCCATAGAAAGAGTATCCGGTATGACCAGAAGGGACTTTGAAGAGGAATACCTCAAAAAGAACAAGCCCGTCATCTTTACCGATCTGGTCGCCAACTGGCCCGCCACCGAAAAATGGACCTTCGACTGGTTGCGCACCAACCACGGACACATTCAGGTGCCCGTCTACGACAATGATTTTCGCAAACCGGGCAAAGATTATCTGACGCCCAAAAAGACCATGCGCTTCGGCGACTACCTCGACATCATCGAGGCAGGCCCCACCGACTTGCGCATGTTCCTCTTCAACATCTTCAAACATGTACCCGAAATGGTCGACGACTTTTCTATGCCCGACATCACCGATGGCTGGCTGAAAAGTTTTCCGATGATGTTTTTTGGAGGACAGGGAGCCCGCGTCGATCTTCATTACGATCTGGATTGCGCCACCGTTTTCATCACCCAATTCCAAAAACGGAAGAAGGTAATCCTCTTTGCACCCGACCAAAGCGACTATCTATACCAACATCCTTTCACTGTGCAAAGCGAAGTGCGGCTCGACGATCCCGACTTCGACAAACATCCAGCCCTGCAACTGGCTCAAGGGGTACGAAACCGTTCTTCAACACGGCGAAACCCTGTTTATGCCTCACCTGTGGTGGCACTATATGTATTACGTCGACGGCGGCTTCTCACTCAGCTTGCGCAGACACAGTTTGTACACCCGCTCTCGGGGCACCTTTAATATCGCCCGACACTTTGTGGTCGACAAAGGCATGAACTACGTTCTGGGTGACAAGTGGAACAATATCAAAGCCTCTATGGCACAAAGAAGGGCGCAAGCCGTAATGGCGTAAGGCTATTGTTGTGAAAATACTGGTTACAGGCGCAGATGGCATGTTGGGGAGCAACCTGGTAAGAACCTTGTTGGAAAAAGGGCACACCGTCCGGGCATTCCTTTTACCAGGCAGTAAAGCCCCTACTTTGCAGGGTTTAAACATAGAACAGACTTTTGGCAATATTCTGTCTTCAGATCAGTTGGTGGCTGCCGCCAAAAATTGCGACGCCATCGTCCATACTGCGGCCAATACCAGCATATGGCCCAGCCGCTCCGAAATGGTCAGGCGGGTCAACATAGAAGGCACCCGGCATGTGGTGGAAACGGCCATCAGCACAGATGTTCAAAAACTGATATACGTCGGCACTGCCAATTCTTTTGGCTACGGCACCAAAGCCAATCCAGGTGATGAGTCGCGGCCCTACCTTTCGGGAAAATACGGCCTCGACTATATGGACTCTAAATACGAAGCCCAACAACTGGTACTTACCGCAGTGCAACAACGCGGGTTGCCCGCCCTGGTGATCAACCCTACCTTTATGTGGGGGGCCTACGATTCCAAACCCGGTGCCGGTGCCATGATCCTGGCCATCTACAACCAAAAAGTACCGGCCTTTGCTCCGGGGGGTCGCAACTACGTACATGCCAAAGACGTAGCCGAAGCCATCGCCAACGCCCTGGAATACGGCACGGAAGGACAGTGTTATATTGCCGGCAACCAAAACCTGAACTACAAAGAAGCTTTTACCAAAATAGCAAAGGTGGTAGGCGTAAAGCCGCCTGCTGTGAGCATTCCTGGTTTTGTGAGTAAGGCTTATGGGGCTCTGGGGTCGGCATGGAGCCGAGTCAGCGGAAAGCCGCCCGTGGTGAGCTATGCCATGGCCCGGATATCCTGCGACCATCACTATTTTTCGGCTGCCAAAGCCGTCCGCGAACTGAATATGCCACAAACCGACATCGAGGAGGCCATTGCCGACTGCTTTCAGTGGTTGAAGGTGAATGGGTATTGTTAGACCGAGAAAAACTATGGGACAACTCCGCGACAAAGTCATCATCATCACTGGTTCCAGCATGGGCATTGGTAAGGTGATGGCCAGGGAGATGTTGATGCGGGGAGCCAAAGTCGTTTTAAATGCCCGCAATGAGGAGCGGTTGCAAAAGGCTTGTTATGAATTAAAAGAAGGGGGCTATCCGGTACATGCCGTGCCAGGCGATGTCGCTAAGTGGGAGGACTGCCGACGACTTATCTCAGAAACAACAACCACCTTCGGGAGAATTGACGTGCTGATCAACAACGCTGGTATTTCGATGGAAGGAGAGATAGCCGATGTGAACCCCGATGTTTTCCGTAAGGTGATGGAAGTCAATTACCTCGGCTCGGTATACCCCACCCAGGCCGCCCTCCCGGAACTGAAAAAGAGCCGTGGCAGCGTGGTTTTTATTTCGAGTGCAGCGGGCATAAGGGGGCTCCCCGGATACGCCGTATACTCGTCATCGAAAATGGCGCTGACCGCTTTGGCCGAAGCCCTTAAAATCGAATTGTACGGCACCGGCGTTCATGTGGGGATCGCCTATGTGGGTTTTACCGAAAACCATCCCGACAAGACGATTTACAACGCCGAAGGAACCATCGTGGCACAACCCAACCGGGGTTTTATAAAAGCCGAACCGCCGGTCAATGTGGCGCGAAGAATTATAAATATGATTGCACGAAGGCGGTTCAAAGCGGTGTTCACCCCCTTGGGGAAACTCAACGCATTCGTCAACCGGTGGATGCCGGGATTGGGGGAATGGATTTTGCGGAGGAATTATGTTAGGCGGAAAGCTGAATAAAATTTGTTGATGTGCTGATGTGTTGATGTGTTGATGTGCTGATGTGCTGATGTGCTGATGTGCTGATGTGCTGATGTGCTGATGTGCTGATGTGCTGATGTGCTGATGTGCTGATGTGCTGATGTGCTGATGTGCTGATGTGCTGATGTGCTGATGTGCTGATGTGCTGATGTGCTGATGTGCTGATAAAAGATTCACGAACCTTGGATTATAGCATTATAACAAAAAAATTATATAAACATTAGCAATACGAATTATGGATATTTTTGATCGAATTAAAAACAACCCCGGCCCGCTGGGTAAGTGGGCAGAAATAGCCGAGGGCTATTGGATTTTTCCAAAACTGGAGGGCGAGCTGGGCAGCCGGATGACCTTCCAGGGCAAAGAAGTGATTTGCTGGAGCGTCAACAATTACCTCGGCCTCGGCAACCACCCCGCCATAAGAGAAATCGACGGCGAAGCCGCTGCCGACTGGGGGCTGGCCTACCCTATGGGCTCGCGGATGATGTCGGGCGCCACCGACGAACACGACGCTCTCGAACGCGAACTGGCCGATTTTGTTCAAAAAGAAACGGCTGTGCTGCTCAACTTCGGCTATCAGGGTATTTTGTCGGCCATCGACTCGTTGCTGACCCGCCGCGACGTGGCCGTTTACGACGGCGAATGCCACGCCTGCATCGTCGATGCGCTGAGGATGCACCTCGGCAAACGATTCGCCTACGAACACAACGACATTGCCAGCCTGGAAAAACACCTGGAAAAGGCCGTCCGCATTGCCAAAGAAAATAAGGGCGGTGTACTCGTCATTTCGGAAGGCGTATTTGGAATGCAAGGCGACCAGGGCAAGCTCCGCGAGATCGTGGCGCTAAAAGAAAAGTACGATTTTCGACTGTTGGTCGACGATGCACATGGATTTGGGGTGCTGGGCAAAACCGGTGCCGGTGCTGGCGAAGAACAGGGAGTGCAAGACCAGATCGACGTGTATTTTTCTACTTTTGCCAAATCGATGGCCAGCATCGGAGCCTTTCTGGCAGGCGATAAGGCCATCATGCAATTCCTGAAATACAATATGCGGTCGCAGATTTTTGCCAAGTCTTTGCCCATGCCTTTTGTGGTCAGCGCCCGGAAGAGATTGCAGATGATACGCACCATGCCGGAGCTGAAAGATAAGCTCTGGGAAAACGTTAATGCCCTGCAAAACGGCTTGCGCCAACGGGGTTTTGACATTGGCAATACGAATTCCTGCGTTACGCCGGTATACATGCACGGCTCTGTGGAAGAGGCCATGCAACTGGTACACGATATGCGGGAGAATTACCGGATTTTCTGCTCCATTGTGGTGTATCCGGTGATACCGAAAGGGATGATCCTACTGCGGCTGATCCCTACTGCGGCGCACTCGCTCGAAGATGTGGAGGAGACGCTGGAGGCTTTTTCGGCCATTGCTGAGAAGCTGAAGAGTGGGCAGTATCAGGCGGATGTGGCTACGCTGCGGACGGGGTGATTTTTGATGTGCTGATGATTGATTTGCTGATTTGTTGATTCGTGCCGTGAAGGCGTAACTTAGTGGAGTCCTTCATGGTGCTGATTCGTGCCGTGAAGGCGAAGCGATAGCGTAGTCCTTCATGGTGCTGATTTGCTAATTTGCTGATCTACCTGCACTTCGTTCCGGCAGACAAGCCTGTCTACCGCCAGGTAGATTTGCTGATTTCGAAACGAGTTCGGGACAAGTTCTACCTTCACTTCGTTCCGGCAGACAGGTGTGGTGATGATTGATAGGTTGACTTCCAATTTTGCTCGGTCAACGAACTGACCGCTGGTTTCGGCTACGCTCAACCAGCGGAATTTCCAAAAGGGTCTTCCTTGAAAGAAGTCCCTTTTTAAAATAAAAATAATGAAACCAATCATTTCGGGCATTCAACAAATTGGGCTGGGTAACGACGACGTACACGCCACCTTCAAATGGTACCACCGCCACCTGGGCATGGACATTCAGATTTTTGATGAGCGGGCAGAGTCGGCTTTGATGTTGCCCTATACAGGCGAGCAAGTACATAAGAGACACGCCAAGCTGGCCATCAACATCCAGGGGGGCGGGGGGCTGGAGATCTGGCAATATACGTCGCGCCATCCCGTTGAACTGTCATTTGAACCTCAACTGGGTGATTTGGGTATTTTCATCGCCAGGTTTAAATGTAAGGACGTTGATGCTACTTACCGGTGGATGAAAGGACAGGGTGTGGCACTTTGTAGCAGTGTTGTTGCAACTCCTGATGGACAGCGGCATTTTTACGCTAAAGACCTCCACGGCAATTTGATCGAACTGGTACCCTCCGGCGATTGGTTTCGCAAAAACAAACATTTTACAGGAGGGGTGTACGGCTGTACCATCGGGGTGAGTGATATAGATAAAGCCAGAGAGGTGTACTCCGACATTTTGGGATACGACGAGGTGGTCTACGATGAGTCGGGGGCCTTTGCCGACCTGGCTTCTCTGCCTGGCGGCAAACAGTCATACCGAAGGATGCTGCTCACCCACAACCAGCCGCGCCGGGGAGCTTTCAGCAAGTTGCTGGGTCGCAGCCAAATAGAATTGGTGCAGGCATTGGACCGAACACCGCGGAAGATATTCGAGCACCGGTATTGGGGCGACCCGGGCTACATCCACCTATGTTTTGATGTCAACGGCATGGAAGCCCTACGGGAACTGTGCAGCTCCAAAGGCTTTCCTTTCACTGTAGACAGCAGCAATAGCTTCGATATGGGAGAGGCCGCCGGACATTTTTCTTATATCGAAGACCCGGACGGCACTCTGATCGAATTTGTGGAAACACATAAAGTGCCCATCCTCAAAAAGTTGAACTGGTATTTGAATTTGCGCAAGCGCAACCCCAACAAGGCGCTTCCGGATTGGATGGTGCGGTCGCTGGCTTTTAACCGGGTGAAGGGGTGAGCATACATAGGTAGTTCTACCCCGATGGTTGTCGGGGTAGAACTACCACAAAATCTTCTCCTTACGGCTTCTTCACATTTGATGCCTCTTCCGTGATCTGGCGATTTTTGACGTATTTGTCAAACCAGTTCATTTGTTCCCACAAAACGTGTTCGATGGATTCCTTGGCCCGATAGCCGTGATCTTCAAATGGCAGCAAGACCAATCTGGCCGTGCCTCCGGAGCCTCTTACTGCTTCGTAGAATACTTCTGACTGAAAAGTGAGGGTGCCTGGATTGGAATCGTCATCGCCGTGGATGATCAGAATCGGTTCATTGACCTTGTCGGCAAAAAAGGTTGGAGAGCAGTCGATGTACGATTTGGTTGCTTCGAAGAGGGAGCGACGTTCACCCTGAAATCCAAATGGTTGATTTGTTTTATTGTAGGAACCACTTCGGGCAATACCCGCACAGAAGAGATCGGTATGCGCCAGTAGATTGGCAACCATCAAGCCGCCATGACTGTGACCAATGACACCGATCCTTTCCGGGTCGGCGATTCCCATTTCCACCGCTTTGGCAACAGCTGCTTCCGCATCGGCTACCAGTTGGGGAACGAAGGTGTCGTACACCGTTTCGGGATCACCGATCATTGGCATGGCGGTATTATCCAAAACGGCGTATCCGCGCATCAGAAAATATTTGTGCGAAGCGCCCCAAATACGCATAAAGCGGTTGGAGGATCCTCTTACCTGCCCGGCTGTTTTAGCGCCTGAATATTCCAAAGGATAGGCATAAACTACGGTAGGTACTCTGTTGCCCTCTTTATATCCCGGAGGCAGAAGGAGTTGAAAACTCAATTCAACACCATCATCTCTTTTGTACCGGACGATCTTGTTTTCTATCTGCCGCAGTTCAGGGCTTGGGTCTTCAAATTTTGTAATGGGCCGTTTGGAAATTTCCCTGGTCCCTTCACCGGCTTCTGCCGCGATGGATTTTCCAAAATTGGCCAGGTAAAAATTGGGTACGGTTGAAGGCGACTCAGAACTCATGATGAAACTGTTGGGTTCTTTGCCGAAGCCCACGAAGTATTCGTATTTGTCCTGCGCACATCGGAATAGTCTTTCGATTTCACCTGTTTTGATATTTCTACGATCCACAAATGGCCGGTCTCCTTCTTTCGTGCCTCCGCGGCCGCGGAAATACATGGCCCCATCCTCCACCTGGATGACGTACTGACCATTCTCCAATTGAGTGTACAGTGGGAAGCCCGGATCGTTGTAGCGATCATTTTCATCCAGGTCGAACCACAGTCTGGAAGTTCCTTTGTTGACATCCAGCAGCCAGACATAACGCCATCTTTTCATCCGTTCCCGTTGATACACCATGAGCATTCCGTCGATTTGGCCCCACATGGTACCCTGGATGCGATGTTCTGCTTTGAACACTTCTTCCGGTTGGCCACTGAAGGGAGCCTCCCACCGCATAAGGCGGTCTCTATGGTCGGCTTCGGCCACGGGGTTGCCGCCGTCTAAAGCTTCTCTCCAAAACAAGGTATGCGGCGCTGTCGGCTGCCAGGATACCGATCGGGGGCCGGTAATGACACCGTGAATGGGTACTTCATTGGCGACGGGGTGGCTGGCAACAGACTTCACCAATTTGCCATTCACATCCCATACTTCGATGTCGTTGGCAAATCGCCACCAGGCCACTTCATGCGACCAGGGTTTTTTCAGTCTTTCCACCAGCAGGTATTTCCCATCAGGGGAAACGCCGGCCCACATGTAGGAAGCGGAAGGTCCTACTACTTTTGACTTTTTTGTTTTGGTATCGTAGATCACCAATTCGCTTTGGGTATAATAGCTGAACAATTCATCGTCGTAAGCCGTTTCGAGGAGGTTTCTCGCTTCGTAGGTTGATCGGGCGGAGGCACCTGCATCTTCCAGTATCTTGGGGCCTTTGGGCATTGAGGGTTTTTGGGGCGCGACGCCCCGGTCTTTAATTCTTCGGACCAATAGCTTTTCCTGATCGGGAAACCATTTAACTGCCTGATCCATCAATGGGTTGAGGGTCATGTTTGGCACCTTTTCTACGTTGCCGTTGATATCTCCCGTCCACAATTCGATCCGGTCTTCAAATCCGACGGCCAGTGCAAAGCGTTGTCCGTCGACGGTCCAATAGGTGGACATAACTTCCGCCTTATCCGGAATCACGAGGTCAATCGTTTTTCCATCATTGATGGTAAGCAACCTGGGGTTGGTGCCTCCATGCCTTCCGTGGTAATAATTGTTTTTGGGGTTGACGCGAATTCCAGCCAGTTTGAGCATTGGTCCTGCCAGCTCTGACAAGGCCGGATAAATAATCGGGTCCGACAACAGCATGTGTGTTTTTGTGGGAGATATGGAAGTTCTTGGCAGTTTTGGTGCATGGAGTATTTTGAGGATGTCTTTATCAGGAGATTTCCAGGTGTTATCACTTGTTTCCATGCTTTGCTCCTGAGCGATGACTTTTGGGATTGAAAATAAGCCTATAATGCTGATTAGCAGTAGTGTAAGGATTGTCTTTTTCATTATGAATTTGTTTTTTTAAGATTGTCTGTAAATGTAGAGCTTAAGTTTGAGAAGTGCAATTTTTTGGGCGGGTTTGTTGGGGGATAAAAGAGGTATGACGTATGCAAAGCATGCTGTGTGGGTTATTTTCTTTATAACATTGGTTGGCAGAACTACCCCGATCGCAATTGGGGTAGCTCTATCAAAAAAACAATAACACCTATTTGCTGCAAAAGCAGTAAATAGGTATTCACTGACAAACAGGGCTTTCTTATAAAAATCAATTTCGATGATTTACTTAATAACTACATTACTACTTCTGCTATGAATCTTATGTGGCAGGATACATTTCATACCTTTTTTTGAGGCGGAAACAAACAGGTTTATTCTCTTTTCTTGTTTACAAAAAAGTGGTAAACAAGCACCTGGTATTTTTTTTGGGAATTCCCTAACTTTTCCGTTATTCTTTTCGTCCATCCGAAAAGAACACCGACTACGTCATCAAAACGCTATTTTGACTGATCTGAGCACATTGATACAGGAATGCAAAAAGGGCAAGTACCCAGCGCAGAAATCGTTGCACCGCTATTGTCACGGTTTCATGATATCGGTGTGTATAAGGTACACACACGACAAGCAGGATGCAGCTATCCTCTTCAATACCAGTTTTTTGAAGATACTCAACAAATTAAACCAGTATAATGGCAAAGGCTCATTTGAGGGCTGGTGTAAAAAAATACTCATTAATACATTCATTGATGAATACCGAAAAACGGAAAAATACCGGGAAAACATCTACGTCACAGCGCCGGATGAGATGGTACTCCTCTCCAGCAATCAGCCGATCTATAGCCGGGATATGGCCATTGATGCGGATGAAATCATTGCTATGGTGCGACAATTGCCCGACTTGACGGCGAAGGTGTTCAACCTTGTAGCCATTGATGGTTACCGGCACCAGGAAGTGGCCGAAATGCTGGGTATCGGACTGAGCGCTTCCAAGTGGCATTACGCCAGTGCAAAAAAGCGGCTGCAAAAAATGATAAAGGATTTCCTCAGAAAAAAAAATAATACGCCATGTCAGGAAAAAAAGAAAACCTTGAAGGCTTTATAAAATTTAAGTTGGAGGAGAAAAAATATACTTACGACGAGCGCCTTTGGACGCCCGTCGGCACAGTCCTTTTGGAGGAAAAAAAGAAGCGGAGAAGGCGGTGGCTGGTTCTTTTTCCCATCCTGCTTGGGTTGGGCTTAGCGAGTACATTTTTCCTGGAAAGCAATAAAGGAACGTCAGAAAATGACATGGCAGTGGTTATAAATAAATATGAAACCGATCCGATATCAACTGCTTTAGATGAAAATGTGAAGCCTCCAAAAAAGGAGCAATCTATAATTAAGGAAAATGAATTAAAAAATAACGAATCTGGAAATTCACTTTTCGATAAAAGTAAAAAAACAGAGAAAGAAAATGCTCAAATAGATAAAAATTTAGTTTTTAAAAATAAAACAGATAGAACAATCTTTTTTTCAAAAATAAAAAAGGCAAGCCAGAAAACGGAAGCATCCATTTTGGAAGATGAGTTTCCGGGAATGAATGAAACCAATACTTTTACTGAAAATATAACACCAGATTTACCAGAAGGGAATTTTGATAAAAATAAAACGGGAATAAGCACACCATCCTTGATCCAACCCCTTCCAATCGGTCTGATTGATTTGCCCGAAATCAAACCGACAATTATTTCTCAAAAAATAGACCCTGTAAAAAAAGCAGATATACGCCTGCCGGAAGGTTGGCAATTATTTGCCTCCGTTGGCATTCCTTTGCCCGACAATTCTTTTGGTGGAAACAGAGCCTCTATTGGCTTTGGGCATGTCTACCGATTTGCTCCCAGATGGTCGGCCACAGCAGCAGTAGGATACAGGGCATATTGGGGAAATAACGAAAGTGTCGAATTTGACAAAACAACGTATGATTTTGTGAGGGAGAGCGATCACTATAAATTACTTTTATCTAAAATCCATTATGTAAACCTATATAGCGGACTGGGTTATCAGTTGGCTCCTCGTCATGTTTTTTCGTTTGGAGTGGACTTTTCCAGGTTTATAACCGCTCACGGCGAATTAGAGACAAGAAAGGAAAGAGCATTGGAAATAGAGCCATATAGTACGGTGAGCAGTGGCACAGGCTATCGGGAAGCATTTCGCCAATGGAACGTAGAGCTACAGTTGGGTTATCAATATATACTCAGTCACCGTACTACTTTAGGCATTGGGGTTCGACATCCATTTAAAAGTATTTTAAAAATGGAATACCAGAATAATGGACCAAAACCGTTGGCTTATGGTCATTTATTTTTGACGCATCAATTGAGAAAATAAAAATTAAATCATGCAATTTTTAAAAAGTATAAACCTTCACAAGAAAATAAAAAAGACGTCCTTTTATTTTTTACTCATCTTACTTTATTTTTCTTTCCAAAGCTGTGAGCAAAATTCATTGCCTACGCCCTCAGAAGGAGAGGTTGAATTTTCGTCGCAAATAACTATTGGCAGTGAGCAACTAGCCATAGAGGCCGGAAAACAAGGATATGAAATGGTGACAGGTTTTGAAATGGATGACCAAGGCGTATATTGGTTTGAGGGGAATTTGGAGCAAAAAGACTGTGCTCCTGATTGTGGAGCCAAGCTCCAGATATTACTCTCTGACATATCACAAAACAATGGTGGAACTTTTGATATTGAACAGTCCATATCGATAGGGGAAAGAAAATACGTGAGCAGCATCCCCGATCCGGAAGAAGTAATGTATGTCCTTCAAGCCCAGGATGAAAGTCCCGGGCAAAACCTGGATATGGTATGGCAGTTTTCAGATTCTACGGTTTCAAGTCCTGTCATATCATTGACTGTTATGGGAGAGCAGCCCGCTACTACCTCACTCCTCGTTACGGACGGGATACAGTCTTGGGAACTTTTCCACTATATGGACCCTGTTCATGATGCATTGAATTGTCCCGGAAGTTTTGAAGTAGATTATAGTGGTACATTGGCAACGCTCATCGCAAGCCCGGACATCACTGTATTAGATTGGTTTTTTCTCAATGGCGATACCATCCAACAGACGGCCAATGTAATTACTGTAATCCCAAACAGCGACCCGCAGGCATCAATTATCTGTATGGCCGCCACTCATGTCTCGGGTTGTACTAAAACATATTGTAATTATGTGCCGGCTTTTACAAGTCCGCCACCAGCCTCTATTATTGTAGGCGATGTCATTCCTTTCGATTATAATCTGGAACAGGTTATTATTAATTATATAGATAAAAATGGCAATAAATATAGCACCTTACATATAGGAGAAGAAAACGATGGTCATGTTTTCCACATTGAATCCACTGAACTGTTTATGTCCAATGAAAATGGGGAGCCTACCTTAAAAATCGAAGCATCGGGCAGTTGCTTTTTAGCGAATGAAAATGACCTTAGTGATAAGGTTTTATTCTCCAATATGTCTCTCGTTTTTGCAGTTGCTTATCCTGAATAAATTTAAATATATATGTTTATGGAATATTCATTTTTGCCTGTTTTTTGATTTTTATAGTAAAAAACTAACCCCACACCTAAATCCCTCGTCCTGAAAGTATAACAAAATACTATTCTAATTATGAAAAACAAATTTCTCACTGCCTTGACCTGTCTTATTTCCCTCACCGCTTGTTTTCTATTGATAATTAGTGGTTGCCAACCGGAAGAGAAGCATACTGACCTCGACCTTATTGAAGTTGAAGGAGCAGGAATGACCGGGGCAGAAAAATATGCTTATATCCATCATCTGCTTCGGACAAAAGAGGGAATGAGCCACCCGGAATACCAGACCGGTGACCAATTAAGAGAATATAAAAAAGCATTGCGTGCCTTGCCGTTGGTCGGTGACCGTAGTATACTAAACTGGCAAGAGCGGGGGCCGTCCAACGTTGGGGGCCGTACGCGAGGGCTGCTCGTTGACCCTACCGATCCAGATGGTCATACTTGGTATGCAGGCTCGGTTGGCGGAGGGGTTTGGCGGACGGAAAATGCCGGGCAAAGTTGGGAATGGCTGACTTCCGACATGCTCAATTTGGCAACCTCTGCATTGGGCATGTCAGCGGCTAATCCGGATGTCATTTATGCGGGCACGGGAGAGGCCTTAAACCCGCCCCATGCCATAGCGGGAACAGGCATCTGGAAAACAACAAACCGGGGAGAAACCTGGGAACCGCTTCAAAGCACCATCAACAATTCCGATTTTTCCAGCGTGTGGCGCATTGTGGTCAACCCCGATGATGAGAACGAACTACTGGTCTGTACTGCTGGCCCACCCGGCCCTGGCTCACCAGAATCTTTTATCCTAAAATCAGCGGATGGCGGTGAAACATGGGAAGAGAAGTATGTCTCCAATGGAAACCCCATCCAGCAGATTATAGCGGCGCCAAGCGACTTTTCTGTCCAGTATGCCGGGATCAATTCTACTGGCATCATCAAATCTGTTGATGCGGGCGAAACCTGGGAGATGGTCTATACCCCCATTGAGGAAGGCGAAAAACGGTATGAGATGGCCGTATCTTCTTCCAACCCCGATGTGGTGTATGTGAGCCGGGAGCTTGATTTTGGAATCTTCACCTTTAATTCCCCCGTTGTTTATACACACGATGGCTTCGCTACGGTACAGCCTTCAATTTATCCCGACTTAGGTGTAGCCAACCAAAACTGGATGGGCTTTTTCGGGTGGTACAACAATACAATCGCAGTACACCCTTATGATGACAACATCGTATGGGCGGCATCCAACTTCCCAATGCTTGAACTCAAACCGGCAACAGGAGAACTTAATGTTATTTTTGATGCTACCGGGTTTTTCGGCGGCCAACCGAAAGGTGTCCATGTTGACCATCATAACATCGTATTCATCCCCATTGATGAAACAACGGAAACATTTTATGTTTTGAATGCCAACGACGGAGGGGTCGCCTTCTCAGAAGATGGCGGTGAATCCTTTATACAAACAGGCAGTTCTTCTGATGATGGGACCGGCACTGTCTCCTATGGCTATAATGTCGGCCAATTTTATGGCGTGGACAAAATGAACGGAGCGGACCGTTATGTTGGTGGCGCACAAGATAATGGAAGTTGGCTTTCGCCTCCTGACCCCGACGAAGCTACCGCATGGGAGCAGGTGGCGGGTTCTGACGGTGGTGAGGCCGCCTGGCATTATACCGACCCCAACCTCATACTGGTAAGCACACCAAACAACATTGTTTATAAAAGCACAGATGGGGGAACAAACTGGCAGCCAGTAAATTTTAATTTGCCAATATCCCAAAATCCATTTTATACCCGAATAGAAACCTCATATCATGAACCTGATTTGGTATTTTTGGTTTCCGGCTCCGGAATCATAAAATCAACAGATTTCCTGAATAGTGCAGAGCTTATCACCATGCCTTCAGGCTGGGCTTTTGACAATATCTTTGGTGGCCATGTCAAGATAAGCTTTGCTGATCCCAATATAGTCTGGGCTGGGAACGGCATGGGGTCAGGGAGCCAACTCACTGTTTCGACCAACCAGGGAGCATCTTTTCAAACGACTAATAATTACACACAAGCGGCTTTGGGTATTGCTTCGGGACTGGCCACCCACCCCACCGAACCTAATACAGCCTTCGCCATCTTTTCGCAGGCCAATGGCCCAAAGGTGCTGCGCACAGAAGATCTGGGACAGACATGGACGGACATCACAGGCTTCAATGGCAATGTAGACGAAAGTACCAACGGCTTTCCCGATGTGGCTGTTTTTTCTTTTCTGGTCATGCCATTTGACACCAACTGGTATTGGGCGGGTACGGAAATCGGTGTTTTCGAATCAAAAGACGCTGGTCAAACCTGGATGTATTCCGACAATGGCCTGCCTGCCGTATCCACCTGGCAAATGAAAGTGGTCAATGATGAAATAGTCCTTGCCACCCACGGTCGGGGCATCTGGACGGTTGATATTTCAGAACTGGAAAACCCACCTTCTTCTGTCAATGATTTAAGCAAAGGGATTTCTTCTTTACAGGTCTATCCCAATCCCGTTTTCACTTCCGCCACCGTTTCTTTTCATTTGGAGGAAAAACAAAACATCCGTGTTGACCTCGTTTCCATGAACGGACAAACAATAAAAACCTTATTTCAGGGAGAGAAAATGGCAGGCACACAACAGGTTGAATTTTCACGAGATAGCAATCTGCCTAATGGAGGATACTTCGTAAAGATAACCCCGGAAAGGGGGGCAATAAAGTCGAACAAAGTCATTTTTAAATAAGGGAGTTCGAAAACCTTGCCTACCGGTAGGCAGGAAATAATCTAACCCGCTTGTCTACAAATTTTTCTTTATACGTCGTTGAATTTTTCTAAAATAACTCGCTATCCCGCCTCGTGGCCCGACAGGTTCTTCAAAAAATTACGCCTAGTCTAAAGAAAAATTTGCTACGCCCTTCGGGTAGGTTATTTAATTCCTCATCCCTTAACAGAGGTGCCCGCATCGTTGATGTCGCCCGGAGAATCGGCATTATCGGTCAGGAGGGTGGCTTTGTCGAAAGGAGCATTCTCTGTACTAAGCGAAACGACGTATTACCCGTCGGGCAGACCGTCGAATTGGTAAGCACCGGTGGCGTCGGTCTGTACGCTACCTGAATACACCCAAATACCACTGTCGAAACGGTATAGATGCACTTCTTATTCGAGGTTGGTATGGTATCTCCGGGGTCATCACAAAGTCCATCTTCTGGTGAGGCATCGATGCAGATGTTTCCGGAAATGGTCTGTGTACCGGCAATCTTCAAACCAAAATCAACCTCTAAATCACAATCGGTACACGCCGAACCGCCTATGTTGGTAACGACATTGCCCGACATAGTCAGCGTGGTGGTCGTGGCTCCAACGCTTTGTCCACCGGTGGTAGGATTGTATCCGTCCGGTGGTGTAATACTAATGTTGTAATTTCCATCGGGGATATTGGAGAAGGTGTACAATCCGTCAAAATCGGTTTGGGTACCGGCTACCAGATCGCCCGAAGCAGCGGTGCAAGGGCTGGAGCTGGTGCACAGATAAACGGGGACATTGGCCAGGCCGGGTTCTCCTTCGTCTTGTATGCCATCGCCATTGACATCGTTCCAAATAAAATCTCCAATCACGCCAGCAGGCTTGTAGCCAAAATCTGCGCTTAACCAAACTGTTGTCGTATTTGGCTTTGAAGATCGCTTCAATGGTTTTGGTTTTTCCGGGGTTGATGAGGCCGATGTCGTTCCAGGTAAGTTTGCCGAAAGGCGAATCCGAATCCGGAGGAATGGTCGCAGAGACAAATTAGTGAACTCGGTATTTCCTGCCGCTTGCCGCAGGCAAGTATATCGAGAATTGTATAGTTCTGCCCCTTACAAAACCTCCATAAAATTTTGCTCAGCTCTCAGTACATTAGACATTATGAACAAAAATTTTGTATACAGCCTGAATGCCCTTTTTGGCCTACCCTGCGTCACATCCTCGCCTTCGTAGCTAGGGCTACGAGGCTCCGGGTGTTCCTTGGTTAGACCAAAAATTGCTATTCAGTTGCTATACAAAAAATCCATTCATAATGTCTATTACAGCATAAGGAAGCAATACTTACTCCGTACAATCCTCTCATAAATCCCAGTAACACCTCCATAAAATTGCAGCTTTCAAAACTAAACGTTACATTTACAGATACTTTTATAGTGTAAAGGGACTCTAGTATAACTTCTAAGTTACGCTTTTGTCCCATTTTTTGTCTCCCCTTACCCATTAATTTTTTATATTTTTGTAACACACTAAAAACCAGCGTTTTAGATGAGTGCCAATTTTTATAAATTTTGCAAATTATTTATATGAATATTTGTGATACCTAATTTGAGAAGCGTACACGACAAACCTGTCCCGTCCCGATAGAGATCGGGAGAATCGCTGCTGGCAAATCAAGCACTTATGAGTATGTTAATACATAGCAACTCATAACAACATGATGATAGCGCGACTCCCGCCCTTTTTGCCTGCCGACAAGCCACGGGCGCGGTACAGGTAGTCCGAGATAATCCACCCTATGGTTTTCACTCATCTTCCCGGGGACTTGTGCTATTAATAGTTATTTAGTTATTTCAATAATTCAAATAAAAATCACAAAACATGAACCAAATTCAACAGCTTAGACTATGGTTTGTCTTCCGATATTTAGCAAAACTTTTCACTTTTTACGCAGTGTTTTTATTGGGTATGAGTAGTGGAACAGCTCAGTATACTTGCGAGGACATTTATGTCACTACTGCCAATGGAAATATAACTATTGACGGACTAAATTCTCCGATCAGTATTTCTAAAATATTTGATTCTTCCTGGAATATTGTATATGAATGCTCTGGCCCATGTGAGAGTTCTAACGTCGTTCCTTTATCGGAAGGCACCTATTTTGTACAGGCAAGTTTGTATACGGCAGATTGGCAATTCATTTGTTCGGTAGCAAACTATTATACTGTCAGCTCCTGCACGGATTTGGACAACGACGGTATTTGTGCTGACGTGGATTGTAATGATTTGGACCCATTCCTTCCTACTACTCCGGGGACGTTATGCAATGATGGTGATCCGAATACATTCAATGATATTATCCAAAATGATGGTTGTACCTGTGCTGGCACACCGGCTACGGGGTGTTCGGTTGCCACTGGTGATTGTTCTATTACCATTAGTGGTATAATTGCTTCAGACAATGCCAAAGTCTTTAATTCCAGTTGGCAAGTTATATGGGAATGTAATCCCTGGATAAGTGGAATGACTTGCAGTACCGCCGAAACTATTCCTAATTTGAGCAGCGGTGTATATTGGGTGCAGGCTTGTGGTTCTACTACACAATACACCGTTTCGTGCGGTGGTGGTGGTGGTGGTCCATGTGACAATGCGGGCGGCGATTTGGACAACGATGGTATTTGTGCTGATGTGGATTGTAATGATTTGGATCCATTCCTTCCCACTTCTCCGGGGACGTTATGCAATGATGGTGATCCGAATACATCTAATGATGTTATCCAAAATGATGGTTGCACTTGTGCTGGCACACCGGCTACGGGGTGTTCGGTTGCCACTGGTGATTGCTCTATTACCATTAGTGGTTTAAATGCTTTCGACAATGCCAAAGTCTTTAATTCCAATTGGCAAATTATATTTGAATGTAATCCCTGGACAAGTGGAATGACTTGCAATGCCACCGAAGTTGTTCCCAATTTGAGTGGTGGTGTATATGGGGTGCAGGCTTGTGGTTCTACTACACAATACACCGTTTCGTGCGGTGGTGGTGGTCCATGTGACAATGCTGGCGGCGATTTGGACAACGACGGTGTTTGTGCTGATGTGGATTGTAATGATTTGGATCCATCCCTTCCCACTACTCCGGGGACGTTGTGCAATGATGGTGATCCGAATACGTCCAATGATATTATCCAAAATGATGGTTGTACCTGTGCGGGATCTACTACAAGTAGCTGTGCCTTTTCCAACTTTCGATCTATCACTGGTCATTGCAATAATTTGTCAGTTTCGGATAGAGGTTCCTGGGGGGGCCGCCAACAATCCTCTGAGCAGGTTACTTCCTGCTTCTTACGGTTCACCAGATAATAATAATGATCTTTCAGGCCAAAACCGTCCTTCTCCAAGAAGCATTTCAAATATTTGCAATACCCAGTCTGGCGATGTTTTGAGTGCTATGGACTTGAGTTCCTTTGTGTTCAGCTGGGGGCAATTTGTCGATCATGATATAACCCATATTGAAGTTAACGATGCCGAGCCGGCACCTATTTCTGTGCCTGCAAATGATTTGTTTTTTACAACAGATATTCATTTCGACAGATCAGTGGTACACCCGGGAACAGGAGTAAATGCTCCCAGAGAACAGACCAATTCGATCTCGTCTTGGATGGATGCCTCTATGGTGTATGGTTCTGATGAAGGCCGGGCAAATTGGTTACGGACGTTTTCACAAGGCAAACTCAAAACATCTGCAAATGATTTGTTGCCTTTTAATACTGTTACCGGAGAATATGCTGACCCCATTGATCCCAATGCACCCCATATGGCTGGAGATGAATCCGGAAATGCAAAGGTATTTGTAGCGGGAGACAATAGAGCAAATGAACAAGCCGGGCTTACTGCCATGCATACCTTGTTCGTGAGAGAACACAACAGAATATGCGATGAATTAATAAGTCTGGGGTATTCTGTTGATGAAGAAATATATCAAATAGCCAGGAAATGGGTAGGTGCCATCATCCAGAATATTACCTATCAGGAATTCTTGCCTGCCTTGGGAGTCCAATTAACTCCATATTTTGGGTATAACCCCGATATCTTGCCAGATATATCCAACACATTTGCTGCTGCTGCTTATCGTCTGGGACATACGATGATATCCGACAACCTTCTATTGTATGACAACCAATGCAACCCTATAGCAGGAGGAAGCCTCTCTTTGGTTGAAGCTTTTTTCAATATAACGCATATCCAAACCCATGGCATTTGATCCATTACTGAAAGGACTCACGATTCAGCATCAACAAGAAATCGATCTTGCTATAGTAGATAACTTGCGCAATTTTCTTTTTGGAAATGGCAGTGGCACAGGGCTGGATCTGGCCTCCCTTAATATTCAGCGGGGCGGGGACTTAGCCGCGACCACGGATCCAGACTTAGCTCCTTTAATGAAGTTAGACAATTTGTTCTGGGTGGCACCTTGAATTCTTTTTCAGAAATTAATTCAGATCCAGATGTTGTAAATGCGCTGGCAACAGCTTACAATAATATCAACGACGTTGATTTGTGGGTTGGCTTATTAGCAGAGCAGCACCAGGAGGGGACATCCGTTGGGCCAACGTTGCATGAATTGCTTAGGGTACAATTTGAAAACCTTAGAGATAGCGATGCTTATTTTTATGAAGTGGACCCTTGGTTTTTCTCTGATGAAATAGATGAAATCCGAAATACCTATCTGTCTGCTATTTTGGAGCGAAATACGGGTTTAACAAACCTTCCCTTAAATGTATTCTATAAATCTGACTGTTCATCAGGTACACCAAGTTGTGATAATATCAGTATGTACAGCTCCGGGAATGATCTCATTGTATCTGGACTAACGGCACCGCTTAATTCCCTTCAGGTATTCGATCAAAACTGGAATACCGCCTTTAATTGTAGTGGAAATTGTTTGGAAACGGAATATATAGCTGATTTGCCAAATGGTCAATATTATGTAAAAGCTGTTTTACGCAATGCAAACTGGACAGAAATATGTACCGAAGCCAACTATTTAACCATTCAAGGATCTGTCGGGTTGGTACTTCAACAAGATTCTGAACAATTATTTTTCAATGCCCAACGAAAAGATGGAGAAGCTGTACTATATTGGACAACCAATACGGAGTTTCTCACAGATCGATTTGTTATAGAACGGTCTTCTGATATGGCCAACTTTGAAGCGATGAAAGAAGTAGAGAGTTTGCATGATAGCCCTAATGCTTATTTCGAGTATACGGATAGGGATATACAACCGCTTCAAGGTGTTAATTATTATCGCATCAAAAAGGTATACAAAAATGGTGAATTCCGATATTCAAACATCAAAGAGCTTTATTTCGATTTCGATCAAAATGCTTTGATGTCTATTTATCCAAACCCGGCATCTAGCTTTGTCTATGTTAGTTTGAACCGAGTTAATGGCCAAAAGGGTGAGTTGAAGTTATTTAATTCATTCGGTCAATTGGTCAAAACACATCAATTGAGTACCATAAGTCAGGGAGCTACGAAAATGAATATATCAGAATTACCTCCAGGTGTTTATGCCCTTACTTTTAAAGGGAATAAACAGCGACTGATCTCAGAAAAATTGATCATAACGAAATTATAAATATTTTGACTACGAAGAAAAAGGAGTACTAATAGATAGCAATCAATAAACCACTTTGCTGCAAGCGGACAGGGTATTATACCCGCAAAGCTTTACTCGAAAATTAGTTTTCCGCCGCAAGGCCAAGAGACGTCGGGGAATTCTTTAGATTAAACAGTAGGTCGATATCGAAGCATTTCGGTACTGGTCTACTGTTCTATGGCACCACTATTTCAAAAAAAAGTGGAATCAGGGTATCTTTTCTTGATGAGGTAACAGGATACGTGTAATTAATCCATATAGGGATGAATGAGCGAACACCTTTATTCTTTTGTTAAGGTTGGTGCTTTTGCTTCACAACAAGAACAATCCAAATCATCGCAATCCGTATCTCCATCTCCGTCATTATCAATTCCATCCGTACATATTTCCACACAGCCATTGATTCCGGGATTTTGCCAATAAGCATTTGGTGGTGCAACATAGACAATAGACGTAATCAATCCGTCACCATCCACCGTCGGTAAGCCTGTTCCAGCAATACCGTCACTATCGCTATCTGAAATATTTTCTTCATCAACATCATTGCATCCATCCCCATCAGAGTCCAATTCATAAGCATCGTAGATTCCGTCCGGCACTGTCTCACTATCTGAAATGGTATAGTTAATCACTCCATTATCAGCAGTCGTTTCTATGGCATCAAACAATCCGTTGTTGCCAGAACCCGTAGTTGCCCCGATGATTCTTCCATCTGCTCCTACAGATTCACCATGCCCCGCTTCATAAGCATCGAAAATACCATCATTGTCTGAGTCGAGGTCTTGAAAATTAGGTATCTCATCATTATCTGTATCTGATCCGGTTTCATTTATATCAGGTATTCCGTCGTTGTCGTCATCCAAATCACAAACATCGCTTACACCGTCACCATCAATGTCTGGATTCCCGGAAGCTATAGGATCGCAAGGGTCAACTACTGTAAGTGTCGCATTATGTTGTTCGATTATACAAACATTATCAGGATGTGTAACAATTACATTATACACATTGCCATTTAGGCCAGTGCAATCACTTATAGTTAATGTAGCTGTATTCGTACCACTATATACTCCGCCATCTGATAAATCAACACCGTTTTTCCTGCCATTGATACTCTAAAGCTCCTGATATATCAATCGCAGATGCATCCAAATAATCAGGGGTTGTATTGGGTGCCACCCCTGAAAATCCCAATGTACTTGTAGCGGTGGCTACTACAGAAAAACTTGCAGGGCTACCTGCTACTACGGATTGATTGACAGGTGATGAGGTTACGTTAACTTCTGTAGCAACTGTTTCATCGCCAGTAATCCCATTATAGCCTCCGGTGCTTCCGGTTAATTGTCCATCAGCATCTATACCTGTTCCGTCCAGAACACCATCATTGTCCACATCAGTACCCCCCGACTCTACTACATCATTACAGCCATCGTTATCACTATCACTATCCAGGTCATTTGGTATGCCATCCAAATCCGTATCTTGACATTCCAATACTTCAATATCTATATGAGCGTTTCGTCCTGAACTAGGATTCGAAGTTCCAGTTAAACCGAATAGAAAATCAAAACTCGAAACATTATAATAAAATGCAGTCGCATGATTTTCGGAATCATTCGTTGCGGAAGCCTCTTCATCTATCCAATCAGAAGGGGTGCCAGCAAAAGTAGGGTCCATGCGCACTAAAGTCATTCCAGCAGGAGAAGGCGTTGATAGAAGTCCGGCAAATTCCAATTCAGTAGGTGGAGTGGTGGAAAAGTCGAAAAGATTCCGATTGGAGTCACTCAAACCTCCAACTTCCGTAAAATTCACTCCAACTCCCGTATTTTTATCTATATCTTTTATTCTTACTCTTAATTGATCAAAGGATACTGGCGTTGTAGTCCCAACATTTACAATTGTATAACGAATGATTACATAATCATCCTCAGTGGCTTCTATTAAACTAAGGTTAAGGGGTTTTTTCGTTGTTGTATTAAAGCTCGCTCGGTCATCTCCATTAAATGAAGTCGAAAATTCAACAAATTCTATCAATACATCATAATCAGTCCCATTGTAATTTAGGGCGTTTGCGCTTCGATAGACATCACCTTGAACTGCACCAGGAGGAGGTCCCGAAGGCCCTGTTTCAGCATTTCCGCTACCAGAAACTCTTGTAATTCCGGTGGAAAAGTCGAAAACCGAGATACCGTAATTACATTCATTTATATCAGTAATTCCATCATTATCATCATCCAAATCACAAAAATCTGAAACATTATCTCCATCTTGATCTGGGTTACCGGAAGCTGCAGCATCACAAGGATCAACAAGAGGTGCACCACAAGAAATAGAAGCAACCCAACCTGATTCTGTAACACTGCCATTTGAATAGAACTCAAAATAAAGGGATGTCCCCGAAGAGGCGACTGTTCCGGGAGAATTACTGCAGTATGTACCAATCAAAGGATCACCATTGCTTGTACCATCATATATCCTTAAACCGTCAAAGGAACAAGATGAATGATTTTCCACATTCCATGAAGTGAAATTAAATGAGAGCGTTCCTCCATTACTTGAAGTAAAGGTAACGGAGTAATTTTCGTTATTTTGATAATTAGAGCCGCTTCCGCCTGAATCATAGAAAACCCCGGCACAGGTAGTTACTGTACCACCACTAATGTCATCTATTTCGTATGATTGAGCCTGAGCGTCGAAGGTTAACAACACAAAAAACAATATGATTAAGAAGTTTAATGTTGCTTTTATGATGTACATTTAACATTATGGATAAGATACTTTTTAGACATTGGGTGCAATAAAATGGGGGTACAGGTACTAAATAATTTAGTATTCAAATTTCGTGCTAAAAAATAGGGTGATAATGCTCTTCATATTTGTCAAATTATTATCTATGAAGTGATTGCTCCAATAACTAACATTTTGATAGTGTTATTCTATATTTACCTTACCACCACAAGGAGATCACGAAGATTCGTGATCCCCTCAATTTGTCGAAATGACCTCTATTTTACATTTGAAAATTCTTCTGTAAAAAAAGATACCTACGTTTTAGAAAGTTAACTAAAAAACAGCTAATTTAGCAGCTTGTCTTGCGAAAGTTTAATCTTTTTTATAAGCAACCCAGACTAAATACGATTTTTAGTTTTTTTACCTTGTCATAAGGCAATCTATGCCGCTCTAAAGTTAACACCAAACACCTTTCCAAAACCCGAGATATAGTAGTTTGCTTTGTTAGCACAAATAGCTTTGTGCCCTACTGGCTTATGCTATAATGAACTAGATTTAAATTTCCATACATATTAAAAAAAAGATGTGAACCGTCCTGAAAAAAATAATTGAGTGCATGACATATCTACCTGGCGGTAGACAGGCCTGCAGACCGCCAGGCAGGTTAGCGGAGCTTCTCGCCACAACTTGTCCCGGACTTGCTCCGGAAAAACACTTACATATAGTTAAAAAATGCAATTTATTTTGTACTCATATTTGTGTATGAACCGTAGGCCTACCGGCAGGCAAGATGTGGTTATAGTTGCAGTGATTCCCGCCCTTCGGCAGGACAGGTTTGTCGCTCACGATTAAAATCAATTACTTAACTTTTGCTAAAAAAACTATGCTTATGACCTGAAACATTTTAAACATTTAAACATTAGACATAATGAACAAAAATTTTGTATGTAGCCTGAATGCCCTTTTTTGCCTACCCTGCGTCACATCCTCGCCTTCGTAGCTAGGGCTACGAGGCTCCGGGTGTTCCTTGGTTAGACAAAAAATTCCTATTCAGTTGCTATACAAAAAATCTATTCATAATGTCTATTTTAAAACGCAAAATCCAAGTATCACGGACAGAATTGCTGAAATTGCTTAATATCTTCTATTCTGCTTTTTCTCTGACTCCTCCCATACAAGCAATCAAACAAGGGGAATTAAAAAATCAGGCACTTATCTTTGATCTGGGTTAAAAACATTAAACAACATACTGCTTTTAGTCAAAAATTATATTCCAAATTAGGAAAGGGATAAGTATTGCATGCTACACGATATATCGTAGTGAATAGGTATGCTAAAAAGTAATGTGTTGTCCATTTTTTTCACTAACAAAAACAACTACATTAGTTATGAGTAAAATTGATCTAATTCAATATTTATCAAATAACCAAAAGAAAGAAAAGCAGATTTTTCCTTATCAGGAAACAAGCTGGATAATGAAAACTATACTCTCTTTTTTGCTATTCATAGCATTGTCCACAACCGCTCTTGCTTCAAAATATGTTCAAGTGACTAATCCGGCCTGTGTAGGAGTTGCGGTCACGCATATCGAGTTCGGAATTGCTACCACTATTGGTTACCTGGGACCTAATCAGTCTTCCAATTTCTATCTTGGAACAAGTTATGGACTTATCATAACTGTTAGAGATTGCGGCACCTACCTTGAAACTGGAACGTACATTGTTACAAGTGCATTTCAGCAGTATTTTACTGGAGGTTATCTGCCATGTGATTCATGCGACCCATGCTCAGGGCAAGGCGGGGACAGCGATGGGGACGGAATTTGTAACAATACAGACAACTGCCCTAATGATTACAACCCCAACCAGGCTGACTCTGACAATGATGGCATCGGGGATGCCTGCGACGTCAATTGTCCCACTATTTCCATCACATCAGTTACAAACCCTGAAAATTGCAAGATCAACACCAGTTACAGCGTCTCTGACGGTTCAAATGTAATGATCAAAATCCAACGGAAAATTAACGGTTCATGGACAAATCTTTTAAACTGGACTTCGATTTCAGCCAATCCATATATGTATACTGTTTCTGAATCAGGTGACTATAGAGTTCGATTACGGTCTGATAATTCCGACTGTTACTCAGAAACAGTTACAAACTATACGGTTATAAATGGTGTATCATGTATTGTTGACCCTTGCGCCGGACAGGGAGGGGACTCCGACGGCGACGGCATCTGCAACAACGTAGACAACTGCGTCAATAATCCCAACTCCAACCAGGCCGACTCCGACAACGACAACGTCGGTAACGCCTGCGACAACTGTCCAAACGATTTCAATCCCAACCAGGCCGACTCCGACAACGACGGCATCGGGGATGTTTGTGATGATCCTTGCGACAATCAGGGAGGGGACTCCGACGGCGACGGCATCTGCAACAACGTAGACAACTGCGTCAACACACCCAACTCCAACCAGGCCGACAACGACAACGACAATGTCGGTAACGCCTGCGACAACTGTCCAAACGATTTCAATCCCAACCAGGCCGACTCCGACAACGACGGCATCGGGGATGTTTGTGATGATCCTTGTGACAATCAGGGAGGGGACTCCGACGGCGACGGCATCTGCAACAACGTAGACAACTGCGTCAACACACCCAACTCCAACCAGGCCGACAACGACAACGACAACGTTGGTAACGCCTGCGACAACTGTCCAAACGATTTCAATCCCAACCAGGCCGACTCCGACAACGACGGCATCGGGGATGTTTGTGATAATCCTTGCGACAATCAGGGTGGGGACTCCGACGGCGATGGCATTTGCAACAACGTAGACAACTGTGTCAATAATCCCAACTCTAACCAGGCCGACTCCGACAACGACAACGTCGGTAACGTTTGTGACAACTGTCCAAACACTTATAATCCTAACCAGGCCGACTCCGACAACGACGGCATTGGTGATGCCTGCGAACAACCAACTTGTATGGTGACCATTGGGTCATGTACTATAACCATTTCGGGGTTGAATACTTCTGACCAGGCTAAAGTATTTGATTCCAACTGGAACGTCGTCTGGCAATGTAACTCTTGGGTGGATGTCTGCAATCCTACTGAAATTATTGACGTTGGAGAGAATGGTACTTACTGGGTACAGGCTTGTGGCTCTACAACCGCCTATTTCGTTTCCGGCTGTACTTCTGATCCTTGCGCAAACCAGGGTGGAGACAGTGATGATGACGGCATCTGCAACAACGTAGATAACTGCGTCAACACACCCAACTCCAACCAAGCCGACAACGACAACGACAACGTCGGTAACGCCTGCGACAACTGTCCAAACCATTACAACCCCAACCAGGCCGACTCCGACAATGACGGTATTGGCGATGCTTGTGAGGCCGGTCCATGCGACAATCAAGGTGGTGACTCTGACGGAGATGGCGTTTGTAACAATGTTGATAATTGCGTCAACACACCCAACTCCAACCAGGCCGACAACGACAACGACAACGTCGGTAACGCCTGCGACAACTGCCCTAACACTTACAATCCCAACCAAGCCGATTCCGACAACGACGGTATTGGAGATGCTTGTGAGCAAACAGGATGTAGCGTAACTACAGGCACCTGCTCCATCACCATCAGCGGATTGAATGCCTCCGACCACGCCAAAATCTTCAATTCAAGCTGGCAGGTCATCTGGGAATGTAATCCCTGGGGAAGTGGAATGACTTGCAACGCCACTGAAGTGGTTACTAACCTTGAAAATGGCACTTATTGGGTACAGGCTTGTGGTAGTACAGAGTCTTACACCGTATCCGGATGTGGTACCGACCCATGCGCAGGTCAAGGTGGCGACTCCGACAACGATGGTGTTTGTAACAATGTAGACAACTGCGTCAATACACCTAACGCCAACCAAATGGACTCCGACAATGACAACGTCGGTAATGCCTGCGACAACTGTCCAAACGATTACAACCCCAACCAGGCTGACTCCGACAACGATGGTATTGGTGATGCCTGTGAAGGCGGCCCATGCGACAATCAAGGTGGTGACTCTGACGGAGATGGTGTTTGTAACGATGTTGATAATTGCGTCAATACACCCAACTCTAATCAGATGGATTCCGACAACGACAACGTCGGTAATGCCTGCGACAACTGCCCTAATACTTACAATCCCAACCAGGCCGATTCAGACAATGACGGCGTTGGCGATGCTTGTGAGCAAACGGGATGTAGCGTAACTACAGGCACTTGTTCTATCATCATCAGCGGATTGAATACTTCCGACCACGCCAAAGTTTTTGACTCCAACTGGCAAGTCATCTGGGAATGCAATCCCTGGGGAAGTGGAATGACTTGCAGCTCGACAGAAACCATTACCAACCTGGAAAATGGTACCTACTGGGTTCAGGCTTGTGGCTCAAATACTTCCTATTCCGTATCTGGTTGTGGAGGAGGATGTGATAATGTTACTGATGGCGGCGAGATTCAGGCCAATGAAACAAATACAAGCGGCTACGATCCGGCAGCAATTACCAATGTTGTTTCACCTTCTGGCGGCTCAGGTCAAATAGAGTACATCTGGTTGAGTTCCACTACCGGTTGTCCAGACAATATCAACCTCACTATTCCCGGCGCTACTGGGTCTTCATACGATCCTGGCTTTATCACTCAAACAACTTATTTCGTACGATGTAGCCGAAGAGCAGGCTGTACTGGTCCCGGAAGTTGGGTAGAGAGCAATTGCATTATAAAAGAGGTCGATGCCGGAGGAGGTGGGCCCAACTGTAATACCATTTCTGTAACTACAGGTGTTGGTTCAATTACGGTTTCCAACCTCACCGCCCCTAATGTTATCGTGAAAGTGTTTGACAGTAGTTGGAATACCATTTTTAATGGTGTTGTAACCTCCAGCAGTGAGGTGTTTACAGGACTATCCGCTGGCAATTATCAGGTTTACATCAACTATTACAATTCCAGTTGGGGTAGTATCTGTAATGTCAACTTCCCGGCTACTGTTTCCAATGGAGCTCCATTGCAGTCGGAAGGAACCGAATCGCTATTCTTTGTCGCGCAAAAAGACCGCCGCGATGTTATGCTCAACTGGGTAATCAACACCGACTATAAGAGTGAATATTTCGAGGTTGAACGTTCTTTCGATGGCATCAACTTCGAGGTTATTGAAGAAGTGAACAGCATCGGGGAATCAATAGACTTTGTGACTTACCAGACTAAAGATTTCGATGCTCAGATAGGTATTAATTACTATCGCATCAAGCAACTGTTCCACGACGGTACATATCGCTTTTCCGATATTGCACAAGTTGCATTCGAACTGGACGTCAACAAGTTTGTAGTCTTCCCAAATCCGGCAACAGATGAAATTTTTGTGAATCTCAAAGATTTTGTCGGCAATGCTGGCGTACTTCAAATCCACAATGGATTGGGACAGACCGTATTTTCACAAGACCTCGGCGTTATCCCGACTGATCCCGTACACATCACTTTGGCTGAGATGAAAGCAGGTGTTCACTTCATTTCCGTTAAGGTGGAAGGACACAAGCTGATGACCGAAAAGTTGATTATTGTGAAACGTTAACCAACTTGCTCGATTGAGTAAGCAACATTGAATTGTAACAAAGGCGGGCGTTCTTCTTAGGAAGTAACGACCGCCTTTGTTTTTTTAATTTGGTTTATAACTCTGAACTTGTACTGCCGCTACTTCTGTATCACAAACCGCGCTGCCCCTTTATCACCCGGCTGTTTGATGAAATAAGTTCCAGGTGAAAGGTGCCCTACGTCCAAACGAACTGTATTCCACCCTGGATCAATACCCAGCTTGGTGCTGATCATCACCCTACCCAGCATGTCAAGTACAAAGATGTCGGTTTCCGCTCTTTCACTGTAGAACTTGATATTCACCGCTTTTCTGTGAACGGCGATTGGGTTGGGGTAGACCATCATATCGTATTCATCCTTACAATTGGTTTCAATGTAGATCACTTTGGAGTATTCGGAGGTGCCGTCAATGTCTATCATCTTAAGCCGGTAGTAGTTGTATACAGCAGCCTGCTCGTCGAAGTATTGGTAAGCCTGGCCATTGATCGTACTTCCCAGCCCATCAATAGAGGCAATTTCCTGGAAGTTGCGTCCATCACCACTCCATTCCAACTCGTAATGGCTGAAGTTATCTTCGCTTTCCGCAAACCAGGTAATCACGGTGTTACAACCTTGCACCTGCCCTTCAAAACGACTCAATTCAACGGGTAAGCCTGTTATGGTAACCGGCAACAACAAATCTTCCACTTCCCCTCGTTGTGTAGCGCCGCTTGGGGTGCCGTTATACGCCAAAGCGGGGAAGGGCTGTGCCTGATCAAACAACCGGAACCGCACGGCGTGGTTGGGATCAGTAATACTCACATTGGCAGGAATGTCAAAACAGATGGTGGCCGGAGAGCTACCGCTGGCCAGCTCGGCGTTGACGATCATGTCACCAGAAAAACTACCATCCTGCCCCCAATCAATCCAGCCGATGATGTAGGCCGTTTCGCCGGAAGGTACCGTATAGTCAATTTCTACACATTGGTTGGAGCCTGGTGTCCAGTTGCCCAGGTTTTGGAAGCTGGTTCCATCGTCTGCTCCTCCTGTCTGGTCATCGCTGTCGGCATTGGCGGTGTTGGCGCCATCCGATTCTCCATCCACACCCGTTCCAAGGTACCAGTTGGCATCGGTTTCGTGGCGGGGACCATTGTCTGCCAATGTTACTTTATATCCCGCTGGCAGATCGCCAAAGTCCAGATCGGGAAGACTAAAGGCAAAGTCGACATCGGCAATGGGTGCCCCGCTGATTGTAAGATTATTGTGATAAACAGAGGTACCCGCATCGTTGATGTCGCCTGGTGAATCGGCATTATCGGTTTCGAGGGTGGCTTTGTCGAAAGGAGCATTCTCTGTACTAAGCGAAACGACGTATTGCCCGTCGGGCAGACCATCGAATTGGTAAGCACCGGTAGCATCGGTCTGTACGCTACCTGAATACACCCAACTACCGCTGTCGAAACGGTACAGGTGAACTTCTTCTCCTTCGAGGTTGGTGTCGCCGGGGTCATCACAAAGTCCATCTTCCGGTGAGACATCGATGCAGATGTTGCCGGAAATGGTCTGTGTACCGGCAATCTTCAAACTAAAATCAACTGCTAAATCACAATCGGTGCAGGCCGAACCGCCTATGTTGGTAACGACGTTGCCCGCCATAGTCAGCGTGGTGGTCGTGGCTCCAACGCTTTGGCCTCCAGTTGTTGGGTTGTATCCGGCCGGTGGTGTAATACTAATGTTGTAATTTCCATCGGGGATATTGGAGAAGGTATACAATCCGTCAAAATCGGTTTGGGTACTGGCTACCAGATCGCCCGAAGCAGCGGTGCAAGGGCTGGAGCTGGTGCACAGATAAACAGGAACATTGGCCAGGCCGGGTTCTCCTTCGTCTTGTATACCATCGCCATTGACATCGTTCCAAATAAAATCACCAATCACGCCAGCAGGCTTGTAGCCAAAATCTGCACTTAGTCGGCTGTTTCCGTAACCCACGTTGAGGGTGTCGCGGTGATCACAAGCTGGATATCCCAATGCTATGAGGTCTGGATCGCTACAAGTTAATCCATCCGAGTCGGGGTCGGCTGTTTGAGCAGCGCCGTTTAGGTCGGGGTCGGTATCATCGACCACCACCACATAGTCGGCAGGTGAGAGGTTTTCAAAAATATAGTATCCAACGGGATTGCCATCGGTGCCGTCGCTGGTAGTCGTGGTGGCCACGAGATTGCCCGTGGCCTCATTGTATAAGTTAACTGTAATGTCCCCAATGCCGGTTTCATTCCAGTCCTGGGTGCCGTTTTCATCGGCATCCCAGTAGACCATATCGCCGATGGAGGCATAGGTGCTGAAACCGAAGTCGGCGTCTCTGGGGCAGTCGGTACAACTCAGGGTGGCGTTGTCGGTCTGACCATTTGTAATGGTAATGTTATAGCTGCTGTAGTTGGAGGAAGTAAGGGCTGCCGGGATGTCGGGGTCATTGGTGTCTACGTCAATTCTGTAGGCGCCGTCCGGCAAGTTTTCAAATAGATAACCTCCAATGCTGTCTGTAACAACGGTGTCCATCACTACGAATACTCCGTCTCCATTTAAATCGGCGTATAGGATGACGTTTACCGAATCCAGTCCTGACTCGGTAGCGATTTTGGCACCGTCGCCATCGCGGTCATTCCAAACCACATCGCCGATACTTCCTGTTCCGACAGGTTGATAGCCGAAATCCTGATCAGTAACAGAGGCGGTACCGTCTAATGTTGTTGAGCCGGTACCATCGCAAGTAGAACAGGCTGCTCCTGACTCATCCGGATCAGCGGTTTGAAAACCAACAGGCATGTCGGTATCGGTTTCATCGACCACCACCAGGTATTCTCCGGCGGGTAAGGGGGAAGATGTATAAACGCCGGTCGCGTTTGTGGTAACCGTTTCCAGAACGATGTCTCTGCCGGGTGTGTAAATGCCATCTTCATCCACGTCGCGAATGATGAGGACATCGATGTTGGGAATGCCTTCATCAGAAGCATCCTGGGTTCCGTTGCCATCGAGGTCGTGGAAAACCACATCACCGATGGTAGAAGTTCCTGAATTGGTAAAGCCAAAATCCCAGGAGCCTGATATCTCCCCACCTACGAGTGTTTTGGAAGTAGAGTTATCAACGGTACCATCGGTTTCAAAAGTTTGGGTCCAACCACCGGGGATGGCCACGGTGATGGTGTAGCTTCCAGCGCTGAGATTTTCAAAACGGTAGTCGCCATTGGCATCGGTGGTGGTGTTGCAGGGGCTGCATCCCGGACCGGTGATGGAAACCGTCCATCCGGAAAGCGACCGGGTATATGGATCGGGGTTGCCATCGCCATCGACGTCTTCCCATACATTTCCGTAAAGGACCGGTGGGACATTGTAGCCGAAGTTGACATTGGTGATGTCTTCACTGGCAGCGGGGTCGACAATATTGAAATTGGTGCCATTCAAATCGCCTGGCTTGGGTCCACCGCCATTTCCGCTTACGGGAGTACCCCAGATGTTGTCGCAGGTTCCACAGGTTTGTCCGCCTGGGGTTTGATTATCATTGGCTTCTGCTGATTGGGTAATACCTGTTGGTAGAGAGGTTGCGTCAACTTCTATATAATAAAACCCATTGTCTGCCAGGCCATCAAATATATAAGCTCCGTTGTCATCGGTAGTGGTGGTCTGTAATTGAGCCCAGACACCTACCGGCGCCCCCCCACCAGTACCTTGCTTTTGGCCGGCACAATCGTCGTTGGGATCGAGGTCGGGGTCCGAGGACGAAATAATGTTGTTGACGTCGCCATTCCAGGCACATACCATGAGGTTGACCGTGGTACCAGGGATAGGTGAATCGGTGCCTGCTTCGTAGCCGGTGGCACCAACCCATCCGGCAGTTCCGGTAGCAATATCCGACCATATGAGCCCGGAAATACTGGCACCGGGACTTAGTGTAAAGTCCACATTGTCGGATGGTGTGTTGCCGGGAGTGCCATCGTGGAAGGCCGAGTTGGTGATATCGGCTTCGTTGTTGATGGTACTACCGGCATTGCCGTATTTGGCTTTGAAGGTCGCTTCAATGGTTTTGGTTTCGCCGGGGTTGATGGGGCCGATGTCGTTCCAGGTGAGTTTGCCGGCAGGGGAATCCGAATCCGGAGGAATGGTCGCAGAGACAAATTCCAGCTCAGCGGTGTTGAAGTTGTCTTCCAGTTTGACATCGTACATGGTAAATCGAGGATCGAAGCTGCTACTTGCATCTTCACTATTATTTGGATAGGTATATATACATGTTGCAGCATTGCCTGATGCTTGTAAAATAGGACTAAATACCGGAGCCAGTACTTCATTTGGTTCTACCAGTCCCAGATATTCATTTGAGCCGTTAATCGTTTCAAAGTCCCAAGCAGCTATCAGGTTAGGTACCGACACGTCAATACAGGAAGAGGAAGCAGCAGTATTTATTTCTGTTGATGAAAGGGCTCTGTCAAATAGTTGAACATTGTCTTCCTCACCATTAAGGTTATTTGCACTGATGCCATCCTCCCAATAGTAAGAGCCTACCAAAAGTTTAGTATAATTTGTTGTAGGGTCAGTTGGGGCAGGTGAAAATGCGACGGGTAACCCATCTACATAAACGGTAATTTCTCCTCCTACATCTCGTACCATAGCAATATGATACAGCTGGCCTGCAGATATTATCCCAGTACTCACAGAAGTAGAAAAACCAACTGCACCTCTACGGAGCTCCAAACTTCCATCGGTTATTGCATTCAAATATAATCCCGAATTATTATCGGTTCCATTTTTTAAACAATATATAGCTTCTGAACCTATAGGATTCTTAAATTGTACTTGTGCCATCACAGTCCAGTTTTGGGTGATGATATTACCTCCAGGTTCATATCTTAGTGTATTGGCAGCATCAAAATCTGCCACATTATTTGTTTGAACAGTGTCTATTACTTCTTCTCCTGATGAGCCCCCCCCCTCCTGGCCAGCCAGATGGTTGGTCACCTCAATAGAATAAGTTACTTCCTGTCCTTCATGAATAGTTCCGGAGGTGCTGATGGTTTTTTCAATAGACAAAGGAGGTGCAAAACCAAAATCAGCATCCAGATAGCTGGCCCCTCCCGATACATTGGTGGTAAATTGTTCATCGGTAGTGAGGTTGTGCCCGGCATAGGTTGGATTGTCAATGACATCGCTTTTGTCGAGGCTAATGATGTAGTCTCCATCGGCCAGGTTTTGGAATAGGTATTGTCCGTTTGCGTCGGTATCCATAGAGTCATACAGGATGTCATTAGAGCCAATTGTTCCGTCGGCATCGATATCGTAATACAAATAGATGGTTACATTGGGAATACCCGGCTCGCTGCCATCGGCTATTCCATTGCCATGTGTGCCACCACCCACGCCATTGTCGACAAATACGGTATCTCCTATCGAATTGGTGCCCGCTATCAGTGTAGTAGCGTCATCTTCATCGAGCGGCGGGTTGTTGGCAATACTCACTCCGGCTGTATTGTGTACCAAGGCACCCACCGTCCCGGAAGCTACTTCAACCTGGAAGGTAACGCTCGCATTATCAGAGGCAGCGAGTGGCTCATTCATCCACCATTGGATGTCGGTAATGGAAGAAGCCGGAGTGGGTTCGGTAGTGACCCAGGTGGCCCCATTATCGGTAGAGTATAATTTGCGGAAGCTGTAACCGCCGGAGGTTGTACTCATACTTCCGGCCTTGAAAGTAGTTCCCGCCGGAATGGCGTCGGAAATGACAATAGGCACTCCATACTGAGGGGCTCCTGCTGTTTCGGGGCCTGCATTGTTTACCTGAAGGGTATAAGTTAGAGTGCCCGGATCGGGCGGAAAACTCAATACGGTAGCATCGACCGATTTATCAATGGTAATGGTGGGAGGAAGGCTGGTAAGTGGTGCCCCCGTACCAAAGTCGGCGTTGAATTTTTCGTTATTGCTTCCCGAGGCAACTTCCTGATAGGGTGTCAAGGTGGCCGTGCAAGGTCCATTGATGGCGATGTATTCGTAAAAGACAACGCCTACTACACCAGTGTTGCTTGGTGGCAGGTTTTCGAAGTAAAGCTGATCTTCAAAAGGAATGACGATATCGCCATCGGTGTTGGATTTGACGATTAGAAAGCCATGCGTTTTTACCAGCCGGAAGCAATTCGGGTCGTACAATTCCGGATTCCCGACCGGTTGCATCCAGGCGTTGTAATCGGGAACAAAGTCGCCGTCATTGTCAAACCCCTGATTGACATTGCCCAGGTCGTACCAAATGCCATTTACGGCTTTTACCTGACCGGCGGCTATCAGGTTTTCGTCCAGGTCCCAACCCAGATTATAGCCCTGATCGGTCAGTGTCTGGACGTATTCATCGGGCACTTTATTATCGCCATTGGGCCATATCTTGTTGGCGGAAGCTGTGATCTCACAGCGGATGGTGGCACTGCGGGTATCATCGTTGTAACAATTTGCAGCGGGACTGCCCCCATCAGAAAAAGTAGTCCAGATGTCATAATTCAGTTTAAGGTCGTCCGTCTCATCGGAGCAGGCTCCATACACGGGGTTGCCCGCATCGTCGAGGTTGGGATATTCGATGAGCCAGTATTGAACGACGCATTCTCCAGGATCAAGGTCGCCGATATATCGGGCGGCATCGCTTTTATTGGCAGAGTGCTCAATGGCAAATGTTCCGGTTAGTCCCGGCCAGGTAGTTGATTCGTAGGTTCCTGGCGTGCCATTGCCACTGCCGGTGTAGGTACCCACATAGGCAAAAACATCGGAGCGGGCACTTGCGCTGGTGTTGCAGAATTTGGCGCCGATGTGGGCCGCTGTGACGGGCGTTCCAGCGGGTGTCTGGATGTTGCTGTCGTCGATGAAGTTGTAGGCGGTGATGATTTCGATGTCAATGTCGGATGAGCTGCATTGTGCTAACAGGAAATTGGATGTAACACTTCCAAGGAGGAAAAAGATGAGAATATAAGTTCCTCTGGTTGCTAATAAAGTTTTCTTCATTTATTTGTTTTAAATTGGATTACTAATGGCATGTCCGAATGTTTACTGCCCGAAAACAGAAAAAGCCGAATGCCTTTTACAAATGCCCCATTACGCCAAACAAGCTCTTACTTTTGTCGACCGACAGGAGCAATATATTCGACCCATAGGCTTATCTTCAGTTGGTAAAATTTTGGACAAATTCTTCAGACAATTTTATTGGCCTGATTAAATTGATGCGATATTTTAAAAAAGGGGAATTCAATGGGCGGTAAGAAAATAAGGTAGGCAATTGGGTTCAATGCAAAGCAAATGCCAATAATGCGCGGCGTTGTAGTTGGAATATGAAAACCGTCATCCTGCTACTGGCAAAATGATTTTGTCTGGTTTTTGTGCATAATGTCTATTATAAGTCCAGATCGTAACTTCGGGGAGAGCTGATTCATAGCTTTGACAAACGGATGGATCTACGTGGTCACGGGAGTAACTTTAACTTTTGATAACGTTCCAAAGTGTGGACTTATGCCAATATCTCTAAGCCACAAGTTGACCGTAAGAGGTTCTATAATAAATTCGTCCGACTTTGCCAAACGTGTACAAACACGTTTGTTTATCCCCTCTCAAATTCTTCCACGTAAGCTTGCCTGTATGACCTAACAGCTTATGCAATTTGCCCTCTTCTTTGTATATAACTGCATAGTGTACTTGGACTTGTCCTAAAACATCCTGAAACACACCACTCATTCCTCTCATAAAGCCCAATAACACTTCCATAAAATTGCAGCTTTCAAAATTAAATTCTACATTTAAGGACACTTTTGCAGTGTAGGGGGACTTTGGCATAACTTCTAGGGATTTTTCCTTAAGTCCTTTGTCAATGGTTCGGTAGTTTTTTCATATGTAATTTGATTGTTTAAAAATGTGTAGTAGAATTCACTTTTCTAATTGACTGAAAATCAATTGTTTAAAATTTTGATGTAGTAGAACATATTTATGTTTTTATTTTATGAAAGTCTCTACATTGACCAGAGTTGAATAAAAATAAAACCGCAATTCATAACTAATTGACTATCAAGAGACCTACTACCTAAAATGTTACCGAACTATTGTTTGTTTGGTTCGTTATCAATTTTTTAAAGGTCAGATCTCTATCGCAGCCAACGCGAGTGAGGGTAGCCTGACTTCTCAAAGTACAATGTACTATTTAACCCCTGATTTGCATTTTTTATAATAAAACCTTTTACCCAACGCCCTTCCAGGCCAACGTTTACCATGACCCTCCCCTTCCACAAATACCACGGCACCGGCAACGACTTCATCCTCATCGACAACCGCGAAGGCCGCTTCCCTGTCGGCGATCCCGGACTCATCGCCCGGCTCTGCCACCGGCGTTTTGGCATCGGCGCCGACGGCCTCATCCTCCTGCAGGAAAAACCCGACTTCGATTTCGACATGGTCTACTTCAACGCCGACGGCAATCCCAGCAGCATGTGTGGCAATGGGGGGAGGTGTATGGTCGCTTTCGCTAAAAAGCTAGGGATCATCGACCGGGAAACGGTCTTTCATGCCGTAGATGGAGCGCACCGGGCAAGCCTCCGGAGAAATGCATCCGGTCCACCCTGTGTTCAACTGATGATGCAAAACGTAACCCACGTAGAAAAAGGAGAGGACTACTACCTTCTCGACACCGGCTCCCCCCATTACGTCATCTTCGTCGAAGACCTCGACGATATCAACGTGGTGGAAAACGGCCAGGCCATTCGCTACTCCCGCCCCTTCCGCGATGAAGGCGTAAACGTCAACTTCGTCGAAAAAACCAACGACGGATTACTGGTAGCCACCTACGAACGAGGCGTCGAAGCCGAAACGCTTTCCTGCGGCACCGGCGTCACAGCGGCAGCTATTTGCTATTATTTGGAGCAGCCGTCGGATGGCCACACCCAGATACCCGTCCGCACCAAAGGCGGCCAGCTCGAAGTGCGGTTCCAACCCAACGGCCAACAATTTGAAGACGTTTGGCTCTGCGGGTCGGCCACCCCTGTTTTTGAAGGGGTTTTGGAGGTTTAGCTTTCTGTCTACAATAAGCACCTACTCAACCCCTTCGACCTACCCCACACATTGAGCGGCGACGATAGTCCATAGCCAAATGCACTTTAAATGAAACCCGACAGCAGTAGCTGGATTCGGGTTAGCCATTACTACATAGAGAAATCATCAATTTATCCCCTCAACACATTACATCTCAACACTATTTGAACACAATTTACGAAAATATATATCTTTTGCAAGAGACTGATTTTAAGTTCATTATACGTTAATCTAAAAAATATTTGAAAAAACCTCACTCTCATTTATGGAAAATAGGGTATTTCTGCAGCTTATTAGTAGAAAAGGTGCTCAAAAAGTACCTGAATTGCTTCGAAGCATATTACCATTTTTTTGACATATACCCTACTACCACAACAAATGGCTGACGCAGGGCAGCCATCGGTATGTAGACATAATTGCCCTTGTTTCGGCGAGGGGCGGCAAGGCGGCTGGGTGGGACCCACCCTGTCAAAAGCCACAACTAAAAAAAAACATTAAACATAACAACAATATTTCAAAACATGCCTCCATTCCCCAAATTTAACCTTCAGCAGGATTACCCCAACTACCCTACCGATAAACTTAACATCGCACAGCGGTCAGCAATCATGTCCCGTTCAAAAACAGGATCAAAGGATTCCGCCAGTGGAATGGCCATGCCCTTATCACAGACTCCTTCATTCTTGCCATGAACGCAATAGCTCTTCGGGATCTTCAGAGTCAGGGTGCAGGAAGGAAAATGACACACTTTTTTGAATACCCTTTTCATACACCGTCGCACCATCCCTGACAACGCACCAAACTGACCACAGCCCTACTTGGGCAATCATCACCAAACCAGTCCCGGACTAGCTTCGCGACCACCAAACCAAACAAATCCATGACCACCGTACAACAAGCCCACCACACCATCCTAATCAACACCCTCCCCACCACCAACCAAGCCATCCACCACACTCAGGCCCACGGCCACATCCTCGCCGAGCCACTCATCGCCGACCGCCCCTTCCCGCCTTTCCACCGCGTAACGATGGACGGCATCGCCATCGCCCACCAACAATTCCAGGAAGGCCAACGCCAATTTCCCATCGTCGACACCGCACCCGCCGGCGCCCCCCAGCGCACCCTCTACGACCCCACCCACTGCATCGAAGTGATGACCGGCGCCGTTTTGCCGAAAGGCACCGACACCGTTATCCGATACGAAGACCTCCAAATCTCGAACCGGCTAATCGGTGAGAAGGACTTGCCAGCCCAAAAGGGGGACCTACCCACCAACCAGACGGACAATATCGCAACCATACAAGTCGAAAAAATAAAACCCCAACAAAATGTACACCACACAGGCACTGACTGCCCCGAAGGTGCCACCCTCGTCGAGCCCGGCTCTTTGATCGACCCATCCGTCATTGGGGTGGCCACCACCATTGGCAAAGAATACTTAACCATTACAGCCCCACCAAAAGTCGTCATCATAGCTACCGGCGATGAGTTGGTCGAAGTTAACCTACAGCCCCTACCCCACCAGATCAGGCATTCCAATATCCACACCATTGCCACCTCCCTCAACGCACGCAACATCTCCACCCATACCATCCACCTCGTCGACGATCCCGACACCATGACCCACACCCTCCGCGACATACTGACTTCCTTCGATGTACTCATCATCTCCGGCGGTGTCTCCAAAGGCAAATTCGACTACGTGCCCACCGTGTTGGAAAAACTCGGTATCCGGAAATTGTTTCACGGTGTCCAACAACGCCCCGGCAAACCCTTCTGGTTTGGCACCTCCCGGAAGAACACCTCCTCACTCCATCCTGAAAAAGTAGTCTTCGCCCTGCCGGGCAACCCGGTCTCTTCCTACATGTGTACCATCCGCTACATCCATCCCTGGTTCGACAAGGTACTGGGCCTCCTCCCCTCGCCCCCTCCCTATGCCCTGCTCACCGAAGAGGTCCACTTCCGGCCCGACCTGACCTATTTCCTACAGGTACAAACCCAATACACCTCCTCCGGCCAACTCCTCGCCCAACCCCGCACCGGAAAAGGCTCCGGCGACCTGGCCAACCTCACCACCGTCAATGCCTTCATCGAGTTGCCCAGAGGAAAGGACATTTTTCGCAAAGGAGAAGCCTATCCCCTTTACTGGTTTCGGTAAGGCTCGCTCGAAAAATAACTTGTCGTTGTCTTTGATAAAAATTACAAATAAGCGATTGATAATGAGCGGTTTGTGATTTTTTCAAAGACACCAAAAAGACAATTTATTTTTTGAGCTTTACTAAATTTGCTATCTTTACTTGCCGACGATTTGAAAGGTAGAATAAATTTTAATTGTACTCAATATGAAATTTACCCATCTCGATAAAAAAGGCCAACCCAACATGGTGGATGTGGGCGAAAAAAACCCCACCCGTCGCACCGCTCGCGCACAAAGCATCGTAGTAATGGACCCTGCCATCGTAGCCGAAATGGAACAAGCCAATTTCGTTAACCCGAAAAAAGGCGCCATCTTCCAAACGGCCATACTCGCCGGCATCAACCCGAAAAAAGGCGCCATGGCCGCCAAAAAAACGGCCGACCTCATCCCGCTTTGTCACCCCCTCGGCATGGACGACTGTGTCATCGACATTTCGATCAACGACAAAAAAGAAATCGTCATCCAGTGCACGGCCTCCATCTTCGCCAAAACGGGCGTTGAAATGGAAGCCATGACCGGCGCTTCCGTAGCTGCCTTGACCATCTACGATATGTGCAAAGCCTTCTCTCACGACATTGTAATAAAACAAACCCAACTCCAGGCAAAAACCGGCGGCAAACGCGATTTCGACCGAACTAATTCAACATGAAAAAAGATCAAAAACATACCAAACATCCTCCTATGGCTCGTCCCGCTTTTGGGCAGTTTGCACGAAATGAATGGGCCATTCTGGGTACCACCTGCGGAGAGATCAAAGAACTGGCCTTCCACCTCACCGGGCAACTCTCCGACCAGTTCCAACTGGGATACGTCGACGCCGACCACAAAAACACCAATGCCGAAAATGAACAGGAGTCGCCCCCCCCAAACGCCATCCAACAAGGCGCACACACCGAATATACCGACAAGATATCCCACCACCGGTTCGATACGCATTCAACGTTGGAGACCTACCAATACCGCACCTGGTTCAACGACGTGGATGCCGTCATTGTCAATGGCAATCACTTTCGGGCCAACCGGCAGATCGTGGTTATCGATGATCGAAAACGGGAATCACTTCAACGCAAAGTCGACCGTCTTACGGATGTTGTAGCAGTATTGTTAACAAAACCCGGCCAGCCCATTCCCGATTTTGTAAAAGAAATAATAACACCCCAAACACCCATCTTACAATTAGACAACCGCCCCGCTATCTGCGCATTTCTGAAAAAGGAACTGCAAACCGCTACCCCACCTATCAGTGGCCTCGTACTGGTCGGCGGAAAAAGCACCCGGATGGGACAAGATAAGGGTCTCATCGACTATCACCACAAGCCGCAGCGCGAATACCTCTTCGACCTCCTCCAACCGTTTTGCGAAAGCACCTACATCTCCTGCCGCCCCGACCAGGTCGATGCCATCAGTTCCTTTCCCACCTTGCCCGATACTTTTATCGGCTTAGGACCTTTCGGAGCCCTGTTGAGCGCCTTTCGGCAAAAGCCCGACAACGCATGGCTCGTGGTGGCCTGCGACTATCCCCTTATCGACAAGACTACTATTCAACAACTCGTCGAACAACGCAACGCCTCCAAAACGGCCACCGCCTATAACAATCCAGACACGGGTTTCCCCGAACCACTCATCACCCTCTGGGAGCCCCGCAGCTATATCGAACTGTTCCGTTTTCTGGCCCAGGGCTATTCCTGCCCCCGCAAGGTGTTGATCAACACCGACGTCCACTTGCTGGATGCCCCTGATCCGGCCCTTCTTCAAAATGCCAACCATCCTCAGGACAAAGAACGGATCATGAACCTGCTGAAACAGAACCGCTGATTGGGATTTAACGCCAGTATCCCCTACATTTGCATGATCCAAAATCAATGAGTAAGTGACATACCTCGCCATAGGCGAGGACGATTAGCGGAGTCTCTCGCCACAAACCTGCCTGCCCTTGCGGACATCGCCCGCCCGATATGGCTGCCAAGCCAGCAGGCAGACACATACAATTTCTTTGTGAAACTTTGTGACTCCGTGTCTTGGTGGCTATGTTGCAGCGTTTTTGTCATGCACTTAAAATCAATAGAAATGATCAACGATTCCAAAATACGGGTATTTATTGTTGAGGATAAAATGCTGATGATAGAGGGGCTAATGGCCATTCTCGAAAAAGACGAAAGCATCGAGGTAGTAGGATACATACAAGACCCCCTGAAAGCAGAAGAAAAAATATTGCACCTCCGGCCGGATGTGGTCTTGATGGACATTGAATTTGAAGGCGCCTCCACCGATGGCATCAAAGTAGCAGCAGAAATACTTGAAAAACATCCGATCAATTTTTTGATGCTGACCAGCTACGACGAATACGCCCTTATAAAAGATGCTTACAAAAAAGGCATTAAAGGATATGTGCCCAAAGATTTCAGCAAGGAAAACCTAGTAGAAGGGATTCAAAAAGTAGCTCAGGGCAAACTTTATTTCGATCCGGTCATTTCCATCATTTTCGACCCCACCCCCGAACCCATCGATCCCGAAAATATTGAACAAGCACGCAAACCCCTCTCCAAACGCGAACTCGATGTGGCCCTCACCAGTTCAGAAGGCCTTACCCGAAAACAAATTGCGGAAAAGCTACACATCAGCCTCAACACCGTCGATACCCACTTCAAAAATATTTACAGCAAACTGAATATCAAAAACAATACGGCTTTGTTCAATTGGTTGCGGGAGCGGAAGCTGATTTGAAATGATGTAATCGCTCCTTATCGTATTGTTTATTAAAGAATGCTATCAGATTTGTAAAGCTCGCTGCGGGCTTTACCACAAAGACACGAAGACACAAAGATTCACAGAGAAAATCTTTGTGCAGACGTCGTTCGTCGCGGTTTGCAACCGCGATGCTCCGCTAACCCGCCTGCCGACCGGCAGGTATGTCACGCACTCATTGTTTATTAAAGAATGCTATCAGATTTGCAAAGCAGGGCCTGAAAAAATAAATCAAAAAAATGTTTGAATAAATTTTGTTTTTAAAACAAATGAGTTTATATTTGCGCTGTGATGGTCCCGATTGCAATCGGGCTGAGAATTCTCCACCTTACATATCCTGACAGCCCGCAAAAGTGTGACCGGCCCAGGGAGAAATTGGTATATTTGTTTGTTATTGCTCCGTGACTTGGAGGCGGCGGCGGAACAGGTGGGTGGGCCCACCCTCTTAGGGTGGAATACTCTCCAATTTTTCAACATAAACAAACTTCATATATTTAAAAAAACCCTTCATTATAGCTCCCAAAAACCAATCACTTGCGCATCCCTCCTCACCCCTCTCCATTAGTATACAAAGCCGAAAACGGGATCTCCGCCGAGATCAACGTCCCGCCATCCGGTACGGTATCGATGTGTAGCGAACCGTTAAGCACCTCCACCCTGTATTTAATATTTTTCAGGCCATTTCCTTTTTTCGATGCCGACGACAGGTCGAACCCAATACCGTCGTCTTCCATCGTGAGGATCATTTTTTGTTCTTCTTCGTGGCGGATAAATTGCAGATTGGCCTCGGAGGCTTTGGCGTATTTTACGACGTTGTTCAACAACTCCTGCACGATGCGGAAAAGGTAGAGTTGTGCCTGCCGGGTGGTGCCCTCAAACGACATATTGTTGTAAAATTGGATGTCCATTTCTTTTTCCAGAATTTTGATCCGGTAAATCAGTTCTTCCACCGCTGCCAGCAAGCCCAGGTCGTAGAGTGCCTTGGGCATCAGGTTGCGGGCAATGCCCCGTAGTTCGCTGTGAGAGGTATCCACATCTTCGATGATCTCTTCGATTTGCATCGCCATCTCTTCTGCTTGCGGGTGTTCTTTCATCGTATTCAATTTCATTTTCACGACAGTGAGCCTGGAGAGGTCGTCGTGCAGGTCGCGGGCAATGCGTTCGCGTTCGCTTTCGATGCCCATTACCAGCAGGTTGCGGTTTTTTTCTTTTTGCTCTGCCAGGTCTTTTATGGCTTCATTGCTTTTTTTGAAAATATGCGCAAACCGTCGTATACCGATGTAAAATACCACGATCATTTCCAGCACCATCCCCAACATCAGCGAAATGTGGGTGTTGAACGTCAACGGATACCCGATCCCCGACAACAGTGTGGCCAACGACCCCCCGGGCAATAGCTGCATAAACTGAAGGTTGGACGTGATGACACTCAACCCGTGCAACGAAAATCCAAATAAAAACAAACCCGAAAAATACATCTTGCTGTGAAAAATAGCTCTAAACAACAACAGAAAAAACAACAAACAGGTAGTCGCGTACAGTATGTTAGAAATTTTAAATAAAAAATGCGGATAGGTCAGTTTGGTCGTCACCATGGTATACAAAACCAGCGGAATGATGAGTGCCGCCACAATAACCGCCGCCAGCAGTACCCGGTCGGTGGTCGGATAATGTTTCCGCGTCTGAAAATACGATCGGATAAACAACACCCCCGCTATCAAATACAAATTGATCAGCACCGGCGTTGCAATCTGCTGCCACTCCGGTCGGTTGGGCCACCAATAGCGATAGGCAAGCCCTATATCGGTGTATACAAACAAGGCGCCCAACACAACATATATAAAGTAGTACCAATAATACGGAAACTCAATGATGTAAATCGTAAACCCCAGTATCAACAAATAGATGATGCACAACATGAAAAAAGCATGCAAAATGATGGACTCATAATCGTTGTGAACCGTAAACCGATAAGCCGCATCCCACAGCAACAACCTCACCTTAAACGCATGCTTGCTTGGCGCAAAATAGATCAGGCAATCCGTCTCCTCCCCTGCCTCCAGCTCGAAGCTAAAGTGAAAATTCTGATGGGACCGCTTTTGTTGATGGTTGATAAAAAACTGCCTTTTCAGAAAACCGTCTTCGGGCCGCAATACATCGCTCAGCAATGTATCCCGCACCGGATCATACCGGTGAAATTGAAAATCGTTCAAATAGGAATTGATCAACTCCACCAACAACTCTCTTTTCTCCCTTCCGGCATTGCGGATGGTAAAGCCCATCCAATACCCCGATTGTTCGAGTCCAAAACCAAAAAAATCGTGGTGAGTCCCTCCCTCCCCATCTTTGTACCAGGCCATGACCTCCACTAGCTGAAAGGTTTGATCCGGATCCCGCAATACCCAAACCGACTCACCGTCAAGACGTAGTTCCTTAAAATCATCTTCCACTTTCACCGGCTCCGTCTTTTCAGCTAAAAGCCCCCCAGGCCAGATCCCTACAATAAGCATTAGCACAAGAAAGAACCGGCGACCCGCTTTAAATTGGTTTCCTCTGTTTGCCATCAAGCTAAGATATGGATTTTATATTCATTGTAGGGTAGTTTTACCCCGATAGCGATCGGGGTAGAACTACCAATATTTTAAATGTTCCTAAGAGCATATGTGAAACAACTATCCACATTCCCATTTTGCAGGAGCAAAACCCCGAGGGTCATTTATTGTAAAAAATTAGCAAGAAATTTTTAAATGAGTAAATTTACATTTTGAAATGTAAAAATAAATTTCATCAACAAAACCTTTTGTTTTATAAAAAAATCATTTATCTTTGTAAAAATTGAGAAAAATATGACTGGATAGTTTGTTTTGTTAAATGAGTTAATATTGCCTTTTATTATGAATTAAAAACAACATGAAAAAACAACCCACCCAACGAAAATACAACTTCCCCGATGCCGACCTTTACCTACAATGCCTAGAACGCATTAAACACGCTAAAAGAGACATCATCCAGTTCGAGTCCTATGGCTATGGCAAAGAACGCCTGATGACCTTTCTGACCAACTGCGATAAATTCAGCAAACTACCCGACGACGACGAACTGGTAGGCGACCAAATGATCACCACCGACAAAAAGTACACCGCTGCCGAAAAGCTCAAATCGGCCATTCGGAGCATCATGACCCGCGTGGCCATCAAATACAACAATCGCAGCGGCCGCTACCGCAAATTCGGAACCGCCAAGATGGGCGATATGACCGATGCCCAACTCCTGTTTTGCGGCAGAAGGGTCGTCAGAGTCGCCCGCCAACAGATCGACTTCCTGGACGATGTAGGCATCAACGAAACCAATATCAAAAGGGTCGTTGATGCCTCCCACGACTTTGAAACCGCCCTCAACATACAGCAAGACAAAGTTGCCGACCGCGATATTGCCGTCGAACGAAGGGTCGAACTCGGTAATAAACTATATCAGGAACTCGTCGTACTTTGCAATATCGGAAAAGACATCTGGGCCGAATCCGACCCCGCCAAATACGAAAACTACACCATCTACGAAAGCAATAACGACCAAAAGGTCGCCCGAAAAGAGCGGCTCAAAGCGCAGGCTGAAAAAGAGGAAGAGGGGGGCGCCGATTCGGATGACTAACAGGCCAAATCCACCCACTTTATCAGGTAAAATCGAATATTCAACAAATTCCCTGATTTTGGGGATACCCTTTCTGTATTAGTTTTCCCCGAAATTGATAAATTTGCGGACTATTTAACTCAGGATGCTTCTATTTTTTTATCTCATTTGATTAATCAACCACCTGTATGAGGGTCCTCCTAGTAACGCGGCAACGGAGGAGGAAGGTAGCAATACCCTAATGGTTGTCCAAGGTTGAAAGTGACGAGTTAATTTTGAGTACAATTTGGGTTTGAGCAAGGCTCCCCGTCGGATCTATCCCTTTTGGGGCAGGCAATGGTGGGCCGACAGAAGGTTCTTAATGCCCCGCAAACTCAAATTCCGCCAATAACAATCGTCAAACCAACCTGATCCCCATCTGCCAACTGGCTGGGTAGTCAGGTTTTACCTTGGTCAATCACTGGCCCCTTACACATTTAGGGAAAACTAAACTCTCTATGAATCTAGTCCCTGTTTCCAGAGCATCGAACCTTGACGCGGAGGGCTTTAAGCGCCAATTTTTACAACCAGAACAACCCGCCATCATCACTGACCTGATGAAAGACTGGCCCGCTAAAGAGAAATGGACCCTCCCGTTTTTCAAAAAAAAATACGGCCATCTCCAGGTTCCGGTATACCCTGCCAACAGTGTTCGGTCAGGGAAAAAATACATGAGCCCCGACAGGTTGATGCGCTTAAGCGAATACATCGACCACATACAACGGGGAGATTCCGGCCTCCGCATCTTCCTCTTCAACATCCTCAAAGCAGCTCCCGAACTGCAAAACGATTACCAAATACCTACCATCCTGGACGGATTTTACAGAGGTTTTCCCTTCACCTTCTTCGGTGGTGCCGGCGCCCGAACTCCTATGCACTACGACATCGACATGTCGCACGTATTCCTCAACCAGTTTGAAGGCAGCAAAAAGGTCATCCTCTTTTCCCCCAACCAATCCAAACTCCTGTACAAACAACCCTTCACCGTATCCAGCCACATAGATGTCGACAAACCCGACTACGACAAATACCCCGCAATGAAGCACCTCAAAGGATATATCTGTACCCTCAACCCCGGGGAAACCCTCTTTATGCCCAGCGGCTATTGGCACGACATCGTATACCTCAACCCCGGCTTTTCTATGAGCCTCCGCTCCAACCAGTTTATCACTAGAAAGGTAAAAGGCGCCATCAACATCGCCACCCATTATGTCGTCGACAAAGGAATGAACCGATTACTCGGAAAAAAATGGAAAAAGATCAAAGAAGACGTCGCCGAAACAAGGGCGAACCGGGCTATGCAGTTTGTTTGAGGCGGGGAATGGATTAGTTTTTTAAAAAGCCTCTTTTTATGAATATGGCCAAAAACAATAAAAAAGACACTGCCCTCGGAGGCAACTTCAAACTCAAAGCCATCAAGGTATTTGTTTCGAAAGAGAACATGTACCGCAATGCTAAAAAATACCGCAAGGTGTTCGACAAAAGCGAATGCCGATACATCTATTGTGAGTTGTCGCTGTTCAATAAGCTCTTTGACGAAATGGACTGGAAGACCTCCATCGGATTTTACTGCAAAGAAAAAGAAAGCGGAAAGGTCATCTGCGAAATAGAGAAAGACCTCACCATGTCTAAAGACCAAAACATCATCTACGTCAATGAAGGATGGGGAACTCCCGACCCCGGATGGTGGAAAAAAGGGGCATACTACTGGGACATTCACATCGATGGCAATCCCATCGGCTCTTCCGAATTTTATATCGTCGATCAGGGGCCCGTCAGTCCCGAAAAAAATCCCTACTTCTCCATCCGGGAAATTAAACTCTTCGAAAGTCCCCGCGAAGGCATGCCATTGGATGAGCGCATCTACCTCAAAAAATTTGCCGCAGGGCTCACCCGATACATCAACGTAGAAATGACACTCGACAACCTCCTGCTGGAAGAAACCAGCTTTCCTCTGGAGCTGCAATTCTACTTCTACAACGATTCGGGCCAGAAAAAAGCAAAAATGCATTTCTTCCGGAACTTTACTGACCAGCCCGCCTCCATCAAACTCGATACCGGCTACGGTGCCAACGACCCCGGATACTGGTTTGAAGACCTCTACTTCCTGGAGATCATCTTCATGGACCAGCTCATCGCCGTGGTGCCTTTCGCGGTAGGCGAATTTGAAGAAGCATCCAGCGAACCACTCCCTTACTCCTCGGCCATCGAACGGGATCCGCTCACGCCCGGTGACCCTAAATCCGCCGTAAAGCTCAGCTTCGAAGAGGCCAAATCGGAACTGGAAGCACTGATCGGTCTGCACTCCGTCAAAAAGCAGATCAACGAACTGGCTACCTACCTCCAGTTTTTAAAAGTGCGCAAAGAAAAAGGACTCCAGGAAGACCAACAGTTCAACCTCCACAGTGTTTTTACCGGCAACCCCGGCACCGGAAAAACCACCGTAGCCCACCTGTTGGGAAAAATATACCACAGCCTCGATCTCCTCTCACACGGCACCGTCCATGAAGTGGGCCGGGCCGACCTCGTTGGCGAATTCATCGGTCAAACAGCACCCAAAGTAAAAAAAGCCCTCGAAAATGCCCGGGGCGGCATCCTCTTCATCGACGAGGCCTACTCCCTGACCAACCGCGGAGAAGACGGCAAAGATTTTGGCCGCGAAGTCATCGAAGTATTGCTCAAAGAACTGGCCGAAGGATCAAAAGACCTGGCCATCATTTTTGCGGGTTACCCCAAAGAGATGAGCCAGTTTCTCAACTCCAATCCCGGACTGAACTCGAGACTGCGCAACGTTATCCAATTCCCCGATTATACCCCGGAGGAGTTGATGGAAATTGCCGAATACAGCGCCGGAAAACGGGGCGTCATCATCCATCCAGACGCCATGGAACTCATCCACAAACGACTCGTCGAAATTTACCGCAACCGCGACGAGCAATTCGGAAACGCCCGATACATCAACGGCATCATCGAAGAAGCCAAGCAAAATATGGCCCTCCGACTCACCGAACAAGGGCTCGACCTCTCCTCACTCGAACCCGAAGACCTGTCGACCATCACCGACGACGACGTCCAAAAAATATTTCAATCCGGCGGCGACACCAACCAGGTACAACTCCCCATCGATGACGCCCTGCTCAAAGACGCCCTCCACCAATTGAAAGAACTGGTCGGATTGGACGACATAAAAAAAGAAGTGGACGAAATGACCAAACTGGTTCGCTACTACCGCGAGATCGGAAAGGACATTAAAAAGAGCTTTTCACTTCACACCGTCTTCACCGGAAATCCCGGCACCGGCAAAACGACCATTGCACGGCTAATGGTGCAGATATATAAAGCTCTCGGAATACTCGAAAGGGGCCACTTGGTGGAGTGCGACCGCAAATCGCTCGTCGCCGGTTTCGTTGGTCAAACAGCCATCAAAACCAGTGAGGTCATCGACCAGGCCATCGGCGGTGGCCTCTTCATCGACGAAGCTTATGCCCTGACCCAGGGCGGCCAGAACGACTTTGGTCGCGAAGTAGTCGAAACCCTCCTCAAACGAATGGAAGACCAACGCGGACAGTTCATGGTCATTGTGGCCGGATACCCCCGGGAGATGAAGCAATTCCTCGAAGCCAATCCGGGCCTCATGTCTCGCTTCGACCGCAAATTCAAATTCCCCGACTACGACAAAAAACAGCTCATCGACATCGCGCATCAAATGTTTGCAGCAGAAGATATGATTTTACAACAAGATGCTTCCGATCACCTTACCAATTACATCAGTGAACTCGTCGATCACAAACACAAATACTTCGGCAATGCCCGCACCATCCGCAAAATCGTCAAAGAAGCCATCCGCCGCCAACACCTCCGAATGGCCGATATTCCTACCAAAAAGCGACAGGACGACATGACCAAAACCGTCACCCTCGACGATGTAACCGATTTCCAACTGGTCGAAAAAGACCTCCCCGAACAAAAAGGCATCGGATTTCGGTAACACCTGAAACTCAAGTAGTCAAAGTGTTATAGTTTTGATTGAACATCAACAACCTTTCAAATCACCTCTGGTTTCCCTAAAAATTTCGGCCGCTTACCCAAAGCCATATCCAACAACATTTTTACACGAGCAAACCGCTCCCGCAGTTGCACCTTCCATCCGGCTCTACCATCGACATCACGGGCATTGAAGCCGATAGCATCCATCCCTTTATTGCGGGCTATGAAAATGGCTCTTTCGTTGTGGAAAGGTTGAGAGATCACGGTAATTTTTTCCTGCCCAAATACGGCTTTACAGCGCACGACGGAGTCCAGCGTCCGGAATCCGGCGTAGTCGAGGCGGATCTTCGACTCGGGCACACCTTGTTGGATCAGATCGTTTTTGATGGTGGAAGGTTCGTTGTATTCCTTCCGGCTATTGTCGCCACTGACGAGGATAACATCAATTTTCCCTGATCGAAACAGACGCACAGCCGCCTCTATCCGATATTGATAGTACAAATTGATCCGCCCGTTTTGAAGAAACTTCCCGGTGCCCAACAACAGTCCCACCCGGTTGAATGGCGTATCATCGGTCGAATAGAACAGCTTGCCTTTAGCCGCTCTTTTAACCAAAAAATCGGCTCCAATGATGCTTACCAGGATCAATACCAGAGTGAGCAGCATCCATTTGAAAAATTTGTACAGTACTCGCATAGTTATGTTTAATTTCTTTTTCCCAAAACGGCCCAAATGTACGATATTAACGACAATTAGGAAATGCGCGCCCTCCCTTTCGGGAAATAAATCAGCGTATTCTCTCCCAGAAGTTTTGCAAATCCAAAAACATTCTCTAATTTCATGGCGAGAGTTAGGAAATACACAATAAATATACCTGTCTTCAAGACTAGGGTACTGACGCGTCTTGTAGTGCATCTGCTTCAGTATTACCTGGCCCAAAAGCTTTTCTTCTGGCTCTCTTGACTGATTATTTACATAACTGTTGTTCTCCTTCAGGAAAATACAAGAAGAATGAAAAGCCTTCCTTTTCCACCTGCCTGGCATTTGTTTTTCATCCTGGCTCTCCCCCTTTCGGGAAATACCCAGTTCGTTGATTGCAACGACATTGAGCTGACCATTTCCGTCACACCTGCCAACGCTGTGCTATCCTGCAATGTCACTTCCGTCATTTTACAGGCCACAGGCTCCAGCTCCAACGGATCCTATGCCATCTCCTGGGAGGGGCAGCTGGGCCAATCCAACATTACCGTCACCGAAGCCGGTACTTACACGGCTATCATTACCGACACCGGGACGGGTTGTACTGCTACGGCTTCCAGCACCGTAGGCTACTTCAACAACCCGCTTACGGTGAGTACCGGCCCCGACCAAACCGTGACCTGCATCACGCCCTGCACCCAACTGGAAGCCCTTGTGGAAAATGGCACCGGCGTCATTTCCATCGAATGGAACGGACCTTATAATTTTCAATCCAATCAGCTCACCCCCCAGGTTTGTACCCCTGGTGAGTACATATTGAGCGTCCATGAAGAAATCGGCGGCTGTACCCATTTCGACACGGTCATCGTACAACAAGCCTATGCCTATATTTCAAAAGATACCACCGCCACACTCTGCCCAGGGGGCTGCCTCGAATTCGGCGGCGAAACTTTTTGCGAAAGCGGAAACTACCAACTGGTATTCAACTCCTGGCAGGGATGCGACAGTGTACTCAATCTACTCATTGAACCGATGAATATCCAGGCACTGCTGGCCATCCCCGACACGTTGACCTGCCATCAGCAACAACTCCAACTCGACGCCTCCAACTCCTCCTGGCCAGACCCCGATCCCATCCTCCATTGGTATACACCGAACGGACATTTTGTGGAAACACCTGCCTCGCTTACTCCCTTCATCGACGAACCGGGAACCTATATTTTCACCATCCAGACCAGTGACAATTGCACCTCCTCCGACACCATCGAAGTAGTGGCTGACCGCATCCACCCCAACGCCGCCGCCAGCGAAGACACCCAACTGGATTGTCCCAACCACAGGGCCCACATAAGTGCTAACATTGATTCTACACTAATGAACTACACCATCCTGTGGAACGGCCCAGACAGCTTCATTTCCACCTTGCCGGAAAATGAGGTAGACACGGAAGGCCTCTATTCGCTGAAAGTAACCAACGAAATAAATGGTTGCAATACCAACGATGAAGTAATAGTGGCTCCCCCCGAAGACGTGACCCTGGAATGGACTTCGGAAACAACTTGTTGGAACCAGGAAAAAGGCGCTATTCGCATCAACGCCATCCAGGGAGGAACGGCTCCCTACCAGTACTCTCTCAACGGAACCGACTGGCGGACAGACACCGTTTTCCAACAATTGACTTCCGGAAACTATACCCTTTTCTGGAAAGACCAGTATGAATGTGGCAGCCAGGCTGATATCCTCGTTCCCGAAACGCCACCTATAGAGACCCAACTACAAAATACCTATCACATATGCGGCGACGAATACATCAGCCTCAATGCCGCCGCCAACCTCCTCGAACTCCAAACACCCGTCGGCTATCTGTGGAATGATGGGTCGACCAACCCCGTCGTCCGCACCAAATCGCGCAGGGGAATACTGGGTAAAGATCACCAACCATTGCGAGTCTCTCCGCAAAGAAATCGAAGTGATCAACGACATCGCGCCCATCGAAGAAAAAGTATATGTTCCCAACGCCTTCTCGCCCAACAACGACCAAATCAACGACCACTTCCGGGCCTTCCTTTCCCATGATGTCGTCAGCTTCCATCTGCGCATATTCGACCGCCGCGGCAGCCTCATGTTCGCCTCCAATGACCATACCCGAGGCTGGGACGGTACCCTTCGCGGACGAAAAGCCCCTGCAGGTGTTTACGCCTGGTCGATGGAGTTCGTCATTCGCAGTTGTGGCGGCGGCTTCGATGAGGGAGCTATGACAGGAGACGTTACTTTATTTCGTTGAATAGATTCCACTGTTCGGGTGCAACCCCCTCGCTGGTTGAGCGTAGCCGAAACCAGCCCCTCAACACTAAAACCCAAATCCCAAATAGATAAAATCAGGAGCCGAAAACCCCGAAAACGCTCCCAACCGGGTCGTCCCATCCTGGTCTTCAATGGATAAAAAGACATCGTACGACGCCTCCGTTGAAAGATACAATCGCCGGTTGATCTGAAACCGGATACCGCAAACCGGACCACCCCCGATAGCTGCTACGGTCCGACTGATATCCGTATTTCCAAAACTGGTAAAAGAAAGGTTTGTCTTGAAATCACCTCCATAAAAGACCCGCCATCGCTTTCCAAAATCGGTATATCCTTCTTTACCAACACGCAGGCGCAAACCGAAGGTGGAATCACTTCCTTCATCGGCTTCCTTTACGGAAAAGTCGCCACCAAACCCAAAGCGAAATTGGCTCTTGCCCCGTCGCTTTTTATAGGAAAAAATATAATCACCACCCCCGAAGCTACTATTCCCGGAAAGGTTAAACAACTGGGTGATAAACGCTGTGGCATTGACCTCTATCTGATGCTGGAGGGAGTCAGCTACGAGAGATTGGCCAGAGGCAGAAACGGAAAAGAAACACAACAATACTACAATAATTCGATTTTTCATTTTGGAGGTTTACATCAATAAAAAATGAAGAAGAGAGCAATACGAACACAGCTCGCCCATCCCCTCAAAATGGGAGACAGGCGAGCAGGGTTTTCAATTTCATAGGATCACTCACAACCCTTCCGCTATAGCTACTAATTCCAGAAATCCTGCCCGGTAATTGCCGGGATCATAGCTGGTAGCATTGCTTGCCCATTCAAGCACTTTATCGTAAGTGGCCGTGCCTTTGTACTCCGAATCCCGAAGCAACATTCCATAGGCGGCCACGGAAGCAGCAAACCGCATATGCTCGGAAGCCTGTTGGAATACACTGAGCTGATCGCTTACATTGAGCGTAAGAGGAATGCTCGAATCTTCATCGGGCAACTTGTAACGAAAGTCAACAGAAATGGCTGCGTCATTATTTGGGGATCCCGCTACTGGGATCAACTCATACAAGGCTGTGATGCTTTGGTTGGCACCGATCTCGCCTGCGTCTTTTTCATCGTCTTCAAAGTCGGGCTGTTCCAACAATCTGTTTTCGTACCCGATCAACCGATAGGCTTTGACCTGATCGGGGTTGAACTGTATCTGGATTTTGACGTCTTTTGCGACGGTGTAAAACTTCTTAAACTCATGGATAAATACTTTTTCCCCTTGCTCGAGGTTGTCGATATACTCGTAAGTGCCGTTGCCATTGTTGGCTATTTGCTCCATCCGGCCGTCCTGCAGGTTGCCGGCACCTACCCCAATGACAGTGAGAAAAACACCCGATTCTCTTTTTTCCTCGATCAGCTCCACCAGGGCTTCCTGGCTGCTGATGCCCACGTTGAAGTCGCCGTCAGTGGCGAGGATAACGCGATTGTTGCCACCAGGAATGAAATTTTGTTCCGCAATCTCGTAAGCTGTAATAATACCCTCAGCCCCGGCCGTGCTGCCGCCAGCATCGAGATTGTTGATGGCCCAAGTGATGGCGGAAGTTTGGTCGCCGGAAGTCGATGGCAAAACCACTCCTGCCGAACCCGAATAGGTCACAATGGCCACTCTGTCCTGTGCTCCCAGTTGTTGTTCTACAAAGAGATTAAAACTTTGCTTGAGCAATGGCAGCTTATTGTCAGCAGACATAGAGCCGCTTACATCGATCAGAAATACAAAATTAGTTTTAGAAAGTAACTGGTCGGGAACATCTTTGCCCTGAATCCCAACGCGCAGCAACTTATGGCCGGTATTCCACGGGCAGGTGCTGATCTCTCCATTCAGTGCAATGGGATGTTGATCCTCCGGGCCGGGATAGTCGTAGGAAAAATAATTTATCAGCTCCTCTGTCCTTACAGCATCTTTGACCGGAAGGTCGGCATTGTTCAAAAACCGGCGGACATTGGCATAGGATCCTCCATCGGCGTCGACGGAAAAGGTAGAAACGTCTTCTTCTTCCACCAATACGAAGGGGTTTTCTTCGATCTCGTTGTATCCTTCGCCGGAATAGTCGGTTGAGGAACTGCCGCCAGAAGAATCTGCGACATTGGCGTTAACATCGCCGAGAAAGTAGTCTTCTTCAGAGCCCCTCGGTTCGGCATCCGGTGCCTTAGAGCAGTTGGTTAAAAACAAACACACCGCCAAAACAGAAGTGGCAGTGACGAAAAAGGAAAGAGTTGCTTTTTTCATAGCATCGTGATTTGATGGTTCAATAAATGTGTATCGCCATCAATCACGTGATTTTTTGTATTTGGGTTGGGTGAAGGTCTTCTATGCTAATGGTACCTTTCACTCCCTATTCGTCGAAGCCCGACTACCGAAGAGGTAGTTCTGTGACTTCGATGTCCCTCAATCACTCTCCCGACAACTATGTTCTGCCTTGAGCCCGCTCTTCTTATTCAGAAAATCTTCCTATTTTGCCAGTCAAAACAGCTTACTATGACGAACAGGAAACTATTCTGCAGGAGCATCACCCTATTGCTGGCTCTATTCCTTGGCCACGCCAGCTACAACCAAAACACAACATCCCACGGGTATGACGAATCCATCTACAAAGCCCTCGAATGGCGCCATATCGGGCCTTTCAGGGGAGGACGGTCTGCCGCCGCTACCGGCGTACCCGGCAAGCCCAACCTCTATTACATGGGAGTTGCCGGAGGCGGTGTCTGGAAAACCAAGAACGGAGGCCAACACTGGGAAAATATCTCCGATGGTTACTTTGGTGGTTCGATCGGAGCCGTAGCAGTCAGTGAATACGATCATAATGTGATTTATGTCGGAGGAGGAGAGGTAACCGTACGGGGAAACATGTCGTACGGATACGGCATGTGGAAGTCAGTGGATGCCGGCAAGACCTGGACGCACATCGGGCTGGAAAAATCGCGGCATATCCCGCGCATCCGCATCCACCCCAGAAATCCGGAATGGGTGTATGCTGCCGTACTGGGAAATGTATTTGCACCGGGCCCCGACAGAGGCGTGTACCGCTCCAAAGACGGGGGTGCGACCTGGGAAAAAGTACTCTATGTCAGCGAGGAGGCGGGTGCCTGCGACCTGTTGCTAGATCCCAACAATCCAAGAATCGTCTATGCTACTACCTGGAAGATAAAACGAACGCCTTACAGCATGGAAAGCGGAGGAGAAGGTTCCGGCTTATGGAAAAGTACGGACGGGGGAGATACCTGGACCAATATTTCCCGAAAGGAAGGCTTGCCCAAAGGTGTTCTTGGAATCATTGGAGTAGCTGTTTCGCCACTCAACTCCGACCGCGTATGGGCCATGGTGGAAGCAGAAAAAGGCGGACTGTTTCGGTCGGGAGACGGTGGAGAAACCTGGAAGCGGATCAATGAAGAACGAAAGCTGCGGCAGCGGGCCTGGTATTACACCCGAGTTTACGCCGACACACAGGATGAAGATGTGGTGTACGTATTGAATGTCCAATTTCATAAATCGAAAGATGGCGGCAAGTCATTCGAATCCATCAGCACCCCACACGGCGACCACCACGATTTGTGGATCGCCCCGGAAGATCCCAAACGCATGGTCGTTGCAGATGATGGTGGCGCACAGGTCACCTACGATGGAGGAGAAACCTGGAGTACGTATCACAACCAGCCAACGGCTCAATACTATCGGGTCACCACCGACGATCACTTTCCTTACCGGATCTATGTCGCCCAACAGGACAACAGCACCCAACGCATCCTGCACCGCTCGCCATCCAATAAGATCCGCGAACGGGACTGGGAATCGACGGCCGGATGCGAATGTGGTCACATCGCCATTGATCCACGCAACAATGAAGTTGTATATGGCGGTTGTTACGATGGGTATATCAGCCGCCTCGATCACCGGAACCATCTCAGCCGGGTGATCAGTGTTTATCCCGATCTGCCGATGGGCTGGGGAGCCGAAGGAATGAAATACCGCTTCCAATGGAATTTCCCGATATTCATCTCCCCACATGACCCCAACAAACTGTACACGGCTTCCAATCATTTACACGTATCTTACAATGAAGGGCACAGCTGGGAAGTGATCAGTCCCGACCTGACCCGTAATGATCCCGAAAAACAAAAATCATCCGGCGGACCCATCACCCAGGACAATACCTCGGTCGAATACTACTGCACTATTTTTGCTGCCGCTGAATCGGCACGGGTCAAAAACCTCTTATGGGTGGGCTCTGACGACGGACTGGTACATTTGTCGAAAGACGGCGGCCTCAACTGGACCAATATCTCTCCCAAAGGGTTGCCCAAATGGGCCATGATCAACAGCATCGAACCCGACCCCTTCGAAGACGGAGGCTGCTACCTGGCTGCGACATTATACAAAGCCGGAGATTTTCAACCCTACCTGTACAAAACAAAAGATTACGGCGCCACCTGGACAAAAATCGTCAATGGAATAGACGCAGAACACTTCACCCGGGTGATCAGGGCCGACCCGGTCAAAGAAGGCATCCTCTATACCGGTACGGAATCGGGCATGTATATTTCCTTTGATGACGGCGCCCACTGGCAGCCCTTTCAGATGAATCTGCCAATAGTACCCATTACCGATCTGACCATTAAAAACAACAACCTGATCGCAGCAACACAGGGACGATCCGTATGGATGATCGACGACCTGACCATCCTCCATCAATTGAATAAAGAGGTCGCTCAATCTGAGGTGCATCTTTTCCGGCCCATAGACAGTTACCGCATGCCCGGATCCCAAAACAAGAAAGTTAAAAATGCCGGCCTGAATCATCCCGGCGGGGTGATGGTGTATTTCAATGTTCAAAAAGACACCAATGAATACAAGAATATCCGCCTGTCCTTTTATGAATCCGACGGTACCCTCATAGATACTTTCAGCACCACTGCCGTGGAAAAAGGGCAAAAACTGGAAGTGGAAAAAGGGTCGAATCTCTTTGTCTGGAAGATGCGTTATCCTTCCGCTAAAAAGTTTGAGGGGATGGTCATGTGGTGGGCATCTACCAATGGCCCCCGCGTACCACCCGGCGACTATCTTGTCGGTTTACAAATAGATGAAGACAAGGAGCAACGACAGCCGTTCAGGATATTGGCTGACCCCCGGTCGGGAGTATCGGAAAAGGATATGCAGGCGCAGTTTGATTTCATCAAAGGGATCAACAATAAACTAACAGAAACCCACCAGGCCATTATCGATATCCGAAAGGTCCGACAGCAACTCGACAATTACAAAAAACTGGTCGGCGACCAGGAAGGAATGGAAGAGATCAAAACAGCAGCAGATGAGATCAACGAAAAAATGACCAAAGTAGAAGAGGCCCTTTACCAGACCAAAAACCGAAGCTCACAGGACCCACTGAATTTCCCCGTTCGGCTCAACAATAAACTGGCCCACCTCAATTCACTAATCCAGGGAGGAGACTATCCTCCGACCGAACAGATGAAAAAAGTACGCAAAGACATCACCGAAAAAATAGATGTCCAGCTGGAACAACTCCGCGATATCCTCGCCAACGACATCCCCCGATTCAACCAACTGGTGAAAGACAATGCCGTGGATGCAGTGATCTTGGAGCAGAAGGAGGTCTTTCCGAATGGAAATAAAGACCCGGATTGACAACTATAATATCCCAAGGCAAGAGCCTTCGTGAAATTTTCTGGTACGCCGATCTCGGTTGCAGCCACCCCGTTCGTCGAAGTCTGTGACTTCGATGCCTCCGATCGTCTAAGTCTGTGACTTCGATGCCCCCGCTCGTCGAAGTCTGTGACTTCGATGTCCCCGTTCGTCGAAGTCTGTGACTTCGATGCCCCTCGATCACTCCTCCAAAAAATCCAGCGACACCGAATTAATACAATACCGCAACCCGGTGGGGGGCGGCCCGTCATCAAAAACGTGGCCCAGGTGGCCGTCGCAGCGAGCGCAAAGCACCTCTACCCGTTTCCACCCGTAGCTATTGTCCTGCTCTTCTGCGATGTATGCTGCCTTGAGGGGCTTCCAAAAGCTCGGCCATCCCGTTCCCGACTTGAATTTTGTGTCGGAAGCGAACAGCGGAAGCTGGCAGGCGGCACAGGTGTAGACGCCCTTGCCTTTGTGGTCCCAAAGGTCACCGGTAAAGGCACGTTCGGTTCCCTTTTCGCGCAAGACATAATACTCCATGTCCGTCAGTTCCTCCTTCCATTCGGCCTCCGTTTTGACGACCTTCTTCAGGGAATCGGATACCATCTCTGCTTTTGTCGAAACAGCTGGGGTATCTATCTTTTTTTCTGCAGCGGCGGTTTTTTGCGAACAGCTCGCCGGCAAAAATAGGAGGCTGAGGGCTGTGATTATTTGAATTGATAATTGCATGGTTGAGAAATGGTTGATTGAATTGTCTTTTGAAAATGCATTTTCCAGCTTTCGCTAAAAAAACGATTTAAACAGCAAAAGAGGTACCTGTATTTCTGTCGCCGTCACAACGGTTGTGCTACGAATCGTAACTTCTACAAACAAAATAATGAATTCATGCGATTTTTGAAGGTTTCTGCCTGGCGGCAAACAAGGCGGAATACATCAATAAGGCATTGAATTTCAGCTTCTTATAAATACTATTGAATTGTTTTTAAATTATTTGTTGATTTTATTTGTTTGTTTTAAAACAAAGTCCTAAATTTGCCTTGCATTTACAACAAGCTATAGCTTTATCGAAGATTCTTCCTTTTAAATACCCTCGCTACTTAGACGGAGTACATCGAGGTAGGTTGTCTGCCTTCCGGCAGATAAATTTATTGTTTGTGTTTTTGTTGCAGACGCTGGTCTGGCGGCGGCGGTCTTGAGGGTGGGACCCACCCTCTTAAAGAGGGCAATAACTAAAACAAATTGCAAATAATTCAAATGTATTTATTCCTACACCTATTCATTGGCAAACTTCTTCCTTACACGTTTCGAGAGACTTCGCTGTCGCTACGCCAGTGAAAGCCTGCCCCAAACTTGATTCAGGGGACTATCGCCTTCACGGCAAGCATCAGCACATCACTTCTTCCTCTTCCGCGGCGCCTGCCAGTCCTCCTTCTCTGCATACCGCACAATATTTTTCATAACATTCATAATCGTCAAAAACACCAGGTAGCAAAACGCCAGCATCAAAAATATCCACCGGTAGGAGCCCGCTTCGTTGATGGATTGGCCCGACAGCCATTGCGCCAGCAACGCCGACACCGCCGCCAACCCCGCAAAACACAGTATCGACCTCGACCAATACCGGTTGGTGTTTTTTGCCGAAAGGCTGAATATGCTGTTGAACAAGGCATAAAACAACAAAAACGCCCCCGTGATCTGCCAATAAAACCCAGGGCTTACCGCCACCCCTACCCCGCTCATCATCTTCGTCAACAACATGATGACCACCACACCCCCCAGCACTACACCTCCCTGAAGAAAAGGGTTGTATGCTTTTTCAAAAAGAGAAGAGTTGGCTGACATGGTGTTGAAAGTCTTGTTATTTTAGTAAAGCTCAAAAAATAAATTGTCTTATTGGTGTCTTTGAAAAAATCACAAACCGCTCATTATCAATCGCTTATTTGTAATTTTTATCAAAGACAACGACAAGTTATTTTTCGAGCGAGCCTTATTTCGATTTTTCAGTAGCTGGCTGGTGCTCCACCACCCGCCCGTACAGGTCGTATTCTTCTGCATCAATGATCTCGATGGTAGCAAAATCGCCAATGCGTACATAGTGTTGGGTGGCAGGTACCAGCACTTCGTTGTCAACCTCCGGCGAGTCACTTTCCGTCCGACCTACAAAATAGCCGCCCTCTTTCCGGTCGAACAATACTTTTACACGCTGTCCGATCCGGGTCTGGTTTTTCTCCAGCGAGATGGCACTTTGTATTTCCATGATCCGGTTGGCGCGGGCTGCCTTGGTGGCAGGAGGCACATCGTCGTCCAATTGGTAGGCTGGCGTATCCTCTTCGTGGGAATACTGAAAAACCCCTACGCGATCGAATCGCATCTTGCGTACAAAATCGCAAAGCTCTTCAAATTCAGCTTCGGTTTCTCCCGGAAACCCCACCAGCAAGGTGGTCCTGATGGCTATGCCGGGCACCTCTCTGCGGGCTGTATCGATGAGTGCTTCGGTCTCCCGGCGGGTGATCTGCCTGCGCATCCGCTTCAATACAGAATCGCTGGCGTGCTGCAGCGGAATATCGAGGTAATTGCAGATGCTGGCGTATTTGGCCATGACCGGAAACACCGCCACCGGAAATTTTCCAGGATAGGCATAATGCAACCGGATCCATTCGATGCCCTCCACCTGGGCAAGGGCTTCGAGGAGTCGGGGCAAGGCCCGCTCTTTGTACAGGTCGAGACCATAATAGGTCAGCTCCTGGGCGATGAGCATCAGTTCTTTTACCCCGTTTCGGGCCAGGCTTCTGGCTTCATCTACAATGGTTTCGATCGGTTTGGAAAGATGTTTGCCCCGCATTAGAGGGATGGCACAGAATGCACAAGTGCGATTACACCCCTCACTGATCTTGAGATAGGCAAAGTGTTGTGGCGTGGTAATCGCTCGTTCGCCTAAGAGTTCGTGTTTATAGTCCGCTTCCAGGCGGGCCAGCAGAGCGGGCAGTTCGAGGGTACCAAAATAGGCATCTACTTCGGGTATCTCTTCCTCCAGGTCGTCTTTATAGCGCTGCGACAAGCAGCCGGTGACGTAGAGTTTGTCGATCTCCCCTCGTTTTTTCACATCGGCGTATGCCAAAATGGTATTGATGGACTCTTCCTTGGCCAGGTCGATGAATCCACAAGTGTTGACGATGATGATGTTGGCCGGTTCATCGCTGTCGTGCTGCACCTCATAGTCGTTGCCGCGCAACTGGGTGATCAGCTCCTCCGAATCCACCAGATTTTTGGAACATCCGAGGGTGATGACGTTTATTTTGTCTTTTCTTAGCGATCTGGTTTTCAATGTCGTAATTCCTTTACGGGAAATGGATGAAATTTTCGATGAATTTCCATCCCGATAGCTATCGGGAGAACTTGGTAAGACCGAACTCTCGCGACAAATCACATGCCGGGCCCCGCTTTTCGCGGGGCAAGCTCTTTGGCCCTTTAAGCTGGAGTGTATTCTCGCTTTTATACCAACATTTCGGCCCCCTGGGCCTTGATTTGAGGTAAAGTCCAGACTTACGAAACGTTACCAAATTTTTTACAAAAGTACACCGAACAAATTAAAAACAAAAGATTTAAAAATCTCGTTCTTTGATAAAATTCACAAAAAGCGATATTTGTCTGAGAACCAAAAATATTATTTTTATTTAGACGTTGCTTTTAAATCGACGGGAAACAGTACTTTTGTTGCCTTTTGATAAAAAAAACTCACCTCCAAACTTTAAACAGTAGAGCATGAAAAAACTTGCCGTATGTCTTTTTTGCCTGGTTTGCGTCGTGACTATACTTCCGGCGCAGTGGGGTGTTTCGCTGGGGTACAAGCAGATCAGCGCCTCCAATTGGGACAATCTCTTCAACGACTTCAACATCGGTCAGGAAGACAAGATTACCCCACTAAAAGAGGGTACGGCTTTCGGAGTTGACTATTGGTTTCGGCTCAAAAACTACCGCATTGAGTTCACCCCTCAATTGATGTATTCCCGCTTTACGCGAAACGGCCCCAGTCCTATTGTCGACATCAACAGCAATTTTTACAGCCTGTTGTTCAATACCAGTTTTTATGCCCTCGATATGCAGGGCGACTGCGACTGCCCCACCTTCTCTAAAGACGGCAATTTTTTCAGCAAGGGGTTTTTCTTCCAGGTGTCACCGGAGCTGGTCTTTATGCGCAACCAGTTTGAAACCGAGCAGCGAAAATACACCGGCAATGATCTTAGCGTCGGCGTCGGCATCGGGGCCGGGTTGGATTTCGGATTGTCTGACTTCATCACCGTCACTCCATTTGTCCGATATTCTTATTATCCCAACCTCGAATGGGAGGATCTCCATGCCATCCTTTCGGTAAATGACCCACCCTCTCCTGACGCTGCCGACAACAACAACACCGACGCCGTACAGCTTTTTCTGGGGCTTCGGCTTGGATTCCGGTTTGACGAATTGAGCGGATTTTAGGAAGTCATCCGATCTACGGCCGTCCATCCAACAATACCTACACATACCGCCACATTGAGGGAGTGCTTAGTGCCAAACTGCGGGATTTCAATGCAGGCATCCAGCAAAGGCAATACTTCTTCACTCAACCCGTCTACTTCATTGCCAAATACCAGGGCGTAAGCATCTTGTTTGGAAAATTCAAAATCGGAAAGCGATACACTGCCATGCGTTTGTTCTATCCCGATGATCTGGTATCCATTGGCCTTCAATGCGGTTAGTGCCTCCGCGGTCTGTCCAAAATGCTGCCAGGGCATGGAGGTGGTGGCCCCGATGGCCGTTTTTAAAATTTCGCGGTGAGGGGGCTGCGCCGTAATACCACAAAGCACCACCCGCTCGAAGGCAAAGGCATCGGCCGTGCGGAAGGCCGACCCCACATTGCCTGCCGAACGGATATTGTCGAGCACGATCACCACCGGATGGCGGGCCGCCGACCGAAAGGCATCCGGCGAAAGCCTACCTAATTCTTTCAGGCTTTTTTTCTTCATGGAGGGAGGTCGTATTTTCGTACAAAATAACGGAAATTTTCCAACGGTCAAACCGCTTTTTGACAGCCCAGTGCTGATCCAGTTCGTCCAGGTCGGCGTCGGACAAATCATTGAACACATTGGAGTAAAAAATATATCGATGCTTGCGCAAATCAAATGGCAGCATGCCGGGTTTGCCCTCTCTGAGGTCGATGTACCGAAGGTGGCCGATATTGGGAAAAGCGGTCCCCACCTGTTGAAGTGGAATGTTTTCGGTTTCGAGCCAATCCAGCATTTTTTGGCGTAAGCTGTAATAGGGCCAATGCGCCAAAGTGCTGTCCCACCCCTGGGCCACCTTTGTGGGATACACCCATAGGTTGCCGGTCAACAATAATACCACAATTGCTCCAAATATTCCCCGTCTCCAGGGTTTTGACGGTACGACCTCTCCCAGCAAATAAACTACCAAAAAAGTCAGCAAGGTCGTGACCGGCATCAGATAACGGTGTGCAGACAAATGCTGATGCAATACCAAAGTAGGTGTCAACACTAAAATGGATAATCCCAACAATGTCAACAATGCTTTTCCGGAGGCAGTCCATTTTTTGCGCCCCAGCAAGATCATTCCCAACCCAACAATGATAAAAAGAGTGGCCCCCACCCTCCCGAAGTCTAAAACCCGCCATACCAAAAGCCCCACATTCCGGATGCCGCCCATCAGTCCCACCCGTTCAAATGAAGGCGCCCAGGGCGAGTCGGCATGATATCCAATCCAACCTGCATACTGATAATGTCCCCACAGAAAGGCCAATGCAATAATGCCTGCCGGCAAATAGGACGACATACGCTGCCAAACCCACCGCACAGTAGGCCTGACTGGTGGCCAATGACCCCAACATCCGTACAAAAACAATACCGCCACCAACATCATACCCCGAAGGCTAAGCAGGACCAACAACACTGATGCCAACAAGGTGTACACAGACCGGCGATGCAATACCCCAAATATACCCAACAACCATCCGAACAACACCGGTATGTCGGGACTTACCAACACCGCCTGCCCCAATATAAATGGATCGACCGCCAACAACAACAATACCCACACGGCCTTTTCCCTTCCCACAAAATATTGACCAATCCGGTAAGCCAGCACTACGACCCCTACCAAAAAGGGCACCATGGCCAGATGTCCCACCCACAGCGTCCGGCCAAATACGGACCATAACCCCGCCAGTCCCATCCCAAAAAACGGCGGATGGCCACTGTCGATCCCCTCCGGTAAAAAGAAGTATTGAAAATTATTGTCGAAATACCAATGTGCGTGTCGGGATGCCAACTGCACCGTGTCCCAAAAAAATGCATGATCCCTGGCCAGCCACACCCATCCCAAGTACCACAGGAAAAAGGGTAGAAAGAGGAGAGGAACCCGTCTGTTAGAAGCTATTGATTCGATGTGAAAAGACTGAAAATTAATGATTATTAATTAATTATTGATTATTAATCATTTTCCAACGTGTTGGCCTCCAACGGCCGGTCGGCCTGGCTGCGAAGCTGTCGGTACCCCCTACAAGCGTTCACAAACGACACAAACAAGGGGTGCGGCGACTCCACCGTACTTTTCAACTCAGGGTGAAACTGTACGCCGATAAACCAGGGATGTCCTTCCAGTTCCATCACCTCCACCAACTCTGTTTTGGGGTTCACCCCGGTAGCGATCAGGCCGGCTTGGGTAAAGGCGTCTCGGTAATCGTCGTTGAATTCATAGCGGTGGCGGTGGCGTTCGCTGACCAGAATTTCGCCATAGGCTTGCTCTGCGATAGACCCCTCCACCAACTTACAATCGTAAGCACCCAGCCTCATGGTACCCCCCTTCTGAACGATCTTTGCCTGGTCGGGCATCAGGTAGATCACCGGATGGTCGGTATGGGGGTTCACCTCGGTCGATGAAGCCCCTTCCAGACCCAATACGTTTTGTGCAAACTCCACCACGGCGCATTGCATCCCCAGACAGATGCCAAAAAACGGGATCTTGTTTTCTCGGACATATCGTATAGACCGCAACTTGCCTTCGATGCCCCGCTCACCAAAACCCGGAGCAACCAGTATCCCGTCGAGCCCGGCCAGGCGCTCGTGAATACCGGTGCTGCTCACTTCCAACTCCTGAGAATGTATTGCCTCAACAATGACCTTACATTCGTTGACGGCGCCGCTGTGTACAAACGATTCGTAGATCGACTTGTAGGCATCCTGCAATTCGTTGTATTTGCCGACAAGGCCAATGCGCACTTCTGACTTTGGATTTTTCAGTTTATACAAAAAAGATTCCCATTTGCGCAGATCGGGTTCCTGCCGGTCTTTGAGTCTCAGTTTGCTGATAACGGTTGTGTCGAGTTTTTCCTTGCGCATCAGTACCGGCACGTCGTAGATGGTAGTGGCATCGATGGCTTCGATCACGGAGCTGACTTCGACGTTGCAAAACAGGGCCAGCTTGCGGCGGATGGCCATGTTGAGGTGGTGTTCGGTGCGGCAAACGAGTATATCAGGTTGGATGCCGTTGGTTTGAAGTTCTTTGACGGAGTGCTGGGTGGGTTTTGTTTTGAGTTCTTTGGCGGCACGGAGGTAGGGGATCAGCGTCAGGTGGATGACCAGGCAATTGTCGCGCCCCAGTTCCCAGCGCAGTTGGCGGAGCGATTCGAGGTAAGGCAACGATTCAATGTCGCCAACGGTACCGCCGATCTCGGTGATGACGATGTCGAAGTGGCCGGTGTTGCCCAGCAGTTGAGCCCGGCGTTTGATCTCCTGTGTGATGTGGGGAATCACCTGAACGGTTTTGCCGAGGTAGTCGCCGCGGCGTTCGTTGTTGATCACGGTCTGATAGATCAGGCCGGTAGTCACATTGTTGGCCTGTGAGGTGGGGCGGTTAAGGAAACGCTCGTAATGCCCCAGATCGAGGTCGGTTTCAGCGCCGTCTTCGGTTACGTAGCATTCGCCGTGTTCATAAGGGTTGAGGGTACCTGGATCGACATTAATATAGGGATCGAACTTCTGGATGGTGACCTGGTAGCCACGGGCCTGAAGCAGCTTGGCCAGCGAGGCAGAGATTATGCCTTTGCCCAGTGAGGAAGTAACACCGCCCGTAACGAAGATGTATTTGGTCATAAGAATGGAATTAGCGTATATAACGTTACGGGATACAAAGATACAAAGAATTTGGACAATTGGTACAGTACTTGCAAAAGAGGATACAGTAACACAATGATGATCTCTCAAAACCTCAATAAGAAAATTTACCCCCTTTAATGCTGCCCTTGTAACTGCTTATCCATCCGGTAAGCCTGGTTGGGTGTGGCCGATACTTTGCATTGGCCCAGCCACCAAACACACGCACTTTGTAACCATTTTCAGTAACAGTTTTATACCTACAGGCTGTATCTTTTGATACAGCCTTCTTTTTGTCCTTTTTGTTTATACGTATATTTCTCACCACCAACGGGTAACAAATAACCGGTCTTCTCCATCTTATTTTTACAATCTTTCCTGAATTGACAAACTGCATCAAGACCGCTTATCTTGTGACACCACTCGCTGAGTATTTGACCACTCTCTCCCCTCTTTAGAGCTCCCTCTATCCTCGACGGCGCCATTATTTGTGGCACGACTTTATTAGAATCTTACACTAAACCCAAAACATGCATTCTGCAACCCTTGTTTGCCATATGGCAATGTTGAACATTTGGAGCCTCCTGTTTTTCCTTCCAGATGCCATTTCTTTTCCAGGCCACCCCTTTTCCCCTATTGAAAATAAGATGGAAGAGGCCAGGATCGTCGAGTCGAGTTGTAGCAAAGACCTGTCCGACTGCGTAGGTTATTGCAAATGGTCGGACGGCAGCATTTATGAGGGCGAATTCCGATACGGCCAACCCCACGGCTGGGGCGAAATGACCTGGGTCGACGGCAGCTACTATGAAGGCAATTTCGTCAATGGTTTTCGCCAAGGCAAAGGCACCCAACTACTCAGCAACGGCGATCAATACATAGGCTATTTCAAGGCAGGCCTGATGGAAGGCAGAGGCACTTACATCTGGGCCAACGGCACCGCTTATACCGGCGAATACAACAAAGATCAGATAGAGGGATTTGGAGAGATCCGATTCCCAGATGGTACCCAATATCAGGGCCAGTGGAAAGACGGCCTCGCCAATGGAAAAGGCAGCTTTACCCTGCCCGGCGGCGCTCATTTCACCGGCATTTTCCGAAAGGGAAAACGACACGATACGAGCAAAGTCGTTTTCGCAGATGGCGCTGCCATGTTCAGCACCTGGACCAACGGCTCCATTCAGAAAGCCAAAGCCATTATCCATTTTCAAAACGGCGACCAGATCGAAGCCATCTGGAAAAACGGCCTTCCGGCAAACGAAATAACCTACCAAACCGCCACCGACGGAAAACCTCATACCCGGCAGTTCACGGGGTTGGATGAACTAGCCTCCGCTCTGCCACCGGATCAATTGGCCGTTCTACAACTTGCCATTGCCATCGAACTCAGATTTGACAAGCAATACCGCCAGGCGGCTTCCCGCCTTGAAGCTGCTTTGGAGTTGCTGGGGGAAGATTCGGAATTGTATGAGTCGGTAAGTGATGAGCTGGCCTCCATAAGTATGTTGTTGGAATAGCTTGCACATGAAGACTGGGAGTCGAATATACTATCATCAGTCCAGGCCCCATATCTCCTGTCCAAATTGAAATGACTACCCTAAACTACCACGCCAACCCCATGCTGGCTATTCAGGAATTTGAGATGCTTGGAGTGAAGTCCTCTCCTACCTACTTACCCTCTTTCTTTTTTAGTTTTTCGATTATCATGTTGACCTCTTTAACAGTCAATCCCGAAATTTCTGCTATATCCTCAATATCCATTTTTTTTCGCCAGCATCTCTCGACGACCCCTTCTTTTTCTTCTATCTTGCCTTCTTTCTTGCCTTCTTTCTTGCCTTCTTTCTTACCTTTATTCTCAGCAGCTATCAGCCGACCCCTTTCATCCTGTTCTGCGATCGAGGCATTATCATAAGCTATCAGTTCCTCTTTTTTCCAACTGTGTTTATCTGCGTCCTTATACGCTTCTATCAGCCCCACATCATCTATATTCTCAGGAATAACCTCCAGATTTTCGGCATTTTTGATGAAAAATATCCACTTCTCTGTTAAATTCTCCAATTCTTCCACCTCTTTATTAAATTTCCTCAATTCGATAAATGTGAACTGAATATCCTTTAAAGCGTGCTCATAAGTCTTTTCATTCAAAACCAGATGATTGGATAAATATTCCGTACTTTCAAAAAAATCAAAATCCAATATCCCGATAAAATAGGTCGGCTTTAGAAGCGGATATTGGTCTCCCCGCTCAATTTGGGTCGAATAATCCCGGCAGGTGTAGTATTGAACCCGTTTGGCAAAACCGTCCACATTGGCTACCTGCATCTCCACTACAAATTGCCTTCCCCTTTCGTCTTTTGCCCGTACATCAATGATGGATGCCTTTTCACCTGCCACTCTCGGTAAGAGATATGGGTTTATTATTTTGACCTCCTTGATTCGTTGTCTGTCTTTCAGTTTCAATATCGCATTCAGGAAAGAGATTAAGATTTGGGTCTTTTTCTCGTTTCCAAATATCTTTCGGAAAGCTATATCGTTTTTGACATCTACAAATTTCATCCTTCTTTATTTTGGTCCGGAATCAACCCAAATTTACAAAGTTTTTTTCATTGATGATTTCCCATTATTGGTTTGTTGCTTATTTTATTTGGTGGGAGCTCGAAGATAGGAGAGGTTGTTTCGGGATAGAAGGCTTAGTAAAGACTATGAATGTAAGTCAGATTCCGCAGAAGCATTCGTTTATACGCTTATATTTGTCAGCAACATTCACAGATTGAACAGAAAATTTAACCAGGTGGCGAAAAAGCGCAGCAATCAGCAGCCCAGCCTCCATGTGAGCTGAGTTGCTTTTTTAGAACTCAAAAACCCTACAATCGTTCAGCACCCCCCCCCAACAAAAAACCCCAGCCATACAGGCCAGGGTAATTTGTATATCAGATAGAGAGGAAAATCCATTCCTCCTCTCTAAAAACAGAAAATATCCAAAACAAAACTCCTACAACTTATAACTCAGCCCCACACTAAATCCAATACCACTGTTGTAAGTCTGGGAGGCGTAGTTGACGCCCCGGTAAGTCATCACTTCCTGGAATTTGGCGTCGAGCAGGTTGCTGGCAGACAGCTTCACCCCAAAATGATCACCCAGTTCTTTGGCAATGTTGAAATTGAGCAGTGGGCGGGGAAGCTCATAGATATTTGGCGTTCCGCCAATGGTGATGTAGGTGATCCGTTTACCCACGATGTTGAACGACAGGTTGCTGCTCCAGCCCCGTTTTTTGTACGACAGCAAAGCATTGGCCACATAAGGCGCCTGGCCATACATCGCCCGGTAAGATTTGTGGTCGGGGTTGGTGCCACGGATCTGTTCCAGCTCCCTGGCATCGATGTCGGACCGGGAATAAATGTAGGAAAAATTGGCGCCCAGCGTGAATCCATCCAATGCAGCAGCCAGATTACCCAGATCTTTCCTCACTTCTATCTCCGCTCCGGCCAGTTGAGCCTGGTCTACATTGCGCCAGGTAAATTCGCCATTGGGCGCTTCGGGGTTATAGGTACGTTCTATGGGATCCTGAAATTTCTTGTAAAAGACACCTACAGAGATCATCTCAGAGGCAGTGGGGTAAAGTTCCCACCGCAGATCGACGTTGTCGACCAGGGTTCGTTGCAGTTCGGGATTGCCCACTTCGATGAATCCGCCGTCGAAATCGAAGGTCACGATCGGTGCCAGCTCCCGGAAGGTGGGCCGGGCCAGGGTGCGGTTGTAGGCCATGCGGATCTTCATGTTGTCGGAGGCCTCGTAGTTGAAGTTGAGGGAGGGCAGCACATCCAACTCATCGATCAGGTCCTGCTCGCCGTCGAGGTTCGGATAGGTCATAAGCAGATCATCGCTGGGGGTGAGGAACTGTATTTTTGTCTGTTCGGCCCGGGCGCCGGTGATCACTCGTAAGCGTTTTGTTAGAGGTAGTTCCACCATCAAATAACCGGCAGATACCTGCTGGGAAGCGTCGTAGTTGTTGCGCTCGGTGGGGAAAGGCTGGACATAGACCCCTTGGCCGCCATTGAGGAATTCGCTTTCGCTGTAATGCAGCAGGTTCGACTCACCGAGGTAGTCTCCCACGCTGGTGGCGATGTTAGGGTTGGAATTGACAAAGGAGTACCGCTGCTCGGTGTACGACCGGTCTTTAGACAGATAGCTTCCGCCAAAGGAGAACTTACTGCTCAACCCGTTCCATTGGTTGAAGGGCAGGGTAATGTCGAGTTTGTTGTCGAAATTGTTTTGGTTCATATCCCGGTAAAAGCGGGTGGGCACCCGGTCGCTCGACTCTTTGATATAGTATCGCAATATCTCTCCTTCCACGGCGGGATGTGGAATGGTACGGGTGGTGAACAGGCGGAAGTCGGGTTCATCTTGTTGAGAGTAGGCGTAGGCCCGTACTCCAGTTGACCTCCAGGTTGTTCCAGTTGCTGATGACGTGCTTTCCGGCCAGTTGACCGGTAGACAAGGCCCGCTCTTTATACCGCTGGGAATAGGTATTGTAAATTTCGTCGACGTCGTCTTTGAATTTTTTTCCGGTGAGTACCCGGCTGCTGCTCTCTCCATTTTGGTTGTGCATCAGAGTGAGGCCGATTTTGTTGGTTGGCGTAAGCTTGATGCTGGTGTTGAACATGGCTCCCCAAAGTACATTGTCGACGCCCTTGGAGTCTACCAGATCAATTTCTTTGTTGAGTACATTTTCGCCGGCACCGGTCAATTGGTAGATGCCCGTTTCGCCATTTTCATAAAAACTGTAATCGCGTTGGTAATTCAGCGCTGCAATAAAACCAAGTGGTTTGCCAAACAGTTTTTTCTGATTGCCTGCCGACAGTGAAAAACTATGATTTGGGGCTGGGGTGGACCGTCCCGGTTCAAAATTGTTGTTGAACGAACGGGTCATATCGATCAGGGTATTGGCCTCACTTTCCGGATAACCCGCTTGCGATGGATTGTTCAACATTGGAATGGTCTGGGCACTCACACCATCCGGCAAGGCGCGGGTACCATCGTCGATGCCCAACCAGTCGGTTCCACCTTTTGTTTGAGAAAGGAAATTGTCATTAAATGTAGCATTGGTGTTATAACCCAATGAAGCAGATACATTAAATAACAACTCGTCGGGAAAGTCTTTGGTGACGATATCCACATACCCGCCCGAAAAGTCACCGGGCAAGTGGGGAGAAAAGGTTTTATACACCAGAATGTTGTCGATCAGGTTGGTGGGAAAAAGATCCATCTGGACGGTGTTCCTGTTGGGGTCGAGCCCTGGAATGGAAGAGCCGTTCAAGGTGGTTTTGCTGTAGCGATCGCCCAGCCCTCTAACGTAGATGTATTTTCCGTCCTGAACGGTAACGCCGGTTACCCTTTTGACAGCAGAGGCCACATCGCTGTCACCACTTTTGCTCATCTGGGAGGCGGAGATCCCGTCAAGTACAACGGCTGATTTTTTTCGTATCGTCAGCAGTGCCGTTTCTGTATTTCGCTTTTGACGGGCCACCACTTCTACGCCCAGGTCGGCCAGGTCGACGCCCGTACCTCCCAGTTCCTATGTCCAGCTTGGTCACCTCACCGGCCACAACCACCACGTCAGGGATGAGCATATT
>CBDCTQ010000030.1:0-12578 GCA_965222105.1 Saprospiraceae bacterium | reverse complement strand
GGTAACGGTACTAACCCTGAAACTCAGATGATCGGATCACACACAAACCACCGAAATGAAAATAGTCATTCTAGGCGCAGGCGAAAGTGGGGTAGGGGCGGCGCTGCTGGCCAGCAAAAAGAGCTATTCCGTTTTTGTGTCCGACAGTGGAAAAATAAAGGAAAACTACCAAAGGGAATTAGAGGAACACAACATTCCCTTTGAATCGAACAAACATACTGCGGCAGCCATTCTCGATGCAGACTGGGTCGTCAAAAGTCCGGGCATTCCGGATAGGGCGCCCATCGTCCGGGAATGTTTGCAGAAAAATATACCGGTGATCTCCGAGATCGAATTTGCGGCAAAGCATACCGACGCCTATTTGATAGGCATCACCGGAAGCAATGGGAAAACGACCACAACCAACCTGATACATCACCTACTATGTGCGGCAGGCCTTCGGGCTGGTATGGGAGGTAATGTGGGCACCAGCTTTGCCAGATTGCTCACCCATGATCCGCTGATGGACTACTACGTGTTGGAGCTGAGCAGCTTTCAACTGGACCATTGCATATCGTTCCGGCCAAACGTGGCCATATTGTTAAATATTACGCCTGATCACCTCGACCGGTACGAGAATAATTTCGATTTGTACGTCGCGTCGAAGTTTCGGATCATACAGAATCAACAACCGGACGATTTGTTTATTTACAATGCACAGGACGAAAATATAATCACAAAATTAAAATACACCGATACGCCGATGCAAACCGTCGCAGTAGACGATACGTTCTTTGACATAAAAACAATAAATACCCGTGATGAGCTACGTTGGCGCTCCGTCTTCACAGCAGACCGACGACATCGATATTCTTTGTCGGCTTCTCCGCTCAAAGGCCCGCACAACGCTTTCAACGCCATTTGTGCCTTGATCGCGGCAGAGCATTTGGGCATCGGAAACACCTTGTTGCAAAAAGGGCTGGAAAGTTTTGTCAATGCCCCCCACCGATTGGAGTTGGTAGCCACTATAAATGGGGTCGACTACATCAATGACAGCAAAGCCACCAACGTCGATGCCACCTATTTTGCCCTGCTATCGATAAGCCAACCGGTGGTCTGGATCGCAGGAGGCAAAGACAAGGGCAACGATTACAGCCGTCTTCTGCCGCTGGTACAACAAAAGGTGAAAGCAGTCATCTGCCTGGGCGTGGACAATGAGAAATTGCTACGCGTTTTTGAATCCCTGGTCCCCACCATTCGGGAAACCAGAACGATGCAACAGGCCGTAACATGGGCTGCAGAATTGGCCCAACCCGGTATGGCGGTATTGCTTTCGCCGGCCTGCGCGAGCTTCGATCTTTTTGAGCATTATGAAGACCGTGGAGCGCAGTTTAAAAATCAAGTTCAAAGATTAATAATTAATAATTGAGTGCGTGACATATCTACCTGGCGGTAGACAGGCGGGCCGCGACGAACGACGTCTACACACAGATTTTCTTTGTGAATCTTTGTACCTCTGTGCCTTCGTGGTTAAGTTGCAGCGAGCGCAGTTTAAAAATCAAGTTCAAAAAATTAATAATCAACCATGAAGGACTGCGCTATCGCTCCGCCTTCATGGCAAGTAATTAATAATTCCTAAATGTCTTTTGGCAATAAAATGTATGCAGAGTTGCGCGGTGACCGCGCTGTGTGGATGATCCTGGTCATTCTAGCCATATTTTCCTTATTGGCGGTGTACAGCTCTACGGGGCATATCGCCTTTAAAGAAAGGGGGGGGAATACGGAGTTTTATCTGCTCAAGCATTTCTTCTTTATGGGTATTGGATTGTCGATGACCTATGTGTGTTATTTGTTGCATTACAACCGTTACCGGAAAATAGCGCCTGTGTTGTTGATATTGTCTATTCCGTTGCTGATGTACACCATTGCTTTTGGGGTCGAGATCAACGAAGCCAGAAGATGGGTGACCATTCCCTTTGTAGGGCTCACCTTTCAAACCTCCGACCTGGGCAAGCTGGCGCTGATCATCTATGTGGCGCAGGCCATATCGGCCAAGCAGGACTACATCAAAGATTTTGGGAGCGCTTTTTTGCCCATCATCGTGCCGGTTCTGATTATTTGCAGCTTGATCGCTCCTGCTGACCTTTCGTCGGCATTATTGTTATTTGTAACCTGTTTGGGGATGATGTTTTTAGGACGGGTGGCGTTGAAATACATTCTGTTGTTGTTGTTTTTGGGGATCGTCGTTTTTGCCTGTTTGATCGTGATCGGGGAGTTTTTTCCGGAGATCGTCCGTTCCGGCACCTGGGTGCGGCGGATGCGTGACTTCATCACCGACACCGAAGGGGGCTATCAGGTGATGCATTCCAAGATAGCGATTGCCAACGGGGGGATTTTCGGCATGGGGCCCGGCAACAGCATCATGCGCAATTATCTGCCGGCACCGTATTCCGACTTCATCTACGCGATCATCTGCGAAGAGTACGGCATGGTGGGTGGATTCACCATTCTGGGCTTGTATGTGTTGTTGTTTTTCCGTTGTGTGAGTATTGTTACAAGAGCGCCCAAAGCCTTTGGAGCCATGCTGGTGATGGGCTTGGGGATGATGCTGGTTATTCAGGCTTTGGCCAATATGGCCGTTACCGTTCAACTGGTGCCCGTAACCGGATTGACACTGCCACTGGTCAGTATGGGAGGTACTTCCATCGTATTTACCAGCATCGCTTTCGGAATGATCCTCAGCGTGAGTCGTTACATCGAAAAAACATCATGACCAATACCCGGAAACATAAAAAAATCATCATCAGCGGGGGCGGCACAGGCGGACATGTATTTCCGGCCATTGCCATTGCCAACGCTTTGAAAGATATGGAACCCCAGACCGAATTGTTGTTTGTGGGGGCTCAGGGCAAAATAGAAATGGAGAAAGTACCGCAGGCAGGCTATCTCATCGAAGGATTGTGGATCAGCGGTTTGCAACGGAAATTGACTTTGTCGAACCTGCTATTTCCATTCAAGGTCATGCACAGTCTTTGGAAAGCGGGACAGATCATCCGCCGGTTCCGACCCGATGTGGCGGTAGGAGTGGGCGGCTATGCCAGTTATCCCACGTTGGCGGTGGCGGCCAAAAGAGGCATTCCCACGTTGATACAGGAGCAAAACTCCTACGCCGGCATGGCCAACAAAAGGCTCAAAGACCAGGTAGACCGGTTTTGTGTGGCCTACGAAGGGATGGAGCGTTTTTTCCCTTCCGGTAAAATCGTTATGACGGGCAACCCCGTCCGGCAGGACATTGCCAGCCTTGACGGAAAAAGGGAAGAAGCAGTTCGCCATTTTGGCTTTGAGCCCAACCGGAAAACCATCGTAATAATGGGCGGGAGCCTCGGCGCCAGATCCCTCAACAATAGCATGCGGGACAACGCAATGGAAATCGAAAAACACCCCGATGTACAAATACTCTGGCAAATTGGCAAACTGTACATCGAGGAATTCCGGGATTGTGCTACCGCCCAACTGCCCAACGTCCGGGCACAGGCCTTCATCCAAAAAATGGACCTGGCCTATGCCGCCGCCGACCTGTTGATCGGAAGGGCAGGGGCTTCAACCATTTCGGAGCTTTGCCTCGTAGGCAAACCGGCTATTTTGGTGCCTTCGCCCAACGTGGCTGAGGACCACCAAACCAAAAATGCCCTGGCGCTGGTCGAAAAAGAAGCAGCCATCCGAATCCAAGATGAAGAGGCCGGAAGTATGATTCGGACAGCGGTTGAATTGTTAGGGAATGTTGAAAAATGCACCCTGTTGGGAAAAAATATTGCTCAATTGGCACGACCTGATGCCGCCAACGACATTGCCAGGGAAGTGTTAAAACTCGTTGAAAATCAGGCAGGTAGAAAACCGATTTCGTTGAGCAACAAATAGATGTGAAAAAAATTATATAATTTATTTTTTATATAAAAATTACGGCACATACTTTGATATTTAAGGTTGATTGCCAGTCTTTTACAAAGATGAAAAATTTAACAATGATAAAGCAGTTGTCCCCTGAATCCGGTGAAATCGACCGGACAAACCGGAGTAGTGCTTAAAAAATGGAAACCGTGAAAAGCCCCGGCCTTATGGAGGAAAAAAGACTGGAAGACCTCCGCTGCCTTTATTTCATCGGGATTGGCGGGATCGGGATGAGTGCTCTTGCCCGCTATTTTTTGCAGCGGGGGGCCGCCATTTATGGGTACGACAAAACGAGTACCCTTCTTACCAGAAAGCTGGAAGAAGAAGGCATGGTCATTCACTATGAAGCGTCAGTTGAAGAGTTACCGGACCAGATCGATCTGGTGGTGTATACACCGGCCATTCCGGCTGATCACGCCGAATTGGTGTATTTTCAACAAAACAATTACACCGTTCTGAAAAGGGCGGAAGTGTTGGGATTGATCAGCCGCAATTTGAAAACAATAGCTGTAGCAGGCACACATGGAAAAACGACGACCAGTTCGATCCTCACCCATGTTTTGCGAACGGGCGGCGTCGATTGTACGGCTTTTTTGGGCGGTATATCACGCGACATTGGCTCCAATTATGTGGGCGGCGAATCGGAGTGGATGGTAGTGGAGGCTGACGAGTACGACCGTTCTTTTTTGCAGTTGACGCCGGATATTGCCGTCGTGTTGTCGATGGATCCGGATCACCTGGATATTTACGGGGCCCATGAGCAGATGAAGGAGAGTTTTGTGGCATTTGTTCGCCAGATCAAAGAGGGCGGGCAGGTATTTGTACAGGTCGATTTGCCACTGAACGAGGAGCGCCAAAAGCGCTTTGGGTTGGAGCGGGGCGATTATTACGCGGTCAATTACCGGGTGGAGCAGGGCGGTTCGGTATTCGATTTCAGAAGTCCGCTCGGTACCATACTCAATGTGCAGTTTACTCAACCGGGCCGATACAATGTGGAGAATGCCTGCGCGGCGATAGCGGTCGCCCTTCAACTGAATGTGATGCCAAGTGCCATAAAAAAAGCACTGGCCTCCTTCAAAGGGATCAAGCGACGTTTTGAAACGGTGTTTACAAGCGATGAAGTGGTGTATATCGACGATTATGCCCACCATCCGACCGAGCTGAAAGCAGCCATCGGTGCCACCCGCCAGTTGTTTGCCGAAAGGAAGATAACCGGTATTTTTCAGCCGCACCTGTACAGTCGCACCCGCGATTTTGCGGATGGATTTGCACAAGCACTCGACCTGTTGGACGAAGTCCTTTTGATGGGTATTTATCCTGCACGGGAACAACCCATACCAGGGATCAGCTCGGCGGTGATATTTGACAAAATGACGCTCAAAGACCGCCAACTGGTCGACAAAGATAACCTGATGGAGGTACTGGAACAAAAAGACGTAGATGTATTGTTGACCCTGGGGGCAGGAGATATAGACGTTTTTGTCGAACCGATAAAACGAATGTTGGAAAAGAGATCATGAATAAAGACACTACAACGCTTTTGATAAGAATAGCCTGGATTGTCTTGTTTTTTGCGGCAGCGATCTTGATCCTTTGGGCGGTACAGACCAAACAGTCGAAAGCGGCTGGCGAGTTGGTGGTTGAAGTTGAAAAAATGGCCAACGGTAACAATTTGATTACAAAAGAGGACATTCAGGAACGATTGCAGAAGAGTTTTGTTATGGGGCTGACGGGATTGCCCATCGGTGCGCTCGACGTCAAGAAGATGGAAGCCATTTTGGAAAGCGATCCCTTTGTCAGAGATGCAGAAGTACACATCAATGCCCAACAGAAAATACACATAATGGTGCGTCAGCGGGAGCCCATCTTGCGGGTGATCGACAAAAACGGACTGCAATACTATATGGACAATAGCGGCAATAAGATGCCACTGTCTAAACATTTTACCGCCAAGGTGATAGTGGCCAATGGCAACATACCGCCCCATGTACCGGAATTTCTGGAAAGACCCAAGCACGCCCTGCGGGATGTGTTTGAACTGACCAGGCGGATATTGGAAGATGATTTTTTGCGGCCGATGATCGCGCAGATCCATCGCGACGAGCAGGGCAACTTTACCCTGGTGCCCATTGTGGGGAACCAGAAGATCATTTTCGGGCCGTATGAAGTGGTAGAAGATAAATTTTTCAGACTCGAACAATTTTATTTACAAGCCGTCCCCTACATGGGATGGAACCGATACAAAACGATTAATCTAACATTTAAAAATCAGGTAGTTTGTGAAAAACGATAAATGCAAAGCTGCCGAAAAACTATACTATGATGGATAACTTTAGTACCAATCCGAACCAAATTGTTGTAGCACTCGACATTGGAACGACGAAGGTTTGTGCCATCGCTGGCCGCAAGGACCAACATGGAAAGATCGAAATACTGGGCGTCGGAAAAGTCGACTCCACCGGGGTTTCCAGAGGCGTGGTGTCCAACATCGAGAAAACCGTAAAAGCCATTAAGGAAGCGGTGGCTGCCGCCGAACGCAACTCCGGCCAGGAGATCGGCATCGTACACGTTGGCATAGCAGGGCAACACATCAAGACGCTCCAGCACCGGGGTATCCTGACCCGCGACAACGACCTGCACGAAATCAACCAGGCCGACATTGAGAAACTCATCAACGACATGTACAAGCTCGTGTTGCCTCCGGGCGATAAAATACTCCACGTCATCCCACAGGAGTATACCATCGACAACGAGCAGGGCATCACCGATCCCATTGGCATGTCGGGCGTTCGGCTGGAAGCCAACTTCCACATCATAACCGGACAGATCACGGCCTCCAACAACATCTACCGCTGCATAGAACGGGTGGGACTGCGGGTGGCCGACATGACCCTGGAGCCCATTGCCTCGGCCTCAGCCGTGTTGAGCGACGAAGAAAAGGAAGCGGGTGTAGCACTGGTGGACATCGGTGGCGGCACTACCGACATCACCATCTTCCAGGAAGGCATCATTCGGCATACGGCCGTGATCCCTTTCGGCGGCGACGTCATCACCAAAGACATTAAAGAAGGCTGTACGGTGATGCACCAGCAGGCCGAAAAACTCAAGGTAAAATTCGGATCGGCCCTGGCAGATGAGGTGTTTGAAAACCGGATCATCACCATCCCCGGACTGAAAGGCCATGAGCCCAAAGAGATCTCCGAAAAGAATCTGGCCCTCATCATCCAGGCCAGGGTAGAGGAAATATTCGACTACGTGGTCTGGGAGATTCGTCGCTCCGGCTATGAGAAAAAACTCATCGGAGGCATTGTGTTGACGGGCGGAGGAGCATTGTTGAACCACATAGAAAAACTGGCGGCCTATCACACCGGCTTCAGCACCCGCATCGGCATACCCATTGAGCATTTGGCCCACGGTTACACCGAAAAGGTATGCAGTCCTATTTACGCAACTGCCATTGGCTTGCTGATCAAGGGCATTCAAAATGTGGAAGAAGGCAAGGTGGTGTACAATAAAGTGGAAGAAGAAGCGCCGGTTACTGCCGATGCTTTGACAGAGGAAGAAGATACAATGGAAGAAAACGCCGCCTGGTACGAAAAACTGTTTAACAAAACTAAAGAGTGGTTTGAGGCGGAGCGGGATACGGAATTTTAAACACCCTAAATTTTTTTAACAAGCTAAAAACAAACATTATGCTTTTTGATCTGCCAAAAGAAGAAGGATCCATCATAAAAGTCATCGGAGTAGGTGGTGGTGGCAGCAATGCTGTGTCCAACATGTTCCGTCAGGGTATTGTTGGGGTAGATTTTGCGATTTGCAATACCGACAACCAGGCGATGGAACTCAGCCCGGTACCCACTAAAATTTGTTTAGGTCCCAACCTGACCGAAGGACGCGGTGCCGGGAGCCGACCCACCATTGGTAAGCAGGCCTGCATGGAGTCGATCGAAGACGTCAAGCGGTTTTTGGCCAACAACACCAAGATGCTGTTTGTGACGGCGGGCATGGGAGGTGGCACCGGTACGGGAGCTGCTCCGATCATCGCCAAAGCTGCTCAGGAAATGGACATCCTGACGGTGGGCATTGTGACCCTGCCTTTTACTTTTGAAGGACGGAAGCGCACCCTGCAGGGCGTGGAAGGACTGGAAGAGCTCAAATCGAACGTCGACACCCTGATCGTCATTTCCAATGATAAGCTGCGGCAAATACACGGTAATCTGTCGTTGTCGGAAGCATTTGCGGAAGCGGACAGTGTACTGACCACGGCGGCCAAAGGCATTGCCGAGATCATCACGGTGGCGGGATATGTGAATGTGGATTTTGAGGATGTCAATACCGTTATGCGCAACAGCGGAGTGGCCATCATGGGTACAGCTGAAGCCGAGGGAGAAGACCGCGCCAAGAAGGCCGTGGACGAAGCACTCAACTCGCCCCTGCTCGAAGACAACCACATCAAGGGGGCGCAACACATTCTGCTCAACATCACCTCCGGCACCAAAGAGGTGACGATGGATGAGATATTTGAGATCACCGAATTTGTTCAGGAAGAGGCCGGCTACGGCACCAACCTGATCTGGGGAAATTGTTTTGATGAAACGTTGGATGAAAAGATCAGTGTAACGGTGATCGCCACCGGTTTTGAACATAAGGAAAAGTCGAAAGAAAATCCGACCCGCGAACAGATCCGCGTGTCCCTCGACGATGAAGAATCGCGCCGCAGAGGTAAATTCTACGAGTTGGGACACAACGAGGGGGAATCGGCCCATACCGTTGAATTCGACGACGTCCGCGAATCCATTGCCAAATACCAGCGTGGCAGCGGCTATTCGTACGACGAACCTTATCTGAAAAGCGAGGAGAAGAAACAGCTGGAAGCAGAGCGGAAACGACGACAGGAGGAGGAGGCCGAACGCCGCGAAAAAGAACGGCTCCGCAACTCCAACGTCAAGCTGAGCAATCCGAATACGGTGATCGACCTGGAGAACGAGCCGGCTTATGTCCGCCGCCGCATCCAACTGGATGAGCCACCACATTCCTCCGAAGAGGACCGCTCCCGCTGGACGATCAGCGACGACGATGAGCCCGAGCTAAGAGAGAACAACCGGTATCTGCACGATAATGTGGATTAGGACCGGTGCGAATATGGTAATAGCTAAGTTATCCTTGTGGCAAGGCATTCTGAAGTTGTTTGGGATGCCTTGTTTTTTTGTTGCCGTGGGGCGTTGCGAAGCGCCTCAATGAATATTGGTATTGTATGTGTCAACCAATGGCGGCGTCGCTATGGGCCACAAAAGATGTCGTGATTGTGATGTGCTGGAGAAAATTAAATGAGAAGATTAATACGCATTTTTTCTTTTAGTTTCTTTGATTTCAAAACCTTTTGAGAGAATCTTTTCTGCCGGTTTTCCCAGAGGGGTAAAGTTCCGGTTATTTCCAGTATTTTTTTTCTCTGTGTAATCGCTTCTCAGTTGCCAGATGTGTACGCCTGCCAGCCAGTTTTTTGTCCAAACCGTATTGAAAAAGGCTTTGTAACAATTTGCTTGCGTTTCGGCTGAAAAAGCCTTGTTGCGACTGGAAGAATGCTCCATCCATACCCAGGGTTCGATGGCGCTATCGGCTGTGCTTTTATAACCCATTTCGGTAAACACAATTTGTCTGTTGAATTTTTTGTGGACGGATTCCATGGATGGGAGATAGGTGTTCCAGCCTTTTGAAATTTGTTGGACGGTTGGGTATTTGTTTTTCACCAGAGGAAAATAAGCCTGGATACCGATGTAATCCAACTCCTCCCAGAAAGTTATTTTTTCAAATTCATTGTACCAATTGGCGGCGTAAACAATCTTTCCGGAGTAAATACGCCGCACTTCCCGGATGAGTTCTTTCCAGAATACGGGTTTTTCGACCGAGAGCCTTGAAAGTTCAGTGCCGATGCAAAACATTTCGGCGTTGGCTTGTTGGGATAAATTTGCGTAGCGCAAAATAAAATCGCGGTAAGTTTTTTTCCATGACTTCCAGTTGTCCTCATTGGCTGGAAAAATGTCGGCGCGCCATTTTCCATCCGAAGGATCGCTCACCCAAATGTGGGGCTTTACAAAAATTTTAAACCCTGCGGAATGCACGAATGCCAGGTGGTTCCTCCAACTGGAATCGCTTTTTTGTATCATTGTGCTGTCTCCGTTGTGGTGTCTTACGATGGGACTGTCGTAATCGTCCTGATATCCCCAGGTTACAAAGGTGACCCATTCGATGTTGTTGCGGGTCAGCAGGTGACAATTGGTGGAATCAAGTATCCCAAAAACATGAGCGCCTTTCTGCTTGCTATCGACTGGGAGTGGATCATTTAATGTAGTAGTTTTGTTATTTGTTGTGGCAAAAATAAAATACAACAACCCGATGGGCAAGAGGATAAAAACGAATAAACGGTGTATGTTGGGGTAATTCACTTTTTGTAAAATTAATGTTACAATGTCAAAAACTTCCATCTTTGATGCAGCGGCAAGCCAATCCCCAATTCGTTTTATCGTTATTGTTGTCGAAATATCTGTTCACTCCCACGAGCGGAGCTCCGAGGAAGCGGACCCAGGCGTCGTTGGTCAATGGTTCTGCTGCTGACCAAAAGTCGGCAGTCGCCTCCATGCCGCCATCGAAGCTACCCATGTGAAAGTATCCCGCCGGGAGGGCATTAAATCCCGAATGGTTGGTGCCGTTTCCTCCATCAATCCATCCGAAAACGGATTTCATATGGATGCCGTGGGTCCCCCGCCATCCCGTTTTTTGCGCATCCTCTGCCGCCATCTCCAGGGTCATTTCCAGTTGGCTCCATTCCGATGCTTAATTTTCAAAGATTCTATTTCGTTTTGGATGTTGGAATGCTCCAGGTGTACTATAATCGTATCGTTGTTCAATTTGAAATTCTGGCTGTATTTTTCCAGTGGAATATTTACGAGGTACGTATCTTCATTATTTGGGTTCGGATAAAATGGTTCGTCCAGGTGGTGGTACACCGACTCTGTCTTCACCTTATACACTTTGGAATTGTCTTCATGGTCAAGTTCTATTTCAAAGGGCTTGTAATTCTCCTTCGTTATTCTTAGCACAGGGTTATAAGATCTGCCGGTGTGTTCTCCAATATTAAAATCGCCAGTTGCACCTGACAGAACACTGATATTCCTGTTTACCAATTCGATTTTTGCTCCCTGAACGGGGATGTCAGAATTGTATAACAATATTTTTCCGTGGATGTTTATGTGGTAATCACAGGAATACCCTATCGTCATTGTCAATGCGATCAGCCAATGATATGTCATTTGTTTCAAAGTTATTTTCATTTGTTGGATATCGCTTACCGCTAAAAGCATAAATATAGGGGTTCTTTGGCATTTTGGAAGAGATAGGTGGCCTTTAATAATTCCGAAAGCATTTGGGATAGCAACCCCAAGTTATATAATTCACGGGATACTAGCCTGCCTATGGCATGGTGCTCCGTTCTCGGTATACTTAAAATTCAGAAAAAAAATCAAAAAAATTACAAAATGTTTTGTGTTTTAAATTTAAGTGTTTTATATTTGCGTTGTGACAGAATTTGGTTTATCAACGTTGAGAATTCTTCACTAAAAATATCCTGACAGCACAGAAGAGTGGCCGACACGGGGAGTGATCGGTATGTCAGTAGTCTTCGATGCGGAATTTTTTCCGGCGGCGGCGGTCATGAGGGTGGGCCCACCCTCAAAAGCCCTGAACTCTGCTTCAAAAAAATTGCGGTAGTGCTGCCCTAATAGCGACCGGGGTTGATGGTTCATATTATTCGCTCCAACGGTCTGTCTATCCTGTCTGAAATGCTGTCAAGCAGGCAGGTCTCTATCAAAATATTCGCTTCCAAAATGGCCACCCTTTCACCGAATACCTTGCATGTCCCCCAATCCCTCTTTTACCGACTTCTTCAAGAGTAGCCTCCTCAACACCAATTAATACTTCCAACTCCTCCTTCTCCACATTTATCCCTAAATTTGTGTCTGATTGATTTTTTTAAAATTCCACATCATGCGTAAATACAGCACTTTCCTCGTTGTCGTCCTATTCCTACTTGCTTCCTGCAAAACCAGCTACCTGCCCGACACAACCGTGAGCATAGAAGCCATCAAAAAAGACGTCTACTTCCTGGCCGATGATCAGCTCGAGGGGCGGGAGATCGGCACCCCCGGCGAAAAAAAGGCCGGAGAATATATCGCCGACCGGTTCCGCAAGCTCGGATTGAGCCCGGCCGGTGTCGACAACACTTACTTTCAGCCATTTACCGGCAAGGTGACCGACCACCACGGGCAGCAAGTTAAATCGGATTCACCGGCCCCTCGTGGACGCAATGTTATGGGATTTATGGACAACAAGGCTCCCTATACCGTCGTCATCGGCGCACATTACGACCATCTGGGGTATGGCTCCTTCGGATCGCTGCATTCGGGCGAACCCGAAATACACAATGGTGCCGACGACAATGCTTCCGGCGTAGCAGCCCTCCTCCAGATGGCCCAACACCTCAAAGGCCGTCATACCGCCAACAACTACCTGTTCGTAGCTTTTTCCGGTGAGGAAAAAGGACTCTGGGGCTCCAACTTTTTTACGAAAAATCCCACCATCGACAAAGCCAAGATGAA
>CBDCTQ010000029.1:0-16827 GCA_965222105.1 Saprospiraceae bacterium | reverse complement strand
CCTCCTGCCCCTGTCGGAGCTGGCAGCCTACATCCACCACCACCGCCACCTGCCCAACATTCCCTCTGCCGAAGAAGTGAGGACGGAGGGCATTGGCGTAGGGGAATTGCAGGTCAAACAACTCGAAAAAATAGAAGAGCTGACCCTTTACCTCCTCCAACTGAACGAAAAGATAGAAACCCTGGAAGCGGAAAACCGGGAGTTGAAAAAACGACTATCAGCCCTGGAGAGGCAATGACGTTGCAAGCCCATCAATGGTCATCAGCAAGTAGACAGCGCAGCTTCGCCAAGTAAAGAGTGTGTGACATATCTACCTGGCGGTAGACAGGCCTGCCGGCCGGCAGGCGGGTTAGCGGAGCATCGCGGTTGCAAACCTGCCGGCCGGCAGGCGGGCCACGACGAACGACGTCTGCACAGAGATTTTCTTTGTGAATCTTTGTTTCTTTCCCGAAGCGAGTTCGGGACAAGCTGTGTCTTTGTGGTAAAGGCCGCAGCGATTCTCGCCTGGCGGCCAGACAGGTTTGTCACACACTCCCAAGTAAACATATGATCCGATACACCGCATTTTTCATCCTGACTGTTTTTTTGACTGCTGATACCTTTGGACAGTCAAGGCAAGTGCAGCTCGACACCTTGCTTAGTCGCCTCGAATCCATTGCCACCAATGACCGGGTGCCGGGGGCGATGATCAGCATCGTCCGTTCAGACACCGTACTCTTTGCCGGAGGTATTGGTTTTGCCAATATCGCATCAGAAGAAAAGGTGACGGCCGACCACCTTTTCCGGCTCGGTTCCATTTCCAAATCCATTACGGCAATGGGGTTGGTAAAACTCGCTGAAGAAGGTAAGCTCCAACTCACCGACCCCATTGTGGAACTGGCCCCCTCCCTCCACCTCAACAACCGATGGAAAGAAAGACCCATTACCCTCGAACAGGTGCTGGAACACACCGCTGGCTTTGACGACATCCACCTCCATGCCCGGCATAATTACCGCGACAGCATAGTGCCTTCCTGCAAGGTCATGGTGGAAAGCCACCGCCAGTCGCTTTACGCCCGGTGGCCTCCCGGCGAGCGGATGGCCTATTCCAACGCTGGTTATGTGTTGGCTGGGCACGTGATCGAAAAAATATCCCAACGGCGTTATTACCGCTATCTCCGGGAAGAACTATTGTTGCCGTTGGGTATGGAACGCTCCGGCTTTTATTTCAAACAACCCCACTGGCATCTTTTTGCAGAAGCCTACTACCATGAAGGTGGAAAGCACGTATTGTTGCCTTTCCGGTCTATCCAGGGCGGCCCTGCGGGCGACTTCCACTCTAATGCAACCGAAATGGCCCGCTTCCTGCAGTTTATGCTGACGCGAAAACGGCTACGGGTTTCCCTTTGCTGTCTGTCAACTCTTTCGAAAGAATTGAGAACCCCCGGACTACCCCGGCCTCCCGCCGCGGACTCAGGGGAGGTTATGGACTGGGCAATTGGAGCATGTGGGCCAACAACTACCTGTGGCACGGACACGACGGAGGCATCAACGGCTTCCGGTCGATCTATATGTACTCCCGCGAGGCCGATTTTGGCCTGGCCCTATCCGTCAATGGCGGAAACTATTGGGGCCTCTTCGATGAGATCATGGAGAGCTACCTCGGTCAAAACACCTATCGCATCCCGCCGCAAACTATCCACCCCATCCCAAAAGAGTTGGCGGACAAATATGCCGGGTACTACAACTACATCAACCCACGCAACCAACTGACCTACTGCATTGAAAAACTGAACAGCGGCGTACAGCTCGATTTTTATAACAATTATCTTACCGTAACCAGCCACGGAGGCCACCTGCTGGATACGTTGTACTATGTGGGCAACCACCGGTTTCAGCGAATGGACGAAGGTGTCCCTTTGGTTCAGTTTTTTGACGATGCGGCGGGCGAACCCGTCCTGTGGTTGGGGGATGGTTATGCGAAAAAAGAGAGCAAGGTGATCCGAAATGTGAAAAACGGGCTGTTGTATGTTGCCGGGCTGATGAGCTTGTCGGGTGTATTGGTCGGTTTGTTCTGGTGGGTGAGGGGATGGTTCGACAAAACAAAAAAAATGAGGCGCCATCATTGGGTGTTGTGGTTGGCGGCAGTTTGTTTGTTTGCCAGTCCGGTGGTCTTTTTATTGCTTGCTCCGCTGATGGAGGTGCCGGAATCGCTTCACGTGGGCAGTTTGTTATTATTTTTGGGTTCTATTGCGTTTTTTGTGCTGTCGTTGGTTTCTCTGGGGTTCTGTTTTTTTCTGCGGGGGGAGGGGAGGTGGTTTAAATTGTATTACCGGCTGACGGCGTTTTGTCTGGTGGGAGTTGGTTTTTGGTTGTTGTACAATGGGTTGATTGGGTTTAGGGTATGGGATTATTGAGGGGGTTGTTGAAGGGGGGGGGGAGGCGGATGGGCGGGCCCTCTACCAGTCGGTAGACAGGCACCCTCTTTTTTACAAAAACTACGCCTAAAATCAATAAGGACCCAGCTGCCATGTAGACGACCTACGGTGGTTACCGCCCTACCACCACCGACCTCACCACCGCCTCCTGCCCAACCCCGCATTGCAACCAATACACCCCCGCCGCCAGATGCCCCACCGGCACCATATGTGTCACATCGCCGTGCCGACTTTCAAAATGTAACACGACTTTCCCGGAAGCATCCATCAACTCGAACCGGGCTGCCCCGGTCAAGTGAGGATGATATAAATGTACGTAGAGCATGTCTGTAATCGGATTGGGAAATACACTTACCTGAAAAGCAGAGGAGGTCTCCTCATCTTCAACCGCATCGACTATGTCGAGCTCGGTGGTGGTGATAAAGGTAAGGTCGTTGATTTGGCCAGTGAAGCTGCTCTCGTATTGAGGTGGGGACTGAATGACATTGTCAAAAATCGCCACTCCGTATTTGCGCTGAAGGTAGATTTCGCCATTTGGTCCATACAACATTCGCAAGCCATAGCCAAACTCTCCTAATATATGGCTGATCTTTGCAGGTATACCTTCGGCTATCATGGTTCCGTCAATTGTGAGTTCCTGTAAAATCAGGTCGAGATGGTGCCCTACCACCGGTGCAGGCAAATAATAAGTGATGGCTTCTCCCGCGAGGTAGATTTTATCTTCTGCCTGGTTCAACTGAACACTTGAAAAATAAGTCACTGCGGTATCCCGGTAAATGAGATCGACTTCTCCCGTTGGGGTGTATTTGGCCAGGAAGCCACATCTCCTTTCCTTTTCATCTATGGTACCTGAAAAATCAGTAACTGCCGGACTTCCCCCACTGATATAAATATCACTGTTATCACCAATAGCTACTTCGCCAATCAGGCTACCATTTCCAGCAATGGCGCGAAGGAAAACGAGGTTTCCGTCCGGGCTTAATTTGACCAGGTATACACCTTTCTCCGATGAAGTAGACAGGGTATCTACGGTCAGCGTAGACCAATATTGGCCAGCAGCCAATACATTACCGGAAGGGTCTAATTTGACCTGAGTGATGTATTCAACTGATGAGCTCTCCAATAGCTTCACCCAGACAAACTCCCCGTTTTCATCAATGGCTGCCACAAAAGAATCTGAATAATTTTCGACTTCTACATACTCCGCTCCTATGTATGTGCTATCTCCTATCAACCCTCCAACAAAACAATGACCACTATCGGAGACTACAATGGTCTGTACCCAATCCGTTCGCTCACTCCCAATGGTTTGCACCCAAATGATAGTGCCCTGTTCGTCCATTTTGAAGACCAAGGCATCCGCATCTTCAGAAGCAGCGATATAAGTGTTGCCGCCTAATTGCAGCGTATCTTTAAAAGAGCCGCCACAATAAAAATATCCGTCTTTTGAAGTTGTGTGGTGCAAATTTATCCCCGGAAAGTCAAACCAGTTGAGCAGTTCTCCGTTCGGATTCAATACCGCAATGTAGCTGTAACGAAGAGCAATATTTCCGCAACTTTCGGCGGGCTGTTGACCGGTTATGATATCATCTTCCAGCATAATGTCAGGGCATCGCTGACCGGTCAGTACCACATTGCCGCTTTCGTCCAGAGTGAAAAGTTCGTAGTTCAGCCCTCCATGTACTTCGTGTCGCCAGTTCCAGTTTTGAGCGGCGAGTTGGCTGGTAAAAAGCAGCAGTAAGATGAGTGTTGATTGTTTCATGGTCGATGGTTTTTATTGGTTGATAAGCATTACTTGTTTTGATATTTGATAACTTCCCACCCAACACCGCAACCAATACACCCCCGCCGCCAGATGCCCCACCGGCACCATATGCGTCACATCGCCATGTTGACTTTCAAAATGTAACACGACTTTCCCGGAAGCGTCGATCAGTTCAAATTGCGCCTCTCCCCGCAGCGCCGGATGATAGAAGTACACATTGAGATAGTCAGTAGCGGGGTTGGGATACAGCTTTAGCTGAAAAGGCGCACCTTCGGGTTCTTCAGTAGACACCAGGTGGCAGTCGGGCACCAGGCAGCCGTACTCATCTACTTTTACGATCCAGGCGCGCTGGAGGGGGAGTTCGCCCGACGTCTGAAAGTCGGTGGCCTGACCCACCATCACGAAGCCGCCATCGGGGGTTTCTTCTACGTCGTAGAAGATGTGGTCGTCAGCGGGGCTGTCTACATGATTATAATAGCGCATCCACAAGCTGTCGCCTTCTGTAGATATTTTAGTGATGGTGCCGAAAAAATCCCAGCCATCTCCAGGGGGATTTTGATAAATTCTACCAGCTGCCACATATCCACTATTATCGCTCACTTCGATTAGTTTGGTAAGTTGATTTGAGGATTGAGGGAAAGAATCACGAATATCAACCCCCCATTCAAAAATTCGATCCGAATCCAGTTTAAAAATGTAAGAATGCCACTGCAAAAACGTCCCCGGCAACTGCCCTACTTCAACACCCCGGCCACTGGCTACCAGATAACCCCCATCGTCAGTGGGGAGGACGTCGAAGGCGTAGTTCCACAACTCGCCCTCTGGGGAGAGGTATTCCCACTGTACATTACCCTGACTGTCAATCGCCATTAGTTGGGTGCGGGCTATGTAGTCTTGGGATACGAAATTTAAATTCGTCAAGACTCCTCCTAGAATGAATTGGTCTTCCATTAATGAAATTGAATTCCCTGACTCACTGTACTCAATACTGCCATAATTTTCTGCCCATATTTTTTCTCCACTATCATCTAAACAAAGCAAGTAGCTCTGTGAATGAGCGCTTGGAGTTTGAATATTATTTAACAAATATATATACCCTTCCTCAGCGAGAACTAAATCATTATTTACGACAAAGCCTTCTACTGGGAAATAGGGATTTTTATAATGTTTCATAAATAAAGTGTCACCAAAGGAAGTGTATTTTATAAGTAAAGCACCGGATGAGGTGGTATCCGAGTAATTTCCACTAACTAAGAAATTTTCATTACTTTTTGTAAGCGTGTTGTTAATTGTACCAATATATTTGTAGGAGTTTGTCAATGCTTTATACCACAAAATCTCTCCTTCAAAAGACATCTTGGCAAATAAACTTCCTACTTGAAAAGGTGGTAAAGTGTCGTTAGTAATACCGCACACATAAAAACAACTGTCCGTCACTTCAATACTGGTAAGTACGGTAGGTACAGGCCGGTCGAAGTCGAGACGATGGTTGTAGGTTGTCTGGCTTTGAGACGGTGCAACGGATAATACCATTGTCATAAATACAAAAGATAATTTATAGCGTTTGTTTTTTTTTAATAGCTTCCCGCGCCCTCTGTCCCTGCCATGCCTGCCGACAGGCAGGAAGGGAAGGGCGGCCCGCAGGAGCGTTGTTATTTTGAATAGCTTATATGTAAAAAGAAGAAACATAGCTGGATGATTTAAAATGCCTCCGAAGAAATGGAATCTTCGGAGGCATAGATGTATTTTATCTGGAAACGATCAATTTATCCGAAACAATGGACTGCCCATTGCTGCAAATGCTGTACACATAAAATCCCGCTTTGACTTTTCGGCTGTCCCAACTGGCAAAGCCCTCTGCGTGATTGGCCACCTCAAATTCATCTACCAACACTCCTTTTACATCGTATATCTTTATGCTCACATTGGCGTAAAGCCGATCCAGTTGATAGTGAAACTGCACCATCCCGTCTGCGGGGTTGGGGAAGGCATAAACCTGGTTGGTGGGTTGTTCTGTCTTTGCACCCGAGGGATCGCGGCTCGATCCCGGATCGGGTAGTATGGGTTCGTCGAAGTAGTCGTAGCCAAAACAGGTGTTGAGGGTGTTTTTGGCTTGTATGCCAGTGAGGCTGCGGCTGTTGTTGGCCAGGTCGATGAGGGGTTGGATGGCGGTGGATAAGGGTGGGTCACAACAAAACATAAAACAAATTATTATTTGATAAAACAAAATATAACAATTTCTATTCTGCGACTCCAACGCCTACGCTCCCACCACCACCTTTTTTGTGATTGTACTGCCCCCCACCCAACACCGCAACCAATACATCCCCGCCGCCAAATGCCCCACTGGCACCATATGCGTCACATCGCCATGTCGGCCCTCAAAGCCCAACACTACTTTCCCGGAAGCATCGATCAACTCAAACTGTGCCTCTCCCCGCAGCGCCGGATGATAAAAGTATACATTGAGGTAGTCAGTGGCGGGGTTGGGATACAGCTTTAGCTGAAAAGGCGCACCTTCGGGTTCTTCAGTAGACACCAGGTGGCAGTCGGGCACCAGGCAGCCGTATTGGTCTACTTTTACGATCCAGGCGCGTTGGAGGGGGAGTTCGCCGGAAGTCTGAAAGTCGGTGGCCTGGCCCACCATCACGAAGCCCCCGTCGGGAGTCTCCTCTGCATCGTAGAAGATGTGGTCGTCGGCTACGCTCTCCACGTGTTGGTAGTAGCGGGTCCACAGGCTGTCACCTTGTTTGGATACTTTAGTGATGAGGCCATGGTGATCCCATCCATTTTTTACATAGTCAGGTTCGTATATTTTTCCTACCGCGACATATCCACTATTGTCGCTCACTTCAATTAGTTTGGTAAGCTGATTTGTGGACTGCGGAAGAGAATCGCGAATATCAACCCCCCATTCAAAAATTCGATCCGAATCCAGTTTAAAAATGTAAGAATGCCACTGCAAAAACGTCCCCGGCAACTGCCCTACTTCAACACCCCGGCCACTGGCTACCAGATAACCCCCATCGTCAGTGGGGAGGACGTCGAAGGCGTAGTTCCACAACTCGCCCTCTGGGGAGAGGTATTCCCACTGTACATTACCCTGACTGTCAATCGCCATTAGTTGGGTGCGGGCTATGTAGTCTTGGGTGACTAGATTACTATTTGTGCGTCGTCCTCCTATAAATAAATTATTTTTAATTATATTTACTGATGATGAAATTTCACTTAACTCTGGATCAAAGTAAATATCACTCCATTGAATTGCGCCAACGCTATCCGTCTTTATAATATATATGTTTGAGCTAAATGGATTAGGGTCTGTAACGTTCATTACCAACATATAACCACCGTCACCTACTTCGTGTCCTCCAGAAAAATAAGTAAAGTTATTTTCGGGGGCATATGGACTTATATATTTTCTGGTAAATACCGTGTCTCCCAGTGGGGTATATTTAATTAGCAATCCCCCTGAGCAAGTCGTATCGGAATATATAGCTGTTACTGTAAAGTTACCGTCTGTTGTCGGTGTAAGTGTATTTTGCCAGGTACCAATATATTGATAGGAATTTATAAAAGTCTTATACCATAGGATTTCACCCTCAAAAGACATCTTGGCAAATAAACTTCCTACTTGAAAGGGCGGCAAACTGTCGTTAGTGATACCGCACACATAAAAACAACTGTCCGTCACTTCAATACTGGTAAGTACGGTAGGTACAGGCCGGTCGAAGTCGAGGCGATGGTTGTATGTACTCTGGTTAAAAACAAAGGCAATTTCAAGAAAAAATACAATTGTGACTATCAATATCTTTTTCATCTTCTTTGACGTTTTAAAAGCCCCCGAAAGATTCAATTCTTTCGGAGGCATAAATGTATTTTATCTGGAAACGATCAATTTGTCCGAAACAATGGGCTGCCCATTGCTGCAAATGCTGTACACATAAAATCCAGCTTTGACCTTTCGGCTGTCCCAACTGGCAAAGCCCTCTGGGTGATTGGCCACCTCGAACTCATCCACTAACACTCCTTTTACATCGTATATCTTTATGCTCAAATTGGCGTAAAGTCGACCCAGTTGATAGTGAAACTGCACCATCCCATCCGTCGGATTGGGGAAGGCATAAACCTGGTTGGTGGGTTGTTCTGATTTTGCCCCCGACTGGTTGCGGCTCGACCCTGGATCGGGGAGTATGGGCTCGTCGAAGTAGTCGTAGCCAAAACAGGTATTGAGGGTGTTTTTGGCTTGTATGCCGGCGAGGCTGCGGCTGTTGTTGGCCAGGTCGATGAGGGGTTGGATGGCGGTGGATAAGGGTGGGTCACAACAAAACATAAAACAAATTATTATTTGATAAAACAAAATATAACAATTTCTATTCTGCGACTCCAACGCCTACGCTCCCACCACCACCTTTTTTGTGATTGTACTGCCCCCCACCCAACACCGCAACCAATACATCCCCGCCGCCAAATGCCCCACTGGCACCATATGCGTCACATCGCCATGTCGGCCCTCAAAGCCCAACACTACTTTCCCGGAAGCATCGATCAACTCAAACTGTGCCTCTCCCCGCAGCGCCGGATGATAAAAGTATACATTGAGGTAGTCAGTGGCGGGGTTGGGATACAGCTTTAGCTGAAAAGGCGCACCTTCGGGTTCTTCAGTAGACACCAGGTGGCAGTCGGGCACCAGGCAGCCGTATTGGTCTACTTTTACGATCCAGGCGCGTTGGAGGGGGAGTTCGCCGGAAGTCTGAAAGTCGGTGGCCTGGCCCACCATCACGAAGCCCCCGTCGGGAGTCTCCTCTGCATCGTAGAAGATGTGGTCGTCGGCTACGCTCTCCACGTGTTGGTAGTAGCGGGTCCACAGGCTGTCACCTTGTTTGGATACTTTAGTGATGAGGCCATGGTGATCCCATCCATTTTTTACATAGTCAGGTTCGTATATTTTTCCTACCGCGACATATCCACTATTGTCGCTCACTTCAATTAGTTTGGTAAGCTGATTTGTGGACTGCGGAAGAGAATCGCGAATGTTAACCCCCCACTCAAAATTTCGATCCGAATCCAGTTTAAAAATGTAAGAATGCCACTGCAAAAACGTCCCCGGCAACTGCCCTACTTCAACACCCCGGCCACTGGCCACCAGATAGCCGCCGTCGTCGGTGGGGAGGACGTCGAAGGCGTTGTTCCACAACTCGCCCTCCGGGGAGAGGTACTCCCATTGAAGAGTGCCTTGACTGTCAATCGCCATTAGTTGGGTGCGGGCTATGTAGTCTTGAGTGACTAGATTTGTATTATTATAAATCCCGCTTAAAATTATATTATTTTCATCTATAAACGTTATTGTATAGGAAGCATCACTGATTTGGGTAGATCCATAAGTTTGTTTCCAAATACAATTACCATTATTATCAGTTTTAATTACATAATATTCTGTTTTATCAACTGAATTGTGAACATTACATATTAAATAATAGCCATGTTCATCATTTCCTGCTAAATTCATAAGCGTAATGAATGGCTCTTCCTGGAAAAAGGGACTAATAAATTTCTTTGTTAAAATGGTATCACCCTGGGAGGTATATTTTAATAATCCCGCATAATTAGCGACAGTATCTACGATATCTCCACCTACAATAAAATTGCCATCTCCTGTAGGAGTAAGACAATTGCGCCAAGTACTGTATTTAATATTGGGATCTGTTAAAGTCGTATACGATATTATCTCTCCCTCAAAAGACATTTTAGCAAACAAACTTCCTAATTGAAAGGGCGGCAAAGTATCGTTAGTGATACCGCACACATAAAAGCAGCTGTCTGTCACCTCAATACTAGTGAAAACAGTAGGCACGAGCAGGTTGAAATCCAGACGATAATTATACGTCAATTGTGCCTTTAAAAAGAAAGTGGCTAACAACAAAACTGGAATAACGTAAATCTGTTTCATAATCAAAAAATTAAAGCCCCCGAAAGAATTGAATCTTTCGGAGGCATAAATGTATTTTATCTGGAAACGATCAATTTATCCGAAACAATGGGCTGCCCATTGCTGCAAATGCTGTACACATAAAATCCCGCTTTGACTTTTCGGCTGTCCCAGCTGGCAAAGCCCTCTGGGTGATTGGCTACCTCGAACTCATCCACCAACACTCCTTTTACATCGTATATCTTTATGCTCACATTGGCGTAAAGCCGATCCAGTTGATAGTGAAACTGCACCATCCCATCCGTTGGGTTGGGGAAGGCATAAACCTGGTTGGCGGGCTGTTCTGTCTTTGCACCCGAGGGATCGCGGCTCGATCCCGGTTCGGGGAGTATGGGTTCGTCGAAGTAGTCGTAGCCAAAACAGGTATTGAGGGTGTTTTTGGCTTGTATGCCGGCGAGGCTGCGGCTGTTGTTGGCCAGGTCGATGAGGGGTTGGATGGCGGTACTGTCCATATCGCAAACACACTTACCCTGTCCTTTCAGGTTGATCTGCAATTGTTTCAGGGTTTGAAAATAGCTGTACTCCACCTGTTGTTTGGGCGACAGTGTGTGATTCTGTGGTATGGCATTGAGTGCCTGGGTGGCTTCTGTCAGTTGGTTGCGATGCAGAAAGTGGTCGACCAGGGCCATATCGGCTTGTAGGCTTTCCTGGCGGGGCAGCCATACCAATACCGAATCGGGATGTTGGTGCTGCGGGTCGGTCATGAAAAGGTGGGTCAACCGGGCTGCTGCCGATACCACCCTCGCGTTTTGATGTGACCAATTGGCTTCCACTTGGGTGCGGGCAGTAGGCACAAAAGGCGTGTTGCGGATGGCGTCGATCATATTTGTCGGCATGGGGTTGGCTTTATTGGCCAGGTAATTCAGCAGATTTCGGTTGATCGCTTCATCGGGGTTGGCCAACACGATATCATACATCGCCGTATGACTCAGCACATCGGTGCGGTCGGCTGCCGATTGTAGGGCCTCTGTCGATAGCCAGGGGGAAATGCCCAACAAATAGGATTTCAAATGGCGGCTGTCCTTAGGTTGACTTTGAGCTATTTGACTGAGTACCCCGGCAGAATTGCCGCCGTCCAATTGGCTGGTGTGGCCTTGCTGCAACAGGTTGCGTTGCTGACGGTGGCTCCAGTACTCATTGCGAATATCGGTTTCGTTGCCGGGGCCGGGATCATTTAGAGCAGGAAACATTATTTCGCAATCATTTGGTTGTTGAGTGGCAATTAAATTCACTAGTGGCGAAATCACCGTCGGTATCTGATCCGGAGCAGAGGGGTCGTCGAAGAAAAAATAATTAATGGTCCACTCGCTTTCGTTATGAAACTGGAATTCCAGATCATTAAAGGTAGGCATGGTGAATGTATTGCCAGCTGCTTCGTCGAAAGCGCCCTGGTTTTGGGCGATGCCATTGTCCGTACTTGGGACGGTTGGGTTCGTTGGGTCGAACTCCTCAGGCACCGAAAAATCGAAAAAATTGGTTTCGTTTTGGTTGCAATAATAATGAAGGCCGAAATCGGGATTGGTTTCATTTCTGTTATTCCCATTCGACAGGTTGGCGACCCAAATACCGGAGAAGGAGTTGCGTCGTATTTCGTTGTCGGCATCCCCGGTTTCAAGTACCTGTATGCCTATTTCCGCAACATCTATAAAGGGACCACAGCAGTCGAATTCCGAAAAGCTGTTTTCCTGAACAGTATAGCCGGTGCCTCCGTTTAATCGCACACCAACGGGCTGGGTAAAGGAAATATTTGTGCCTACTTCGAAATCGTTTCGGGTGATTAGTGGATTATTAACGCCATTGCTATTGATGCCAATGCTATTGCGGGAGAAATCAGAGCGATCTACCTGGTAAGTAAACAGATAACAACCACTCATAGAAACATCTATGGCCCGCCAAAATCCTTCAAAACTGGATCGGTCCCAGTCGTCGGGGTCGCAGGGAGGGTTTTCACAATCTGCCTCTACTACAAAATGAGCGTCCATGGCGTCTATTCCTTTCCCATAGGAGGAGGCCTGCTCGTTGGTGAAGTCACACCCCTTGAAGTGGATGCCACTGACCTCATGCAGGCGGGCGTGTATTAATGAAAATTGGTGATCGTCGTCGATTGTAAAGGTGGTGTTAACGAATTCGCTGATATTGTCTTCCAAAAGGTATGGACCGAAATCTACTCCGACGCTATTGTTGATAAAGCGGGCGTCATTGCAATAGACGATGGCGCCACCTCCTTTTTCCAGATTATCTACATCAAAGGTGCATATCCCCGTTTCTGCGAAAGCAATTTGCCCACCGTTAATAACTTCCACGTAGGCTTGCTTGCTGAGGTTGGATTGGGAATTATCGGTGCTACCCCAGGCCCAGATGCCACCCCAGTAGTCGCCACAGTGAGAGGAGGCAATCGTCACCAATCCGCCGTCGATGATCAGTTCGGCACCGGGATCCACGAGAATCCGCCCGCCAGGCGGCATAATGACTTTGCACTGAATGGTGAGCCGATTGCCTTCGGTGACGTAGATGTCGCCATATATCACCCGGCCGATGTCCCACACTTCGTCGGTAGTTATGTCGATCGATTTGAGGGCGTCGTAGTCTACCTTGAGTTGCTTGGCCCGCCAACTGCCTATGAGCAGGCGGTGGACCATGGCTAGTTGTAAAGGGGAGAGCCAGTTTTGAAAATAGCGAGAACTAGGTGCCATTACGTTGTTGGAACAATTTGGATCCTCGTCGGGATTACAATGACCATTAGCAAAATCGTCAGACCAAACGGCGGTAGGTTCGTCTGTAGAGAATTGGCCATTATTTCCGTTTGTAGTATGGAGCACCCCTAAACAATGCAGCACCTCATGGAGTATCAAGGTTCCTGCCCTTATCCCTTTATCGGGAAAAGGATCAGTATAAGTGTTGTAAATATTTTCTACAAAAGCAAAATTATTTACCTCACTGAAATAGCCTGGGCCGCATCCACCGCCCATTACCGCATCCTGATAGAGAAAAACATTTAAAATACAATCTTCTTCGCTGAGATAATTGTCCGGCAGATAGGAGTTGTAATCGTTACCTGGACAGCCGCCAATAGTAGTACCGGGTCCGCTACTATCCCAACCCAGAGGATCCACCCAGTACTCTACTTTTTCCAAATGAAGACGCAGCTTTGCATCGTGGACACAGCAATCATCAGGGCCACCGATTGTTTCACACAAAGCATCATCACAGAAGCAATCTTCTCCTGTATTCCATTGGGGACAGTTTACTTTCTCCAGAAGACTTTGATTGATCCAACGATCAACGACATCTTGCAAAAACGGTTCGTCAGCAGGAGTAAAATTAAGTGGATTTGTCGCTGAAAATTGCATGACGTGGAATTTAATGCGCACCGTTTTCATTTGCAAATTGCCAGGGTCTGTATCATCCGGAATGTAGAGGGCCAGGTCCTGACCATCATTAACTCCGTTGGCAATACAATCGTGATCCAGTGGAGTAAAAGAGGGTAAAGGAGGAACGTCCATCTGGTCGCACTGCCACTGCCCCTCCAAATGTAACGAAAATAACAAAAACAAAAAAACGTAAAGAATGGCCTTTTTCATAATCGAGGTATTTAAAAGTTAAAAAATCAGTTTCCGCCTATCAACCACCCCTTCGGAAAAGACATACCCATCCCACCCCGACAACGTAGCACTGCCGTCCAACAATAACATTATTTATCTGCCGTAGGCATGACAAGCCCCCTTCCGCAAAAGCGCGGTTACAAAGTGGTGGAAGAAAATCAGGAAAAACTAATGGTATCTATTGCTAGCCGAGACCAGCATCTAACAGATCACAAAACAATTGGAACTTTCATAGCATATGGGTTTTTGGTGAAGAAAAAGGTAAAAAGAGACTTTACCTAATTGTCATGCAATATGCAAAAAAAAAAAGATATGTCAAATAATTCATATTTAAATGACGGCTGTCCGACAAAATACGGTCAGCCTTCCGGTCAGGCTGTTGGGCGGTACGGCTGCATCAACAAAAAAACCAAATATCCCCTTCCTTCTGCAACCCCTCCCAATACGTCTTTATCCACTGCTGATCCACAGGTGCTGCCACCGCCGCCACCACTTGCGGGCGGGAGAGAGTTGTAATAATGGAGTAACTCGTAAGTGGTATTCCATTGATCTCCACGCCTTGTTTGCGCAGATTATTGGTTACCCAAAAAAACGGAATGGCTGCCTGTTTCAGCTTTCGCGAAATCAGCTTGCCTTTTTTGCCGGCACCCCAGAGTACGAGTGGTCTTTCGGGCGTGTAATCGAGTTGTAAAAACCAGTATAGTTTCAGGTCGAGGTAGCGGTGGTCGGCGTAGGTGGGGTTGGTGCGGGAGGCTCGCCCCGGATGATCCCGCCAATGATGTAAAACCATTGTTGCGGAGCCCGTAAAATTTTTGGCGCAAGCCACCTTCAACCCATTTTGGTAAAACCGGAAACAGAGATCGTAGTCTTCCGGATAGCGGTCGGCATCGAAGGCGCCACAGTGGAGGAGGTCGTCGCGGTAAGTCATCCAGCAGGGAGAGGGGATGACGCATTCGCGGTAGATGTCGTCGTAGTGGTTGTGGTTTTCACAGAGTTGGTTGAGCCATTGTTCGTAGCGGCGGTAGCCATCGCCCAGTGGGCCTTTGGAGAAATAGCGCACCCGCCCGGTGGCTACATACCCGGGGCCTTTTGCCGAAAGGCATTGGTGCAGAAGAGCCAGTTTCTGAGGGGCCATCACATCGTCGGCATCCATGCGGGTGATGCAGTTGCCAGCGCTTTTCTCCAGTGCCAGCTGCAGTGCCGGGATGATGCCTTTTGTCCGGTTTTGGAATACCTTCATCCGGGTTTCCTTTTCGGCTGTTTGCTTCAACAAATCCAGACTGCCATCTGTTGAATGATCGTCGACGGCGATGAGTTCCCAATTGGTCCAGCTTTGGTGCCGGATGCTCCGGAGGCATTCTCCCAGCCAGGGAGCAGCATTGAATACCGGCATTAGGATGCTGATCAGGTCGGACATTTCGCAAAGGTAGGGGTTACTGAAAATATGTTAGGGGTATCTAAAAAAAATAGATGGCGTTCCCTTCCATTAGCTATCGGTAGCGGGAGGGCTTGCAGACACTGAACAGCATATGCCAATCACATGCAGGGCCCCGCTATTCGCGGGGCAGGCTCTCTGGCCCTATTGAGTACTTTTTATCGTTGTTTTTTACCAATATGGCGGGCCTCTGGCCCCTTAACATAGCTCGTTTCGGGAAAGAAACAAAGATTCACACCTGCCTGTCGGCGGCAGGTTTGCAACCGCGATGCTCCGCTAACCCGCCTGCCGGCCGGCAGGCCTGGCTGCCGCCAGGCAGGTATGTCACGCACTCAAAAAAATAGATGGCGTTCCCTCCCGTTAGCGATCGGTAGCGGGAGGGCTTGTAGACACTGAACAGCATATGTCAATCACATGCAGGGCCCCGCTATTCGCGGGGCAGGCTCTCTGGCCCTATTGAGTACTTTTTATCGTTGTTTTTTACCAATATGGCAGGCCTCTGGCCCCTTAACATAGCTTAGGCTCGCTCGAAAACCCAGCCTGCCGGCTGGTAGGCTGGATTTTCGAGCTTTACTTATGTAAGTCTTGTGTTTGGAGCGTTGCTAAAAAGTAAGGATAATCTTAAGCCACATACCGAGAAATAATACCCTCATATTTGTTTCTAACTCCAAAAGATATATCTTTGCACCGTTTTTGAAAAACCATCACATTACATAGTAAAAAATCACAATATCAAATGGCGAATATCGGTCGTGTAAAACAAGTAATTGGGCCTGTTGTGGATGTAAGTTTCAGCGAAGCGGGCTCCCAGTTACCTGAAATTTTGAATGCCCTCACCATTAAAAGAGACAGCGGCGAAGACCTCGTGCTCGAATGCCAGCAACACCTCGGCGAAGACAGCGTAAGAGCCATCGCTATGGACTCTACCGACGGCCTCACCCGCGGCACCAAGGTGATCGACACCGGCCAGGCCATCGCCATGCCGGTAGGCAATGCCATTAAAGGCCGCCTCTTCAATGTAGTGGGCCAGGCCATTGACGGCATCGGCCCCGTAGAGAAAGACGAAAACGCCTACCCCATCCACCGCAAACCGCCTACCTACGAGGAGCTCTCCACCGAAAAAGAGGTACTCTATACCGGTATCAAAGTCATCGACCTGATCGAGCCCTACTCCAAAGGAGGAAAGATCGGCCTGTTTGGTGGTGCTGGTGTTGGCAAAACGGTACTCATTATGGAGTTGGTGAATAACATTGCTAAAGCCTACGAAGGTATCTCCGTTTTTGCGGGCGTGGGAGAGCGCACCCGCGAGGGCAATGACCTCCTCCGCGAATTCCTCGAATCGGATGTGATCGACTACGGCAAAGACTTCAAACACTCTATGGAAGAAGGCGGCTGGGACCTCTCTAAAGTGGATATGAAAGCCCTCGAAAATTCAAAAGCTACCCTGGTATTCGGACAGATGAACGAGCCTCCTGGCGCCCGTGCACGAGTGGCTCTTTCAGGACTGACCGTTGCAGAATACTACCGCGATGGCGATCTCAACGACCCCACCGGCGGCCGCGACATCCTCTTTTTTGTCGACAATATTTTCCGCTTTACCCAGGCCGGCTCAGAAGTGT
>CBDCTQ010000028.1:0-138901 GCA_965222105.1 Saprospiraceae bacterium | reverse complement strand
AAAAATGTATGAAAAAATACTAAAGAATATTGAGTTTAAAGGAAAATCATTGATGGAACAAATTGAAGAGAATTCTTCATATAATGAAGATAGATCACCTACATTGGTAGAAAATCTAAAGGTCGAATTAGTGAAATTAATAAATAATTCAAATTACTTTCCTTCTTTTCAAGCGTTTTGTAATCATAAAATTGGAGTTCTCTATGCCGGTATTGGAGAAGATACTTCTGCTATATTTTTTGCAGAAAAAGCTTTAAAGTTTCGTAAACTTCTATTTTCGGAAAGCGATTCATTAATTATTCATACACTATCCAATATTGGAGAAAGTTATTACTGGTTAGGATCTAACTCGAACGACGACGAAACTAAAAAGGAAGCTTTTCAATTATCCAAAAACACCTTAGATTCAGCTTTTCAATTGTGGAAAACAAAAAACAATAATTCTGCTAAACTTGGGGTCATTCTTCAATATCTTGGATGGTTATACGATTTAGGGATGACAGATGTACATACTGTTATTAATTTTTATCAAACTGCTATTACATTATTTCAAAATCAAGATAAATCCTTTTTGTCGAGAGCTTATATGGATATTTCTAATGTTTATTCTGATTTGGGTGAATCAGACTTAGCGATTAAAAATTTTCATTTTGCATATAGTACAATTAAGGATATAAAACTTAATTATGAGGATTCCTTACTACTTGCCAATATTTATGATACTGGCGGAAAGGCGTATGAAATTCACAATTCTTTAGACTCAGCAAAGTTATATCATGCTAAGGCTATTGAATTAAATAATCAACTTGGTGAAGAAAAGATAAAAGCAGGACACCTTAATAATTATGCTATTACACTAATAAAAGATTCAAGTTTTCAGAAGGCTGAAGAAGTGTTGAAGAGTGCCGAAAAAATTTATTCTAAATTAAATGATTCAGATGGTTTAAGAATGATTAATAATAATCGGGGAGATATATATTTTCAATTAAAGAATTATGAAAAGGCTATTACTTATTATAATGAATCAATTAAAAATTCTTGTAACTCAAAATTTAAATATACTAGTACATTTAGTATTCCTCAATTAAATGATATTGAAAACGAAAACAAAATAATTAATTCTTTGAATTCAAAAGCCTTATGTTTATTTCATCTATATCGCACAAATAAAGATATTAAATATTTGGAAAGGGCTGATCAAGTATATGATCTCCTTGATTCCATTTTAACCAAGATTAGAAAAAAAGATTTATTTGATAAAGATAAAAGAAGGATTGTAAAAAAATCAAAAAGTATTTATGAAGGTGCAATCAGAACATTTTTTGAAATGTATCATCTTACTGGTAATAAATTTTACTCACGAAAAGCCTTAGATTTTGCTGAGAATAGCAAATCAATGATTTTGCTAGATGGATATAAAAGAAATCAAAATATAGACCAAGATTCTATTAAAATTCTAAAAAGGAAAGAAGCGGACTTAGATATAAAAATTATTGAATTAGAGGCTAACAATAGAACAGTTCCTTTTAAAATTAGGACTGAAAAAAAAGAGGTAAAGGACAGACTGAGAAGATTACAAAGTGAACAGACAAAAACTAATTTTCATTCTGAAGAAAATAATATTTTGGAAATTCAGAAAGGAATTTTCAATAATAAAAACCAAATTGCTTTGGAATATTTTGTTGGAGATACTATAACTTTCATTTTTCAAATATCTTCAAATAATATTAATTTTGATTCAATACTAATTTCAAAACAAGAATTAAAAGATAGAGTAAATAGAGTTTCTGAAATTTTCAAATCAAAAACTGCTGCTGAAAATAATGATCCAAGCAATAAAATATTTATGGATTCATATAAACTCTATCAACGACTTTTTGCTCCAGTAGGAACTTTAAAGGCTGGAACAAAAATAATAATTATGCCTGATGATGTTTTATGGAAGTTACCTTTTGAAATTTTAATAAAAGAAATGTCTACATCTGGTTTAGCTAAGCCATATTATTTTTTAAATGATTATACAATAAGTTATGCCTATTCACTAAGAATGCTTTTTCAACAATTGAACAAGTCAATTGATAATAATGAAAAAAAAGGAGCTTTATATTTTGCTCCACTCTTTGAAAAACAACAAACATTACCGGATCACTATAAGGGAGACATCGATGAAAAAATAAACCCTTTATTATTGAATATACAAGAAGTATCGGATTTGAACCAAATTATTAATGGCAATATAATAAAAAACAGAGAAGCAAACAAAGAAAATTTCATTCAACATGCCCAAGATTACTTAATAATCCACTTAAGTACTCATGGTATAGATAGTAAGTTTGATTCAGAAATTAATTCTATTGTATTTTATTCTCCTTCAGATTCATTAGAGCGTTCAGATTTATTAAGCGTAAGAGAAATTTATGAATTAAATTTAGATTGTGAGATGGTAGTGTTGAGTCTTTGTATGGGGAGTGAAGGGAAAAATCTTGCAGGTGAACCTCCTTTCAGTATTGCACGAGCTATATGCTATGCTGGTGCCAAAAGTGTTATTACTACATTAGGAAAAGTAGAAGAAAAATCAACCAAAGAATTAATGCTCAATTTTTACCGAAATTTAGCAAAAGGTACAAGGAAAGATGATGCTTTAAGGGAGGCTAAGCTTAAATTAATAAATAGTGAAAAATTTAGTTCTCCATACTATTGGGCACAATTTATAGCTATGGGAGATATGAAATCTCTTGATTTGGAATAGCGTAAAAAGGGAAGAAGTGAACTAGAAATGGGTAGTTTAATTCTTCCTATCAACAGTTATTCAATTATTCCATATTTGACATCTGATAACGGTTTATCTTTCCCTAGCTGAATCAATTTAATGATACTCAATTGATGCGAATTGTTAAGTGATTTTCTTTCTAGAATGTATTTTGCAAGCACATAAGGACATGCAATTGAAGTCCCGTCAATCTGAGTAACATTTCCATTGGCTGACAAAGTAGAAATATTGACCCCGGGAGCGGCAAAATCACATCTTGAGCTTCCGTAGTTTGAAAAATCTGCTTTCATATTTCCATCAGACGCAGCAATAGACCATACCTCTAATAAGTCATCATCAGGGTTAACTTCATTTCTATAATAAGATAACCCAGAAGGAAAATGAATGGTTAAGTCTGTATTTCTGCCGCAATTTCCTGCAGAAGCGAATAATGGAATAGAATCGTTTTTGAAATCTGCTAAAAGTGTTTTAAAAAAATCAGCTTCAATATCATTCTCGAAATCATTATCTCCTAGATACCAGCCAATTGAAGCATTTATAGCATCAAGCTCTAATCCATAGTTATCAATTAGTTCTCGTAAATAATATAAACCACAGGCGAAATCAAAAGAGGAATTCACAATAATGGGGATAAAGAAAACCTGGATAGAAGAATCTCGATCCGTTATTTCATCTTTTATTTTCGAAGCAACATAAGTTGAGTGGTCTGCATTATCGAGAGAAAAGGTATTATTGTCGTGCTCAACAAAGTCAATTCCATTTGGAAAATCCAAGTGCCCAGTATTCCAAATGTAAGCACCTAACTGTTCTTCACTAAAATGAGTGTCAAAAATTGCCATCACAGCTTTTTTCATATTTTGTCCAACAGGTATATTTATTTGTTGTTCCAAGGCAGTTAAGTTCATAGGACCAGTGGGAGAGACACTAGTATTAATATCGTATGGAATATCAACTAAGGAAGTACTTTTATAAATTTTACTTGGATCACCGCTTTGGCCTAAGCGAGTTCTGGCTTTACTTCTTTCTATTTCAGGGTTAAGAGCATCGTCAAACTCCATTAATGCAATATTACCACAAGGGCAATATTTGACAAGCTTGTGATCCAGTTCTGGGACCAAGAGAGTATCAACAATAGGAATATGGAAATTATTTTCAACATCATAATATCCACTACCAGGAGGATAGACTAATATATATTGGTTAGAAGAATCTCTTTCGGCCCCTTGACATAGATCATCATATATATTTATGTCACCCCCTAATTCTATATCGCCATCTTCACAGCAAGTAAAAAATATAACAAAAGTAAAAGAGAAAAAATATAACAAAAAACTGGTAAGTCTAGGCATCTTGAGTCATTTTGGTGAATGTGTATCTAGCTAACGCCTTACTAACATATTACGTATTTGAAAAATAATATAGTTAACATTTCTTTAACACCTTTCTATTATTTTATCTTCCCCCCTGTCCCTTTTCCCACCATTTTCACGATGAATCCATAAAAAGCAGAAGCCATTCGGCTCATTTTTTCACTATTAAAAACTGAATACCATGCGATTCATCAGTGTAATTTCAGCGATTATAAGTATCGTCTTGATACTATGGTCTATTCTTACCCTTTTGTCCAACAGGGGAATTAGTGTAGAAGAGTATGCTACTCTTGCCATTCCTTTAATGTTGGGTCATGTATTGCTTATGATCATCTTTAGAACAAAGATGGTTTTTACTAAGCTGAATTTGCTTATTGGAGCCTTGTTATCGATTGGATTTGCGGCGCTTGTAGTATCCTTGTTTGAAGCTGGAAAAGATTCTTATTTGACCGTAGCAGGTTATGGTTTTGGTTATGGTCTCAGCTTGTTGATTTTGTCTATAAAAGCTTTTAGGCGTAGCAGGAAATCTATTCTTGAAGAATCAACTTCTGATTGATTGGGGGTTGTTGAAACCTTATTCTCAAAACAAAAAACATTCTCATTATGTCAAAAAAAATGTTTAAATATCCCCTTCTTTTGTTCTGCCTTATTAGCATCTTAGTGGGATTACTGTCATTTACCGTACCCCGATTAATGGCACATTATGCTACGGATTATGCCGTAGAAATGGAACACCACTATCAATTTTTTCAGGAGACACTAAATGAAAAAATAGTAGCCATCAAAAAGTGGGCTGAGGAGTATTTGTCCGAACCGCAGTTCGCTGCTTTGCAATCGGAATATGGAAAAGCAGAACAACAACTACATGCGTTCAAAACTGAAGCTCAGCAATTATTCAAATCATTTCATACTGACGTATCTGCAAAACCAGATCATAAAGAATTGCAGGCTTTTCACGATAAGATAAAACCTTTGTGGTCGGGTTATAATCAGGTCGTTCTTGGACTGAATAATTACGAGCGATCATTTTTTGTAAAAATGATTTCAATAAAAGAAAAAGAAATTGAACAGCTTCGTAAAAAAGTGGAGCAACTCAAAAAAACAGTTCATTCCAAAAACTTAGCTATTGATTCTTTACAAAACACCATCGCTTCCCTTCAAAGTAATCTGGAGATTTTGGAGCGCGAAATTTTGGACATCAGTGAGGTGAATGGGAATACTGTGTCAGAATTAGAAGCTCTAATTTCTAAATTGCATCAAGATATCGCCGGCTTAAAGGGAAACCAGGAACAAGGTCAGCAGCAACTTAATGATTCGAAAGCGCAGATAAAAGTATTGAAAGAAGAACTGGCAAATACGACAGCAATCAATAAAACGTACCTATTGGATGTTTCAAAAAACAGCTTTCATGCCACTTATATGTTGAAAGAGAAGAAGCGGAAGGAACGAAAAGTACAATTGGACAAAAGGAAGTTTCATTCGCGAAACTACGTCAAACGCATCGATTTTGAGTTTTTATCCCCCGTACCTTTTGCTGTTGATTCGAAACCAATTCTGGTAGAAGTGGAATTACTTGATCAGGATAGAGTTCTTGTAAGCCCGGAATATAGCCTTAGCGTTCCCATTATTGACGGAATAGGGAGCGGTCAAATAAAACTCAGAAAAAAACTAAATAGGGGCTCGTATTTTTTAGCTGTCTCTCACAAGGGAAAAATCTGCTACTACTATGAATTCAAAATCAGCTAGGAGCGTCATTGGATTGCTCTTTATATTTCATTTTTCTTTTGCTCAAGAACCGATTGGGGCATTCGAGTCGTGTTTTCCTAGTCTTGAGAAGGAAAGAATTAACTGCCTCTATCAACCTTCTTCTGATAAGGAATGGTGGCTGGGAACAGAAAATGGACTTTACAAAGTAAACAGAGAAAACTTTACACTTTATAAAGTAGGTAAGCAGCAGGTTCTGCACATTGCTGAAGATCGTATTGGTAGAATATGGCTGGGCACCTACGACGGCCAGATTGGTTGTTATGAAACCGATGAGGTTCAATACTATTTTGAAGCCAGCCAGTATTTACAAAAGCACCGAAAAGACCTGTTGATCACTGACTTGGCGATAAGCACAGAAAATAAAATGTGGGTGGCAACAACAGGCAATAATCTACTGGTTTTTGATTTAAACAAACTGCGATTGGACTTTGTGGACACGGTTCGGTCAATTACTTCTGTTTACATAGATGTGGAGAATAACAAATGGCTGGGTACAAAAGAGGGCTTGATTTACATCGATAAGAGAAAGGGAACCAAAACCAGTTTTTTTCCTGCTAAAGAAATTATGCACATCACCGGGAATAGTGAAGCAATATATGTTGTAAGCGTACACAATCAGAAATGTTTTCTTCAAAAGAGTCGAATCAGAGATGGGCAATGGTCTTCAATAGGCTTGCCGAAAAGCATGGAGAAGGATAAAATTCAAGACCTGTTTGTAAATCAAGCGGGCAGTTTGTGGCTCTCTTCAAAAGTAGTCGCCAGAAAACATCAAGGAGGTTCATGGAAAGTGCAAGGTATACCTGAAAATGGTAAAGCCTTGTGCCTGTTACCGATTTCAGGAACAGATAGTTTGTTGATTGGTTCTGTCGGTAATGGTTTGTTTCTGTCAAGTCCTTCTGTTGATACCATCACTTTTAAAATAAACGAACCGATTGAGATTGACCACTTGCTTTTTCAGCAGGATAAAGCCCTGCTTCAAGAAGGTCATCAACCGGGGTTGGCAAAATTACTTCAATTCCTTTTGGAGAATCCTCAGTATAAGGTAAAAATTATAGGTCATACGTCCTATGGAGTCAATAAAGAGAAGTTAGTACGTCTGTCTCTGGAAAGAGCAAATGCTGTTGCTAATTATTTGATAAACAATAAGGTGAGCAGGACTAGAATTCAAACAACAGGGCTAGGTGATAAAAACCTAAAAAACAAGCACCATTCTTATAGTGACGATAATAAACGTGTGGAAGTTGTAATTATCGATAGCCTCAAATTTTAAAATTTTTTGTCTGTTTGTCCCTTTTTTGAAAAATAGGAGGATAGATTAAATAAAGTTCACAGCAATTAAAATTCAAATAACATAACTATGGCAAAACAAAGAAAATCGGGGGGCAACAAAAAAGACCCCCGTACCAGTACACGCGTAGTTTTTTCCGATGTCAACGGTGCGATTATTATTCCGACGATTCGAAAACTACTCAGGGATCCCAAATACTACAAGCCCGAAAGTTTTCAAGAACTTTTAAAGCAACTGGGCTTAACCATAGAGCTTCCGCTAAAAGCAGTTGACGGCGAAACGATTCAATATGCTCATCCTATTGTCGATTATCGATCCTTGGGGCTACAACACAACAAGGCACTTGAGGAACAGGTTGATTTCCTGATTTTTCAAAAGTTGGTTATAGCTCAGGTTAAAACGATACTTGACAAATTGACTACCAGTAGAAAAGCTAAAGAATTTGTTACACAGCTTTTGGCGGATAAAGAAAAGAAAGAACAATTCCTGTCCATGACTGAGGCTACACCAGTAGCTATTGATCAATAGATATGCAAACCCTTTTGAAAGACAAAAATAATGATATATGGCTCTATTAATTCAAAAAGAAGAAATCAAAAAAACATCACAAGATGTCGAACATATCGCAAAAGAAGAACTTATCCAAACGAATCCGATATTTGACTCTTACAAATATATCAATCCTGAGCATGACGACCACAATGATTTTTTAACAAGCAATACTTTCCAAAGAGAGCGAGAATTATTAACACTCAGTTTTCATATTTTTTCAGGCATTTTAAAGGGTTCTGAATCCGTCGATCAAATGATTGAGGTTTGTAAAGAAGAAATCAACGAACTTGAACAAGCACTGGAAGAAAACAAAAAAGCCTTTGCGGATGCTTTGGTACCTTATCAGGAATTGCTTGGTGGCGTCGATAAAGCCTTTGCCAATGCCTCTCCCACACAAGCACCTGTTTCAAATCTGGAAGTAGTCGAAATTGATTTCGACAATGCCCAACACTTACCGAATGTGTTAAATGGCTGGAAGAAACTTGCTATGAATTGGGACTCCGAAGACAAGTCGCCTTTTTTAATTTGCCCGATGAAAAAATTGACGGTCGATGAAGCATTTCAATTTGCATCGTTTGCCAAGGAAAACAACTCGTTTATTGTTGGTTCTTTCCCAAATAGAAATTCCGCAGTAGATTTGCTCGAATATATGAAACAAAGACTCAACTATGGTGGCCCACAATTAGAATGGGGGCATATATCGATGTGTGGTACACCATTGAAGGTTCGTTCGGCGTACGACTTTGTCGAAAATGATAAAGATGTTTATTCTGGCGCTGGCCCTGCTCTATTGGGGAAGATTTTAGATTCACATACTTTAGCTCAAGCTGCTGCAGGCATGATTGACGGAATCATAACACGAGCTATGGGGCTCATGTTTAACGCCCATAGGGATGAAACCAGTTTGTTAAATGAGAATGGGCTAATAGCGGCCTCCTTGACAGATGGAAAGATCGCATTCTTTGGGAATGGCACTTTATACAGAGGCGATAGAGCGGACTTTAAAGACTACTCGAAGGTATTGGTGAGGAATATGATTCAACGAAGTATGATTAGGTTCGCTAATACATTGGCATTTAGAAATCTGGAAAGATCGGTGAAAAAAGATATAGAGGGACAGGTGATTAATTTTTTAAATCGATGCAAAGTGGCTCGCTTAATTGATGATTTTGATCCTCAACTATCTGGGTTTAGTATTAACGAAGAAGGAATACCACAACTTACTTGTGTCGTTCGTTTCTTCCAATCCAGCGAATTTTTTGATATTGTATTATTGTCTAGAGACGATGATGAAAATTTAAATTGAGTTTGTAACATTTAACAAAATAAAAAAACAATACTATGGAAGTAATGCATTTAACGGATTTGTTTCTATCACTAGATGGCGATGAAATTCCCGTACAAGATTTCAAGATCTCCTTTTTCCAAGACGATTACAGCGGCACTGGGCGGGTCCGGGGCAAGGTAATGGGAGGTGATATCAGCCTTATGATTGAAAACCTAAGGGTAACCAGTCTATTTGAATGGGCAATAGGTAAAACGGAACTTAAAAGCGGATCTGTTGACTTCAAGGATGGAGAAAGATTGGCGACTCAAGTTGCATTTGAAGAAGGTAGCCTGAAGTGCCTGGATATCAACTGGTCAACAAATGGTACAATCTCAATGTCAATTACCATTGTTGCACAGAAGATTGATTTAATGGGTGTGGAGTATACTCATTGATCCACAACATGCAGAGAAGTCCGGCAAATAGCTGGCTTCTCTGTCTTTAAATTTCGATTTAAGATGGTGAATATTAAGATAAACGACAAGGTAATAAAAGAGGTTTTGTCAGTACAGATCAATCAGCAAATTGACAATCATCAGTTTTTTAGACTTGAACTACCATGTCATTTAAATGAGGAAACAAAATGGGAACAAGTAGGCGATTTTGGTGATACTATCAAAATTGAAGTGAAGTATCCTGATGATGAAAGTTCATTTGTCTTCAATGGAATCATTCAGTCTAAAATGCTACGAATAAATGCCAATACTCCTTTTGTAAGTATAAATGGCCATAGTCCAACAATGTCATTACTACGCTCAAATAATCGGTCTTTTACCGATCAAACACCATCAGAAATTCTAAACGTAGTGCTTTCAAAAGACAAAAAACGGTTTGAGAGCATAAGTGAAAATTTGCCCCAATCTGTATACGATTATTCTGTACAATACAATGAGACAGACTGGGATTTTCTACAGCGAATAACAGCAAGAAGCGGGACGCATATTTGTTATGATGGATCAGTGATTTCTTTTGGGAAGTTGACAGATATGGGAAAAGATATTCAATTGGTTTTATCCCCAAATGAAAATTTAGAATGCTATACTATACAACTGGGAATTGAACCATTTAGTAAGGGAAAGAGTCTAGGATACGATTACATTAAAGATGAAACAACTGAAGATAAGGTAGAAGCCCATGCCTTTTTCCCAAAAGATATTTTGGCTAAAAAAATGATGAACATATCAATTCAAACATTTGCCAGAGATTCTATTATTATCAACAACGATCAAAACCAATCTTCTTCAAAAAAAATTGACTTAGCTAACAAGTTATTATCAATCGAAGACCTGGCTGTACTGCAAGGAACGAGCAATGATACATCTTTAAAGCTAGGAAGTCAATTAAAAATTGACTGTCCTCATTTAGGAGAATTTTTTGGAACGCAAACAAATCCTGCTTTTAGAATTATTGAATTACACCATTCTGTTACGGAAAACCAAAGTTACCAAAATACATTTCGAGCGATACCTGCGAATATAGAGTACTTGCCGAATAGGGTAAAAGCTTTACCTCATCCCTGTGCTTTTCAAGTAGCTACGGTAAAAGAAATTGACGATCCAGAGAAGCTGGGCAGAATTCGCGTAAGCCACTTATGGGATCATGAAAGTAGTTTGTCTCCCTGGATTCGGATATTAAATAAAGCAAGCGGGAAAGACAATTTTCAGTTCCATTTACCGGCAATTAATGATCGGGTTGTAATTGGATTTGAAAATAACGATCCGGAAAAGCCGATATGTCTTGGCAGTTTTTTTCATGGTGGAGCGAAGCCATCAAAATGGTCGAGTGACGAAAGTGTTTGGTCGTTTGGTGATATCGAATTTGTTCATAACAAATCGGCAAAGAAAAGTCGATTTGTATTTGGGAACGTGGAAGTGAAGATTAATCATCAAACCGGAACTGTAAACATTGGTGCCAACGCCATTTCAATTGATATAAAAAATAGCTTAAAGATTGCTGCTAAAACCATAATGGAATTTGTTGCCAAGCTCATAAAATTGAACTAATGTACTATGAATGAAAATGATCTAAAAAGTGAAATCCTTTCATTGGCATCTGAACAGATGCGATGTTCTGAGGAAGAGTTGGATGAATATTTTCACTTAATGGCTTCGTGGTGTTCTGAGAAATTGTCTGACCTTAATGAATCAATTAGTCGCATAAAAGAAACCCAGGTGGAGGAGCTTAAAGAGAAATTATTCCCAGAATTTAGCATGCCTTTACCTGCACATGCAATCATTAGGGCTTATCCAGAATTGATGAAAGAAGAAGTTGACTATGATAGTACATTTGTATGTGAGGGCTATCCTGAATATACCTTCTCGTCAGTTGGGAAATTTGATTTAATCCAAGCAAGGATAACTCACATTGCTTATGAAAAAACTATTTTTTATCTGTCGGAAAACTATGAAAAGGAGCCACTTTGTAAAGCGAAAACCAACAGCCTTTCGGCAAATACTTATTGGATCGGATTGACAGTAAATCCTTCTTTAAAAGGCCAAAAACTACGTTTTTATGTAGATGATATTCCGGGTATCGACACAGGAGTATCGCCTGCTACTTATTTGCATCATTGGTACACGGAAGATGCAATATTAGAATTGGAATTTGGCATCGACGAGATGGAGGATGTCTTCAAGCAAAATTGTAGCAAGTCTGTAAGTGCAGTTGAAGACTACATCTTATACTATTACAATAATAACTTTCTAACTGTAAAGTTTGATAAATGCATCTCACAAATCAAAAGAGGAGTTCCTCGGGAATTTTCTACCGTTTTTTCCACTCAGCAATTGGGCAATTTAGACCAACTCATTTGGTTAAAAATAATTGTTCCACCTAAAGTGGATACAGAATTGTTTGAAAAATTGAGATTTTCTTTAAATGCCTTTCCTGTATTACAGCGCAAATTAGTTGAGCAAAACCTGACACCTTCCGAAGCGATCCATTTAAGTACTTTGGAAATTCCAAGTGATGACAATCTTGATTTACTGGGAGTGGAAAAAATATTCACTAACACAACAAACTATTTTCCAAGATCAACCCCATTTCTGAAAGAAGAGGATGGTAAGTACTGGTTAAGCAAAGCAGACTCCGTTAATTTTTCCAATAAGAATAGCAACAAGCATTATTTAACTGTTTTTCCTATTCCAAAGAGCGAAACCTTATATCTACACTATTGGGGTTTTCAAAAAACAGGAGAGCAAACCATCTCAATAGGAAATACATTGAGACTGGTGCAAAGGCATACCTTTCAAAAGATACTTAGCCCAAAAATAGAAAAGGATTCTATTGTATTTTTAACTGCACCAATTCATCCATCATTACTGAACAAGAGCCAAGAGACACTTCCTGCATTAAAGAAATATTTATTGACAAGAAACCGCTTGGTCACGAAGGAAGATTTCAAATCTGCTGCCTGGTCAATCATGGGGAATTTGATAGAAGCGGTAAAAATAAAAAGAGGTGTTGTTTTAGATACTACCCCTGTTACTAGACTTAAAGAAACGATTGATCTTATCCTCATTCCATCCTCTGCATTAAAAAAAGATAAAGAGGATTTATTCTATGTTTTAAAAAAACACCTGGAGACCATAATTGCCCTTGAAGCAAAAATTGATATCCCAATCAGGGTTCTAATTGAATTTTTAGATCACCAAAATAATTAACCTATATGATAAAGAAATTAGATTCACTTATACTTTTAGAAGCTCCCAAAAATTGAGAGAAAACCATTTATTTTAAGTTCGGTGTTGAGACAGTTTGGATCCGGATATAAATTGATAAATGTAAATCATAGATATAATGGGATTGCAAAGCCAACAGTTTATAATAACCCTTCTACTGCCGGTAAATCTGTGGATACAAAACTTTTTACATTTACTAATGCAACTGATTCAAAATTTCGTTCTTTACAAAATGAATTGCATAAAAAATTTGGAGGAGATGCTCAACCCTTTAGTGGAATGGGGGCAGGAGCAGCAGGAATTGCTTTGGGAATAACGGGAATAGGAATAGGATTTGGATTTATATCCTGGTTGATTTCCACTGCACATGTACCCCATCAGATTTCGCTACGAGTGGAGGATGAACTATGGAGAACGGAAAGTCTTTTTAGAGAAAAGTTTGGAAGTAAAGATGTAAAACACTATGCATTTTATTTCATAGTTGATGGCATGCGGCGGGCGAAAAAACCAAGCCTAACACCTGGCTGATTCATATAGATGAGCATAAGGTGATTGCTTGACTTATCAACGAAAAAATGGTTGGATTAAAATTCTAGTTAAGACCATAAACAAATGAAAAAAAAGGATGAAATAGTTGCACTATGGAATTCTATCCGAAAAGAACACCCTGGAATTTCGCCTGAGTCATTCGCAGCCATGGTCATAGAATTAGGTTGGATAAGATTGGAGCACATTCGATTAGTAATTCAATCCTTTTCTAAAATAAATCGCCACAGGCATATAGACAGAATTACTTTTGAAGATGATTTTCTTAAAATATTTGCCTATCAAAAAGAGAGTTTTGAATTATTTCGACAAGTCTTTTTTAAGGACAAGGATGCTAAGAGAATTTCTCCAAATTTTTCACCTTACGAGAATAAAATAAATCGGGATATACAATCTTTAAAAAAGATAGAAGAAGAAAAACAACAGATAAATGCTATGTTTTACGCATATAATCAAATGTTTTTTCGAACCAAAATTAAATTGATTTTGAATAGGCGAAAGTGTATAGAGGCCGATAACTTTTTTTTTGAAAAGTAATTGGGATTTGCCAGATTGGTTGACAGCGTATGAATCTATCAATTTTCTTAAAGTCCTTCCTTACTGTCACAAGGTTAAAGGAGATATCAGCTATTTGGAAAATTTAATTAGATGGCTAACGGGAAATGATGTTGAGATTACACTAGAAAGAACATCTCGATATCACCAAATTTTTGAAAGACAAATTAAATTGAATGAATCTGTCTTAGGCGGCAGTTCTGCGCTTGTGCCATTGGAGTCCAAACACGAAAAACAACGACTAATTATTGCAGTAAAAATAACAGAGTCCTCTGGAAGTGGACAAGAAAATGAGAAATTAAATTTTTCCCGGATTTCTAAATTAATTGACTTGCTCTGTGATTTTTTATTACCAGTGGATCGGGTATATGGCATAAGAAAACATGTTCCGGATCAAAGGGTAGGTGAGATTGTCCTTTAACATGGAAAGGTGTCCCTTTTGGAGTATTATTTTAGATAAACAAAATAAACTAAGTTTATGCCACTACTGAGTTTGTTCTTTTTCTTTGAAGCAATTTTATGTTTATTTCTTTTCTGGAGAAGCAAAAAGATCGCTCCGTTAAAGCTACCTGAAGGCTTTCTTTTTTTATTGTCAATTATTTCAGGGATAATTTTGGGGATTATTACTAATGTCTATATCTGGAATCCAGTGACAGAAATTGTATTATTGGTTAGCAGTTTTTTTGTTATAGGATTTCTTAATGCTTTTTACTTGTTTTCAACCCGAATGGGATATATGTCTTTGACATCAAGATTACTTCAATTTCTAGCAATATATTTCCTTTGTGCTATTGGACTGTTTTTGTTTGCTGATCCTACGTTAGAAGTACTATCAAAAGAAGTACTTTTAACATTAACGCTTCCACTTGTGTCTATTGGACTGCCTTATTTGTGCTATGAATTATGGCACAAACATCAGGAGAAAAATATGCCTGTTTGGATTCAGTCAGATGCCGCCCCTTCATTTCAAATAGAAGATACCCTTGAGTTGATTTTCATGATCCCACTTTATGAGGAAGGAGAAAAAACAATTGAAGTTTGTATTAATGCACCTAGAACTAAGCCTCTAAAAGATGTTTTTCATGCAATCCTTGATAAAGTATTTTTAGATAAACTTAGAAAAAATGAGAAATTCGGTTGGCGGTTTTACCAGGAGTTAAGCTCTATGTTAAATATGGCCAAGCCATTGGATTATGAGCAATCAATTTCAGATCTTCATTTTAAAGACAGCGACACTATTGTTGCAGAACGAACTTTAATAAATCATCAGGCAAAACACTATTTGAAAATAGCACACTTCTCTAAAGATATCAATACTTCAAAAAGCCAAGTATTATGACACCTGCTTAACACTAAATACGTATTTATGAGTAAACAGAAAGACTTTATCTCGCAAAGAAAAAACTGGATATCAGGACAAATCCTGACGGATAAAGATTTAACAATAAGGGATGAACTAACATATGACTATGTTGATTACCTTTTTTACCAAATAATGCCCTTGAACTATAAATTTGGATTATTATCGCACAAAGACAATCAGCAACTAGATATTTGCATTACTCCATCAGGTGCCATATCGGTTAGGAACTTAATCGCCCTTACTTCATCAGGAAAAATATTGGAGGAAAAAGAGATAATATTAAATTCGGATTTTGAAGAGATTCAATCCTCCCAAGATACGAAATTTTGGCTTGTAGCCTGCTACAAGGGAGGTAAGGAGAATATTGACTTTAAACCCGATCAAAAACCATTCTCTCCTTATTACAAGTCAAAATGTGTTTTGAATCTGGTTCCTGATACATTGTGGAGTGAATCACGTTTGTCTTTGGACGTTCTCCCCATTGCACAAATTGAGCTGAGGGAAAATGATTTTATGGTTGACAAAAACTACATTCCCCCTTGTTCTAAAATTCAACAAAATAAACGACTCTTGTCTCTTCACATTGAATTCAAGCAAGTGCTATTAGAGTTATTTGTTTTGGGAAAAGAAATTCAATTAAATTGTAGCGACGTTAGGATAGATAAATTAGTAATGTCGATAACCTCTTTTTTAAGTCAAAATATAGATGAGTACGAACTATTGTATGTTAATTTGGCGCCTATATACTCCTTTCTATTTTTTAAAAAATTAGCCCGTTCAGTTTTCAGTACTGTTGGTGTTTTGACTCAATCAAAAAATGAAAATGCATTTAAAGTGTTGGAGGACTATGGTCAAATTTCCTTGACAAAGGTAAATCAACATCTAGCTAAAATCATTTATTTTCAATACGATCATCATAATGTATTTCCTTTTTTCAATGAAGTTGAAGAAATGCTAATTCACCTAATGCGAATATTGAAAACAATAAAAGACTTTGAAGTTTATAAACTATCAAACGAATATGAAAAAGTGTCATTTGTCAATTATGTAAAACAAGACGGTCATCTCATTTCATCAAAAGAACTGGAACTATGAAGCCAGCAGCACGAGTTCAAGATATGCATACCTGCCCAATGGTTGAAGGCATGAAACCTCATGTGGGAGGGTCAATTTTGATGGGGACTAATCATGGTGTATTGATAGGAGGACTCTTAGCTGGCAGAATAGGAGATAAAGCCCAATGTGTTGGACCTATCGATACCATTAACAGCGGTTCAAAGTCGGTATTAATAGCTGGTAAATCTGCATGTAGAATAGGAGATACGACTTCACACGGAGGAATAATTGCAACAGGTTACTCTTCTGTTCTGATAGGAGATTGATACAGTTTTTTGTTTATCTAATCCAAATTTTGGTAATTCCCTGATGTTGATCTATCAGGGAATACTTTTTATATATCACTTGAGTTAATCTATTTCTCTAAACTGCTCCCAGAGTCTTACTACCTTTGTCACTACAAACATGCATCGTTGATAAAACTGTTTCAATGAAGAAATCAACATCACTACAAAAACAAGCCACCTCTTTTGCCAAAGCCATAAAACGTTTTGACTACACTCTATCAGGCAGAGACCCAGTTTGGAAAATCCTGTTTCCTGTATCTGGAAGAAAATGGCATTTTCTATCTGTATTGAAATATGGAAAAACGCTCTATTTCCAATTGCATACAGATGAGGAAGACATCGGTTCGCTGGAAGTTGAAAACGGAAGACAGGTGCGTTTTTCTTCTAACCAATTTTCACACCATCAGCAGCTTGAGCCCTATGAAGAAAATGTAAAGGAATGGACTGAAGTTTTAACCGCTGCAAATAAATGGTTGGCAGCTACGGAAAAAAACTGGATGAAGTGCAACCGAGTGGTCTATGAGCAATACCCCTTGGAATATCGATACGGTACAATCCCTGGCAGTGTTGTTCGTGCTACTTTTGCTGATTTCTACCGACTCGACAAAGCAGTTGGCAAGGCAAGGACAAAACAATTTATCAAATTGGTGGAAAAGGGACATTTCTATCCTTCCGAAACAGGCCTGGCAACTTCCATGACTGCCAACCAATATTTCAACTATTGCAAAATAGCTTACATCGCCGCTGCTGCTAAAAAAGACGATCTGGATAGTTCCAAATCCGGAAGAGAGCTATATAAACGCTTTGCCGATGGTCGCCACGAAGGCTTGCTCGATATTGATCCAAAGTCTGAAAAAGAATTTGCAGATTGGTTGGACGGCAGTCATCCTAAAAGAGAGCGCGGCGGCCATCCCTGGGAAATAAACGCGGTGGTAACACTACCCATATCGGCATGCGAGTTCAACAACCATCTTATTCTCACAAAGAAGGTTTTGTAGTCGAACTATACGGTCATGCAACTACTCGCTTGGCCGAAACTATAAAAATGTTTTTAGCCCTTCACGATGCCGGATTACCAATTACCATTGTTGAACCCGCAAGCGTTCGGATCAGGCTATTGGGACAAGACAATTTCGGCATTATTCCCAACTACCAATCGCCCTGCTATGCCGACCAGCATTTCGCCCCGGAAGAAGAAGTACATAACGTGATCTATTTTTCCGAATTGGGACGATACAAAAAACGACTACTGCCTTTCATTCACTGGGAAACTTTGCCTTTGTTGAGAGTAAGAGGTTGAGAACGCTTTCCCCAGCAGGCGTTTACTCTTTCAAATTGTTACTCTATTACTCATGTCGAAGGGTACAAAAAGTGAACTAAATCTGTGAAAATCGTAAGCTTACGCTCAAAATAGGTAGGTAAAGGCTAAACTAAAGCACTATAAAACACTTCAATAAACCAAAAGGAGGGGGGTACAAAAGGCCCTAAAAAGCAAAATGTTGTACCATTGTTGTACCTGTTTTGCGAAAAATGGCCGTAAAAAGCTGATTGTCAACTCATTACGACCATTTATTGTACCCGGAGCGGGACTTGAACCCGCACGGCCCGAAGGCCACAGGATTTTAAGTCCGGCGTGTCTACCAATTCCACCATCCGGGCACATTGAAAAAAAGCCCTCAAAAAAATGAAGGCTCCTTTTGAGCGGAAAACGGGACTCGAACCCCTGCCTGCCGTTAGGTAGGCGCGACCAATCAGCCACTGTAAGGTAAAAAGTCAAAAATAGTTTTCCTACTAAAAAAATTGGAGCGGAAAACGGGACTCGAACCCGCGACCCCGACCTTGGCAAGGTCGTGCTCTACCAGCTGAGCTACTTCCGCAAGGAAATTTTTACAAAAAATAAAAATTTATTATCGTGCTCTACTCCCGATAACAATCGGGAAGCTACTTCCGCAAGGAAATTTTTTATAAAAAAATAAAAATTTATATCGTGCTCTACTCCCGATAACAATCGGGAAGCTACTTCCGCAAGAAAATTTTCATAAAGCGACGCAAATATAACACATTCAAGGTATAACAGGCAAGTATAGTTCCATTTTTTTGAAAAAAAACAAAAGGAAACACTACCCCTAATTACCAAAATTCCACCCCCACCTTCAGCAAAGGGCGTTGTATAAATACGTCATAGTCCACCAGCACCTCACTACCCATACTGTCGAGGAATATCTCCGTCCCATTCGTCATCTGGACATAATAGCCCAGCGAGATCACAAACGTCGTACTCCTACGCGACGGAAAGTGGAACCCTGCGCCGATTTGTCCATTCCAGCCACCCGACTGCGTGATCCGGTCCGTGTTGTCCTCCTTTTCCCCAAAGCCATACCCCACACGACCATAGGTGAACAGCCGCCTCCGGGAATTGGTAATATAATATCGGCCATAGCCAAAAAACGATACAAACTCCGTCTCCACCACAAATCCCCCCACATCGATAGAATTATTTTCGGCGCCCAGCCCGCCAGCCACCGTCCACCGCCGGTTTAGGCGGTGACCCATCATCAGCTCCATATGGACGGAAGGCAGGTCTTCCGCACTGAAAGCACTCCCTAGGTTGAGCCCCAGCTTGGCGCTAAAAAACAATCCCTTCGTAGGATGTGTCCGCCCATCCGGCAACAGCAGGTTATCCTCCGCCCGCTTTATCCGACGTATCATGAATTTCTGCAACTCAAGGGTATCCAACGTGAAAATCACCAGACTCAGCGTCTGATCGCTTTCCGCCGTTATCTCTCCCTTGTAAATGGAGCCGTCCTTACAATACACAATGGCTCCGGAACCCGATTGTCCGAAGCCATTGTACCCTATATAGAACAACGCCACCCATATCAATAATGATTTTCTATTCAAAATGGTGGTCATCATTTGCTGATCGGATCAGAGTCACTAATAATCAATCTGACTATTCAGCGAAAGCTCCATAGCGCCATCCATCGTAAACTGCGAAAGCCCATCCGGCCCTGCGATCAGTATCAACCCCTGATGGGCAGGGTGGGGGATGATGTCGAAAGCGGCAATATCATCAAATTTTTTCACCAGATCGGGGTCTTTGCGGTCAGAGGCATCGAATACGCTCAAGCCGTTTTCGCCTTCACCTACAAACAACAGGTCGTTGTACAAACTCATACCATACGGGCTTCTCATCGAGATTTCTTCCACTTCGCTTGGGGAGTTCAAATTCTCAATGTCGAGTACTACCAGGGCGTTGGTATGACCGGGACATTCCGAAAAATCGCCCGTACGCAAGGTAATGTAAGCCACGTCGTCGACCGGATAAACCGGGTCGCAGGAAGTGGCATGATCGAATTGATACAGGTCGGTGGGTTGGCGCGGACTGGCGGCGTCGTAGATATTCATCGCCGAGCGGGAACCCACAAAGAGTTTGTCTTCGTAGGGGAAAATGGTTTCCATATCATCCGGGAAGTCCAGTTGGGTAGGGGAGGCCACTTGCGTAAAATCGCCATTTCGGTTGTCGACGATGGCCATTTGGTTGAAGTTGATGACGTATACGTGATCCTGGCTGTAAGTGATCCGGTTGACGGTGCCGCTTTGCTGGTTGCTGTTGCCGGCAAAAGAAGAAGGCACGGCCGATTTGGGAATGATGTTTTTCGCAAAGTCGAGGTACACATATTGGTCGGCCAGAATCTGGGTATACAGGTCGCTGTCGATGTCCACTTCGCGGGTCACCTCTTTGTAAGAAAATCCGAGGAGGGTTTCTCCCTTATCGTTGGTCAGGGGCTCCTGAAACAGGTTGTTGGCCCGGCCTGCCAACTGGACATTATTCAGGTCGCTGACATCGATTTTCATCAAATCGTAATAGCTTTCTGCATATAAATAATCGCCTTCTACAAAAAACTCCCGGTTGCCCGGAATCTCTATGAAATTGACAAATTGTGGATTATTGATGTCCGAGTTATCGATTACGTGTACACCTTGTTCTTCTTCTCCCAACAGGATGAAATCAGCCCCCACAAACACTTTTCCGGGATTGTCAATAGGGCGGGTGGCCACATTTAAAGGTTGCTGGCGCACCTCTTCCAGATCACCGTAGATGGCCGTGGCCTCCTGATAGGTGATGGTGGCGGTCCCCTTGTCTTTATTGCAGGAGTAAAACAGTCCGGCAAACAGTCCGGCGAATAATAACAGCGTAATTTGCTTCATAATAAAGGCGTTTTGATGTATTGAAAAGTAGACACAGACAAATATAACCTTTTTTTGAAAAGGAGGCTATTCTCCTTTGCGGAAAAAACGGCATTTTCATAAAAACTTGATAGCCCTTAATTGGTCAAAAACAGGGCTAGGGTTATCAGAAAAAGTTTCAGTTGCTGCTTGAATATTTGTGACATTCAATTGTCTAAACAGCATAACAGCAGCAGAGATACAAATGCTCATGATTTGTTGAATTTGATGTTGTTTGATTTTTAGAAAATCTTCCTTCAAAGTAACATCTCGAACATAGTGGTCACTTTCAATTCCCCAGTGTGCTCGAATGGCATTGCCCCACTCAATGGTTTTTAAATTTTGGTCATCATGCTCTACATGGCTATCGTTGCTCAGATACCAAGAAGTTTGCTCTTGTAGTTCACCTGTTTTTAGTATTGTAAATTTACGATGGCAGACGACTAAACTACGAATACCTGCATTTTGCCAACGCTCATCTAAGCAATCCTCAAATAGGGGATGTCGTAAATCATAGGACTGATAGGTTCTACTTTCTACTCTACCGTGGCCTTTATCATGAGTAGTATAGCTACCTTGCATCGGCAAATACCTGCTTGCTGCTTCTAACTCTTCACGCATAAGTTTCTGATTATCTTTAGTTTGTACAATGTATTTCCCTGCATTAGCTTCTATTATATTCAATAATTCCGGTTCACAATGTAGGGCGTCAGCGGTGATGGAGTCTCCTTTAAGTTCCTCTTTTGCCATTTGGCGAACTTCTAGCTTTTCGCTTTCCTTGCTACCATCATAGTACCGCTGAGCTAGTACGATTTTATCCTCATGTCCGATTGCACGAACAACATTCAAGCCTCTTGTTTTTCCTTCCTCTATGCTTCCTCTTAACTCTTTTCCATCTACGCTTTTCCAGTGTTCAGCCGCTTGTGTAGCTGAAAAAGTAACTGTCTTGTTGAAATGATTTAGGTTAATTTCATTCCATTCTTCCCAGTTTACTATGCGTAACAGGCGAAGTAACTGGCTTAGCGATATTGCTTTTTCGCTCTCGTGCCCTAGTTGTTCGCATAATTCCTCGTGTCGATTTTTTATATACCTTTGTATAGCCGTGGGGTATAGCCGACCATTCATTATTGCTAGTATCACACAGACACAAATAAAACCTAAATTGTGACGTTTTCCTCTATTATCTCGTGGGTCGCTTAGGTTTTCTAATAAGTCTGTAAAGTAACTTTTATACGATTTTTCTTGCTGCATAGCATTTTTTTAGTGGGTGTTTTGATTATTCCGCTAAGCTATGCAGTTTTTTTCTCTTTCTTTTTTTTTATGAAAATGCCGTTTTGCGGAAAACGGGTCTGATAACGGACAAACGCAAAATTACAGGGATGTATTTCACCGGAGCTTTCCAGGTTTTGTGCCCGCAAAATCATATCTTTACACACATAAATCCGTCGACATTTGGCAAGCCATTCTAATATGAAAAATAATATCATCTACTTATCTCTACTCTTGATAGCAATATTAAGCCCCATTTCATTGTCATCGCAACATTTCGGAGACGATTATCTGCAACCCGAACCCCTTGGCTTTACAGAACTGGATTCCATACCCATCAAATTTGACTCACCAAAAGTCAATCTCAGAGGTGGCGATGATCTTTTAATTGGAGCAAAATATGACATTTGGTTTGGTGGTAGTTGGACCATCAGAGACTCCTCGAAATATATTTACAATAATGAAAACTTATTAGTTGAGATTCTTAGAAAAGAATTGTCTGGTACAACTTGGTACAATCAATCAAGATCATTATATGAATACGATGGAAACCAAAATCGTACTCATTCCTTGTCTCAAGAATGGGATGGAACCGAATGGTTCGATTTATACCGGGGTCTATTTCAATACGATGTAAACAATAATTTGACGGTGGATTTATTCCAAAATTGGAACGGGACCAATTGGAACAACGAATGTAAATATATAAATGAATATGATGTGGACGATAATAGGACATCTCAGTTATTTCAGGAATGGGATGGAGCCAATTGGCAAAATGATTACCTGCTTCAGTTTGAGTACGACAGTAATGAAAACAGAGTTTTACAGTTAAATCTGTATTGGGATGGCACCGATTGGACAAATACAGGCAGAAAACAGTATCAATACGATGAGAACAGTAATTTAATATCGGAGTTAAATCAAAAATTGGAAGGTACTAATTGGGAAAACATCTCAAAATATGAATACTCGTACGATGAAAATAATAACCTGACCTTGCGGTTGAGACAAGAATGGAACGAAGGTGAATGGATTTCTGATAACCGACGGAACTTCGGCTTCGATAGCGAAAATAACACTACATATTCCCAATATCAGAACTGGGATGATTCCATCTGGGTTAATCAATACTATTATTACTATGGGTATGATACCCGTTCTAACCTAATCTTTGAGCATTGGCTAAGATGGGATGACAATATCAATGATTGGAAAAACAGACGCCGAATCTTCCGGACTTACCAAATCGCCACCAATACCCTCAACCCGGCGGCAGAATCCTTTTCCTTCCACATTGCGCCCAATCCCAGCCAACACCGCCTGGTAATCTTTCTGGATGAAAAAATTTCCGACCCAGGCCAACTCAGTATATACAATGCCCACGGACAGATGATACACTCTGAAAAATGGCTCGGTGGCGATCGTCAAAAATCACTCGACCTTCAAGGATATTCAAACGGCGGCTATACGATGGGTATATGCCAGGGAGGCAACTGTGCTTTTCGATCATTTGTTGTAGCCCGATAAAAAAAACTTTCCAGGTTTCAAAAAACCTGGAAAGTTTAGTAATGCGTAATAAATAAATTCCCGATTTTGGGTAGACTATTTTGGTGCTGAACGAGGCGAAAAACGTAGGCGATGCCTTAGCATCGGCGAGGCTTTTTAACGAAGTGCAGTGCCAAAAGAGGCAGCCATAAACGAGGAAGTTATTTTTTGAGCATTACTTAGCGTGCAGAAACCACAAAAGCTCATCAGCCGACCATCAAATCTCCTGAGGGGCGGGTACTTCTGTTTCCTCCCTGGCCTCTTCGCGTTTTTCCTGTTGCGCCTTATCCTTCAGGTACATCTCATTGAGCAGGCCAAACAAGGCCTTCAGGCTGTTGACCTCCTTGTTCTTCATCTCCATTTTCAGGGAAGAAGAGGTCAGGCCGGCGTTTATCCGGGCAGTTTCAAAAGGCATCTCATCGATGCGGCCTGCGAGGTCTTTAATGGCATTGAAGTCGATGTATCCGCCCATGGAATTTCCCGAAAGGGTGCTGAACACATCGTTCGACACGCGCTCGGCCGGGGCATAGCCTCCTGATTTTATTTTTTCCAAAAGGGCCAGATTGTTGGACACAAAAAATACTTCATCTGTGATCAGCAAATTCGATTGTCCATCATCGAACGGAGCATCCTGTACGCGATACAATCCATCGCCCTGGGGAAGGAGCACTTCAAATTCAGTGGCCAGGTCGACGAATTTGTCGAACAATTTTCGGTCGCCGATCGAGGCCGTCATCAGTCCAACGGGTGGCTGATCTTTTTGAGGATAGACGGCCACTGCCACGTCACCACTAAAGGCATTGGTGAGGTCTTTGGAGGTAAAGCCGTATTTTTTCAGTGCGATGTTGACGGTGGAGGTGCCTCCCGTTTTTTCGCTGATCACCTGGTAGATCCCCTTGGGGTCGATGGCTCCGCCGAGTACCATGCCGAGGTTGTCGCCGGGGATGTATTTAGCCAGGTCTTTCGACACGCCTTTTTTGAAAAAAAGTTTGAGGTCATTGGTCAATTCCTTTTTCAGATAATGTTTGGAATTACCTTCGATGTAGCCCTCTTCAAAATTCAAAAAGGAGTGGAAATAATTTTCTTTCAGTGCTTCTTTGCTAATGCCCACATATTTTGCGGCTGTTGCCAACTGCTCATTTTCCGAAAGGACATTGGAGTTGAGCCAGGCAGCGATGTCGTACTCTTTACCCAGGCATTTGGCCAGGTCGGCATTGTCTGTAACAGGAGTTTTACGTTCCGCGTCGAAATAGGGTTGAACGAAAGCCTCCAGGTCCATGTCTTTCGAGCCGCCCCCCACTATTCCAAACTCGTCGTTCCAGGCGATTAGCACCTCTCTGTTTTGCACAAACTTGAAATCCGTTCGTTGGGTCGCGTCTTTTTGGGCAACCTTTTGGAGCAGGCCTGAAAATTTGACCGGATCCTTTATAGAAAAAACCAATCCGCCAAACTGGGCTTTGTCGGGCATTTCCTTGTCCAGCTCCATGACCACGTAGGCATTTTTCGTCAGGTCGACCCCGGAGAGGAAGGGGTTGTTCATAATGGCAGCCAACTCGGGCTGCTCCTCCTGGAGTTTGGCCATGCCGTCTTTGTAAAAGTCGAGGCTTTGGATGTATTCGAGGTCTGCCTTTTGCAGCAAATTATCCATGTTGAAGGCCGTGACGGAGCTTACATGGTCGGGTACTTGTCGGAGTGCGTCATCCGGGAGTTGATTGTTAGAACAACTGCTGACCAGCAGCAATACAACTACTAATAAGCAGCTTAGATTTTTGATAGAAATCATGTTTCAGAAAATTGAGGTGATGAATTGGAGCCCTTTCGGGAAATTTTGAATAACCAGACTTAGGTACTTGAATTATTTACAACGCAATATAACACCGATTCAAATACCTTCGCCCCTCTATTCGATAAAAAGGGATATTTCTTCGATCTGTCCCGTGCCAAAGGTCATTTTCAAGACAAAGATCAGGCTCGTCCCAATGCCAGCGCTCGGTCTCCTGACCGGCGCCTTCTGCGCATGCATCAACAAATCTACTTGTCTGCCGGAACGAAGTGAAGGTAGAACTTGTCCCGAACTCGTTTCGGGATCAGCACCATGAAAGCCTGCCCCGGACTTGATACGGGGGACTACGCTATCGCTTCGCCTTCACGGCACGAATCAGCAAATCAACAAATCAGCAAATCAGCAAATCAACAACATTCACCCCCGCCGAGCCCGTTCCCAGAGCACAGATTGACGTCCATTGACGATGCGAAAGAATCCCCGATAAACGGCATAATTCATCACACAGAAATAGTAGGGAATAAAAAAGGCCTTGAATTTGATCGCCCGTTTTTCCAGGATATAGCCAATGGCTGCCATCAGATAGAAAGCGATTTGGGCTACCAGAAATCCCACATAAAGTGGAGCCCCATCCCAAGCCAACACCACATTTACAACCAGCAAAACAAGGAGCGCCAACGGAGCCAATGTCCATCGCAAAACCCGATGCGAAATGTACTGAAAACTAAGCAAACCGTATTTGAAAATGTTGAGCAGTGGCGACAACCGGTAAATCGCCTGAAGCCCTCCGGCCGCTATGCGGATCTTTCGCTTCAGTTCCTCTTTTACGGAGGCGGAGGCCGTCTCGGCTGCAAAGGCATCGGGTTCGTAACGGATGCGGTAACCTTTCTTTGCGATCCGCAGGGTCATAAAAAAATCTTCGATAATGGTGTCTTGCGGAACCGGCTCAAACAGTTCGGTGCGAATGCTGAACAATTCGCCGGCGGCCCCTACCACGGAATACAGTTCGGAATCCCACCGTTTCAAGGTGGATTCGTAGCGCCAGTAAAAACCTTCGCCTGCGGCAGAGGCTGCGTCCTGCCCTTTTACGTAGATGCGTTTTTCACCAGCTACTCCACCCACTGTTGGGTCGGCATAGTGCCGTACGATATTGTGAATGGCATTTTCATTGACAAATGTATTGGCATCGGTGTAGATGACGATGGGCGTCGTCACAAAAGGCATGATCCGCTCCACCGCTGCTATCTTCCCCCTTCGGGCTGCTTCATGGAATACCCGGTTTTGGAGGCCTTTCGGCCAATTGTATTGTCGCAAAATATCGGGGGTAGCATCGGAAGAGCCGTCGGTAACCCAAAGAAACTGGATTTTATCGCGGGGGTAGTCAAATGCCAGGTTATTCTCGATTTTGGCGGGCATATAATCGGCTTCGTTGTAGGCTGCCACCACAAAAGTCACTTCGGGAAGGGCCTCATCCGGTAAGTCGTCAACGGAAAAGGCGCCACCCTGCTGCCACCTCTGCCACCGTACCAAACACCACAACACCATCCCATACCCCAGATAGGTGTAAAAGACGATGAATAAACAGACGTAAAACGCGACGGTTAATAAAGACATGCTCAAACTTTTTCGTTTTTTGAAGCAGTCCGGGTTATGTCGTCAAAGACAACATAACATACATCAGCAAAATTCAGACAGCTTCTTACAAAACCTGTGCTAAAGAGATTCCAAAAGTTTGATTATTGCATTGATTTTCAGGAAAAATACAAATACCCAAAGAATATATATAGAAAATACCCTTGATTAGTAATGCCTATATTGTAATAATTTCAGGATATTTGCATCGTTGATTCACCAAATGTATTGCTTTATATTCAGTAAGGCACCATAATTTTGTAATTTTGGTGAAAACGATTCGCCAACATCGAATAATAACCCCTCCACAATTCGTCGTACGTAAATTGATGCAAAATTTAAGACGAATTCCATTTCAAAACAATCTGATACATATTATTGTGGTCATGAACCTAAAAAATATTTGGGTTATTGATTATAAATACCCAATTTTGTGTATATTTGCGTTCGCCTTTTGTCATTCATGGTGGCGTCCTGGCGATTTAACCCCTGCATACATATACAGACTTTGATTTGAAGAGTGAACAAAGTTCCCTCCCCGAGCAATTGACCCCCATTCTAGTTACTAGCCTTAAACTTTAATCCTGTTTTGACAATCGGCAACCGATTATTCCACTAACCGGTAACCCACTGTCAATAAACCTGTTTCATCAGCTTTTCTGAAAAGGAATGGAACGGGATTCCCATTGATCTGGCTTTCCAATTTGGAAATAGCGGATAGCGGCCTCATTTGGATAACTCATCCCGACAGGTGGATCTCCCCTTCAGAAGCCAGCGGGCGGATCTCCCCTTCAGGGGATCAAGGGGCGGGGCGGGGCCAGGCAAAAAAACAGACCAATGCCCCCAATGAAGAACAAAAAATGAACAAGAAAAAAAACATACTAATCATAGAGGATCAGGAAAGTATGAGAATGCTGCTGGCTAAGTATCTGGGTGCGGATTTCAATGTAGAAACTGTGAAAGACGGCATGGAGGGCATGGCATGGCTCAGCGGTGGCAACATTCCGCACCTCATCTTACTAGATATGAGCATGCCCCATTTTGACGGGATGGACTTTTTGAACAGCATACGCACCAGTGGCTTCTTCTCCAACCTGCCGGTACTCATCGTCTCGGCCGAATCAAGCAGTTCTTTTCAGGAAAAATGCCTTGAATTGGGGGCCAAAGGATACCTCACAAAACCCTTTAAACCACAAGAATTAAAATCAAAAATTAATAACATTATAAACCAAAACGCACAAAGGGCTGCCCCTTAAAAGGCAACCAAAACTTACACCTTAACACAACAGGCGGGGCCAAAAGCGCCGACCTGTAAACGACCAAACTTACAATGAAACGAATCTCTACCAAAACCGTTACTTCGGTACGGACCATCATGGTATTGGGCTTTGACAATTATGCCTACATACTGCTCAATGAACAGGACGAAGACGGATACTACCACTTTGCCGAATTTGCCAACACTACCGACGCCAGCCAATGGCTCAATGGGCAAAATGACGTTTTACCCCATGCCATCATTTGTAATTACAGCCTGCTGAAAGACAACGAATTCCAATTCCTGCAAACACTACAAAACCACCCGCAGCACCAACACATCCCTTTTATTCTGGTATCGTCTGATCCATTTGACATGCCCATCAGCAAGGCATTGAAAATGGGAATCGATGACTGCTATACCGAACCCGTCAACTGGCCCGACCTCAAAAAACGCCTCGATTTTCTTGACCAACACAAGGCGAACTTCCACAATGATACCGACAAACCAACCGTCCGCCCCTCTTTTCGCTACAAAACGCCCCTCATCAAAAGAGTGTTCGACATTGCGGTAGCTCTTATTGTAATCCTCTGCCTGAGCCCCATCCTTCTGCTCATAGCCCTCTGCATCAAACTTGACGGGGGGGCCATCATCTACCGCTCGAAACGCATAGGCCAGGGATACCGCGAATTCGATTTCTTCAAATTTCGCTCCATGCACCAAAATGCCGACCAGATGGTCAAACAAATGAAACACCTCAACCTCTACGACGGCTCCTTTGTCAAATTCAAAAACGACCCGCGTATCACACCTATCGGACGCATCATACGAAAAACCAGCCTCGACGAGTTGCCTCAACTGCTCAACGTGCTCAGAGGCGAAATGTCCATCATTGGCAATCGCCCACTGCCCCTCTACGAAGCCGAAGTGATCACCCAGGACAAATGGGCCGGCCGCTTCCTCGCTCCGGCAGGCATCACGGGCCTCTGGCAGGTGGCCCCGGGAGGGAAGGAAAACCTCTCGACCGAAGAACGGATTGGCCTGGATATTGAATATGCAAAAAAGTTGTCTATCTTGCTCGATTTCAAGATATTACTCAAAACGATTCCGGCAATGATCCAAAAGGGGGAATAAGACCCACGGCTCACATACGGTAGCGAACCATCGACACCTTGCAGGGGCCAAGCCGATTACTCTTAAACATGCAGGAGAAATACCCAACGGTTTCCATCATTTCCATCAACTACAACCAGTTGGAGGTAACCTGCCAGTTGCTCGACTCCATCCGGCAACTGAACTGCCAACCTCACGAGGTCATCCTCATCGACAACGCCTCCCAATCCAACCCCGAAGCCTATATCCGTCGGCACTACCCCGAAGTGCTTTTTCTGCATAGCAACACCAACCTCGGATTTTCGGGGGGTAACAATCTCGGCATCAAAATGGCTACCGGCGACTATTTTTTCCTGGTCAATAGCGACGCCGAAATCCCCGAAGGATGTATAACAACAATGCTACAACTTTTTGAATCACTACCCCACCTCGGCATTGCCTCCCCGCTGATATGCTACCACCCCGACCAACACGACCACGATACCGACCTCATTCAATACGCAGGTACCACCCCCGTACACCCCTTCACCGCCCGCAACCGCACCATCGGCGCCCAGGAGTTGGATATCGGCCAGTACACCCAACCCACCCCAACGGCCTATACTCACGGCGCGGCCATGATGATACCCCGGCACGTCGTCGAAAAAGTGGGAATGATGCCCGAACCGTTTTTTCTATACTACGAAGAACTCGATTGGTGCGAACAGATCCGTCGGGCGGGCTTTGACGTATATGTGGAGCCACGAGCCCGCATCTACCACAAAGAATCGGCCTCCATTGGCGCCATGAGCCCCCTCAAAACCTATTACCTCAACCGCAATCGCATATTTTTTATGCGCCGCAACAAACGTTGGTACCATCTCCTGGTTTTTACCATTTTCTTGTTATTTTTGACCATCCCCAAAAACTCGATCCGGTATTTGCTCAAAGGACAACTCACCCAACTAAAAGCGTTTTGGAAAGCCATCGGGTGGAACCTGCTATTGAAAAGAGGCAATGAACAACCGGACACCAACCGGGTCAACACCGCTTTATCTCAACCTTCTAGCTAGATCGACATGAGCATCATTATCATCATATATCTCGTTTTGGCGACAGCTATTCTCTTCTTCCTGGTATTGCCTACCTTAACCGTTGTGGGATCGTTGTTGTCGAAGGAAAAAATCAAACCGGTTTCGACCTCTGATCATGGATTTCAACAATACAATTACGGATGCATCATTACTGCCTACAAAAATGCCGAAATTGCCAAACCGCTCATACAGTCCTTGATCCAGCAGTCGTACAACCATTGCCATATCTACCTCATGGCCGATGAATGCAACTTGACCGACTTCAACTTGACCCATGACCAACTGACCGTATTCCGCCCCGACCCGCCGCTTCGGCTCAAAGCAAAATCCATCATCTATGCCATGGAGCGATTCCGCCAGCCACACGATTACACCGTAGTGTTCGATGCCGACAATCTGGCTCACCCGGAATTTTTGGCTGTCATCAACCAATACGCCAACAATGGCTGCCGGTCTATTCAGGGGCAGCGCACCGCCAAAAACCTCGATACCGTCTATGCCTGCGCCGATGCCACCGGCGAATTTTACAAAAACTACATCGAGCGGTACGCCACCTACCTGATCGGATCGTCTGCGGTCATTTCCGGGTCGGGGATGGCCGTCAAAACGGATTTGTACTGGCGTTACCTCCGTAGCCCGGAGATTGTAGAAGGAAAAGAAAAGTGGAAAAAAATGTTGCAGGAAGATAAAATATTGCAAAACTTCCTTTTGGCCAACGGAGAAACCATCAGTTATGCCTGGGACGCCGTGGTGTACGACGAAAAAGTGGTCAGCGCCACCCAGGTCGAAACCCAACGCAGCCGCTGGCTTTTTTCCTATTTCCAAAACCTCCCCAACTCCTCCCAGCACCTACTCCGGGGGCTTGTCGGCCTCAACTTCAACCGCTTTTACTTTGGACTGGTGACTATCTCACCGCCTCTTTTCCTATTATTGTTGGCGGCCATAATAATGATGGTAGTGGGATGGTGGCTTTCGCCAAAAATGGCAGTCGCGTTGCTGCTGGGGGTGGGGATATTTGGAGCCACCCTCCTCTGGACCCTGTGGCTATCGAAAGTCCCGGGAGCGATCTGGCGGGCCATCTGGGGTCTTCCGTTTTTTGTGCTCAAACAAATGACGGCTCTGTTCAAAATGGGCAACCCCAATAAAAATTTTAAGCATTCCAAACACAGCCGCAGCTACTCGATAGATGATGTGATGAAGAAAAAGTAGATGGAGCTGGGATGAAAACGTTTGCGCCAAAAACTTTAAAATGGAAGAATTCTTCATCCCGCTAGCTAGCGGAGTCATCACGCTGCAAATATAAAACATTTAGTTTTTAGATGTAAATAATCAACAAACTTTTTTTATGAAGTAAATCTACCCCTGTGTTTCTGAAAAAGCCCTGCCAACAATGAACAGAAAACTACTGATGATCTCTATTATTTGTAACATTGCACTTGTACTTGCATTTTTTATCCTTATCAGGTCTCTGGGCGGATGGAACTATTTTCTGTACAAAATCCAAAACCGGGGACTGGCGGGGCTCTACCAACACCGAAAAGAACAATTGGACTTACTCCCTCTTCACGCCACCGACATCGTATTTCTCGGCAACAGCATCACCGAACAAGGCGAATGGGCCGAGTTGTTGTCGAACCCCAATGTCAGGAACAGGGGGATTGCCGGCGACGGAACGGAAGGCGTCCTCCAGCGGCTACCCGCCATCCTCGCTGCCAAACCCAAAGCCGTTTGCCTGATGATCGGCGTCAACGACCTCTATTTCCACCCGCCCAAATACGTGATAAAACACTACACCACCATCCTGCAAGCCATCAAAACGAAAACCCCAAACACCGTGGTATTGGTGCAAAGCATCCTCCCGGTCAACAACCAGGTCAAAAATACCCGCATCAGCAACGACGATATCCGCAAGACCAACAGCCAGGTCAGAGAATTGGCATCTCAATTGGGATATACTTATTTGGATTTGAGCAGCCACTTCACTGACGAAGCCGGCCATCTCGATTCCCAATACACCGTCGACGGTATCCACATCAATGGGCGCGGATACCGGCATTGGCGGGATATTTTGCTGACCCAATATACGGAATTGTTTCAGTGACGCCGGGCAGTCACAACCCTACAACACATACAACCCCGACGCTAACATACTATGATATTCAACAGCATTGCCTTTCTGGTTTTTATTGCCACATTTCTGCCGCTGTATTTTACACTGCGGGGAAGGGCCAGGCTATTGCTCTGTCTGACGGGGTCCTACTTTTTCTATGGTTGGTGGGACTGGCGGTTTCTTAGCCTCATTGTATTTTCGACTTTGATCGATTATTTTGTAGGTCTGCGGTTGGAGCAATCAGAAGAACCCAACCGGCGCCGCTCCCTGCTCATCGCCAGTATGGTGGTCAACCTGGGTTTTTTGGCCTTTTTTAAGTACTTCAACTTTTTCATCGACTCCTTTGCCGACCTGCTGATAAGCATCGGGCTCAACCCCTCGTGGAATACACTCAACATTATACTTCCGGTAGGCATTTCCTTTTACACCTTTCAATCGATGAGCTACACCATCGATGTGTTCAAAAGGAAGATAGCCATTGAAAAGGACTTCATCCGGTTTGCCACCTTTATATCCTTCTTCCCGCAGTTGGTGGCGGGACCGATCGTGCGGGCCAGCGATTTTTTACCGCAGTTTAAAAAAGACCGGCGGTTTGAATGGGATCGCTTCATTGCCGGCACGGGCCAGGTGTTGTGGGGATTTTTCAAAAAGGTGGCGGTGGCCGATTCGCTGGCGCCATTTGTCGATCAATGTTTTGCAGCTCCGGGCGGATTTTCTTCTTTGCATCTGACTATTGGCGTAGTATTTTATTCTTTTCAGATTTACTGCGATTTTTCCGGGTATTCCGACATTGCCATTGGCCTGGCCAGGATACTTGGCTTTGACTTTCCCGAAAATTTCAGGACACCTTATTTTTCAAAAAACTTCAGCGAATTCTGGACGCGGTGGCATATTTCACTATCTAGTTGGTTGCGCGATTATCTCTACATTCCATTGGGGGGCAACCGGGGCGGGAGTTTTGGCTCCTGGTTTTTCATATTACTGTCGCTGGTCATTTCAATTGTCATGACGGGGTGGTGGTGGCTCATCATCGTATACGTGCTGGTGGCTAATATTACGGTCTGGTGGCTTCGAGGCAGCAGCGCCAATAAAGTGGTGATGTATACCTATATGAATCTGGTTGTAACCATGTTGTTGGGTGGGCTGTGGCATGGTGCCAGTTGGGCATTTGTGGTATGGGGACTGTTACATGGATTTTACCTGGTAGTGCAACGGCTGGCAGGGCCTTTTTGGAACCGGCTGCTGGATGCCTTGCGCATACCTGTTTTGGCGCAAAACGCCATTGCCATTGCGTTGGTTTATTTTTGCACCTGTTATGCCTGGATTTATTTTCGGGCTCCCGATTTCGACATTGCCAACCAGGTCATTGCCCGGATAGCTTCGCTGGAACAATTCAACTTTGGGTCGGTGATCAACAAATTTTGGGTCATCAAGGGGTTATTGCTGATCGGTATTTTATTGACCATTGAAATAGTCAACCTCCGATGGCGGATGTATCAACTGACGTTGGCCCATCCCTGGTTTCGGGCCATCTCTTTTGCGGGCTTGTTGTGGCTCATCGCCTTTTTTGGTACTTTTGGCTCGAACTCCTTTATTTATTTTCAGTTTTAAAGCAAAATGGTAGTTCGCCAAAATTGAAGAAATGAAAAAAGCATTCTGGATATTGGGGGTCATAGCCGTCTTCTTCATAGGTGACAGGGTAGGGGGACTGCTACTGAAGCAAGTGGTGAATGACAGCCAATTCCGTTATTCCAGGCTGTATACAGGGCGGGCCCAAAGCGATATCTTATTGGTAGGCAACTCTCGCGGACTTATATTTTATCAACCCTATATCGAGGAGATAACCGGTGCTTCCACCTTCAATATCAGCTACAACGGTATGCCCGTTGATCTGGCCAAAACCCTCGTCGATGATTATCTCGAACGCTATCCGGCTCCTAAAACGATGATCGTGGATGTGTCTATGTGCGACCGCGACAATCCACAGCTCATCTCTGGTTTTAATCTCTACACGCCATACTCTAACAATATGGCTACATTGATCCGCAATAACGATCCAACTGTATTCCGGGCAGGACAACTCAGCCATCTGTATCGCAATAATAGCGAAATCTTTCAGCGAGCTATGTACTACCTGAAACGGTCCGATGAAGACTGGCTCCTGGACCGGGAGATCAATGAATTCCTTCAGGCCAACATCGTCAATGAACCCGACTATACCCTGGGTGCTACGGATTCCATCATCCGATCGCTTGCCGGTTTGGTGAAGGCCGCCAGGGATAAGGGCGTTCGGGTACATCTTGTTGTGAATCCTTATTATCCGGCTTTCGCCAAAAAGATAACCAACCTTGCCGACGTCAAAAAGCGGATAGAAAAAGCTACCGGCCTGCCGGTGCGTGATTATTCCATCTCTGTCACCGACGTCAAATCCTTTGGTGATTATCAACATTTAAATAAGTACGGTAGCCGCAAATATTTGCAGCTATTATTGGCGGATGGGGTTTTGTAGGATTTGCCGCAAGGTACAAAGCCACAAACCCAATCCCTTCCATTTGAAAATGCTCTCCCATACTGGTGTTTTTTAAACGCAAATTCCCTTTTTAACTACTTTGACTGCAATTTCAGTGTAAACTATTGAGCCAATGCCAATAGGAAAAGCCCGTTTGGATACTGCCCATACAAGGCTCTTGCATGGGCTGATAGGGCATGCAACAAACTTAAACAAAATATGTAAGATCAAATCAGACTTAACAAATTTGTAATTGAATAAAAAGTGATATTTTTCCTGGTCAATGACAACTGGTTTAGATAAAGTCAGACATCAGCTATAAAATATACCCTAAATATGGTATGTAATTATACTTAATTTTTTCGAGCTAAAATACCGAAAATATTATTTTGATGGCAATTAAATTGGTTTAAATGAAAAAATATCAAAATTTTTTTCAAAAAATTTTTCATCCAAATATATGACATAAATCATTATGTGTCAATCATATTATAAATTAAAATAAATTAAATTTATATAATTTGATTAACTTGTTATTTGTTAGTCATTATGTAATCTGACAAATTATTCGTAGATTTGCATTACAAACATATTTAAAAAACGAATAGATGACTAATCACGAAAAAATATTGAGAAGCAAACTCAGCCTGTTGAAACTGGTAGACGAACTGGGCAACGTATCGCGTGCCTGCGAGCTGATGGGCTATAGCCGCGACAGCTACTACCGCTTCAAAGAGCTGTACGAAAGGGGAGGGGTGATGGCCTTGCAGGAAAAGAGCCGTAAAAAGCCCAACCTCAAGAACAGAGTAGGGGAATCGGTGGAATCGCTCATCGTAAGATTGGCTTACCAACAACCGTTTTATGGACAACTAAAAGCAAGCGATGAATTGAAAAAGGACGGCATTACCGTCTCTCCCGCCGGCGTCCGTTCCGTATGGCAACGATACGACCTTGAAAATTTTCAAAAACGGCTCGAAGCCATTGGCACCAAAATCCTGCAGGAAGGATACCATCCAAGCGAATGGCAGATCAAAGCCCTGCAACAAGCCAAATCGATGAAAAACATCGACCGGTTGGAAGCCTACTTTCCCGGACACCTGTTGTTGCACCACATGGAGCCGGTGGCCGTCGACCGTTCCTATGGCGATCTATTTCAGTTTGTACTACTGGATAGTTATACCCGCCTGGCGTTTATCCGCTTGAGTAACTCGGATACTTCCGACGAGGCCGTCCAGTCGCTCCGGCAACCTGTCCTGCCCTTTTTTGCGAAAGAAAACCTGCACATCCTTAAAATAGGAACGATCAAAGAGAAATGTTTTTATGGAAAAACGAAACAACACCGTTACCGCAAATTTGCTTTTGAACAGAACATAGAGATCGATTATTTGTCGAAAAATCACCGGCAATTTAATCCGCTGAAACAATTTATGACCCGACTGAACAACGAATTTTACGCCGAAGCCTTTCGATCCAAAACGTACAATAATGCAGCAGCCATCCAGACCGACCTCGATCAATGGCTGAAAACCTACAACGAAGAATCCCCCATTTACGAACGGTACAATTATGGCAAATCGCCCCTGCAAACGTTTAAGGCTATGCTGCCATTTACGAATTATCTGATACATGGTAAAAGCAAATCGTTTCCCAACGGCTTGCATCGATTCATCGACCTGTTGAAACCCCTCGTCATTCCGGCTAATTTCTGACTAATGGCGTTGCCTATAGAATGACCCGGGCAGCGCTCCCTCCCACCAACCGATCCCAACATTCCTTTTCCAACCGAGATTAAGGCAGCAACCCATAACGGTTGCAACCATCCTGCGTCTACTGCTTAGACAATCAATTGGCTGGGCCACACACAGGATCATCAACACCCATCCCATCTGCCGCCTTATAGGTTTGCCAACAATACATTTGCAAAGCGTTGTACGGCACAAGTCCAAAGAATGGACCGTCTCCCGATCACCATCGGGGTAGAAAATAGAACGCTTTTTTGGAACCCAACACGTATTGGGGCTGGATACCTATAGCCTTTAAGTTTTCTTGAAATATAGAGACTGCCTGTATTTTCTAACGAATGAAGAAACCTCGGTGTCTTCAAAAAATTTTACTCTTATGACTAAGCAATTTACCTCAACGCTAATTGTTCTTCTGATGAGCCTGACACTCGTTTTCTCAAAAGAGGACTACCGCTTCCCCGACAACTCCGATGCTTTTATGAAAGAATTGAAAGTATTTATGACGGAGAGCAAAAACGCAGAGCTGATCGAAGTGTACAACAATTTCGAGTCGGCCGTCAACAAAGGATCCTACGCCAATCCCGAAATGGAATGGATCATTAACACTTCCAATGCCATGTTGGAAAAAAAGCTGAAAGCCAAACCTTTTTTCAGCTACTACATCAGCGGAGTGACCAACATCAAAACCAATGAATGCGTCTACCTCCGTTTTGTTAACTGGCACGAAACCATCAACGAGATACTGGACAATGTAGAAAGCCGGAAATTCAAACCATTTCAGGTATTCCTCGAATTTTCCGACCGCTTTTTTAAGGAAAACATCTTATATGCTTCCAGCTCCGGACAGGCCTGGATGGCCTTCACCGACGACGTCGTCATCAAGTACGATCAGAACGGCCCCCATGTGCAATTTGAAGAAGTAGACCTGGTTTGCATCCGAAAAAAAAGCCGCATTAAGATCGACGAAAGTAGTGGCTCCTACTATCCGGTAACCCACAAATGGGTCGGAAAAGGGGGAACCGCCGACTGGGGTCGCTTTGGAATGGAAAAGGTGAAATGTCATTTTGAAGAGTTTACGCTTGACGCTAAAAAGGGCATTTACACCGTTGAAAATGCGACCCTGTACCACGACGAATTTTTTCCCGGAAGGGGAGTGAGCGGTAAATTTCAAGACAAACTACTGGTGGAAAACAAAGCCACCGAGGGGTCATATCCCCGTTTTGAATCGAAAGAAAAAATACTGAAGCTCGACGGACTTGGACAGGGTGTTATCTATCAGGGCGGTTTCAAATTGCACGGAAGCAAAGTATATGGCTACGGCGATAAAAATCAAAAAGCTCTGATAACCGTCAACTCAACTGGTTCTTCCGCCCAGGCAGGCAATGCATTTACGGCGGCAGCCGAACTGTTTATCATCCACAAAGGAGAAAAGATCACCGGAGAAGAAGTAGCTACTGCTTTGCTGATCGATGGTGACTCCATTTTCCATCCTTCTGTCAACATGAATTTCAACATCGTGGACGGCAAACTCCTCCTGACCCGGGGCGAAAGAGGCAGCAACCGCAATCCGTTTTACTCCTCTTACCACAACTTCAACATCGACACCGAAAAGATCGACTGGAACATCAACAGCGGGGAACTTCTCTTCAACGAAAAGAAAATTAAACTCGGTTCCAGCATGTCGAAGGTCACTTTTGAGTCGGTAGAATACTTCGACGTACAGGATTACCGCAAACTCCAAAACGTGGCCGACGTCAACCCCATAGCAACCCTCAAGCTGATCCACAAACGAGAGGGCACCACGACCATCTCGGCTCTGCAATTTGCGCAAGCGATGAATCCTAACTTCGACGTGTCGAATGTAGAACGATTGTTATGGGATATGGTTTCCAAAGGATATATCCTCTACGATAAAGACGAAAAAACCATAGAAATCAAACCCAAAGCCTTCCTCTATGCCGACGCTGCTATGGATAAGGTGGACTACGACATTCTGAAAATAGTATCGGATGGCGAAAAGACCAATGCCGTTTTCAACCTGGAAAACAAATCGATCCTGACCAATGGCGTCAAACTGGTTGAATTCAGCAACAAACAACGTGTAGCCGCATTGCCCACCGAGGCACAGGTCATCCTCAAACAAAACAGAGGAATGGACTTCGACGGCCGCCTTTTTGCCGGCTTTGGTACCTTTGAAGGAAAAGACTACCGCTTCGATTACGATAATTTTCAAATCGAGATGGACTCCATTCGCTATTTCGACCTTTACGTCCCGTCCGGTGTAGTCGACAAAAGCGGCGAACCCGAAGCCTGGTCGATCGCCTCTACCATCGAACATGCCAATGGCATCCTCCTCATCGACGCCCCGTCCAATAAATCGGGCCGCGAGGACATTCCGACCTTCCCTTCTTTCCAAAGTAAAGGCAATGCTTTCGTTTATTACGATGCTCTCGAAACGATGGGCGGCGTCTATCCCCGCGACTCCTTCCACTTTGTGCTGGACCCTTTCAGCTTCAACCATTTGGATGATTTCAGTGAGGCAGACCTCCACTTTGACGGAACGATGAAATCTGCCTTTATTTTTCCCGACTTTAGTGAAACATTAGTCTTACAAGAAGATCAATCACTTGGATTTACCACCCAAACACCGACAGAAGGATACGAATTGTATCAGGGCAAAGGGCAATACCACGGCGACATCACCATCAACAACAAAGGCGCAATGGGTAAGGGTCATGTCGACTATCTGTGGGCAGCCATCGAATCAGAGAATTTTATTTTCAAACCCGATCAGATGTTGGCAGAAGCCGAAACATTTGAACTGGTGGAAGACCGGGGCGCAGAAGTGCCGCAGATCAAGGGTACCGACGTGTCGATCGACTGGCAGCCCTACATCGACAGTATGTATATCAAAGCAGAAAAAGAACCTTTCGAACTTTTTGAAAATGGCAACCACACTGTTTTCGACCTGTTGATCCTCACTCCCGACGGCGTCAAAGGCCGAGGTGAATTCAAATGGGACATGGGAGGTATGAAGTCCAATCTGTATTCCTTTGGCGCCAACTCCGTCCAGTCGGACACCGCCGATATGAGCATCATGGCTTCCGGGGTGGATCACCTGGCTCTGAAAACGGACAATGTATCCGCCAGTTTTAATTTTGACAAATCCATTGGCCACGTCAAAGCCAATGAAGATACCGTAACCACGGTGTTGCCCTATAACAATTATCGCACGTCGCTCAACGAATACGACTGGGACATCCGGGGCGACAACATCACCTTTGTGAGCGACCCCAGTGAGAAGGGACAGTTTTTGAGCATTGACCCAGAGCAGGACTCGCTGAACTTTGAAGGCGAATCGGCATTTTACGACTTGAAGACTAATGAGTTGAATGTACGTGGAGTGAGCGTGATCGAAGCCGCCGATGCCTTTGTATATCCTTCCGACGGAAATGTAGATATCCGGCCTGGAGGAGCGGTAGCCACCTTGAAGGACGCCAGGATCGTTGCCAACCGCAGCAATGAATACCATGTATTCGAACGATCGACCGTCAACATCAAAGGCAAAAAAGAATACCAGGCATCGGGTTACTACCAATATCCCATTGCCGGAAAACAGCAGGAGATCTATTTTGATAACATCCTGGGAGCTCGCGTCGGAAAAGGCAAGCGCTCCAAAAAGAAAGTGATGACCCGTGCAGAGGGAGCAGTGGCTAAGGATGCCAATTTTATGATCGATCACAAAACCCAGTTTGATGGAAAGATCAGGCTGGAAGCCGAAGAAGCCAATCTGCATTTCAAGGGTTTTGCACGACTGAATGCCAAAAGTTTGCCCAATGCCAATTGGTTTACCATCGACAGCAAGGGCGACCGCAAAGACCTGGCCATCGCCTACGATGTACCTAAGGATGAAAACGGCCAGCCCGTACGCACCGGATTGTTCATTAGCAAGGAGGATGGCAAACTCTATCCCCGCGTAATGTCGGCGCTGCGTTACCGCAAAGACCGGCCGGTTTTTGAAGCCAAAGGATTGTTCAAATACGATGAAAAACGGGATGTGTTTGAATTTGGCGACTCCCTGAAAGTGGCCTCCGGTGTTCGTCCCGGTGCCTTGTTGGAACTCTCTGACAGCGATGGCGTACTGACCATGACCGGCCCGATCCACATAGGCCCCGACCTGGATGTGATCAGCATCAAATCGGCAGGAGTCATTACTTCCAACATTAATAATACGGAAGCCCCGGAGGTAGAAGTGGTCTCAGCCGTCAACTTTACCCTTCCCGAAGAATTGGTCAACATCATCAAGACCGATGTTAGTGCCACCGCCTTCGATGCCAATGGTGTGGTGTACAAGCCCTACGCCGTATACGAAGCTGCCATTGCCAACCTGGTAGATGACTCCAAGGTACAGGCCAACAGCATTGCCGAACTGAAGTCGTATGGCGACCTGGTGATCCCTGCCAAAAACAACATGCACACGTTTTTACTCAGCCGACTGGAGCTGAAGTGGGCGCCCGATTACCAGTCGTTTGTGACCAAAGGCAGCAAGATAGGCCTGGCTTCCATCATGGGAACGGCTTACAACAAGATGGTCGAAGGCTACGTGGAATACATCAACCCAGGTAATGGAAACGACCGGTTCTATTTCTACTTCAAATCACCGGGCGGCGACTTTTATTTCTTTGGATACAAAGACGGAATATTCAAGACCGTGTCGAGCAATGAAAACTACAACCTGGCGGTGGAAGGATTGAAGAAGAAAGACAAGTTTAAGAAGATGGACAACGGCGAGCAATACGAGATTCAGCTCACGACGCCTGAGACCGCCACCTTATTTATCAGCAGAATACAGGCAGTTCAATAATGCAGTGTCCCTGGTTTTTACGGATACGATGAGCAATTAGCGAACGCTTTTTATAGGGCCTCCGGCATTAGTCGGGGGCTTTTTTGGGATTATGGCAGCTGATTTGGTAAATCTAAACCCCATCGACTACCCCGGTAAGGCTCATCACCTTGGTACGATTTTAGCCATCATTATCATTTGAGAAACACCCCTGTTAATCGCATAAATCGTATATTCGTCCGAATTACGAGCTAAGCTATTGACAGGCAAGCACTTACAACAAATTATAAGCATCCCCCAGGCTGCAAAAAACGATCAACCCAGTAACAAACATGGCCTATATGAACGAGGTGTACCGTATATTCTGTTTCTCTCTGATAAGTTTTTGCTTTAGTGTTTCTGTTCTTACTGCGCAGGACAATCTCAGCGTCAGCTTCGATGGCCCTACCGGTGTCCCCGATTTTTTGAACATCTGTGGCGATCCCGATACGGAGGTCGTTCAAGTAGCCATCTTTGGTGCCTCTCCACTGCCCCGTACTGGCATTCAGGCCACGGCCCACCTGTTTAAGGGGGTCAAATTGGTCAGCTTCGACAACATCAGCTCGACGACGGGGGTCAATCTCATCAACAATTCCAATCCCAACAAACCCATTTTTAGCCTGCCCGACCTCGAACCTGGAGAACTTGAAAACGTCCTCATCGCCTTTTCCATTGATGCAAACTGTGAATACATCGACACCATCAATATGAACAATGCCGCCGATGTGTTCGACACCTGGGAATTCAACTATACCCTCGGCACCAGCCCCGGCCAACAGGAATTTGACAACAATACCGAATACCGCGATGCATTCGCCGTACCCAATTTCACTTCCAGCCTCGACAACAGCTTCGGCAAGGCCAAAGTTGGCGACTGTTTCACCAGAAACATCGAAGTGACCAGCTCCGGCCTCGACGGATTCATCGACACCATGATCTACGAAAATTTACAGGGTAGTGGTGTCTCGCTTCAAAGCATTACCGTCAACGGACTACCCCTCACCATCTCCAAAACACCATCTGGAACCGATACCTTGATAACCGCTATCCTCGACAGTGCTTATTTCGAACTCAACACTATTGGAGCAGGCCCCGGCGATGGCGACCAATTTTTCGATCCCAATGAAACGGCAACCATTACCGAAACTATTTGCGTGGTATCCTGCTTCGAGTCCAGAGCCAGCATCCACGATATGTCCTGGGGCTGCGACGGTGACTACTGCCAGACCACCTCCGTTTCCGATTTCGTCGAAATGGGACAAGGGGCTGCTAATGTCGTTCCCGTCGAAGGGGGTACCATTCCCGACCTCTATGCCGGCTATTGCCAAACGGGAAACACGACTATTTCCTTCCATAACGACGGTGTAGAAATCGATCCGGGATTCGCCACCATGAGAAATCTCGAAATCGGTATCGGCCTGGGTACCTTTTTTGAGCTGTCGGAAGGAGGATTCGACATCGTCGGTATACAGATCGCCGGGGTACCCATCCCTGCACCCGGCCCGCTGACCATGCTCGACGGAAATCCGCTGTTCACCACCGACCCGGACGGTCCTGGAGGGCTATCCGATTTTGATGGCGACGGCTATTTCGACGACCTCATGCTCTTCGACTCGGTAGAGATCACCGCCTTCTACGATTTCGATTGCTCTCAGGCCCAGCAATTAGGGACCGACGAAACCTGCCGCAATGATTTCCGAACCAGTTTTTCCGCAAGGGTGGCCTACGACGATGCCTGCAATACCCACATCAACTTTCAGGAAAGCAACTACCTCCGGCCTTCTAACACTCGTTCTACAGAAGAAAATTTTACCGACACCGACGCCTTCGCACTGCTCGACACTTTCTATGTCCGACATACACAAACGCGGAGTGTCCGGTTTTTTGAAAAAAGCTGTGGCGACAATGAAGAGCTTCTGGTGACAGTAGTGCTGCCGCCAGGCATCAACCCGGTGATCTCAGAAACCCAACTCATCCGCAACGAAGCTACCAACTACCCCCTGCTGAGCAATACCATCAGCAACGATACTTTGTTTCTCGTCTTTGACGCTTCCGTTACGCCATTTCTCAACGGCGACTACGAAGTGATCCTCGCTTTTCAGGCCGATTGCAGTGCGCTTTTAGGGCCTACCTTTTTTGAAACCGAATTTGCCTTCAATTGCCCCTCCTGCTCCTGCAAACACATCTGGTGGTGCAGCGAATTGACGGGCCCCTGGATCCATTCCACCGATCCGCCCTGCCCACCGGTTCCCTGCGATCCCGGAGTACAGACGATTGACTTCCAAGTCAACAGAACTACTTTTGGATTTACAGATAACACTTATACCACACCATACGATCCGGCTTCCGCAAATACCAAAGCAGCCATTTCCTGCGACAGCATCGAAATGCGCATTCTCAATATCGTAGGCGAAGACCCTGTTACCGACAGCGTGGGCATGGTCATCACTTACAGCAATGTAGATGGCACCGACGATCCGGCAGAAACCTTCCTCTTTGATTTTGCTGCCGTCCGCATCACCAATTCCGGTAATACGTACACGTGCAATATCGATGCTACTGACCTCAGCGTTCAGGCCGTCGACAGTTTTAAAATATTGACTTTCGATCTGGACGACTGCATCACCGGATTGGGGGGAGTCTCCCTGACTTCCGGCGACACTATTGAATTTATCGGTATGTTTTCCCTGAATCCGGAGGGGCCTTACCCGGTTCAATTTCGCAGCGTCCCCAATCTGAGAGCCTACGGTTACGCCACTTTCGATGGGATCGATTATCCCTGCGACAATTTTGGAGACCTCCTCACCATAGCCAAGAACCTGACTGTTTACGATTTTCCCAACAGCAGTAGTTTTCCCGAAGGATGTGAAGAAACTTATCTCAACTATCGGTTGGTCACCATCAATAATGGCTTTGCCGATTGGTTTGGGAATGAGACCCGTCAAGCGGTAAAAATAGATTCCATCGTTTTTGATTTTGATGCCAATATTCTCGACGGCTTCGATGTGTTCAGCCCGGAGGTATCCATCCCCGACCATCCGGTACATGGCAGTGCGTTTTACCCGGTACCGGGATTTGACAGCACCGGACATTACGTGGCGAGCTTTGATACCCTCGTCAGCGTTCCTTCTCTTAACAACGTGTTGTCGTATTCCTTTAATTTCAGGATAAGGGTCGTCCCCAACTGTCAATCGGAGACCAGTAGCACCAGCGGCAACAATGCCTATAATTTCGATTCGAGAATATATTTTGAAGACCGGTACTACGCCAGCATCATCGGCGACGGCAGTTGTTCGGATACGCAGATCGATACTGTAGACAATGACCTGGTATACTCCGATCCGCCTACTTTTTCATATGTGGCCGTAAGCAACCCCAACTATACCCTTTTAGGAGATACAGCCGTATGGACCATCCAACATTGTAACACTTCTTTTACGGCCGATGCCGGCGTCACCTGGCTGGGACTGGAAGACAGCACCGGTACCATACAAGTGGTTTCGATGGAAGACATCAGCGATCCGATGAATGTTACCGATCTGGCTGTCGTCCCTTACGGAAATAATAATTATTTTGCGATCACGCCAGGACTCGACAAAGCTGATGGCAGCGCCACTTTAAGTGAAATATGCAACATCATCCGCATCAAGGCCCTGGTCAACAACTGTGGTACGACCAACTTCCATACCCGCGTGGGCTGGAATTGCGAACTCTATTCCGACCCTCAATGGAACCCGGAAGATTATCCACCCTGCAACGACCATATCCTCCAGCATTCGGTGACCAATCTCGATCCATTGCTCGATGCCAATATCGTACAGCAGGCCAACAACCCCGATATTTGCGACACCGTAACCATCGATGTGTTGCTGCGGAATACCGACCAGGGGCGAACCTTCGATCTGGTGACCCAATTCATCCTGCCCATTCAGGGAACTACCCTGGTGCCAGGCGGTGTAGAAATCGCCTATCCTTCCGGTGCGCCTTTTGTACCGGTGGCTGCCGATCCGGTGTATGTGGGCACCAATGTGAAAGGGGATATTTACCAGTACGACGATTTTTCTCAATTGCATTCTTATCTGGATCAGTCAGGATTGCCGGGTTTTAATCCCGTTTCGCCGACCGACTCCAATGAAGTAATACTACGTTACCGGTTCATCACCGATTGCGATTTTGTGAGTGGTTCTCTTTCTCATTATACCTTCCAGGGGTTGATGGGCTGTGGCGATTCCACCAATTTCGAAACCGGTGAAACCCTGCCGATACAGTTAAATGGTGCTACGGTGATTCCCCCCAAATTATTCGATGTATTTTTTGTGGATGGTTCCGAATTGGTTTCCAATGTACCTACCAACATCAGTATTTCGGTGGTCAACCAGGAAACCGCCCCTTCCGACACGACAGATAAGGTGAGCTTGCGCCTGCCATTGGAAATCAACTATGGGCCGGGGTCATCACTCGCCGTTCAACCGGGCAACTGGACCATCGAAGAGCCCGACATTGATACGGTATCCGGATACCAGATACTGCAATGGTGTTTGCCGCAAGGCATAGCTACCGGCGATACGGCTACTTTTAGTTTGGACCTGACGGCACCTTTTTACAGTTGTGATACCGCCACTTTGCCATTGGAATTGTATACAGTTGCCCTCACTCAGGTTTTTTGTGCCGATGCCGGTATCAACTGCGATGCCGAGACGGTCACATCAAGCAATATTGGCGAACTGACAGAGTTGGATGTGCTGCCTTTGCAGATACAACCCTTGCCTGATTTATCGGCTTGCGATGGGACTTCCTTTTCGGTAACGGCGGAGTTGACAGAAAATATCCAGACCTATGTGATTAGTGGCGGTGTTTATCAAAACGACATCCTTACGGGAAATATCCTTACGTTCGATGCCCAGTATGGTTCTGATACTACCTTTTTTGATGTTCAGTTGACCGGTGCTTTGAATGGTTGTACTACCACGGAATCCTTTGCCATTTTGCCCTGTGCTTGTCAACCACCGGAGGTAGTGAGTATCGCCATCACTCAAACCACCTGTGGTAACAGCGATGGCTCGGTAACCATCCACCTCGACCAAAATGAAAGTGATTACAACTTTATCTGGTCACCACCACTAGGGACACCCAACAGCATTGGCAATAGGGTGACCGACCTTCCCTTTGAAGGGTATACCATACAAATTGAACATCCAGGTTTTCCGGATTGCAATACGACGGCCTATGCTGCGGTGACCAATGCCGACGGGCCCACCGCTACTGCCATCACCACGCCGGCCACCTGCCAGGCCAGTGATGGCTCTGCGACCTTAAGTCCAGCTAATTATACCTACACCTGGGAAGATACCTTTGTTGGTAGCACCCGATCCAATTTGCCGACAGGCACTTACTTCGTTACCCTCACCGACCCGGCTAACCCCGGATGTCAGAATGTGACGGCCATTGTCATTGGAGAAGACAATCCATTGACAGCCGATGTAGAAACCTTGTTACAACCCGATTGTGGCGTTGCCAACGGCTCGGTAATGGTGCATACCCTGGGAGGTAGTGGCGATTATACCTTTAGCTGGCTCGATGGCTACACCAGTACCGATAGCACCCGTACCAATCTGGCTGCTGGAGTTTACAACCTGACTATAACGGACAACGGCCCGCTGGGCTGCGAATTGCCGGTTATTTTTGTCTTGATCGACAATGTGCCTGATGGAGCAGTTACCATTACAGATACTATGCACGTTTCCTGTCCGGGAGCAACCGATGGGGGAGTGGACTACAACGTCGTTTATGATGGTGCATTCACCCCGCCTGCCGACACTACTTTTACAAATGGATATGCTGACTTCACCAACGGTCAGTTGCCACCGGGTGCGTATTGTTTAGTGATAAACGACGGCAACGGCTGCGTGGCAGGAGGAGCTTGCTTTACCATAGAAGAACCCGATCCGATCAGCTTACTCTATGTGCTATCGCCGGAGTGTGAAGTGCCCGTTACGGTAGATCTAACCGCTACGGGTGGTACTACACCCTATATTTACGACTGGCAGGATCTGCCAGGGGCTGCCGACCCGGAAGACCGGACAGACCTGGTGGCAGAAGAAATTTACAACATTACAGTTACGGACAGCAACGGATGCGAACTGTCCGACAATATGCAGGCCCCGGGATGTCCCGACTGTGTGCCGCCTACGCTCAACAGCATTACCATTGTTGAAGCAGATTGTGGAGAAAGCAATGGACTGGCAACGATCAGTCTGATAGAAGAGGAGAGTGATTATACGTTCATATGGTCTCCCGATCTGGGAAATGGAAATGGCAATACTCGCACCGGTTTGCCTTTCGGCGGATACACCGTGCAAGTGATCGACAACCAATATCCGACTTGTATGCTGGAGGTGTTTGTGGCAGTGACCACGGTAGGTGGCCCTACTGCCGATGTTCAAACATTGCCAGCCACCTGTCAGGCAGCGGATGGGGCAGCCGTGTTGACGCCAGATACTTACGACTACATCTGGAGCGACAATGGCCAAAATACGGCCGTCCGCAACGATTTGCCATCGGGTACCTACTTCGTTACCATCACCGATCCGGCTGATCCAGGCTGCTCCAATGTAATGTCCATTTTGATAGAACAGGACAATCCACTGCTGGCTGACGCCGAAATCGCAACCATGCCAGATTGCGGAATGGCCAATGGAGAAGTCACGTTACACGTAAGTGGTGGCAGCGGCGACTACCATTTTTACTGGCAGGATGGATTCGACTCTTCCGATAGTACCCGAACAGGCTTGATGGCCGGGCTTTATGTAGTGACCATCGTCGATAATGACCTGACCACCGCCTGCGAACTGCCCTTTATCTTTGTGTTGGAAGATAATGTGCCACCGGCCAACTTGACCATCACCGATACCATTCCGGTGAGTTGTTTTGGTGGAAATGATGGGGGAATCCTGTACGATATTGTATTCGACGGTGCCTTTGTTGGGCCGGCTGATACGGTGATCTCCGACGGATTCCAACAATACACCAACGGACAATTGCCTGCCGGTAGTTATTGTATTGTTATAAACGATGGAAACGGCTGTGTGGCCGGGTCAGGTTGTTTTGTAATTGAAGAACCCGATCCGCTCGACCTGCTATTTGTTGTGACCAGCGATTGTGGAGGCGATGGAACCATTGACGTCACTGTGACCGGAGGTGCAGCTCCGTATAGTTACGATTGGGCCTCTCTGCCCGACAGTCTGGATACGGAAGACCTCACCGATTTGGCACAAGGTGTTTACGATTTGTTGGTGACGGATTCGTTGGGTTGCACCATTCAGGAAAATGAAGTTGTGGTGCCGGCCTGTCAGGATTCCTGCGAATTGTTCAACGGTGCCGATTCCGTTTGGCTACAAGCCGGTTATTGCGGCGGCCAGGGAGCTTATTGTTTTGATATGACGATCCAGGAAGTACTGGCTTTGATCATTTATGACAATGGTCAGTTGTATACAGGCACATTTACCGGCTGTGAATTCGATACCCTGGTGGCTTACAATTATGCGGAGCTTTTTGGACAGGGCACTTTAGGGCCTTACGATATGGTGGGTTGGAGCGTAGATATGATGTCTTTTAGTGGAGAATTTGCCGACATAGATGCGTTGCTCGACTCCATGAATGTATGGGACCCTTTGGGCAACTGGACCTTTTCCACCCAGGGGCAGTACATTGTAGGTGGCAACAGCGCCAGCAATTACGGTTCGATGGAAATCAATGCCATTGACTTTGGCACCACCTCCTTCCTGGGAGCCAATTTCCTGGCCGAACCCAACAGCTTTGCGCTTGATCTGGATGAAGGCTTCCACGAAGTTATCGTCACCGACACCAGTATCAACTGTACAGATACCTTGTATGCTAATGTGGTTTGCGCCGACCCCGATACCATTTATACCCAGGTAGAAGTAGGAGAGGTGGATACTTTATGTCTGGATATTTCCGAGCTGGCAGGTAATCTCGACACGATGTACAACATCTGCGAAGAAGGCGACAATGCCATCGTCAACATCATAGAAGGAACCAACTGCATTGAGATCATCGGTATGGTGGTGGGTTTTGATACGGCTTGTATTGTGGCCTGCGACGAATATGGCATTTGCGATACCACCTATGTCATCATAGAAGTAGTGCCGCCTTACGATGAAGTATCTACGTCAGTTTGTATCGATGAGGAGGGAGTACATTGTATTGATACCAGTACGCTCGAAATTGTCGGTGAAGTGGTCAGCATGACATCGGTTTGTCCTGGATTATCAGGCGAATCGGTGAGCTTTGAACTGGATACAATCGGATTTTGCGTAAGCTATGTGGGGGTCGCTATTGGAATAGATACAGCCTGTATTGAATTCTGCGATGCTGCGGGGAATTGTGATACTATTTCTTATTTCATCGAAACGGATACCTGCTCTTTGGTGACACCTAACGTATATTGTGATGATGTTTTTGTCTTTCAGACAGATACGTTTTGTCTGGACTTGTCGCAGTTGGCGGGCACCCCTGTATCGATAGAAAACATGTGTGAGGATGAGATGACGGGAGATGTCGATTTCTTCCTTGACCCGATTAGTTATTGTGTCAACTACACCGGAATGTTTGAAGGGCAGGACACCGCTTGCGTAGTTGTATGCGACGAGTTTGGCATATGCGATACCACTTTTTTCTGCATTACAGTGGAATTGTTCAACGACGGCCCCTTTGCCAATTGCGATTACGACACCACTTTCATCGGTACGCCTGTGGTGATTGATGTTATTTCCAACGATACTTTGTTCGACGGGATCGACACGATGTATATATCGGAACAACCACTTTACGGAACGGCCATTCTCAATTTGGACGGCTCCATCACCTACAACGCCGGCGAAGAACATTGTGAACGGGAAGACCAGTTTACCTATATGGTTTGTACCCCCAATGGCTGCGACACGGCTTGCGTGGTTGTATGGATCGAATGTGTAGATATTGTTATATTCACCGCAGTATCTCCCAATCGGGACGGTGAAAACGACTTTTTCCATATCGCCGGCATCGAAGATTTTCCCGACAATGAACTGACAATTTACAACCGCTGGGGCAACCAGGTGTTTGAGACGAGTGGCTACAGCAACAAATGGGCCGGCACCTGGAATGGCGACCGCGACCTTCCGGATGGAACCTACTTCTTCATTTTGAAATTGAATGATGAGGCCAATCGCGTATTCCGGGGGTATATTGAGTTGCATCGGTGAGGTGGGTGAAATGGTATTGAACATTCGTGTCCACCTAACACCTTGACTTTCCGCATGGCCCCGGGGAGAAAAGCCATCCCCTCAAAACAGCTTACCCGGCTGCGAAGGTGGCACCACCCCAATATGCTGATAAGCCTTCGCCGTGGCTTCTCTGCCGCGCGGGGTGCGCTGGATAAATCCTTCCATGATCAAAAAAGGTTCGTGGACCTCTTCGATGGTACCGGCTTCTTCTCCCACGGCGGTGGCAATGGTGGTGAGGCCTACCGGTCCGCCTTTGAACTTATGAATAATCGTGTCGAGGATCTTATTGTCCATCTCATCGAGGCCGCTGCTGTCTACGTTGAGGGCCTCCAGACCGTATTGGGCTATTTCCACCCCGATGGTACCGTCTCCTTTTATTTGGGCAAAGTCGCGGATGCGTCGTAGCAGGGCGTTGGCGATACGCGGGGTGCCCCTGCTTCTTCGGGCGATCTCCTGGGCACCCTCCGTGTCGATGGGAATGTCGAGTATGCCGGCAGAGCGTTTAATAATGGTTTCGAGGACGGAGGCGTCGTAATAGTCCAGGTGGCAGGTGATCCCAAAGCGGGCGCGCATGGGGGCAGTGAGTAATCCCATGCGGGTCGTGGCACCAATGAGGGTAAAGGGTTCGAGCGAAATCTGAATGCTACGGGCGTTGGGGCCGCTGTCGATCATAATGTCGATGCGGTAGTCTTCCATGGCAGAGTAGAGGTATTCTTCGACAACGGTATTGAGGCGGTGTATTTCGTCGATGAAGAGGACGTCTCCTTTGTCGAGGTTGGTGAGGAGCCCTGCCAGGTCGCCGGGTTTTTCCAGGACGGGGCCGGAAGTCATTTTCAGGCTGGCTGCTAACTCATGGGCGATGATGTGCGACAGGGTAGTCTTTCCCAATCCGGGTGGGCCGTGCAACAATACATGGTCGAGCGCTTCTTCCCTTAGTTTGGCTGCACCTATAAAAACTTTTAAATTCTCTACGATTTTGGGTTGGCCGTGAAAGGCAGACAGCTCCTTTGGCCGCAAGGTCTTTTCAACCTGTTGGTCTTTCGGGTCGAGGTGATCGTCGGTTGGGTCCAGGTTTGGATTGAGCATGGTTTTGTGGTTGACGGTGTATGATTGAAGGTGCCGATTCCACTTACATGGCTCCTTTGAAGTATGCAGTGAACGGCGAGAGTCTCCTGACCCCCGTTTGCTATCCAAGCAAGATTGGCCTTAAGGGTTATAACCTCTGCCAGACTATTTTTGCCTTTGAAAGTGCTTTTACTTTTTGCAGGCAACTGGAAGATGCATTCAATTGAGTGTCACAAATCAGCACACCACTGCAAGTGTAAAGGTATCCTTTTGTATTGGATTCGAAGTAATAGAGGAACCCTTCTTTTGAAGAATCATTGTTGGGATCAGACAGCTGCTGATAGCGGGTGATCTGCCTGGGGCGGACGGTGCGAATGGTATTCATCATCCAATCGATCTTTTGGACTTGGACGTCTGTGGTGCATTCAGGGCGGGGAGGCCGGGCGACCTGAGTTTCCTGAATACAGGTAATGTTGACTCCCTTATTTTCGGCCATACAGATGCTGATATAATCCTTTACTTCCTCATAGCCAAATTTGACTTTTTGGCCGTCGTGGAATTGGAAATCGTGGGGTAGTTTTAGCGGAAGCCATTTTTCGCCATTTTCTACCTTCAACAGGAAGCGGCAGCCGTCGAGGTCTTGCATATCCACAACGGTGGCAGTAGTATTGCAATCGGTGGTGGCATTTTTATTAGGCATATTTTTATTGGAATTGCAGGTAGTTAATAGGGGGATTAGGAAAAGGATGCAAAAAATCCGGTTCATGTAAAGATGTTGTTACTGATTTGTTGTGATTAAAATAAAAAAGGCTTGTGAAGCGCTATTGCTAAATAGGCAGGCACAAGCCTTTTCAATGATTGCGAAAAGATGAATTCTAATATTTAATTGCCGAAAGGTCGACAATAAATCCATCGATCCTTTTTTTTCTCTTGAGGTCTTTTTCGTAGCTTTTGGCGGTGGCCCTGTCGGGAAATGGTCCAAGAAGTATTTTGTAAACGGGCTGGTTATTGGTGCCTTCTTCTACGCTGATGAGTATGTTTTTGAACCATTTTTCCTGGAGTTCGGCCACTTGTTTCATAACGTTGGCGTAGTTAGTCAGCGAAGCTACCTGGACGCCGTAGCCACCTCGTTCGGGCCGGAGGATCTGCACCTTGTACAGGTCGTAAGTTTTGAAGTCGCGACCCCGGACGCGGCGGGCCGTTTCTGCCACTTCGATTGGTTTTGCCTTTGGGGTTTCGGGTTCGGGGGTGGTCTGTTCCGATCTGGGAGCAGCCGCAGTCGATTTGGGCTTTTCCCTTGGCGGTTTATTGACGTTGGTTTTGGATTTTGCCGGGGCAGGCTCTTTCCTGGGCTCTTCAACGACGACTACTTCCCGCTCCGGTTCGGGGGGATCGGATTCGACGGAGGTGGTTGAAAATTCATCTGGAACAACTCCAGAGCCCAGCACCTCCACCTTTACTTTGGCCACACCGGCAGCGGTCAAGCCTACTTTTTCGGCAGCTTTTCGGGATAGTTCGATGATGCGACCTTTGATGTAGGGGCCCCGATCGTTGATGCGGATCTTCACTGATTTTTTATTGTCGAGTCGTGTCACTTGTACGATGGTGCCAAAGGGTAGTTTTTTGTGGGCGCCGGTGTATTTGTCTTTGTCGTAGGCTTCACCCGAGGCTGTTTTACTTCCCTGGAAGGAATCGTCGTAAAAGGAGGCGACTCCGTATTCTTCCGATTGGCCAAAACTCGCGTTAAGACATAGAAAAAAGGCCAGAATGGTGGTTAACAAGGCATAGTATCTCATATCTGTAAATGTTTGTTGATGAAATAATTACACCCAAAAATAAGGAATTCGGGCAGGATTTACAAGTTTGGAGCCTTTTGATGGTTTTTGTCGGGATAAAATCACATTAATACTGGCAATAATCTTTCCAGTCTTTGACCTCCCGGAGTTCATTTGTAAGCTATTCCTTAGCAATCACGACAGTCCAACCTATCACAATTTCGATCACTATCGGGGCGGTTTGACACGTACAACCCTAATCCGGATAATCAAAAACATACAACCGCGCATTATTATCGCTCAGGATGTACAGCCGGTTGTCGGGGCCAAAACAAACCCCTTCGGGGTTATGGACGGGAAGCAACCATCCCGTTTCAATCGCATAGGTAGCGGGGTCGACGCGGTAAAGAACCCTTTGTTCATCACTGAGTACCCAGAGGCGGTCGTTGTGCCAGGTGCAGGCCGATATTTCCACGAATTGATCCAGCTTTTCCTTGCGGGTGATCTGAAGGGTGGAGTCCAGCTCGTAAAGCATCAATGGACTCCTTTCGGTAAACAGCACAAAGCGTTGACGTACAGGGTTGTAAGTAATGCTTTCCCAACCTTTGTTGGTGGGGTTGGGAATTTTGTATTTGTAGGAGTCTGTTTTTCGGAGACTATCCGGCTCGAAGAGGATGATCTTCCTACGCGATTCGTCAACCACATATATGTTGGGGGGGCGGTACCATACGCCTTCCAGGTCGTCGCCTCCTTTTTTGGCTTTTCGCAATATTTGCCCCCGGAGGTCAGTGTGGAACAGTTTTCCACGGTCACTTACGATGTAAAAGGACTGTTGATCAGGAGCCATGCATAAGTCGGAAGGCTCTGCTATGGCAAGACCGATCTTTTCGATGGTTTCCAGTTGAGGCCAGCCGCTGGTGTTGGGCAGGGTACAATGAGTCAGGAATACCAACAATAGTACCGCGGCTACTGCCACAAACCTGTTGTCGGCTGGATGAGGATAGAATGGATTTCTGAATGCCAAATCAAATCCGTTTTCCCGACTTTTACAATTTCTCAATGATCAAAGAAGATGCGCCACCTCCCCCATTGCAGATAGCGGCCAGACCAACAGAACCACCATTGTGATGAAGTACGTTGTTGAGCGTAGTAACAATACGCGCACCGGAGGCCCCAAGTGGATGGCCGAGTGCCACGGCGCCACCAAATACGTTTACCTTTTCTTCGCTGATGTCCATCTCTTTATTAAAAGCCATGGTGACGACAGAGAACGCCTCGTTGACTTCCCAGTAGTGGATGTCATCAGCGGTCATGCCTGCGTATTTCAACGCTTTTTTAGCGGCGTGGGGTGGGGCGGTGGTGAACCATTCGGGTTCGTGAGCAGCATCGGCGAAGGCCAGTATTTTGGCGACGGGTGTTAACCCAAGTGCTTCCATTTTTTCCTTGCTCATCAGGATAAGAGCCGAGGCGCCGTCGTTGATGGTAGAGGCGTTGGCGGCGGTAACGGTTCCTTCTTTGGAGAAGGCGGGCCGGAGTTGGGGTATTTTCTCGAAACGGACTTTTTTGAACTCTTCGTCTTCCGATACGATAATGGGATCGCCTTTTCGCTGGGGGACCGATACGGAGATGATCTCGTTTTTGAAGTGGCCTCTTTCCGTAGCGGCAGCGGCCCGCTTGTACGATTGGATGGCGTAAGCATCTTGTTGTTCGCGGCTGATCTCGTATTTGGAAGCGGTTTTGTCGGCACATACGCCCATTGCACAATGGTTGTATACATCGGTGAGGCCATCTTTTTGGAGGCCATCGATCATTGGAGCTTCGCCGAATTTGTAGCCCCATCGGGCTTTAGGCAAATAGTAGGGGATGTTCGACATGCTTTCCATCCCACCGGCGACCACTACGTCGTTTTGCCCCAGCATAATGCTTTGGGCTCCCAACATGATGGACTTCATGCCCGACGAGCACACTTTATTGACCGTAGTGCAGGGTACGTGGACGGAGATACCGGCCTTGATGGCGGCCTGGCGGGCAGGGGCCTGGCCGAGGTTGGCCGAGCAGACATTGCCCATATATACTTCATTGACTTCGCCGACATCGACGCCAGCGCGTTCCAGGGCGCCTTTGATGGCCATGCTTCCCAGTTCAGGAGCTGAAAAACCAGACAATACACCGCCAAAACTGCCCATCGGAGTGCGTACGGCGGAGAGGATATATACTTCTTTCATGGTGTGGTGGTTTTAATGATTTTAACGGCACAAAGATAAAACGGTTGCCCGAAAATTATGTATCTTAATGGACATATAACAGCTTCGTTCCCAATTAGTTTGGTGGTCGATCCCAAATCCGTTAAATTTGATACCTCGCAAAATAAAAACAGTTTATTTGTATGAAAAAGCTTTTCATTTTATTGACAACGATCACCTTACCCTTATTGCTTTTGGCGCAAAGCCAGGACTATTCCCGGGTAAAAGTATTTTTGGGCGAAAAAACCATTGGCCAGTTAGCGGCATTGGGATTGGATGCCGAGCATGGCGATTATAAACCAGGCGAATATTTTACCAGCGATTTTTCCGACCTGGAAATACAACAGATCGAGAATGCCGGATTTGAATATGAGGTGCTGATAGCAGATGTAAAAGCGCACTACGTCCGACAAAACGAAGAGGACATTGGCGCCACTCAACGGACGGTGGGCGACTGCTCCGGCGTGGGTTTTTATGATTATTACCTTCCGGAAAATTTTGAATTGGGGTCGATGGCTGGTTTTTTAACCTATCAGGAAATGCTCGACAACCTGGACGCCATGTTCGATCAGTATCCCAACCTCATTACTGAACGGGCGCCTATTGGAAACATCCTTACGCATGAGGGGCGCCCTATTTACTGGCTGCGAATTTCCGACAATCCGCAGGTGGACGAGGAGGAGCCCGAGGTGTTTTACAACTCCCTGCACCATGCCAGAGAGCCCAACAGCTTGTCGCAGATCATTTACTTCATGTGGTATCTGCTCGAACGCTACGACACCGATACAGAAGTGCAATACCTTTTGGAAAATACCGAATTGTATTTTGTGCCGATGGTCAACCCCGACGGGTACATATACAATGAAACAAATGACCCTAACGGCGGCGGCCTGTGGCGTAAAAACAAACGCGACAACAACGGCGACGGCTCCTTCGACGAGGCCATTGACGGCGTCGACCTCAACCGCAACTATGGCTACGAATGGGGCTTCGACGACAACGGCTCTTCTCCCAATCCCGGCTCGGCTGTGTACAGAGGTCCATCTCCATTTTCCGAACCAGAGTTACAAAACATCCGCGATTTTTGCAATGCCCACGAATTTCAAATCGCTTTGAACTACCACACCTACGGCAACCTCCTGATCTACCCCTGGGGGTATTCGGATGCCGAAGCCGATCCGTATTTCACGGTTATGACCGAAGCCCTCAACCGTGAAAACGAATATTTTGCGGGTACCACCTCAGAGACGGTAGGCTATGCCGTCAACGGCGTTACTGACGACTGGATGTACGGCGAAACGACCACCAAACCACCCATTTTTTCCATTACGCCAGAAGTCGGGTACAGCGTCTACGGTTTTTGGCCTCCGGAAGCAGAGATCATTCGCTTTTGCCAATCGGCCGTTTTACAAAATTTGACGACTGCTCACCTCGTACTCAACTTCGGCCTGGCTACCGACCTTAGCGACAACATCCTCACGGACATCGACGGAAGTTTTGAATTTGAAATAACCAGATACGGACTGATGGACGGTGAGTTGGATGTACAGCTTCTGCCTGTAAGTGATAACATTGTGGCTACAACCATCCCACAATCCTTTACGCTCGATCCCGGACAAAGCATGTTCAGTAGTTTTGGGTACACCCTGAACGCCGACATTGCAGTGGGCGAACCCGTTCAATTTGCGTTGGCGGTCGACAATGGGGTGTACACGCATTCCGACACATTGACCAAGACATACGGCATCCCCGACAATCCCGACTTTGAAGACGACCTGACTACCAACGACAATTGGGCTAATGTGGGCGTTTCCAGTGAATGGGGATTGAGAACTTCCGACTATTATTCTGCGCCGAGTTGTATGGCCGATTCGCCTTTCGGAAATTATGAATCCGGTTCCGAAAATATACTTGAATTGATCAATCCAATCTCTCTGATCGATGCTGAGTCGGCTGAGCTGCGCTTTTGGGCCAAATGGGAGACCGAACGATTTCGGGACTACGCCCAGGTACAGGTGTCGGCCGATGCTGGTCAGACCTGGGAACCGGTTTGCGGCTTGTACACCGTTGCCGGAACGACTTTTCAAGATCTGGGAGAGCCCGTTTATCAGGGGTTTCAAGACGACTGGGTCCTGGAACAGATGGATTTGTCGGAGTTCGTCGGGCAGGACATCCTTCTTCGTTTTTTGATGAAGGCCAACAATAACTTCTTCACCGTCGATGGATTCAATTTTGATGACCTGACAGTGACGATTTTTGAAGGGGTGATGACGGAGGTGCAACAGCTTGGCGAGGGCGATTTCAGCTTTAGCCAAAATCATCCGAATCCTGCGCGGGACTATACGGTAATTGACCTCAACCGGCCGGTGGAAGGAAGGTTGTTCGTGTACAATCTGTTAGGTCAAATGGTATATTCTCAACAACTCGATGGGATTGCCTCGCAGGTGGTGGTTCCTACAGTAGATTGGGCAGCAGGGGTTTATACCTACCGTTTTGAAATAGACGGGAAGATGGGAGCGGCTGGAAAGATGGCGGTGCAGTGATCAATTGTTTTCACCGATGATGCATTCACCGCTGTATTTGGCGCCTTCATCCACGATCATTTTACTGGCCATGATCTTGCCTTTTAGGAAGGCGGTGCTGAGTAGGTGGAGTAGCCCCTTTACAGAAATCTGACCTTCGATCCGACCACTGATGGCCGACTCTTGGCAATTGACCTTGCCTTCGACTTTGCCTTGCTCGCCCATGACAAATCGCTTATTGCAAATGATGTCGCCTATGACTTTTCCGTCGAGGCGAAAACTTTCGGTACACCTGATGGTGCCGTCAATAACTGTGTCGGGAGCTATGACACAGGTGTGTTGCTCAGGAGTTGTGGTGTTGGCAGTAGGGGCTTTTGCTGCCGCGGCGTTGGTTTTGTTGTTGAACATGAGCTGGAATTGAATGATTATAAACTTGGGTTATTATGGATGATTAGAATATCCACTTCCAAGTCGAATAATTTAGCTTTTTGACAAGATTCTGGGCAAAGTATCGGCAAGAGATTCTGAAAACAAAACGAGTGAATAATCTGAAACGCTGTGAATTTCAAGCAAAAAATGGCGTTAATTTATTGATCGACAATTATTTACGCATTGATTCGCAGTAGCTATCAAAAATATTCAAATAAAAATTTCGCATAAAGTTACTATTTTTTAAATAAATATTTACAAAATATGTCGACAATTATTTTGGGAATCGAATCTTCCTGCGACGATACAGCGGCAGCGGTGCTGAAAGACGGGGAGGTGTTGAGCAATTGTGTGGCCAACCAAACCGTACACAAAGCTTATGGAGGGGTGGTGCCGGAGGTAGCTTCGCGGGCTCATCAGGTCAACATCGTGCCGGTGGTCGATCAGGCATTACAGCAGGCGGGCGTGCAGAAAGGAGATTTGTCGGCGGTGGCTTTTACACGGGGGCCGGGACTTATCGGGTCGTTGATCGTGGGGGTGACGTTTGCCAAAACCCTGGCTATGAGCCTCGGCATTCCTATTATTGAGGTAGATCATATGCAGGCACATGTACTGGCGCATTTTGCGGAAGCACCTAAGCCCGTGTTTCCGTTTTTATGTCTGACAGTTTCAGGCGGACACACTCAGATCGTTTTGGTAAAAGCACCTCTGGAGATGGAGATCATCGGAAAAACCCTCGACGATGCTGCCGGAGAGGCATTTGATAAAACCGGTAAGATCATTGGCCTTCAATATCCCGCAGGACCACTAATCGACAAGCTGGCGCAAAAGGGTAGTGCCATTTATACCTTTGCCGAACCCCAGGTCAAAGATTTGGATTTCAGCTTCAGCGGAGTGAAGACCTCTATCCTCTACTTTCTTAAAAAACAAGTGAAGGATAACCCCAATTTTATCAAAGAGAATATGGAAGACATCTGCGCTTCTGTCCAGCACCGCATCGTCACCATCCTGATGAATAAATTGATTAAGGCAGCCGACCAAACCGGTATCGGGGAGATCGCCATCGCGGGTGGGGTGTCGGCCAATTCAGCGCTCCGAAAAGCCCTTAAAGAAGAAGGAGAAAAGAGTAGGTGGAATACTTTTGTTCCGCACGTCCAGTACTGCACCGACAATGCCGCGATGATCGCCGTAGCCGGGCATTTCAAATATCAGCAGGGATTGTTTGCCAATCAGTCGGTGGCGCCGGCGGCGCGGTTGTAAGAGCGCACTCCAATGGTATTATACTTCTCCAAGGTAAGAGCCTTTAGGCGTTTGTGAGAGTTTAATCTACATCAACAATTCATTAACTTTTTATAACCCGCTGTGTTAGCTCGACACGAATTATCACAAATTGCACGAATTTGTCATATGAAAGCCTCTGGCTTTCAATAATCCCTGCCTGCCGGCAGGCAAGGTGTGAAATTTGCGCAAATTGTGTCAAAAACTTTATGAACCATTGCTACATAAGATTGGGGTTAATTTGTCCGAAGGACAAAAACCTATGTGTCCTATTGTGCCTATGTGTTTCAAAACCAGCCACCAAAAGGTGGTAAAAAATCACAATTCTTGGCTTGTTACACTATAAGTCACCCCTCATCCGGCACTTTGATGACGGGTGAGTTGTTGACTTCTTTCATCAGTTGTTCTTCCCGGATGATCTCTTTGAGGGTTTTTTTATCCAATGGGTCTTCCACTTCTATCCCTACAATTTTAAGTTCGGTTCGGCGGTTTTGCTGGTGGTTTTCCTCAGAGCAGGCCACTCCGTCGTCGCAGTGGTTGGTCAATACGGTTTCGCCATAGCCCCGGTGGGTGAGGGAAGTGGCGTCGATGCCTTGCGTTACGAGGTATTCAACGGCAGATTGGGCTCTTTTTCGGGAGAGGCTCATATTGTAGGTATCGGATCCGCGGGCGTCGGTGTGGGAGCCCATTTCGAGTTTGATGGCGGGGTTGTCTTTGATGACGGTGACGAGTTTGTCGAGCTCCAGGGCGGCATCGGGCCGGATATTGTACTTATCGTAATCGTAGTAGATATTTTCAATCCGGAAGGTAGTGTTGATCTCGGCGGGTTGTAGTTCGACGTTGGCCAGGAAGGTACCTTGTTTATTTTCGTCGGTCATCACATCGGTTACGCCGGGTTCTACTACACCCAGGCCGTCGAAGCAGAGGATGCATCCTTCTACATTGACGTAGGCTTCCACCCGTTTGGTGAAGTATCCTTTTTTTCGGATCATGATGGTGTAGTGGTTGCCGTTTTCAAAAGTGAATTTAAAGTTGGGGTAGGGGTAGTCGTTGAGTACGAGTTCTTCTTCTGTGGTTGTATTGTTATAAACTTCTATACGGGCACCCTGTATGCTTTCAGAAATGATGAGGTCGTCGCCAGCGCGGGCCATTGTTACGTCGAAGACATATCCCGGTTTCCGATCCATTTGTATTTTAGTGTAAACTTGTTGTTGGCCGGCTTCCAATGATCGCGTGCTGATGGTGGTATCCTTTTGGAAAAAGTGTTTTTTATCGGCGATGATGGTAAAGTCCCGGTCTTTGGGGAGGGTTGCCCGAAATATCCCTTTGGCATCGGTGAGGGTGTCGAGGTATACCTGCTTATCGGTAGCGTCGAGGATCAGTATCTTAACATTTTTGAGGAACCCGCGATTGTTTGCTTCAAAGACGTAGCCTTCCAGTTCGACCTGTTGTGCCGACAAGTGCGTAAGGGTGAGCATACAGAGGCCCATTAGCCATTTTTTGCCTGTATTCATTGTCCAACTTTTTAGAACCGCCTATGTGGACGGATTTATATAAAGGGTAAATAATTATTGTCGATGAGAATAACTGCGATGCCGTAAAGATACAAACGAACTGCTTTAGAAAAAGTTTTAATATTTGTATTAATTTATCTCCTTTTTCTACTCTTTTTTTCGCGTTGTAACCTAATCCGTTGATTGTCTTTTCTTTGGTGAGAAGTTTACTACCAACTTCCTGCGTAGTCCAATGGTTCGGGGCTGAGGTGTTGGAGGTATTGGTATTGCCGGTGGGTGATCTGTCGCAGGTGCAGGTAATCGTGTGCCAGCCAGTTGGCTAGTAAAAAAGCTGCGGTCATGGGGCCAAATTTTGGGTGCTGGTAGGCGACGTGCCAGTCCGGTATATTCAGAGAACGAAGCCATTGGATGGATTGCTGCCTTTCCAGGGCAAACTGCTGGAGGGTGAGGTCGAAATCGCGGGAGGCATAGTCGCGGGAGGTCACCCATCCGGCCGGATCGATGGGTGTGAAGGGTTGTGTATGGTTTGTTATAACACTTTGTAGCCGGGCCCGAAAATCTTCGCGTTCTTCGTCGAGCAGGTGGCAGGCGATCTCCAGGAGGCTCCATTTTTCGGGGGCGGGGCGCCATTGCCGCGCTTCTGTAGATGTATTGTTAAAGGCAGCGATGATGGTGGCTTCGTTTTGAGCTAAAGCGTCGATGATGGGGTGAGGGTTGAAGTTGGACATTGGGAGCGGTTTTTTAGTTCAAGTATAAAGTTCAATAGCCTTCCCGCCGGGCTAAATCCAGTGCCATTTAAAAATTACAATCACCACATGAACGATCAGGAGTTATTTTTTGATTTTGAAACCAGGCAAATAAACCTGCCCGTCCGTCAGGCGGGTTTGGCGACTACCATTAGCTATTCTCCTCCCAAATCTGGCAGATATTGATGATCATCTCCACGGCCTTGTTCATATCCTGGATGCTGATCCATTCGTGTTTGGAGTGGATGGCCTGTTCGCCGGCAAAAATATTGGGGCAGGGCAGGCCCATGAACGACAAGCGGGAGCCATCGGTGCCTCCTCGTATGCTCGACCGGTTGGGGGTGAGGCCAGTACGCCGGATGGCTTCTTCTGCGTAGCGGACGATCTCGGGATGTTGGTCGAGTACCTTTTTCATATTGCGGTATTGTTCGGTTACGGTGAACTCAGCTGTGGAGCCGGGGTATCGTTGGAGTACATCGTCCATGATCTGTCGGAGGAGGGCTTCGTGTTCTGCCAATTTTTCGTCGGTAAAATCGCGGATGATGAATTTAATAGTAGCCCCTTCCAGCACGGCGTTGAGATAGGTGGGGTGAATGAAGCCCTGCTTTTTTTCAGTCGTTTCGGGCGACAGCCGGTCTTTGGGCAGCCGACCGATTATTTCGGAAGCGATTTTGATGGCGTTTTCCATTTTGTCTTTGGCGTAGCCTGGATGGGTTGGCACACCTTTAATGTAAATGACGACACTGTCGGCCGAGAACGTTTCATCTTCCAGGTTGCCGGCCTGACCTCCATCAAGGGTGTATCCAAAATCGGCGCCCAGCTTTTCCATATCGACCTTGTCGACCCCTCTTCCGATCTCCTCGTCGGGGGTGAAAAGGAGCCTGATTTTGCCGTGTTTGATCGTGGGGTTGGACATCATTTGATAGGCTGCGTCCATGATTTCAGCAACGCCGGCTTTGTCGTCGGAACCCAGAAGGGTAAGGCCGCTGGCGGTAATAATGTCATCGCCAATTTTTTCCTGGAGATAGGGGTAACGTCCGGTGCTAACGACTTGAGTATGGTCGTCGGGCAAAACGATGTCGGAACCGTCATAATTTTTGTGGACGATGGGTTTGACATTGGTGCCGCTGGCATCGGGAGCGGTATCCATATGCGCACAAAAACAGAGAGTGGGTACCTTCTTGTCGGAATTGGAAGGCACGGTGGCATAGACGTAGCCGTGTTCGTCCATATGCGCATCGGTGATCCCCATGGCTTGGAGTTCTTCTACCAGGAGGCGGGCCAGGTTTTTTTGTTTTTCGGTAGAAGGCGTCGTGCTGGAGTCGGGATCGGATTGAGTGTCGATGGTGACGTAATTGAGAAAGCGCTCCGCAGCGGTGAAGGAAAAAGCAGTGTTGTTCATCGTTGTAATAAAATTTGCCGAAAGGTACTAAAAAATCAATCTTCAAACGTATGAAGAGGAGTATCTTTTTGGGAGGTGGCGGACTCCGATACAATTGGCGATTATGTCGGAAGGTTTAAAAAATTGACAATCAAATTTTCGCATTTCCGGGTTTCAAAAAAAGGGAGGACCGGCAAAAAAGTAAACCGGAATATTTGAAAGCCGGGCCGCAAAATTTTATTGTTTGACAAAGTAATAAACCTCGCTAGTATAAAATTTTAGGAGGTTTTCGTGCAAATATTTGAAATTTAGTATTTTCGACCTATCTTGCGGGCGAATTATTGTGCAGCCCTGGCAAGGATGCGATTTCCTGTTAACCCCATCTAAAAATTAACCGCTACTATGGCAAAATATAAAATGGACCGAGTCGATTTGAAGATCCTAAAAATCCTTCAAAGAAACAGTAAGATCACCAACCTCGAATTGTCAAAACAAATTGGACTTTCGCCGGCACCCACCCTCGAACGAGTAAAAAAACTCGAACAAGCCGACATCATTGAGAGTTACCACGCCGTGGTCAAACCACAAGCCATCGGGCTAAGCGTCAAAACTTTCGTGCTGGTGTCGCTTGCCTGGCAAAAGGAAAATGCACTGAATAATTTTCTCGAAAAGATCAAAAAAATCGACGAGATCACTGAGTGCTATATCATCACCGGAGAAGCCGATTTTCTCATCAAGATCGATTGCAAAGATCTGCCTTCTTACGAACAACTCCTTTTTAAAACGCTTTCGCAAATTGAAGAGATCGAACGACTCAAAACGCTGATGACCCTTTCGACGGTTAAGAACTCCAAGATTTTGCCGTATGACTATGGCTATGATTGAGGACATACCGAAGTTATTTGAACCTGCGAACTTGTCCCCCCAAAGGTGAGAAGCGTCGACCAGGAGTCCGGTCGCGATTACAAATGGTCCATTATTTCACGCCAGGAGCACCAGCGATGTGCCAAGCATTAACCTGCCTACACCCCTGCCCGCTCAATCTCCATAATAGCATCCACATGTGCTGCCGCGATCTTATCCCTCACCTCTTCCTTGAGCAATTCCAGGCATTGGGTCTTATTATTATAAAAGCCATTCTCGGTGAGTACGGCGGTCATACGGGTATTGCGCAGCACGTAAAACTGCTTAGTTGGTCGCGACTTGATATGTCTATTCTTCCAGCCGGTTGCGGCCACGAGGTGTTTTTGAAAAATGGCGGCGATCTTACGGCCACGAGGATTATTGTGGTAATACCAGGTCTCAATGCCGCTAATCGATGGGTCAGCCCATTTGCCATATGGTGCAGGGGCTGCATTTGAATGAATAGACACAAACAGCTTGGGTAGGGTAGACGTCTTTCCGTTAGCCCGGGCCACCCTTTGTTCCAGAAAATCATCGATGTCCGTTTCCGGCACGACGTTGAAATATTTGACGCCCTTTCTATCCAGCAGCCGGGTCACTTTCTTGACAATAGCGCGGTTAAACTCGTATTCCAGGAGTTGGCGGCCATCTTCCAGCTTGGGCGATCGCTTCCCTTTGGTCTTTTTGCCGTGGCCATTGTCGATACACCATAGGTAGCGGGCGTTGTGGGTGGCGGGGCCGTCGCCGGTGTCCGTGGGGGTCTCCGTACCGGTAGTGGTAGAAGTAGTGGTAGAAGTACCCGTGTTGGGAACAGAGTCGGTAACCGGCGGGGTAGAAGTATCTGGGATGGTCACTTCGGGCTCTGTATCGGGGCCATCGACGTTGGTGGCATCGACGGGTTGATTGGTTTCGACGATGGGGTCTTCTTCGTCGACCACTACGACGGCAGTTTCCGTAGTTATTTCGGATCCATCCTGGGGCTCTGTTTCGTCTGCTTTCGGCAAATTGGAAGTGGGGTAGGTTGTGGTCGGCGGAGGAGGCTGCACGGGGGGTGGTTTCTTGTTGGATCGGAATCCGGAGAACAGGCTTCTGAAAAAGTCGATTATTTTCTGGAGCATGGTGTCGGTTGTTTGTTATTTGCGTGCCGTAAAGGCGAAGCGCCAGCGTAGTCCTTTACGGTTGTTTGTTCTCATGTAATGCGAAAAGTGCAAAAATGAGAAGGCCTTTATTTGTGTTGAGAATAGCGGCAATGTCTGGCAGCAATTCTCAATTTAGATTTAAGTAATTTGCTGATTTGCTAATTATTGATGTGCTGATGCCCCTCTACCGCGAAGTTCCCTGTGTAGAACGTAAATATTGATTTTCAAATTGAGAACCGCTGAATGTCTGGTCAAATGTAATAAAAACCTGTGATATTCAACGGATTACATTTTGTTTGCTGATGAAAATATCCTTTTCCAGTTGATGCCATTGAAAATGCTGCCGTTTTTGGTGCTAAACCAAATGAAAAGTGGTTTGCCCACCATATGATCGTGGGGAACGAACCCCCAAAAGCGGGAGTCTTCGGAGTTGTGGCGGTTGTCGCCCATAGCCCAGTAATAGTCTTGTTGGAAAGTGTATTGGGTTGTCTGCTTGCCATTGATGTAGATGCGGCCGTTCTTGATGGCCAGGTGGTTGCCTTCGTACACTTCGATGATGCGCCGATACAGGGCGATGTTATTGGGGGTAGTGACCACGCTTTCGCCAGCTTTCGGCACGGTCACCGGGCCGTAGTTGTTGATTGTCCATTGGTTGAAGTTTTTGGGGTCGTGGGGAAACAGTATTTGTGGGGGAGGAGAGTAATTAGCGGGTTGGATGGTGAGCTTATCGCCAAATCCTTTGAGTGCTTCCACCTGTTGGTTGTTCAGGTAGTAATTTCGTCCCGTTTTATTTTTCTCCCGTGCTAAATCAGTTAGATTGATTTCTAATGAAGACAGCCGCTTATTCAATTGGTCGATGAAAGCCGGACTGGTATCATTCAGGTTGACCTTGTAGAGGAACTGCAAATTGCTGGGTTCGATGCCGGGCTCATCGTTGATGTACACTTTTTTATCTCTGATCTCTACCTTGTCGCCTGGCAATCCTATACACCTTTTTATATAGTGGTCTTTTTTATCGATGGGTCTGACCCGGAGTTTTTTACCCCGGACCATGCCGGCATAAACACCAGGGTTGCGCCGGAGGTCGTATACACTCACGCTGCGGCTGGGGGTGAGATATACGCTGTCTCCTTCGGGGTAGTTGAATACGATGGGATCATTTCGCTTGACGTCGGTGATGGCAGGCAACCGGTTGTATCCGAGCATAGGCTTTTTCAGGTACGACTCGGTTTGTAGAAAGGGGGTCGTATTGTGCAGTAGCGGAAATTGGATGACGGTCATTGGGGTGCGGATGCCGTAATGGGCCTTGCTCACAAACAGAAAATCACCTACCAGCAGGGAGCCTTCCATAGAGGGGGTGGGAATGACGTATGCCTCGATCAGGAACATCCGTATGAAAGCTGCCGCAAATACGGCAAAAACGATGGACTCGACCCATTCGCGTGCTTCCGATTTTTTGTAGGGATTGTTGGCCTCCAGTTTTTTGAAAGCCCGTTTGTCACCGCTGTTGTGTGCCTCTTTTAGTTTTTGGGCGTAATTTCTTTCATTGATGATGGTGGGGCCCAGGTATTTATCGTCGTCGTTTTTTCCGATAAGGAAGAAAGAAATAGGCGCATAGATGACTGCCAGAGCCGTATCTAAAAACGAGTATTTGCCGAATGAGCGGACCATATCCACATTCATGCCCACGGCGATGAAAATATTCACTATGGGTATCAACAGCAGCAGCAGCCACCAAATAGGTCGCCCAATGATCTTGCACCATTCCACAAAGTTGAGACCGGGCACCAGGGCTTTCCATCCTTCGACGCCCGCTTTGGGGAACACCCGATACAAAGTAATGCAGACCAGAAGATAGGAGATCAGTAAAAATAGAAGTACACTCACTATGGATGATTTTCGTTAGAGGCGGTGCAAAGATATATTCTTTCAGGGAAATTCACAGCTTTGCAACCTGAGTAAAGCTCAAAATTTAAATTGCCTCTTTTTAAATCTTTGAAAAATTTGCAAAACGCTCATTATCAATCGCTTATTTGCAATTTTTGTCAAAGATATCGGCAATTAAAATTTCGAGTAAGCCTAAAACGAAGTCAGTGCCCAGGAGGTGTACTTTGGGAACGAAAATTTGACGAACATACCCCTCGCTTCGATGAAAATGTACATCAGTTACTTTTCCGCAACAAAGCCTTCGATGTACAACCGTTCGGCTTCTTTCTGAGAATCGAAGAATACCTTTACTTTTTTGCGGAAGTAGCCAGGGTGGGTGGCATCGTACACAATTTTGATCGTGCCCACCGAGTCGGGAGCAATGGGGTCGGGTGACCAGTCGGGGGCCGTACACCCACAAGTAGGCCGGACGTTGTCGATGGCGAGCGGTTTGTCAGAGACGTTTTTATATTGAAACAGAACGGTCACCGGTTTTTTCAGAGCGATGTCGCCCAGATCGTGATCGACCGGGGTGGTCCATTCGATAACAGGCGCATTTTGAACACCGAAAAACACGGAAAAGACAAGGGATATAAGGAGATATTTCATGGTTTTCGCATCTATTTAGAGGGTTGCAATAAGGTTATGTTATTGTTATTTGAGTTTAAAATTCGACTTACCGGCGAGGTAGCCTTTGTTGTAAACCTCTACTTCGTAGTTGCCGCTTTGGTAGTTGTGGTTGGGGTTGTCCCAGTAGAAGCAGGCGGCCAGTTCCTGTTGGTCGTAATCAATTTCTTTCAATTGGGTATATCTTACTTCGCTGCTTCCGTCTGCCAGTTTCATAACCCCTGAACCGAGGTTTTCCACGGCGATGGTTTCTCCAATTGGGTTGATGATGCGCACAAAGAAGCGTTCCATCCCGGTTTCTGTTACTTCGTTGGGCAGGGCGGTGAAACATACTTTAAGCCGGTCGATGGATTTGGCGGATTTTTTAGTGACGGGTTTTCCGCTTTTGCGGATCTTCTCGCCGGTCACTTTCAGGTCTTTAATATCGACGACCGAGGCGCGGGTCACTTTGGTGGACAGTTGGAGGTTTTCCGCTTCCAGGTTTTCTTTTTCGCTGACGAGGGCTGCTTTGGCGGTGACGAGTTCTTCGTTCATTTTACGCTCTTCGGTCAGGTTGGTTTCCAGGCTATGTTTGGCTTCGGTGAGTTGGGTATTGGCTTCGGTGAGCACCTGCTTATCGCGCCTGAGGGCATTGTTTTCGGCCACATACTGCTCGATTTGGGCTTTAAATTGGGTCATTTGTTCTCTGACCTGTGCCAGCTCGGCCTTGGTGGCTTTGCCTTCGCGGAGCATTCGGGAGATTTCCTCTTTCTTTGTTCTTAGTTCTTCTTTTTGTTGATCGATCATGGCGTTCAGCTCTTCATTGTTGCCGCGCATTTCTTCCAGTTCGGAAAGGGATTCGTAATATTGTTTTTCCAGGTCGGCATGAAGTCTTTCGGCCTCATTCAGTTCCATTTCTTTTTGGTCGATTACTTTGGCCTGGCTGAACTTGTTCCACAGTAAAAAAGCATTGATGCCCAGCAGGGCTACTATGATCACTGCTGCTACGGTGGTCAGTTTTTGTTTAGAATCTCTTGAAAAACTCATAACTACAAATTTAGATGAATGGCTTTAGACTTTGATTTGGGTTTTTTAATTTCAGTAACAAAACGCTCAATGGGCCGGATAATTATACAAAACAGGCCCCCTTTAGTGCATCAATCCCCGTTTAATTACAGGTATATCCAACAAAGATACGGGACTTTATTAAGAAAATAGGTGATCCGCCGGGGAAATAGACGTACAATTTTGGACATTGGCGGTTTATGGTTTGCGGTTTACGGTTTACGGTTTACGGTTTACGGTTTACGGTGTACGGTTTACGGTGTATGGTACTTGGTAGGCGATACATGGTTGATGGTGCTACAGTGCGTGGTGCAGGGTACTTGGAATTCGGGACGCAGTCTATGGTAAAATTTCACCAAATTGTATTTTTTGATTACTTTACGCCTTGTTCTTACGATTTTTTGACAACCATACTATAATAATAGTTCGGTACTTTTTTTTAATTCCTTGATTATCAATGATTTAATTTGACACGAATTTTCACAAATTACACGAATTTCAATATGAAAGCCTTTGGCTTTCAGTAATCCCTGCCTGCCGGCAGGCAAGGTGTGAAATTCGCGCGAATTCGTGTCCAAAAACTTACCGGACTATTGCTATAAACGAAACGAAAATGCTCACCCAACTAGACATAGCCAATGTACTCTTTCTCGACGTGGAGTGCGTATCTGCCGAAAGGCAATTTGACGATCTAAACCCCGCTTTTCAAGACCTTTGGGCCACCAAAAGCAGGTCGATACTCCGCAAAAAGCAGGAGGATATGGAGGAAGGGGAGGCTGCCGCCCTCTACAGCCAGAAAGCAGCCATCTTTGCGGAGTTTGGAAAGATCATCTGCATCTCCGTAGGCATTGTTGTACGCGATCCGGATAGCCGACAGCTCAATCTGCGTCTCAAATCATTTGCCGGCGATGATGAAGCACTGCTGCTGAGTGATTTCGCCAAATTGATCGACCAATACTACAGCAACATCAACAAGCACTTCATTTGCGGGCACAATATCAAAGAATTTGATATCCCTTATATCTGTCGCCGGATGGTAGTCCACCAACTCCCGCTGCCCAATGCCATCAACATAACCGGCAAGAAACCCTGGGAAACCAAAAACCTCCTCGACACCCTGGTACTCTGGAAATTTGGTGATTACAAAAACTATACCTCCCTCAAACTCCTGATGGCCCTCTTCGGACTGCCATCCCCTAAAGATGACATCGATGGCAGCGATGTGGGCCGCGTTTACTGGGAAGAAAAAGACCTACCGCGCATCGCCCGCTATTGTGAAAAAGACGTTCTGGCCACCGTGCAGCTATTGTTGAAATATTTGCGAATGGCGCCTTTAGAGGAAGAGCAGATTGTTCTGGTAGATGAAAAAGTATGATCGAAATATTACCAAGGCATATAAATTTATACATCAGTTCTCAACAAGCATCAAGGCCTTTGAAATGATCTGAAGCCCCTCATCCACCTCGGCACGATTGATCGTAAGTGGAGGCGCCACAAATACAAAATTCCATTTTACGAAAGTATACATCCCCAGTTCCCGGATCTTGGCGGCTACTTTAGACATGACGCCCATCTCGGAGGGGGAGGCGTTCCAGGGCGCCAGTGGCTCTCTGGTATCCCGGTCTTTTACCAGTTCGAGACAACCCAGCATACCGGTGTTGCGCCAATCGCCGATACAGCGATGCTTTTCCATCAGATTGGCCATTCCGGCATCGATGTATCGCCCCGTCTCGGCGGCTTTTTCAATCAATCCCTCCTGCTCGTAGACGTCCAACACAGCCAAGGCCGCGGCGCAGGCAACAGCATGCGCTGAATAAGTAAGCCCCAATGGCAGGTATCGGTCGTGAAAAGCGGTTGCGATCTCTTTGCTGACGGTCATCCCGCCCAGCGGCATATAGCCAGCGGTCAGGCCTTTGGCCGTACACATAATGTCGGGGGCCACCTCGTGGTGGTCTATGCCAAACCATTTTCCCGTCCTTCCAAAACCACTCATCACCTCATCGTCTATGGTAAGGATGCCGTATTTTTTGGCTAGTTGTTTAATTCCTTTCCAGTAAAAAGGCGGATATTTAATACAACCCGAAGTACCCGATTCGCCTTCTATCAGTATGGCGGCCACGTTATCAGGGCCCTCGTACCGGATGACGTTTTCCATGTTTTGCAGCGCTCTTTCTCCGCACTCTTCAATGGTAGAACTATACCAGGGACAACGATAAAAATAGGGGTTTTCGACGTGGACAATATTGGGCACCTGGTTGTTGTCGACCAACAATTTACGGGGGTCGCCACCGGCGGAGATGGCCCCCATCGTGGCTCCATGATAGGAGCGGTAGTGGGTGATGATCTTGTGGCGGCCGGTGTACAACCTGGCCAGTTTTATGGCATTTTCGATGGCTTCAGCACCTCCCAGGGTAAAAAAAGTCTTGGTCAGGTTGCCGGGTGTGATTCGGGCAAGTCGTTCCCCCAATTCTCCTCTGGGCTGGGTAGCCATACTGGGTGCTACGTAGCTGACCTCTTTCATTTGCCGGGCCACCGCCTCCGCCACCGCAGGGTGGCCGTGACCGATATTGACGTTCATCAATTGAGAAGAGAAGTCGAGGTATTTTTTACCGCTGCGGTCGTAGAGATAAACGTCTTTTGCAGAAGCAATGTTAAGGGGATTCACCTTGTTTTGGATCGACCAGGAAAAAAAGGTGTAATCCAGATTTTGTTGAAGAATGGTAGTTGTTGGAACGGTGTTCATAAATTAATAATTCTACCTGTCGGTAGACAGGCAATAATAAATAATCTTTAATCCCCTCCTCAGCTCATCCAGTTAGTAAACGCTTCCGGGTTCCATTTAGTCGTTCGTTTTTTGATCTTACACCAAAAATAGATCGAGCTTTTACCGGTGATGTCTAGATCGCCAAAACGGGAATCGTTCCATCCGCCGAAAGAAAAGGGTTCTCGTGGAACCGGCACGCCGATATTGACCCCGGTCATGCCGGCGCTAACCCGTTGGATGACATAGTCGGCCATTTTTCCATTTTGGGTGAAAACCGAAGAGGCATTGCCGTAGTCAGAGCTGTTTTCGATGCGGATGGCCTCGTCGATATCGTTGGTACGCATGATCGATAGAACCGGGCCGAACACTTCCTCTTTGGCGATGGTCATATCGGGCGTTACGTAATCGATGACGGTGGGCCCCACATAGAATCCGCCTTCCTTACCCGGAACGGTGACATTTCGGCCGTCCAACAATACTTTTGCACCGGCGGCCTCCGCTTCGGTGATGTATTGTTCAATGCGCTCTTTGGCTTCTTTGGAGATGACGGAGCCCAGGTTGTCGCCCGGAACAATACTTTTGGCTACTTCCACCAGCCGGTCAACGATGTGATCGACTTTACCCACGCCCACCATCGCAGAAGCAGCCATGCAGCGCTGCCCCGCACATCCCGACATGGAGGCGGCAATGTTGGTGGCCGCCATTTCGGTGTGGGCATCGGGCAGCACGATCAGGTGGTTTTTGGCGCCCCCCAGGGCGATGCACCTTTTGAGATTGGCGGTGGCTCTTTTATACACTATTTTGGCCACTTTCGTGGAACCCACAAAGGTCACTGCCTTAATGCCGGGATGATCGCAGATGGTTTCTACGATGGTTTTATCGCCGTTGACGATGTTGAGCACTCCACCCGGCAGCCCTGCTTCTTCGAGCAATTCGGCGATCCGGACCGCACTCAAGGGTACTTTTTCAGAGGGTTTCAATACCACACAATTGCCCAATGCTATGGCGTTGGGTACCGTCCAAAGTGGCACCATATGCGGAAAATTGAACGGCGTAATACAGGCCACCACGCCCAACGGCAGGTGGGTGGTGCGGCATTCCACACCGGCGCTGACTTCCTGTATTTCATCATTGACAATTTGCGGAAGCGAACAGGCGAATTCACAAAGTTCAATGCCTTTCAATACCTCGGCTTGTGCCTCGGAGTAGGTTTTTCCGTTTTCCAGACTGACCAACTGACTCAACTCGTCGATGTGCTTTTCCAGCAGGGCTCTGAACCGAAAGAGCACCTGTACCCGCTCCTTCAGCGTCTTGGACGACCAGGCCGGAAAAGCATTGTTGGCGGCTTTTACGGCGGCGTCGAGGGTGGCTGGGTCGGAAAGAGGCACCGCTCCAATGGTACGGCCATCCACCGGGCTTACCACGTCGAGGGTATGGGTCATCCCGTTACGCGATTTTCCTGCGATGTAATTGGTGGCTTGTGGTATGGATATTTCGCTCATTTTTTTCTTTTGAAATCGGGTTAAATGATTTGGTATACGGAAATTGGAAGTACAAGATATTCAATTTTTCCGAAAGGGGACAAATTGACTGCTTCAAAGTAGGAAAATGCCAACAATCGCCAAAAAAAACTACCTTTGCCGAATGAAACATTTAATAGCTCCTTCCGTTCTCGCCGCCGACTTTACCCGCTTACAAGAAGAGATCGAAATGGTCAATAATAGTCCCGCCGACTGGTTTCACCTCGACGTGATGGACGGACATTTTGTGCCCAACATCAGCTTTGGTATGTTCATCGTGGAAGCCATCAAACGGCTGGCCGCCAAACCCCTCGATGTTCACTTGATGATCGAACGGCCGGAGCGATATATAGATGATTTCCGCAAGGCCGGAGCCGACGTGATCACCGTACATTACGAAGCCTGCACCCATCTGCACCGCACCCTCCAACAGATAAAAGCCAGCGGCGCCAAAGCCGGTATCGCACTCAACCCTCATACACCCGTGGCCGCCCTGGAAGACATCATAGAAGATGCCGACCTGGTTTGTCTGATGTCGGTCAATCCGGGGTTTGGCGGCCAGCAATTTATTTACCAAACGGTACCCAAAACAAAAAAACTACACGACCTCATCACCCGACGAAATGCCAACACTCTGATAGAGATCGACGGCGGCGTAGGCCTGCAAAATGCCGAAACCCTACTCAAAGCCGGCGCCAGAGTATTGGTGGCCGGGAGCAGTATTTTCAAAGCAGAGCATCCTTTGGACGTCATTTCCCGTATGAAAGCTATTGGTAAAGATACTTTGATGGTTTAAAGGATATCGAAGTCCCATTAAGGACGGCAGGTCATAGCCAGAGAGCTCACTCCCTGGAAAAAATACAAGGCATTGAAAAATTAAATAATGAGATATATTTCCACAATCGCATTGTTTCTGTTTTTTGCTGTTGCAAATGGTATTGCCCAGCAAGCCACAGTGGTAGGTAAAGTGACGGATGCCAATACCGGCGAATCAGTTGAATTTGCTACGATATACATTCGCAATACGTCTCATGCCACCGAGTCGAATATCAATGGGCGGTTTCCAGTTGAAGGTGCCTGTCGGCAAATCGCTCGAACTCGTTGTATCCCGTATCGGATTTGTGGAAACGTCTGTTAATGTTGGCCCCTTATCGGAAGGTGCCCGCAAAAGGATCGACATAGCCTTGACGCCGCAAGACGCAGATATTGAAGTGGAAGTGACGGAAAGCCGCCTCGAAGAAGAGGGGATGATCAAGGAAGAGGTCACTGCGCTCAAACTACTACCCATCGCCACGGGCAATTTTGAAAGTGTGTTGCCGCACATCGCATTGGGAACTAACAGCGGTACCGGTGGTGAGCTCTCCTCACAATATAACGTGCGGGGTGGCAACTACGACGAAAACCTCGTATACGTCAACGACTTTGAAATATACCGGCCCCAACTGATTCGGACGGGACAGCAGGAGGGCCTCACCTTTGCCAACATCGACCTCATCCGGGACTTGTCGTTTTCGTCCGGTGGGTTTCAGGCTATTTACGGCGATAAAATGTCGTCGGTACTCGACATCAAGTACAAGCGTCCCGACTCTTTGCGCGCCTCTGTCGGCATGAGTTTTTTGGGAGCCTCGGCCCACCTCGAAGGGAGTATGAAGGCAGATTCATCTGGCTATCGCCGGTTTCGGTATCTGGTGGGAGCCCGTTATAAAACGACGCGGTACCTGCTGGGCTCCCTGGATGTGGAGGGGGAGTACGTGCCCAATTTTACTGATTTTCAAACCTATCTGACCTACGATATTTCCCGCGACTGGCAGGTTGGCTTCCTCGGCAATTACAACCGGAGTGAATATCGCTTCGTTCCATCCACCCGCACCACGGCCCTGGGGCTTATCGATTTTGCCCTGGAGCTGTTCACCGTATTTGAAGGGCAGGAGATCGACGATTTTACCACCAGTATGGGCGGCCTCTCCTTCACCTATTTGCCCGACAGGGACAAAAATCCGTTCTACCTCAAATGGCTGGCCTCTGCCTATCAGTCGGTGGAGACAGAACGGTTCGACATCATCGGCGATTACCGGTTGGCGGAGGTGGAGTCGGACCTGGGAAGTGATGAATTTGGAGAAGTAGTAGCTGTGTTGGGTACGGGAACACAACACCAATACGTCCGTAATTACCTCCAGGCCAATGTGTACAATGCGCAATTCAAAGGGGGGCTGGAGCTTTCGCTGAAAAACAAAAATGAGGACGATGGCACCAGTCTGAAGGGAAGCGTGTCCGGAAGCCATTTCTTGCAATGGGGCCTCAAATACCAACACGAAAGGATCGACGATGAGATCAACGAATGGGAACGCCTCGACTCGGCGGGATATTCGCTGCGCTACGACACCAGCCAGGTGTTGCTGCAGTCGGTGCTTAAGACGGAAAACAACCTCCAGTCAAACCGGATCAGTGCCTATTTTCAGGAAACATTCACCCACGTAAAAGACAGCATCCACGAAATGAAATTATCGGTAGGGATACGAGGCCAGTATTGGGATCTGAACAAGGAAGCCATCGTGTCGCCGCGGGCGCAGTTGTTGTTCAAACCGCTGAACAGCAAAAAGGATATATCCTATCGGTTGGCTGCGGGCCTGTATTTTCAACCGCCCTTTTATCGGGAGCTGCGTAACCCACAAGGCTTGGTCAGCACCGATGTGCTTTCGCAAAAATCCCTGCACATTGTTGGAGGAATGACCATCGATTTTCATATGGGGAAATACAGTCCCAAAAAATTCCGGTTCATCACCGAACTGTTTTACAAGCAATTGTGGGACCTCGTTTCCTACGACGTCGACAATGTACGTATCAGATACTCCGGTCAAAACGATGCCAGGGGGTACATCGCCGGGATCGATATGCGGCTCAACGGGGAGTTTGTGCCCGGAGCGGAGTCGTGGATCAACCTGTCGTTTTTGCGGGCCCGCGAAAGCCTCAACGGCGTCACCCACCTCCGAAGAAAACGCGGTGAGCGGGAAGGCAGCGAAGTAAAGGACGTGCCCCGGCCCACCGACCGGTTTATGACCTTGACGATGTTTTTTCAGGATTACCTGCCCAAAAATAAAAACTTCAAGACCCATATCAATCTCTCCTTTGGCACGGGCTTGCCCTTCGGCCTCAAAGACAGAAACACTACCTACCGAAATACCTACCGCTTTTCGGCCTATCACCGGGTGGACATCGGATTTTCCGTTCAGTTGTGGAAAGACGGCTGGCGTTTTGGCAAGCCCAATCATCCGTTGCGGTTTAGTCGGCAAACCTGGCTGAGCCTCGAAGTATTTAATTTGCTCCAAGTACAAAATGCCGCCTCCAACACCTGGATCAAAACGATTTACAACACCCAGTTCGCCATTCCCAACTACCTTACCTCCCGACGGATTAATCTGCGCTTAAAAATGGATTTTTGACAGAAGTTCCACTTAATTATCACTTAATTCTGCAAAAAGCGTTTGAAAACATTAAGAAATTCCTTAATTTAGCGCAAACCAAACGATAACCCCGCCTTCAAGCAAGTCCCTCAGCGCTTCCCACTATCGTTGTACTCTTTGGTATCCGTTTAACAGAAATCCTCATGAACCAATTACCAGTCATCTATCTGGCTTTTGCAAACGATCTCAACAACCCTTTGGTCCAGTTGAAGGAAGAGGCGGAGTCGATCTATCGCATCCTGACAGCTGGGGCCAGCAATCAGTATTACCAATTGCACCGTGAGGTCTTTTCGTCGGTAGAGAGTATTTCACACTACCTGATGGCTTACAAAAACAGGATACAATTGCTGCACTACGGTGGCCACGCCAGCAGCGAAAAACTGTTTTTGGAAGAGGAAGCCTACAGCAGTGGGATCGCCAAGCTGCTCCAACAACAGGAAAACCTGAAAGTGGTATTCCTCAACGGCTGCTCCACTTACGGACAGGTGCAGGCCCTCCAACAATACGTACCCGCAGTGATCGCTACCAGTACCCCGGTCAACGACAGTCGCGCCAAAGAATTTGCCATTCAGTTTTACAAGGCATTGGTGAAAGAGTATACTTTGAAAGACGCCTTTGAGCTGGCTGCCGCCTACCTCGAAACCAAAGTGGGTGATTCGGTGGGCATACACAGAGGCATCGACAAAGCAAAACAAAAAACCAACGATGACGCCTTGGAATGGGGACTTTACATCACCGTCGACGAGGTACTCCAATGGCAAATACCCAAAGTGACTCACAAAACGATCGTGATCGGCGGAGTGGCCGGGATGAAACCTAAAAAGCAACCCGTCAACCAGCAATTGACGCAGGGGCTTTTTGGCAATGAAAAACTATCGGAATACAAAGACGAATTGAAGCGGGAATTTGAAGAGGCTAAAAAAGGCGACTACGACATCCGCGTCGCCCGAAGGGTCATCATGGACTGTATGCCCGCCCCCATTGGCGAGGATATCCGAAAGTTGTTTTTCACAAAACACGGTGAGCCCCAAGCGGATTGAGCAACTCGTCAAATCGTATCAGACCATTACCGAACTGGCGGCCCTTCACCATGCTGGCAGAACTTTGGGATGCCAAGGCCAAGCGGGAAAAACTGTATATCAATCAGGAAGCGAAAAAAACGCTGAAACAGTTTTTCCTGCAGGAAAAAAACAACCGGCAAACATTCGACTACCACGAACTGATCCGAAAATTGCACACCGTTTTTGAAGACAATCGACTGACCTATTTCGTCGAAGAACTGAATGACCTCAACCTGGTACTTTACGAATCGGAAACCTACACCCTGGCACAGCATTTTTTTGAGCAACTCAAAAAACAGTTGAACGAAAGGTACTGCCATCGAACACGCAGAGATCATCCCCACCTGCCTGCGGGCGGAAGAGCACATCGTAAATGTATTGTTGGCATGGGGGTTTCTCATCCGGTACCGGTTCAGCACCATCAAGGGAATAAAGATCAGAAACCCCGCGCCACCGCGGAACGGAATTCATCCATCAGGAGGTGATCCTCGACAAAATAACCGCCGGGTACCTCGACATGGAAAACGCCTTTGAGCAGTTTGCCGAAAATGGTTCGGTATTGATCCTGAAATCGTCGAAAAAAGTAGACGAGTATCTCTCCCTGAGTCCATTTGTGATCGACGAAAAGGCCCTGATCCAGGAAGAAAAATCGAATCTTTACTTTTTTTTCTCATTACAACAAAGCGGCAGAGAGTTTTGCGTTTACGCGCACTTTCAACCGCAAGGAAGAGCTCGAAGTATCCGAATACTATTTTCCGGAAGTACACGAACAACTAATGGAATTCATGAAATTATTTGAATTGTAGGAAGATGAATCAACTCAATCCGGCCAAAACATTCCAAGCTCCACAACATGAGTGAAATCAGAAGCCCCTTTAAATTTTTGGATGCCTACTCCCTCGAAGACAAAGACCACTTTTTCGGCCGGGATGAAGAGATCGCACGGCTATATCAGATGGTATTTGAGTCGAACTTGCTGTTGATCTACGGGCCCTCTGGCTCAGGCAAAACCAGCCTGGTGCAATGTGGCCTTGCCAGCAAATTTGAAGAAACCGACTGGTTCGACATTTTCGTTCGGCGGCGGGGCGACATCAACCGCTCCTTTCAAAAAGAAGTCAAAAAACACATCGTCACGCCGGTGGCGGCAGGGGCTCCGCTGACCAAGGTGATCGAGTCGTTGTTTCTGGATCATTTCAAACCCATCTACCTGATCTTCGACCAATTTGAGGAATTGTACATTCTGGGCGATCGGGAAGAGCGGAAGCGGTTTATCGAAGAGATCATCCAAATCATCAAAGCCGACATCAACTGCAAAGTCCTCCTCGTCATGCGGGAGGAATACATCGCCCGCCTCTACGATTTTGAAAAGGAACTACCGGCGGTATTCGACCACCGCATCCGCATCGAACCGATGAACTACTCCAACGTGGTCAAAGTGATAAAGGGGTCGGCCGAAAAATTTAACATCGAACTGAAAGACCCGGACACCACGATCGAAGAAATTTTTGAAAACATCAGTGAAGGCCGCTCGGGCGTGCAACTGTCGTACCTTCAGATCTATCTGGACAAGTTGTATCGGGAGTCGTTTCAGAACTGAGGGGTCTTTTATTGTAAAAATAATGTTATAAATAAACCATATGAAAAATTCAACACAGATCCTAGGTCGGCACCTTCTACTCCTGGTGTTGCTGTGTATGGGAGGTTGCAAATGGGATTACGATCGTATACCCATCCCCGATATGAGCATCACGGAAATTACTAATCCGCGTTTGACCAGTGCCGAAGTCCATGCCCTCATTTCCAACCCTGAAGATTTGAACGCAATGGAATACGGTCTGGTCTGGTCGCTCACCGACGACCCCGAATCGGCGGATGCCCAGGTGTCCTCCAGTCAGGGACTGCCGGTTAGCGGAGAATTTGTAGACACTATTTACAACCTCAAAATAAACAGCCCCTATTTCGTTTGGCCATTCATTACGGACACTGAGAACAAGCGCATTTATGGTAAATCACAGATATTTGTCGCTCCTTCCCTGGAGTTGACGACCGACCCTTTTGTAACGACCAGCTTTTCAAGCAGCGTTGTAAGTGCAGAGATGATCGGCATTGTCAATGGGATCGACCAGTCCATTGAAATGGTGGGAGCTGGCCATGTCTATTCGCAGGTGTTGCCTCCCGAAGCGGCCGGAGCTACCCATTGGGAGGAGCATGGAAGCTGGGTGGAGGCAGAAGAAACGCCGTTAGGGGATGGGATATTTTTTACCAACATTTCCGGGCTGATGCAAGATGAAACCTATTGGGTGAGTGCCTATGTGGTTGCCAAAAGAATTGATCCTTTTTCTGCTGGTACTGCTCCCATTCTGGATACCTTGTTTACCAATGTGGTTGTCATCAATCCCAAGAATTCTTTTAGGCCGATTGCTTCCTTTGGAAATGATCAGTTTGATGGACGAGGGTTTGCTGTCGGATTTTGTTTGGGCGATTACGTTTATGTAGGTACGGGAACGAATTTCCAACCCACCGGTAGCTCCATCACACAAGTATATTTCAATGATTTTTGGAGATACGATCCCGAGATGAACGTCTGGGATCAAATAGACGCTTTGCCTGGCCCGCCCCGCGCCTTTTCGGTTGGCTTTGCCATTGGTGATACGGCATACGTCGGCCTGGGTTTTGGAAATGGAATGTTTCACGATGACTTTTATCTTTATAATGGAAACGGTTGGGAAAGCATAGGGCCGTTTCCCGGAGGCGGAGTGCAAGGAGCTACCAGCTTTGTAATTGGACGCAAAGCTTATGTTGGATTGGGTGAAAAGTTCACTGGTTCAGGGGGGGAGTATACTACCGAGTTTTATTGTTTTGACCCGGATGCGCCCCCTAATGAACGTTGGTCGTCTGAAATTGCTGAATTTGATGAAAACATGGGCAGACTGTATGCAAATGGTTTTTCCATTGGATCAAAGGGGTATGTGGGGGGAGGGACTAGTGGGAAACATCGACTCGTTAAGTTCAGACAATAGCCTCCATTTCACAGCCTTTAATAATTTTTGGGAATACGATTCTGAAACAGATTTCTGGACATCAAAAAAAGAATTGCCGGATGGGGAGCGGGCGGTGGGTGTTGGATTTGCCTTGGGGGATAAAGGGTATATTGGTTTAGGAGCCGATAACTCTTTGATGAGATATACCGATTTTTATGAGTATAATCCAAACTCCAATGACTGGAGTTTCAAAACTTCTTATACCGGAAACGCCAGAGGATTTGCAATAGCAATTGTTAATCAAAGATTAGAAAAGGTTTTCATTGGATTGGGAGCCGAATTTATAGGTTTTGATTTGATATGGTACAACGAATTTTTCGAATTTTCAACCCAGTAGATCATGAAGCAACGACTATCCATTTGCCTATTGATATCCCTGTTTATGGTAATTCTTTTTGCTGCCTGCAAAAAAGTATGGGACTACGAAAAGATCGAACCGGCGGAGATTTTTATTGATGACATCGCTAAATTGAGTTTCGATTCCATAGAAATTTTTGGTGCCCTATTGAGAGAGAAGTCTTTAAGGGAGTTAGGATTGTTAGAAGTGGGCTTTGTATATGCGGATGAAGAGTTGATCGAGGTGCCCGAAGTCAATGAAAACACCGATAGTATTCGTACCCAGGTGGATGGGACGACCGGCGAGTTTAAAGGCATTATTTCCGGCCTTGATATCGGTAAAACCTATGCCATCAGGGCATTCGCCAAATCCCAGGACATCTACTTTTACAGTCCGGTTGAATTATTTGAATTCCGCATAAGGTTGACAGTTGAAGATGTAGATATTGAAGAAGGAGGGAATGCTCGGGTTGGTGGCACCATTACTGGGTTGGATACTGGTCTTATTCTTATGGAACATGGTCATTTTTGGTCGACTGATACAAATGATTTAGCCCTACTGGCTGTCAACGACCACACCACGCTGGGGGAACGCATCCAAAGCGGTTATTTTCAAAGCGGGATAGAGGGTTTGGACATCAATGAAACCTATTATGTTCGTTCCTATGCCCGAATTCAAAAACCCGAGGGGGATACGGTTTTAGTAAGCCCGGATGTGGAGTCCTTCCGGTTTAAAGACTATTGGCATTCAATAGGTAATCACGGAAATAAAAGGCGCCATGATGGTGTGGGTTTTTCGATAAACGGCAAAGGCTATTTTGGACTGGGCCTGGAATTGGATTTTTGTAACGCTGGGCAAACTTCACCTGTTGATACACTAGGCGATTTTTGGATGTATGATCCAACCAGCAATAGTGCCACGGAAATACCATCCATCATATCCCAAAGGCATGGTGCCGTAAGTTTTGTGATTAATGATGATGTGGCTTTCGTAGGGTTGGGAAGAGGCATAAATAATACTATTTTTAATGATTTCCATAAGTATAATCCAAATAATAATAGTTGGCAGCCGATAGAAGATTTACCTGGGGTTGCACGCCTCGGTGCCTATGCATTCGTCATTGATCAAACTGCTTATGTGGGAGGTGGTGTTGATGTCAGCGGACAATTACTAGATGATTTTTATTCATTCAGCGCCAGCTCAGAAACCTGGGAACCCAACGGTACCATTGGAGGACCATTGCGAAAAGGAGGGGTAGCCTTTTCAATTGAAGGAAAAGGTTATTTAACCCTGGGCGCTGATGCCAATGGTGGTCCTTTACTGTCAACGTATTGTTATGAACCGGGTGTCGGATGGGCGGTATTGTCTAATACCGAATTTCCCGGCGAGGGAAGAGAAGAAGCGGTAGTATTTGTTATAGACGACGTTGCTTTTATTGGACTAGGAAGGTATTACATTGGAGGGAATGCCAATACACTAGATGATTTATGGACTTTTGACGGGAGTGATTGGTATTCCGCAGCAACCTTTGGCGGGGCCTTCCGTCACGGAGCTGTGGCTTTTGCAATTAACGGAACGGGCTATGTGGGTACCGGTCTGGCCGAAAACGCAAGTGTTATTAATTTATATTGTGTAGGATTCTCAGATTTTTGGCTCTATAAACCCTGACGAAGATGAAATATACTTTCAAATATCCAAAAACACATTTTTCTCCTCAGCTCGTACAAAAAGTAGGCGGCATCGGAGAGGTATTGGAGAACTTTCTCAAGACCCAGGTCGAGGTGATCCAGCTGGGGCTTGTCAGCAAATACCCCAACGCTGACGAACGCGCGGTACAGCATCTACTCAACGAGTTCATCACCGTCGACGGTACTAAAAAGCCCAAAGAAAAAGGCCAGATCGACCTCCGGAATTTGCCGCAGCCTCACCTGGATTTTTGTCTTCAGGAGCTGGAAAAAGCCCGCGTACTCCGACAGGATGACGATCAGTACGAACTCGCTCACGACACCCTTGCCCTGACCATCGCCAATGAAAGAACCGCAGAAGATGTGGCCATGCTCAAAATTCAAAGCCTGGTGGCCGACCGTCTCAACAACTACACCACCAACAAGACCTACCTGAGCAAAAACGAATTGCGGCTTATCGCCACTTACGAAAAACAATTGATCAGCGAGGGTAGATTATCGGACCCAGAACAGGGGTTTATCCGGCGGAGTGTAAAATTTCATGGAAGGTTAAAGCGAAACAGGTATCTTTTGCTGTTTGCCATTTTTGTTGGGTTGGTTGTAGCTGCCTTACTCATCAACTGGCAACGGATCAAAGCCGTCGAGGCTCGGGAAAAAGCTCAAATTGAAGAACAAAAAGCCATTGAAGCTAAAGAGGAAGCCGACTCCCTCTCTAACTCTCTTACTCAAACTCTTCACGCGCTGACAGAGTCAAACAAAGAATATGCAGAAGAACTTTATGCTCGCTTGTTGGATGAGGGCGAAGAATTACAAATCAAAGAAGAGTTCAAGGCTGCTGAAGAAAAGTTTGCAGAAGCACTCCGCCTGGTTAATGAAGATTTTAAGGAATTCAGAATCGATAATTTTGGTCAAACTGCGGAAGCGTTGCTCGGGGGTGTTGATAATGCCGTAGTCAGCAGCGACCAATACAAAAAGTACATCGAAGAGGGAGATGCTTTCAAAGATAGAAAGCGTTGGCTTTCCGCCCGCAACAGGTATCAGAAAGCGTTGGAAACCGACTATAACAATTCGAAAGCTAAAGCCAAACTGGAGGCTTTGTCTGCTCCAATAGAAGCAGAGTATAACAAATATATGAAAGCCGGACAAGAAAATTTCAAAATTAAAAAATACGATATAGCCAAAGAAAAATTTTCAACAGCTGCTAAATTTAAAAAAACCAACGAAGTCAAAAGAATGATCCGCGAATGTAGAAAACAACTAAGCTACGCCGACTAATGTCAATGATTTAACACCCCATTGAATAAACCAAGACCAAAACATACAAAAATGAAATACCTTGCAATTTTTACCCTTTCTGTATTTTTATTGTTATCAGGCTGGAATGTCCATGCCCAGAATCTCAACGTACTGATTTCCCAAAAGGATACCTTTAAAGTCCGGGCCACTCAGCGAGATGGAAAGTTCGCGATAGACCATTTTATCCTCCAACCAAAAATACCGCCCCTAACTAAGTCCTTTTTTAAATTGACCGATCTGAAAATCGCAGAGACCGATTTGGTCTTCGACTACTTTCTCAAAAAAAGAAACAAAATCGAAAAATACGACATCTTCATCCGGCTCACCACTCCCACCGGTCGACTGTTCGAAGCAAACCCAAGGCGGTTGTTCGGAACATTCGAATCGATATCTCTGGAAACCAGAGAGATGTCTGGTCAAATTACCTGGGAAGGTATCCTCGACCTCGAACCCTACATGGAAGGCGATTACTGGCTGGAGATCACCGTGTTGGGATTCAGCAGCTACGACCTGGAATGCGACAAGGGTCCTCCTGAGTTTGACTCCAAAAAGAAGTTGCCCTACAACATCATGGGCGGCACTGGATTAGGCCTGATCGCGGCGGGGTTGGTCGTCAAAGTACGGGCGGATAGTAAATACAAGGAGTACCTCGGTTCCGTATCAACAGAAGAAGCCGATGAACTCTACGACCGGGCCAACGACCAGCGGCACCTGTCCCTTATTATGATGGCCAGCGGAGTGATCATCAGTATGGCAAGCGCCTATCTGTTTAGCCGGGGTAAGAAAAAGATCCAGCACAAAAGAAAATTATACCAGCAATATTGCGACCCGGAAACCCGTCGTCCCCGTTTTTCGTTTACTGCACCAGCCGATTTACCCGTTGGAATTGGGGTGGCTTTTCAGTTTTGAGGATGAATGTATCAGAACAATTTAAAATTACAAACATGAAGACAATTCTGTGCCCTGTTGTATTAATAATCAGTTTGTCGACTATAAGTTTTGGTCAAACCTATATTGGCGATTGCTTTAGCGAGCACTACCAGGAAGCATTGACTTTTCTAAACCAGGAAGAATACGACCTGGCCATTAAAAGGCTCAATGATATTTCAATACTTTGCCCTGACCAGACTGACGATCAGGAGATGATGGCCGAACAACTCTTAAACGATGCTTACCAAACCTGGATGAAGGACATCGAACAACAACGCCTCATCTCCTACGTTCGCCTCATGGCCATGCAGGCAAGCAGGATCATCGATCAGGGCAATTATTCCCTTGCCCTCCGGCTGGCTTATCACGCCGTGCAGACTACCGACCAGCAAGCTTCTTCTGAAGAAGTGGACAACGTGTGGGAAACCTTTGGCCAGGCCGTCTATTACAATGGCATCACCAACGAGCTAAACCTCGGCAGCCAATACAAATGGGGATCGTTTTCCAACAAACGCAACCTGGCATTGCTGATTAACCGGCGCGATTCGATGTTGTTGCACTCCTTTGCGGGAAATACCACTCGTTTCATCGATCACGATCCTTCCAAAAGGTTTGCCGCTGCATCCTTTTCACCGGATGACGATTTCCTAGCTGTTGCCTATAAAAATGGTGTCATCCAGCTGTACGACCTGACGGCTCACCCTTTTCAGAAGTTGACTGTTTGTACGCCCTATTTAGACGCATTGGAGTCGGTCAAAATGCTGGCAGCAGACAAGATGATCGTTTTTTACAAAAACGGTGTGGTCCGGTTGCTGAATCAGAACTGCGAATATTTGTTTATCATCAAAAACAGGCAAAGTACACTTGTCAATTATGAAATAGCACCTTCCGGCAAAAACATGTGGCTGCAATACGCCGACGGTACCATTCAGATTTGGGATTTGGTGACACTTAAGAAATCATCCTTTATATCTAACAAGAAAAATACGGTGGTATACGCCACCCATTATTTCGACGATGGGGTGCGCGTCTTGTCTAACACCACCGATGGCAAAGTCGCCATATACAACGACCAGGGAGGCCAGCTACCCACTTTTTCCAACCCCATCGACACCCGGTTTTATTACAAAAGTCTTGTTTCCAAAAAAGATCAGGTATTGGTTTGTGCCACTGATGGTACCTTTGCCGTCAAAAACCTCAATGCGATTTCAGTTTTACAGAAAAAAGATAATGCCAGAGTCACTGCTGCTGCCTTTTCGCCGGAAGGCGATTATCTGGCCCTGGCCTTCGACAACGGCTATTTTAAAATGTATGAAGTGGCCAACGGAAGATTATTGTTGAATGCAGCAACCAAGAACCGGCTAATCGAATTCATTCAATTTTCCAGTAATGGTAAACGAATCTTAATACTATCGCAAGACGACCGATTGGCCATTATGGATTCACCTATGTATATCCTCAACCAATTTGTGGAAAGCGAAAAACCACTATTCGAAGAAAAGGAGTTGCTCCAATTCAAAATCGACCAGCACTACCTGAATCCTCAGCGCCAGGAGATGGCAACGGCATCGGTTGGCAAAGAGGTGATTACAACTAAAACCACGTTGAACAGGAACAACGGCTCCGTGGATAAAAAGGATTCCAAAGAACGCGATGTTGTCGTGGTACCAATTGTGCCCAACAACCCTCCTTCAGAACCGATTAAGGAAGAGCTGAGTGTGCGCTCCGGTGAAGTCCATCACGCACAAACCTTTGAACACCTCCTGGAACCAGAATCTCCACCCATAGCAGTGGAAGGGCCCTGGCACACCGTGACAAAAAAGACGAGCCTCCGCGCCGGACCAAAAGGCGATGCAACCTCTCTGATGCGACTGGCACCCGGAAAAAAATTGAGGATCATCGAACACGCAGAAAAGAACCGCTACTGGACGGCTGTAGTCCACAACGGAATGGAAGGCTGGGTGAAGACGGCTTATTTGGAGCCGTTGTAAAGAAAAACATCAACCCAAGCCCCGTTTCAACTCCAGCATTTTTTGGCTAAACATATTGGCGTATACCCGAAACCCTTTAGAGTTGGGATGGATTTCGTCGTGCCAGTATTCACCGGGCAGGGTAAACTGGCGCAGGTCGACAAAATGCACCTGATCGAAGGGTTCGATCGCTTTTTGTAATTCCTCATTGAAGATGTCTATCATCAGGTTAATGACAGCCTGGCGGTCTTGATGAACCGTGATGCCTTTGTCTATGAGGTAGCGGCCCACCCAGCCTTTGTTTTGATTATTTTCGGGAATGATGTAGGAGTATCCGTGGGTGAGGATTTGAAGGTTGGGCTTGAGTTGAAGGAGCTTTTGGAATGTGAGTTTGAAAATGCCAACGACTTCTTCCATCTGGATGAAGTAGAGGTCGTCGATGAAACGCTTCGGGTCGGTGCCTACGGGAGCAGCGGGGTAGGTGCCGGGGTTTTTGATGTATTTATGAAAATTGGTGCCCAACACGTCGTTGCCACCGGCACTCAGCAGGAAAAAGTCGGGATTTTCCCGAAGGATCACTTCCTGATATTCTTCCTCTTTAAACATGTTTTTCAGTTCATCGCCGCCGGCTCCCAGGCTGTAAATGGCGAAATCGGGCGTGTCGATCAGGTGGTCGATCACTTCCCGGACTTTGGGCAGCGGATGCTGAAACCAGGAGTCCCCTTCAGAGACGACTTTGATTCGGTGGGGTTCTTTTTTGATGGTCCGGTGGTATTTGCGGTTTCGTTTGTTTCGGGCCACCTGGTTGGCGATGTCTTTGATGAGTTCCATTAGCCCGCCACCGCCCCGAGTAGCTGGCCCATCGGTTTCCGGCAACACCTCGACCCCTTCTTTCAACTGGTATTCCCCGGCAAAGGGTCCTTTGAAGTGGAGATCGAAGTATTTTTCGAGGGCTTCATCGCAGGTGTCGTCGTTTTCGAGAAGAGCGGTTAATTCGGATAATTTGATTGGTTCCATGTTTTTCGTTTTGACAAATGTAAGGAAGTTGCTGTATTTTTTCTAACATTAAACTGTAATCGCAGGAAATGATTTTGTGAAATAAACTAAGCTCGCCTTTGCTGTTATACGGGCAAAGGTAACGGGCTGTGCCCGACGAGAAACAATTAAAGTTCCAGCTACAACTTTTTTCAAGAGCACTTGCAGGGCAAAGAACAAAAGAATAAACTACCTTTGATGTCGTAAAGCCATAAAACATCCGACAGAAACTCATGTCCATTATAACAGCTACTTCCCAACGGGAAAACCACACCATGCTTGATCTGGAAAAATTGTACGAAGCGCTGGCCATTCACCAACAAACCTATCAGAACGATCAACCCTATCCGCACATCGTGCTCGACGATTTTCTCCACCCTGCCATTGCCCGGCAATCGATGGAAGCCTTTCCACCGGTCAACGATACGGGATGGATCCACTACCTCCACGTCAATGAAAAAAAACATGGTCTCAATAAAATGGAATTGCTGCCAAAGGCCATTCAGGAGTTGATCCATGTCCTTCACACACCCGAATTCATCAATTGGCTTAGCGAACTTACGGGCATCGATCACCTCCACGCCGACGATAGCCTCGAAGGAGGGGGTTTGCACCAAACGGAAACGGACGGCTACCTGAACATCCATGCCGACTTCACCGTCCATCCTCACAAAAGGAACTGGCGCCGGAGAGTCAATTTGCTGATCTATTTGAATGAAAATTGGAAAGAAGTCTACAACGGGCACCTCGAATTGTGGTCGACCGACATGAAGCGTTGTGTGCAGAAAATCAGTCCGACCTTCAATCGCTGCGTGATATTCAACACCGATCAGGATTCCTATCACGGCGTCCCGGAGCCGCTGGCCTGTCCCGGCGGGATGACCCGAAAGTCGCTGGCGCTCTACTACTACACCGAAGAAAAGGAGCTGCCGCTCAAACGGGCCACCAACTATAGGGCCCGCCCCGGCGACGGACTAAAAGCCCTCTGGATCTACCTCGATACCAAAGCCCTCGCCTTATACAACGACCTCAAAGGCCGCCTGGGTCTGAAGGATGATTTTGCCAGCCGCATTCTGAGTTTTTTCAATCGCAAGCGCCGCCCATGAAGAGTGATAGGGTTCGGTTTTCTGTACTCATTGTCGTCCTTGCCGGGGTATTGTTCATTCCATTTTTGGGAGGGGTTCATCTATTCGATTGGGATGAGATCAACTTTGCGGAGATCAGCCGCGAGATGTTGCTTACCAAAGAATACACCAGGGTGTATGTCGATTTTCAACCCTTTTGGGAAAAGCCGCCTTTCTTTTTTTGGCTGCAAGCCGGAGCCATGTCCCTTTTTGGCATAGGAGAATTTGCTGCCCGGCTTCCAAATGCCATTTGTGGTATCCTCACGTTGGTGGTTTTGTTTAATATAGGCAAGACCCTTTTCGATACCCGTTTTGGTTGGTTGTGGGCATTGGTTTATGGAGGATCGGTGTTGCCGCATTTGTATTTCCGGTCGGGCATCATCGATCCGTGGTTCAACCTCTTTATTTTTTGCGGATTGTATTATTTCATTTTATTTCATTGGCGGAAAAACGGTTATACGAGCATCCATCTGCCGAAAAGCAAATGGCACTACCTCTTCTGGGGAGGCGTGGTGGTGGGCATGGGCATCCTCACCAAGGGGCAGGTGGCTTATCTGATCGTTGTGCTCACATTGTTTATCTACTGGGTGTACCAGCGGTTTCGGTTTTACGTCAATGTGCCGGAGTTTTTATTTTTCACCCTGGCCACCACCCTGGTATCGCTGACCTGGTATGGGTTGGAAACCTGGAAAAACGGCCCCTGGTTCATCACCGAATTCAATAAATATCAGTATCGGTTGTTCAGCACTCCGGATGCGGGGCATAAAGGATTTCCGGGCTATCATTTTGTGGTGTTGTTGGTGGGATGTTTTCCGGCATCGGTCTTTGCCATCCGGTCATTTTTTAATATGCCGAAGTCGGAATTCCGGTATCGGGCGGATTTTGTTAGGTGGATGAAAATCTTGTTTTGGGTGGTGCTGATCTTGTTTACGATCGTCAAATCGAAGATCGTGCATTATTCGTCGATGTGTTATTTCCCATTGACTTTTTTGGCGGCGTGGACCATTTATCTTCTTTTGCAGAAAAAAATACAGGTCAACCGGTGGTTGGGGGGCGGCACGGTCGGGATTGGCGGACTATATGTAATAGCCGTGTTGGCACTTCCCCTTGTGGGCAAAAACATAGAGGTGCTCAAACCCTTATTCGACGACCCCTTTGCTGTGGCCAATATGGAAGCAGAGGTGCATTGGACCGGCTGGGAAGCCCTGCCGGGGTTGTGGTTGTTGGGGGTGCTTTTGTTGTCGTTGCGTAGGATGTGGCAGCACGAACTGCAACGTGGCATCCTGCTGTTGTTTTTTGGAACGGCTCTTTTCATTCCCTTCGTCCTGTTTACGTCCATCGGAAAAATAGAGCACTATTCGCAGCGGGCTGCCATCGAGTTTTTCAAGTCAAAAGCGGGAGAAGATTGTTATGTTCGACCGGTGGGGTATAAGTCTTACGGCCATTTGTTCTACAGCCAAAAACGGCCGGTCACCAATCCCAAAAGTTATGACTGGGACTGGCTGATGAGCGACCAGCGCGACAAACCGCTTTACCTCATCACCCGCATCCACCGGGCAGAAAAGCTGGCAAGGGATTATCCGGCCTTTCGGCAAATTGGCTCTAAGAACGGGTTTGTTTTTTTTGAGTGTATGACGAAGTCGTCACAGGAGTAACCACAAAGGCACAAAGGCACGAAGTTTCACGAAGATTATTTTTGTGTTTGCTGTTGCGTACACTTTTGTTGAGGAGAGGTGGCATGCCATTTCACTTCGTACGTTCCTTTTATGGGAAATAGATTGGGTGTTTTTCGTTGTATTTGAACATAAACTCGAACATTTTGACTCTTTTAGCAGCTTTTGACTTTTTATATTCCCCGAACAGTTCTTCGTCTCTTTTCAAAATAACTTCTAAGCTCTTTTTATCGAATCGATATTTAGTATTTTTTTCAAAGTCAATAATGTAGCTCCTTATCGATTTAGTTTTTATATTTTGATGGTGGGGGCCAAGCACTCTTACTTCCATTTCCCCTCTGTTGTTCTTTATCGTTGATATAGACGAGTAATGACAAATTGCCCCGATAATATTTATTCTGTAGTGTTCTTTTGTGAAGACTAAATTATCCCGGCTGTAGCCGAAAACGTTATTAGTGGTCATCACTTTGTGTTTATTTTCTGCCACATCAAAATACTTGATGGATTTTAACTCAAATATCTTTTGATAAAAAGATTTATCGGCTTTATCAAGGTTTGTAATGATGCAGTCCTTTTCAATAGGGGCATTGTTTTTCCATGAATTAAAGGTTGGAAAAATTCCCTCCTTAAATTGGTACTCCTGAGTATAAGCTACCAACTCATTTGTTGCCTGGCAATAAACCGACAAACTAGACAGCAGTAAGAATAAGGTTAGGTTTAGTTTCATTTATCAAATTTTGTTTTTCTTTTTCTTACTCTCTTCCGGAGTGGTAATCCCATTCAAGATCAAATATATTTGTAATGGATTCAAAGTCGTCTATATTTTTTGCAGTTATAAAAATATCTGTTTGTCCATTGTTTCTAAAAACTGCAATCAGTTCTGTTGATTTATTTTGATAAAATTTTACATTCCAGAGGGAGAAGTTTTCTTCAATTTCTTGAAAATTTTCAGTTACAAGTTCGTCATATTTTTCTTCAACTCCACAAATATTTGCGTGAAAATTAAATGCAAAAATTGACCCGCTCGTCGCAGTTTGCAACTGCGATGGCCCGGTCAATCAACGTTAAAAAAATAAGAACCGTTAGATGTGGCGATTAAGCTAAATTCTATTTCGGCTTCAATATTTATTTCTGTTGTATTTATTTCTGTCAAATTTTCAAAATTGTTATCTTCTGCGAGAAATTTACTATCTCTTATTTCAAACTCTTCACAATCGGAGCTTTCTTTTATTATACCATGCAAAAGCCTTATGCCATAATAGCCGCTCTTTGTGGGAATTAGATTTATCTCTAAGGGACAGTTATTATCTCCACATTTCCAACTTATCAATCTAGTAATCTGATTCGAATTTTGAACATAATCAAGCTGTGATCCATTATGATTTATTTCAAAATCCTCTGTACCGCTATTAATTGCTTCATTGTTTGAATTCACCTCGAACAAATCAAAATAAAAGCTGATTTCACCATTTGAATGGTCTATTGTGTATTGTAATTCATTCAACAACAATTGGCTGCCACTTAAATTTGAAATCGCAATTGTATCACCAATTTCATATTTATAATTTAATGGAACAATTGCAAATTCTAAACTAACGGTATCATAGATATATTCATCACAATCATCTTTATTGCACTGAAACCCATAAATAAATATTACAATTGTAATTAGAGTTAGATTTAAGTTTTTCATATCAATATATTGTTTTAGTTTGTTAAGCTTTTTTTTAACCATAATCACTTTTCCCAAATGCTATCAGGGAATTGATTTATTTTTCAAACTATTGATGAGCAAACAATACAGATGCCGATTGCCCCTTTTTTAAAGTCTCAGACCCAACATACCCCGTCTCCCAATATACATGGGGAAACCACCTCAAAAATATTAATTCTATTTCAGATTACAAATACATCCGCCAAAAAACAAGAAATTCCCCACAGCAACCCCGCTCGTCGCAGTTTGCAACTGCGATGGCCCGGGCCATCGCTCGCCTCCCTTGTCTGAACTGGGATTTATGGGATGAGTAGCGTGCCCAGAAGGCATAGCGCACGTGCAGTGAATGGCGATAGTCCCCCGAATCGAGTTCGGGGCAGGCTCCCGAATCGAGTTCGGGGCAGGCTTTCACTGGCGGCGTCCTTCTGGGGATGTATGGGATAAAACAATAGTCGATGTGTAACGACCCTCTAAAGCCCCCACTTCAACACCCTGCTAAACCAACGCCCCGAACCACATCTAAGTTCCAGCAGATAAACGCCATCTGGATAAGCGGACAGATCGATCAGTACCTCGCCATGCGCAGCCTGTTGTAAAATAACCTGGCCCACGGCGTTTTGCAGGCGAATGACGTAGGGCTCCGGCCTGGGAAAGTCAACGGTAATCGGACCGGTAGTTGGATTGGGAAAAACCAGGGGTGAATCGATATCCACCTTCGAAACAGAAACAGCAAGGTCTTGTCCGTCGCAGTTTTCATCGATGCCGTTGCCGGGTATTTCTGTGGCATCGGGATTGATGGTGGGGTCGGCGTCGTTGCAATCGTCGTCGGAGTTGAAGCCGTCGCCATCTTCGTCGATGACCCAAACGATGCCATCACAATTTTCGTCAACAGTATTGTTGGGAATTTCGTCGGCGCCGGGATTGATGGCCGCATTATTGTCGTCGCAATCCACATCGTTGAAATATCCGTCCGCATCGTTGTCGGCAAGAGGTGTCGTTTCGGCGGTGAGTTGAATGTCGTTGCCGTTACCGCCTTCGTAACTAATAGTGAGATAAATTCCATTGAAAAACAGACCGTCGCCTTCCGCTAATCCATTGAAATGACCCGTGGCCGTGCCGCCACTTTGTTTGACGAGGATTTTAAACTCGTCACCTATTTCAGGAATGTAATCGCCATTCAGTTCAAGGGTGGTATTGTCCAGCACCAGGTCGCCTTCTACGATCTTAATCTGGTCGTGCTCGTCGACGGAGATCGAACCGTTGAGGGTGATCGAAATTGTACTGTTAGAAAAATCGGTACTGCCACCGGTGTCGTCAAAGCTGAGTTCATTTACAGGATCCGACACAGCGAGGGTTCCCCCATTTTCCAAAAGGAAATATTCGGTTTTGATCGTACCACTTGCGTTAAAATAGCCGTTGTTGACCAATGGGTGGTCATTGCTGTAAAACACAATGTCATCCTGCTGGGTGATGTTGATGGTGCCGTCGTTTTGAAAGGCGATCTCTCCCACCATATTGATGGCTTTGCTGCTGATGTTGGAAAAGTTCATCTCTCCATTGTTGTGTATCCAGTCGGTGGGAGAGGAGTTGCCGGTTGTTTTGATCCCGGAAGCGCTGGTATTGTTGATGGACACAACGCCGTGGTTGACCAGCGTACCAGTGATCTCCATGCCATCGCTCCCGGTTTGTTCGATCGTCAGATTGCCCAGAGGTCCAATTTCCACCTGAGCATAACTGTTGATGTCTACCCCGTCGCCGTTGGCCACGCCCATGTGGATGTCGAGGGTTCCGTTGATGGTGAGATTTGTGGGTGCCATTTCCGTGCCTTCCAGGTGGACGGCATCATTACCCGAAAACCCACCTTTGGTCGTATACAGCGTATTTCCCGCAAGGATGGTCAGGCTGGCTCCCCCCGTCAGTTCGAGGGATTCAATGATGTGATCGCTCATGTCAAACAATACATCTACATCTGAGTCGATCACCACGTCGTCTTCGGGGCCGGGGAGCTGATTGCCGCTCCAGTTGGCTGGGTTGCTCCACAGGTTGGTGCCTCCGCTGCCAGTCCAGGTGATCAGGGTGGTCGTTGTGGCCGATTGGCAGGGACTTGCCTCCAGGTGCAATGGAGTACATAAAAGCACGATTAAAGTTTGGATCAGTAACATCATAGTAATAAAGTTTGGTTGATGAATAGGTATGTTAATCAGGGGGTGAATTTTATTTTGGGTAGTCAGAAGTCAGAAGTCAGATCGTTCCCGCCACGGCGGGAATGTCAGAGGTCAGACTGCCCTCTAACGCACCGAGTTAGTAACATTACAGCGATATCGTTCTCTTGCCGCTGGCAGCACCAGTGCAAAAGTGGGTTTATAACAATGTACGATAATAGAAATTGGGTTGCCAGGAATAAGGTGACAACCGTTCAGACGGAGTTGGGACTAAAAGGCGGGATGAAATCGGCTTTTGCCTTTGTTTGAGGCAAATATGAGGATTTATTGGGGGTTTTGCAAATTTACATCATTTCCCCCTGCGAATATCCATCTTTATATCCACCTCAATATACACCGGCAAATGGTCACTAAACCCACCGTAATAATTAGGCCCACCATATGTCCGGTTGGGTTTTTTACCGTATTTTTTATCGTCGTAAAACAACCAGTCGGCTTCCAAAATGCCTACTGCTCCAACCTGCACATCGCAGGAATTGTTGAGCAGACTGCCCGAAACGATGAACTGATCGAGCATATTCCAGTTGCCACGAAAATTGTAGGTGCCTTTTCCCTTCTGGTCGAGGTGATAAGAGCAGTTGTACAGGTTGGAATTGACCGGATCGTCAGCGGCGGGCTTGGCATTTAACACGGAGTGCACGCTGTCGTTGTCGGGCTCGTCGTTGAAGTCGCCGGTAATAATGATGGCGCTATTAGGGTTTGCTTTAAGCAGCTTATTCGTTTCCTTCCGCAGTTGGGTAGCTACGTATACCCGCTTGGGCTGGCTTTCGGCCAACCCGCCCCGGCGCGACGGCCAGTGGTTGATGAAAAAGTGGAGGGTATCCCTGCTTCTAAACAATGTTTTTACGTGCAATATGTCGCGGGTGGTATAATCCTCTACTACTTCCGGCGGAAAATCGATCCGGGTAATGTCGCTGCCAAGTACTTTCAGGGCAGGAGACATATATAAAAAACCCACATCAATACCCCGTTGGTCGGGCGAATCGTAGTGGACGTACTGGTACTGGTATTTTTGCAATTCGGTGCGCTGGATCAGGTCTTGCAGTACGGTTTTATTTTCCACTTCGCAGAGGCCGACTGCTACCGGATAGTTCATGGCGCCGATGACTTTGGCCAGTTGATCCAGTTTTTTCTGGTAGCGGTCGGGGGTCCATTTGTTTTTGCCTTCGGGGGTGAAGGCGTCGTCCTCTTTGCCGGGTTCGTCTACCAGGTCAAAGAGGTTTTCCGCATTGTAAAAAGCGAAGCGATAGCTGTTGTTTTGTTCCAGTTCTGCGATCTTAGTTTTGTATACCGATTTGCAGGAGCAAAACAACAATACAGCCAGAAAGAATAAGCGGGTGGCAATGGTCATACAACTGTTATTTTAGAGGTTTAAAGCCCGGAAATAATTGTCTGGTCAGTTGGAGGTAGATGGGGTAGAGGCCGGGGTGTTTATTTTGCAAAAAATCCAGATGCCTGGTCAGCGTATCGTAATCTTTACGAATGGCCGGTCCTGTTTGCATCTGTTCGGGAGAGTGTTGTTGGGCTTTTCGTGCTGTTTCCAGCAAAATGGGCTTGAGCAAGTCAAAAGACATCTCATCGGCTTCGGCAATGTCCTGGCCCATATGGTACATCAGGTTGGTGAAGTTGTTGACAAACACGGCGGCCACATGAAGGGTGGCCCGTTGATGGTCATTCACCCGTTGCACCTGTCGGGAAAGTAGTCGGCCCAACTCCATCAAAGCCTTGCGGTCACGGGCATACCGGGCGTCGATACAAAGGGGGACCGTTTCAAAAACCAGTGGCCGGTCGATCGAAAAGCTCATCAGCGGATAAAACACCCCAAATCTCCGAAACCGATCTTTCAATATCGTAGAGGGAGTGGCGCCAGAGGTATGTGCCACCAACGGATCGGAGGAGGCAATGCTGCTGGTCAGCCGGTCTGCTACTTCTGTCAGCGCATCGTCGTGTACAGCCAGCAGGTACAAGTCGCTTCCCGGAAATATATTGTTGAGATCATTGGTGCTTTCGGCATTCAGTATAGTAGCCAGCTTAGCTGCTTTTCGCTTTTTCCGGCTGAACACCTGCGTTATGGTCAGGCCTTGCTCCAGCAGTTTTCTGCCCAGGTGATGTCCCACATTTCCGGCTCCGACCAGGGTGATGGTATGAATGGATGGCTTTCGCGAAATCGTTTTCATATCCAAAGCCTTTTTTTTACACCTGCTTGCGCCGATGAAACATACTAACCCCGATCCCTCCCAACATCATCAACGACCCGAGCCAAAACAAATTAATGCCTGGAAAGAGAATGGCTTCCAGCACGATGAAATCGGTACGGGGCACATCGTCGGCAATCTCAAAAGAGAATACTTCCTCGGTCGTTTCTTCCATCAGGGCAATATTCATTTCGATGGTTTCTTTTGCCGGGTCGATCCCCGTAAATTGAAAAACCAACGGAGGCTCGCTCAGTTCATCCCGATAATTAAAGGGTCGATTTCCCCGGATCAAATAAACCGGTTCGGCCTTCAGCAATTTTTCTTTTTTGCCGACAGGCTGCACCAACATACGGGCACCCACCGCAATGTCGCCCTCCTGGTGCTGGTGGTCCGGGTGGTTAACCTTTGTGTTGAAACCATCAAAGAAAATCTGGTGGCCATTGATGCTTACCCGGTCGCCCTTTTTGAATGTATAGGCCCGGAAATCGCCCTTGCGATCCATACCATAAGCCATGCGAATAGCGGCGTCGGTGAGCTTTACTTTGAGGTTGAGCTCCTGAATTTCTTCCGCAAAACCAAATAACAAAGTTTCCCTCAATATGATGATGGGTTCCACCTCCCAGGACTCATCTGTGGTCTTACTCCGAAATTTCAACAACAGTCCTACGGCTCGATCTCCAGGTGCCGCCTGGTATTCGGGGTGCCGTGGCGATTGGTTGACATCCAGGAGTTCTACGATGTATTTTTTTGCGTGAAGCGTATCGCCGATGGCCAGTTGGTGGTACTGGTACTCCAGACTGTCTTCCTGTGCCTTGGCCACCTCAATGTTCATCTCTGCTTCGGGTAGGGAAGAAATGTGGGTGAAAATATCCCGGTTGAGGTATCTCTTGGTGGAGGGGTTGGAAGCGGCGATGTTGGTGAAATTTTTGTCGTACAAAACATTGGGAGAGAGGTTAAACTCTTCCGTAATTTCATTGTTGGGGCCGCGTTTTTTGTAGTTTACCAAAAACGTTCTGGTCAGGTTTTGAAAGGTGTCGGAGACGTAGGTCACTTCGTAGTCCTGCATCCTGACCGGCTCATCTTTCAGTAGTACGATATTGCGTGTTACTTGTTCGGGAGAAAGCAATCCGGCCTGCCCAAACGGATCCGATGAGATGACCTTTTTGTTGAGCCCGGAAGCCAGCACACCAACGATCATCAATCCAAAGCCCATGTGGGAAAAAGCCGCCCCGGAGGCTTTCAGGTTCGTTTTTACGAAAAACAGCAAATAGTCCAGATTACAGATCACCGTAAACAGCGAAAAGAACAACAACAGCTTGTATTGCCAGGCCCGCGCCTCGATCCATTGCACACACAGCCAGGTGCCCAACAAGGCTATTACAGCCGCCACTCCAACATGCCGCCCCCAAAGCGAAGACCGTTTGGCCCAGTCGAATTCGCGGAAACGCAAAAACTGGCTACAACCCGACAGCAACCCGATAAATATCCCGATCCAAAGTTGTCGTTTGTTGTGGTGGGTCACCTGATCGTTGATCACCACCCCTTCATACAAGGGATCGAACAACTGGTAAATTTTGTTGTACACCGGCAAAGAGGTCGACAGGGAGATCAACAGCCCCGAAAACAGCAGCACCAACGTGCCGATAAACATCCAAAATTCTTTGGAGCTGATCGATTCCTCCTTTTTCGGCGAAGGGATACTGCGTTCATTTTTAAAAAACAAGAATAGCGATAACAATAAAAATGCAAAAATGAACGCGATCAGTTGTGCCTCCAATCCCATTTCTGTAAAGGCATGAACGGAAGTGTCTCCCAATACGCCGCTTCTCGTCAGAAAAGTGGAATATACGATCAGGATAAAACTCAACAGGTAAAACAAATAACTCGTCTTGATCGAATACCCCGTGCTGTTGGCAATCACATTGGTGTGGATGCCGGCAAGGAGTATCAGCCAGGGCACCAGCGACATATTCTCTACCGGATCCCAAGCCCAATACCCTCCAAAGCTAAGCGCCTCATAGGCCCAGGCTCCGCCCATCAGGATGCCCAAGCCCAATATAAAGCCCGAAAACAGCGCCCAGGGCAACACCGGTTTCAGCCAGGCCTTATGCTCCCCCGTCCACAACCCAGCGATGGCATAGCAAAACGGCACCACTGTAGAGGCAAACCCCAGGAAGAGGGTAGGAGGGTGGATCGTCATCCAATAGTTTTGCAGCAGCGGGTTGAGACCATTGCCTTTCACCAGGGAGAGGTAGTCCGCTTGCGCAAAAATGGGAGCGTTCATCACATCCCGCAACAACACAAATGGGCTACTGCCCAGTTTCCAGTCCGTTTCCAGAAAACCCGGATACAGCCCCAATATCATCGAACCGATGAAGGCCTGCACCAGGGCCAGCACCGCCACCACGGGGGCTTCCCAACGGCCCGCTTTGAAGATCAGTATGATCCCCAAGACCACATGCCAAAACATCCACAGCAAAAAGCTGCCTTCCTGCCCCTCCCAGAAAGCGGAAAAAATGTACTTAAACGGAAGGTCATCCGATACATGGGCCCACACGTACTGATACTCATAATACTGCTGAAGCATTATGTAAAAAATAAGGCCAATCACGGCAAAAACGCTCAGGCCATGCAGCCCGAAAGCTGCTCGCCCTATCCGCTGCCAGCCTGCGTACTGCTCCGTATCGCGTTGCTGGGTCGCAAAATAATAGGCTGCCACGGCCAAAAGGCTCATCACAAACCCGAAGACCGCAAAAAAGTGCCCAAACTTACCTGGCAAAAGATGTTCACCGATGTACTCCATCCTGGAATGTTTTTAGCTAAAAGAGAAACCTAAACAAAAAAACACGGTGTTCAAAAAAAACACGAGTGCGTGACATACCTGCCGAACGGCAGGCGGGTTAGCGGAGCATCGCGGTTGCAAACCTGCCGGCCGGCAGGCCATACGCATCAAGTAAAAATTTTATAATTCGTAAAATGTTGATAATCAGTTTTTTGAAAAAATAATTCTCAGCCTCTCGATCTGGCTGAACACAAAGTTCCGTAGGAACGGCAGCCCATAGCCAGATGCTTTAGCTTCTGGAACGTCAGGGCGGAAAAGTCCCACGTTGTTTAATTGTTTGATTTACAACAACTAATACATTAAAACAAATTCAGTTGATGCCTATGGCCGGCAGGCGGGCCGCGACGAACGACGTCCGCACAGAGATATTCTTTGTGAATCTTTGTTTCTTCGTGGTAAAGGCCGCAGCGATTTTGTCACACACTCAACAAACACTCAATAACCCCCACCTTCCTCATTCAGAGCCCGAAGATACAAAGGTATTGGGTATTTTTCTGACCCCTTTCCGGATGGTTTCTGTAATGTCAGTGCCATTTTTTGGAGCGATATGCGTTATTGTTGTAAGTAAGCCCCTATTTTTGCCAATGCCTCACAAACCCCTGGCCATTAATCAACAAATCATTTGCAATGAAATCAAAGGTAAAACCCACCACCACCAAAAAGCCCAAACGCCGTAAAAAACGCAAACCCGACATCAAACGCTACTTGATGATCGGGTTCATTTTCCTGGCCATGATCTCCTTTATCTTCACCAGCCTGCCACCTATGACAGGGAGCCGGACCTCCTCAGCCGGCAGCAGCGCCAATACAGGTGGAAATGCCGCCACCGCCGCCTCCGGCAGCAGTGCCGCTCCGACCTTTAAAGAAGAGGGAAGTCTAAAATTTCTGAAATCTTCGGGCGAGCTGATCCGCGAAATTAGATTGGAGGTAGCCGACGACCAGGCACAGCGGGCACAGGGTATGATGTATCGCAAATCGGTACCCACCGACACCGGCATGATCTTCCTCTTTGATGAAGAAGCACCACAGTCGTTCTGGATGAAAAACACCTACGTGCCCCTCGACATCATTTTTGTCAGCGCCGACAAGAAGATCGTAAACATCCATCAAAACACGACTCCCTTATCGGAACAGCGCTATCCCAGCACTGCTCCCGCCAAATACGTAGTGGAAGTGGCAGCAGGATACACCGCAGCCTATGGCATCAACCCCGGCGACGAAATCGATTTTGTGGTGAGGTAGTTGTTAGTACTGCAACAAACAACAAAAAAACAGTGCGCTCCGGATTCCGCTGTCGCTCAGGGAGCGGCATGGGAATCCAAAAGCAGCACTGCAGTTGGGGACGGTTTTGGGATTTGGGATGTAGCTAGCGTAGGAAACCTACTTTATATAGGGGGTAAATCGGCTAATGGGATCGGGGCGGTTAAAGGGATCCAGGAAATTATGCTTTAAAATTAGGCCTTTGGTTGGGTTGTCACACCTCTGGTTTAGGGATCATGGGATATAATCGACAGCACCATGCGCTGCCATGCCCTTCACGGCCCTCGCTTTTTGGAGGCCCTGGGTCTGGTGGTTGTTGAAATGTTGTCTTGGGAAAACGAAATTCTACCGGCGGTCAAAAGAGGGTTGTAAAGCATGACACTACATTTAAGAGGTTAACAAAAAAGGATGTTGACAATCTAATTTTAAATGTAGGTATCAGCTATAGGCGGTAGTTTCTTTTTAGTGATGAAATTCGCATATAAAACTCCTGCGGCGAGTGAAATGTTGTATGGTGTGGCGGTTTTTTTGTCGAATATTTGACGGTTTTGGTGGATAAAACCACTATTTTTCCGCCTGATCTATGTTTCCCGATCACACAGTACTTGTGTCAGCAATTCTCAATTTGAAAATCAATATTTACGTTCTACACAGGGAACTTCGCGGTAGAGGGGCATCAGCACATCAATAATTAGCAAATCAGCAAATTACTTAAATCTAAATTGAGAATTGCTGTACTTGTGTGGTAATTTTTTGCAACGCACTGAAAATCTGTGGAATAGCCTGGCACGCATCTGCGAAATGTGCGTTAATTTACGTCATAATATCTACCGGTGTATAAATACAAACCTCCGATTTTCAACGACATGACCATCAAAGCTGCCCAGCAACACTCCATCCGTCAGCTCACCCCTCTCTTTGGGAGCCGGGAAGCCCAAAACCTCACCCGGATACTCTTCGAGGATGGTTTTCAGATTTACGCATCCAGCTCTGATAGCCAATTTTCGGAAGTGCAGTTGGATCGATTGAACGATCTGCACCGTCAGTTGCGGGAGCGGGTCCCCGTCCAGTATCTCGTTGGCAAAGCTCATTTTTACAATCTGGTGTTCTGCGTTTCGCCCGATGTGTTGATCCCACGTCCTGAAACGGAAGAAATGGTGCATCTCCTGCTCACCACCCTTTCCCAGGCGGCTCCTCTTTGTGGCATCGACATCGGCACCGGCACTGGTTGTATCCCCATCGTGCTCAAGTACCAACGGCCTCATTGGACTTGCCATGCCACCGACATCAGTGGGCAAGCCCTGACCGTTGCCCGTCAAAATGCCGAAACGCATCAGGTGGAGGTACGCTTTCATTGCTTCGACATTCTAAATTCGGAAACCTGGCCCAGCCTGCCCCGGTTCGACTTCATCGTCAGCAATCCGCCCTACATACCGCCTTCCGAGCAGCAGTTACTGTCGCCCGAGGTGCAGGACCACGAACCCCATCTGGCCCTATTCACCCCTGGCGAAGACCCCCTCGTTTTTTACCGTGCCATCGTCGCTTTCGCTAAAAAGCAATTGAAGGAGGGTGGGCATTTGTTTTTTGAAGTAAACGAATTTCATGCAAAAAAAGTAGTGGAACTCCTCCGGGGAAATGGGTTTGTAAATGTGTTGTTGGAAAATGACATGCAAGGGAAGGGCCGGATGGTGGTGGGGATGCGGTAGGTGGGGAGGGTGTAAATAAAACAAGTAAAAATGAAGTTTATAAAGAAATTATTTGGAGCAGCAAAAAACACTGAAACCGAAAAATACGACATTTCGGATTTTTGGAATTGGTTTGAAAAGCATGAGAAAAGTTTTTCGGTGGCAGTCAAAAAATTTGAAAACATTGAGAGAGAATTTTTTGACAAACTTTCTCCTCAATTGAATAAACTAAGAAAAGGAATATTTTTTCTAACAGGCATGTATGACGATCAAACAGTTGAATTGATCCTGACACCCGACGGAAAAATTAAAGATATACAATTGGTCGAGCAATTAGTTGCCTCAGCCCCAAATATAAGCGGGTGGAAATTTACAGCCCTAAAGCCATCCCTTGATATCAATGATGTTGGAATCCAGATGTGGGGTTATGAATTTAATGGAGAAAATATGTTTTTCTATTCGAATGATGACAAAAACTACCCCGATGAAGTTGACATCACAATTGTTCATGAAGACTACACCGAAGAAAATAAAAAAGAAATTATAAACGGGAGTTTTATCTTTTTGGATAACTATCTTGGAGAATTAGAATTTGCTACCTCTATCGACAATGTAGAATTTTCCAGAAAGGAAAACGCTGTAAAAGACTTGGTTCCAATTGGCAAACTGAAAAAATTTATAAAGTGGAGGCAAAAAGAGTTTATAGAAAAATACGAAGGGATCAGACACAGTACAAACACAGATTCGTATACGATTTTTGAAGTCAGAACCAGGGAGGATAAGCCAATCATTGCACTTATCAATACGGAAACAATAGGGTGGGAAAAGAAAGCCTCCCACCCATGGATAGCAACGGTAGAAATAACATATGATGGTTCAGCCAATAATGGAATGCCTCCGCAGTCGACCAGAGATGTATTCGATGATTTCGAGGATGAATTGATGGCCCAACTTAAAGATTTTAATGGCAACATAAATATTGGTCGTGAGACTGGGAATAACCAGCGGATAATTTATTTTGCCTGCAACTCATTCCGGAAGCCCTCAAAAGTACTGTATGAAGTGATTGATCGATACAAGGATAAAATTAAGGTCGAATTTAACATTTATAAAGACAAATATTGGAGAACGTTTAACAGGTATGCTAAGTATTGAAATCACCCCCGCTCGTCGAAGTCTGTGACCCCCGCTCGTTGAAGTCTGTGACTTCGATGCCCCCGCTCGTCGAAGTCTGTGACTTCGATGCCCCGGTAGTTTTGTAAACCAGCAGTTAACCATAAGAACACCAGAATAACAAATGAATCCAGAATAAATAAAATAGCACCCAACTCAGCCAACCAGCAAATCCCGATCGCGATCGGGACAGCCACTATGCAACAAGCCAAGATTCGTGAATTTTTCCAGGGGTTGATCCCAAAAGTTTATGTGGCTAAAAAACCCAGATATACCTTAAATTAAAAAATGAATTCAGCGATATGAACCTACAACTAAAACGATTTTTAACAACGACAGTGCTGATATTCAACCTGGCCGTAAGCTATTCTTCGGTTTCGATGATCAAAGGAAAAATACATAATACTTCCCAGGCTGACTCTGTTGTTGTAATTTGCAGCACACAATTGGGCACTAATAAACAAACATGCCATGATTTTCTGCTGGATGATCTGGGTGCGTTCAGGGCGGAAGTTGAAGTTTATAGAATCTCCGAGATACTAATCGCCTTTGATGAAAATTACATCCATTTGCTAACAAGACCAGACAACAAAATATACGTCGAATTGGACGCTGTTGAATTTAGGGAAGACAAAAGAATACCAAAAGCTATAATCGTAAGCGGTGATTTAAAAACGACCAATGAATTAATCGTAGACTTTATTCCAATGTACAAAGAAGCATTTTATTACCATTTTTACATTGAAAATTCCATGATGATGAACGAATTGGATTACAAAGCCTACTATGATTATCTAACAGAATACCTTGAAAAACAATCAGACTATATTGATCATTATATTGATTCCAATGCTGTTTCGGATAGCTTATTTATCCATTGGGTTAAAGCAAAGATTCAATATGAATATGGATATCATCTTCATAGACTTCATTTTGTTAGGTCAAACCCATTAGGAGACCCCATCCCGCAATGGTACATAGACAAAATAATAAAATCTGTTCCACTCAATGATGCAAAAGCAATAAGCAATGGTATGTATGGGATGTATTTGCATTACAACTTGATGAAGCTAACTCAGGAGTTTCAACTAAGCAAAGAAGGGCAACAAATGATGAAAGATAATGTGCCGCTTTGGGAAGGAAAAATGAGATATGTAAATGAACATTCGGATGGACTCAGCAAAGACGTTATGCTGGGAGAAACCATGATGCAATATATTAAACGTGGGAAATACGAACTAGTTGAAAAATTCCTTCACGAAGTGGATGATGAAATCATAAGAAAGATGATTGAGAAAAGGTTGAACGAGGCAAAGAAAAACCTGGAACCTATTGATAACATCTAACAACATCTATGAAAAAATCACCACTTGCCCTTACGATTCTGTGCCTCATGCTCGCATCATGCACAAACACAGACACCATCGCAGAATTAACATCCGAAGCACTGAAAATAACCATCAATAACCAGGGACAGATCACCGAACTCACAGACCAAAAAACCAACAAAAACCACCTCGCAAAAGACACCACCACATACCTACTCTCCCTAAGAGTCAACAGTCAAATTAAACTTCCAGCCGCTGCAATAGCCAACGAACACATCATTACCCTTTCGTTCGGTAATGCTGTCGAGGCGAGCATAAAATTCGAAGAAAAACCGTCTTACATCACCTTTGAGCTCCTGTCATTAACCAACTCCGATTCCGTCGACCTCATCATTTGGGGACCCTATTTTACCACCATCAACAAAACGATAGGCGAAACAGTCGGAGTCGTTCGGAGCCCCGAATACGCCCTGGGCATTCAGTCCTTGAATATCAAAACCCTCGGAGGGTACCCCTGGAACGAAAGCGACCGCATGCCCGCTTTCGATTTTCTGTCAGAAGAAAACACCAACAATATGCACCCGGAGGCAGATGGAAGCGTCCTGTACAGAATAGAAGCAGCCAAGCCCACCCCCGTCGGAAGCAGCTTGCAAGCCTATTGCAGAAACAGAAACAGAGAGAGGATCATCCAGGATTTTGACCACGAAAAAATATGGGTACCCGCTCACAACGATGGGGGAGTGGTTGGCTCTAAAATCGCACTCTTCGGATGTCCGGTTGACTATGCCCTGCCAACCATCGGTGAAATAGAACGGACAGAAGGTTTACCTCACCCCATGATCGGCGGCCAATGGGGGAAAACAGCTCCGGATGCAGCAGCAGCCTACATCATTACAAATTTTACGGAAGACAACGTTGATCGTGCCATTGAACTAACAAAAAAAGCGGGACTGAAATACCTGTACCACTACGGCAAAACATTTGAAAGCTGGGGGCATTTTGATCTGTACGCAGGAGAATTTCCAAACGGGATCGAGGGATTAAAAAACTGCATTGAAAAAGCAGAAGCAGAGGGTATCATGGTCGGAACGCACGTGCTGTCAAATTTTATAACTACCAACGACCCCTACGTCACCCCCATACCCGACAAGCGGCTGGCCAAAGTGGGGAGTTCTACACTCACCGGCGATGTCGACGCCACAACCACTGAAATTCCCATCCGCCTTCCCGATTTCTTCAACCAGATGAAAAACAACAGCCTCAAAACAGTGGTGATAGAAAATGAGTTGATTCGCTATGGCCGCGTTTCCGAACAGGCTCCCTGGAAACTGCTGGATTGCCAGCGAGGAGCATTCAACACAAAAGCATCCGGTCATACACAAGGATCGGACATTTCAAAATTGCTGGACCACCCCTACAAGGTGTTTTTGACCAACGCAGAACTGACCATTGAAATGGCCGAAACAATGGCAAAGTTATACAACCAAACCGGCCTGCGCCAAATTTCTTTCGACGGGTTGGAAGGAAATCGTTCCACCGGATTGGGGACTTACGGAGAGTCGCTGATGCCCTACACCTGGTACAATTCCCTTTCGAATGACTTAAAATCCCACCTCATCATCGACGCCAGCCGGACCACCCATTTCTTCTGGCACATCTATTCGAGGATGAACTGGGGAGAACCCTGGTATGGCGGATTTCGCGAAAGCCAAACGGAATACAGATTTAACAACCAAGCCTATTTTAAAAGAAACTTTATGCCGGGCATGTTGGGCTGGTTCAAAATGACTCCACAGACAAGTCTGGAGGACATCGAATGGTTGCTGGCGCGCTCTGCAGGTTACGATGCCGGATACGCCTTTGTGGCAAACCTGGAGTCGATAGAAAAAAACGGACTCTCCGACGAAATACTACAACGCATTGGCGATTGGGAAAAATGCAGGCTTGGAGGTTCCTTTTCGGAAAATCAGAAAGCGAATTTGCGCAATCCCGATAAAGAATTTACCCTAAAAAATATCGACGACAAGGAGTGGACGTTGCAGGAAATAAATACGGAAATATTCCATCACGAAAAGAAAGAAAGGCAACCCGGCCAACCTCTTTTTTCTTTATTCAAATTCAATAATATTGGCATCGGCCAACCACTGAATTTTGTGCTTACTGCCATCAATGCTGATGTCCGGAATATTGAATTTGAAATCAACAATTACAAAACGATCCGATTACCTGTCAACTTAAAAAACGGACAGGTCGTCAAATATACCGGTGGAAAAACTGCAACCCTTTACGATCCCAATTGGCATCCTCTTAAAAAAATTGATGTCCATCCAGATGATTTTAAAGTGGAAAAAGGTCAAAATTCCATCTCGATTGATTGTACTTTTGCCAACGCAGGTAAAGAGACAATGGTCAAACTGGAATTAAGGACATTTGGTAATGAAGAAAAGATCACAGAGTAACTTTTTTGATTTAATCCGCAAAAATAATGTTATGAAAAATCAACTCAACATCCTGGTAACCCTATTGGCACTCACCCTAATATCCAATTGCGCCAAAAACGACGATGAGCAAATCACCAGCGAAGGCGATACTAATGTAACCATTATAGACATTGGAGAATATACCCTCCTGGAAGAAAGCATCGCAGCGTTGCCCTATCTAAACAAAACGTCCATAACTTTTGTGGACTCGCTGGCCAATCAGGTCGAATTTTCCATCCAGGAATTTGATCTTCTTCAGATAGACAGCGCTTTTTTGTATAAATACAATGTGTATGAGCCGGGAGACACCGTCCTGTACAAATACGCCGGAGAAATTAAGCGCTTTAAATTACAAAACGATTCTCTCGGAATGGTATTCGACCTTTCTCTCAGAGCCAGGCCCTACTACGAAGACCCAGAGCAGGGATATGTAGCTGATGTGTTGGAAATAATCTGTTCAAACCCAGATTCTGAAAACAGCTACTCGACCGTGTTTTATCATGTAGTAGATCGAAGGACCTGGCCATTTTATATACCGTCAGAAGTGATTTCAGGAATAGAGATAATAGAAAGATTGTTTTATGACGTGTATCTCGGTCTGTATGATAAAAGTGAGGTTTACTTCAATTTTGAATATGGCATCGTTTCTTTTACCGACAGGGATGAAAATTTGTGGCGATTTGAGTCGATGGAGTAGATCATCATCATTTTAGCTCGTTTGTCGCAGCTCCATCAACCCCCCGTCCTCATCCACTTGCCCAACTGCCGCACCAAGGCCCGAAAATCCTTAGGCGGTTCTGCCTCAAAGCTTATTCGTTCCTCCGTGGAAGGATGATCAAAAACCAATCGATGCGAATGCAAGGTTACCCGGCTGACCAGTGGCCGTTCCTCTTCACCTTTGCTTCGTTTAAATCGGCGGCCTTTGATCTCAGACAGATAAATGGCTCCACGCCGACCATACATCGGATCCACCACCAGCGGATGGCCAATGGCCTCCATATGAACCCGCACCTGGTGGGTACGGCCAGTTTTGATGTTGAGAGCAAGCAGAGCATGCTGGCCAAAAACTTCCACGGTCTCGTATAGAGTGAGGGCAGGCTTCCCATTTTGGCCCACCACCATTTTGGCCCCAGAGGTCTTGCTTTTCGCAATGGGCAGGTCGATGGTGCCGGTTGCTGGCTGGGGGATGCCGTCGACCAGGGCCAGATAATGTTTGTCGACTGTCCGTTGTTGAAATTGCAGGCTGAGGTGCTTGTGCGCAGCCTCTGTCCGGGCAAAACAAAGGATGCCGCTGGTATCTTTGTCCAACCGGTGAACGACATATATTGAATCCCATCTGCTTTTCAGCCAGTGCAACAGGTTGGGCAGGGAAGGATCATACCGGTCCGGTATAGTCAACATTCCCGGAGGTTTATTGACCAGTACCACGGCCTCGTCTTCGTGTAAAATGTCGATTTTTGGTTTGCCCACAGCTAGAATTTTAGCGATTCAAACGTTTTTCGACCCCGGGCGTAGAAAGCCCAAACAATACTTTTACGATAGAGCCCCTCCTGGTTGGGAGTCCTGGATATGCTCACTTTCTGGATGAGGTCGTCGTAGTTCCTTCGGCGCCTCCTGATGGCTCCTGCCGATTTGAAAAAGGCCCAATGCGCATCGACGATGGCGCGGATGTGCCGCCATTTGCCTTCGAGCAAAAAGAGGGCACCGGCCAACCCGTCGAGCATCAACCGGGCCGGTATCAACCAAAATGTTTTACTACGCCTTTCGTTTTTAAGGATCATGGCCAGGCTGTTGCGAAAATTCAAAAACACCTTTCTGGGGTTGGCATAGTCCAGCGTAGCGCCGCCTACGTGGTAGACCGTTGAAGCCGGCTCCACTACCACCTTATAACCGGCCCGTTTGATGCGCCAGCAAAGATCGATCTCTTCCATGTGGGCGTAGAAACTGGGGTCGAATCCGCCGATGTTCAAAAACAGTTTCGACCGGATAAAAAGCGCTGCCCCGGAAGCCCAAAAGACCTCTTCGGCCTTGTTGTACTGACCCTTGTCTTTTTCTACAACATTAAAAATACGTCCGCGACAAAAAGGGTAGCCCAGATAGTCCATCCAGCCCCCCGCAGCACCCGCATGTTCGAAGTGGTCGCGTTGGCGATGGCTCAAAACTTTTGGCTGACAAGCCCCGATCGATTTATCCTTTTCCATCAGGTCGATCACCGGGTCGATCCATCCCGGAGTGACTTCGACGTCGGAGTTGAGTAGTACAAAATAATCCGTTTCCGGCAAACGGCGCAAGGCCTCGTTGTACCCTTCGGCAAATCCCAGATTGGAGTCCATCCGGATGATATCTACCTCTTCAAATTCATTTTGCAGCAGTGCAACCGAATCGTCGGTGCTGCCATTGTCGGCCACCACGATGGTACAATTCGGGTAAGTGGTTTGGCGTACCGCCGGTAAAAATTGCCGCAAAAGCTCGCGGCCATTGTAGTTGAGAATGACCACTGCAACTGATGGATTTTTCTTCGTTTTATTTTCCCGAAAGGGGAGGCTCGTTGGTTGCCATTCCGCATTTTCAAAAATGGCCAGCGTCTGCAAATGGTCTCGCTGTATTTGCGCCTGGAGCGCCTCCAGCGAATCGAAATGCTGATCGTCGCGAATTTTTTTTACAAAATGAAGTTGCAACTTTTCACCGTATATATTTTGATCGAAATCGAGGAGGTGTACTTCAATGGTTTTATTTTTCCATTCCGGCAGGGTAGGGCGTTTACCGATGTATAGCATGGCATTGTAAGCACGTTGTTGGTGATAAGCCACCACGGCATAAATGCCTTCTACCGGGATCAGCTTGTGGCTATTGCCGATGGACAAATTGGCGGTGGGATAGCCGAGCTGTCGGCCGATCTTTTGCCCTTCTTCCACCACACCGCTGAGGGTATACCGGTGCCCCAGCAGTTGGTTGGCCCGTTCGATCTGGCCAGCCAACAGTGCATTTCGTATTTTAGTGGAGCTTACCGCAATGGAATCGACCATTTGTTTTTCGATCTCAACGACTTGAAAATCCATTACCGCCTGGTATCTTTTGAGCAGCCCGATGTCGCCGTTTCGGTTATTACCGAAACGGTGGTCGTAGCCGATAACAATGTATTTGGGAGAAAAATGCTTTACTAAAAACTGCCGGATATACCGCTCCGCCGATTGGCGGGCAAATGCCAGGGTAAAGGGCACTACCACCAGATGGTCGACCCCGTACCATTCGAGCAAGGTTACTTTTTCGTCGATGGTATTGAGCAGTTGCAGCGATCGGTCGTCGGGGAAAAGTACCTGCCGGGGATGTGGATGAAAACTAACCACAATGCTTTCGCCACCGGTCTGCCGTGCCAGTTCCTTCAATTGCTCCAATATCTGCTGGTGTCCGCTGTGTACCCCGTCGTAGGAACCAATGGTCACTACCGCCCTTTCAAAGGAAGGCAGCTTCGACAAGTCGTGGTGGATTTTCATATCGGCCACAAATGTAGGAATTTGCCATTTCAAATAACGCCCAATCTTCGTACTTTTGTCGTAAAATCGAATATGGATAAACTAAAAATAGCAGAGGCTCTCAGCAAAGTGATCGACCCGGCTACGGGGCAGGACATCATTTCCAGGCTGATGGTGCGGGAAATCCAGATAGACGGCAAAAAGATCAATTTAACCCTCGAACTGCCCCGGATGGATTACCCTTCCAAGTCCGATCTCAGCTTTGCCTGTATCGAAGCCATTCAAAAAATATATCCCGAAGCAGATATCAGCCCACATTTTACGACCGCGGCTGCACCAAAAAAGACGACAAAGGCGCCCCCACCTCCGAAGCCAAACAACGTGCCGCACATCAAAAACATCATAGCCGTTGCATCCGGAAAAGGCGGCGTGGGCAAATCGACTATTGCCACCAACCTGGCCCTGGGCCTCAAAGAACTGGGCGCCAGCGTCGGGCTGATGGACGCCGATCTCTACGGCCCTTCCATTCCCACCATGTTTGGCCTTCAAGGTCAACGCCCAAAGGTAAAAGAAGTTTATGGCCAGGCGCGCCTGGTACCCCTGATGGCCTGTGGCATCCCCATGATGTCCATCGGCTTCATCATAGAGCCCGAACAAGCCGTTGTATTGAGGGGGCCGAGGTTGGGCGCCATCATCAAGCAGTTTTTCAACGAATGCATCTGGCCCGAATTGGATTACCTCGTTATCGACCTGCCACCTGGCACCGGCGATATTCAGTTAACCCTCGTGCAAACCGTACCCGTCACCGGAGCCGTCATCGTCACAACGCCGCAGCAAGTAGCCGTCGCCGATGCTCTAAAAGCCATGAACATGTTCCGCCTCCCCTCCGTCAACGTTCCCATTTTAGGCATTGTGGAAAATATGAGTTGGTTTACACCAAAAGAATTACCCGACAACAGATACCACATCTTTGGACAAGGAGGTGGCAAACAATTGGCTCACCAGGCCCATGCCCCCCTGCTCGCACAGATTCCTTTGGTCCAACAAGTGATGCAAGCCAGCGATGAGGGCGAACCCGTTATGACCAATCCCCAATCGGAGGAAGCCGCTCCATTTATGGAAATGGCCCGAAAAACTGCCGAAAGCATCGCCCGCCGAAACGAAACCCAGGCCCCCACCCGGAAAGTGGATATAAAGATTGATTGATTTGCTGATATGCTGATTTGTTGATGTGCTGATATGCTGATATGCTGATTCGTGCCGTGAAGGCGTAACGTAGTGGAGTCCCCCGAATCGAGTTCGGGGCAGGCTCCCGTAGCAAGTCCGGGGCAGGCTTTCATGGTGCTGATTTGTTGACTGCCTACGGCAGTTGAAATTTGCTGATATGTTGATTCGTGCCGTGAAGGCGTAACGTAGTGGAGTCCCCCGTAGCAAGTCCGGGGCAGGCTTTCATGGTGCTGATTTGTTGACTGCCTACGGCAGTTGAAATTTGCTAGCCCTTCGGGTAGGTTATTTAATTCCTCATCCCTAAAATGCAACAAAAGCCCACAAAATTTTGTATCTTTGTTGTAAAATGGAATAAATGTCGCAACAAGAAAAAGAACAATTGATGACAGAGGTCGAATCCGCCCTCGACGACATCCGTCCCCACCTCAAAGTAGATGGTGGCAACGTCGAGTTGGTAGAACTGACCGACGACTTCCGCGTCAAAGTACGCTGGGTCGGAAATTGCGAAAGCTGCAATATGTCAACAATGACCTTACGAGCCGGCATCGAACAAACCGTTCGGGCCAAAATACCCACTATCACCGCCGTGGAAGCCATAAACGGCATCGAACTATGACCCGAAAAGAACTGACCCAACATATCCATCAAAAAAAGACCTTTCTCTGCATTGGCCTGGATACCGACCCCCACCGCATTCCCAAACTTCTCCTCGCTGCCGCCGATCCCGTATTTGAGTTCAACAAACAGATCATCGATGCCACCCACGACCTTTGCATCGCTTACAAACCCAATATTGCTTTTTACGAAGCCCTGGGCGCCAAAGGCTGGGCCTCTCTCGAAAAAACACTGGACTACATTCCCGATACCCATTTCACCATAGCCGATGCCAAACGGGGTGACATCGGTAACACCTCCCGGATGTACGCCCGGGCTTTTTTTGAAACACTTGACTTCGACGCTGTTACGGTGGCACCATACATGGGCGTCGATTCCGTAGCGCCTTTTCTGGAATTCGACGACAAATGGGTCATCCTCCTCGCACTGACTTCTAACAAGGGCAGCCACGATTTTCAACTGACGACCCAGGACGTCCAACAACCCCTTTACGAAAAAGTGATGCGGACGGCCATGACCTGGGGCAGTCCCGACAACCTTATGTTTGTAGTGGGTGCTACCCATCCTGAAAAGCTGGAAGAGGTCCGAGCCATTGCCCCCGACCATTTTATGTTGGTACCAGGCGTTGGTGTCCAGGGGGGCGATTTGGAGGCCATTTATCAATACGGACTCAACCCGGAGGGTGGGCTGCTGATCAATTCTTCCAGAGGAATTATTTATGCCGGGGAGGGGCTTGATTTTGCCGAAAAGGCCAGAGAGGCTGCCAGCAAGTTTATTTTCAGGGAGCTAGCTCTACCACCTTCAACTGCTTCCGGTTCGCCATCATATACTGCCGAATGATCCGGTAGGTGTCCGGGTTGTGGTCGTAAGGAGTGATGAGGTCTTTCAGTTCCTCGACCGTCTGGTGGGGCAGATCTTCATCGGCGTATCCAAATCCTTTGTAAATACCCTCCTCTACCAGCACCACCGCCTTTTCCGTAGGGCTTCGCCCCTCTTCCAGCAAGATAAAATCGCTATCGAAATCGGTATCCATGTGGGCCACGGCCTCGCGTACCCGCTCGTTGTACTCCGCTGGTGGTTCTTTGCCGATGCAGGCGCCCCGGCATTTGTGAATTTGGTAGTAAAAGCAGGGTCGCTTGATCTGGTCGACGTTGCAAAAGGTCTGACAGAGTTCGTGGTTTTCCAAAATGGCGTTGAGCGCCCCTTTTGCCGAAAGGCCGGAGGCGTATTCATGGATGACGTTCAATTTTTGTTTTTGCCTTTTGTTGACCTTGGCGTAATCGAGGCAGAGGTAGCCTTCCTGGTTTTCGTAGTGGTGAATGACGTAAGGGTAGCTCCTGGCCCGTTGCTGTTTGTTGATGATGGGGTGGTGGTATTTGATCTCCGCCGATTCCAACAATAAGGCTACGAGTTCGCTTCCGGTTACTTCATAGCCGATTTCCCAGACGTGGTCGTACAGCTTTCTGGCTTTTTCCGTCTGTTTGGCAAAATGACTCATCACCCGCTTTTTGATGTTTTTGCTTTTGCCGATGTAGATGAGCTCTCCTGTTTTGTCGTAAAAATAGTAAACGCCGCATTCTTCCGGCAGGGCGTGAAGTTTTGTAAGTGTAATGTTGGCCGGTAGTTGCGATTCTTTCAGGCCGAGGTTGATGAGCGATTGAACCTCCTCCTGGTTGGCCTTTTCATTCATGATGATCTCAAAGAGTTCTGCGGTGGCGTTGGCATCGCCGAAGGCCCGGTGGCGGTCGTCGCCGATGGTGAGGTTGAAATGGCGGATCAGGTTGCTAAGGCCGTACGACCGTATTTCAGGAAACACCTTCCGGGCCAGCCGTACCGTACACAACTGCCGCCGGGTGAAGGTGTACCCCAGCCGTTTGAACTCTTCGCGGATAAAGGAATAATCGAACCGGACATTGTGGGCAACGAAAATGGCACCCTCCGTTTTTTGAACAATTTCTTTGGCCACTTCGTAAAAGCGGGGGGCGGTCGCCACCATTTCGTTGGTGATGTTGGTGATGCGGGTAATATTGTCGGGGATGCCGCGCTCCGGGTTGATCAGCGTCTGCCAACTGTCAATGACCTGCTGCCCGTCGTGGCGGATAATGGCTATTTCCGTTATTTTGTCCCGATTGGCTCTTCCACCAGTCGTTTCAATGTCTATAATGGCGTAAATTTTATCTTTGCTCATTGATGGGTGTTGGGAGACAAAAATAGGAAAGACGAATAACATTTATAGCCATCCGGAGAAAGATTTGCGCGGGGCATAAAATTTCAACCTCTTAATTGTCAACTCTGGAATTTGACGAAAAAGCAAATTGTGGACATTTAGTGGGTGGGACCCACCCAACCGCCACCGCCTCCCGAAAAACCGGGATCAAATGACAACATGATACAGGAATATCTGCCCACTTTCAGCTTCCTTGCTGTATCAGGATATATAAATCGAAGAGATCGCTTCTAGTTTTAAAACTACACCACAAATATAAACGATAATATTTTATTTAAAAAACATTTTGTGGATTTTTTTAATAAAATTCCCCACCTCAATATTTAACCTTATTTTGCCCTTAAAATTCGCCCAACATGTCAATACGTTTCTCTTTCACCTGGCTGCCCCTGGCTATTCTCCTTCTTCTCGCTTCCGCAAAAATAGGATGTCGCTCCGAATCGAATGCCGATTCCAATACGGTATCCAATCCCCCAACCGATACCATTCCCACCGACACGCAACCCCAACAAATATTGACCGGCGCCGAGCAACCTCATTTGTATCTCCCCAAGTTGAAGGACAAACGGGTGGCCCTCCTCGTCAACCAAACTTCCAGGATCGGCAACACCCATTTGGCCGACAGCCTGTTGACTCTGGGCATCCAGATCGAACGGATCTTCGCTCCCGAACACGGCTTTAGGGGTACCGCCGATGCTGGCCAGCACATCCGGGATGGAAAGGATCTTCGCACCGGTCTACCCATCATTTCGCTCTACGGCAAACATAAAAAGCCAACACCGGAAGACCTGGAAGGATTAGACTGGCTCGTGTTCGACATTCAGGATGTGGGCGCCCGGTTTTATACCTACATTTCATCGATGGACTATGTGATGGAGGCTTGCGCCGAAAATGGGGTGGCGTTCATGGTGCTGGATCGCCCCAATCCCAATGGACATTTTGTAGATGGCCCCGTTTTGCAGCCCGAATTCAGGTCTTTTGTCGGCATGCACCCTGTACCCGTAGTCCACGGCATGACCGTCGGCGAATTTGCCTGGATGATCAACGGCGAAAGATGGCTGGCTGATGACCAACGAGTAGAGCTTACCGTCATTCCTTGCCAACATTATACACACGAAACGCCCTATTCTCTGCCAGTAAAACCCTCTCCAAACCTGCCCAACGACCGCTCCATCCAACTCTATCCTTCTCTCTGTTTTTTTGAAGGCACCGTGGCAAGTATCGGAAGAGGGACAGACAAGCAATTTCAGATCATTGGGCATCCCGATTATCCCGACAAGACCTATTCTTTTACACCAGAATCCATGCCCGGTGCCACCCGTCCTAAACTCATGGGAACACCCTGTTATGGGGTTGATCTTTCTCAAACGACTAACTCAAATGCTCCTTCTGTTCTTCAGTTGGATTGGCTTCTCCAGTTTTACCAACAACTCGACAAGGGTGATGCCTTTTTTTCCAGACCCGAATTCTTTGACAAACTCGCCGGCACCGATCAATTGCGTAAGCAAATTGTTGGAAATAAATCATTGGACGACATCAGAGCAAGCTGGCAAAACGACCTCCACATTTTCCGTAAGGTGAGAAAAAACTACCTGCTCTATCCCGATTTTTGATTCACACAGCCAACCTACCCATTCACACATTGTTGGTTTAGCAATGGCTTTTTTTGGTGGATATTGGAACAAAGCCTGGTTACAGGTCCATCATTCACTAAATCTAAGCCATGAAGCTAAACACGTTATTCAAAACAACCTTCTGCCTGTTTTTATTGAGCCTCTTATTCGTCGGATTTACCACTCAATTCGAGCCGACGCATCCGTTCATTACCAAACTGCAACAGCAATTGAGCCAGTACGGCGGTCAATTGTCTGACGAAAAAGTCTACGTTCAGCTCGATCGCAATTTTTACCAACCCGGTGACATCGTCTGGTACAGCATCTGGGTGCGCAATGCCAATAGTCTGCTCGTCGACGACATCAGCGAAACCGTTTATGTCGAACTCATCGACCCGAAAGGAACGACAATCAAAAAGCAGGTACTCGACGCTAAAAAAGGCAGTGCTTCCGGTTCGGTTCAATTGAAAACTTCGGTGGGCGGACTATTTAAGATCAAGGCCTACACCAATTGGCAAAAAAACACAAAGGCATTTTTTGAACGCGAGATACAGGTGCAAAAAGCCGTCCTTCCAAATCTGAAAATGAAACTCGATTTCGATCGCAAAGCCTATGGTTCCGGCGACCAGGTGGTGGCCCATCTCGAAGCCATCGACCTGGAAGATCAGCCCCTTCGTCTGCTCGACGTTGGTTTCATCGTATCCCTTGACGGGAAATCCGGTGCCCGTCAAAAACTGCGCCTCGACTTCGACGGAAAGGCAGATGTAAAGTTCACCTTGCCGGAAAAACTGACTTCCAGCGACGGGCTCCTCCAGGTGATCATACCACACAAAGGACAAAACGAATCGATTTCCCGCTCCATCCCAATTGTATTCGACAAGATCGATCTCCAATTTTTTCCGGAAGGGGGAGACCTGGTAGCCGGCCTACCCACCAACATCGCCTTTAAAGCCCTCAACGAATACGGCAAACCCGCCGATGTAGAAGGTGCCATCCTCAACGACAAAGGAGAGCAGGTGGCCACCTTCAGCAGTTTTCACAACGGGATGGGCGCCACCAAATTATGGCCCGAGAAAGGCAACCGGTACACGGCCCGGATCACTAAACCAGAAGGCATCGATACCCTTTATCAACTGCCAGCCATTTTGCCGAAAGGCATGAACCTAACGGTCACAGAACAACAGCCAAATGTCGTAAAAACCACTGTTCAAACAACACGTACACAACCGGTGCATCTGGTGGTACAATCGAACGATAAACTGGTGTTCAGCAAATCGTTTATGGTCGATAAAAAGGAAGAAATTGCCTTTTCCACCAAATCCTTTCCGATGGGTATTTCCCGCATCACCCTCTTCGATGAATTCGGTCAGGCCAAATGCGAAAGACTGATCTTTGTACAGTCCGACAACAAATTGAACATAGATATATCGACCAACAAAAAACAATACCAACCCCGCGAAAAAGTGGTCCTCAACATCAAAGTAACCGATGAAAACGACGACCCCGTTGCCGGCCAATTTGCCCTATCCGTTGCCGATGACAAACTACTCACCTTCGCCGACGACAAGCAGGGCCACATCCTCGCCAAACTATTTTTGGAAAGCGAACTCAAAGGAGACATCGAAGAGCCCGATTTTTATTTTGACGACTCAGAAGCAACCGCCACTCGTGCCATGGACCATCTGATGATGACCCACGGCTGGCGCCGATTCGATTGGGAAAAAGTCAGACAGCCCGAACCTCTTGCATTCAAATTTGCTAAAGAGCGCTCGTGGGTAGCAGGTCGTGTGGTCGACAAAGCCAACGCTCCAGTGGTCGGTGCATTGGTGTCGGTGATGGACAAAAACATCACAACATCGACAGACGAAAATGGCTTCTTCACCCTGAAAAACCTGAAGATCGGCGCCACCGGCCCGGTAATGAAAATAGAAAAAGAAGGGTTGCCTGCTGTTCGTAAAAGCATTGTTGAGTATAAGCAAGACTATTACATCGTAATGGCGGAAGGATATGGCAACCTGGCGGGAATGCTATTGGATCCCTATGACCGACCTGCCCGCAGAGGTACCGTCACACTGTACAACGACAACGGCAGCCAGTGGAAAGGCCTGTTGAATATTAAGGGGGAATATAGTTTCCAACAATTGCCTGCCGGACTGTATACCCTCGACTTCAGATACGGCGCCTATCCGGCCTACCGCGTTGAAAAGATCAGGATTTGGCCGGGAGAGGATTTACGCATCAGCCGACAGCTTTATATTTCCACAGAAACCAAAAACAAAGAGAAAGATGTGGCCCTTGGCCAAGTACAGGAGTCGGAACTGGACCAATTGCTCCTTCTAAAAAAAGATGCTCGTCAGGAAGCTGATCAAAAGGTAGAGCAACTCGTATTTTCCGGAAAATCGGATCGTAGCAATGGTATAAATTTGGATGAAATCGTCGTGACCCATTATAAGGTGCCCTTAATCGAACAAGACAATACCTCCTCCGGAGCCACCATCACCAGTGAGGATATTACGCGGTTTGCCACCAAAAACATCGTAAGCATTGCCGCTTCTACTGCCGGGCTTAGCCAGATTGACGAAGGCGATGGAGTGACGGTGAGGGGCAGCCGCGCGAATGCGACCAATGTTTACGTCGATGGTATCCGGGTGAATGCCTCCCAGGTGCAGGAAGCCGATATTGAGCAGTTGCGAGTGATCACCGGAGGGATCCCAGCCATGTTTGGAGGAGGGGAGGCGCCACCCCTTCCGGAAAATCAAAGAGGTAACAATAAATATGGGGTACCTGACGCGGATATGTTTTTTGCACAAACCAACGCTGACAATACCGGTTTCGATTGGACTTCCGCAGGTGGCACCACTGCATCAGCTTGGGGAAATGCCCCTGCAAAAAACCAAAAACAAAGGGCTTCCCGGAAAGTGCGCGTCCCTTCTGTGTTGCACCGAGTGGTAGATGAACAGCCACGGCTTCGCAACCGAAAATGCGAACTGCTGGATTCGGAAAAAGATTGTTATGCCTGCGCCAATGAAGTATTAATGGATCGTTTGCTCGACGCCATTGCCCGGACGGAGATCGCAAAATACTACGGTGGAGATATATTGTTGGAATTTTTTGTCGACCAGTCGGGCGTAGTCGGCGGCCTCAAGGTAAATGGCAGCAATTACCAAACCCACCTTACCAAAACGATCCGACGGGCAATCTACACGCTGCCCAAGTGGAAACCCGCCCGGATAAATGCAAAGGCAGTGGCCGCAGAAGTGTCCATACCCATTGCCTATGGCGACCTGGTGGGAAGGCGTGCTACCAAATACAAGCAGACCAGGCAGTTTTATACACCTCGTTACTCCAAAAAACAACAAAAGACCACTCAAAGAGCCGATTATCGTTCCACCATATTCTGGAAACCGGACATCGTCACCGACAAAGCAGGCAAAGCCACCGTCGAGTTTTGGAACTCCGACGACATCACCACATTCAAAGCCACCGTAGAAGGCATCTCCAGTCAGTCTGTAGGTCCGGCAGGCACCGGCCTTGCAGGGAGGGGTACCCACACTTACAGCACCCAGTTGCCTTTTTCCATGCAGGTCAAACTGCCGGTAGTGGCCATTTCGGGCGACCACCTCAAAATACCCATTACACTCAACAACAATACGACGCATCCCATGAAAGGAAAGCTGACGGCCCAGCTTCCTCCCTGCATCGAAGCATTGTCCAACAGTCAGACGCAATATAGTTTGCCGCCAGGCCAAAGCAAGACGATCTATCCAGAGTACCGCTATCAGTTTGATTGTGAGCAGAAGCGGTACCGTGGGAAGTTCATCCGGTTTTCTTTTGAGACCAGCACCTATTCCGATCAGGTACAAAAACCGCTGCAATTGCAGTCCGCTGGCTTTCCGGTAGAAGAACTGCTGACCGGCACCGAAATGAAAAACGATTTTGAATTGGTTTTGAATGATCCCCGAAAGGGATCGCTGCAGGCTTCCCTGGTGGCCCATCCTAATGTAGTGTCGGAGGCAATGGCTACCGCCGACCGGATGCTCCGTCAGCCAGGCGGTTGTTTTGAACAAACGAGTAGTTCCAACTATCCCAACTTACTGGTGATGACGTACATGAAACGCAACAGAGGCGTGTTTAACGCAGCCACCTACAACAAGGCCGAAAAATATCTGAAGGTCGGCTACAAGCGGCTTATCGGATTTGAGGTGGAGGGAGGCGGTTTTCATTGGTTTGGCAAACCACCTGCTCATGAATCCCTGACGGCCTATGGCATCATGCAGTTTGTCGATATGAAAGCCGTTTTTCCAGTTGAAAAAGCAATGTTGGACCGCACCGTCAAGTGGATGTTGGACCGGCGCGATGGCAAAGGCGGCTGGAAAGTGTCCACCAAAGGAGCCCACCGCTGGAAGGGCAACAGCGCCATCAGAAATGCCTATATCAACTGGGCTATGGCGGAGGCAGGCTACGGGTCAGAGATCGAAAAGGAGATCGACCATAGTTTTGAAAAGGCGGTTTACTCCAAAGATCCTTATTTATTGGCGCTTGTCGCAAATACCTTGTTGGGAGCCGGTGATATTCGCGGACATGAATTGACCGGTAGCCTCCTTCAGCTCCAGGATACCGATGGAAGTTTTATGGGTAAAACCACATCTATTACCATGTCGCAGGGAAAAAACCTTCAGGTAGAAACCACCGCATTGGCTGCACTGGCCATGATGGAAATGGAATCGGTGCCGATGGAAGAATTGGAGCGTGCCATTCGGTTTTTGGCTCTGTCCAAGACGGCCAAAGGATATTGTTCTACTCAGTCCACCGTCTTGTCGCTCAAAGCCATTTTGGGATACGCAGGAATGGAAAAAAGTGTCGCCAACAGTGGTAAGATGCTTTTGTATGTCAACGACCAATTGGTCCGGCAACAGCAATTTTCAACCCGCTCGCCCCGCACCATTACCTTCGACAATTTCAGTCATTTGCTTCAAAATGGGAAGAACCGCATTTCTGTACAATTCGCGGATTGCAAAAAGACCATTCCGTTTGAGCTATTGGTCACCTATACCTCTTCCCAACCCCAGCATCCCGCTGACGATTGTAAACTGGCTTTCCAAACCCACCTGTCCAACCAACAAGTGCAACAGGGCCACACGGTTCGTCTAACAACACAATTGCAAAACAAAACCGACGGTCTGGTGACCTCCCCCATTGCCATAGTAGGCATCCCTTCCGGGCTCAGCCCCCAGCCCTGGCAGTTGAAAGAACTTCAGGAGAAAGAAGTATTCGACTACTACGAAGTGAAAGACAATAAGGTGGTTTTTTACCTTCTGGAAATGACGGCTGGCGCCGAAAAAACCATCCACCTCGACCTGAAAGCCGATATCCCCGGCACGTACGAATCACCGGCCTCCAACGCCTACCTATACTATGAAAATGATGCGGTGGCATGGGCTCCGCCTGTGCGTATTGCCATTGAATGATGTTGGTTGATCATCTGGGCCATTCGCCCAATTAAGAATACAAGCAATCTTTTAAGTGAGCGAAAAACCCGTCGGCCTCAACCTTTTGCGTTGGGGCTGATTTTTTTTGAAGACCCACGTTCGTCGTGGCTCGTCTTGTGAAAGATAATTTGGGGTGCGGTGGCTTGTTTTTGGGTTCGTTTCGTTCAATTAATCGACCTCAGGTGGACAACGGCTGAAAATCAGTCTTCGACGTGATTTTCAGCCTTTAATGTTAGCGGCTTTCTTTTTACTCTAATAGTATTTGAATTTAAATAGATTTTGTCTGCAACAAATCATATCATGACATGGATCAATTCCAAAGTAATATTCCCACTTTTCATGCAATTTCGCATCTTCATAAAAACTCTCTTCAATCACATTTCTATCTTTAATAACTGATATTAATTTCAAGTCTTCATCATAAATATATTCATACAATTTTCCTGACCCTCTATAATGGACTTTTCTATGCAATAAATCTTCTCGATAAAAATATTCGTATTCTAACTTATCATTAATATATTCTTTCTTTACTTGTCCTTTCTCATTATATATATACCTAAAGTTGTAACTTCTATTTTGATAGCTTAATTTTTTTATCATAATGCTATCACTTTTGTATGCGTAATTAATTTCATTAACTTCTCCATTTCTTGAGTTGCATTTCTCTTTTAATAGTCGTCCTAAGTCATCATACTCAAATATACGTTTAAACTTCTTTTCATCTCTTAAAGTTTCTTGTATTATTAATCTCCCAAAATCATCGTATTTATATGTAACAATAGTCTCTCTTCCAAAAAAGAGATTAGAATATTTAATTATTTGATGTTCTTTATCATATTCCAAAAGTATTTTAGATACTATTTTAGTTGTGTCTTCTTGACAATATTTTTCTATTGATTTTAAGGGATATTCATACAATTCTTTAAAATATTGCTTCTGAGCATTCAATTCCAATGAATTGACAGTAAAAATTATAACGAGAAACAAGCTAAATATTTTCATAATTTAAATCTCAATTTATAGTCAAAAAACTTTTTTGTATCTATCTTGTTATTCGATTGCCGCTAACACTAAGGAGTGTATATGTCACCCACGAAGCACTCAAACCAAAGCGTACCCTGTCACAGGTGACCTAGACATCTGCTGTGCTGATCCGATCTCTATAGGTGCTTCAGTTGAACAACCATGCCCAAAGCAGGCGATTTTACTAACGATCCAGAGATTCTTCCCCTAAAGGCAATTTCGGATCAGGCAGGAAAAGCAAACCATCTTCAGTTAAATTCAGTTGTCGCTCCCATATCGAATCTGCGCCAGGCACTTTTGAGCAGGTAAGGTAACGATAATTTGTCATATCTCCAAAATAGTTGTTGGAAATTGACCGGCTTTGTAACAGTTTTGTTATGAATGGGCATTACAGTGCCAGGGCAACCATTCGTTACACCACCGGATGGAGGGGAGAGGAGGCTCGAAAACAACGACAATTGTGGCGGCGGGCGAGTCACATTCCGCCGGGGAAGTCGCAGGTGTTTGATATTTCTAAATATTCAGTCAGGGTCGGTGGGGATTAGGAATGGCACATAAAACAATGACCTTACAAGGCCAGGATTTTTGCGGCGTTTTTGTTTGCACATCCTCCCCAACCGTTTTCGTAAAATCCGTCACTATGGTTTTTTATCTAATTCGATAAAAACGAAAAGTCTGACCCTGGCGAAAAAGTCATTGCGCGACAAGCGGCACCGCCCCCTTTCCAAAGCTGAACGGAAGGCCTTTGCCAAACTTCGCCTGTTCGGATTACCAAACAGAACTTGCCCTTGTTGCGAAAAAGGACAGCTACATACGATAGATGTTTGGCTGGCGAACAAGAGTCCGCCCGCTTATTTGATGCCCGGCGAGAGAAAATAAAGATAAAATAATCTGCTGTCAGCAAACAGCCTGGGATTGTATTGTTATAACCGTACTATCAGCACCCGAAATGACGCGATAACGCAGTTTTTTAATATCGCAAAACACCGAAAAAGAGGATAAGGTCATTGCTCAAACGTCCTTTTCTTGTAGCTTAGTTTTTACTTTTTTCAATTTTCTTTTGAGAATTAGTACGTACTTCAAAATCCATAAGGGTGCGATGGCTCGCTTTTGGGCCCGCTTCGGTTTAACAATGGCTGAAAATTGTGTCGAAGACCGATTTTCAGCCATTGTTATTATTACCACCAGTCTTATATTAACTTTTTGAAATCTAAATAGAAAATAAATTACTTCATAACAACAAATTGCCTGACTTCTTGAAAACGCCCCTTGTTTTTCAATATAAAGACAAAAATTCCATTTGGAATATCTGAAATATCAATTTTTTCTAGATAATTACTTATTTTCCCCCTAGAAATCATATTCTTACAAGCTGGTTTATGAATTTCATACTCCATGAATGTTAAATCTGAGGATTCGATTATTTTTAAAAATAGATTATCATCTGCTGGATTTGGATAAAGTTTTTCAATAAATATTTCATCGAATATTAATGATTCACTGATATTTACTTTGTCTTTTTTTGATGAACACTTTTCCTTTATTAATAAATATGAATTATATTCGTCAAAAGGATCATATTTAAACCCAGTGTTATCAGAATAATAAATTAAATCTTGTACTTCTCTATTAACTGTCTGTTGGCTTTTTGTGAATGGATACATTGTTAGTTCTCCTATCCTCTCATTAAAAATAACAGTGTTACTCATTTTAGGAGCATCAGCTGGAGAAAATTCCCCATACCAAGTTTTATGAGGAATATCATTTAATATTTCAATTTTTATACTGTCTATAACAGTATACCTTCGAAGGCTTTTTTTCTTTGTCCTTCTATTTACATGTATATAGTGTTTAATCGTGTCACCTTCTTCAGCACTGAAGTCGAAAATAAGTTTTTTATGCTTTTCTAAGGTGTCCGATTTAAAAAATCCTCCGGTTGGCAAGTAAAGTTTATCATCAATTTTCACATAGTATCTTTTACCAGCACTAAATTCGTAAAAGTCAGATTCTAAGTATGAAAATATCAACGATTTTTTCTCTACTATACTTATGGTATGTTCTCTTATAATAGTGTCACCTATATATTCACAAACATCATATCCTATTCCACATGGTCCATCATGAGTTCCTATCCAGATCGCTCCAGGTTGGAAAATAGAACTTTGACAGTTTAAAACGATCAAGAAAGTAAAATTTAATACTACCGATATAAATGACTTTTTCATTTCAACATTATTATTTTAGGTTCTGATTGGTGGTAACGGCCCAGCGCCTGCGCTGGGCCGATGTGCTGCCGTGCGGAGAGCAGTGGAGCATGGCAGCACATCACTAAGGAAAGTATATGTCACCCACAAAGCACTCAAACTAAAGCGTACCCTGTCACAGGTGACATATATAGCTGCTGCGCTGATCCCGATCCCTATCGGGGCTTCAGTTGAACAACCATGCCTCCGGCACGCGGTTTCACTATGGATTCGGAGATCTTTCCCCTAAAGGTATTTCCCCTTTCCGGGATCAGGCAGGAAAAACAAACCACTTTCAGTTAAATTCAGTTGTCCTTCCCATGTCGAACCTGCGGCAGGCACGTTTGAGCAGGAAAGGTAACGATTTTTTGTCGTATCTCCAAAATAATTGCTGGAAGTAAGCCGGCTTAGTAATAGTATTGTTAAATCCCATACAACAGGAAACAAGGTCAGTCTTTTTCGCCGTTCCAAATGCCTGTCACGGTTTCATATCGAGGCAACGAAGCTTACGATGATTCACATACCATTCATTCCACTTCCTCCTACCTCGAAAGACTGGCAGCTTTCGTTTTGACCTCACGCTCGCCGCTTAGCTTCGTTGTCCTTCGGGCTTAGCACCTCACCATTGCTAGTGACGCACCCAGAAGTAGGAAACTGATGGTAGCCTGCCGACCCCGACATTCGCCGGGGCAGGCTCTCTGGTGGGCACATCAGGTTAAATCCATCTTTGAATAACTTCCCGCCTTGCGGGACAGGCTATGTAAGCGTGTTGTTATTCAGATGATGTAACAGTATTATAAAGCGACTTTTCACGTCGCACCATATACACATTATTGTGTGCAGAATTTATTTTTTCTAGCAAATTTTATCTGTTCTCTTCAGTTTCTACCTTTGATTCAGTTTATTTGTAATAATGATTCCTTGAAAACATATCTAATTTTGTGTATCTTGCCTTTGTTTAGAGTTATTCTCAAATTTAACTAAATTATGACATTACCAAGCTATTTATTTTGGGATATTGATCTTAATTCTCTGGATTACGGTAAAAATGCTCGTTTCATTATCCAAAGAGTTATTCAAAAAGGATCTCTTAGGGAATGGAAGATCATCAAAGATTTTTATGGACTTGAATTTATCAAAAATGAAATTCTCATGATTAGAGATTTAGACTCGAAAACTTTGAATTTTTTCTCTACATACTTTAGTTTAAACAAGAATAATTTTAGATGCTTCACTACTCAACAATCTATCCCAAAACACTTCAATTATTAAAGGAACTTCAACAGATTGAGTTTCTTAATGAATATTTTCTCGTTGGTGGTACATCTCTTGCTCTTCAAATCGGTCATCGTATTTCTATAGATTTAGATTTGTTTGCTTATTCTGAAATGGATGTTTCTCCTATTATTGATTATATTGATCCCCTAGGGAAGATTAAAATTGTAAATCAGACTCCGAAAATTCTTAATCTTTTCATAGATGGTATTAAAGTTGATTTCGTTTCTTATCGTTATAACTTTATTGAGCCTCCTTTAAAAATCGACAATCTTAAATTAGCCTCTATCCAAGATATTGCTGCTATGAAATTATCTGCTATTACAGGTAGAGGTTCCAGAAAAGATTTTATCGACTTGTATTTCATACTTCAAAAATATTCGTTACCTCAAATTTTCGATTTTTACAATTCAAAATTTCCTGATGGAACTGATTTCTTAGTTTTCAAAAGTCTTACCTATTTTGATGATGCAGAAATTGAACCGATGCCTAAAATGATTAATCCAATCAATTGGGATGATGTTAAGAATAAGATTATTCAAGAAGTCAAAATCCACTTTCCGTAATTGCATTGTTTTTTTGCACACAACACTAAGGAGTGTATATGTCACCCACGAAGCACTCAAAGTAAAGCGTACCCTGTCACAGGTGACATATATATCTGCTGCGCTGATCCCGATCCCTATCGCATACGGGTGAACCTTAAATTAGCAAATAGAGCTGTTGACAGAAGTTTGGTTTGCCCTTTCGCTTTTTGTAACAGCAAAAATAGGCGAGATGGTCAATCCAAAAATCTAGGTCAGGGTTTACAAGTAATTGTTGAATATGTTCTTTGACAAATTTAGCGAATTTCATCAAGCTTAGCACTTTACCTTTTGAGTAGTAAATCTTGTGAAGGAAAAAGTTGTACATTTTTGTGAAGAATAAAGTTATCCAAACGAGGAACAGAGATATGGCGATTCGGACGTGTTGCTCTGACAACTTTGCTTGTGTTTGGAAAAGTCGGTCAAGTTTGAAATGACTTTTCCAAGTCTTAAAGATAATTTCAATTCTCCACCGATAGCCGTAAACTTCTAATATCTGTTGAGCAGATAGCGTTTGCTCTGAAACATTTGTAATGAAAATAACCCACCCCAATAATTCGAAGTAATCTTTAGAGTGATTAGCACCTTGGTGTCTGTCCTTTTTAGCTCGTGCAATTCTTTTTCTGGCCTCAGCCGGGGGGCATTTGACGGCACAAATACGCACAGGCAGTTTAGCTTTTTTACCTGCCCGAACAAACAACTCTACCACTGCCTGTTTATTTTTCCTGGCCTTTCTCAACTGTTTTGCCAGATCAATCTCCTCTTCTGTGTCGTAATCAAATAATTTGGTTCCGTACTTCAAGCGACTGATAAAGAAGGCCTTTGACTTGTCAATTTTTTCGAATACATCCAGTACTGCATAACCCAGGTCACGAATAACCAAATCACCAGGCTGGAGCATCTGTAAAATATCAGAGGAAAAGCTCTGGTCATTATTTCGATAATGCTTCAAAGCTATGTTGGAGTAGGTGCCGCTTTTCAACTCCACTCGTAGTTGAATCTTGGCCGTGGCAGCATGACCTGTGTTGCTATGTGGCCCAGGAAAAAATTCATATAGAGACTTTGGCAAACTCACGCAAGTGCTATCCTCTAGATAAACTCGGTTAAAGCCATCAAGTAATTGAGTATGATACTTACTTCTATGAGTGGTTAAAATCTGTTTACTCAGCGCTGCTCCAAGTAATGCTTCGGCAAATTCAGCACGTGCAGAGTTCTGTGCCTTTTTCATAGCATTATAACTAATTGTCTGATTCAGCAGTAGGGATAATGCTTCTGTCCAGCTGGTTAGGCTGTGTTTATCGGTCTGTATGGAGGCAAAAAAACTAAGAACAAAATTCAAAGGGGTTATTTTACCACCAATACGGGCTGTAAATTTACTCAGTTGGGCAATTTCAAATATTGACAGTGATTCCAGTTTTTCCGATATTTGTTCCAAACTTATCATAAGTAGCTGTTTAGATGAAATTTGTGAAAATTTATGTCAACATCTGAACAGCTTTTTTTATGCCAATTTTACTAATGTAATACCCTGATTGTCAATGAACTATTCGAAAACTAGAAAATAAGGTTCACCCCAATGCGATCCCTATCGGGGCTTCAGTTGAACAACCATGCCCTCAGCAGGCGATTTTACTAACGACCCAGAGATTTTTCCCCTAAAGGTATTTTCGAGTGTGTGACAAAATCGCTGCGGCCTTTACCACAAAGACACAAAGACACAAAGATTCACACCTGCCTGCCGGCCAATGTCATTAAGATTGGAAAATAAATATGTGTTGAAAATTTTTGAAAAAAAAAGTTAAGTGGTTTTATTTATGGTGAAATCACATATTATTAACCACTTAACTCAAAAAAAATGATTTCATCAAAAGTACATATTCTGGCAGACTTACGAAAATTTTTAGATGATTCCTCGGCAAATAAATCAAAATATACAACGCATGAGGGCGCATTTACCAAGCCAAAAAAGTTGACATTCATCTTAACGGTCTTATTTTTATTGAACCTACCAAGGAAGAGTTTAGGGATTGAAATAGAATCTTTTTTTAAGGTAATAGATAAGGAGTTAGCAACTTGTACAAAGAGCGCAATGAGCCAAGCGAGATATAAGCTAAAAAAGGAAATTTTCATAGACTGGAATATTGCGCTACAACAATCATATTACAAACACAATGAAAAATCAATAAAGAGGTGGGGGAAATATAGATTGGAAGGGATTGATGGGTCGACTGCTCATTTGATGGATACGGAAGAAATACGGAAAGAATTTGGTTGTCAACCCAACCAACATGGAGGAGAGCCAATGGCAAGAATATTGGCGAGAGTGGATGTGTTAAATGAAATAATAATAGATGGTCAGATAGGTCCAATCAGCAAGGGCGAAAAAGAAATGGCTGTGTCTTACCTAGACCAAGTGGGTGAAAATGTGATTAGTATATATGATCGAAATTTTGCAAGTTTTGCGTTTATATATGAGCATGATCTTCGAGACCTCCCTTTCATTATACGTTGTAAAGTAGGGTTTAACAACGTGGTAAAAGAATTTGTATCATCGGGCGAAGAATCGGCGATCGTGAAATTTTATGCTACAAATAATGCCGTTCAATATTTTGCCGCCAAGGGTATAAAATTGGAAAAGCAAGATTTTGTAAAAGTAAGGTTAGTTCGAGTAGAACTAAGTAGCGGAGAGACCGAAATACTGATCACATCATTGAAGGATGAACAGGAGTTTCCAACACACGAATTTGGCGAAATATATAATACGAGATGGGGTACGGAAATATGCTTTGACACACTTAAAAATAAATTCCAGATAACTGCATTTAGTGGTCATACACCAATGGCAATTTATCAGGATTTTCATGCTACTGTATTGGTGGCAAACATAAATACGATCTTGATACAAGACTGTGAAGAAGAGGTGGAAAAAATCAGTGAGCACCGACAACATGACTACAAAATCAATAAAAACATCAGCATAGGCTCCATGAAAGGCGATCTGGTCAAGCTCTTTTTAGAAGAAGATAAGCAGGTTGAACTACTATTGAAGGTAATGAAAGCCAGATTTATAAGGCATGTCGAGCCCGTCAGACCCGGTAGATCATTCGAAAGGAGGTTCAAAACACGGGCTAGGCGAACGAAATATTATACCTTAACTAATTATCGCCGTGCCATTTAAACATATGAAAAATGCAATCTTAACGACATTGGCCTGCCGGCCGGCAGGTATGTCACGCACTCGGTATTTTCCTTTAACGGGACCAGGCAGGAAAAGCAAACCACTTTCAGTTAAATTCAGTTGTCCTTCCCATATCGAACCCGTGCCGGGCACGTTTGAGCAGGAAAGGTAACGATTATTTGTCATGTCTCCAAAATAGTTGCCGGAAGCAAGCCGGGTTAGTAATAGTATTGTTAAGTCCCATGCAACAGGAAACAAGGTTAGTCTTTTCCGCCGCTCCAACCTGCCGACCCCGACATTCGCCGGGGCAAGCTCTCTGGTGGGCCTGCCGAACTCTGGTGGGCACATCAGGTTAAATCCACCCTTGAATAACTTCCCGCCTTGCGGGACAGGCCATGTAAGCGTATTGTTGTTCCGATGGTTTAACAGTATTAAAAAGCGACTTTTCACGTCGCACCATGAAAACTTACTTATTGTGTGCAGCTTTTATTTTGCTCTCATTCTATTGTTCCGCTTGTTGTGTTCCACTTCTGCCAGTCCCAAGTGTTCCATCAATGGAGGGATGTACATCCCAAACCTTCCCCTGAAGTTTTTCTTTAATCCATACCAGCCTCCGATAGGGTTGTCTTTTGACCTTCCCCAATACTCTACTGTTTCAGGCTTGGCTTCTACTTTTTCGTCTTTGCTGCCGAGCAGCATCCAATCCCCATGTTCTTTCAACATTTTATGCAGGTCAGCCAAGCATCTGATGTCGTAATGCAGTATGGTCTTTTTGACGGTACAGACCAGTATATCCCTTCCGTCCTTTTCATCTACGTGCATGGTGTATTCGGAAGAAAGAGGTGGTGTTTTTAGCACAAGTGGTTTTTCTTTCGTGCCTATTTTTTCTCTGTAATTCATGTTGTTGTTATTCTGATTTTGAAATGGTTTCAGCTTCCTTTTTCAAGTCGGATGCAAACTGTTCAAACGACTCGTCAAATGGTGGGATTTTCTTTGCAAACAATGGGAACATTAAACCTCCGATTTTTTCGGTCATCGAGAATACGATGCCACCGTCTGACTTTTGCAGGGTGTAAGTCCTTTTCCCCAAAGCGTCTCCCCAGACCAATTTCTGTTCAGGCATTACCTCTTTGACCTTCAACTTAAAAGTACGGTTTGGGTCAAGTGTGCTTTTCAGCTTGATTTTTTCGCCTTTTTGGATTTCCCCTTCGATGGAAACTATCGTGGAATTCCACCTTGAAAAATCCGAAGCATTTGTAAGCAATGCCCATACTATGGAAGCATCTGCGTTGATTGTGGTACTAACGGTGGTTGTACGGCTAAATGTTTTTTTTACCGTAGTGGCTTTTCCACTTTGAGCCATTGCTGTGAAACTTGTCATAAGCATAAAGATTGCGATGAAATTTTTCATAATAAAATGATTTTATGCTTTGACGTTTGGGTTGAAAAAAAAGATAGGATTTTCATTCGTTTTCTTCCAAATATTTTTCCATTACCCTTCTGTTGTGTTCCAAGTGGTGCAGTTGCAGTTCATGTGCATTGGAATTAAAGGGGTCTATTTCTTTAAGCACCTCCATCCTCAAATCGAACAACCTTTCCTTGTCTGATTTCCCAGCTTCCCTTGCCATTTTTATTTTCATTAGTTCTTCTTGTTCATTCTGCTTCGGGTTAAAGATGCCATTGATTTCGGTGCATTGATGGCAAATACCTTCCTGATTTATTAAAGCGCATCTTCCTTCAAATGTCTCAATCATTTTTTTTCTGGCGGTATGAAGGTGGTATTTCACCAGAGCGTCAGAGGTTTGGAGGATTAAGGCTATTTCTTTTATTTTGAAGTCGTGGATTTCTTTCAGCAAAAGGCAGAGGTGTTGCTCCAAAGGCAACGATTTTGCAATGCACAAAAAACAGAATGCGATATGTTCCCGTATTTCAAATTTTGCATATTCAGAGGTTTCTATGATTTTCATTGCTTCCTGAAAATGGGTCATGTCTTTCTTTGCCGCTTCTTTGCAGATGTCCGTTACATTTTCAGTCCACCTTTTCTTCTTTCTTAAATTATCTATTGCCAAATTGGAGGCTATTGAAAAAATCCAAGTTTTTAGTGAAGATTCACCGTTGAACGAAGCAAAATTACTGCTGCCCTTTATCCATGTGTCCTGAACAATATCCTCCGTATCTTGAACACTTGCTGTCATCCGAAGAATATAGGATTTCAGTTGCGGTTTTATCTTTTCAAATTCTTCGGTAAAATCTTCTTTTCTCATTTGTTTGCTTTTTCTTTTTCAGTTGAACACTCACGCCCTCAGCAGGCAATTTTACTAACGATCCGAAGATTTTCTCCCCAAAGGTATTTACGGGATCAGGTAGGAAAAACAAACCACCTTCAGTAAAATTCTGTTGTCATTCCCATGTCGAACCTGCGCCGGGCACGTTTGAGCAGGAAAGGTAACGATTATTTGTCATGTCTCCAAAATAGTTGCCGGAAGCAAGCCGGGTTAGTAATAGTATTGTTAAATCCCATACAACAGGAAACAAGGTTGGTCTTTTCCGCCGCTCCAACCTGCCGACCCCGACATTCGCCGGGGCAAGCTCTCTGGTGGGAGTAACGAGGCTTACGGTGATTCATCCCGCAGTATTGCGGGATTACGCATACCATTCATTCCGCTTCCTCCTACCGCAAAAGACTAGCAGCTTTCGCTTTGACCTCACGGTCGCCGCTTAGCTTTGTTGTCCTTCGGGCTTAGCACCTCACCATTGCTAGCGACGCACCCCGAAGTAGGAAACCGATGGTAGCTTGCCGACCAGTGGTGGGCACATCAGGTTAAATCCATTAATATACAACTCATGTAAGATTATTGTTGTAAAAATGATTTAACAGTATTTAAAAGCGACTTTTCACGTCGCACCGCTTACACATTGTTCTGCAATGTTTTTTTTGTACCACCAAGCTTAATCAAATAATGAATGTTATTCCTTTTTGATTGAACAAGAGGTTAAGGGTCGAATTCTATTTAACAGTTCCGGTAACCCATCTCCTTACCAAAAAACCATGTATTTGAGCAAAAGCCTCCTCTAGAGCTCCAGACTCTCTTGAGTATTCTATATCATTAAGATAATGAGATACGCCATGAAAAAATTCATGTCCTGCAACTTGCAAGGTACTATTAATTAAAGAACTTCATTAGAAATTATAGTATTTTGATTATCAGTATACGAAATGTTAAAAGGCTGTCTAAAATTTTCTGATCAATCTGTGAATGTTACTGATATAAACGAATGCTGCTGCGGAATCTGACTCACATTCATAGTCTTTGCTAAGCCTTCTATCCCAATTGAACCAGGCATATTTCGTTCAACTTTCCACCTTTGCGGGATGACTTTAAACTTCTTAGAATCCTTTATCACGAATATTTGAAGCATCCATCAATTTCCCACTGGGAATCGGTTAAATCTGTTGGATACATATTTTAGTAATTTTTAGTAATACTTATCCTTTAGATACGCCGATTCTCTTCTTTAGTTCTTTTGTGCGTAATTTTTGGACAGCCTCTTAATGTATATGAGCCTGGCAAATAAACCCGACTGCTCCCGATATGAATCGGGACGGGCTGTCAGGCAGGTTTGCCGGCTACGATGAGGAGAAATTGCAGGATCATGGTGCCATCCATCAGGCCAGAGTAGAAATAGTCGTGGCGGTCGAGGCGGCTTTTGGAGAGGAGCCAGGCGTTGATAAAGGCAGAAATAGTCAGCGCAATGGTATCGGAAAGGGAATAGGTGCCCCAAAAAAAGTTGACTAACACCAATCCTACAAATAAGACGGATAGGGCGTAGCCCAGTTGTATGGTTCGTTGCAAACCGATCATGGCGGGTATGGTCTTTACGCCGCCGTGCGAATCCACTTTGAGGTCGCGGATGTCGAAAGGTAGGGTGATGATGAAGATGAAAAGGGCTCTTTCGGCTGTCATAACCAGCACAGGTAGGGTGGTGGCGATGCTCCATTCCATAGCCGGTAGGCTGACAGTAACAAAGGCCCAGACCAGGGCGATCAGATAGATTTTGATGTGGTTGACATCGCGGAGGCGCCGACGATTACCCAAAAAGGGGACGACGTAGGCCAGAGAAAAAATGCCGGGAATGATCAGCCCCATTTGTTGATGAAAACTCAGGTAAACAAAACAATAGAGGGTACCGATTGCCGCTACCAGGGCATACAAAAATATGTGGGACTTGAATCGGGCGATGACCTTATAGCGGTCTACATCGAAAAATTCCTTCAGGCGGGAAATACCTACTATCCGGTGAACGGCATACAAAAACAACGTCGCAAAAAAAACAAATCCGGTAAGATGGTCTAAACTCAGCGGGCGCCCCAGCAGCAGTTTCGTTTGCCAGACCATGGCCACGGCGCAAAAGGCGATCCAGTAATTGCCGTAGAGGAGGAGGTCTGTGAGTTTTTTTAAGATAAATGGCGACTTTAAAAATACTTGAAGTTGTGGTTCTTTTTGATTTTCCGCAAGGTCTCATAGATCAACCGAATGACGCCTTCCACATCGTTTTTATGGGCCATTTCGACGGTGGTGTGCATGTATCTCAACGGTATGGAGATGAGGGCGGAGGCTACCCCGCCGTTGGAATAGGCGAAAGCATCGGTGTCGGTGCCGGTGCCGCGGGAGGAAGCTTCCCGTTGGATGGCGATCTTATTTTTTTGGGCGGTGTTGATGATGAGCTCCAGCAGATTGCGTTGTACAGCGGGAGCATAGGTGACGGAGGGACCGTTGCCGCATTTTACGTCGCCAATGTCCTTGGAATTTATCAGGGGTGTTTGGGTGTCATGGGTTACGTCCGTTACGATGGCCACGTCGGGGCGGATGGTTTGGGTGATCATTTGGGCGCCTCGAAGCCCTACTTCTTCCTGGACGGAGTTGACGATGTACAAGCTGTATGGCAATTTTACTCTGTTCTTTTTCAGCAGTCGGGCTACCTCGGCTATACAGAATCCGCCCATGCGGTTGTCGAGTGCGCGACCGACGTAGTAGCGGTTGTTGAGCACTGTTAAGTCGTCTTCATAGGTGATGACACAGCCCACGTGAATGCCCATTTTAAGTACTTCTTCTTTGTTCTTTGCGCCCACATCGATGAAAATATTTTCAAGTTTGGGTACCAGTTTGGCATTGTCGCCTTTACGGGTGTGGATGGCCGGCCAGCCGAATACACCTTTTAAGACGCCTTTGGGGGTGTGGATGTTAACGCGTTTGGAGGGGGCGATGAGGTGGTCGGAGCCACCGTTTCGGATAACGGAAATGAACCCATCGTCGGAGATATAGTGAACAAACCAGGATATCTCGTCGGCATGACCTTCAATGACCACTTTATAGTCTTTACCGGGGTTTATTACGCCATAGGCGGTGCCGTAGGTGTCGAGCCCCCAGTCGTCGATATAGGGTTGGAGGTATTCCAGCCATAGTTTTTGGCCAGAGGCTTCAAAACCGGTTGGAGAAGCATTGTTGAGGTACTTAAATAAGAAGGCTTCGGATTGTTTGGTTATAATACCCATGTTGAATGTTTCAAATGCTATAGCTAAAAACAGTGCGTATGCAAATGGGTCGTCTCAAGTTGTAATTTTAGAAATCCAGGCAGTTGGGTCGGACTTCCAGGATTGCAGCATAGCTTGTTGGTTATTGTCGATTTGACCGCTGCTGGCTGCTTCCCCGATCAGGGTTTCATAATCGGTCAAAGTGTACAGTGGGCATTCCGCTTTGGCGAAAGCCGATCTGGCTTGCTCCAATCCATAACTGAAGATGGCTATGACTCCGACCACATTACAACCTGTTTGTCGCAATGCTTCGACAGCTCTGAGACTGCTGCCGCCGGTGGAGATCAGGTCTTCTACGACGAGTACGTTTTCGTGGCCTGTCAATTGTCCTTCAATCTGATTTTGGCGGCCGTGCTGTTTAGCCTTTGAGCGAACGTAAACAAAGGGCAGTTGCATGGCCTCGGCCACCAGGGCGCCATAGGCAATGCCAGCCGTTGCAACACCGGCCACCGTTTGAAATGTCGAAAAGGACGAAGTGGCTTCTATAAAACCTTTTATGATCTGTTGGCGGACTTCCGGGTAGGAAAGACAGATGCGATTGTCGCAATAGATTGGCGACTGTATGCCGGATGCCCAGGTAAAAGGTTTTTGGGGGCTGAGTTTAATTGCTTTTATTTGCAACAGTTGACGAGCTATTAAAGAACGTGTTGTCATATTTTTTACTTCAATAGACATTATGAATAGATTTTTTGTATAGCAACTGAAGGGTCCCGAATGTTTTCGGGATCTAAACAAGGAACACCCGGAGTCCCGATAGCTATCGGGACGAGCCTCGCCTGTCGGCAGCAGGGAGCATTCAGGCCTGGCTGGCGCCAGACAGGCTGCATACAAAATTTTTGTTCATTATGTCTTCTACAAAACGACGCAAATGTACAAAATATATATCAATGAAAAGCCGCTTTTGCTTGCGAAAACGAAGGATTTGGCCGATCTGGCAGAAGCCCAAGGGGCCAAATTGGTACTGCCGTATATGGGGCAGCCCAAGTCTTTGCTCCAGCCCATCGACCTGTTGGAAAAAACGAGCGATCCGGGAGCGGTGCTGATCCATGCAGAAAATTTGAAAGATTTGTGGGGTGATTTTAAGGGGTTGTACCGAATAATCCGGGCTGCCGGTGGGCTGGTCTTCAATGAAGAAAATCAGGTGCTGGCTATTTTCAGAAGGGGGTTTTGGGATTTGCCGAAAGGTAAAATAGACAAGGGAGAAAAGAAAAAAGCGGCAGCGATTAGGGAGGTGATGGAGGAAACGGGGATTAAAAACGTGCGGTTGGTGGGCAAACTACACCAAAGCTGGCACACCTATCGGGACGCCAAAAAAACACGTATATTAAAAAAAACTTATTGGTACAGGATGTCGGCACCAAAAACGGATCTGGTACCCCAAACTGAGGAAGATATAGATTTGGCTATTTGGGTGGAACCCGCTCAGTTGCGTCAAAAGCGGCCGCTGTACCGGTCGATCCAGGATGTGTTGCAACGCGCTGGGGAGACAAGTTAACCTGCGGAAACCGAGGATTTTGAAAAATTTTTGAAAAATTTTTGAAAAATATTTGTCAAAATATGCTTTTGGTTGTTACCTAAATGGCAATTCTTCGTTTTGTGTGTGTAGATTTGTGCGGATTTATCCCATGTCCCTCCCAAAAGTCAGCTTATTGTGCTGAAAAACCCGTTTTATCCAAATTTTTTATCCCATCTTTTTGGACTATCTTTAAGGGACGGAAATTACAATTGAAACCCATTTTTAACCCACTTAAATTCATACTTGCTATCATGAAGCAGTCACTTCTTATCGGAATATTTGCCCTTTTCGCTTTTACCACTTCCTCCCTAGCTCAATCTTCCACGAGCGTTCACTCTCAACCTTACGATCTTATAGAACTCAACAGCGATAACTGGTCCTACTTTTCCGATGACAATAA
>CBDCTQ010000027.1:0-88750 GCA_965222105.1 Saprospiraceae bacterium | reverse complement strand
CTGATGCCCCTCTATCGCTAAGTTTACTGTGTGAGGCGTAAAGATTCTTACCTTGGGATATAATCAATACAAGATGAACAACATTATCGAAACAGCAGCAAAACAGCTAAGGGATGCATTGGCAACCCAAACTCCTTGCCCTCCTATCCGAAACCTCATCGGTAGTGATGACATCAGGTTGGCTTACGAAATACAAAAGTTCAATAACCAGATCAGGATCGACGAAGGCGCCCGCATTGTAGGGCGGAAAATCGGACTGACCTCCCCTGCCGTTCAACAGCAACTGGGTGTCGACCAACCCGACTACGGCGCCTTGCTCAACACAATGGAAGTGCTCAATGGGACTACTGCTCCATGGAACGAATTGCTGCAACCCAAGGCCGAAGGAGAAATCGCTTTTGTACTCAAAAAAGACCTCACCGATCCGACCATTGCGGCGCATGATCTGATGTCGAGCATCGACTATGCTTTGCCCTCCATCGAGATCGTGGGCAGCAGGATCGCCAACTGGGACATCGGCATTACAGATACCATTGCCGATAATGCTTCGGCCAGTCATTTTGTGTTGGGACATCGCCCTACCCTACTGACTAACTTTGATATGGTCGGCTGCAAAATGACTTTGTGGAAAAACGAAGAACGGGTCTCGGAAGGCCTCGGAGCAGCTTGTCTGGGATCGCCCCTGAATGCCACTATATGGCTGGCCCGGAAGATGATCGACGAGGGGGCACCCTTGCGTGCAGGTGATGTTATCCTGACCGGAGCCCTGGGCGCTATGACAGAGGTGGCCCCCGGAGATGTGGTGCGCGCTGAATTTGGTGGGCTGGGGACGGTGTCGGTCTCGTTTTGACGAATTTTATAGTTCTATATGCTTTATTTTGGATTTTTAGGGTCATTTTGTATCTTTAATGGGGAAAATCATTGGAAAAAACGAAAAACATACTATGAACATGGTACAAAAACGATCTTCCATACCTCCGGAAAAGGATTCCCTAAAAATTTCTTCCGATATCAAGTCCGATCTGAGCGCAATTGCTGGCTGGGCGCTGGCATTGTCGGCCATTGGGTTGGGGCTTCTTCTCATCGTATTACTGGCGGCCGGCTTCAACAGCATTTACCTTGGGTGGTTGCGGGAGCACCAGGCATCCGCAACCATCTCACCGCTATTGGTCGGGATGGGCTACCTGATAGCCGGTGGGGCTGTCATGGTGCCGGTATATGCGTTTTTTCAGTTTGGCCATTTTTTGAAAAAAGCCTTGTCCAACGACGATCAGGCCGCTATGGATAAGGCTTTCGCGCATCTTAAATCAGGACTGCGCTATGCGGGTTGGATGGTGATCAGTGGGTTGGTTGTTGCATTGATTTGGGGAGGCAGCAATTAGTGATTAATAATTATTGCCGTTTTCACGCCTGGGGAATTTTCTTCTTCTTTTTCTTACCAATTTTCTTGAAATGCTCTGACCCTTCAGTGTCGAGGTGTATATTTTGTAGGTCTTCCATTTTGAGCAATCCTTCCAGCGATAACAATACAAATCCGTCGCTTTCATTGACCAGCATCAGTACGTTCGTGATGTATTCGCCTTCTTCGCGAATATAAAAATCGATATAGGTTTCTTCTTCACGTATTTGGAGGAGTTCTTCGTATTGGTCCTTACGGACGTCGCGTTTCAGTTGGTCATACTCCGGAGCGGATACGGGGTTGCCGTCTTCCATGAGCAGCACCCTCAACTGAGTAATTTTTTGGAGGACTTTGCCGGCTTCATCGTCGTCGGCAAATTCACCGGCCAGCTTTAGTATCCACCCCTGAACGGAAATGTCAATGGCGTTTTCATCATTGGCATAACGGTCATAGAATGACTTTACGCTTTTCGTTTGAGCGGTTACAAACACCGTGTTACAACAACAAAGGGATAGGATCAGCAATATTTTTTTCATGTTAGATGCTTGTTTTTGAATACTTCTTATGCCTGCGGAGGCCGCGGTTTTGTTTCGGATTTTTTCTTCTTTTCTTCTTCGGCTTTCTTTTTTTTCTGCGCTTCGAGCAAATCGTTGACCAGCTTGCTGATGTCTTTCATTTTAATGCTGGTTTTCATGCTTGCCATGACGAAAGCGTCTTCTTCCCGGACGAGAAACAGCAGACCTTTTATCTTACCTCTTTTCTCCCGGATAAAGACGTCAACGTTGGTGCCGTCATCCTGGATCTTTATCAGTTCGTCGTATTTGGAATGGCGCAACTGGGCGGTGAAGTGGTCGTACTGGTCTTTGGTAACGGTGCATTGGTCTTCCGAAACCAGAAACCGCATACTTCGGACTTTTCGCACCAGGCGCAGGCCGGATTTGATCTCATCATCATCGACAAAGGGACGGGCAACGGAGGCGCCGAGACGAAACAGCCAGCCCGGCAACACCATGTTGATCGTTCCCTTGTCTTTTTTGTGGGCGCGGTAAAAGCGGTTGATGGCAGCCGTTTGCGCTTCCGCTAAAATGGGCAAGAGGAGGACGGCCATTAAAAAAAGAACTCGTTTCATTAGGGTTATTGTTTATGGATGGTGATAAAAGAAATTGACGGAACCACTGAAAAAAACTCAATAAGCCTTTATTTCAGTTTTTTTTTCGCGTCGTTCTTCCTCTTCCAGTTTGTCCAGGTGCTCGGCGCCTTCTACATCGAGAACTTTGGCGAGTTTGGAAATTTTATCAAGGTGGATGTTGCCAATGAAACTGACCATGACAAATTCGTCGGGCTCGCCGACAAGTAAGAGCAATTCGTGGATAACATCACCGCTTTCCTTTACCAGAAACTGGACGTTCTCGTCTTCGGTCCGAACGGTCATCAATTCTTCGTACTCGGTTGTGTTGATGGTGTTGACGGCTTCTTCATACACCTTTATAGCGTTGATCTCGGTGGTGAGTACGCGAAGGCCGCGCATGTCTTTGACGGTTTCGAGGATAATGGCTGCCTCTTCGTCTTCCAGATCGTGGATGTTGAGTTTGCCAAGTATTTCAAACATTTTGGCACTTACGTAAACGACGGTGAAGTCTTTGTCGTCCATGTATTTTTCAAAATATCGGGAGATGGCGTCCTCGTTTTGGGCGGTTGTGCTTGCGCTAAATGCAAATAGTGCGATTAATAAGACTGATAATTGTTTCATGCTGAAGAGATTATTGCCTGTCTACTGACAGGTAGAGTTATTGATTATTGATTTATTGACTATTCGATCTTATTCTTTAAGAATTGTCGTTGCCGGTGCTGCTTTTTGCATGGAGCTGACCACTCTGTCGGTTCCGCTGTTCATTTTTCGGGAAACCAGCATCAACATTTCTTTTGTCTTTTGGTAGGCCTCCTGTGGGGTCTCGAAGGTATCTTCGACAACGATTTGTGTATTTGTTGTTGGATTGATATTTTGATAAACCAGTACACTACATATTATCAGGAACACCGCTGCCGCCGATCGCCAAAATACGGTGGGAAGTATTCGCCGTTTTGGGCAAGCCTTTTCTGTGTTGTTTTTTCCGGCCGCGATCGATTTTATCGGGGTAGGCATCGTGATGTGCCGGGCACCTTCGAGGTATTGGAACAGGGGGTGGAAAGGTGCCAGATCGACGGGTAGATCCGGCTGGTTAAAATATGCTTTCAGCCATTGCTCTTCTTCGAGGGAGGATTCGCCCGCCCAGTATTTTTCCAGTAACGCTTTTACATTATAATCCATAATCATCTGCTTTTAGTAGTTGTGTTTTCAAAAATTGCCTGGCGCGGAATACCGTAACCTTGACGGTGTTGAGGGGTATGTCCAACGCATCTGCAATTTCCTGATATGTATGGCCCTCCACATCGCGTAGTTGAATGACTATTTTTTGTTTTTCCGGAAGGGATTCCATCAATCGCCGCATCCGTTCTACCGAATCCTTAACTTCGGCTACCCTGTCGGGGAGCGGTTGTACGCCCACCATGTCGAAACCAGTGGAGAGGGATTGTGTGCGGCGGTGTTTGCTTCTGCTTTTGTCGATGGCCAGGTTTTTGGTCAACCGGACGCACCAGGCTTCTTTGTTGGCAATGTGTTGTGCTTCGGCTCTGTTATTCCACATTTTTATAAAAACTTCCTGTACGACGTCCTCCGCCTCCTGGGCGTTGCCAACTACTCTCAATGCAAGGCGAAAGAGTTTGTCTTTCAGTGGTAATATTTGTTCCAAAACTGGTTTCAAAGTCATGATTTCAACAAGAAGACGATCGGAGTTGGGGATGGTTTCAGTGGGTTTATGATTTTTTTGGGGATATTAAGAGTTTTTTACTACATTCTGAAGATTTGGTACTCAAAGAAGGGCCATTGGTATCTTTTTTATTGGTTCTGCGGATTTGTTTCCGGTGGCGGCGGTCTTTAGGCTGCCTGTCTCGAAAACACTCGGGAGATCTCACCCTCAAAGAAGAATAAGAGTGCGTGACAAAATCGCTGCGGCCTTTACCACGAAGACACGAAGCAACAAAGATTCACAGAGAAAATCTCTGTGCAGACGCCGTTCGTCGCGGTTTGCAACCGCGATGCTCCGCTAATATGTCACACACTCGAAGAATAACTACGCAAAACATATTTTCAATATTCAAATACAGGATAATTTAAATGTGTGGCAAAGCTCTCCCGCCAGAGGGCGGGAATCACTGCGAGTTATTACCACAAAGGTACGGACCTGTCTGTCTAGCCCGTCTGGCACTCGAATAATTTCAATAAATTAGTTAGTACGTTAGTGGTGTACTGGAAACCTGACTGCCGTCCCGCTAACAGCCGCCAACCACTAATCAACAGAAGATAAATCTTCCAACGACTCAACCGGCAAATCTTGCAAGACCTCCTTTTCCCAAATTAAGGGGAGCGGTATAAAAATCAAATATCCATCAGCTCTAAATCCTTTTACTTTTTTTTCTACCAAAAGCGGTTTGAATTTGTCTAAATGTTTGGTTGTTGTAACGAATGCATCCCGTTCAAATCCTTCCAGGCTTGCTTTAGCTAAATTCTGTTCGAGCCTTTTTTTAAAATCCCGCAATACTTTATTGTCCTTATATACTATCCTTCCCGTACTGATCTGCCTTTGGTATTTATGGGCATGATAGACAAAATGCATGCGGTCGTGTTCTCTTAGGTAAGTACCCCGAAAAGGCGGGTACATAATAATTTTTTGGGAGGCGCTGTAAATATCTTTCCAAACTTCTGACTTGAGCGGGTGTTTGTATTCATGTTTTATATATTTGTTGTGTAGCAAGCCTTCAACATCCGCAATTTGAAGAGCCAACAATAGAGAAAGACAGATGAGTTTTGGTTTATCCCTCCAATTTATATTTGAGAACCAGCGAAGCATTCCGGCAAATATCAAATAATACAGAGGCCAGATGTATCGCCCCGATACGCGAAAAGGCTTGGTGATAAACTCGGGCAAGGTGAATTTCAAAAACACATATTCGTTTATCGACCATGCATTGCTCAGGCTGTATAGTGCCATTCCACCCACCATTATTAGAAGCGGCCAGGTCATGCGTGGCGGTTTGGCCTTAGAAGTGTAAACCAATTTGCTTACAAGCCAAGCGATAAAAAGGATAATAATACTGATCCCCAAATAGGCGAATCCTCCCAATTGTCCGGCATTGACTACAGGAAGAGCCGGGAGTATGTTGGACCTGCCGAAAGAGTTGAATAGCGTGTTGAGGTTAGCCGAAAAATAACCAAATCCACCTCTGCCCACCTCGGTACTATCTATTGAAAAGAAGCCAACGATCCACATAGTCATGATAATGGCAGCTCCACAAAGAAATGATTTGATTGTAAAATTTAACCAATGTTTTTTATTTACATAAAACGACTCTTTTGCCCAATGAGCTACTCCTATTCCATATATCATTGGCATCAAATAGGGATGCGACATTATGCTTAAAACCGATAGTACGATAATGGCTAAATCCTTTTTGCGATCACTGTATTTTTTATCAAAATAGATCCAAAAACCGGCAACGATCATCCACTGCGCACAGAGGGCGGGATGCCCCGTCCGGTAAATTAAAATGGGGCTAAATACGAAGAATAGAGTAGCGACCAACCGATACGATTTGTTTTCGACCCCCATGCTTCGAAGCAAGCCATTGGCACTAATGCCCATCAGAAAAAAACACAATAAATACCACCAACCAAAGTATTGAAAATCTCCTGAGAAAAGTTGGGCGACAGGTTTAAAAAGTATGGCAAAAACCGGGATCCCATCTATAAAACAGATATTCGATTCGAGTGGATAGGGGTAGTTTTGAATCATTCCCAATGGAAAACCCCAGGCTGATGCCCGATAAAACTCCCAGGCCAGATATTGATCACAGATGTCACTTCCCCGGATAAGGGCCCATACCGCATGAAACGGATTTAGCACCGACAACCCAAACTTGATTTTTAGGATCAACAAAGATGCTGCTAATACGATGATGGGAAGCATCCTTAAGTTGGGTAGTTTCATAAAGTTTGTTTTTCTGGTTTTGTAAAGCGTTATTATGGTTAAAAGTCGGTTTAATTTTTTTCCGGTTTTGAGGGGGCTAAGGTTCTCCTCATCAACCACCGATCCCATCCAAATCGCTCCACCAACTCAAAGTAAGGACTCAGCTTTGAGGTATCTGCCTCCGTTACGTAGTAAAAATGAACTGTTGTATCAACTCGTAGTTCCTTGTCATAGGGCTTCAGCTTGACGTGTGGCGCCTTACCCGTACGCACGTAATATCCAAAACTGGGACCGAAAAGCCAATCAGTTTTCAAGGTAGCGGAATCGCCGGTCTTAGCGACTTCCAGGTAATTGATGACCTCCCATGTATTGGCATCGTACCACCACTCCCGTACATAATCGGGTTTGTAAGTTTGATAAAGATGCACCAACGCATATACGGCAAGCAAACCAGCGAACAAGTTTACTACTTCCGGTCGAACAATTGAATAAAGTTTGGAAATAAAGTTCCCCAATACAATGCAGAAAAGTGGATAATAAAAAAGAGCCGTCCGTCCATTCAAATTTGGTGTATTCAAAATAGTGGTCTGCAATACATTGACACCAATGGTAACAATCAGCAGGAATATCGGTGTCAGTTCAGAAATATTGTGAACTGGGTTTCTTTTCCGGTGATGAACCAGATAGTAAATCGAGAAAAACAAGCTCAATATAATCGTGACAAGTACAAGTTCAGCAACAACCTCATACCCCAGGAAGGCTTCTTCTTTACCATACCACCCCTTCTCAACCATTGATTGAATAGTCTCCTCATAAAAACCTTTTGAAGACCAGTATTTAAATTGATCAGTAGTGCTCATTTTCTCAATAGGCGAATAGATCAACGCCAGATAAGCCACTCCCGAAATAAATAGCCCAACTAAGTGAGGTACTTTTTTATATGGCTTGTCCTGTAAAAGAAAATACAGACCAGACAACATACCGGAGGTAACCCAGAATATCAATGCGGTAAAGTTGGCATAGCTCGCTGCCATTGCCAATAAAAAACCCCACCAGAGGTGCTGGCTCTTTCTGTATCTATACCCCGTCAATAAATACGACGACGCCAGCGTAACCAACGCAGAAGCAATACCATATCCTCTGCACAATCCGAAAAAGTCGAGAAAATAAGGGTTGGCCAATAGAAATACGGTGAAACAAAATTTTAAAAAATGGCTTTTGCCAAAAAAGCAATTCGATATCCGGATTCCGCCCAGGATCAAAATAAAAAACGACACCAGATTGGGCAGCCGCACCATCCATACCTCTGAACCAAATGGCAAAATCGACTTTACGAGAAGGGTATTGAGGATGTGGTTGGTGGGCCAATTGTCGGGAAACATCATAATCTCCCAATAAGTGTAATGGCTGTAACGGGTCACTACAGGCGTTTCGTCGTGCGTCATGGGTACATGGATGGACTTGTATAAAACCAAGAAAAAAATGGCTGTAATGAAACAGGCCATGACTATCTTCCAGTTTTCAGTCCATGATTTTATTTGTCCCATAGCTGAATAGGCTTCATTCACAAAATTTTTAGGATGAAAATCAGGTCACTTCTGCCTAACGACACAACAGCCCAACTTCCCTCGCTTGGGTACGGATGAGGGAGGTCTGACGGCGTAGCGATCTGACGTCTGACAGTGCAATGGTCTTCATATGCTGCAAAAGCCTGCCAATAAAAGCAAACCACCTCGCAAAATACAACTATCTTTGCAACGTTTAAGGATGTAAACAAGTCATCGCTTGAAAAAAATAGACAGATTACTGACCCATAGCTTTGTCGGGCCTTTTATAGCCACCTTTTTCATCGCCATGTTCGTGTTGATCATGCAGTTTTTGTGGACGTACATCGACGACATCATCGGCAAGGGTGTGGGGCTGTGGATGATCACCGAGCTGCTGTTTTATCTGTCGATGTCGCTCATCCCAACGGCGCTGCCCATCGCGATACTGATCTCATCGGTCATGGTACTGGGCAATCTGGCAGAGCACTACGAGCTGTCCAGCTTCAAATCAGCCGGGGTGCCCCTGCTCCGGGTCATGTTGCCACTGATCATCCTCACCTCCGGGATCGGCTTGTTCTCCTTTTTCTGCTCCAACAACCTCATCCCGGTAACCAACCTCAAATTCAAATCCAGGTTGTACGATATCCGAAAATCCAAGCCCACGCTGAGCCTGGAGCAAGGCATTTTCAACGAGGACTTTAAGGGCTTTGTCATCCACATCGGCGAGAAAGAAGCCGACGAACGAACCATCCGCGACGTCATCATCTACAACCACGACCACAATTACAAAGACCGCATCAGCATCATCACTGCCAAACGTGGGGAAATGTACAACTCCGACGATAAGCAGTTCTTCATTATGAACCTCTACGACGGCATCCAATACCAGGAGCCCAAAACCGACAAAAAAGACAAGGAAGACAAGCGCCCCTTCGTACGCACCTACTTCAAAGAGTGGAACAAGGTGTTCGACCTCAGCGAATTTGATGTACAAAACACCGACGAAGACCGCTTCCGCAACAACCACACCATGCTCACCACCACCCAGCTACGCGCCGCCATCGACTCCATCGACCGCAAAATAGAACGCCGGATGACCGCCATGAGCAACCACCTCTTCCGCCACTTCCAACCGACCAAATCATTCGTAAAAGCTTTGGCCAAAGAAGACGAACGCTACATCAATGCAAATAAACGCAAGGCAGATCTAAAAAAATCCAAGACCGAAAATAAACCCGCCAAAACCACTTCCGTAAAAACACCCCAGTCTCCTATTATTTCCACCCCAGCCAAAAAAACAACTACCCCGAAAAAAAAGCAGGATAACAAAAAAACGACTAAGGCCGCTTCCCCTACCCCATCCAAAAAGAAAACCGGGGTTTCCAAAAAAAATCAAAAAAACAAAAAAGCCAATCCGCCTCCTAAAAAACTGTCCATCCCCATCCAGCCGCCGCTCAACAAACCACTTATGGAATACAATAGCTTTATCGAAACCCTATCCGGCTCTAAGCGTACCCGGTACTTCAACAAGGCCAAATCCTTTGCACGGGGCATCCGCGACCAGGCCGAGGGCGCCCACAGCTCGCTCGACCGCACTCATGATATCCGCGTCAAACACGTCTACGAACTCAATATGAAATTCAGCATGGCGGTGGTCTGTCTCATCTTCCTCTTCATTGGCGGGCCGATGGGAGCGATCATCCGCAAAGGAGGTTTTGGCTATCCGATACTGGTCGCCATTTTCTTTTTTGTGGTATTTATGATCCTAAATATTTTTTGTAAAAAACTGGCGGAGTCCGCCGTCCTCCCGGCGCTATTCGCCTCCTGGGTACCTTGCATGATCCTGGCGCCGGTGGGTATGATACTGACCTACCGCGCCATGAACGACTCCAAGGTCATTAACTTCGACCGGCTGGAACGGATACTCAATTTCTTATTGCGCAAAAAGAAGGCAACCTAGCGCGAGTTTACTACGAAAATAGCGAAAAAGCGCCCTAATTCATTGACAAACAGTTACTTAAGTCAATGTCATTTGTATACACTAACTCCCTTTATTTTCACTTTTTTATGGTGAATTTTCTCCAAGTTGAGCGCCTTAAAAAGGGCTGTTTCGCTGGGCGTCATTTCTTCTAGTTGAAAGCGTGACTCTATTAGTCCATCCCTTGGTTTTTTACCCAGCACACTTACCAGTCGGATGCTAGCCAATTCATTGAGCAGGGCATTGATCCCTCTTTTGAATGATCCCTATTTTTTAACTTGCCTGAGCAACAATGCACTCAACAAATAAGCGATCACGCAAATAAAATAGTGTACTCTTATTTTTTGATTTGTCCAGTGGTATTGTGGTCTTATTGTTAGATGATAAGGGTTCTTTAGTTCCTTAAACGCTTTTTCAACATTAGCTTGGCCGTAATAGGCCTGTATAATCTGTACGGCTGCCCACTCATGCCTGTTGGTCATCTTGTCTTACACTCTTAGGAATTGAAATAAGCCAACACTTTTTTATTGTAAAATGAGAGCAACAGTGAAATAATCGCAATCAATATTCCGATGTAAGCGCCGGCGGGAATGGCGATTAGTATATTGATTAAAAATATAATTCTTGCTCCTATTACGTTTCTATTCAAAATGAAATACACCAGAATAATAAAGGTGACAATATAAGCGATCCCGGTATAGACCATCCACATGGGGTCGAGGTTGCCGACGGTGATGTCCCGGGTGGTGAAAACATAGTAAAACACAAAGGGCAAAAACATCATAAGGGCATTGAGGATGAAGATGATCCTTAGTGGAATTGGCTTTTTTACTTGTTGAGCTTGATCTGTCATAATGTAATTTATTTTAAAATATGATTAAAAATCAGATTGTAGAAATCCCGCAGTGGTTTTTCGTCGCCAGTAGATTTCATTCTCACCAATGCTCCGTGCCAAAGGTTCAGGATGCAGGCACCAATGGTTGGAGTGTCGGCCTTGGCATTTAGTTGTCCTTGTTCAACGGCTTCGTTTAAGCAGTCAACAATGAGTTGTTCAAACTTGTCGAACTCCACGCTTAAGAGCTTTTTAAATTGGTCATTCACATCACTCAATTCTATGGAAAAATTACCCATTAAACACCCCAGCTTGTAATCCATATTTGCGTACCCGTCTATGAAGGAGGAAAATAGCCGTCTCAATCTTTCTACCGGTTTATAGCTCGCATCACTGAGATAGGAAATGTACTGTGCTCTTCCGTTGTCACAATAGTTTTGCAGCAGCTCCAAAGCAAAATCCTCCTTGCTTTTGAAATGGTTGTAGAAAGACCCTTTGGGAATGCTTATGCGCTGGGTGATCTCCTTTATCCCCGAAGCATGATAGCCATTCAGGAACATCAACTCCATGCCTACCTGCAGGATGTCTTCTCTGTGGATTTTCCTTTTCACGAGGCAAATATAATGACCGGTCGTCATTTTTTCAAGAAAATGCTAAATAATCTTTGTTTATCCCTTTTATTAATACGCCATCGTAGTCGAATAGTATGATGTGGTTTTTGGTCATGTTGGTGGTACGTTGGTTATTGTTGCAGCGATTCCCGCCCTTCGGCGGGACCGGCCTGTCTATCGCCAGGTAGATTTTGTCAAGCACTCTTTTTTTTAATTCAAAAATCATGTATACTTCTTATTAATCCCTCTTCATTTTCATAACCATTGACAATTAATGGCGGAGAAGCTATCTCCATTTCATTCTCCAGCGAGATATTGCTTACCGTATTTTTCAGTATGTAAACGCCTTGTTTAGGATAAATTTTCCTTTTTACAACCGTGGTTGTTCCTGGCAACATCATCGTTTCCTTTTGATACGCACCCATGACACAACCTGCATATTGCCGGAGTATTTTTTCTTCCCATTCACAACTACTATTCAATTTAAAGTATTTCTGAAAATAGTTAATACTTGATTCTCTTAATACAAAAGTATCCTGGGAGATATTTTTAACTTCAAATTGCACGGTTGTTCCTGAATTTGCTATTTCAAAATTTTGCTTCGTTTTAGATACCACCAGCAATTTATCATCATAAACATGCTCCCGGTTTCTAAGTTGGATTATTTCTTTTTTGCAGGGATCATTGTCTTTTACAGAAAATCGCATCTTATTGGAGCAGGTCTTCCTTGGATTAAATAGTATCTGACCGAAAACGCCCCATTTTTCACTTTTTGCCAATATCCGCTCTGCACTCAGCCGGACGATTCCGAAAATTATACGTCCAAATTTGTTCTTTGATGGAAATAGGGGCTGATTAAGCCCATAACAACACATTTACGGGACTACAGGGCAGACCACTCCACTGCTTTGTCACAATATTAACCCATATCAGGCTGCTGCCTTGCCGTTCAACGGCACAATGGTGGGTAGCAAGTTCTCCGACTTCACTACTTTGCCCAGCCTCTTTATGTTGTAGCCCAACACGCTCATGGCCATATATCGTTTGAAACCTTTAAGGCCCTTATCAGGTACCCTGTCTGCTCCACAATGTTCCAATTCATTTATGTTCGCCTCTATGGTACTGTGTTTTCTTTTTTTATACTGAAATTCGGGTTGTGTTTCCTCCTTCTGTTCTAGTGCTGATTTTTTCCCTGCCTTTGGCATTATCACTTGATCAAATATTTTTGACAAGGCCTTCTTCGCTGGCCCGGAAAAAAATCCGCGATCAAAACTTATACTTGACAGCTTGTATCCTTTCGCATATCGCTTTGCCAACCTCTCACCCAATTCTATGGGAACCTCTTTATCCGTTTTGTTTACCATCACCTCATGATCTGCCGCAAAACCATATTGATCCGTTGTCAGTAACACTCGATGTCCCAACTCTACAGGGCGTCCCGCCTTGCCCTTGCTTATCCACTCTGTATGTGGCTCGAATATCGAAAATATTTTCTCCGAATGAGGAATTTGCTCACCCTTCAGTATTCGGCGCTCTACCTGATCTATAAACTTCAACAAGTAGTCATGGTACATTTTTAAGCTCATTTTCAACAATTCCACCTTTATTCCACCTCCATGCTCTTCTAAGTCACCAAGCGTCCTAACAATGCGCACACTTATCTCTCTTGCTATCCGCAAATACGCTCGGGTCGAATCTGACAATCGTACTTTATAGTCACGACCCTTTTTTTGGTGTATGATCGAGGCCTTTCTATACGACTTCTTAGCTTTTTTATGCCACACCTTTATTTTTCCCCAACCCATCAATGGAACCAACTTACTCAACAATAATATTACATCCAGGCATTTATAAAGACTATCCCACAACAGTCTTAAATCTGTCGGAAAATGAATCGTTGTCTCTACAACATAACTATCCGTCTTCAATTCCAAAGATATTTCCTCTCCCTGGTCGCCTTCTTCTTCGCTTTTTTTTAACAACTTATGTCCATGTTTTACTACCAGCTCATTAATCTTTTTCAACGCTTCTTCATTCAATAACCTAACATTGTCTTTAACCGTTTGAAGTGCGAATACTTTTTTTTCTAACCAATCGGATGTTTCCTTGTGTACGCCCATTATGCCACGAACCGCCTGATGATGATTCGCCAAATCCAATAGTTCATCGTAATCACAATTCAACGTGTGACGCACGCTTCCTAACACTAATATCTCCCACAGCGGCATTCCTTCCCGGCCCGTCGCTTTTTTGCCTTTTAATATCTCATCTTCTAACACTTTAAATACACCTTCATTCAATTCCGGTGTTACGAATATGTACTGCAACCCGGCCAACAACTGAGGAAGTTCATGTCGGCTCCTGGAATTGAGCACCACATCTGCTATGCTCAGTGAATTCACTTCTAATTGCTGTTCAAATCGTTTTCTCATCTTTATTAGTTGAAATCTCTCGAAAAAATAATTTACTAAAATTCATATGTATCTGACTGCCAAATTATTACGCATAAATTTAGAAAATATAATTCAATTTTCATAGCATTTTTAGCACTTTATTTGACTGACTATCAATTAGTTGCGAGATTCCGGCCAGATACTAAATATACGCTTTGAATCCGACTTTCTTCTTAGGTTTATCCGACATTCATACTCTCCTTCTTCCAGGGTTCCAATCAGCTTTTCCATATTTATGGAATCCAAACTGTAAGTATAATTAGATTCATTCGAGAAGTAAAGGTCGTGTACTTCAAATTTATGGATCGATTTTGATTTTTGGTCATGAAGCTCCACCTGGAATTGATAGTGATTGAGCTTGTGTAGTTTTATTCGGCCGCCGTCGGTTTTATCTTGTATGTCGAGGGAAAACAAAATATTTTCCAATTCTGAATAATGATCTTTGTCCAAAGAAATCGTTATACTTAAGTTCTTTACAGAATTTTTGCTGAAGCTGAATATTATCAAAGATAAAATTATGAATTTTAATTTTAGCATTGGTTTTTTTTATAACAATGGTTTTACTGGTGCGTCGAAGCACTATTCAACCGATCTCCACAATTCATATATTTCCTCTCTTTCTTTTTCGCTGAAATACTTTGTCATTAAATCACAATTTTCTAAAAATGCCAATGATTCCCCGAAATTTAAATATTGAGTAAATGGTATATTCTTTTTTGTGAAACACTTTTTTACTAGTTGAAATCGTTTCTTTTCCTCATCATCAAGCAGGTTCTTGATCCGGGTAAATTCCTGTTTTGTGAACTGTTCGTTTAAAAATCCATTTTGTTTAAGTTCATCAAAGTTATTGAATAGACATTATGAATGGATTTTTTGTATAGCAACTGAATAGGAATTTTTTGTCTAACCAAGGAACACCCGGAGCCTCGTAGCCTTAGCTACGAAGGCGAGGATGTGACGCAGGGTAGGCAAAAAAGGGCATTCAGGCTGCATACAAAATTTTTGTTCATAAGGTCTAATAAATCGATCCATTGTTCAACTCGTCTAAACCTAGTTTTTTTCAGCAGTTCTTTTATTGGTGATTTTCGTTTGTATGGTAGTTTGTTCTTATCTATTGCCTGCCAAAAAATTTCTACATCCTGATTAACAGCTTCATTCCAGTAAATGAAAAATTCGTTTTCTAAGGATTTCACTTCGTATGCTGTTAACTTTTCTTTATTAAATCCATCTTGGATCTGTTTTATTGCATAGGTATTTAGTCCTTGAAAAGCAGCCTTTATTTGATCGTCCATTTTAGTAAAGCTCAAAAAATAAATTGTCTTTTTGGTGTCTTTGAAAAAATCACAAATCGCTCATTATCAATCGCTTATTTGTAATTTTTGTCAAAGACAACGACAAGTTATTTTTCGAGCGAGCCTTACTTGAATTAGCAATTATTTTTTCACTAATTTCAATCGCTTTTAAAAATGAACTGGCTTGATTATATGTTTTTTGTCTTATTGCCACTTGATTCTATTGATTTTTTTGCATCAAAGTCGCAGACCTCCAGGTCGACAGGGGGAGTTTACTTTCCATAAAATTTTTCTCTCAATTTGAATGTTATATCTTTAATGTATTCTATGTTGGGGTGATCTGGCAATATTTCCTCCAAAATAAACTCCAGCACTCAGTTCAAGAGATAAATTAAGCGTTGGGTCTTGTAAGTTTTTAATATAACCAAATTTCGGAGTGATAAAGATGAATTGACTTTTTAAAAAATAAATGTCAACTCCAACATTAGCTATGAATGGAGTTGCTTTTGTATTTGAAAGAAAAATAAAATGACCCAATCCTAGTCCCGCAGAAAAATCTAGCCTTACAGGATTATATCCTGGACGAAGAAGTGTGTAATAATATTTGAATTGTAAACTCTGTATAAAAGCATCTCCTCCTTCTTTGTAACCTGAAACATATCCTCTGTAATTAAAAGTATAATCAACACCAATACCGTTACGATTTATCATCTGTTGCCACTTATATTCAGCAAAAAAACCAATCCCTTGTTTCTCCTCTACATCTTCTGAGCTCAATAACAAGTCTCCCTTATTTCCAGAAATTCCCAATCCAATTCGACTATTGCAAGATGAATAAAAAACAACCATTAAAGCAATGATAAATATCTTTTTATAGTACTCCATGATAGAAGTTAACATAGTTTTGACTTTAAGTTTGGGGGCATTTGGAAATGACCCCCTAACATCTAACAATATATCTCGCAGCGGCTGACCTGACGCCGGGCCTCGACGAGCAAAGTGAAGCAATGGCATCATGTCGACAAACTTAACCCCTCTATATTAAATCCAAAACCAAAACTGCTATTTTTATTATTCCTACCGGTTCTTTTATTCGACTTTTGAAGTACATCAGAGTTAGATTTTTGATCTACTAAACTAAATCACCCGCCGTTCGTCGCGGTTTGCAACCGCGATGCTCCGCTAACCCGCCTGCCGGCAGGCAGGTATGTCACGAACTCTATTTAAATTTAATCCTCACCCTTTTATTCAATGGGTTATCGATATAACACTCATAATCAGAATCGCAATCTAAGTTATTCGTTTTTTCCCAATCATCTTTAGAAAGTAAGTATTTAGAACATACGTTTATATATTTCTTAGCAATCGAATATTTTGGGTGATTTACCGGCACCTTTTCTAATTCCGAAATTGCTTTACTCAATACGCCAACCCTTTTTGTATTTGTAATGTTAGAAGTTCTCAATGCATACATTAATAAATTCTGTCCGTAGTAAAAATTGATAACACTACTAACCAATAAAAATCGTAATATGAAGAAAAAAATCTAGGCGATAAAAGATGGCGAAACATTTGTTTAATAATAATTGGACAAAATATTACTTAAACAAAATAGTTTCGCCATGGCAAAGATAATAGAAGTTATAGTATTTGGGAAGTATCTATATTTTTTAAAAGAAAGCGAATTAAAGCGCCTTTTAGTATTGAGTTTTGGGATTTTACGAGCACAAACGGTAAATATCAGTCTAGTAAATGACCAAATCCCATTAGAGGAGAGTGGTCGATTAAGCAGAGCTAGTCAATACAATTACTTGTTAAAGACATTTCAAACTGGAAATGTTGAAAAGACGATTCGGCAAGTGTTTAACATATTGGTAGTACTATTCTATAAAGGGGAGGCAAAAGTGAAGCTATTGATTGATAGGACGAATTGGGAAATAGGAGACAGAAAAGTGAATATCTTATCGATAGGATTACTTTATGATGAAAAGATTTACATACCATTGTTAGGAGAGGATTTAGGTTATAAAGGAAACAGCGACAGCGAAACGCGAATAAATTTAGTAGATAAATTGTTAGAATGGTGGAAGTCAATGCAAATACCTGTTCCTCAATTTGTTATAGTAGGGGATCGAGAATTTATAGGGGAGGAATGGTTAACAGCTTTAGCAAAAAGGGAGATTGAATATGTTATTCGTTTAAAAGGAAATTTAAAATTCGAGACCTGGCTAAAGGGAAGGTATAAAATCGGAAAAAAGTTTGGGGTTAAAGTATTACATCGATATATGGAGAGCACTAACGAAGATGTAGAATTAGTGTTAAGTGGAGAAGCGATTGCCCAATTATATATAGTAAAAAATGAAGGAAAGCTAGCTAAGAAAGAGCCTTATTTATATTTAATTACGAACCAAGAGGATATTGATTTGTCGGGAACAATATATAAGCAGAGATGGAAAATAGAAACTTGTTTTTCGTATTTGAAATCAAAAGGATTGAATTTAGAACAATTAAATCTTGAGGGAACACACAAAACGGATATTCTATTTGCAATATTATCTCTAGTTTATGGATTAATTGTTTTTCAGGGGCAAGAGAGTCAAAAAGAAGATCCTCCAAAACAAATCGAGTATAACAATGGAACTACATATCCAAGAATATCTGTGTTTAGACAAGGCTTAAGGGAATTAACAGGTATCGCCACTTTCGACCAGTTTTTGGAGCATTTGGAACGCATTTTTAGAAAAACTATACAAAACTGGCAAATGCTTAATCAATTATATATTAAAAATTTAAGTGGTTAGTAGTGTTAAAATTGATTTCAACCATGTGCGGAAAATGAGTTGCGATACTATCAATCAATTGAATAGATTCTGCAAACCTATTGTAATAAGCGTAAACCCTCGATTTCTTAATCAAATACCTTGGCCCATCCTCCAAATCTTCTTTCATTGCAGCATACCCTTTATCCACGATAGCTATTTCTGATTTTAATTTTTCTTTTTGATAATTATCAACAGCCTCCAGATCGATATTTACAGCATAAATTTTTGATTTTATAGTGCCATGATCCGTCACAATCACGACCCTCATCTGAGTTGAAAAATCTCCTTCTATTCCTCCTAAATGAAATGTTCTTCTTACAAAATGATCTTGAGGCACTGTAATGTCATAATAGTCTATGACACAGCTTCTCAGTGGCGTTGTTGGATAAATATACCAATAATTATCTATGTTTTTCCATTCTATATAAAAATTTCCACCGAGTGACCTTGATGAATAAGTTACAGATTCAGAAGACTTGTTTACGAAATAAATTTCCAGGTTGTTCAATGAGTCAAATGCTACGTCAATAAAAACATCATCCCTGTCATCTAAGCTGTTTAAGATAGGAGGAGATTTGATTTGGTCAATCCCTCTTGGAGTTTGTGAAAAGGATATACAAGAAATTGATAGCAGTAATATAGATATTATGTGAAATTTCATTTTTTAATTTTTTTAAAAATTTTTGTTTTTTAAACAAAAACATTTATATTTGCTTCGTGAATGAATTTGGCCTATCAGATTGAGAATTCTTCACCTGTTTTTCCTGACCTTTCACAAAAGAGTAACCACAGGTCGGGGAGGATTTGGTATGCATATTGGTTTTTTGCTCCCGTTTCGGCGGGAGGCGGAGGCGGACAGGGTGGGCCCACCCTCGTTAGAGGGTCGAACTACATCATATGACAAACGTGGCATGATCACCATTCTTTTTCTTCCGGTTTCTTTTTCTAATTGCTGATAAATTTCTTTCTCTATGTGGTGTTCCTGAAGTCGGTGAGGTCTTTCTGGAAAAAGAACCTGGACATCAGACACCCCATAATAAAGTTTAAATGGAGTCAGATTTAATAGTTCATTTCTATATTCGTCTTCTTCTTTCAATTCTTTAATTCTAAAAATCGCAGTTGTATTCATCGGAGGTAAAACAATTCGTCCGTGTGAAATAATACTACTAGTTCCGCCCAGCGATCCTCCCATTACAAAAACTTCAATCACTTTTTTTCAATGCCTCCCTTATAAACGGCATTTACTTCTACAAGACAAGAGCTTAGGATAGTACGATCACAGAATCCCCGGTTTGCAGCAATCACTGTTCCTTCTATTATTATTTCTTCATCGTCATTACCACCTTTTTCTTCGATATTGGTTTCAACTCTTCCATCAACATCTGTGTTACCAACTCTAGTGGCTGTTTTCTTACTACAACCGAAAGTCAGAATCATTACTATTAATATCGTTTGTTTCAAGAATAAACTCATTTAGGAACAGTTAAACAGCGGAGCATTGACGGGGCAGGCCGGCAACGGGCAAACTTCGACGAACGGAGCCTTTTCCCTCCCTACCCATTACTTAAATAAGCCAACTCAATAGTGCCTTCGTTTTTATAATTGGTTATAAGCGAAATCATAGGTTTTTTAGATTTTTTTGATTTGTAAAACCAATATGTTCTTCGTTGATATTTTTCATCTTCATCTATTTCAACATAGGAACAAAGCGTCAAAATTTGGTCGGCGATGGCTTTTTTAACCATATGTATCGAATCGATATTATTTGTTTTGATTTTCATCTGAAGTAGTACCGGCACGTATTCGTTTAATCCAATTATCAGGTATCCTTCTATTAACTGGTTTTCCCCGATTAATTCGTAATTGCTGAATTTAAATTTTTGATGGTCAACTTTAGATGTCCCATTCTTAATTAAATATTTTGACTTTATGCGGTCTACCCATTTTAATTCCTTTTTTTCTTTTGCATTGCTGATTATTGAATCTAATTCCTGGTGCAATGGTAAATCAAAAAACAATGCCTTCAACTCAGAGTTATCAATTGATTGAGTCTTGGCTGCCTGAATTAACAATATACTTACAACGAAGATCGTATGTATTCTTATGGTAAAAGTTGACATAGTTCTGATTCTAAGTTAGGAGGGTATTTGGAAATGACCCCCTGGCATCTAACAATATATCTCTCAGCGGCCGACCTGACGCCGGGCCTCGACGACCAAAACCAACCACCACTCACTTTCCCTCCTTAACCATCGACTTAAAGTTTTCAGCAAACTGGATCATTTTAATATAATCTTTAACCTGCGCAAGCGCCAAATTATTGCTAAAGATCAGGATGGCCTCTCCATTGCTTTCAAAATGATGCAGGCCACTGATCTCAATCAATACCTTGAGTTTGTCCGTCATAAAAGTGTCCATGGCCTGAATGTCATCCACTTTTACGATGTAATCTTTTGGAGCGTCGTTGTAGAGGGAATAGTCAATGTCTTTGTGTTCAAAAATAGGCAGCACCCGGTCTAAGAAATCTTTTTTCTCAATCGTGAATTTTGGGATAGCGAAAGGGAGTTTCAACAGCCCCACCGTGGTTCTATATTCGTCGGGGAAAATATCTGCGCCTTCCTCAAACGTCACATCTATGAGTTCCATGTGCATGTCTCTGTCGTGATCGGAGATACAATTCGACTCGACCTCAATGGGACGGGTTTTGAAAAAATTGAACGACTGAAAATAATCCAGCTCTTCTACGGGCTCGGCCTGAAAATCCCAGCCATAACTTTCTGCCATTTCCTTGAGCATATTTTGGCGCCGGTTGAGTGGCTCTACGGCATCGATCTTGAATTTGGTAGCCAACTTGTGATTGGTCGAAGAAACGTGATTGTCCAATCCCTGGATGGTAATGTTTCCGCCGGTGTTTTGATGGATTTTTTGAAAATCGTACAGGTCTTCCAAAACAGTTGTACCAACCAAGCGGGTTTCCGAAAGGTCAATAGTGGCATTGGCCCCGGAAGGGATCTGGGCAACTAAATTGTTGATCTTTAAGATTCCTAAAAAATTCGCAATCCCGCGTATTTTTAATTCGTAGCTGCCATCGGGTTTCATCACCAGGTTGGAACCGGAAGCCAGTATCATTTTAAAAAACCGGGTGATGGGCACTTTGGCCAAGAGCAGATGCCCGACCAATGCCAGTAATAATCCGCCGAATAAGCCAATTAATAAATTGGTGTACAAGGTTAACACCATCGTACCGACAAAGAAAATCAACTGCTCGATGCCGTGACTGTACACTTGTTTGAACACAGCAGGAGAAGCCAATTTGAATCCGGTATAAACCAGCAAAATGGCAAAGGCACAGAGCGGAACCTGTTTCATGATCGGACTCAAAACCACGATAAACAACAATAGTAAAAGGCCCTGATACATGTTGGACCACTTCGTCTTGGCGCCATTGTGTACGTTAACCGTGCTGCGAATGATCACGGCGATGATGGGCAATCCCCCGATTAATCCGGCGACTACCGTACTCAGCCCAATCCCCGTCAGGTCTTTATTCAGATCCGTTTTTCGTTTGTAGGGATCGATTTTGTCGACGGCTTTCGCAATGGCCAACGATTCAATACTGGTGATCATCAATATGGACACCACCGTTGTCCAGAATTCAATGGTGTCGACCTTACCAAAGTTGGGGTGCAGGATCGAGTCCATGATGTTGTCGGGAATGTCCAACAATAGACTTGGCCCCACATCGTAAGCTTTTCCGAAAAGGGAAAGCGTATGCGCTTCAAAGAAATTGAAAAGATAGGCAAATGGAATCGAAAGGGCGATCACCCACATCGGGGTAGGCAGGATGTGGAAAAACCGATAGCTGATCTTGGAGTGAAACAACAATAAAAGCAAACCCGCCAAAGAAATAAGGACGACAAAGGGATTGGCTTTGGGCAGATATAACACCGCGTCGATGAGATTTTGGATGATGCTCGGACTATCGGAATAGGTGCCCAGGGCCACATGGATCTGTTTTGCAAAAATGATGATCCCGATGGCCGCCAATATGCCGTGGATCACCGAGGAGTGGAACACATCGGCCAGGCGCCCCAATTTCAACATGCCCAGTACCACCTGTATCGCTCCCGAAATGACCACTGCAGCCAGCACGTAATTGAAGGCCTGCCCGGAGCCGTCATCCATCAGGGCGATCCCCAACAATATGACCGCAATGACCCCCTTGGCGGGCCCGTTGACGGAGATGTGGCCGCCTCTGTAAAGGGTCGTTACCACCCCTCCCACGATGGCGGACAGTATACCTGACATTGCAGGTGCCCCCGCCGCCAGTGCAATGCCCAGTGAAAGCGGTAAGGCAATGAGGGCGACACTCACCGCGGCGATCAAATCGCTTTGCCAGTTTTCGATTAGTCCTTTAAAACCTTTTCTCGGTGTAACTTCCATCTATTTGTCTAAACTCAAGTATGTAAAATGCCAGGCACAGCCCAACAGCCGTAAAGTAGTAATTATTTTGGGATTTTTTGGCTAGCGGGTCACCTGCCTGCCAATAGGCAAGGCTTCCAGTGCCCCGCTAACTTAAATATTTATTTAACTCTAATAGTATTTTAAAACTACATACTCTGAATCTAAATACCCAATCAAAAAAGCCCAAATTACAACTAAGACTGCATAAAAAACTATTTGATTTTGACTGATTTTAAATTTCTCATATAAGCTCCTCTTGAAATAATAAATTACAAGCAATACCACCATTGTATTTAAAGTCCAATACATAAAATTTGTTATAAATGGCAGTGCTAAGAGAGGTCCTAATTTCGCAAGGAACAATGCTGGATTTAAATCGAGTTTTGATATTTGCAAATTCACATATAATATCATTATCACGCATAAAAACGTCCAGCCAGATTCAAAATCTATGTAACAAACCAGCCCTCTTAAATCTCCTAAATCAAAATAATTCTGAATTAACTGGATTCTTAAGTAAACCAAATATATCAATAAAACAGACTCAATTTTAACAAAATTTAAGAAGTATGTCCATTTGAAAAAACTTCTTTCCGGTTTTTCTTTTATTTCTGCATCTAAAACCTTTTCCATTCTTTTAGTCCATTTACTAATCAAAAAGTTACTTTTTTAGAACATGATTTTCAATATAAAGTTTTATTATTGAATTCCTCGTTCATCGCAGATTAATAACCGCCACGAAAGCAAAGAACTTTGCGTTCTTGCGCCTGTCCCGTAAATTGCGGGAATCAGAAAACCCACCCTTTTTTTTGTTTCCTTCCTTTTTTCCCCTATCTTGCGCCCTCCTACCATTGATTCCCCCGTACCCATACTTTCACTTTTATTCATCTTCTAAAAAAACACGAACTATGAAGACGGTACGTCCATTCTATGCCTGTTCCATCCTAATACCGGCTGTATTAATTTTCACCTTAACGGCATTACCAACTGCCGCAACATTGGCAGCCACTCCTCCCCCATTGGTAACACCAGACTTACAACTATCCGCCACCGTTGACAACAACGACCCTCCGGCATTTGGCTATTTTTCCGTTACTTTCACGCTGGAAAATACCGGTGACGCCGACGCCGACAATATCGTAGTCAACATTCCGGGGCCAACAGCGGGCGAAGCCGTCATCCAGGGCAGCGATCCATATACCGCCTCCCAGGGAAGTTACAACACCTGGTCAACTTTCGATTGGACGGTAGGCAGCCTTCCGGCAAATACCACAGCCACCATTACCATCAATTATTTCAATTTAAGTGAAAACGAAAAATACATCTATGGCCAGGTTAGCAGCCAAACGCCCGCCGATGCAGATTCTTCTCCCGGCAATGGGGCACCGCCTACTGTCAATGAAGATGATGAAACGGTGGTCTGGGTGAATGGGCCGGGCAATGATCCTTGTACCTTCTGGAATGCTGCTGACACGGAAGTATTGTGCGTCAATGAAAATGACATGGACAACTACGATGTTTATTTGCTGACTACTTCCGGCAATAATGAATACGTCAACAAACACGAAGTAGCTCCCACCGGTGAGTTGCTCTCTTCTTCTTTGGTCGGCTTATTGGCTTCTGACAGTGTATTGATACAAGGAAATCAACTAATAAAAAAATTAGCTGGTGGTGTCATCGAATGGGAAAAGACCATTCCGCAATCTGTACTGGATGATTATCCGGCTTTAACCCACGCCACCGAGCTCAACGATGGTTCCATTATTTTAGGTGGGGTTGAAAAACATTACTCCCCGGCCTGGCCTCCGTTTGACAGTGACTCCCTTTATTTGGTTAAGCTAAATGCTAATATGGTCTTTCTGGATGCTGTAACCGTTTTTGCGAAAGCCAATGCCAATTCGCCGACCTATATTGGGGGCGACATATTATACCAATTACTTCCCCGATTAGATGGAGGAGTGGATGTCATTTATACGGTCGGAAACCCATTTAATTTTATTCAGGGTCAGCCCGAATTTTATATCAAAGGGTACGATAACGATCTACAACTACTAGACACTTATACCAGTCTCAGTAATTTCATGCCGGAACGAATGATTCAAACGCCTTGCGGGCAATACCTCTTGCAGGGGACAGATGAATTCGTCTCACAAGGAAGTAACTTCGAAGGAGAAGTAAAACGTTGGATTAATTTGCCCGATAAGGCGATTCATCAATCACTGGTCAATGGATCAGGAGGTATTGATAATTTTGGTGCTTATAATACCTATCAATTCGTTGGCATCAATTCCAATGGAGTGGTCCAATTGGGCTACAGCCAAATCCAGAGCGTTTTCACGGTAAGTACCGTAAATCTGATTTTCGATCCATTCGGAACATCAATCTCAATGCCTGTCCCCTATTTTCCATTCGATTATGTCATCAATACCGGACAAAACGAGGCCCTGATCTTCTACCAGGAAGGAGGAAGCCTCCAGATTACGCTTGCCTCCTGTATTGAGCTGGATCCTTGCGATCTGACTATTGAAACTTCCAACTTTCAATGTGAGGACAACAATACCCCCAATGATCCCAGCGATGACACCTGGTCATTTGACCTGACCGTATTTAATTCCGGTGCAGGCAATCAATGGAAATTCCTAAGTGGGTCTCCCTCTTTTGGAGGAATGGAATATGGCATCCCCATAACTATCGACGAGATTTCGCCCAACAATAGTCCTACTTATTTCATTAGGGATGCTGTTCTTGAAAATTGCGAGTTAATTCTTAGCGTTGCCTCACCGGCCGGTTGTGGTTCCGATCCGGGCACTTGCGTAAACAATATGTTAGAAAATCCGGGATTTGAAAACAGCAATACCGCCCTCGCCCCCTGGACCGTAGATGGCATCGCTCCGGTGACGATCAGCAACGACGCCTATTCCGGCAACAACGCCGCTCTGATCACCGGCCAGGATTACACCAAGCTGATCCAGGAAGTGCCGGTGGCTCCGGGAGATGAACTGACATTTTCCGCTCAGATCAAAGCCGTTACCAACAACTTCCTCCTCCGCCTGCGCTTCCTCAATGCCAACGGCAATGTGCTCAGCACCTTCCAGGAAAGCGAACCCGCCACCGGCCAATACGTCGAAAACACGGTCAGCGCCACCGCTCCCGCCAATGCGGCGTCGGTATTGGCCACTCTGCTGAAAACGGGTAGTACGGGCGATGTACTCGCCGATGATTTTTGCCTGACGGGCAGTGTGGTTGATCCCTGCAATCCCGACCTCACGCCACCTGTGATCGAAAACTGCCCGACTGACATCTCCATAACAACCAGCGCCAATGGAGAAATGGTTTTCTGGACACCGCCCACAGCTTCGGATGCCTGCTCCACTGCAAGCCTGTCCGGCAACTACGCTCCCGGCGATTTTTTCCCGCTGGGCACCACCACTGTCGAGTATACAGCAGAGGATCTATCCGGTAATGTCAGCGTTTGTTCGTTTAATATCACGGTTTCACCTGACGATCCAGGCACTTGCGTAAACAATATGTTAGAAAATCCGGGATTTGAAAACAACAATACCACCCTCGACCCCTGGACCGTAGATGGAATCGCTCCGGTGACGATCAGCAGCGATGCCTACTCCGGCAACAACGCCGCTCTGATCAGCGGTCAGGATTACACCAAACTGATCCAGGAAGTGCCGGTGGCTCCGGGAGATGAACTGACTTTTTCCGCTCAGATCAAAGCGGTTACCAACAACTTCCTCCTCCGCCTACGCTTCCTCAATGCCAACGGCAACGTGCTCAGCACCTTCCAGGAAAGCGAACCCGCCACCGGCCAATACGTCGAAAACACGGTGAGTGCCATCGCTCCCGCCAATGCGGCGTCGGTATTGGCCACTCTGCTGAAAACGGGTAGTACGGGCGATGTACTCGCCGATGATTTTTGCCTGACGGGCAGTGTGGTTGATCCCTGCAATCCCGACCTCACGCCACCTGTGATCGAAAACTGCCCGACTGACATCTCCATAACAACCAGCGCCAATGGAGAAATGGTTTTCTGGACACCGCCCACAGCTTCGGATGCCTGCTCCACTGCAAGCCTGTCCGGCAACTACGCTCCCGGCGATTTTTTCCCGCTGGGCACCACCACTGTCGAGTATACAGCAGAGGATCTATCCGGTAATGTCAGCGTTTGTTCGTTTAATATCACGGTTTCACCTGACGATCCAGGCACTTGCGTAAACAATATGTTAGAAAATCCGGGATTTGAAAACAACAATACCACCCTCGACCCCTGGACCGTAGATGGAATCGCTCCGGTGACGATCAGCAGCGATGCCTACTCCGGCAACAACGCCGCTCTGATCAGCGGTCAGGATTACACCAAACTGATCCAGGAAGTGCCGGTGGCTCCGGGAGATGAACTGACTTTTTCCGCTCAGATCAAAGCGGTTACCAACAACTTCCTCCTCCGCCTACGCTTCCTCAATGCCAACGGCAACGTGCTCAGCACCTTCCAGGAAAGCGAACCCGCCACCGGCCAATACGTCGAAAACACGGTGAGTGCCATCGCTCCCGCCAATGCAGCATCGGTATTGGCCACCTTGCTGAAAACGGGTAGTACCGGTGACGTACTCGCCGATGAATTCTGCCTGACGGGTGGCTCCAATCCCGGATTGCCCGATCTGATCGTATCCGACCTCACCGCTCCTGGTGTGGCGGAAGTCCGCAGGGTGTATACGATTCCTTACGAATTGTTCAATGCAGATGCAGGCAGTACTCCGCAGACGTATTATTTTTCTGCCTATTTATCGGCAGACCCCTCCTTTTCAAACGATGACCTCTTGCTCAATACGTTAACCCATGACGAATTGGGAGTAAGCGTCATCATCCCGGGCGATATGGATATTTTTATACCCGATGGCACCACACCGGGGACTTATTATTTGCTATTTATTGTGGACAACTTCAACATGGTAACGGAATCGGATGAATCCAACAATGTCTTTTCCCAACCCCTTACCCTGGAAGAAAATACCGGATTGCCCTGTGATATTTACGACGGACAACACGGCAGTTTCCATTGTTCGGAATATTTCCCCAACGGGAATTTAAAATTAGTCACGATTTCCAGCCTCAATGCCTTTGAACACGAGATCGATGCCGGTGGCAACATCATTGCTACCAACCATATCGGCGAAGAGCCGGGACTGGCCAGGCCCCGGTACTACATCGACAATGGCGAATTGGTAAAATTCACCTATCCCGGTTTTGTCGAATGGACCAAACCGCTGCCCAACGATTTGGTTACAGCCTACGATACCATCGAACAGATCATTGCTTTTGACGGCGGTTTTGTCTTTGCCGGCTATCAGTTCGAAGGAGCCAATTATCCCAATGAAGCAGACAGGGGGTTGCGGTTGGTGAAGACCGATTTTGACCTGAACATACTGCATACGGCTGATTTTGTTACGCCGGGTTCTACCTTCGCTTTTGTACACGATTTGGAAACCGTATTTGCCGACCGGTTTTTCATCATCTACAATCAGGGCACTAATTTTCTGGGTTCCAACGAAGCGGTTTTGATGGTTATGGACACCCAATTGGGCGTCCAATCCTCAGAAGTCATTTCCTCTTTGTCGGGGGCGGTATCTGTCCTGGACGAAATCGATTTACACGTTACCAAATGCGGCCATTGGCTGATGACCACGATGGGGGGCTCCTCCGGTGGTGGAGGTGGTTTTCTCAACACCAACAGCGTGACCAACGGTGCTTATCTTTTTTCCAACGACCAGTTTATTCCTTTCAAAACCTATACCACCACCCATACCAACAGCGGGTTTGGAGGGGCCATCCAGTACACCAATTCAGTGGCCTTTACCGGGCCCGCCAGCGACGGCACTACCCTCACCGCCAATGAAACACATTCGTACAGCAATAGCTTTCCGCCATTTGCCTACATTCCTGCCCAGGATACATTGTATCTGGAACACAGCGACGGAAACAATTTGTTATGGTCAGCCCAAAAAGTACCCTTTGGCCAGTACCCTTTCAGAGAATTGGTAGAAATCGGGGGCAATTATTACCTGGTCCGCTACGGCATTGGACTTACAGATGCCGATTGTGATAACAATGATCCCACGGGATCAGGCGATCCTGTCGATTGTGCGGCAGCGTCGGACTTTCCCTGGCATGAGTGGATCTCGCGGGTGTCCTTATCCAATCTGGACCATCCATCTGGTAAAACGGCCTATTCCGATTTCACCAACCTGACTCCCGCCGGTTTAATGGCCGGGCAGTCGTTTCCCATCGAGATCGACGTGACGTTTAGTTACAATGCCCACGATCCTTATTTTTCTGTTTTCATTGATTTCGATGGCGACGGTCTGTTTGAATCGAACGAAGTTCTTACGGGCCACCTCACCAATTTGGCCAGTGGATCATCCATTACGCATACCTGGAGCGGGCAGGTCAATGTGCCGCCCAACGCCCTTCCGGGAACCCATAGCATGCGGGTCGTTTTACAGCGGGGCAGCCATGCCACATCCGCTTGCGGAACCATCCCTTTCGGAGAGGTGGAGGATTATCTGATTAACATTCCCGCTTCTGCTCCCTCTCCGCTGAAGGCGCCGGAAGAGACGAACAAATTGCGTCTTTGGCCCAACCCTGCCCAACAACATGTTTACGTCGATGTGGAAGAATTTTTGTCTATGCCGGTCTCCCTCGACATCGTCAATAATCTTGGGCAGAGTGTGTACCAGGAATCCATCCAAACGGTGCGGAATAAGATACTAACAATAGACCTTGATGGTTGGAAGAATGGCCATTATACGGTTTGGCTGAAGCCGCAGTATGGCCCCCGGAGAGTGGCCCAGCTGGTGATTGTCCGTACTTATTGAAAGGTTGCTGTTTTATTACTTCATTATGGGTGCATCGAAGTCGCAGACTTCGACGAGCGGGTAATAAATACATCAGAGATTTCATTCTCTAAAAGTATGATGAACTTGTTTTTATCAAATGAACCTGGCACTATAAATCAACTATTTCAGCAATACCCCCGCCTCTTTTCGGATGGCCTCCAGGGCTTTGTCGAGGGGTTGGACGGGGCGCTGGGCGGCCGTTTGGAGGAGAGCCCTGCTGAAGGTCAGGGCCGGGTCATCGGGTTTAAACTGGTCGTATACCTGGTTGATGAGGGTCATGGTATCGTCGCGGGCAAACTGGACGATCTTCCAGAGGTTTTCCGACACATATACCTGTTGGGTAATGTTGTGTTCAAATTCTTTTTGGATGGCAAACAGCAAGGCCAGATGTAGTTCGCCGGCTTTCATACCGTCATCGCGTACACGCAGCACCAGGCTGGGCACAGATATTCTTTCGCAAAACAGGGCGATGCGCTCGTAGGCTTGCAGGCGTATGGGCAAGGTGCTTTTTTGCTGCCTTTTGCGGGCGTCCATGGCCTGGAGCCGGTATTGGCCATCCAGATGTTGCTTAAGCAAATAGTATACAGTGGCAAAGACGATCAACGCCGGAACACTGATCTTGATGATTTCCAGAATGACGGTTAACCAGGTTGGCATGGGTTGTTGGTTGTTTGCGTGCCGTGAAGGTGTAGTGATATGCGCAGTGATTGGCGATAGTCCTTCACGGTTGTTGATTATTGGTTGTTGATTCTCTTTTACATAACGATTAAAAAAATGGGGAGACCTTGTTCAATTGCTGGTTTCGTAGCTGTATTCCTTCAATTGTTGTCTAATTCAGGTACTTTTCAAAACGCAAATTGGAGCGTAGGACACAGTTTTTACGTAAAATACTCCTTTTAGGTCAACCAAAATGGTGTTTTATTCGTTAGATTTTTTCCTTAAATTTGTATACGATTAACAAATGCATCGCAAATGAATACGACGACAGAGAAAAACGCCGTTTTACCCGTCACCATCACCGATACAGCACTGAAACAACTGCGTCGCATCCGGGAAGAGCAGTCCATACCCGACGATCACGGCCTGCGCATCGGGGTGAAAGGAGGCGGATGCTCCGGTTTTTCCTATATCCTTGGTTTTGACAATCCAAAGGAAAACGATGATTCTTTTACCATCGAAGAATTGACCGTATACATGCAAAAATCCCACGCCATATACCTACTGGGTATGGAGATCGACTGGACAGAGGGACTCAACAACCGCGGTTTCACCTTCAACAACCCCAATGCCACCGATACCTGCGGCTGCGGCTCTTCCTTTTCAGCGTAAGCTGCTTCTCGAAATTACCTGAGTGCGCGCGACGTACCTGCCGGTCGGAAGGCGGGCACAGAGATTTTCTCCCTGCCTGTGTCGGCAGGCAAGGTGTGAATCTTTGTGTCTCTGTGCCTTTGTGGCAATAACTCGCAGCGATTCCCGCCCTTTCTGCCTGCTGGTTAGGCACGGCGGCGGGACTGGCCTGTCTACCGCCAGGTAGATTTGTCACACACTCACAAATCACCTCATATTTTTGATGATCTCGCTGCCAAATTCTGAGCATTTCAAAAGGGTTGCTTTTTTCATAAGACGCTCAAAGTCGTAGGTAACCCGCTTTTTCTGAATGGATTTTCCCACCCCTTTTTCGATCAGGTCGGCAGCTTCGTTCCAACCGATGTAACGCAACATCATCGAGCCAGACAGGATGACCGAGCTGGGGTTGACTTTGTCCATGCCCGCATATTTGGGAGCGGTGCCGTGTGTGGCCTCAAAGATGGCGATGCCGGTGTGGTAGTTGATGTTGGCGCCCGGCGCTATGCCGATGCCTCCTACCTGTGCGGCGAGGGCGTCGGAGATGTAGTCGCCATTGAGGTTGAGGGTAGCGATGACGCTGTATTCGGCCGGGCGGGTGAGTATCTGCTGGAGAAAGGCGTCGGCGATGACGTCCTTGATCAGGAGGGCTCCCCGGTCGAGGGCTTTTTGTTGGGCCTTGTCGGCAGCGGCTTTGCCTCTTTTGGCTTTGATGCGGTCGTATTGAGCCCAGGTAAATACTTTTCTACGATATTTTTTTTCCGCCACTTCATAGCCCCATTCTTTGAATTTGCCTTCGGTGAATTTCATGATGTTGCCCTTGTGGACGAGCGTAACGGATGAGCGACCATTGGCCAGGGCAAAGTCGATGGCAGAACAAACCAACCGCTCCGTTCCTTCGACGGAAACGGGTTTGACGCCCAGAGATACCGTTTTGGGGAAGCGAATGGATTTGACCTTGAGGTCGTTTATCAAAAACTTTTTCAGTTTGCGCAGTTTAGCGGTGTTGTGCAGGTATTCGATACCGGCGTAGATGTCTTCGGTGTTTTCCCGAAAGATGACCATATCTACGTTTTGGGGTTCGCGGACGGGCGACGGCACTCCCTTGAAGTACCGCACCGGGCGGACACAGGCGTAGAGGTCCAGCTTTTGCCGCAAGGCTACATTGAGGGAGCGGATCCCTCCTCCTACCGGAGTAGTCAACGGGCCTTTGATGGCTACCAGGTATTTTTTGATGGTGCTAAGCGTTTTGGCGGGGAGCCATTTTTCGGTTCGGTCGTAGGCTTTCTGGCCGGCGTATACTTCTTCCCAGACGATTGAGCGCTTGCCTTTGTAGGCTTTTTCGACGGCTGCATCGAATACTCTTACGGCTGCCGCCCAAATATCCGGCCCAATGCCATCGCCTTCAATAAATGGGATGATCGGATGGTCGGGGACGGTCAGTTTACCATCCGTCATAGTGATCTTTTTTCCGCGCATATTTTGATTTTGTTTTGTGTTTGAAATTTTTCTGAAAATGCGCGACAAAAGTAGGTTTTATTTTGAATAATTTTGAATAAAATGGGGAATTGCGCAACAGCGGGATAAAATTTTTTATGGCTGAAAACGGGCGCGAAGGATTGTTTTGCAAACAAGAGACTTTTCAGAAAACTGTGTCAACCTTACCGCCTGCCGGTTAGGCAAAAAGGGCGGGAGTCGCGCTAATTCAAAAAATAAGCCCGCACCAGCACCACCACCCGGTCGTAATTTTGCATTCCCTCCTCAATGCCCTGGGCATGGAGGTAGGCATTGTAAGTGGCATCGCGTAGGCTGGGGAAAAAATCGGGATACTTGCGATTGTTGGCATTGATGGCGTCGAGGTCGGCGATGATGCCACTGGGTAGTGTTTTGCGAAAAGCAGCGTATTTCTCCGGTTGATAAACCCGGTAGTTGGCGGCAAGGGTGCGCCAAAAGGACAGGTATCCCGAATACCGGACGTAAGGGTCCTCCGAATTGATACAACTCAGGAAGGCGATAAAGTTGCAGGAACCCTCGTCGCCAATTCCTTGACCATGTGCCATTTCATGCGCCATGACGTAGGGCACCTGAAGGGGATGCAATCCACCGTCGAGGTTGCATTCGCCGGTAAATGGGAGATAGAAACCAGCCGTCCCAATACGCAAAAGGGTTCCTTTCAACAAGGTGCGCACGGGAAGGTTGTTACTTGCGGGATACCCCCATTGTAACATAGTGTTTACAACCGTAGCTGAAACCTCCTTTTCTATTCTTTTACATCCTGTTTCACTGGAAAAATCAAGACTTTCTGATGTATCGAGAGCCTCCCGGCTTTGAGTGATCCTGGAGGTGTACTTTTCCAGTTCCTGCCGGAGTTCCGTTTGCGAAAGCGGCAGAGGTGTCAGCCCCAAGTGATCCTCGATGGGAATGCGATCATAGTTATAGCCCCACAGCCACAAAAACAACGTGATAAGTGCTCCCCCAAATGCCAAAAGCGAAAGAACCACCTCCCCTATTTTGCTGCCAAAGCCCTTGGCCTGCCTGACGGATTTGACCAACTTCCATATCCCCCAACAAGGCACCAACAATACAATTGCATAAATGAGCGGAAAGGGGATCCAACCAACCACGAGATCAAAACCCCATCGTACCATCCGAAACAAACCCCTGCTGTATCCATTTTCAGCCCAGACCGGCTGGAGAGTCAACAGCCAGCGAATCAGCAGCGACGCAACTCCTAATCCGATCCACAGATAGCGCTTGTCCTGTCTCTTTTTTACCATTTTACCCAAGTTTTGCTTCATCCTTTCTTGTACTGGCATCAAATATGCTATTTTTGTATAAGATAAAAATATGTGAAACTATGCTGTGCCGTGCTCTACTACTATTTGCATTGGGCGTATTGGCGTTTGGCTGCCACAACACCCGTGCTAAAAAATCCGTCAACCCCACCGAGGCGGCCAAACCTCATGGAGAGGCATTGGTCGCTGCCGACCTTTCGGCAGAAGACCAACAAAAACTGGCCACTGCCTCCGGCATTGTCGCCACCCCCATGCTCGTCGACGACCTCGTACACCTCATCGACAAGGGCAGCCGGGGGTTGAACGTTTACTGCCTGTGGAAACTAAACTGCCCCTCTTGTGATGACCTGTTGCATCATCTCTCCAAGCTACAGGCGGAGGTGAACCCCCAATCCATCGCCATTCACCACATCAATGTCGACCTTTTGGACGAAATAGACAAGGTGAACGTCCACATCCGTGCCCTGGGACTGATCAACAACAACTACATTCTCACCGGGCTGGAAGATTACGATGCACGAAATCCTTACGCCAGTCTTTTTAGTGGTATTCAACCCGTATTGATCCTGTCGAACAACCAGGACGGCACCAACCTGATATATAAGCAAAATTTCACTTATGAGGAATTGTATGCTATAATTCAACCTTTAATGATATGAGGAAGGGTACGTTCAAGTTCAAGACAAAGTTTAAGAGGTGCTGCAATTGACTAGCGAGCATTGCGGTTGCATACCGCGACGAACGGAGATAGTTTACCAACAAGTCAGCAGTTATGAATACATATTTCGCTCCAACGGAGCTATATCTTTGTAGTACCAATATAGTGGTGAGTCAGCGGGCCGTAGGTTCGCTATCTAGTGCTTAAGATGTGGGACTGTATGTCCAATCCAGGCGGGTCGTGACGGACGGGCGGCTGGCTGGTATAGACGTAACCAAGCAGAAAATTACAGGCGCAAATTCCGTGTCTTTTGCAGGACACTAACCTCAACATAAATGCATATATTTGCAACCAATTTCCAGCAAAGCTGTTGTATACGGCATTGGAACTAATTAATTTTATAAAAAAAAGATAAACTATCATGGCATTTGAATTCACAGACACCAACTTCCAGGAAAAAGTTTTGGACAATGAAGGTGTAGCCGTTGTCGATTTTTGGGCTGAATGGTGCGGCCCTTGTCGAATGATCACCCCTATCATCGAGGAATTGTCGAAGGAATACGATGGTAAGGCCCTTATCGGAAAATTGAATGTAGACCACAATCAGGCGATTTCCATGAAATACGGCGTGCGAAGCATCCCCACTATTTTGATCCTTAAAAATGGCGAAGTGGTCGACAAACACGTTGGTGTAACGACCAAACAGGCCCTGTCACAAAAAATTGAAGCCCAGCTTACTGCGGCATAATACCTTTCATAATTTTTCAGTTTTTAGAAAACCCCTTTGAGCAGTTGATGCCGGAGGGGTTTTTTCTTAAGAGCAACTTTCACACTCAAAAAGGCGTAGTCTAATCAACGTCCACTCGCTAAATGGCGAGAATCGCTATGGCAATTACCACAAAGTAAAGCTCAAAAAATAAATAGTATAAACACTACCTTTGCATTTCCTATGGAATTACTCGACAATTACGACGTTAGAAATCTCGGCAACCTCGAACTGCTGGCCCGACAGGTGGTAGAGGGATTCATCATTGGTTTGCACAAAAGCCCTTTTCATGGATTTTCGGTTGAATTTGCGGAACACCGCCTCTACAATCCCGGCGAATCTACCCGCGACATCGACTGGAAGGTCTATGCCCGCACCGACCGGCTTTTTACCAAAAAATTTGAGGAAGAAACGAATTTGCGCTGCCAGATCGTCATCGACACCTCTTCGTCGATGTATTTCCCGGAAGTCACCAAAAACAGTAAAGACTACATCAACAAATTACGCTTTTCGGCCCTCTCGGCAGCTTCTTTGATGCATTTGCTGAAAAAGCAGCGAGACGCATTTGGCCTAAGCCTGTTCGACAATGAAGTGCGCACCCATGCCCGCTGCAAGTCCAGCACCGCTCACTACCGGCTGATGTTGACCTATCTCCAAAAAATGATCGACAACCCGGAACACAACAAATCGACCTCCGCCGCACAAGCCCTCCACCAGATCGCCGACAGCATACACAAACGGTCGATGGTCATTATTTTCAGCGATATGTTTGAACAGTCCGAACAGACAGATGATCTCTTCGCTGCTCTCCAACACCTCAAACACAACAAACACGAAGTAGTCCTTTTTCATGTGGTCGATAAATCAAAAGAAATTAATTTTGAATTTGAAAACCGGCCCTATCTCTTCATCGATATGGAAACGGGAGAGCGCATCCGTCTGCAATCCAACCAGGTGAAGGAGCGGTATGTCGCTCAAATGGCAAAATTTACTGAAAAGTTAAAAGTGAAATGCCTCCAATACAAGATCGACCTGATAGAGGCCGACATCCACGCCGGATTTAAACAGGTGTTGCAGGGATACCTGGTGAAACGCAGCAGGATGCAATGAATATTCAATAATTACTAATTAATAATTATTTATTATTCTCGTATACCTGAAAAACGGTAATATGAAAAACAATATGATTTTTTTTGGTTTATTGATGAAAAAATATTTACCTTTATCCCGAATTTTGAAATAGCAACATATCTCTTGAAATAACGAATCAATAAGTTCCCCCCTATTTTGGAGCTTAAGACCGAAACAAAACTTATTAATCCATGAACAAAAATCAACACCAACCCGGTTGACCGTGAGTCAGCATCTCATTTCGCCTTATCTTTTTGAATCTCTAAACTAATCCTTGCGTATAACAGGCCCACACACGTTCTGTATATACCCATTGAGGCAGGTTTTACCGCTTGCGGTAGTACTTGTCGACACAGACTTTAGGCCCCAAGCCGGACTTTAGGCTATTTTTGTTAAGCCACTGACCGGTAAAGTCTTATAGGCGCGAAATTCAGAATGAAGTAAACGAACAACCGGGAAAACCGATTTCCTTTCCTGAATTGCTTTATTCCTTTCTGGCAATAGCCCAGTTACAATTTCCAGTCTATATCCCCTGATTGAGTCTCTAAACTTTAGCTGATAGCTCGTCGCATCAGAGCGACTGGTCTATACATTATGGTATATCGACATATCTCTGTCGATATGGCGTAACCTCTGTATGATTTTTATTTAAACACCAAAAGCAGAATCATGATTTTCAAATTTACATCCCAGAACGACGCACTAAAGAAAAAAATCAAAGGGGGCTCTCACCGGCTGCTGGCTTCCCTTACCCTTATTTTATGTTCCCTGTTTTTCGGGCAACAACTATTCGCTCAGTGTACTACCAATGTGTTGAACACAAATGTAGTTTTGACAACACCTTCTGCAACCATGGATGCTGCTACTATGAGTGCATTCGTAACACCCACAGGTGGTATAGGTTGTCTTGAACTCAACTTTTATCTTGGTGGACTCTATATTCCCGGAGACGGTACTGCCTCCTGGGTCTGCGACGGCAGTGAAAATAATGTCACTACCTTCCCTCCAGGCAATTACATGGTTGTTGCTGATGATGACAATGTGCAAGGTGGATCGGAAAGTCCTCTCGTTATGATTACCGTGTCCTTTGATGATGTCACCAACCCGATTATTGTCTGTCCTGCAGATGTGGCTATTGAATGCGACGAAAGCTCCGACCCCAGTAATACGGGTGCCGCAACAGCAACGGATAATTGTACTGTCACGGGCAACATTATCATCACTTGGACGGATGCAAGTACACAAGGTGTTTCTGGCTGTTCTCAACACGATTACACCATCACCCGAACCTGGAGGGCCACCGACGAGCAAGGTAATTCTTCTGTTTGCGACCAAACGATTACAGTCGATGATACGACCGATCCGTTGATTACTTCTTGTGCGGACGTAACCGTCGACTGTGATACTGATCTTGATCCGGCTACTTCAACCAATTTGATGTATCCCTTGGCAACGGATAATTGTAGTGCGCCAGCCGATATTACCTTTACTTTTGTAGATGGACCACCAGCTCCATTAGCTCCCCCCAACGACTGTGTCTCCAACTTCAGTTTTGATCGTACCTGGACGGCTATGGATGAATGTGGGAACGCTTCTGTGGTTTGTGTTCAAACCATTACAGTGATGGATATGACCGATCCGGTGATTGTTTGTGCTCCGGATATTACTTTGGAGTGCGATCAGCCTACCTCTCCTAGTCCTGTAGGTTCTTTTGTCTTTACGGCTTCACCCAACACTGCCTGGGCTGATGCAACAACTGGTTTGGTTGCTTCAGAAATGGTATCATTAGCAGGCATTCCGGCAGGAGCGGTTGTGACAGGTGTCTATCTGGATATAGGCATGGATCATTCCTGGATAGGAGATTTGGTGATTGATGTTGTAAGTCCTGGTCTTACTGAAAATGTCCTTTCATCATTATGTGGAAACGATAGTAACATTAGCGCAACATTTGATGAATGGGCCTCCGGTCCGGCCGTTTGTAGTGGTTACGACGATGGAGCAGGTGATCATGAAACCTGTCCTGGTTACTATCTGGTAGATGCTACCATTTCAGGTAACGTCCAACCTGCTGGCAATTTCGATAATTTTATTGGCCAGCCTCTAACGAATGGAGACAACTGGTTTTTAAATATAACTGATAATACTGGTGGCGACGGAGGTTGTCTGCACGATTTCGGTATTACCATCGATTGGATAGTGCCTATGCCAGCAGGCCATGCCACCGCAACAGATAACTGCTCAGCCCCAACAGACATAACCTTAACCTGGTCGGACGTCAGCACCCAAGGCGTTGGTTGCGATTTCAATAATTACACCATCACCCGAACCTGGACGGCTACCGATGAATGCGGCTTATCGGACCAATGTGTACAGACGATTACAGTTGTCGATACGACCATACCCTCTTTCACTGTCTTCCCTTCGGATATGACCCAACCCAACGACGTAGGTAATTGTGACAATACCATATCCTGGCCCACACCGACTACCGACGACAACTGCCCCGGCGAAACCCTAACCGTAGAAGCCACCGACCCCAAAGGCAACACCGGTACCATCATCATCAACTCCGGTGGTGGAACCGATTTCGCGGACTTCCCGGTAGGAATTTCAACCGTTGAATACACGGTCACCGATGCCTGTAGCAATTCTACCATGTCATCATTTACAGTGACCATAGAAGATACAGAAGCTCCAGTAGTCACCTGCCCACCCAACGACCTACTTCATTTCGCCAGTTGCAATACCGACGCCATGCTGGGGGACTATCGCGGTTTGCTGGGCGTCAATGACAACTGCCCTACTGGCTTTACCATCGTCCAAAGTCCGGCACCAGGCACCTTGCTTTCTGCCCTTTCTACCCCGGCCGATGGAGAGACCATTGACGTGACTTTCACCGTGACTGACAATGCGGCCAATAACCTATCGAACAGTTGTACTTTTACGCTTACGCTGGACGAAGACAACGACCCCACCCCAACAACTGCTGGTGGAATACTGGACCCCTTATTTAGTGAATGTGGACCGCTGATCGTTACCGCTCCTACAGCCGTTGACGCTTGTGGTAACCTGATCTGTGGTGTGCCTTTCCCTACGGTGGCTACTTACCTCGGACCTGACTGTGGTGCACCAACAGGACCTTGTATCTCAACTACCAGAAGCAGCACCGATACACCTCTCAATATAACCGACAATGACTTCGGTGGCATCAACTCCGTCATAAGTGTGGTGGGCCTCGACCCAATTATTGAAGACGTCAATATTTCTCTAACTTCGACTCATACTTGGGTAGGAGATTTGACGGTTACACTTACTTCACCAAATGGAACCACGGTTGAGTTGTTTAATCAACCGGGTGCCCCTGCAACGAACTTTGGTTTTGGATGCGATCAAGATAATATGGATGTAACTTTTGACGATGACGCAGTGACGGGTGGTGTTGAAAACGTCTGTAACCCTTCTGTTACAGGGCCAGGTGTTGCAGGGCCTCCATTTGCGATTTCGGGTACCTTCAACAGTGTAGTTCCATTAGCCATGTTCAACAACGAGAATCCAAATGGCGATTGGGTGTTGAATATTTCTGATAATGCAGCCGGCGACCTGGGCACACTGGACAGTTGGACCCTGGAGTTGTGTACCAATGCCACTTCCACCCAGGTTCCTCAATATGAATTCCCGGTTGGTCAGCACGACATTACCTGGGTATACGACGATGGCAATGGGAATACTGCCCAGCAGTTGCAGGAGATCGATGTGTTTCCGGACACGGAGGCCCCCACCGCCAGTTGTGAAGATGTCATCGTATACCTCGATGCCAATGGCAATGCGGCTCTCGGACCATTTGATGTGCTGACACCAAGTGGAGTAAATCTCGTTGGGGGTGATAATCAAAATGCAATGCCAGCACCATTTAACAGTGGTCTTACAGAACTGCAGATTACGGTGCCCTTTGCTACCACTTTTACATTCGACTGGGATTATTTTAGCATTGATCTTCCAGGTTTTGACTTTGCTGGCTATATCGTGAATGGAACCCCTACAGCACTAACGGGGACAAGTGGAGACTCTGGAAGCGAAGTAGTCAACTTGAATGGGGGCGATGTATTCGGCTTTTACGTTTTCACAGTTGACAATTTGTTTGGTCCCGGTGAGATGCAGATCACCAATTTCAGCCCCGGCTTTAGCGGCGCATTGGAACTGCCCAACTGGACACTTTTGAATAATAATGCCGACGGTTTCTTCAATGCCATCCCCGGATCGGCTACCGACAATTGTACCGATCCTGCGAACCTGGCCTTTAGCCTGGTTCCAAATACCTTTAATTGCACCCAGGTGGGGGCCCCGGTACCCGTATCCGTGCTCATCACCGACGAAGCGGGCAACGAAGGGGTTTGTAGTTCTATTGTTACAGTGTTGGATACGATGCCTCCGGCACTGTTTAATGTACCCGCTCCTTCTGCAACCGTTCACGAATGTGGCAACCTTCCCGACACCCTGGGATATAATGTTTTTGCAACCGACAATTGCGACATCATCGGCATTAATTACAATGAAACGGACGACCAAACGGGCAATCCGGATGATTGTGGCAATTACAATTATACCCTGTCGCGCATATGGACGGCCACCGATGTCAACGGCAATACAGCCTCCGCCGTCGAAACCCTGATGATCGAAGACAATACCGATCCCGTCATCAGTCCTACCTTTGTATCTAACATCAATGTTACCGCCAACCAAAACGATTGCTTCGCCAATGTCGCCCTGACAATTGACCCAACGGATTACTCCGACAATTGCGCGGCCGACGCCAATCTGACGGTTACCAACAACGCACCTTTCGGCATAGGTGATGGCGGCAGCAATGCCAGTGGCAATTATCCGCTGGGTACTACAGCGGTAACTTTCACCGTAACCGACCCCTGCGGAAACCAGGGTATGGCCACCGTCAACGTGACTGTAATTGATGGCATCGCTCCAGTGGTGCTTTGTTCCGTCAATTCGATCAGCATTCCTCCTGGTGTAGACTCTGTTGTTATTTTGCCCTCCTACATGGGTAGTTTTTCGGACAATTGTGGACTTGACACCGTTTTTGTAACTCCCAATGTATTTTACTGTGACCAGACAGGGCAACATACTGTTACGCTCACTGCAGTAGATGAAGGCGGATTGATGACCTCTTGTCAGACTACTGTCGAAATCCAGGACCTCGAACCTCCTGTGGCAATTTGTCAGAATTTCACGGTAGGAGTCGATGAAAATGGCCAGGCAACCATCCAGGCTACAGACATCGACAATGGCAGTTGGGATGCCTGTTCGGGAGTAGCTAGTCTTGACGTTTTCCCCTCCACTTTCAATACCACCAACTTTGGCACCAACATCGTGACACTTACTGTCACCGATAGTTTTGGTACCACGGCCACTTGTACAGCCAACGTAGAGGTGACCTACCCGCCCACCTGCTTCCATGTAGGGGGCCCCGGCAACGGCGTGGTGAATGGCGGTGCAGGCGAAATCATCCAGGTGCCGATCACGGTTACTAATTTCACACACGTAAGCAGCTTCCAGTTGCCACTGGAAATTCTTGATGCGGATGTGGCGGAGTTTGTGGGTGTAAATATGGGTAGCATTCATCCGCAATTGGAATCAGCTCCGGGTATTTTCGACTCGGAGATCATCCAGACGGATTCCTTTATTTCGGACATCGATTCGATGATCATTGTTGGGTCTATGGGTCAGGATTCTACCGTTTACGATACCATTTACACACCTGAATACGACCAGATTGTCATAAGCTGGCAAAACCCCAACCATCAGACCATCCTGGATGGGGAGACGATTTTCTTTATTGAAATACTGCTGACGGGCGATTTGAACGACTTCTCCTTCGTCGATGAAACCATCGCACTCAATGGCAGCGAATCGGAAGTATCTTATATATATGGTACAACGGTTTCTCCCAACCTGATGCCCTGCGTAACAGACGGAGTAATAGTAATCACTCAAATACTTATAGCCGGTGACATTTACGATGAAGACGGACAACCCGCCAATACGGTCGATGTCGATCTAAATGTATTGGGTGGCATCAACAACCCGATCGAAGTAGACCAGACCGGACCGGATGGCGCTTATTCCTTTATTGTAACCAATTCGGGCGACTATCAGGTATTCCCACATAAGAACCTCAACTGGCCCAATGGCGTCAATTCGGCGGATGTTTCTGCCATTCAGCAACACGCAGTGGGCTGTTGTGATACCCTGGCTACCGTTTATCGAAAGATAGCCGGCGATGTCAACGACGATTTAGCAGTATCTACTTTTGATGCCTTGCTGCTCAACCAGTATGTGGCCAGTGCCTATACCCTGCCGCCGCCTGCCGGTGCTCCTTCCTGGCGTTTTGTCCCGGCAGCTCAGATGCTGCTCAACGATGCCTCGGTTATTGTACCACTTTACGATGAGAGCATCGTATTCATGAACTTGCAGTCGGATACCTTAGACAATGATTTCATTGCTATTAAAATGGGCGATGTAACGGGCGACGCCAACCCACAGAGCATTGTGCCTCCCGATGCCGATCCGTATACCTCCGACAAAGTGTATTTCCACTTGCAGGACCGCGATCTGATAGCAGGCGAAGTGATAGATGTGGAGGTGACGGCCGATCAGTTTAAGGAACTCCTGGCCTATCAGTGGATACTGCAATTTGACCCATCCGTTCTGCGTTTCGACGATGTACTGATGGGCGACCTGCCTGCCCTCAGCGGCAAGAATTTCGGCCTCAGCCTGCTCGAACAGGGAATGATCGTCATGACCTGGTACGAGGTCAACACCCAAAGTATGAAAGCGGACGAGGTGTTGTTTACTTACCGGTTTGAAGTGTTGAAGGATGGCATGCGATTGAGCGAGTTGATGAGCATTGGTCAGATGCCGCATTTTGAATCGGTTGCTTTTGGCGAATCGTATGAGCCGCATAATGTGGAATTGCGATTTACGGATAGCGATGACGAACTGTCGGCGCCTTTTGCGCTGTTGCAAAATACGCCCAACCCGTTCAAAGACGAAACGATCATTGGGTTCTACCTGCCGGAAAGCACGAAAGCGACCTTGTTGTTGACAGATGTCACAGGTCGTCAGCTCAAATCCATCGAGATAGCAGGGGACAAAGGTTACAATGAAGTCGTTATCACCAAAGGCGACTTACCGGCAAGCGGGGTGATCCACTATCAGTTGAAAACGAATACGCACCACGCCAGCCGCCAAATGATCATTGTAGAATAAATCTACGATTGGTGTTTTTATAAAAAAGACTTACCAAAGGACAGCGGTGTTTGTCCTTTGGTAATCTTTTTATTTTGTCGCCGGGCATTAAAGAGATTTGGCTAATTTTGCAAAAAAAGCCCGGACAGCATTCAACTGAACAGAAACCGAAAATCTATGTCGCTTTACCCGTACAGATTCAAATCCTACAATCTATTTTGTGGACCTGTTATTCGACAAGCCTTCCGATATTTGCGGGTCTGTTATTTCATTTTACCTTTAAGGAAACCCTCTCTAATCATGCGAAAAATACTTTCCATTCTTTTTTTAACGCTATGGTTCAGCATTGGTTGGGCTCAAACCAACGGCCCGGTTACTTTTACACCCGAAAGCGTGGATGTTCCCTGTGGAGCAGCTACCTTTTGTGTAGACATTGATGTCGTCAATTTTGACTCTATTTTAGCACTGCAATTCAGCATTGCCTGGGATACGGCCTCCATGACACTGGATACTTACGAGGACTATCTTCCAGGCAATGTCACCTACAACCCCAATCAAACCGACGAAGGGTTGCTCGGCATTTCCTGGAGTACGGGTTTTAATCCCATTGGCGTACCAGACAATGACTCTATTTTTACCCTTTGCTTCGTGCCCAACAACGCAGTTACCGGTTCCGTCTCTTTGGGTCCTCCGCTCACAGGCGGAAATGTGGAAGTATCGGGTATTTTAAATGGCCAACTCGTTCAGTTTTTACCATTTGACTTTAATACGGGTACGGTGGTTTACACCAGCGATGAGTTGCCAGCCATCGACTGCCCCAATGACACCACCGTCAACGCACCGGGCGTGGTCAACGATATCGATTACGTTAACCTGAACAGTAGTTGTGTCAACTCCACGGTAACGTATGAACTGATCATGAACGGGAACGTAGTTGGATCGGGAACCGGGAGTGCCAGCGGAGAGTCGTTCGACACGGGTACTACTACGGTTGAATATACGGCCACGGATGGCAGCGGCAATACCGATGTTTGTAGTTTCAATGTTATTGTCGATTTTACTCCTCCTGGCCAAACGGATACTTTCCTGCAGATCATTCCACAGGTTACCCTCGATTGTGACGCTGGCACGGTGTCGATCGACGTCATGGTGATCGATTTTATCGATATGCTCAGTATGCAGTTTGGCATTTTCTGGGATACCTCAATGGTTAGCTTCAGCAGTTTATCAAATAACCTGACCAATGCCAGCTTTTTCCCACCGGCCCCCGATTCGGCTCTTTGGTTCACCTGGCCTTCTGGTGGTGATCCGGTCTCCCTGGCTGACAGTACCATCATCTTTACTTTGAATTTTGACTTGAACGGTTCTTTTTCACTACCAGTACTTACCTTCCAGGATTTCAGCCAGGTAGCAACGGTGAATCTGACCAGCGATTGGACGGGCGGCAACGGCGTTTCGATGATTGAAGGGGTACATTTTGAATTTTCCGACCCGGTGTTGGTTAATGTCATTGATGGGGATCCTCCTGTTTTGTCGAATTGTCCGACGGATACCATCGTATATTCAGATGCGGGGGTCTGCGGCACCAATGCCTCCTGGCTCTCTCCCTCTGCCACTGATATTTGCGACGACCAGGTAGCCATCAGCAGTACCCACGACAGCGGCAGCTTCTTCGACTTGGGAACGACAACGGTTACCTACACCGCCACCGATGACGCTGGCAATACCAGTATTTGTAGTTTTAATGTTATCGTGCTCGATTCCCTTCCTCCTGCCATTACCTGCCCGGCAGATGTCAACATGCCCAATGCGGATGGACTTTGCTCCGCCGTGGTGACTTTGCCCCAGCCGGTTGCCCTCAGCGACAATTGTGGCGTCGATCAGGTAACGTATATGGTTAGCTCCACCGGTACGGGTGGCACCCTTACTCCTACCACCCAGGAAGGGTTTTTGGTTGGATCGGCTACTGTTACGTATATCGCTTCCGATACTTCTGACAATACGACCTCCTGCTCCTATGAGGTTACGATCATTGATATGGAACTGCCCACCATTAGTTGCCCGGCAGACACCGTGGTGAACTCGGGCACAGCCATTGTTGTAGATGGCATCAGCGCTACCGCCAATGACAACTGCGGCGACCCCGTAGTCACTTATAGTTTGGCAGGAGCCACTTCCACTCCCGGACCCAACACCGACGATGCCAGCGGCACCGCTTTCGAACCCGGCATCACGACGGTCACCTACTACGCCACCGACGGAAATGGCATGGTAGATAGTTGTTCCTTTACGGTAAATGTTACTACAGCACTCGATATTGAATGCCCCGACGTTGTAAATCCGGCACAAGACGCCGATCCTCCTTTCTGCAGTGACCAGGTGTTTGGCATCGACCTCATCATCAACTCCGATGAAAATGACATTGTCGTATTCACCTTCACCCTTTCCGGAGCTACTGAACTGGAAGGCGATGGCGATGCAGGCGGCGAAACCTTCAACGTGGGCATTACCACTGTTACTTATTTTGTGGAAGACGTTTTTGGCAATACAGCTACCTGCTCTTTCGACGTAGAAGTGATCGACAATACGCCTCCTTCGGTGGGTTGCCCCAATGTAGACACCTTCACGGCCGATCCTTCCGACTGCGAAGCCACGGTCAATCCCGACCTGATCCTTCCTGTAGACTCCATGACTTTTGATTATTGTGGGTTGGACTCCGTCGCTTATTCCTTTTCGGGAATGTTGTCGGGCGAAGGGGATGTCAATAATATGCCCAACGTATTTCCCATCGGCATTACGACCATCACCTACACAGCTTTTGATATACATGGCAACTCCGACGATTGCTCCTTTGAGGTGGAGGTGATCGATGGCGATGATCCGGTGATCAGTTCCTGCCCTCCTGATCTGATCGTCATGGTGCCTCCCGGGGTTACTGATACCGTGCTCAACAATCTGGGTATTACTGCTTCTGATGTTTGTGGCAACGTGGTGAGCATCACCTATTCCACCAATACCGGATTGGTGGATACACTCGACATCAGCGGGACAGCTTTCCCGATAGGTACTACCATTGTCACCTACTCCGTATTGGACGATTCCGGAAATGAAGCTACCTGCAACTTTACAATACAAGTTGTACCTACCTCAACCGATCTGATCGACTGCCCGCCCAGCGCAACATTTTGTGACAACATAGCAACCGATATCAGCCCCATCATTTTGGTGGATCCGGCTACTTTGGACACCCTGTTTTTTACTTCTGATACCGGTCCCTTTGGCGGAAATGACGCCAGTGGGATCGCTTTTTTACCCGGCACCTCCATTGTTACCTATCAGGCGGTTGATATTTTTGGAAACACCGATGAATGTTCTTTCAGTGTGACAATTGACGATGTGGATCCTGTCTGGGATGGATGCCCCACTGTTCCGATGGAAGTGGAAGTGGATCCCGGCGAATGTACGGCCACCGTCAATTGGATCGTACCAACAGCTACCGACAATTGTGGACTGGAGGTGAACACCTCGTCTCATCCTCCTCCTCCTGTTCAGTTGGAAGTGGGAGAACATGAGATCAACTACATAGCCATCGACTCGGCGGGCAATCAGGCCATTTGTAATTTTATTGTTATCGTCTTTGATACCGAGCCACCGGTTTTTGATGTATGCCCGCCTTCAGATATTGTTATCACGCCAACCGGATCAGGTAATTGCCAGGCTGAAGTAACCTGGACACCTCCTACGGCCACTGATCTTTGTTCAGATTTAATTGTGTATGAAGGCAGCCCCGATCCCGGGAGCATTTTTGATGCAGGTACGACAACTGTTATCTATACAGCCACCGATGAGTCAGGAAACGTGGCCATTTGCACTTTCGACGTAGTGGTGGAAGACACAGAAGCACCCGTGATCGTCAATTGTCCTGAGCCCTTTTTGCTGGATGCCGATCCCGATTATTGTGGCGCTATTGTTTCGTGGACACCTCCCACCGCAACCGACAATTGTTCGACCGTTGGGGTAAGCTGTTCGCACATGCCGGGCGATACGTTTGACATTGGCCTGACCACCGTCATTTGCCTGGCGGTAGATGCGCTGGGTAATGACACGACCTGTAGTTTTACGGTTGAAGTAGTGGACGTTACCGCTCCGGTGGTGGATAACTGTCCGGGGCAGGATATTCTTCAATCTTCTGATACCGGCCAGTGCGGAGCCACTGTATTTTGGCCGCAGCCAAATGTGATCGATGAATGCGACACGGAAGCCACCCTTACCAGTAATTTCGAGCCGGGAGACTTCTTCGAGGTGGGCGTCACAACGGTGATGTACATTGGCGAGGATTCCGGCGGCAATACGGATACCTGCACCTTCGACGTAATCATAGAGGACAACGAAGCGCCGGTGATCGATTGTTCTCCCAACGTCATTGTTGGAATGGACGAAGTCATCTATGCCGATACCAACAACATCATTGTCAACATCACCCCAAACGCCACCTGCGACAGCCTTATCATCGATTTTGAAGAGCCGGATATGTCTGACAATTGTCCCGGGTTTACCATCGTGCATCCCGGACCCAATTCAGGCGACACTTTCCCGATTGGGTTTACCGTGATGAGCTATGAGGTAACGGATACCACGGGCAATTCGGCAGAATGCGTTTTCACCATCGAGGTACTTCCCTTCTCTCCTCTCAACCTGACGGCTTCTCCCAACGATACTGTTTGTACGGGAACGGATGTTGTGCTTTCGGTTGACCAAACCCCAGGGGCCACTTACCTGTGGACGGGGCCGGGCGGCTGGTCTTCCATGGATCCCAGCCCGATTATCCCATCGACTTCTGGCATTTACAATGTATTGTGTACGGCACCCAGTGGCTGCGTTCAGTGGGATTCGATTCCCATTGTGTTTGATCCGGCCCCGGCGGTAACGGTTAGTTCCAACAGTCCCGTTTGTGGCGATAGCCTGACGTTGAGCGCCACTGCCCAGGGTGTAGATGCCGTGTTATGGACGGCGCCTGATGGAAGTGAATTCACCACTGCGGATGTGGTGATCTTCGATCCCGGTGATGCCCTGGAAGGCACCTGGACGGTGGAGGTGACCCTGGGTGAATGTGTTGTTACAGAAGCAGTGCCGGTGGAGATAGGTGAAATGCCGACGGTTAGTTTATTGAGCGATTGTAATGGGGTAATTTGTCAGGGCGAGTCCTGCACTTTAATAGGGACGGAGGTAGTTGGATCTGATGTGACCTACAATTGGGATTCCGCCCCACCTGGCTGTATTCCTGTGGGTGCCAATACTTCGGTATTGGATATTTCACCAACGTTGGCGGATAGTTGTATCATCAGTTATTGGGTATCGACGCCCGGATGCATTTCCAACATTGCAGAAATAATGATAGCTGTAGCGGAAGACCCTCTTGCAGTTGCAGACGATTATTCGGTGTCTCCGGGAGATTCCATCACTTTTGATGTAAGTGAAAATGATGTGGTAACCAGCTCCATTTCCACGACGGTGTCGGTATTGACACCCCCTTTATCGGAAATCCGGGGGACCCTTGTGGTTAATGCCGATGGCACCATGACCTATACGGCACCTGAAGGATTTGCAGGTACGGTCCAATTTATTTATCAGATTTGCAACAATTGTATGAGTGAAAGTTGTGCAACAGCTGCCGTTACCATAACTATTATTGATGACAGTTGCCTGGTGCCCAATGTGATCACTCCTAATGGCGACGACGTCAACGATGCTCTGGTCATCGGCTGTTTGGAAGGCAATTTCCCCGATTCGGAAATACAGATATTCAACCGTTGGGGCGATGAGGTATTCTATGCCCAACCCTATCTGAACGACTGGAAGGGCACCTGGGAGGGTAAGGACCTTCCCGACGGGACGTATTATTACATTTTTACACCTGATGTGGGCATAGGAGAAGTGGATAAGGGATACATCACCATTTTCCGCTAAGGCGGGTACCCCCTTTTAACTAATTCTTAATTGAAAAAACCGGACAATTATGTCAAAACAAATAATGAATTACATTTTCTATCCGTTAGTTTTCATAGTAGGGCTATGCGGCACAGCATCTGCGCAACAGGAAGACCAGTTTACGCAGTTTATGTACAACAAATTGGCGCTCAACCCTGCCTACCCTGGTGTAAGAGGTATTCCTAGTTTGACGGCGTTGTATCGTCGCCAATGGATGGGGTTCAAAGGAGCCCCGGAAAACAAGTTGCTGAGCTTTGACGCCCCTTTGTTTGCCGACAAAGTGGGTATCGGTTTGGTACTCAACAACCAAACGCTGGGGATCATGAACAACTGGTTTGTCAATATGGCCTATTCGTATCATATTAAAATTTCGGAAGAGTCGTCTTTTAGATTTGGATTGCAGGGAAGTGTGAAATTTCAATCGCTCGACTTTTCCGATCCCGGCGTATTCATTCGGGATGAAAACGATATGTCGATCATGGCCAATGAAACTACAAGGGATATATTTGTCAATTTTGGCCCAGGAATTTACTATACGTATAAAAGCACCTACATCGGCCTGTCTGTCCCCTATTTGTATCCCGGCGAAATTGGCTTCAATCGGGACCCCTCTGTCGACCAGGTAGCAGAATCTTCTCCCCACTACTACGGAATGGCAGGTACCTCCCTACCACTTTCATCTACCTTACAATTAAGACCCTCCATTCTGTGCAAATATGTGAAAAATGCCCCCTTTGATCTGGATATCAATCTGATGCTGGCGGTCAATTACAAATTTAATGTCGGCGTTTCCTACCGAATGGGAGGCGACGGTGCCGGTGATTCTTTCGACCTGCTGGCTATGTACCAATACAATCAAATGGCCTTTGGACTGGCCTACGACATCAGCCTGTCGAACCTGAACAACCACAGCAGCGGCAGCCTGGAGGCGTTGATACGATACGACTTTGTCAAAGAAAGAGAAGACATGGCCAACCCCCGGTTTTTCTTCTGAGAAATGCTGATTGATGATATAGATTACAACAATAACAACTTTCAAATAATAGCATTCCGGATATGATTTTATTACGCTATACTCCTTTCTTTCTGCTTATTTTTTGTCTGGCCGCCTCTCCAATGAACGGACAGCTTGCAGCCGATGAAAAACAAGTATTTCTTTCCAATGAAGCGACCATCAACACCGAGGCTCTGGAATACAGCCCTGCCTTCTATGAAGACGGCATTGTCTTTATTTCCACCAGGTATGCCAGTAAAAAATATAAGATAAAAGATCGTCGTATCAACAAAAACATCATGGGCATTTTCCTGGCCCGTCGCAATGAAGACGGTACCCTTCAGGAGCCAGGAGCTTTTTCTGAAAAGATAATGACCACCGTCCATGAGGGTCCGGTTACCTTCGACCGAACGGCTGACTTTATGTTTTTCACCCGCAATAATTTCAAAAACGGTCGGCGCCAAAAAGCGAAAGACGGCATCGTTAAATTGCAGATTTACTCCGCCGAAAAAGTGGGCGACGACTGGAGCAACGTCAAAGAGCTCTCCTTCAACGACAAAGAGACCAATGCCTGCCATCCGGCCATTTCCGTCGATGGCAACCTTTTATATTTTGCATCTGACCGGCCGGGGGGCCACGGGGGGATGGATGTATGGGTGTCGAGGCGCCTGGGCGACGATTGGGGAGAACCCATCAACCTCGGCCCGCAGATCAATACGGAAGGCGACGATGTTTTTCCATTCATCCATGCCGATGGCACCCTTTATTTCGCCTCCACCGGTCATACCGGAAACGGAGGACTTGACCTTTTTATGAGTCAACGCAAAGGCGATACCTGGACGCGCCCCACCAATCTGGGTAAACCCTTCAACACCGAAAATGACGATTTTGGATTCATCATCGACCGCGATAAAAAGAACGGTTATTTTTCTACCAACCGCAACGGCGGGCAAGGTGAAGACGATATTTACAGCTTTTACATCGCCAGCAATTTGGATGCCCTCTACGACGGCTCCAAAGTAAAAACAGAACATGACATGGCCGTCGTCGTTTCCGACTTTGAAACGGGAGAAATGATAGAAGCCGCCAGCGTAACCTATACCAGCCTCGACGAATTGAGTTTGGCAGCAGCCCTTTCCAACCAAACAGAACAGTTAACCGAACAGGAAGATGAATTGGTAGTAAGGGTTCCCTTAACGGAAAACAGTCATTCGGGACAAACCGATAGTTGGGGAAAACTACCCGTTACCTTGCTCAGTGGCAAACACATCTTCGTGATCCAACATCCGGAATACCGAAGCCGCCAACTGATCGTCGATACAGAAGACAATATGACGGAAATTTTTGTCAGCCTTGAAAAAGGAAGCGATGCCGACCTTGCGACCACCACCAATGGAGCTACAACCCGCAATACGGTTTACATCCCCCCCGGATCCAGGATCGCCCCCGATGGCTCCATACTGGGACCCGACGGCGAACTGATCGCTCCTCCGGGAGCCACCAGTTCTCTGCCTCCTGGAAGTACCATTGCTACCGACGGAGCCATCATCGGGCCCGACGGAACCGTCATTGCACCGGCCGGATCGAGCATTGCCGCCGATGGAACCATCTCCGGCTCCGATGGAGTGGCTTATATAAATGTCGACGAAAAAATGCAGGAAGACTTTCCCACCACCATTCGGGAGGGTACTGTTATACAACTCCCCAATATTTATTACAATTTCAACGATGCCACCATCCGCCCCGATGCCCGCATTGATCTGGATGCCCTGGCCAGCCTTTTGCAACAACACCCCGACATAGAAATCGAATTGTCGAGCCATACCGATTCGCGGGGAACAACGGACTCTAATCAGCGCCTGTCGCAGCGACGGGCAGAAAACGCCGTCGCCTACCTCATCAACCGGGGTGTAGCCTCTCACCGGATGACGGCAGTGGGATATGGCGAATCCCAGCTCCGAAATGGCTGCACAGATGGCGTCGACTGCTCAGAAGAAGAGCATCAGTACAACCGGCGCACCGAGGTGAAGATCACCCGCATGTCGAACGCCATTGAGATCAAGATCGTTTATGAAAATAATCCACCTTCCACCATCGACACCAGTGGTGCCAATACCTCTTCCAGCCGGAGAAGCAGTAGTTTTGGCAGAGGTGGATTGTCGGTAATTGCGGGCGTATTCGCCAATTTCAACAATGCCGAGAAAAGGGTGAACAAGCTACTGGGCATGGGCTATTCGGAAGCGGAAATCGTCAATCTGGGCAATTCGGATAAATACAGCGTAGTAGTGCGAAGGGTTAGTTCGGAGTCGGAAGGACGTGCTTTGGTCAGCGAACTCAAGTCGAGAAGTATTCGCTCTTTTCTGAAAGGTTAAAAAATTCCTGACATTACAAATACGGAAAACCTCTGTGGATAATCTGTAGAGGTTTTTTCGTTGTAGGTGCTGCTTATTTTTGCTTTTCATCTCCTTTTTTACGTGGCATCCAAGCCACTTCTTCGGCCCCGAGGTCCTTCGCCAGCTTTCGAGACAGCACGAATAAATAGTCCGAAAGCCGGTTCAGATAGCGCAGCAGGATGGGCTCCACCTCTCCTACCTGATCCAGAGCCACGACGATCCGTTCTGCCCGTCGGCAAACGCACCGGGCGATGTGGCATTGGGAAACGGTGGTATGCCCCCCTGGCAGGATGAAGTTTTTGAGCGGGGGTAAGGCCTCTTCCATCAGGTCTATCTGTTTTTCCAACAATACAATATCGGATTCGAGGATGTCGGGCACCGGCATGTCTTTGTCGGGGTCGCTGGCGAGGTTGGCCCCCAGGGTAAACAGGCGCTCCTGGATGGATTTGAGGAGGGACCGGGTGGAATCGTCGGCCACCAGATCGCGGACCATTCCAATGTGTGCATTGAGTTCGTCGACCGTGCCATAGGCGTCGATTCGGATGTGACTTTTGGGCAACCTGCGGCCGCCGTAGAGGGCTGTTTGGCCTTTGTCGCCGGTTTTGGTGTAAATTTTAAATGCCACGCGGGTAGGAGTTAATGATTATTGAATGCCTGTCTACCGCCAGGTAGATTTGTCATGCACTCTATTAATGGCTTCTAGCTGGGTTTGTTGTATTACATTATCGGCTGCCCTGCACCCGCATGATCTGCTCGTTGCGGAGGTCCGACTCTACGAGCCCATCGCGCAGGCGGACGATGCGGTGGGCGTATTCGGCGATGTCATTTTCGTGGGTCACCAGGATGATCGTGTTGCCATTGTTGTGGATTTTTTCCATAATGCCCATGATCTCGATGGAGGTTTTGGTGTCGAGGTTTCCGGTGGGTTCATCGGCCAGGATGATGGCGGGGTCGTTGACGATGGCGCGGGCAATGGCTACACGTTGTCGTTGACCGCCGGAAAGTTCGTTGGGTTTGTGGGTCATCCGGTCGGCGAGGGCTACAGCTTCGAGGGCTGCCTCGGCTTTTTCCAATCGCGCTTTAGAACTCATGCCGGCATATACCAGCGGGAGTGCTACATTTTCGAGAGCGGAGAGCCGGGGCAACAGATTAAAGGTTTGGAAGATAAAGCCGATCTCTTTATTTCGGACTTCGGCCAGTTCGCTGTCTTCCATCGTGCTGACGTTGGTACCGTTGAGGAAGTAGTTGCCTTTGGTGGGTGAGTCGAGGCATCCCAGCAGGTTCATTAGTGTTGATTTGCCGGAGCCGGAAGGTCCCATCAGGGCGACGTATTCGTTTTTCACAATGTCTAATGTGATCGATTGAAGGGCGTACACCTTTTGGGTGCCCATCACATATACTTTTTGCAGCTCTTTGACGGAGATCATTGGTTGCATGAGTAGGTTGTTTTGTTCGATAAATTAGCCCCGGTATTTTACTTGACCTTCGGCACCTTGAAATGTTCGCCGTCGGAAAGCGGGGCATTGCGTAAAGCGTCTTCCCGGCTCAATTGGCCCTTTACTTCATCAGGTCGCCACTGGTTGATTTCTTCTGTCATGTGGGTCAGTGGTTCCACGCCAGTGGTGTCCAATTCATTAATCTTAGCGATCATGTCCAGCATTTTTCCCAAATCCGCTTGCAGATGCGATTGCTCTTCGGGACGTAGGGCCAGGTTGGCCAGCTTTTCCAGCTTTTGGATTATTGGTTTGCGGTTTTTATGGTACACGGTTTACGGTTTACGGTACACGGCTTGCCGTGAAGGCGTAGCGATAGTGTAGTCCTTCATGGTTCACGGCGTGCCATGAAGGCGGAGCGACAGCGTAGTCCTTCATGGTTTACGGCTAACGGCCTACGGTTTAGGGGTTTCGGCTATACAGCTTTACGGGAAAGAGCTGACGGTTTCGTAGTGTTCATACTTTCAACTTAAGTTTTCAAGTGCTCCGAATTACCGTCCACCACTCCAAATCTCCGTTTTTCTATCCCGCTTTTCAGCGAAATTAGATTATCGGCGCAATTCCTTCGGTGAAAGTTGCAAAATAGATTAAATTCGCGGACAATTCCAATGGATTGCTCAAAATTACACAAATATACAAATGACCGAACAACAAACGACTCACCCGAAAATTAAACACATCGCTATTGCAGGAAACATTGGTGCGGGAAAAACCACTCTTTGCGAACAACTCGGCAAGCACTACGGATGGTCGGTACACTACGAATCGACCGATAATAATCCCTACCTCAGCGACTTTTACGTCGATATGAAACGATGGTCGTTCAACCTACAGATCTATTTCCTGAACAACCGCTACCGTCAAATCCTCAATATCCACCAGGGCGATAAGACCGTCATCCAGGACCGGACCATCTACGAGGATGCCATGATCTTCGCACCGAACCTCCACCAAATGGGGCTGATGTCGACACGAGATTTCAACAACTATTACGACCTCTTCCAACTGATGACTTCCCAGATCAAGGCGCCCGACCTGTTGATCTACCTCAAAGCCAGTGTTTCTACCCTCGTCTCCCACATCCAATCAAGGGGGCGCGACTATGAGGGCAGCATGAGCCTGGATTACCTCAAAAGTCTCAACGATCGGTACAACCAATGGATTGATGGCTACAAAGAGGGCAACTTACTCATCATCGACGCCAACACGGTCGATTTTAAAAACAACCCGGAAGACCTCGGACAGATCATCACAAAGGTGGATGGGGAGTTGCACGGACTCTTTTGAACGGATTTGATGCACCTGGAATGAACTCGGATGTACTATTTCTAAGTCTCCATCTTAGGGATCTTCGACAAAATCGTCCCCAGTTTCATGGCCCTCATGGTGTCGCCTTCGATCTTTAGACGGCCCTGGATAAAGGCCGTTTGGAGGTTTAACTTTCCATAGCCTATTTTGACAAGATGTTCGTCGGCGATGGTGAAGGTGGCATCGGGACTTTTAGCTTTTCCACGGCGTACCACTCCCGGTGATTTGTTGAGGTCGATTTTCCAGTCGGCAGTAATGGGCCCCGTGACGTGAAATTGAAACAACCCGTTGTTCGGTTTGATGAACTGAGCATTGGCCTTAAGTTGTTTTTTAATGTGCGCGAACAGGGCGTCTGATTTGAGTTTTTTTACTACTTTCTTCGGTGGTTTTTTCTTCTTTTTGCCTCTTTGAAGGATGATCGATTCAAGTTCATTGGCCGATTCGCGGAGGTATCTGGAAAAGACGTCGATGTCGGGCATTGTCCTGGCATCGGAGGTAGGGCTGATGGTGACCAATCCGTTGTAACTAAATATAGTGATGATCAACCCCATTCCGTCAATAATGGGTGCCATGCCCATGACTGCCAACAACTTATTTCCGTGAAGGTAAAGTGGAAACTGAGGCCCCGGCACATTGGTGATGGTGACGTTGAAAACGGGGTTGTGCAGTTCGGCCATATGATAACGGGAGTAGAGGCGGGCAGCGCGGTTGGCCACCCCGAATGGCACTATTTCTGCCATTTGTGCGAGGGTTTTGGCGCCCACGGCTCCCTGATAAGATTTTCCGCGTATGGTATTTTCGTGGATCACCTCCAGCCGTTCGATGGGGTCTTCTATATTGGTAGCCAATTGTATCAGCATGGAAGATATCTGGTTGTCGGTTCCATTTTCTTCGGCGGCAGTACGCGTCGAAATAGGTACCATAGCTACCAGTGGTTTTAGCGGCAGTTTGTCTTTTTCCGAAAGGTATCTCCTCAAAGCGCCGGCACAAATGGCGAGCATCACATCGTTGAGGGTGGTACCCATGATGGATTTCAGTTTTTTGATCCTGTCGAGTTCCAGGATCGCGGTATTCCACTTTCGTTTAGCGGAAATAATACCGTTGAGCGGTGTTGGCGGAGCGGTAAATGGCGCCGTGGGCAGTTCGGAATGTTGTACGCGGGTGAGCATCCCCGCCTTGATGGAAGAGGCCAAGGTGGTGGAGATCAGTTTGGGCAATTTTAATGGATTTTGAGCAAAGCTGATGGTACTTTTCATGACCAAAGACAGATCGTTGGGTAAAGGCCGTGGGTGGAAAGGCCGGGGTTCGGGTATTTCGCTTTTGGCAGCCGTAAAATCAAATAATAGACTCATCATGCCTGCTCCGGCTACACCGTCGATGGCCACATGGTGTATTTTTGCAACGATGGCCACCGATCCCTTTGGTACCTGTGGTACGCTGTCGACCCCTTCGATAAAATAAAACGACCAAAGCGGGCGCGACTGATCGAGCGGGCTGCTGAATATGGTGGAGGCGATCTTGCGCAGCTCCTTCCACCCACCCGGCCGGGGAAGGGCTATGTGGTAGAGGTGCATATCGATGTCGAAATTGGGATCGTCGACCCAGTAGGGATAATCGATGCTCAGGGGGACATACACCAGCCGCTGGCGCAATTTAGGCACCTGATGCAACCGGGAATGGATGATGGCGCGGAAAGTCTCAAATTCGAGCGACCCTTCAATAACAGCCACACTACCGATGTGCATCGGGCTGGTAGGTGTTTCGGCATAGAGAAAAGCGGCGTCGAGGCCGGATATTGGTTTCATTTATTTGTTGTTGGTTGTTTGTTATTGGTTGTTTGCGTGCCGTGAAGGCGTAGCGACACGTGCAGTGAACGGCGATAGTCCTTCACTGGCGAAGTCCTTCACGGTTGTTGGTTGCGTGCCCATGAAGGGATTTGACGTTTAAACTATATTTGTCTGAACTCGTGGTCAAACCAATCTATGATGGCGTCGAACCGCTCCTGGTCGAGCCGATGCGGCCCTGCGACCCCTTTGAACTGGAGGGCACTGCTGGCTCCGGCTTTGCCGTACCATTGTTTGGTCGCAAGATACAGTTCTTTTGCGTTTTGTGCATAGGGATCGCTGTTTCCGGCCACAATCAGCAGTTTTCGGGGGCAAATGAGCTGCAAAAGGTCTTCTACATCGAACTGTTGCGCAAAGCCAGGTATTACCAGGGCGGCCTCTATCCCCGTCCGGTTTTGCATCTTGGTTTTAAAACTGCACGCAGCGCCACTCGTACAGGAATGGGTGATCCGCTCGTCGAAGGGACTGTGAAAAAGGACAGTATTTCCACCATAGGAATGCCCCAGAATGCCCAGCTTGTTACTTTCGTAAAATGATTGTTGGGTTAGAATACTCAAGGCGATAGCGGAGTCGTCTACGACTTTTTTCATCAGCAATTGGCCACGAAGCAATCGGTAAGTTGTTTCGTTGAAATGTTGGAGCCAGTCGTAGTCGGGTTCCGGATCAGGTGTGGTGCCAAGGGTGCGAAACCGGCGGTCTTCAAAACAGATGGAGTCAGGTGCAATACTGGCAATGCCCTTTTTGGCCAATGCCGGACAAAAATGTTGGAATGGGTCGCCGACAAGGCCCGCTACTTCTGATTTTCCAAAATGGCGCTCACCGTTGTGTTGGTGGTGGACTAGGACGGAGCCGATCACTTCGCGGTTTGTTGGGACAAAGAGGTAGGCTCTGACTTCGTCGTTTTCGCTGCCACCGTAGATTATCAAGTGTCGCTCAAATGTGGGTGCTTTTTCTGTCGACAGGATTTGGCAATTCACCTTGTCTTTGCTGAAATGGAAGTTTAGGAGCTGTTTTATTTCCTGTTTTTTTGACATAATTGGCATTGTCTGGATTGGCTAAATTAAAAGTACTATTTTTGGGCATTCAATTCAAATTAAAAATCAGCGCAATGGCCAATAAAAAAGACGAAACCGCCTCTTTTGTAATTCGCTTTACGCAAAAAATTTTTCAAACCGAAGAGGGAGATCCCCAGGTGCAATGGCGGGGCAATATCCGACACGTACAGGGCGGCGACGAACAACGCTTCTCCGAATTTGAAGAGGTCGTGCAGTTTATTCAAAACAAACTGGCCGAATTGACCATTCAGGCCATCGGCGACAAAAGCCCTGAAGAACAAAAAGGGATCCTCTCCAAAAGTTTTGATCTATGGAAAAAAATGGCTTCCTCTGCCCCCAGGATTGTGCTCGAAACCATCAAAGACCCTAAAAAACAGGTGGCACAGATCCAGGATCAGATACAAGATCAGATCAGTCACCTCAAAGACGAATTTGGCGAAAAGCTCGACCTCGACACCTGGATGCGTAGCTCCAAATCCGATCACCTCGACCTGGTACGTAAAATGGAAAAAATGTCGGAAGAGATCGCCGCCCTTCACCAAAAGGTCGATCAGCTTTCGCCAAAAAAAAAGAATTGAATGCCTGACAAATCTACCTGGCGGTAGACAGGCCTGTCTGGCCGCCAGGCGAGAATCGCTGCGGCAATTACCACCAGGACACAGAGACTCAAAGATTCACACATTCAAAAGAAATCAAAGTAAGCGACTCCCGCTATGATCCGAACCGTCGAAGATCGACTTAACAAGCTGGACACCCAACGCAACTCAGCCGCCATTCAGGTGCAAACCCTGGGCGGCTTTCGGCTTTGGCGAGCAACCGAAACCCTCGCTCTCAAATCGTGGGGACGGGATACCACCCTTCAGTTATTTCAATTTTTGATAACCGCCCGGCACCGGCACGGACTCCGCAAAGAACAGATCATCGACCGGCTGTGGCCCGATCTGGACACCCGCGCCGGCGAACAAAATTTTAAAGTAGCCCTCCACGGTGTAAACAAAGTGTTAGAACCCGACAGACCCAAAAGAACCGACCCCCGATTCATCGTCCGGCAAGGGCTTACCTACCAACTCCAGTCCAACGACATTTGGATCGACGTGGAAGCCCTCCAACAATATATAGCCGTCGGGAACCAATGCCTGGTCGACCACCCTACCCTTGCCCAACGAGCCTACCGAAACGCCATCGACCTACATAAGGGCATCTATCTTCCCAACCGATTGTATGAAGACTGGAGCAGCGAAGAGCGCGAAAATACCCAGGTGCTCATACTCGGCGCCATGATCACCCTTGGCGAATTGCTCCTCGATACCAACCCCATGGAGTCCGTCCGCCTGGCTCAAAATGCATTGCAACTCGACCCCGCCTGGGAAGATGCCTATCGCATCCAGATGGAAGCCTACTTCCGAAAGGGAAACCGCCCCCTGGCCATCAAAGCCTATCGGCAATGCGAAAAAGTGCTGGACAAGGAATTTGGCATCCCTCCTTTGCCGGAAACGAAAAAGTTGTTGGGTAGAATTATGGGTGATTTTTGATTTGCTGATTTGCTGATTTGCTGATTTGTTGATTTGCTGATGCTTGCCGTGAAGGCGAAGCGACACGTGCAGTGAACGGCGATAGTCCTTCACTGGCGTAGTCCCCCGTATCAAGCCCGGGGCAGGCTTTCATGGTGCTGATTCGTGGCTACTTAGGATGCAAGAATTGTTTTGGAGCCCAACCTCCCTATTTATACATCTCAATGAATGCTAAGACCTGTGCTGCGAAGCTCCCGGGTTGGTTGACCATAGGGGAGTGACCGGAACGGTTGAAAATGTACAGTTCTTTCTCGGTAGAGCCCAGACTGGCTAGTGCTGCTTCGCCCATTGCAGGTGGGATCACCAGATCGTAGCGCCCCCATAGGAGGAGGGTTGGGAGGGTGATCCGGTGCAGTTGATCGGCGTAGCTGAGGTCTTCCCAGATGCCCTGGTCGAGGAGGGTGAGGTTGACGGAGGTGCCCGACCAGAAGGCTGTGAGGGGGTTGTAGCCGAATACCGAAGTTAGCAGTGCGGTGGTAGCCTCGTCGTTGCCTGGTTTTTCGATGACATTGTCGTCTATCAGTTTTTCTTCGGCAGCAAACGCCTCCGAGTTGAGGAATTTGGCATCGGAGTCATTGAATTCCGGGTCAAGCCGGTTGACTTCATCGAGGGTGGACTGCCAATAAGAGATATTATTGTTGAGATTAATTTGTTCCTGAGCTACCGTGCGGAAATACTGGATATTGGCAGCATAGATGCCGCTGAGATCATGGCCGCCATCCACTTCTATCCATCCTTTGAAGGCTTCCTGGTTGTCGCCCTGGAGGAGTACTGCCGTGCCCAGGGTGCCCCCCCAACTGTGTCCGAGCAGAAAAAACCGGCAGTCGTCGCCGTATTTGGTTTGTAATACTTTTGTTAGAGCCATGACATCTTCCGCCATCAGATCAATGGTGATGTCGTCTTTGGAGAAGTTGCCCTGTGACTGGCCGGAGTGCCGCTGGTCGAAATAGACGACGGCCACTTCTTGTTCTATCTCGTCGCGGAAGGCTTGGGTGCGGTAGGTCAGCCCGTTGCCGCCCGGCCCGCCGTGGAGGATGATCAGGAAGACCTTTTCGGCGCCGTTGCCGTAGATGTGGGCGGGCATATCGGCCCCCTGGTGGCGGACGTAGAGGGTGCGGTTGAGGTCGTCGAGGTCGTCTTTCTGGCAGGAGGCTACAACCACCATGATGATGGCCAGCACTGCGGCCCTGATGAGTATATGGAATTGATTGTTGTTATCCACGTTTGGTATTTTTATCGTTTGAAAACCGGAAGCGGTAGCCGTAGTCAATGGCGATCATAGGTAGTACGCCGGAGTTGTAGGGCATCAGCACCCGAAGGTTTAGGTTGAGGAACCAGGCTTTTCGTTTTTTGTTTTCGCGGAAGCGGCCGATGCCGAATGCGATGGAAGGAGCGTAGTAATTGCGTCCGGCCAGCACCACCTTGTTCACTTCGTCGTCGACCACCTCATAGGTCTGCGGCAGAAAGGAACGGTAGTATCCCAGTGGGTTGATCTTGAAATTGATCTGCCGACCTTTGGGGTTTTTGGTGCGTCGATACAGGATGCCGTAGTCGGTCCAAAGGGCCACATGGCTGCGGGGGTCCCAATTGAGCCCCAGATTTCCGCCGAGTAACCACTGCTTGGTCTTGGACTTATGGGAACGTTTGGCCTTTACCTTTTGCCCCAGGAGGTATTCGGCACCGAATTTCAGTCCGGGATTCCAGATCATTTCGCCGTGGTAGGCGGTGCTGAAGTCGAGCTGGTGCGTCTGGGTAAAGGTGGGTATGTTGGAGTCCTCTTGTGCGGGGAGGGTGGTCCAGTGGCATAGGGCCAGTCCTAATAATAATAATCTATACATTAAAGTATTTTGTATTGGCTGCTCTCACGAAGGCAGGATGGTCATTATAATAACAGTATCGGCTTGTACCATAAACGGCAGAAGCTACCTGTACATTTTTTCAGAGTGGAAGGATTTACTAATATATGCGCATTAGCGCCAAATTAAAGTGGGGTGAGTAAGATGAAAAGCGGAGGAAGAGGGATTCGAACCCCCGGTACCGTTTCCGGCACGCCGGTTTTCAAGACCGGTGCATTAAACCAGCTCTGCCATTCCTCCAATGGTTATCAGGCGTTTTTGGGTCGGACCCAAATGCGTCTGCAAAAGTACTACTCCTGAATGAAAAAGTAAACACTGGAAGATGAAATTTTGTTCCTTTTTCATTTAAGTAAAGCTCAAAAAATAAATTGTCTTTTTGGTGTCTTTGAAAAAATCACAAACCGCTCATTATCAATCGCTTATTTGTAATTTTTATCAAAGACAACGACAAGTTATTTTTCGAGCGAGCCTAAAACTCTGATTTTTCTTTTACTTTTGGGGATGCCGGGCTCCACTGTCTGAACTGGGATGGCTGGGATTTTTGGAATCGTAACATATGAACCTCGGCCTAACCCTAAACATTCCCTGCAGCCTGCTGCCAGTAGCTGGGGACATCATCAAATTAGCAAATCATTTAATCAGCATATCAAAAAACCATGCTACCCACCCGCAAAGTCGCCACCACCCTACTCCATCAGCACGTCAAAGACGAATATCAGCGATATCATGCACAGATGGTCGCCACGGCTATGGAGGGGTATGCGTACCTCTACGAAGAAGATGCCGACCTATGGTTTCTAACAGGGTACTTACACAACCTCGACTTTGAGGAATATCCAGAACAGCATCCGGCCGAATCGTTGAAATGGTTCCGGGAATGGGGATATCCCGACGCATTGATCCACGCCGTAGAAGCCCATGCCTTTGGGTATAATGGGTTTGCAACATTGCCCGCTACCCCGCTGGCGTCGGCTCTGTTGGCTTGCGACGAGATCAGCGGGATATTTTATGCTTATCAAAAGATCAATCCGATCCCGTATGGAGAGATGAAAGTCAAGTCGATCAAAAAGCGGTTGAAATCCAAGGCTTTTGCGGCAGCCATCGACCGGGAGACGGTCTACCTGGGCTGTGAAAAACTGGGTGTAGAACTGGACGATCACATTGCTAACCTGATCGGTTTTTTTGGTAAATTGTGATATCAGCAATTATCAATTTAGCTTTAGGTTATTTGCTGATATGCTAATTTGCTGATGCCCCTCTATCGCGAAGTTTCTTGTGTGGGATGTAGTTTAAAGTGTCCTCGATAGCAATTGGGGTTCAAATCACAAACCGCTGTTGCAATAGGAAGCAACATGGACTGCACAAAAAAGACCGAAAGAAAAACATCCTTCGGTCTTTAAAAAACCTTCTTAATAACCCGATTCACTATGAATCTTCAAAAATGGTTTCGCGTGGATCGAGTCCACATTATTAAAAATCACCAAAAGTAAAACTCAATTTCATATTGGTTGTTTGTTATAAAGCAACCAGTTAACCAAAGAAGCAGGTCTGCCAGCATTCAAAATCGTCATAGTCTTGTTCTTTGCTTTAACGTCTCTGAAGTATCGGGCAGACCTATGCTTCCTACCGGTTAATTATGAGATGACCTCAGTCGCTTTGAGCACAATGTAGGCCCAGTGTCTTGTTGAAATAACCCGGTTTTGACATGATTTGTGACAGGGTAACCACTGCATTTTTGACGAAAGTCACCTATTAATATTTTTTTGAAACCTGCTTTAATTACTACAATAATTGTGACGTCAATACCGCCTAAAAAATCTCAATTAATACTATCTTTGTGACGCAGAAAAAATTCCGGTCAAAACAACGCGACATGCACGAAACCGTAAAGCCCTACACCTCGGAAGGAGACGACAAAAAGCAACAGGTCTCCCGGATGTTTGACCGGATCGCTCCCTACTACGATTTCCTCAACCGCCTGCTATCACTGGGTATCGACGTGAGCTGGCGCAAAAAAGCCATTGACCTGCTCCAAGCCCACCGACCTAAAATCATTCTGGATGTGGCCACCGGCACGGCCGACGTTGCCATTATGATGGCCGACCGATTGGAAGCGGATAAAATAATTGGCCTGGATATTTCTAAGGAAATGTTGGAGGTGGGGCGGAAAAAGGTGGCGCAAAAGGGCTATCAAAAGCTCATTTCGCTTCAGCAGGGCGACTCGGAAAATCTCCCTTTTGAAAACAATAGTTTCGATGCCGTTACCGTTGCATTTGGTGTCAGGAATTTTGAAAATCTGCAAAAAGGACTGACCGAAATGAAGCGAGTCATCAAACCGGGCGGGCAATTGGTCATTCTTGAGTTTTCCAAACCCACCCTATTCCCTTTTCAAACAGGGATTTAACCTCTACTTTAAATACTTGTTGCCCTTTATCGGGCGGATCACTTCCAAAGACCCGAAAGCTTACAACTACCTATACCGATCGGTGCAGGCTTTCCCGGATGGCGATCAATTTACGAACATATTATTGCAAACTGGATTTAAAAACACGAAATGCAAACCTCTAACGCTCGGCATCTGTTCCATCTACTCCGCTCAATGCTGACAGCAGCCTTCTTCCTGCTGCTCGCTTTCAATCCCAATGGACAGGCCCAATCATCAAAAGGAAATTACAACTTTCTCGATTTTCAACAAAAACCCTATTACTTCGGCATCACGCTGGGATATAATTCCAGCAATTTCAAAATCGTTCACTCCCGAAAGTTTATCCTCCACGACAGCATCCGCTCCGCGCAGGCCGTCACCGGCCCCGGATTTAATCTCGGGATTGTGAGTAACCTCAAGATCGGACAATATTTCGACCTTCCGCTTCCTCCCCACCCTTTCCTTTACGGAAAAAAACATCAGCTACGCCACCCCCAAAGATTTCCGACCGGTGTATACCCGAAAGGTGGAATCGGTACTCGTGGAACTCCCCTTCCAGGCCCGCTACAAATCGGCTCCCTACAACGACATCCGCCTGTTTATGATCATGGGCATCAAATATTCCTTCGATGTGGCCAGCGACTCCCGCGCCCGTCAAGCGGATGAACTGGTCAAAATCTCCCCCACCGATTTTGCTTTCGAGTATGGGGCCGGTATCCAGTTTTTCTTCCCCTATTTTATTTTCTCGCCAGAGATAAAAGTGTCCAGAGGCCTGGGCAACATCCTCATTTTCAACGATAATGTGGAAGAGTCGAATGTGATCGAAAAAGTGTTTTCGCGGGCACTGACTATTAGTCTTCATTTTGAGGGGTAGCATGTAACAACTATTTTTCAAAAATAAAACTTTTTGTGACTTTTTTGTTAAAAAATTTGATGAGGTTTCACCCCGATAGCTATCGGGGTCGCTTATTTGTAATTTTTATCAAAGACAACGACAAGTTATTTTTCGAGCGAGCCTGGAGGACTTGAAGATACCGAATGGCTTCCGACCAATCATATGTCAGGGGCCGCTATTCGCGGGGCAAACTCTCTGAGCCTTGATTCGGATTAAAGTCCAGAACGGTAGCGGGCCGTAGGCCTGTCTGCCGCCAGGTAGATTCGCCATCTAAACTTCAGATAGCAAACATATGGTCCGCTGACTCGCTGTGCTGGACTATTTCTACAAAGATGTCGCTCCGCTGGAGCGAATAAATGTTCAATGTTATGAATCCATCAACACTTTTTGTAGCACTACCTCCAGAACTAGTGTTCTACAAACTAAATTTCCGGCATATTGGAGCGTTGGTTGTTAGCGGGTCACCTGCCTGCCGGTCAATGTCATTAAGATTGCATTTTTTATATGTATAACTCGTTGAAAAATGTAGCCAGAGGCCACAATAATTAAACGCAAAATCTCAGAGAGATCTCGCGAACATAATTTTTTCAGTTAGTTATATATAAAAATAAACCTAACTTAACGACATTGGCCTGCCGGTAGGCAAGGCTTCGAGTGCCCCGCTAACTTAAACACTTGAAAAGCAATCACTTGATAAGGTTCCATCCCGATAGCTATTGGGAGGACTTGGTAAGACCGAATGCTTCCGACAAATCACATGCAAGGCCTCTGGCCCTAAAACTGGTGTGTATTATCGCTGTTTTTACCAACATTTCGGCCCCCTGGGCCTTGATTTGAGGTAAGATCTATACTTTGGAACACCATCAATCACTTAAAATAGGGGGCGCGGGAAGCCTTGCCTACCCAGATACATATCGGGGCAGGCGCCCCGTTAAACTGCCTGCCATGAAGCATGCAGTGAAGGCATAACCCTTCATTGGCAGAGCGACGCGGCGTCCCCCGTATCAAGTCCGGGGCAGGCTTTCTTGGCCCGCCATACTGCCAATAACTTTGCTTTCTAAGCACTAGTCTAAAAATGTATTATTACAAAAAATCCATTTGTTGGTATGTGGGTAAAAGGATAGTGGGGTTGACGAAATTACAATGTTTGCATTGATGAAATATAGCTTGCCTGCCTAAAAGCAAAGTGTATCACACTGTGCTTTTTACTGAACAAGTCCGGGAATAGTTGATCCAGGCAATTCCAATAACCTCCACCAGCTCTCCTCACAAACCATCCCCAACTCAAGCCGTGCAACCTAAACGCCGCCCTCGATAAGCCCTTCAACAAACTCAATCACTTCCGGAAAAAACAAATTAAACTCCTCAAAAAACGCTTCATAGTGCTGTAACAAATGCCGGGGCGCCGCCTCAAAAGCCGCTTCAAACCTGGCCCTTTCCTGCATGCGCGCAAAGACGAATTCCAGACCGCTGATCGTGCCATAGCCCATCAACCAGTTGGCGGCGATCATCCGGGGCAATCGCTTTTGCATTTTCCCGGGCATGGCTTCCATTCGGCGGTTCAAAATTTCGTAAACCCTATCGGTAAATTGCGACAACGGTTCCTTTGAGTACCGGCTCCAGTTTTGGATCAGCAGATGGTCGTACAGCACGTCGATCACTACGGGTGCATACTTATGGTGGTGAGGTTGGAGGCGGTGAGTACCTTGCCGGACGACAGGGTGGTTGTCCGTATACCGATCGATTTGCCGGTGCAGGCGAATGCCTTTTTGTATGCTTTCCGCAAATTGGGGCACCTCTTTGTTTTTGATGAAGTCGGGCTATGAAGTTGCCGATCAGCAGGTCTTCATCGTCGAAGGAGAGGTAGATATGGGCCAGGAAATTCATATACAACAAGGCTTTTTTCAAAATGGGTTGAACGGCACCCCATAAAAATCTATCTTTGCGCTCGATTTTCTGAAAAGTAAACTAACACAATTCATATGGCGCTAAAATGTGGCATCGTCGGATTGCCAAATGTAGGCAAATCTACCCTTTTCAATGCACTCACTTCAGCTAAGGCTCTGGCGGCCAACTACCCCTTTGCCACCAAAGACCCCAACTGTGGGCATCATCACCGTGCCCGACCAACGGCTCGACCAACTCAGCAAACTCGTCAACCCGCAAAAGGTACAACCCACCACCATCGAAATGGTTGACATAGCCGGCCTCATTAAAGGAGCCAGCAAGGGCGAGGGGTTGGGCAACCAGTTCCCTCGGCAACATCAGAGAGGTCACCGCCATCGTCCATGTAGTGAGGTGTTTTCACGACGATAATGTGGTGCATGTCGACGGCAGCGTAGACCCCATCCGCGATAAGGAAACCATCGATCTTGAATTGCTTTTTAAAGATATGGAGACGGTCGAAAAGCGGTTGGAAAAACTGAAAAAGCAGGCCAAGAGCGGCCAGAAAGAAGACCAGAAAAAAGCGGATATTGCCCAGGCCATTTTATCGCATCTGGAAGAGAGCAAGCCGGCCAGAAGTTTCCCCTTGGAAACGCCCGAAGAAGAAGAACTGATGAACGATCTTTTTCTGCTGACCGCCAAGCCGATCCTCTACGTTTGCAATGTGGATGAGGCCTCCGTTGTCAATGGCAATGAATATACCCGGCTGTTCCAACAAGCCGTAGCCGACGAGCCTGCCGAGGTCCTACTGATCTGGCGCCGACATCGAAGCCGATATTGCCGAATTGGAAACCCAGGAAGAACGCCTGGAGTTTTTGCAGGAGCTGGACCTTCAGGAGCCCGGAGTCAACAAGGTGATCCATGCCTGTTACAAACTCCTCCATCTCATCACTTATTTTACGGCGGGCGAAAAAGAAGTGCGTGCCTGGACGGTGCGTGAAGGCACCAAGGCTCCCCAGGCCGCCGGCGTCATCCACTCCGATTTTGAGACGGGATTCATCCGCGCCGAAGTGATCAAATATCCCGATTTTGTAGCGCTGGGATCGGAGCAGGCGGTCAAGGAAGCAGGCAAAATGGGCGTGGAAGGAAAGGAGTACGTCGTCCACGATGGCGATGTGATGCACTTCCGGTTCAACGTGTGAACTTTGTCGAATGTCTTACCTTTCACTGGATATTCCGATAATCGGATAATTTTTAATTTGTATCTTCGTTTTCTGGTATTGTCGTTTTTTTTAACGGAATAAGTAGATTCATCGATTGTGGGTTGGCCTCCTCTTTACGGACACAGGGCGCGCGTTTGGAATTGTTGAATTTATTTTTGACAAAATGCTAAGCGACCACATCACGCCTGCCCGGCAACGTTGCTAATGGCTTTACCCCAACCACCTTCAAATTGTCACATCTTAAACTATACCATATCATGAAACAATTCTTGTTATTCGTTTCCCTACTGGTCTTTTTTGCATGTCAATCGGATGCACCCAATGAAGAAACAATTCCCGCCAAAGCCACCCTTACGGGAAAGATCACCAATGCTAAAGCCGACATTGTCAAACTTTCGGCCGGTGACCAAAAACTCGAAGCCTCTCTCAACGACAATGGTGAATTCACCCTCGACGTTCCCCTGGCAGCAGCTACCAGCTACCGCTTTTTTCACGGCGGAGAACAAGCACCGATGTTTGTCGAACCCCGGTGATTCCATCCACCTTACACTCGACACCGATCAATTTGACGAAACCCTAACGTACACCGGCAACGGAGCAGAAGAAAATAACTACCTGATAGGCAAATTCCTTTTGGAAGAAAAAGAAATGGGCTCCGCCGACGATTTTTACGCCCTGGAAGAAGCCGATTACATTGCCAGAACGCAAGCTTTGCGCGATTCGCATCAAAAACATTTCGCCGAATTTGTCGAAAAAAACCCCGAGGTCAACAAAACATTTGCGGAAAACGCAAAAATCGATCTCACCTACGGCTGGGCATTACAACGCCAGAAATACGAAAAATACCACGGCCACTACACCGACAATAAAGACTTTAAAATAAGTGAGGAGTACAACGACTTCCTGACCGACCTTCAACTCAATGATGAAAAACTCATCGGCTCCGATTCCTACAAAAACTTCATCAAGACGTATTACGCCAACCTGGCCTATGATAAAATGAACGCCGAAGAATCCTCGGAAACCGATGAAAACATTGGGTACCTCAAACACCTTTTTGCTATAGTAGCCGACAAGGCTCCTGCCATCAAAGAATACCTGATGTTCAATGCTCTCAAAGAACAAATCAACTACCGGTCAATCGACGGAATCGATCCGTTCCTCGCCCAGTATAAAGAATTTTCGACCAACGACGACCACAAAACCCAACTAACAGAAGCCTACGACAAATGGGCCGTCATCGCAACAGGAGCAGAAGCTCCCGACTTTGCCTATACCGACATCAAGGGACAAACCGTAGCCCTCAGCAGCCTCAAAGGCAAAAACGTATACATCGACGTTTGGGCCACCTGGTGCGGTCCCTGTAAGCGGGAAATTCCCCATCTGGAGGAACTTCAGGAAACCTACAAAGGCAATGATAACATTGTGTTTGCATCTGTTTCCATCGATGAAAATAAAGAAGCCTGGGAAAAAATGGTCACCGAAAAAGAGATGAAAGGCGTTTCAGCTCATCGCCGACGAAGCCTGGGATTCCAGCATCTGTAAAGACTACCTCATCAAGGGCATCCCCCGGTTCATCCTGGTCGACCGCGACGGCAAGCTCATCAATGCAAGAGCTCCCCGCCCTTCCTCTGATGAGATCAAAGATATCATCAAAGATTTGGCGAAACCTGTGTTGACTTCTATGAAGTAATTGTATTGTTAGTGCTGGTTGTATTTGCAAAAAAGCCGAAGTGAATGCTGTTCACTTCGGCTTTTTTTATTTCTGTGATAAATTGGTGTTTTGGATAATCCTATTAATTAGTTCCAATTTTAACGTATCGACGCTCATGTTTTTCAACTTTTTTATTACATCAAAAACACTACAATTTAAGTAAAAATTCAGTTTTTTTCAAATTTCTCGAATTGCAGTTTTCGTTTTTGTGCAAACGAATAGCCAGCATTATTAACGAATAGCCAACGCCAAAGAGGGGGAGGTCTGGCTTCTGACTACTTTAGAAGACATGACTCACACCTGTTTGGCCCTTATCTAAAAGCTCAAGGTTACATAACAAAACTTCTGCAACACTCCTACTACAACACCCCCTGAGCGATCATCGCATCGGCAACTTTGACAAAACCGGCGATATTGGCCCCTTTCACGTAGTCGATGTAGCCATTGCCGTATTTTCCGTACTGAATACATTGGTTGTGGATATTCTGCATAATGCCCAGCAGGCGGTTGTCCACCTCGTCGCGCGTCCAGGCCATTCGCTGGCTGTTTTGCGACATTTCGAGGCCCGAAGTAGCTACTCCTCCGGCATTGGCTGCTTTGCCGGGTGCGTACATGATCTGCGCCTGTTGGAACACCTCGATGCCATCGATGGAAATGGGCATATTGGCGCCTTCGGATACGAGTTGACATCCGTTTTCCGACCAGGAGCTCGGCATCTGTTTTGTCGATCTCGTTTTGGGTGGCCGAAGGGAATGCCGCATCGCAGGGGATGCTCCAGGGTTTTTGACCCTCCATGTAGCTTGCGCCAAAATGATCGGCATATTCGCGGATGCGACCACGGCGTTCGTTCTTGAGTTTCATTACCCAGGCCAGTTTTTCTTCGTCGAGGCCTTCTTTGTCGTAGATGGTTCCCGATGAGTCGGAAAGGCTGTGGACGGTTCCGCCCAGTTGGAGGATTTTCTCTACTGTGTATTGAGCGACGTTGCCCGATCCAGATACGATGCATTTTTTACCTTCCAGGCTTTCGCCTTTCATTTTCAGCATTTCGTTGGCGAAATACACGGATCCATATCCCGTAGCCTGGGGCCGGATCAGGGAGCCTCCGAACGAAAACCCTTTTCCCGTAAAAGTGCCCGTGTGTTCATTTTTCAGTTTTTTGTACATGCCGTAGAGGTAGCCCACTTCGCGGCTGCCCACGCCAATATCGCCCGCCGGCACGTCGACGTCGGAGCCGATATGTCGATACAGTTCGCGCATAAATGCCTGACAAAACCGCATGATCTCATTTTCGGATTTTCCTTTCGGGTCGAAATTAGCGCCTCCTTTTCCGCCCCCGAGCGGAAGGGAAGTAAGACTGTTTTTGAATATCTGCTCAAAGCCCAAAAACTTGAGGATGCTCAGGTTCACACTGGGGTGAAAACGCAATCCTCCTTTATAGGGGCCGATGGCATTGTTGAACTGGACGCGATAGCCCTTGTTGACTTGCACATGGCCCTCGTCGTCCATCCAGGTTACCCTAAAAGAGATGGTGCGTTCGGGCTCTGTTAGTCGTTCCAGTAATCCCAGATTTTGATATTTTGACTGGGTATCTATGAAGGGGATGATCTTTTCGGCAAATTCCTGAACCGCCTGATGAAATTCGGGCTCATGGGGGTTTTGCGACTTGATCTTGTTCATGAAATCACCCAACCTGGAGTGGTTGGGTTTTGTTAGTACAGACATAATTTGGATGGTTTAATTCACAATTCGAAAATAGCCATTAAATATAAGGCATTGTCGATGAATTAAATCAATTTATTTCCGAAAACTTTTTCGGGTCTCCATTAGAAGATTAACCATGCAACCGCCAAATATTTCTCACCCCGAATTCAGATGGACCATATCTTGCCTGCTACTGCTAAAAAGTTGTTTCTGCTAAGGGATGAGGAATTAAATAACCTACCCGAAGGGCGTAGCAAATTTTTCTTTAGACTAGGCGTAATTTTTTGAAGAACCTGTCGGGCCACCAGGCGGGATAGCGAGTTATTTTAGAAAAATTCAACGACGTATAAAGAAAAATTTGTAGACAAGCGGGTAGATTATTTCCTGCCTGCCGGCAGGCAAGGTTTTCGAACTCCCTAACTACGTCAATCCGCTTCTACTGCCTGCTGTTGTAGCTTTTTCTCGCTCTCCGCCAGAATCTTCCGCTGATAGCGGCTTTGAACAATGTCGGTCACAACCAAAATAAAAATCACAAAATAAAAGGTGGCTTTGCTCATCGGCGTGATCTCGTAGCCAAACAACTTCATATGGGCCAGGTGCCCGCCTTCTGATACCAACATGACCCCTACCAAAAAAAGGATGAACAATCCCAACACTTCGTACATCCGGTTTTTGGCCAGAAAATTAGAAATACCATCTGCCAGCCAGATCATCAAAAGTCCGCCGATGATGATGGCCGTGGCCATTACCCAAAAGACATCCGTCAGGGCCATAGCACTCAGGATAGAGTCGAATGAAAAGACCAGATTCATAATAACGATCATCGTTATGACCTGAGCCACAGACTTGGATTTTCCCCCCTCTACTTTGTCGGCTTCTTCCAGCGAAAGCATATGCCAAATCTCCTTCATCGCCGTGTAAATGATGAACACCCCACCCGCTAAAACGATCAGGCTGTGAACGTTGAACGTGCTGTGGATATAATGCCCGATGTTGATCCCAAAAATGGGGTCCTGAAAATACTGGATCAACTGCAACAAGACAAATAACAAAACTATCCGCAATACAACGGCCAGCCCAATGCCTACCTTTCGCACGTAGCTTCGCTTATCGGCAGGAGCATTTTTCGACTCCAGGGATATGTACAATAAGTTGTCGAAGCCCAGCACGGCCTGCAACAAGATCAACATGATGAGGGTAAAAATATTTTCGAGCATGGTTGGTGTAAGTTAATTGTTAGAAGTGCATTTCCATGTAAATGGGGTTCCCCAAAGCTACCGGTACATTACCTGGTTGACCGCTGCGATCACTTTGGCTGGATTGGGAAGATAGGCATCGACAAACGGCTTGGCATAAGGCAGAGAGGTGTCGGCCGAGTTGACCCGGATCACTGGCGCATCCAGATAATCAAATGCAAATTTTTGTATTTCGTAAGCCACCTCTGCCGACACTCCCGCAAAAGGCCATGACTCATCGACCACCACCAGGCGGTTGGTCTTTTTCACGGAGCGGACAATGGTTTCGTGGTCGAGCGGACGGATGGTACGAAGGTCGATCACCTCGGCGGAAATGCCTTCTTTGGCCAGTTCATCGGCTGCTTTGAGGGCCTCCAGCATCATTTTATTGAACGAGACGATGGTCACGTCAGTACCTTCCCGGCGCACCGCTGCCTCACCGATCGGTACGAGGTATTCCTCTTCCGGCACCTCCCCTGTGAGGCCGTACAATATCTCGGACTCCATGACGCAAACCGGATCGTCGTCGCGAATGGCCGATTTGATCAGTCCTTTGGCGTCGTGAGGATCGATACACGACACCACTTTGAGGCCCGGACAGTTGGCCAGCCAGCTTTCAAAGGTCTGGGAGTGCTGTTGTGCCAGTTGGCCCGCCGCTCCCGAGGGGCCCCGGAATACGATGGGACATTTGAACTCACCAGCGGACTGGGAAAGCGTTTTAGCGGCGTTGTTGACGATCTGGTCGAACGCCAGCACGGCGAAATTCCAGGTCATAAACTCCACGATGGGCCGCAAGCCGTTCATGGCAGCTCCAACACCTATACCTGCAAAACCCAACTCGGAGATGGGGGTGTCGATGACGCGCTTTTCACCAAATTCTTCCAACATCCCCTTGCTCACTTTGTAGGCACCATTGTATTCGGCTACTTCCTCTCCCATCAGGAAAACGGTCTCATCGCGGCGCATCTCTTCCGACATTCCTTCCCGGATGGCCTCCCGAAGTGCTATTTGTCTTGACATAATTTTCAGATTTTAAAATCGAACGGCTAAAGTAAAGGTTTATCCTTTTTTGACAAAGTATTCGATGTGTTATTGTATTCGATGTGTTCACCTCCTACATAACTTGCATCAACGCGTATGTTTAACCTTAGAAAAATCTTTGAGTTAGAAGTAGTAAATTAGAGTTGACAATTAGATTTACAAACTTAAAACTCAAAGAAAATGAAAGGTACAAAGAAAATGAAAGGTACAAAAGAGAAAAATGACTTTAGGGGCGTCAAAATCACAGCAGGACTAGACGTGCATTTAAGTCAATGGAATGTGACGATCTATGTAGGGCACCGTTATTTTAAGTCGTTTCAGCAACCCCCCTGTGCAAAGAAGTTAAAAAATTACCTGATGGAGCATTTTCCCGGAGGGGACTACCAAACAGGTTACGAGTCGGGTTACTTTGGATTTCACTGGCACCGTGATCTAGAACAATTAGGAATAAAGAACAAGGTACTGAATGCAGCCGACATACCGACAAGTGATAAAGATTCGAGGAGAAAGAATGACAGAGTAGATTCGAAAAAGATAGCCTATAATTTAGCGCATGACTCGGTGGAAGGGATCTACATTCCGTCAGAGGAACAAGAAGCTGCCAGGAGTCTGGTAAGATACAGAACTAAGGTGGTGAGGACAGATTTGACCCGTGCTCGTCAAAGAGTAAAGTCGTTTTTAGTATCAAAGGGCAAGCACTTGCAAATTGAAGGATACCGCACACCAAATTGGTCAAAAGCAGTGTTGATGCAAGTAGAAAATTTACAGTTCGACCAACCAGCCAATGAGCTAGCATTAAAACATTATGTTCAGGATTTAAAAGATGCTAAAGAAAAATTAAGAAGAGTGAACAGACAGATTGTCGCTCTGAGTCAAAGCGAGGAATACAGCCAACTGGTAAAGCGTTTGAGAAAAATACCTGGTATAGGATTAATAACGACTATGGCATTGATAACGGAGCTAGGCCAAATGGAGCGTTTTGAGTGTGTGGATAAGTTGTGTGCATATGTGGGTATTGTTCCAGACGTCACCTCCTCAGATAAAGTGGAGAGGGTAAAGGGATTGACCTATCGAGCGAATAAAGAGTTGAGGCGTTTATTGATTCAAGCAGCTTGGGTAGCCTGTAGTCGAGATGAAGTCTTTGCCCAAGTTTTTCACAAAAAGGCAGGCGCTAAAAAAGGGAGGGCGGATGGTGTGGCCCAAAAAGCGATAGTAAAAGTTTGTCAAAAACTGTTGAGGGTAATTAGAGCGATCTGGATGGGCACAAAAGAATATGAACCCAACTACCAACCAAGCCACAAAACCGCTTAGTTGGTGGATAATAAAAACAACAAGATACACAAGAGCACAGGTGGGCAAAATAAATGTAAAGGGCTACTGATTTGCTGCAGCCATAGGACTGCTTACATCAAGCTGCCTTTTGCCCACCTAAAAGTTAATACGCGATTGCAGCCACCGGACTGCTCATAGAAGCTTGCTTAAAAATATCTTGTTGTTCAAACAAAGTGATTCCCTCCGATCCAAATACCACCTAAAGACAAAGGTAGTGTTTGGATTGGAAACAACAAGGTCGGCTAACGCCTCTCTTGTTTTATTCAAATCCAAACCCATTAGGGTCTTTACGAGGTATTTGAACTGGGTACTGTTTTGTCCAAAATTAGCTAAAACCGATAAAATTGAAAAAAACTGCTTCATTCTCTTGGAAGTTAACATAGAAGCAAATCAGCACCATGAAAGCCTGCCCCGGACTTGATACGGGAGACTACGCCAGTGAAGGACTATCGCCGTTCACTGCACGTGTCGCTTCGCCTTCACGGCAAGCATCAGCAAATCAAAGTTAATATTCTGTTAAGCAATTAAACAAAGTGGAAGTTGGCAAGTCAATTAGTCGTTAGTGATTTTACAAAACTTACCGTGGATCAAAAAACGGGAAGTTTTAACCTTTTAAACCCTTAACTTTTAACCAGCAAGCAGCCCTACTGTTTTGTGCATGCTTTCGCAAAAAATGATCTACGCCATGAAGAACTTATTGCTAATTATCCTGGCCCTTTTCATCGGTCAGATGACCTATGCTCAGGTAAAGATCGGTCTCAGAGGCGGCCTCAGCACCGCTGATATCACCACGGAACAACTCCGCATCAAAAATGCGAACGACTTTGACGCACTCGGTCTTTCCATCGTCAATGCCAACTACGGTGTTCATTTTGGTGGCTTCCTTCAGATCAAAGCCGGAAAATTCTTCCTTCAGCCCGAAGCGATTTTCAATTCCAACAGTGTGGATTATAAAGTCGAAGACCTGATCGAAGGCCAGACCCTCAAAAACATCGCCCGTGAAAACTACCAGTACCTCGACATTCCCATCATGGCGGGGTTGAAATTCGGCGCACTTCGCCTGCAAGGTGGCCCGGTGGCACATATGTTCATCGACAGCAATTCCGAGCTCACCGACATCAGCGGCTACGACCCTCAATTTGAAAAATGGACCTGGGGCTACCAGGCCGGTATCGGACTCGACATCTGGAGGTTCCTTCTTGACGTCAAATACGAAGGCAGTTTCAACAGCCAATATTCCCATTTTAATTTCTTTGGCAACCAATATCAATTCGACAAAACGCCTGGCAGATTTGTCGCCAGCCTCGGATTTGCGTTCTGACGACTCTCTCAATTCAACATAAACCGTCGATTGCTCATCGACCCCGGCAACGGCAATAAGCGGCTACAGACTCACATCGGTAGCCGCTTTACTTTTGCGAAAAGCTGTCGAGGATAAATTTCAAATGAATTTCGTATCGCAACAAAATTGCATATATTTGTCATTCCCCCTTCTCAAATCCTGATTGCAGCAGATACTTCCATGCATGGAATAGATGCTTGTTGGCAATACTCTTCGTCAATAGGTCACTATTCCGCCACTGCCCTTTTTCCGATTGCAGATTACCATCAACGAGGCCGTCCCGATTGGTCTACAAAGACTGCATCCCAATACAATCACACTAACTGTCTGAGAGCGCCATCCCAAATCGATTTTTTCCATCTTCACTACCCAACCCGAACCCGCGGGTCAATGGCCACATACAATAAATCCATCAATAAATTGATCAACACAAATACAGTAGCCGTAAAAAGCACCGCCCCTAATACCACCGGTATGTCGTAATTCAGCAAAGCGTTTACGGTAACCTGCCCCAGCCCATTGAACTGAAACACATTTTCCACAAAGAAAGCCCCCGCCAACAGCGCGGCCAACCAGCCACTAACTGCCGTAGCCACCGGATTGAGGGCATTGCGCAGAGCATGCTTGAACAAAACGGCTTTCCCGCCCAATCCCTTGGCGCGGGCCGTGCGGATGTAATCTTCCGACAACACGTCGAGCATAGCCGACCGGGTGAGTTGGGTGATGATCGCCACCGGCCGGATACCCAACGCGATTGCAGGGAGCAGGAGGTTTTTCCAAAAAAAGCGGTCGTCGCCAAAATCATCCAGCCCATATACGCTTCCACTCACCTGCAACCCTGTGTAATCCTGCAAGAAATACCCAAAAACCAGCGCCAACAACATAGCACTGACATAACTCGGCACGGAAAACCCAAATACAGATGCCACCACCGCCGTATTGTCCATAACAGAGTGTTGACGGATGGCCGCCACCACCCCGAGAGGAATGCCTATAAAAATAGCCAACAAGATAGCCGCCCCTGCCAATAACAGCGTCCGGGGTACTGCTTCCGCTAAAATCGCCGATACTTTTTTGCCACTCTGATAACTTTCACGCAAGTAGGGCCACTTGACCACCAACTGCCGCTGCCCCACACCCAATAGTCGAATACAACGGTACCGCTCTACATCCCGAACCAATGCCACCGGGCTGAGATCAACCAGATACCGCCCCAACTGAACCGCCAACGATTGATCCAGCCCCAACTCCTTCCGCTTGGCCTTCAGCGAAGCCACATCCGACCGCTGGCCAAAGGTCAGCCGCGCCGGATCGACCGGTGCCAGGTAGATGATGGCCGAAATGGTGGTGACTACCAATACCAGTACGACCAATCCATACAGTATTTTTCTGGTGATGTATCCAAACATTATTGTGGTTTCCGTAGAAGCAGCAGGAGTAATTGGATAGAGTAATTAATAATTATCAATTGTTTCTCCCCACCCCATGACTCGTTGAACGGCCTGTTGCCATTTGGCGTACCTGGCAGTCCGTTCTTTGGGTTTCATAGCGGGTTTAAATTTTCGTTCTAAATGCCAGTTCTTGTTCAGGTCCGATTTTTTCCATAGACCCACTCCCATTCCAGCCAGGTAGGCTGCGCCCAGGGCCGTTGTCTCAATGATGCCGGGTCGTTCTACAGTGGTGTTGAGGATATCCGCCTGGAATTGCATCAACAGGTTGTTGGCGCAAGCACCGCCATCGACCCGCAAGGCTTTCAGGCGGAGGCCGGCATCTTTTTCCATAGCGTGGAGAACGTCTTTGGTTTGGAATGCCAGCGATTCCAGTGTAGCCCTCGTCAGGTGGGCTTTGGTGGTGCCTCTGGTCAAGCCAAAAATGGCACCTTTGGCATACATATCCCAGTAGGGAGCACCCAGTCCGGCAAATGCGGGAACGACGTAGACCCCGTCAGCATCCACCACTTTGGAGGCGATGTACTCGGAGTCGGGGGCTTCGTCGATTATCTTCAGCCCGTCGCGCAGCCATTGGATGGCCGCCCCTGCGATGAACACGCTCCCTTCCAAAGCATAAGTAGGCTTGCCGTCCAACCCCCAGGCGATGGTGGTCAGCAATCCATTTTTGGAGTACACCAGATCGGTGCCGGTATTCATCAGCATAAAGCAACCGGTGCCATAAGTATTTTTAGCCATTCCCTTTCGGAAACAACCTTGCCCGAACAAGGCAGCCTGCTGGTCTCCTGCCATACCGGAGATGGGAATGGGTTGGCCAAACAAGGACTTTTCAGTATGACCATATATTTCTGCAGAAGACCGCACCGACGGAAGCATCTTGTTGGGAATACCCAGTACTTTGAGCATTTTATGGTCCCACTTCAATTTTCGGATATTATACAGTAGGGTTCGACTGGCGTTGGTGTAATCGGTTACGTGGTGTTGACCGCCGGTGAGGTTCCACACCAGCCAGGAGTCGATGGTTCCAAACAATAGTTTCCCGGAACGTGCTTTGGCCCTGGCGCCGGGCACTTTATCGAGCAGCCACTTTACCTTGGTGCCGGAAAAGTAGGCATCTATCACCAGGCCCGTGTTTTTCCGAATGTAGGGTTCGTGTCCGTCGGATTTGAGTTGATCGCAGATGGGGGCAGTGCGCCGGTCTTGCCATACAATGGCGTTGTGGATGGGTTGGCCGGTGTCGCGGTCCCACACTACGGTGGTTTCGCGCTGATTGGTAATGCCTATGCCGACTATTTGTGTTGGCTTAATTTTCCGTTTTTTCAACAGTTTTTGGGCAACTGCTAGCTGGCTGTCCCAAATTTCGAGGGGATTGTGTTCTACCCAGCCGGGCCGGGGGTAAATCTGAGTGAACTCCCGTTGTTCCATACCGGCGGGCTGTCCACTTTCGTCAAACAGGATGGCTCTGGAACTGGTGGTGCCCTGATCGAGGGCCAGGATGTATTGCATGTGTTAGGATTTTCTGGTCGATAATATTTTGTGGAGGCAAAATAAGGATAGTTTTGAGAAATGGCCCACACACTGCCAAAAAAATAGTCCGTATATTTGCTGCCAGACTATGGCAAAAATTCCAATCAACATCAAAGAAGGGAGGGTTGAACAGCCGGGAGAAGTCATCGTTGGCATCGACCTGGGGACGACCAACAGCCTGGTGGCCTACATCAAAAATGGTGAGCCCACGGTGATAAGAGACTCCGGTGGCGATTCGGCATTGGTACCTTCGATCATTCACTTTCTACCCGACGATACTCCTATTGTTGGCTCCAAAGCCAAAGACCAGTTGGTATTGGCACCAGACAGGACGATTTATTCGGTCAAACGCCTAATGGGAAAATCTTTCCAGGATCTGGGAGAGATGCAGCAACATTTGGGCTACACTGTGATCGATGAAGATGCCGACAGCCTGATAAAAGTCCGGGTGGGCAACCGGTTTTACTCACCGGTAGAGCTTTCTGCCGAGGTGCTAAAGGTACTTAAACGACGTATAGAAGAAGCCGTGGGGCAGCCCGTCCATAAAGCCGTCATCACTGTACCGGCTTATTTCAACGATACCCAGAGACAGGCCACCCGCGATGCCGGCAAACTGGCAGGGCTCGACGTACTCCGGATCGTCAATGAACCCACTGCCGCCAGCCTGGCCTATGGCATTGGGCTCGATCCCGATCTGGAACAGAAAATCGTGGTTTACGACCTGGGAGGCGGCACATTCGACGTGTCGGTACTCCATATTCACCAGGGCATTTTTGAAGTGCTGTCTACCAATGGCGATACCTTCCTGGGTGGCGACGACATCGACCAGTTGATCGTCGAATATTGGAAGGATCATTACCTGTCGGCTTTCGCCAAATCAGAGCATAGCAGTGCCATCAATCAGCAGCTTAGATTGTTGGCAGAGGAAGCTAAGAGACACCTCAGCAGCGAGTCCGTTTTCGAGCAATCGTTAAACAACATCCCGTTTAGGCTCGACCTACATACTTTTAATAATTTAATCGGCGAATTAATTGACCGGACCATCGGGCATTGCCGACAGGCACTTAAAGATGCCAAACTGACCGACGACGACATTGACCAGGTCATTTTAGTAGGCGGTTCTACCCGAATTCCATTACTAAAAAATAAGGTGGCTGAATTTTTCGGGAAAACCTGTGAACGACCGCCTCCACCCCGACGAAGTAGTGGCTCTGGGAGCAGCCATTCAGGCCGATGTATTGGCTGGCAACCAACGCGAAGTATTATTATTGGACGTCACGCCACTATCGCTTGGCATTGAGACGGTGGGGGGGCTGATGGACGTGATCATACCCCGCAACACCAAGGTGCCCACCAAAGCAGGGCGGCAATACACCACCTCCGTCGACGGTCAGCGCAACCTAAAGGTATCGGTCTATCAAGGCGAACGCGATCTGGTGGAAAGCAACCGGAAACTGGGTGCTTTTATTCTGAAGGGCATTCCCCCTATGCCGGCTGGTTTGCCCAAAATAGACATTCAATTTGTGCTCGACGCCGACGGCATCCTCCGGGTCGCCGCCTCCGAATTGCGCTCGAATACCCGGCAGGAAATAGAGATCCGCTCTCAATACGGTATCAGCGAAGAAGATATGGCGAGAATGCTGATGGAGTCGATACAACACGCCGAAACGGATATGAAAACAAAGGCCCTCCTGGAGGCCAGAAATGAAGCCAGCGGCCTGCTTTCTGCCACGGAAAAATTCCTGACACAAAATAGCTCCTGGCTGACCGATCAGCAGCAGGGCCATATCCGTCGGATGGCAGGTGTTTTGCTGGAAAAATCGCAACAAACCGATAAAGATGCCATCAACCGGGCCATGGAAGACCTCAATGAATACACCACTCCGCTGGCCCAAAGAGCGATGGAAGAGGCCATCGGGCAGGCGCTGAAGGGAAGAAAGATCGACTGACGGTTGATTTTGGTTGTAGAAAACCGTATATTTTACGAATATGAAACAGCTATTTCGAATCCTGGCATTGGTCGTTTGTTGTTCTGTTGTGATGAATGCACAGGATCGACAACAGCTTAAGGAAGAGATCGACAAGATCATTCATTTTGACACCCAAATTTCGCACGATGCCATACCGGGCTTTGTGATCGGCATCATCGTCGGCGATTCTACTTTTGTGTATGGCTACGGTCAACAATCCAAAAAAAGCGCATCGCCTCCCGATGAAAACACCTTGTTTGAGATCGGTAGTGCGACTAAGGTTTTCACGGCTACGCTGGTGGGATTGCTTGCCGACGATGGCTTGTTGGACCGCGATTCCAGTGCCAACAAATACCTGCCCCTCCCCTACCGCAATCCATTGCTCAACCACATCACGGTAGGACATTTGCTGACGCATACTTCCGGTCTTCCGAAAATGCCGACGGGGCTGGGACAGTTTGAACAAACCCCGAACGATCCCTACGCCCACTATCCGAAGGAAGCCTTATTGTCGTTTTTCCGTGATTTTCAACCCACTGCCCCTCCTCCTACCCTCAAAAAAAAGCACAAAAAAGTACGAAACATCAACAACTACCAGTACAGTCATGTCAATTACGCCCTGTTGGAAGTAATGGTGGAGGAAATTACCCAACAAGACTTTTCCGAATTGTTGGGAGAGCGCGTTTTTGCGAAAGCTAAAATGGAAAACTCTTTTATAAAATGGGATGACGACGGTGAGCCCGAAAACATGGCACCGGGGTATACCCGTTCGGGAAAAGAAGTAGCTGCCTGGCAATTTTCGTCTTTTGGTGGATCGGAAGGCATCAAATCATCGACGCAGGACCTGATGGAATTTTTGAAAGTACACCTCCATGAGGCGCCCGACGAAACGAGTTTATCTTTCCAGCGCAACGCCGTGGCTGTCACCAAAAACGGCTTGACCGAAAACGCTTCGATGGGGTACGGCTGGCATATTTTGCATCAAAAGAAGTACTACGATGTCGTTCTCCATGCCGGCTCTACCAGTGGCCACCGAGCCTTCATCGGTTTTGTAAAAGAAACCAAAACGGGCGTAGTCCTACTCGCCAACTCTTCGGTGGGCACAGGTGGATTGGGTTATTTGTTGCTCCGCCTTATCAACTTCAACTGGAAAAAGCGGTAACAGTCGCTAACAATAAACATACATGAGCTCCCCTCAAAAACTGTTTTTCATCATCAATCCTTTTTCAGGTGGCGGTAAGGGCAAGGGTGTCTTAGCGCTCCTTCCTACGATCTTTAAAGAAGGAGCGTATGAATGGACGCATCGGTTTACCGAAAAAAAAGGTCATGCCACTGAATTGGCAAGGGAGGCGGTGGCGGGGGGTTACGACATTGTGGTGGCTGCCGGTGGCGATGGTACGGTCAATGAGGTGGCGGCAGGTCTGATACACTCGGAGGCGATCCTGGGTATTGTACCCACCGGTTCCGGCAATGGTCTGGCCATGCACCTGGGGCTGGGAAGAGAGCCGGGGCAGGCGTTGGAGCTGATCCGTCAACAGCATGTTATAACCATCGATACCTGTCGGCTCAATGAAATGCCTTTTGTCAATCTGGCAGGTGTAGGTTTCGACGGTTTTGGTGGCGTTTAGGGCTGCCCGATCCGTTCGCCGCGGATTTTTGGGGTATTTGAGAGAGTTCATCCGCTCGGCCTGGACCTACCAGCCGCAGGAATACGAACTATTCGTCGATGGGCAGACTATGCGACGGTCGTGCCTGTTGATCGAGGTGGCCAACGCCCCGATGTTTGGATACAATTTTACGATAGCACCGAAGGCCAAACTCAACGATGGATTGCTGGAAGTGGTGGTGGTTCGCAAAGCTCCCAAATGGCGGTACTTTGGGTTGGTGCCCCTTATGCTCAGGGGCCGTACCGACCAAAGCCCGTTGATAGAGCGCTTCACTGCCAGGGAGGTGATCTTTCACCTTTCGGAAAAAACGCCGTTGCATATTGACGGAGAAGGTTTTTTTGCTACCGGCACGATCCGCCTTGGCATTATTCCGTTATCTTTGCGCGTTATTGTCAGCAACAAACAGAAAAGTACAAATGGCTAAAAAAAATAAAAAAAGGCGTTCGGGAATTGTCTATTCTACCAACCCCGATTTCGAATATCAACACAACGAAGAGCGGCTGGAAGAAAAGACGCCCTATGCCCAACAAAAGGTTTACGTAAGTATTGACCGCAAGAAGAGAAAGGGAAAAGAGGTGACCCTGGTCGAAGGTTTTCAGGGGTCGGAACAGGAGTTGAAAGACCTGGCCAAGCACCTCAAGACGAAATGTGGCGTGGGTGGCACTGCCAAGGAAGGGGAGATCATCATCCAGGGCAACCACCGCCAGAAAGTGATCGCCTTGCTGGAGGAGGCCGGTTTTGGCCGGGTGATCGGCAAAGGGGGGTGATGGTCAATAGACATACTGTCTAATCAAAAGTTCTTTCCGTCAGGACTCCTTTTTCAAAAACCAGTTTGCACACCTGATGTACCCGATCGGCTGAGACGTCCATCCCACTCGTGTGTGGGGTGCCCGATTGGTCGATGAATGCGTCGGTGTATGCCTCCACGGCTTCTTTTTTGGCGGCAGCTCTCGACTCTTCGCTCATTACCTGGAGGGAGGTCGGCGTGTACGACCCTATGAGGTAGACCATTTTGCGATTGGCTTTGTCGATGGCATATCCGACGATGCCCAGTTTACCTTCGAAGGGGTCTTCGAGGTTCCAGTTGTTGGTCCAGAATTTACTTTCGGAGGTTTGCCCTACGGTGTAGCTTTCCAGTTTGGCGATGCGTTCGTAGGTGTCGAGTGCGGAGTTGAGGTCGATGTCGTTGTGGTTTTTGGCGTTGTCGCCGTATTTTTTTTCAAAGGTAAAATTCTCTTCGACGGGTCGTTTGGGAAAAGTGAAATCGGAGTCGGTTGCCGCGTCGGCGAGGGGAGCTGGATCGGTAGTTGGGATGGGGGCAACCTCCGTTGTGGTATTATTGGCAGCAGATGTGTTGAGGGTTGTGGATGTGGGCGTTTCAAAAGTAGTGCTGTTGGTTGGGTTCTCCTCTGAAGACAAGGTCGGTTCCACGGTCGGAGCCGGAACCGAAGTTGTTGCCTGAACGGTTGAGGTTTCTTTTTCAATTCCTACGGGTTCATCCGGTTTTTCCGTCGAGGGTGAATCCACGATGGTGGAAGGGGATCCGTAATCCGGTACATCGAAATCCAGCATGCCGGAATCGTTGTTGTCGTCGTTGTTTTCACTATTGTCGTCGTTGTTTTGCTCCTCGTCCTTTTTCTTTGGGTCGGTTGGAGCGTATCGGGTGCTTCCGCTGGGGGTGGGTTGGCCGGGAGTTTCTTTGACTTCTTCTTTGGGTGGGTTGAGGTAGTTTTCGAGGCTTTTGTTCTCCTCTTCCAACTGGTTGGAGGTGGGGTTGGAAGTTGAAGTGTCGTGGTTAATTTTTTCGAGTTTTTTACGCCGTTCTTCGGCTTTTCGGATGAGCCGTTCTTCTTCTTTTTTCCTTTCGGCACGGAGCTTGGCCAGGCGGGCCTCTTCTTTTTCGAGTGCTTTTTGCCGTGCTTTTTCCTGTTTTTCCATTTTTTTCAGTTCTGCCAGGCGTTCCTTTTCCTGTTTCATCAGGACTTTGATCTCAGCCAAACGCGCTTTTTGTTTGGCAGCGGTTTCTTCTCTGGCTTTCTTTTCGGCTTCGAGCCTGGCCAATTCTTCCTTTTGCTGGAGGGTCTGTTGTGCCTGGTCGGAAGCGATGGCTGCTTCTTGTTCACGTCGGGCTTTATCCGCTTCATTTTTGAGGCGAAGTTGTTCCAGGGCGGTTTCTTCTTCTTGTCGTTTGCGTTCGATCTCAGCGAGCCGGTTTTCTTCTTCCAACAATGCTTTTTGGTGTTCTTCTTCTTTGGCCTTTTCTTCTTCAAGGGCTTGGAGGTAGGCTTCTTCCAGTTTGCGTTTATTCTCCAGTTCGGCTACTTTCATTTGTTCTTCGAGGAGGGCTACTTTTTGAGCTTCTTTGATGGCGCCCATTTTTTTGAGTTCTTCCAATCTGGCTTCTTCCTCCATTCGCTGTTCTTCAAGTTTTGCGATATTGGCCAGTTTTTCGGTCACTTCTTTTTGGCGGGCTTCTTCAGCTTCTTTTGCTTTTTGAAGCAATTCGATTCTGTTTTCCTCTTCGAGCTGCTTTTTTTCCAGTTCACCGATCACTTGTTTTTCTCTTTCCATTTCTTCCTGCCGGAGAATGGTAGCTGCCTGGAGCCGCTTCAGTTCGGCGAGTCTTTCTTCTACTTCTTTTCGCTTGGCTGCAAGTTCAGACATTTGCTGTTGTTCTTCCTCCATTGCTTTTTGGCGTACTTCTCTGAGGGCTGTTTCCTGTTGGAGTTCCCAGAGGGCTGCTTCCTCGCGTTGTTTTTTCTCTTCGAGGGCTTGCCGGAGGGCCTCTTTTTCGGCGGCGATCTTTTCTGACAACCGGGCTTTTTTGTCAGTTTCCGCCAATTCGCGCTGGCGTTTTTCTTCGGCCAGGCGGGCGGCTTCGGCTTCGGCCAGTTGTGCTTGCCGGTGGGCTTCTTCCTCTCTCCTTTTTCGTTCGGCTTCTTCTTGTCGTTTGAGTTGTTCGAGGCGGGCTTTTTCGGCAGCAATTTTTTGTTCGGCGGCTTGTTTGCGTGCTTTTTCCTGCGCCAGTTCCTCTTCGAGTGTTTGGAGGCGTGCTTTTTCCCGGGCAGCTTGTTGGGCAGCCGTTTCTCTTTCGCGCTCCAGTCTTTCCCTTTGGGCAGCGGCTTCCATTCTGGCTTTTTCCGCTGCTTCCAATTGAGCCTGAAGGGCAGATTCGGCCTCTCTTAGCTTGCGTTGTTCGGCTTCTTTTTGTCGGATTGCCGCCTGTTGTTGACGTGCCAGTTCCTCCTGACGTGCTTTTGCCTCTTTTGCTTGTTGCTCTTCCCTGACGGTGGCCGCCGGATCGGGAATGGTTTCTCTGGGCACTACGGTTTTTTCGTAAACGGGAGGCTCTTTTTCTTTCAGTTTATCTTCCACTTCCTTCTGTCTTTTCCGTTCCTCTTCCAATGCTTTTTCGGAAGCGATCAGGCGTTCTTTGGTCTCTGTTTTCAACTCGGTGGGCTTGGGCTTTTTGGTCTTTTTTTTCTTTTTTGATTTCTTTTTTGAAACGGGCTTGGCAGGATCCTTTTTCTGGGGCACGGCCAATTCAGAATTTTCGCTGAGTTGGTCCGGTGCAAAGGACGTATTTCCGGTAAGGGTATCGGGTGTTTTGCCGGTAAGGGATTCTTCCACATTTAGGGAGTCCTCCAACTGCTGTGACGATACCCTTGTAGTATCCTGTTTATTTTCTCTGGCTTTCAGAGCCCTTTCCATAGCCGCCTTTCGAGCGTTGGCAATGTTTTTTTTGGTTGATTGTGCTTTCAGCAAAACGGGGAACAGGAACAAGAAAAAGCAGAGTAGTCTAATTATATTCATATCAAAACTGATTTGTACATCGGGTTTGGTTCAACTTAACCAAACGTAATACTAAAATCAGTCCAATTGAATATTTGGAATGCTGGGAAGCAATAGCTCATTCATTTTTTATAACGTACTGAAAGTCAATACGTTAATCAGAGACGAATTTTCACAAATATCACAAATTATCTATACGAAAACTGTTGGCTTTCAATAGTTTGCAAAAATTATGAGCGCTTGAATATAGCTGGGCTTATTAATTACCAACTCCCCAAAATTCATTCCCTAATTCATGAGGTTTACTTCCTTTTATATCAGGAATCCCGGTTAAATAAATACAATTTGGCGTATAATTAAAATATCCATCCATAACGTAATTATGCCAATATTTAAAGTCTGGATTATACTTCATAAAATTATAATATCTCTTTTCCAATTCTAGTTTCCCTTTTACCACTCCTTGTCTTTGAAAAAAGTCTAACCAATCATTTTCTGTATAATTTAATATTACATATGGGGTTGTAAGGGTAACCTGATAATCATATACTTTGTCTAAATTGGGGACTAGTCTAACATACCAAATTTCATTTTTTCTTCCTTGGTATCCAGATGTGCATTTGCAGCAAAATTCACTATCTGTTAAAATGTCCTTTAATTTTATTAAATCAACATCATCAAATCCCATATGCTTATAAAACTTCATACATGATGCATTAAGATTTGACAAGGCCCTCATCGCTATATCGTCGAAATTAAACTCAAAACCTAAATCAGAAAAGATGGTATTTATTGTTTCCTTTTCAGTTCCAAATCGCAAATCACAAAATGCCCAATAAGTAAAATATGATCCGGTTAGGGGGCTACCCGGAGGAAAAGATGGCATAAATTCCTCTACTACTGCTTCAACTTTATCATAATATTCCGTAAACTCTTTGTGTATTGACAGTTCTTCAGCAAAATAGGACAGTAAATTTTGAATTAACGAGTAAATCTTATGACTAGGATCAGAACCTGATCTTTCTATTTTTTCTTTTAACTCAATATTAAATTGATTCAACTTCTCTTTTGCTGATTTTAATTCTGAAAAATTGATAACCTTCCCTAGTTTAAGCTTTCGGTAATTTTTAATTACTATATTTGATATTTTAGTCATCTCATTTTTTTTTTCGATCCTTCAATCCGGAGATTCTCCCCTTAAAGGTATTTTCCTCCCGATAGCGATCGGATCAGGAAGACAGCAAGGACTAACTATCTTCAGTAAAAATTCAGTCATTCCCCCTTTGCCCCCCACGTCGGGCATGTTTGAACAGGGAAGATAACGATTATTTGCCATATCTCCAAAATAGTTGCCGAAAGCAAGCCGGATTAGTAATAGTATTGTTAAATTCCATACAACAGGAAACAAGGTCAGTCTTTTCTGCCGCTCCAACCTGCCGACCCCGACATTCGCCGGGGCAGGCTCTCTGGTGGGCACATCAGGTTAAATCCATTTTTGAATAACTTCCCGCCTTGCGGGACAGGCTATGTAAGCATGTTGTTATTCCGATGGTTTAACATTATTTAAAAGCGACTTTTCACGTCGCACCGTATACGCATTATTCTCTGCTTTTTCTTTTTGACTAAATACAACTCTTCTTAAAGCATAAGTTGTTGTACATATAATTAAAAATATTTTTGCATTCAGCACCCTCATTTTTCTATTCAATTTCTATCTTTCTCGCACTTAATT
>CBDCTQ010000026.1:0-161760 GCA_965222105.1 Saprospiraceae bacterium | reverse complement strand
CCATTGGCGGCGGGCTTTTCTTCGTTGACCATAAAGGTGAGCCGGGAGGTGTAGGTCGCTGGCCGCATCGACACCATACTCACACCGATGATGGCTCCGGCAATGATGGCCAATGCGATGAGCTTCCAACTCTTCAACAAATACTTTGCATAGTCCCACAACAGGAGCAGCAAGCCACCAAAAGTAGCCGGATAGTCAGAGGTTGAAGTTGGAGGTTGCCGGGTCATATGGTCAAAGTCGTTCGATAAGTAAGATCAATGTTATAACGGCGGTGGCCTGGGCTACCGTTTCAGCCAGGACTTGTCGCCACGGTGTCCTCGTTTTGTTTTCTTCCCTGGGCTTTTGTTTTTTTGGTCGCTTTTCGCCAACCGAGATAATGGACCCTTTCTGCACACTTGGATATTTTTTGAAAAACAAAAAGCCACGGGTTTGCTCAATGGCGCCGTTGGGATGCTCTACCGTGATGTATCTCTTTTTGGCTTTCCGGCCCAGACCGGCGGCGTATTTTTCGACATACCATTTGGCGTTTCTTCCCTTGTGGTAAGCCACGTTGAATTTGCCCTGGGTCAACACCTTGGCGGGGTAGAGGTCGGCCGCCTTGGTACCTTTCATATACAGAGTCACCAGGTCTTCCTTGCTCGGTACTTCGACGACGTCCCCGTCTTTGAGAATGTAGTTGTATACCGATTGATCGTTTTTTAGTGCTTCCTTCAGGTCGAGTATGACGAACCCTTTCCCGTTGTGAGGGCGGTAGAGGGTTGCCCCTTCCGGAAAAGCGCCGTTGGTCAGGCCGCCTGCTCGTTGGAGTACAGTCAGCAAGGTTTCGTTTTTATCCGTCAGAGCGTAGATGCCGGGGTAGCGCACTTCACCGACGATGTTCACATTGCGTTGTATGGCGTATTCCGGGGCCTGGCGGACCACCACCTGGTCGGAAGGCATCAGTTGGAAGGAAGAACCGGGATGACCGGACAGATTCAAATGGGCATCGACCTCCAGGGTCTGAAAGATCGTCTTGGTGGGTTGGTTGTTTTTATAGTCCAGCCGGAAAATATCAATGCGGTTGGTAGCCGCTTCGGGGAGCAATCCGCCCGACATGGTGAGCACATCTTTGAGGGTCAGACTTTCATCGTATTGAAAATCGCCGGGACTGCGCACCGCTCCACGGACGGATACCGACTGTTCGTCGCGAAAGGTAAGTTTGGAAAAAACAATGAGCGTATCAAAAGGCGCTAATCCCAAATTGGCGCCGGAGGCAGGATCCGTCAACGCCTTGTTGAGATCTACCCGCAAGTACTGTATCGGATTGTTGTGCGAGGGATCGCCACGGTGGATGTAGGCAAAGGTGGTGGCATCGGGGCGCAGGCCGCCCGCCAGCAGAATGGCGTCCTCCACCTTCAGGCCCGAACGGTGATAGGCGTATTCGCTGGGGTTGCGTACCGCTCCTTTGATGACGACCGAGGCTTCGTCTTTATAATCTTTTTGCGAAAGCACCAGTAGCCGGTCGCGCTGTTGTAACAATACATCTGCGCCGGAGCCGGGGCTCTCCAGAGCTTCCGCCAAAAATATCCGTTGGTAGCTGACGGTACTATCTGCACCGGTTTTGATCAGAAAAGCAATATCGAGCCGGGCACTTTCTTCCAGGATGGATTTTCCGACAAGGTCGCTCACCCGCATCTCATCATTGTGCTCGTATTCACCCGGAAAGCGGACGGCCCCTTTGGCTTGTACATAGCGGTCGAGTGGCACGGGAATGGTCCGCACCAACACTATGTCGCCATTCTCCAATTCAAAATCGGCATTATCGGCTGCCAGCTTCCGCAAATTGACATCAAGCAACACGTTTTTGCCGTCCTGCCGACGCGTCACCTGTATGTTTTCTGAAAAAGCATTGTTGGAAAGTCCACCGGCGTATTTCAGCAGATCGACCAGGTTTTCTCCTTCGGTCAGTTCGTATTTAAATGGTCTTTTTACGGCTCCCTCTACCTCTACCACCCGGTCGGCGACTGCTACGTGAAGGAAGTCATTGTTCTGGAGGTAAACTTCCTGTGAGGCATCGGGGTCGAGTAAAAAGCGGTATACATCCAGGGTGCGGGCCGGCTCTCCCGAACGCACCAGCCTGATGTTGCGTACGCTGCCGATGTCAGTAGGTCCGCCCGCCAGCATCAGGGCATTGAAAGCCGTATTGGTAGCAGGCAGCGTAAAACTGCCGTATTGTAACACTTCTCCTACAATGTGGACGGTAATGTCGCGGGCATACGAAACGGTCACCTCAAACTGGCTGGGCCGGAACAGATAGGCTTTTTGAAAGCTTCGCTGCAACAATTCCCGTGCCTGGGTAAGGGTGAGCCCTTTGAGGTAAATGCGCGGCAGTTGGTCGGGCTTGATATATCCGTCGCGGTTGACCTCGAAGGAAAAACTCCGTTGGGATTCGCCCCAGAAGGAAACGTTGATCTCATCACCAGGGCCGAGTACATACAGAGGTGAGGCCTTCCGGTGATCCGACCGGTCGAAAACCTCCAGTCGGCTGTTGCGGAAAATCTGTTGCCCAAAAATAGCGGCTTCGGCGATGGATTGAGTAGTGTCGGTCAGCGTGGAGTCGGCGGGGACAACAGCCAGATCAACCTTGATGGAATCGGGCTTACCAATGGTTAACGGGGCAGGGGCAGAAATGAGAGGGATGGAGTCATTTGACTGAATGGCCTGCTCCCGTTCCAATTCGTCAATGGCTCGCTGGAGAGCTGCTTCCATTTCGATGATCTGATCGGGAGAAAAATCGTCGAGATTGATCCCCTGTTCCAGCAGTTTTTGCCGGATGGCCTCTTCTTTGAATCGGGGATCAGGAGTCAGGATGACCTGAGCATTCAACAGAAAAGGGCCAATAAAGAGGCATAGCAGTATGAAGCGTAGTTTTCCCATAGAGTTATTGTTAACACTACTATATCAAATACTTCCCTCACCAAAGATAACAAACGATTCCTTATCCTCCAATCGTTTGACCTTAAAAGGCATGGATTGAAAAACAGCAGACGGGCAGGTCGTTGTTACCTTTCCAGGCAGTGTTTCCTTATAGTTGTTCAGAAAAAAAGACTCTCCCTTACCGATCTCTATTCCTCCACAACTGGATTTGTTGCAAAAAAAGGGCAGCCGCTTTCTCCCAGCCGTAATACCGGTCGGGCCGGAAATGATACGCAGAGCCCACTAATTTTTGAAACTCGATGGGGCTGTTGGCTAAGGCCATGAGTGCTTCTGTCAAAGAACCAAAATCGCCGAACAGTTGGCCGTTTTTTCCGGGTTGTACATGGTCGGAGACATTGCCCCGGTCAAGTGCCAGTATGGGCAGCCGGAATGCCACCGCCTCCTGCAAAGCCATACCATAGGTTTCCATAAAGGAGGTTGAAATAAATAAATTGGCCTGCCGGTAATGATCGTAAACCTCCTTCTGAGGCAATGCACCGCCATATCGAACGGCAGCACGAAGAGTAGGGTGCTGCTGCAAAAACCCAATACATTGGTCAGCATAATCCGGCTCAATATCGGTGGTACCCAAAATGGTGATCTGCAACCGGTCGGGCAAATCATCCGGGCAGTTTCGACTCAATTCCTTTAAAAAAGGGAGGATGCCCTTCCGTTTTACCAGGTTGCCTACGATCAGTGCCCGGATAGCCTCCGTATTGCGTGTGTGTATTGTTGAATTGTCGGGCAGGCTGATTGGAAAAACAGACAGAGCTGGCGGCACCACCAACACCGGCTGGCTGATCCCGTTGCGTTGTAAATAATTTTTGGTAAATGGGCTGGTCGCCAAAAAACCGTCAAATGGTTCAAGAAGTGGTTTTTCGACTTTTTCAAAATATCGATTGGATGTATAGCCGTCTGGTGGATACAAGCTGTTCAAATGGTGAACGATCAATAAGGCACTGCCTCTTTTTTTCCTGGCCTGAAGCAGTGGTACAAACTGGTCGGCAAATAAACTATCCACCAAAATAATATCCGCATCTGCCCTGTTTCCCGAAAGGAGGAGTTGATCCGTCCAATGCACTTCCTGTCCGGCTGCTTTCAAAGCATTCATCAATGACCAGTTGTAAATGTTTCCGCCCGACACCACCGACCGAGGATCGGGGATGCAAAACCGGAAATTTGTATTTATATTGTTATAATTCAAGATTGTCGGTCATTCTAAACGCCCGCGATAAGAGGCCCAGGCTACATGTGACTCGCCCAGAGTAACCGTCAGCATGCACTCGATCTGCCTCCGCAGGAGTTGACAAATGGAGCTGTGAATATGACGGGCCAGAAACTCCGTCGTGGTCAGTTTGCCTTCAAATGCAGGTAGGTCATCCAGATTTTGGTAAGCCAGTGGCTGCAGGGCCTTTTTTAGTACTTCGGCAGCCAACCCGATGTCGATGACGATGTTGTGTTTGTCGAGGTCCGGTTTTTCAAAGGCGACATCGACCACGTAGGTGGCGCCATGCAATTGTTGGGCGGGCCCAAAGGCCGGATCGGGGAGGGAATGGGCGATCATAACATGGTCCCGGATTTTTACGGTGTACATATTGGTTTGATTGTTTTTGAGTGTGTGACAAATCTACCTGGCGGTAGACAGGCCTGTCCCGCCGAAGGGCGGGAATCGCTGTGGCTTTTACCACAAAGACACGAACCTGCCTGTCTAGCCCGTCTGGCCGCCGGACAGGCTAGCCAGATAGATCCGACGGCCAGACGGGGACACAAAGATTCACAGAGAAATTCTTTGTGTGGCTCTGTGTCCCTGACTGCTCCCGATACGAATCGGGACGGGCCGTCAGGCAGGTTGGAGCCTTTGTGGTGAGAGGCTCCGCTAACCTGGCTGCCGCCAGGCAGGTACTCATTGTTTTTCAACAAATACTAATAACAAAAGCACCACCCCACGCCCGGAGGAAGGCCACCATTGCGCAGTTTTTGAAAAAAGGCCGGCCCTTCTTCAAAGGGAATTTCGTGTGATATATGTTCGTCGAAACAACCTCGCTTCAACAAGTCAAATACCACTTCCTTCCGGCGCCGGATATTCCAACGGGCCGTTTTGGCAGCCGGAATATGACCTACCTGGGAGCTTATCAACCGTTTGCGAAAGCGATGAAAACCAGCCCCCAGCGAAAGAGAGGTGGTATGGGTCCCATACCAGCTCAATTCGACGACGGTACCTTCCCGGCCAACACTATCGATGGCCTGTTGTAAGCCCTGGCTGGTGCCGGAGGTATGGAAGGCCAGGTCGAAAAAATTATTTTGTACCGTCGTTGTCACAATTTGACATCCCATTTGCCCGGCAAATCGCTGCCGGTACTCATCCGGTTCTATAGCGGTGAGGTCAATAGACGGCAGCATCGTCAACAGCCGACCGATGAGGGCCCCGATCATCCCAAATCCAACAATAAGCACCCGGTCGCCGATCTGAACATTGGCATCCCAAATGGCCGTCAGGGCTGTTTCCAGATTGCTGGCCAGGGTAGCTCTTTTGGCGGGTACTTCTTCCGGAATCACAAATATTTCTTCGGGCATCACCCGGCACTCCGTTTGGTGTGGATGCAGCAGGTGTACCATTTTTCCGCTAAGGTAATCCGGCTGCTGGATTTCCCCCACGAGGGAATACCCGTAGATGAGCGGAAAGGCAAAACTGCCCTTCATATTTGGTACCTGCATCGACTCGTGAAGGGAGACCGGCACCTTCCCGGTGGCAACCAGATGCTCCGTACCCGTACTCACCAGCGAATAGCGGCTTTTGACGATGACCGGCGGCTCCTCTGCCGCAGTCACCACTTCCCGCAGCGCCGACCGGGTGGCCGATATATGCCAAAGTGCTTTAGCCATAAGGGTCTATGTCGTTGAGGCAGCCGGTAAACATGATCTCTGAGCCAATTTTGTGAAACTGATAATTCCGAAAATGAACGGCCTCTTTCACCTGCTGGATCGCCGGCAGCGAAATGCCGCTTTTACCCGAACCAAATAGCACGGGTGCAATGTGCAATTGAAGGAGATCGACGGCATTTTGGGTCAAAAAACAAGAGGTGGTGCGTGCGCCGCCTTCGATGTACAAGCTGCTGATCTTTTTTTGTCGGTATAGTTTTTCCAGGATCAAAATGGGCGGAACAATTCCATTTTCTTTTTTCAGTGACATGTAATCCAGTTGTTGGGAAGAGGGGTCAATGCCGTTTTCTGATCCGATCACGATCACTTCTTCCAGTGCGCCTTCAAACAGACTGTCATAGTTGCGGCAGGAAGTGCCCAGGACGATTCTTTGCGGGTTGGCTCCCGGTACGTGACGCACCGTTAGCCGGGGTTTGTCTTTTTGCAGGGTGCGGTTGCCGATGAGGATGCCGTCGCAGAGGGCCCGCATGCGGTGGGCGTGGATGAGGTTGTCGCGGTTGCCGATCCATTGGGAGTCGCCGTTGGTGGTGGCTATTTTTCCGTCGAGGGTTTGTGCAAAATGAGCGATGGAGATGGTGCGGTTGTATCTTTTGGCCATCAGGGGTGTGAAACAGTGGGGGAGGTATTTTTTTAAAAACTCTACCTCTTCGTCGTGAAGCCTTCCCTGGCGGAGAAGTTCAACGCTGATGTTTTTTTTGAACCGAAAGGCGGCATCTGCGGTAGCCACCGGCGATGAATCGTCGAACACAACAATGCATGTTCGGGCGTCTTCTCCGGCGGGATCATCGCTGTTAATAACTACCCGACCACTTTCAGAAAAACGACAATAAACGACCTCACCGCGAAAGTCTTCCACGGCCTGTTTTAACAACAGCAGGGTGTTCCAGAAACTGTCCATGCGCGGTGGTTATCAGGTTGATCAGATCAACAAGTCGATAAAATGGGACTGCAATTCTTGAATATAAAACCTGGTCAACGTCTCAAAGTGTTAGTCTGCTTTTCCATTGTCTCGTGAGAGGTGGAGCAGGTGTCCCATTTCGTCTTGTTTGGTTTTGAGGTATTGGTAATTTTCTTTTTTGGGTTTGATCTGGATGGGTCTGCGTCGTTCGATGGTGATGTTGCTGTTGTCGAAAGCGGTTATTTTCTGAGGGTTGTTGGTCAATAGTTCGATGGAGGTTATCCGGAGGTATTTCAGAATTTCTATGGCCACACCGTATTGCCGTGCATCGGCTTCGAGCCCCATGTGGAGGTTGGCTTCTATGGTGTTCAGGCCGCTGTCTTGCAGATTGTAGGCCTTCAGTTTGTTGATAAGGCCGATGCCCCGCCCTTCCTGGCGGAGGTAGAGAACGATGCCTTTTTCTTGGGCAGTGGTTTGCAGTGCGAAATCCAGTTGTTCGCCGCAATCGCATTTTTTAGAACCAAAAAGATCGCCGGTCATGCATTCGGAGTGGAGGCGTACCACGGTTGTTTGTTCCGGGTCAAATCCTTCAGCGATCAGCGCCAGGTGAGGCATAGGCTCTGAATCGGATTCGGCGAAAGCCAGAACGGTAAATTTCCCCCAGTGAGTGGGGAGCAAGGCAGAAGCCTGTGGCTTGATATTGAGATTTCGGATCACTTGTTTGCTTAAACTGATTGCTAAATATAGCTATTAAATAGTAAAAATAAAAACACTGTCCCCTTAGCGATGAGAGCAATATATGTCTCATCTATAATGCCTGTACCGGTCTTTTTGTTTAAGGTATGCCGATCAATTTTTAGCTTTGTCTTTCTGAAAGAGTAGGGAAATGGAGGACCAATTGCGGCCACAAAGATGTTTTAATTTATCCCAACGGGAAAATTTTTATCCCCAAACGGATTTTTCCAAACCGAGAGGGCATGCAAATGGTAGCAAGAATCTTGTCAGAGAATTGTTATTTTAAGGGTTGTTATGATGGACAACCAAAAAATACTGCGTTGGAACAGTCGGCATGCCGGTGTATTGCTTATCTGTGGGGCATGGTCTTACTACACACATCATCCCTGGCCATTGGCGACAGGTGCCTTGGTTTCTTTCGGCCTGCTGATAGCGACACACCATCAAATATTGGAAAATTATCGTCCCTTTGGAGGCTATGCCAATTGGGTGACGGGGGGGAGGTTGGTGTTATTGTGCTATCTCGGATTTTGGGGAATGCAACTTGCTTTTTCAGCCATATTCGTCATAGCTCTGGTGGCCATGCTCCTCGACGGTGTTGACGGATACCTGGCCAGAAAATACAACACCGTACATTCGTTTGGCCGCTATTTTGACATGGAGACAGACGCCTTCTACGTTTGCATCCTGGCATTTTTGTTGTTTTTACGGGGGCTGGCACCGGTGTGGATATTATGGGTGGGGTTGATGCGGTATGGCGCCGTTTTAGTAGAAGTATTGTTGAGCGTACATGGACAACCGGCCCCCCCCAATCCATTTGCACGCGCCATCGCCGGTATATTATTTACTGCCTTATTGTTGCCCTGGGTTTTTCATCAGGACATATATCGCTTTCCGCTCATCGGTGCAGCCCTGTTGGTTGCCTTTTCCTTTGGGTATTCTTTCTTTCTGTTGTTCAGACAACGATGACCATTTATAACAAGTCGATTTCGAATTCCGATTTTAGTCTTTTGACAGATGGCTCGTAAAATTCATCCAACTGTTCGCGGAGGAGAGAAGGCATCGATTGGGGGGCAGACCGGTTGTGTTGGATGGTTAGGCTTTCGCCAAAATCGTAGTCCCGAAGACCGAGGATGCGGCAGAGTTGAGTCAGCAGGTGGCCGGGCTGCTGGTTCAGCATATGAGTTGCGACAAGGGTCAGTCCGTCGCGGCCATACACTTTTTCCCATCGCGGCAAATGATCCACATACACCCCCTGATGCAATATCTTCCCCTTCCTGCCAGCCCGGTAGTGGTCGATCTCCTGACGAATAAATTCGGCCAGTGGCGGCAGGTCAAAGCCCTGATGGCCCGCTCTGCTCAACCGCCCAAACATATTGTAATGTGAAAAAAAGCGAGCAGTCGGATGGCGAAGAAGCAAGATAATCTTTGCCTCCGGCAACACGGCTTTTACAACAGTCGGCGAAGCCCTGACAAAGGTATTGGCACTGGCCTCGCCGGTGATGTACCGCTCTCCCCGTTGCTTTACTTTTTGAAAACTACTGGCTTTGAGTTCTCCTTTTTTATTCTGGTCGATCCAGTCGGCGCGAACGGTTCCGTGAAAATCCTTTTCCGGGAAGAGTGCGGCATACCGCGGCAATCCCCAAAGTACCCGCAGCGGATTGCGGGTTGAAAACAATTGCGGTTCCTTCGTTTGGCAGGGCAACACCTGTGGATGTTCGCTGAGATAGCGATACAGCGACGACGTCCCGCATTTCACCCCACCAATGATCAAAAACGAAGGCTTGATGTTTTTTCGAAAGAACATATTTCGACGACTCCTTTATAACAAGTTCATAAACCGGTCATTTACCCCTATCCGGGTTTGACCAACAGCAACTGATAGCGCACCCTGCCTACGGCATAAAAATAATCCAGCAAAAACCCACCCGCGAAAATTGTAAGCAGGTTTTTGAAATAAGGCAACAACACCAACGGTTTCAACCGTTCGAGCCGCCGGTATCGGGCCAGCATCTGCTCTGCCGGTTTTTGCGCTATGAAAGAGGTAAAATCCTGTGTTTCAAAAACAGCATTTGGGCAACTGCGTTTGATTCGCCCGGTATAATCGTCGAGTGTATAAAAATCGGGCACCGACCAGGCTTCGAGAAAAGCGCGCCGCAGCGGATGCTGGTCACCGGTCCAATTGTCGACGGCAAAATCTTCGACGATAACCAATTGCCCCCCGGCAGGAAGGTGGGCCAGCAAGTTGTTCAATGCCCTGGAAAGGTCGGGTGCATGTTTGAGCGATTCAATGGCTATGACGACATCGTAATTGTCGGGCAGCGGATCGGCGTAGCTTTGCCGCTCAAATCGACAACGTTCTGTCAAACCGAAATGTCGGGCAGCCTTTTGTGCTTTGATGATCTCCGTTTCGCTTAAGCTGATGCCCAGCCCCGACATCTGGGTGCGTCGGCAGAAGGTCAGCAGGGTATTTCCCACGCCGCAGCCGGCATCCAGGATTTTCCCGGCAGGGGGAAAGGAAAGGTGTTCGAGCATCCAGTCGCCAATATCTTGTAAATGTTTTGTTGACTCTTGTTGTTGAAAATTCAATTTTTTATGGATGGGCCAGGTGGTTTTCTGTTTGCGCCAGCCGGACAAAAGCGATTCAAACCCCGCCAGGTGGTCGTATATGGAGCTCACTTGTTGCGACATAGGTTTTACCTTTTTTTCAAAACGAAAATAAATTCATAGGCTTTCTCCAGTGGCAGCCAACCTTTTCGGAGGCGGGTATAGTCGATGGCTCCCCGGCCAGCTGTCAGCCACCGCCGCCAACGCACGAGTGGCCATTGGTCGGGATGGACCTGCAATATCTCAAAGCCAGCACTTTCGAAAGTAATGCGCCATTCGGTCAGCGACCGGGCAGTTTGGTGGCCAGTGTGGTTGCGGATACCCAGGTGTTTTTTGACGAGTTGCCAGGTAGGTGCGTTGGCATTGCGTACCAGAAAGCAGAAGCGGGCATGGGGCTTGGCTACCCGGAGTTGTTCGGCCAGGGCACGGGGCAGGTCGATAAATCGCTCCAGAGAGCCGAGGCAGGTCAGGTAATCGAATTGTTCGTCTTCAAAGGGCAGGGCTTCTGCATTGGCTACCTGTGCCTGTGCCTGGGGGAGGCGCAACTTACACTGCCGGATAGCTTCCGCCGAAATATCGATGCCAAACAACTTTGCGCCGGAGGGCTGTGCTGCCATAAGCAACTGGCCGGGGCCACAGGCGGTATCCAACAATGTATTGCCGGGAGCCATTTTCAGTAAATGGACATATATGCGGTAGGCATCCACCGGTCGCAGATAGGGGATGCCCCGTACCCGGTACCGCATGTCGAACCACTGCGCGATTTGTTGTTGTCGGGAAATAGAAGAGGGCATAATTCCGGGTTTTAAAAGTACCGTGGCGTCATACGGCAATAATTGACAAACGGTTCGCCGTACTTGTCTTTTAAAAATCGTTCTTCCAGCACCACCTTGAAGTGCATATTGGCAAAATAGATCAGCCCGCCCAACCACATGGCCCAGACGGGGTAGGTCATCAACAAGCCCACAAAACTAATGTGCATCCCAAGCAGAATGGGATTGCGCGACCAGCCGAATATACGGCTCGTGTTCAAGGTTTCCGGCGGCCCACCACTCTGATGGCGTATCTGTAGGGTGGCCCGCAAGGTCAGCGCCCTCCCCAACAATGCTGTTGCAATGCCGACATACACCCACCAGCCGGGCAGTTGAGGATGTCCAAAAACATTTTTTAATCCCGGAAACAACACTACCGCCAGCGGCAACAAGTAGGCACTCAACCCGATAACCGTAGGCAACACCAACGACAGAATTTTCAAGGGCCAGGACAGCCCACTCACCCGTGCCAGCAAATTATCTGTCACTTTTACCGGGCGTTTTGGAAATAAAAGCCGACTGGTAGATGCCTCACTGGGCACAGACAACCACACCAACTCAATGAGAAAGGAAAGGTACAAAAATACGATCAGCCAATCAGCGAGGTGCATAGGTCGTTTTGTTTTTAAGGTCGGACCAAAACGGCGTAAATATCGCCGGAAAAATGGCCGGGCTTGAAGTTGGCGATGTCGTTCAACAATGTGTTTGCGCCGCTCCATTCCGGCAGGGCCATTTGAAGACTTTCGCCTGGCGACCAGTTGTAGCGATGTGGCCCCAGTTGTTCCAGCCTGTCGATACATTGTCGGGTGAGGAGTGGTGTCGTCGAAAAAAATTCAAAAGACAGGGCGGGAATGGGCTGCGACAGGCCGGCCAGTACTTCTGCTTCGTAGCCTTCTACGTCGATTTTGCAAAAAGCGGGCTGGCCGTATTGGCCGATAAGTTGGTCGAGGGTGGTGGTGGTTACCTCCAGCTCTTCGTCCCACACAATGCGGTGGTTGATGTTGGTGACCTTGCGTTGCCAATGGGCACCGGCCAGGGTGGTGACGGTGGGATGCTGGTTGCTTATTTTGAGGGGATGGATGCCGGGGGTGGCGCCTGCTGCAAGGGGCAGTAGGGTCACGTCGGGATGGTTGCCGAAGCGCCGTTGGAGGTAATGCAGGCAACTGGGTTGGGGTTCGAGTGCTACGACTTTGGCGCCCAGTTGGAGCCAGGCGTCCATTCGGTTGCCGATGTGGGCACCGATGTCGAAGCAAAGGTCGTTTTTGTGGATGAATGGCCGGTACAGGCGCACCAGTTTCCGTCGGTTGAACGGCTTCCAGTAGTACATGGCTTTCGACTTCAAAAGCCCCAGCATCTGGCGGTGCGGTTTTCTCATCGTGTTTTTGAAATGGCCGTTGATTTGTCAAATAAAATAAATATTTCGCAAAAGACCAAAAAAATCGGGGCATAGTAGTACTTTGGTTGGGAAAATGACAAATCAGTTGTTGCAATTTTGGCTGTGGTTTGGGTTGTTGAACAGTTTGTTGTTCCTGCCACGGCTGTTGCTGGAATGGCCGGGCCCATCGTTTTTTCCGCTTGGTGGATTGAGGAAGGGCACGCTTTTTGAGCGGCTCCGGCATTTGTCGTACCGCTACAATTACGATCTGTTTCGCTGTTGTTTCGACCTGGTGGTGGCCTGCCTGTTGGTTTATGGTTGTCGGTTTACAAACGAGGCATTGGTCTGGCCTTTTTTTATTGGCTATATGGTGTGGCTGGTGTATCTGATTTATTTCAATTTTTTTGACAAAGTGTATCAGTTGCCGCCGTTGTGGTTCAACGACTGGTTTATGCTTTGGAACGGGTTGAAACTGGTGGTGGCGGGCTTTTTAGGGTATGCGGTAGTAGCGTTAGTTGTAATCATCTTGTTAGGATTTGGGCTTTTCTGGGCTGTCGGCCAAATGCTGAACAGTTTGCTGGAAGCCGAATTTGGTATTGGGTCCCTCCTGTTTGTGGTAAGCGTAGTGAGCGTTGGCTTGTTTAGCTTAAAGCGATACAGCTATGATCAGCTTCCGCAGCAAACGGTACAATCGCCCACCTGGTCGATCATTCAGAATAGCTACGCCAGCCGTCAGGCGAAAAAGCGAATTCGAAATCTGAACATACAAACCCTCCGTCAACACAATATTTACAAAAACGTAGAACTTGCCCGGTATCCCAACCTCTTCTTCATCGTCGTCGAATCACTGGGTCGGCTGGTATACGACGATCCCGACTTTTCAGCCTCCTACCGGAAGCAGATGAAAGTACACGAACAAAAACTCCGAAAAGCAGGTTGGTTAATGGCCACCTCCCGGAGTCTGTCGCCCATAGTGGGTGGGGCTTCCTGGTTGAGTTATGCCAGTATGATCTATGGTTTTGGCATCGACACGCAAGGCGCTTATCTGGCTTTGGCCAACAACCCGGAAATCGCCAAATACCAATCGCTTTTTAGGTGGATGCAACAGAAGGGATACACCAACTACCACCTCAACTCGTTGGGCGGATTCGAGAAAATGAAAATTCCCTGGGAGACCTACACCCGTTTTTACAGTGTAGACGAATGGATCCGATACGCCGACCTCAACTACCTCGGGCAGCACTACGGCTTCGGCCCTTCGCCGCCCGATCAGTACGCGCTTCACTTTGCAGAAAACCAGATCCGGGAAAATGGAAAAAACCCGTTTAGCCTTTTTTTCATCACCCAGAATTCCCACAGCCCTTTTGAATGCCCTGACTGCATTGCAGACGACTGGAAAAGCCTCAACAATACACACCCGAATCGAAGACAGACCTCCAAATTTTTTGAAAAACCCACCCGGACCGCCTATTTCAACGCCATTCGTTATCAGATGGACTGCCTGTTTGACTTTGTGCTGAAAGCGGGCAATGACGACGACCTTTTCGTATTCATCGGCGACCACCAGCCACCGGTGCTGATCGACCGGCAAGCACCCCAGGAAACGCCTGTACATATTTTGGCTAAAAACAAACACAGAGCCTTTGTCGACAGCCTTGCTGAGTTTGGATTTGTTCCCGGACTATTGCCCGAACTAATGTCCGAGCCAATCCGACACGAAGGGTTCTACTCCCTGTTTATGCGCTGTTTGATCGGACATTTTTCGGAAACGACGATGCCGCCACCTTATTTCCCGAAAGGGATATTGTAAAGATCAAGGTAAAAGTAGTCAAAACTAATAAACCTGCTTGCTTTTTGCACAAATCTATCCCAGAAGTACTATCCTTGGACTTGATCCTTGAAACAACACTCTTGAAACATAAAACAAACATATTACATCTGATCTCCGGGCTGGGAGTAGGCGGCGCCGAGCGGGTGGTGTTAGACCTGGCGCGCCGGACGGACCCTTCCCGATTCGGCCTGTGGGTGGTATCCATCGGCACACGGGTGGAGATGTTGCCCGCTTTTGAGGAGGCAACGATTACAACAATGGTTTTACATGCCTCAAAAAATCCGGCTTCATTATTGCGGGCCCTGTTGGCGGTGCGGAAATTGATACTCCGGCACCAGATAGACTTGATCCATGCCCATATGTTTCATGCCCTGGTTTTTGCGGGACTGCTGCGGCGGTTTTGTCCGGGTGTGAAAGTGGTATTTTCGCCGCATAGTTTCAACATGGAATCGGGATTGCGGGTGCGGTTGCTGAAATGGATGCAGCATGCCCGCGATGTAGATGTATTGTTTACAAGTGAAATGAGCGGGGCATTCCGCCACCGCCATTTCCGGGTTATCCCAAATGGGATCGATGCAGAAGCGTATCAGTTGCCGATTCCAAAGTTTGAAAAATTTACTTTTTTGGCGGTGGGTCGCCTTTCGGTCGAAAAAAATTTCGGGGCGCTGATCCCGGTGGTGCGTCAATTAAAAGACAGTCATTCCTTCCAATTGCTGATTGCCGGAGACGGACCGGAGCGCCCTGCTTTGGAGAAAGCCATCCACGAAAATGGCCTCCAGGGTCAGGTACAATTACTGGGTATGAGAAGCGACATCCCGATCCTCTGTAACAAGGCGCACGCCTTCCTGATGCCCTCGCTGTGGGAGGGGCTGCCCATTGCCTTGCTGGAGGCTGGGGCGGCGGCATTGCCGGTGGTTGCCACTGAGGTAGGAGCCATTCCTTCGTTGGTCACCAAAGCGACGGGTTATCCGGTGGCGGTGGTGCATTTTGCGAAAGCTATGGCACAGGTGCTATCTGATTATGAAGAAGCCGAAAGGAAAGGACTGGCTTTACAGCAATTGATCACCGCTAAATACGACTTATCGGTTGTCGTCAATCAATACGAGGACTTGTATCAGGAATTGGTTCGAGGTGATGGGAGGGGTCGTCGGTAGCTGTTTTCCCATTTGTGTAAAACAACAGGATCAGGGCGATAAAATAAAATGGCAGCACCGGTGCCTTGTACCGGACCAGCGTACCAAAGTTGAACGCTACCAGGCCGACGATCACACCCGTGGTCAAACTAAAGAGCAAACAAAACAACACGACCGGATTGGAGGCCAGCCGCCGAACCAATCGACGCAGCCCCAACCGGAACACCACGACCAGCGTCAGCACCAATGTCACCAGGCTTTCGATCATGGCAGGCAGGTTGATGACCTTGCGCACATCCCAGGGCCAGGGCCGGAAAAAGGTCACGTTGATCGCTGCTCCCGATTTTGCCAGCAGGCCCGAAAAACTGGGGTCCATCGCACCCAGGTCGTAGCCGCTGCCACCCATTTGCTCGCTCACTTTTAGTTGCACCTGCTGAACCACCGCCAGGTATTGCAAGGCCTCCTGGGGGTCGTACTTGTCGATCATTTTTCCCATTTGGGCTACACCCATAAAACAGAAAATACCAACCAATACATACCAAAAACAGGCGGCAAAAAAACGATAGCGGGCAGTATTCAAATGTCGCACCATCGAATGAATAACCAATGGCAGAAACGCAATAATGCAAAAAACCAGGAGATAAGGCTTGATTTTAAACAATACTATGGCGCCCACCAGCAGATAAGAAAAATGCCGGAAACGCCGCCGCGGCAGTACGAAAATACTAAACAGTCCATCCACCAGTAGCCCCAATCCAAACAACACCAGGCTTTCTTTCATCAGGCCCACCCCCCAGAAAAATACCGACGGCACAAACAATACCGCCAACGCCAACGGCCGGTGCAAACCAGGATACAACTGCTGGAATACCCGAAATATCTTCCAGCAACCCACAAACGACAAATAACTCAGCAAAAGAGAAACAGTCAAATAACTTTTGAAGGTGACCACCGACAACAAGCCCACCACCTGCGCCATAAACCGGCTGTCTCGACTCGAAAAATGAGGATGGTCGGCGTAGCTGATCGCTAAAGAGGAATAACTTTCCGGCGGCTGCAACAACAGCTCCATCCCAACCAGGGGAGCTTCCCAAAGCGCCTCGCAAATCTTCCGGCCACAGTAAAAATAGCCAAACGTGTCGCCATAGCCGTAATAATACTGATACATCAACAGCACCATCCCGGCACTCATAAGCCGGAGCGTCAGGGCCGGAATGACATATCCGCCAATGGGAGAGGAGCCGTGCCGCCCGTTTTTCCACCAATAAGTAAAGGCGTACAATAAAACCAACAGCAAGGGAAGCTGCCAAAAGTCTTGTGGCGTCAATAAGGAAGTATGGTAAACGTTTTTGAGCAAAAGATGTATTTTGCTGACAATAATACAAAATTCCACCAACAACCCATGTGCCGCATCACAGGAATACTCGACTTTACCTCCAGCCGTCGACCCGCCACTGCCGACCTCTGCCGCCGAATGCGCGATACCCTGGCCTATGGCGGCCCCGACGATGCCGGTATCTATTCCGACACCCACCTCGGCCTGCACCTGGGGCACCGGCGGCTGGCCGTCATCGACTTGTCGGCAGCGGGGCACCAACCCATGACCTACAAACACCTTGTTGTAACGTTCAACGGAGAGATATACAACTTTAAAGCCATTCGGCAAAAGCTGAAAAACAGCGGGCGGATATTCCAAACAAATTCAGATACCGAAGTCCTCCTCCAGGCATGGGAGGAGTGGGGCGAAGAGGCCGTCCAGCATTTTCGGGGCATGTTCGCCTTCGCCATTTGGGATCAGCTTGCGCAAAAACTCACTCTTTGCCGCGACCGCATGGGCGTAAAACCACTGTACTGGTACCGGAAGGACGGACTGTTTATGTTTGCCTCCGAGCTGAAAGCCTTTCATCAGCATCCCGCTTTCGACAAAATGATCGATCCGGTGGCCGTGTCGCATTTCCTGCAACAGGGATACATCACCTCTCCACATTGCATTTTTCGATATGCACATAAGTTGAGGCCGGGTTCCTTTCTTCAGATCGACTCCCAACAAAACATCCGCGAATGGCGCTACTGGAATGTAACTGAGTGCTATCTCCAACGCCCGGTAGACCGGCGACCCATCGAAGAAGTCCAAAAAGACCTGGAACAACAGCTCGCCACCAGCTTTCAGCTCCGGATGGTATCGGATGTGCCGGTGGGCCTATTTCTAAGTGGTGGCATAGATTCTTCTCTCCTAACAGCAATTCTACAAAAACGGTCAGACCAACCCCTCAAAACCTTTACCATCGGCGTAAAAGATCCGGCTTACGACGAAGCACCTTTCGCAGAGGCCATCGCCCGACACTTGGGCACCGACCACCGAACGGAATACATTACCAAGGAAGACCTGCTCCGCCTGGTTCCCCAATTACCGGACATCTGCGACGAACCCTTCGGCGACACCTCCATTTTCCCTACCCTGCTGGTGTCGAAACTGGCGCGGCAGGAAGTGACCGTCAGTCTTTCGGCAGATGGAAGCGACGAACTCTTTGGCGGATACACCCGCTATGAGGTGGCCGTCAATTGGTTTGCAAAATTTCGCAAAATGCCTGGCCCTGTGCGCACCTTGTTAAGAAATATGCTGGACGGTGTTGATCCCGGCTGGTTAGAACGCAACAAATCGTATTTTCCGGTATTGAGGCATTACAATCAATTGCCGCATAAAGTACACAAATTGCGGCAGGCATTGAAAGCAAACACCTTGTTGGAATTCTTCCTGTCCAGCGGCGCTTTTCACGGGCAGGAGCTTTTGGAGCCATTGCAGGCTTCGTTTCACCACCGGTATGATGTTGGCGATTTACAACCGCAGCAAGGCCGATTATTGTCGCTGTTGGGATTGGTGGATATACAGACCTATCTCGAAGGCGACATTTTGACGAAAGTCGACCGGGCGAGCATGCAGGTGGCGCTGGAAGCACGGGATCCGTTTTTGGATCACCATCTGGTTGAGTTTGCCCTGTCGTTGCCCGACGAGCTGAAGATACGGGGCCGGCAGACGAAGTATTTGTTGCGGCGCCTGTTGTATCAATACGTTCCACCGGCGTTGATCGATCGACCCAAACAGGGGTTTGCCATTCCGATGGGTCGCTGGCTGCGGATACATTTCCGAAAGGAGTTGGAAGCAATAGCAGCGGACCTGCATTTTGCGGAAGCATTCAATCTGCAAAAGGAGGGTTTGCGATCGGTGGTTCGGTCATTTGTCGATCATCGCGGTGCCGACCACCATCTGGTTTGGTATCTGTGGGTGTTGCATAGCTGGTGGAAAAGATGGCTGGAGTCTGATATCTGACAGAGTCGCTTATCGTGGGTTTGATGAGTGGAAAAGAATTGTATCTTTACGAGGATTCCCCGGCGTTTTACCGTAGGGAAAAAACAAACATTCCGCTCTAATTGAGCGATTATGAAAAACACCCCTGGTGATGTTATCCGGATTGAAGGTAGCCATTGTTTTGAATACGACCTGGAATATTTACAATCTTCCGGATGGGTATTCTACGCGCATTATCGGAGCAGGGTGCCGAAGTGGTAGTGATCGCGCCGGAAGACGAATACGTGGATCGGGTGCAGGCGGGGGTGAGATGCCGGTATATCCCTTTGCGGAAACTGGACCGCTGTGGAACCAATGTTATAAAAGACCTGGCGCTAACGGTTGAATTCTATCGCATTTTCAAAAATGAACGGTTTGACATCGCCCTGTTGTACACCATCAAACCCAACATATATGGCAATTGGGCGGCCCGGATGTTGGGCATAAAGACCATTTCGACGGTGACGGGACTGGGGGTTTCCTTCCGGCACGACAATTGGGTCAATAAAATTGTTCGTCAATTGTATAAGTTAGCTTTTGGAATGGCCGACAGAGTCGTTTTTCAAAACAACGCCGACCGGTATTTTTTTCTGGGTGCCGGATTGGTCAAAAGACAGAAAGCCCTGCTGATCGAAGGGTCGGGGGTCGATACCCGGCATTTTGACCCAAGTCCCTACTTGCCGAGAAGTGCCGGACGTGTAAATTTTTTGTACATGGGTCGGCTGTTGCGAAATAAAGGAATAGTGGAGTACCTGGAGGCGGCCCGGCGGTTGGCAGAACAATACGAGGAAGTGACCTGCTGGGTGTTGGGCGGATTTGATGGAGCCAATCAGGAAACCATCTCAAAGTCGATATTGGAGGAGCATTGCCGACATCCGCGCATCAACTATCTGGGGGTGCAGGAAGACGTGCGCGCCGTGTTGGGAGCGGCTCATGTGCTGGTGTTGCCTTCCGACAGTGAGGGCATTGCCCGCAGTTTGCTCGAAGCATTGGCCATGCAACTGCCCATCATCACGACCGACATTCCGGGATGTCAGGAAACGGTGGAGCACGGCCACAACGGATTGTTGGTAGCTTGCCGCGATTCGGAACTATTGCTCGATGCTATGAAAAAAATGATGGAACTGGGGCCGGAGAAAAGAGCGAAGATGGGCCGGGCAGGCCGCAAATTGGCGCTTCGCCGTTTCGACGAAAGTATTATTGTTGGGTGTTATTTGAGGTTGGTGCGCCAGATGGCATTTCCCGACGAGGTGCGGATACCTGAAACGGCTACCATCGGGATCGTACCGGATGCGGGAGCATTTAAGAAGCCGGTCAATTTTTCTGAAAAGGGATGATCTGACATAGGTGTTGCAATGCGTTGGCTCCCCCTGATCTAGCGGGGTCTTTTGGCGTTGTTGAGCATGACGATCTCCTTGTCGGTATCGGTCAGGTCGACAAAATAGATCTGGTAGTAGATGTAGTTGAAGTTGAGTTGCTCGCGCAGTACTTCAAACTGGGCCTCGTCTTTGGCATTGGCTGCGATCCAGTCGATGGCCTCTAATCGGGATTGAAAGGACTTTTTCATGATTGGCGAAGTTTTGTGGTTAATGAATGAAGGCAATGCCTTTTACCTATTAGTACCTTGAAAACCGCATTCGTTACGTTAGGGAAATGATAATTAACATTTTTTTAATGAAAATTGGTTATGGCTGTTACATTTAGACTGCTATTGAACCGGTTCCATCTCCGGCTTTCGCCAAAATGGAAAACAGCGTCTATGTCCATTACCCAATATTACATCAGATTCCCCTAAGCAGCCAATTATTTTCGACGAGGGCGTGAATTGACTTTCCAAAAGGGGATTTTAGACCGCTTATTAATAATGCGAATCAAAACGATAACTTTGCCTAAACAAAACGAGTATTCATGACCCACACATTCCAAAAAAAAATACTGGAAGAGATCATTGCGAGGTATCCGTCCAAGAAAGAAGCCGTCAGTGCCATTTCGACGATGCTGGGCGTTGGTCCCGATGCGGTGTATCGTCGCATGCGTGGCACGACCATCCTCTCGCCTGCCGAACTGGTGGCCCTGGCCCGGGAATACCAACTTTCACTCGACAACCTCGTGTTCGGTGGCAAAGAAAAGGTCTACTTCAATTACAGCTCTTTCTCCCAGCCCATCCACAACATGGGCGATTACCTGGAAGGAGTCAAAAACAATCTCGATCAGGTACGCCAATTGCCCGACATCCGCTTGTTGTATGTGTCGTACGAAATTCCCATTTTTTATTATTGCTTCTTCCCCGAACTCATCGCTTTCAAGCTCTACATCTGGGGGCGCACCGTCTGGGAGTTTGACTACCTGACCAACCAGCCATTCCACTTTGAAGTGATCGCCCACCCGGAAGTGGAATTGACCAAAGACATCCTCCACAAATTCATCGCCTTCGACTCCACCGAACTGTGGAGCGTCAACATCGTCGACAACACCCTCAGCCAGATCGAGTATTTTTCCAATACCGGCAACTTCAAAAACCCCGACAACGCCCTTGTCCTCCTCGACCGGCTGACGGAATTGGTGGCACATTGGGATTCCATGGCCACCGCCGGATTCAAGTTTGCGCCCGATGCCGGACCGGATTTTCCGAAAGGGGCCTTCCAACTTTTCCAACACGAAATGCTCGTAACCGGCAACACCATCCTGGCCTGCTCCTCCAAAGGCAACCTCCTTTTCAACATCTTCAACAACCCCAACTACCTCAGCACCTCCGACCCGCGCATGTGCGCCTATCAGGAGGAGTGGTTCCGCAAAGCAATCAGTAAGTCGATACCCATCAGCAAGAACAATGAACGGAGCCGGGCCCTGTTTTTTAACATCCTCAACAAAAAGATCAGCGCCACCCGGCGGCGTATTGAAGCGATGATGGGGTGAGGTCAGTCATTGATGCCCCAATCGTAGTCGAGATAGTCGACACTGGCATTGGCGCGGATGGGTACCGGGCTGTACCGGTTGAGAAATTCGATCAGCCTTTGCCCTTTCGTAAAATCGCCTTTGAACCAGCGAAAGATTTTGGAAAGCTGTACCCGGTCGGGTTCGATTTTGTTTTTGACTTCATTGGCCAGAAAGTACCGGGCCTGATCGGTGAGTTGTGCTTCGAGGCGGTCGGGAGTGAAGGCTTCATTGCGGAGACGGGGGCAGGAGATGGAGGCGCAGTTGATGGCGAAGTGGATGCGTGGCTCATCGAACTGCTTGCGCAAAATGTTATGTTCGATGTTGTTGAGATCGTAGACGGCATCTTCAATTTTAATAAATTTGACATCCCAAACCGAATTGACGAACGGGATGCCGCGTCGGATGTCCTTGATGCTGGCGGTGGGGTAGTGGTCTGCCACCAGTTTGACTGTGAAGGCATTGTAGGCATTGATCCAGTAGGCGAGGCGCTCTGTGTGGGTCCAATATTGATTGTTGGGATGGTGGCTTTTCAGCAAATCCAGATATTGGTTGAAAGCGGCGCTGTCCCGTTGAAAGCCGCTGTAGTCGACCGTACCGTTTTCGGAAACGTGTTGTTGTAAAAGTCTTGTCCACAACTCATGGGTGATGGGGCGGGAGTCGGATTGGACGGTTTTAATGCCGCACGACAGGAAGGCGGACAACGCTACCAGAACGAGGAGGAATGAGATGAGGAATGAAAGGTATGTTCGGATGTTCATATTAGACATTATGAATGGATTTTTTGTATAGCAACTGAAGAGCAATTTTTTGACTAACCAAGGAACGCCCGGAGCCTGATAGCCTAAGCTATCATGGCGAGGACGTGACGCGGGGTAGGCAAAAAAGGGCATTCAGGCTGCATACAAAATTTTTGTTCATTATGTCTATTGTTAGACAAAGATTGATTGAGTGACTTACCCCACCATAAGCGGGGCGGATTAGCTGAATTTCTCGCCAAAGCTTGTCCTGGCGAATGTTGGAGAAACTCCAACCTGCGTTCGGCAAAAAAACTCGGAGATTTTCTTTGTGAATCGAGTGTGTGACATACCTGCCGGCCGGCAGGCGGGTTAGCGGAGCCTATCACCACAAAGGCTCCAACCTGCCTGACAGCCCGTCCCGATTCGTATCGGGAGCAGTCAGGGACACAGAGCCACACAAAGATTTCTCTGTGAATCTTTGTGTCCCCGTCTGGCCGCCGGATCTATCTGGCTAGCCTGTCCGGCGGCCAGACGGGCTAGACAGGCAGGTTCGTGTCTTCGTGGTAAAGGCCGCAGCGATTTTGTCACGCACTCTTGTGAATCTTTGTTTCCCCGTCTGGCCGCCGGATCTATCTGGCTAGCCTGTCCGGCGGCCAGACGGGCTAGACAGGCAGGTCCGTGTCTTTGTGGTGAATTCCGCAACATTTTAGTCATGAGCAAACAAAAATAAAAAAAACACATAACCCATGCACACCAAATTCGGACTGGAATACCTCCGCTTTGGCAATGGCTCCCGCCTGCTGGTAGCCATCCCTGGCTATGGGGATCGAGCGACCATCTTTGAGCCGCTGGAAAAAAGTTTGGGAGAGTCGTTTACGGTGTACGTCCTTCAGTTGCCCCTTCACGGGAAATCTGGTTGGTCGAGCCCCCGGTTTTACCGCTCCGATTTTGCAAAAGCGATCCGGCAGATCATGTCGATGGAACAACAGCAAAAGGTCAGCCTGATGGGATACAGCTTCGGCGCGAGGGTACTGTGTTGTTTGTTGGAAGAATTTGCCGATCAGACTGAACAGCTATTCTTACTCGCTCCCGACGGCTTCAATCAGGGGTACATTCGGCGGGCCACCTTGTTGCCATTGTTGGTTAGAAAGTGGCTACAAAAAATGTTGAGCAACCCCACCTTTTATCTCAACACGGTGGGCTGGCTGCACCGGGCCGGGTTGTTGAAGACCTATAGCTACCAGTTTGCCAAACGAAACCTGGCCAACGAACAACGCCGCCGCCGCCTCTTCCTCTTCTGGAATTCGATCGGCGATTTCCGATACGACGAAGCCCGGCTGACCTACCTGCTGGTGCAAAACCAGATAAATGTAAAACTAATACTGGGAACGGAAGACCGGGTAATCCCCACCAACCGGTGGCGCCAGTGGGGAGAGGCGCTGGAGGTGGTCGAGGTGAGGATGGTGGCGGGAGGGCACCGGGTGGTTGGGGGAGGGCTGGATGATCTTCTTGCGGATATGTTGAATTAAAGTGGACATTCAAAGCACCGAATCAAACCCGATTGTGATCCCCCTTGCAAAATAGCTTCGGAATTAAATACATTTAAAACAGAATATCACAACAAACAAAGTGATTACATAGCCGCTCAAGCCCTACCGGCAGGAAATCCGGACGGGCAGGGACTGGCGCTGTTCACTGCACGTATTGCTTTGCCTTCATGGCATGAAAATCAAAATTCAAATTTCAATACAAATCCACCACCCCCGGCTCCCCGTCCACCCGCAGTTGACTTGCGTGGATCGTCTGTTCCCCTTTTCGGTACAGGGTATCCGAAACGGATAGCGCCGCCTCGCAGGAACGGCACATATTCAATTCGGCGTAGTTGACCGCAAACCGGTCGGCGTCGAGTTTGGCGTAAGCCTTTAGGGAAGCTTTCAGGAAGGTGCCTTTGCCCCGGAGGTCGATGTCGGAGCGGCCGTCCTGGCGTACCGTTAAGCTATCCACGTTGACCAGGGCTCGGAGTTCGTTGGGGCTGTCGCTTTTCAGCGTCATATGTTCCTGAGTGAATCCGGAGACCTGTACCTGATCGGTTTTCTTGATGTCGAGCGATGATAGTTTGGGCATTTTGATGGTGACCCTGACGGGGGCGTGGACGTGGTCGGCACTCAGTTGCATGGTCAGAATGTCGTCGATCTGATCCACTTCCAGTTGATTGGTGTACTTGGGGCGGCCGGTTACCTCGATGTCAAACTGGTCGGACTGTTCGATGTCCACCTTCATGCTGCCTTCGAGCTGGAGCTGGGAGAAGTTGGCGTAGTCGTCGAACGATTTTCGGTGGTTGCTGTTTTTGAGGAAAGCCTTGCTGACGAAGCCGTTTTCCTCCATCGTCCAGTAGTGGTCGGTGCTGTTGCGATGGGGATGGTCCACCTCCCGGTTTTTGCGGAAGCGATGTAGGTTGTAGCCAATGGTGCGATCGAATTTAACGGTTTTACCGACAGGCACTTTGAGAACGACGTCGATGTGCTGACCGCGAAATTTTGTCCCCTTTGGAATGGAAAAAGAAGCGGGAAAAGAGAGCTTGTTGCCCGAGGTTTGAACGTTGTATTCGATCGCCTGGGCAAAATTTTCGGCTTGCAGGCGGGTGCGGCCGTTGGATCGTCTGACAATGGATAGTTCGTATTGATCGGAGTTGCCCTGTACGATGTCGTAGTGTATGTGATCGTTGATCAGTTCGTTGTCGCCGAGACGGAGAGGGCCCATCATGATGAGGTTGTTGGTGTTGAGGTCTTCTATTTCGGAAAGGAATAAGGTGTCGCTGTCGAAAGCAGGCAGATCGACTTGCTGGGTGACTTCAGAGCGGATGTTGAAATTGCGGATCTGACCTATTACAATAAACAATAAACTTACAAGACTGATCGCCCATAGACCCCACAGCCCTGCCCGCATATGCAGGCTGTTGCCTATTGATTTTTTGAACAGTCGTTTGCTCAGCATCATCAGCAGCCGGAACAGGGGAACCCCAATCAGGAAAATGACGCTCAGCAAGGCCAGCAGGGAGATGAATCCGTTGTTGAAAAAATATCCTGCGAAGGGCATGGCATAGAAAAAACTGATTATCGCCGCTATACATAAGCATGACAGCGCGATAATCAGTGCTAAGCCTATTAGGAAAATGATGGGTTTGCCTAAGCGAAAAATGGTTTTGATGAACCAGCCGATCAGACCACCTAGAAAAGAAATCCCTTTCTTAATGGTTGCCCGAACGCCGAACGTGCCACCACCGCTTTTTTTTTTGATGTGAATTCATCGCTGAGGTCGGAGAGTTTTTCCGAAAGGTTATCCATTTCTTCTTCAACTGTTTTGGCGATGTTCGACACATTGATCGGTTCTCCCTTCATAGCCAACCGGTCGGCAGAGGTAGCGGCTTTGGGCAAAATGGCCCAGAGAATGAGATAAAGCGGTATACCAAAGCCACCCGTGAGGGTCAGAAATATAAATGCCAACCGGATCCACAGTGGGTCGGCGATGCCAAAGTAGGCTGCGATGCCCGAGCAGACCCCCCGTACCACCTCGTCGTCGGGGTTGCGAAACAGGCGCTTCCCGGTTTTGACGGCATAGGTGGCATCGGTCCTGGGCGGCTCCTCGGCGGTGCTGGCCTCAACGGCTTCGGCGCCAAACTCTTCGGGCGTACCCATGGTGTTGATGGCGGAGTTCACCATTTTGAGGTTGATGATCTGTTGGGTGCCGGATTGCTCCAAAAACAATTCGGCCAGCCGGTCTTCGATGTCGGAAGTGATGTCTTCATATCCTTCTGACGACTTGAAATGCCGGTGGATCGTTTCCAGGTATTGGTTGAGATGTTCGTAGGCATCGTCGTCGATGGTGAAAGGATACCCTCCTAAGTTGATGTTGAATATCTTATTCATTGGTGGTTAAATTTTTCGTAGATTGTTGGACAGAGTGAATGAGCTTTTGCCAGTTTTCGAGTAGGCCGTCCAAAAACTGGCGGCCTGTATCGGTGATGTTAAAATATTTGCGGGGCGGCCCCTGAGTGGATTCTTGCCAATTGTATTCCAGCAAGCCGTCCTTCTTCAACCTTGAAAGCAGCGGATACAAGGTACCCTCTTTTACGATCAGTTCTACCTCCTTGAGCCTTTCAATAATGTCGGAAGGATAAGCCTCCTTTTCGGATATGATGGAAAGAATGCACATCTCCAGCACGCCGCGTCGCATCTGCGTTTTGCTTTTCATAATGGCATCTTCTAGTTTGTTATCCAAATTCATATCACAAAGATAGGTTAAAACATAGTACTATGCAACACATAGTACCTGAAAAAATTCAGTACCTTTCAATGCATTTTACGTAAGTGGCTGATAATCAGTTGATTGTAAAAAGAAATTTTTTTGAAATTTTTTTTAAAAATTTTCCGGACACCTTGAAAATGATGCCGCCAGCGCCTGGTCTTCAGGTCGGCGCTCCTCCACAAAGGTCAATCGTATACTCAAACTTCAGTTAAACCAAACACCACCGCTAGCGCTCGGTCTCCCGACCGTTGTCTCTGTAAATGTCTAATAACCTATTGGTATTTATTCTACTGAACACTAAATTTGTGCAATACATAATTCGTTTATAACGACCCATTTATCGAGGAATTGGTTCGCTCCAGCGGAGCGGTATCTTTGTAGAATTAGTTGATTGAAATGCTTTCAGCGGGCCGTAGGTTCGCTACCTGATTTTTAGATAGCGAACCTACGGCCCGCAAATCCACAATTACAGACAATTTCTACAAAGGTATCGCACCTACGGCGCGGAATATTCATTCATATTAAACTTTTTCGTTGTTCAGTAGAATAATTGGTATTTTAAGAAATTGCTTTTCAAATGTGAAAGTTAGGCGAGCTTTTGAAACCTGCCTGCCAAGAGCAGGAGGCCCCCTGACAATACCGCCCTGTTAGCGTCCGGTCCCCCAGTCGGCGCCTCCATTACAAACCAAATTCAAAAGCGTCATAACAAATCAGCTCAAAAAGTTGTTATCTTATCTTAATCTAAAGGAACAGTAGCATGTACAAAGAAATCGCGTTAATCCTCTTCTTGTTCAACAGTTTGTTTTCGACCCCCACCAAATCACCCGACCCACCTGCGGGCACCTTATTATTATTCACCGACAGTACCCAACCCCTGCTCACTAAAGAAGAACATAAAGCCCTCCGCCAACTGGCTGCGGATCAAAATGTCCATTTCCTACAGCACGACGCTTCCAAAGGACTGCCTGCCGAAGTCACCACCTTGCCCGCCATCTTTTTCCAAAACCATCTGGGCCGTTCTGCTTTCTTCGGCCGGTACAACGACCTGGACCGGGTACGCAACTTCATCAGAACCTCTCAGATGGCCCACCCCCAAAACAAACCCAACCCGAAAAAGAAAGTCCTCCTTTGGAAAAATGGAAAGGCAGACGTCATCATTCCCGTCAAGGTAACCGCCCTGGCAGGTACCCGCCTTGCCGGTTTCGACTCCACGGCTTTCCTGCAAACGGTTGTTGACAACCTCGCCCAGGGCATGAGTCGTTTCGAGGTAGCAACTGACTACGACGAAACCATACAGACCCGCAGTTTTTACCTCAACGTCTATCCCTGGGGCAGCCCGGAAGGGGTGTTGATGCTCACTACAGAAATATTTTCCAGGTTCCACTGCACCAAACCCGTGTTTTCGCGTACCAGCCAACCACTGGTAAAAACAAAGTGGCGAAACCTCGAACGAAGCCTTCGCTCGGCAGGCCATTTTCTGGAAAGAGAAATCCTGATACAAATAAAATCGTCGACCATTGGTGATGCTTTCCGGGTGGTACCGGCCGATGCCAAAACCATTGACTGGGCAGCGCTGGGAATAACCCATGACATCCAACAAGACAATTACATGCCCTCCGATACAGCGAAGGTGGAGCTTCCGCAAAAATGGAAGGTGGCCTCCCGAACCAATCATGCCCGGCCGTTGATGATCTTTCACTTTCTGGCTCCCGTCGACCAGTATGCCGGCGAGGTGACTGCCCTTTCGGGAAATCTGTTGTTGGACAAAGAGGGGTCGATGCGTGCTGCGAAGGGCCATTTCGTGGTAAACATAGCCGACATTTCGATGGGTGCTGACGACTTCGACCGGGAGGTGCAATTTAAAATGCTGAAACGCAAATTGTTTCCCTCGGCATCTTTTACTTTTTCAGCAGCAACCGTTTCTGAACCGCTCAAAACCGGCACAACCACCCACCTCACCCTCACCGGCGACTTTACCCTGATGGACCTCACCCAGCAGGTGGAAGTCGAGGCCCATATGCGTCCTTTTGTCGACAAAAAAGGCGACCCTAAAATAGGGGTAAATGTCAGCTTTCAACTACCTTTGTTCGACCAATTTGGCATCGACGGTCCCGAGGGTCCTTCGCCCGCCAAAGATGTCTTGCAGTTTTACATGCAATTTAATTTAGAACCCGATTACAGTTAAATTTAAAATTCAAACCACCATGAAAAAACTTTCTTTTCTCGTTTTGATGCTTGGGACCTTTCTCTACTTCAGTTGCGACACCACCAAAAAAACCGCCGGAAGTTCTTCCGATGCTATGGCAAAAACAGGAGAACTCACCACTGGTGGAACCATCGGCTTTGAAGCCGCCAATCAAAACTACGAAGCCAAAGGCAATTTCAAAAAATGGCATTTTACCAACGTAAAAATGGATAAAAAAAATGTAGAAACCCTCTCCGCTTCCCTGGCCATCGACCTGACCTCTATCTGGGAGAAAAGCCCCAAACTGGTCGACCACCTCAAAGCCTCCGACTTTTTCGACATGGCTAAATACACCACCGCCACCATCGACATTGCCAACGTCAAAAAGAAATCCGACAATAAATATACCGCCGACCTGGTTCTGAAAATGAAGGGTAAAACACAAAATATGACCAGCGACTTCATCGTCACCAACAAAAACCCCCTTCACGTTACCGGCACGGCCATGGTCGACCGCAACCTCTTTGGGCTGGGCGGCAATGGCTTCGGCCTCAGTGATTTTGTGAAAGTAACCTACGATACCGATTTGCCATAACCCCCCCCGTTAAAAACCCCCTATCTTTAACCCGGAATGAACGACAAAAAAAGGCTCAGCAAATCAGAAGCCCTCCAGAAACTCCAGCGCTACTGTGCCTATCAGGACCGCTGCCACCAGGAGGTGCGCAGCAAGTTGCTCGACCTGGGCGTTTTTGGTATAGACCTCGAAGAAGTCATGGCCAATCTGATAACGGAAGGCTTTCTCAACGAAGAGCGATTCGCCTGCTCCTATGCCAGGGGCAAATTTCGCATCAAGCGGTGGGGCCGCATCCGGATAGTAAAGGAATTGAAACGACGCAATATCTCCGATTACTGCATCCGCCAGGCTATGTTGGAGATCGACGAAGCGGAATATCTACAAGCACTGGAAGAAGTACTGGTGAAAAAACGAAGGTTGATGAAGCCCAAAGACCTCTTCAAAAAAAACCAGGACCTGGCCAGATACGCCATCGGAAGGGGTTTTGAATCGCCACTGGTGTGGGCTTTTATAAAAAAAATCTGGCCGGTTTAGTGATTTTAAAACCTGACTTATCCCGATTTTGTGTTCGGCACCGATCCTTTTTTTATATTATTTTTATAGTGAATTATTGTCTCGCTCACTTAAATGATTTTTGTTATGGATAAAAAGAAATTACCACTTGAGCAATTGAAAGTAAAAAGCTTTGTAACCGTCATGGATGCCGCCGAACAGAAAACAGCCAAAGGCGGCTACCTCGATATCAGTGCCCATCAGGTGGGGTATATTCAAAACTGGACGACCATCAAAACGCAAAAGACACCTTTCGATCCGGGGCCCAACAGAGTCAACTCGAATCGAACTCTTTAGTTGCTCTTTTTACTTTTTCCTTTACGACTGTCGCGAAGGGCTTGTTGTCGATTTTACTTTCCAGCCAGGAGATAAAGTCGAAGTATTCCAACATGGTCTTTTCCGATGGTATCTGCGAAAGGCTTTCAAAATCCTGCTTTAAGATTTTGAAAGCCTTTTTTACTTGCCGGGCATTCATCAGATCGTTGGAGGTTTTTATGAATCCCAGCACCCTTTTTTCAAATTCAAAAATGCGATTGCGTTGCCGCAAAAAACGGTAAGTCGACCGCAGCAGATATTCCAGCAAAAAGGTATTGCCCATCTCGTAGTGGATGATGAGGTTGAGGATGCGCACGAGGCTCTGGAGGTCCTGACGCTCGATGCTGCGCGGCAGGTTCAGGCAATTGTTGAGGCATTCAAGGGCCTTGTCGTAATCACCCAGCCCGAAATAGATGTTGAAATACTGGAGGTAAAAACTACTCGTCTGAAAATGCGACTCCCCAAATTTTTTGCGCTCTTCAAAATGCTTTTCCATAGCTGCCAGACCCTCCTCAAACTCACCCGTGAAAGTACACAGGTTGAACTTGAAAGAGTAATACTGCCGGTGCAGCCGCAACTCGTCATCTTCTGTTAATGGATTGATAGACAGTAATTTATCCAGGTGTTTTCGAGCTTCTTCGTAGCGGTGTATGATCCCACAACTGAGTATGAGGTTGCTTACTGCCGAAATGTAATCGGACACATCTTCCCGAAGCATTTGGGGCTGTGATTCCACCTCGGCCAAAAACCGTTTGCTCGAAGAATAGAAATTATTGTAGTCCGAAATAGAGTAGTAATACAGCCCATAGATCCGGTGGTAAAAAACCCGCGCCCTGTGCGACCAGGCTGCCGACTCCGATGCCAGCAATGGATGTTCCAGCAGCTTGTTGAGGTTGGCCACCTGTTCGTCGCTGCGCAGGATATTGTCTTTCCGAATACTGATGATGAATTGGTAAAACACGTTTTCATAGACCGACAGGTTGCGCAGTTGCTCCAGGCAGAGTTGCTCCTCCTCATCAATGCGGCTGAGTTCTTTGTTGAGGTAGGCAATGTCGGAACGGGTGTAGGCGATTTGTTTTTCCCAGTTGAGGATTTCCAGCATCGTGACAAACGACTCGTAATGAGTAGCCATCTTGCGGGCCTTGCTCAGCTGCTCGCTGGCCTCGGCGTAATGAGCCCTTTTGTACAGCACCCGCACGTGCTGCATGAGGTTGCTGAGTCGGTAATCTACCGACGATTTTTCGTCGAAACCGTGGAGACTTTTCAGGATGAGTTCGTAGAGGTAGGCCTTTAGTTCGGAGTATTTGCGGCTTTCGAATTTGGCGTTTTTATAGATCGTCTTTTTGAGGGCTTCTTCATCAAATTCGCTTTGTTTGTCGATGGCGCTGAAGAGTCGGAGGTATTTGTTTTGCCGGTCTCCCCACTTATTGTTGACATAGATGTTGAAGTATCGTTTTTCCGATCCGGAGAGCGATTTTACCAGCTTAAAAAGTTTGTCGGAAGGCGTCTTTGGCATGAGTTTACCTGTTTTTCAACGAAAAGGTAGTAAAAATAATGGCCACTTTTGTAGGATTTCTGTCAAAAAAATAAAATTAGAAACCTGACATATAATCGGATTTCGGGTTGGCTGGCCTAACGTTTATCTCTAATATTATCCCTGAAATACGGGCTTTATGTGGCAGCTACCTGCCAAAAGGAAGCCTACTCCAAAAAACCTCAGATTTAAAATCGTTCACTAATTCAAACTGCCTTACCATGAGAGTTGTCAAAACGTCCTATCCCGAACATGAAGCCGCCCGCATCCCCATCGCCATTGCCGATAATAAACCGGCCTACCTGGCCGCTGAAGAAGTACGCAAGATAGCCCTGCCCACTATGGAAGGCATCCAGTTTGAACCGGTTCGCAACATCATCAGCCTGGAAGCCAACGGCAATTATACCTATCTCTACTTTACAGATGGAAGACAACTGCTGGTATGCAAAACCTTGCGGGAACTGGAGGAGATGTTGCACAATCCCATCCAGTTTGTGCGTATTCACCGGTCGTATACCATAAATCTCAACAAAATACTCAAATACGTCAGAGGCAAGGGAGGCTATGTGGTGATGGAAGACGGATCGTACCGCAACGTCTCCAACGGCAAAAAAGAGTCCTTCTTTGGGGCGCTGCGCCGGTATTTTGGGTAACCTTATCTATACATACTCCCCGAAGAAAGATATTCAAAAACCGTTTCAGGCACCAGATATTGGATGGAGTGGCCCATTTTGATGCATTGGCGAATGTAACTGGCAGAGATATGCATTTGAGGGGCATCGAATAGACGAACGCTGGGATGGGTGGCCAGCTCCCCCATTTCGTAGCCAGGGCGTTGGTATACGTATATATGGTAGTCGCGGAGGAGGAGCTCGTAGTTTTTCCATTTGTGGAGGGTGCCAAGGTTGTCGCCGCCCATGATGAGGACAAACTCCCACTCCGGATGTTTTTCGCGGAGGTGGGTCAGGGTATCGACGGTATAGGAAGGCTTGGGCAGGTCGAATTCGATACTGGAGGCGCGCAAAAGAACGTTGTCGCCGATGGCCAGGCGGGCCAGGTGGAGGCGATCGTGGTCGCGGGCCAGGGTCGATTTTAATTTGAGCGGATTCTGGGGGGATACCACCAACCATACCTTGTCAAGATCGGTTTGAGTGGCCATATAATTGGCGATGATCAAATGGCCAACATGGATGGGGTTGAAAGAGCCGAAGAATAATCCGATTTTCATAGAAGGTATTTAGCTGAAATGCATTTTCATTCCTTCGTGAGAAGCCCGAAAGCCAAGTTGTTCGTAAAAGCGCCGTGCATCGGGTCTTTTCTTATCGGTGGTGAGTTGGAGGAGGTGGGCGTTTTTCTCCTTGGCCCGGTTGATGGCCCAGCGGAAAAGCTGCTCCCCGAGGCCCTGACCTCTTCTGTCTTTGCGTATCCGCACGGCTTCTATCTGAGCGCGGGTGCCACCCTGATAGGTCAGATAGGGAATAAAACTCAATTGTAGAGTACCGATGATCTCTCCGCCAGCATCTTCCACAACGATCAACTCCTGCCCCGGATCGCCGTCAATTTTGGCGAAAGCCTCGTAATAAGACCCCGGCAAGGGGTCATCGAACCGTTCGCGCTGCTGGCCCAGGTCGTCATCGGCCAGCATTCCGACGATGGCAGGTACATCTTCTCTTTGGGCAATTCGGAAAATCATATCGCGGAAAAGGAGCTATTGTATTTGTTGGGAGTCGAGCCGTTCCATCTCCCTGAACAATTCTTCGATGGCATCATCCTCTATCAGGTCCTGTTCGGGGATATCTACCAACCATTGGCCGTTTATTTTTTGAAGAAAAAAACTGTCGCGGTATTGGTAGCCGTCGTCGTCGATCAGGTATACACAGCTGGCCTGCTGGTCCCGTTCGGTACACGACATCGACAGGAACCGCGCAGGAGGCAGGGTATCTTCTTCCAGAGCGTTTTGCTGGAGTGTTTCTTCCAGCCAGTCAATCCATTTAATGGCGTTTCCAGTACTGAGTTTACGTGCCTTTAGGTACTGATTGTTGTCGACCCACTCTTGCCATTGCCGGGCTACGGATTCGGGGGTGTTGGGAAGTTCAATAACGTTGGAGGTGCAACTCATCATGGCGGCGCCCAGTAGCAGCAGAAGGGCCCAGCCGTAAAACAGGCCTTTTTTCAACCAATTCATAATCGTTTAATTGCTCAGCATAACGGGCATGACCAGCATGAGGATGTCTTCCCCTTCGTCGTTTTCGGTGGGCAGCAGAATGCCCGCTTTGGTGGGGGTCGACAATTCGATCTTCACTTCGTCGCTTTCCAGTACGTTGAGCATTTCGATGAGGAATTTGGCGTTGAAGCCAATAGTCAATGGGTCGCCGTTGTAGGTGCAGCTCATCTGTTCGGTGGCTTCGTTGGAAAAATCGAGGTCCTGTGCCGAAATGGTGAGGTCGCTATCGTTGATATTCAGGATGACCTGGTTGGTCGTTTTATTGGCGTAGATGGCGATCCGTTTGAGGGAGTTTTGAAAATCCTTTCGGGAAATGGTCAGCAGGTTGGGGTTGTCGACGGGGATCACCGCATTGTAATCGGGGTATCGCGCGTCGATGAGCCGACAAACCATATCTACATTGTCGAAGGAGAAAAAAGCATTGGCTTTGTTAAACGACAGGGTGGCCTCGCCTTCCGAAGCCATGGCGCCTTTGAGCAGGTTGAGGGCTTTTTTGGGAATGATGAAGGAGGTGGCTACTTCGCTGCTGACGTTGTTGAAATTGTATTTGACGAGTTTGTGGGCGTCGGTTGCCACAAAAGTGAGCTTGTTGAAATCGACCTGGAGGAAGACCCCTGTCATAGCGGGCCTCAATTCGTCATTGCTGGTGGCAAACAGCGTTTTGCCGATGGCGGCAGAAAGCACATTGTTCGACAGTTTGACGGTGTCGACGCTGTCGGGAATGGGGATTTTGGGAAAGTCTTCCCCGTTTTCGCCGGCCAGTCGGTATTTGCCGTAGGAGGAGGTGATCTCGATGCCGTAGTTGTCGGTATTCACCGAAAAAGTAACCGGCTGGGCGGGTAGCTCTTTGAGGGTATCCAACAAGATTTTGGCGGGAACAGCCACCCGGCCGTCTTCATCGGCATTTACATCCAGTCGGGTCACGATGGAGGTCTCCAAATCGGTGGCGGCGATGGTCAGTTGTCGCCCCTCAATGGTAAAGAGGAAGTCTTCTAGTATGGGCAATACCGGATTGGAACCGATGGCTCCGCCGGCAATTTGCAGTTGTTTCAATAGGGTAGAAGAAGATACGCTGAATTTCATATGCGTCGATTTAGGTCACTACTTGCAAAAGTACGCTTTCGGCAGCACTTTTTGCACCAAAAACTATCAACATTCTGTGGAGAACCCCTGGTAAAGTAAATCTCAAAAAATAAATAGTCTTTTTGGAGACAATTTATTTTTCGAGCGAGCCAAAGACAATAAGGTGTTTGCTCAGGATCCTTTGTCGGCAAGGGAAGTATCGGCAGAAGAGGAGACATCGGACTTTTCTTTATCGGGCTCTTTCTCGGTTTTATTCTCCGTTTGACCTTCCTTTTCCTTTCCCTCCTCTTCCTTTTGATCGTCTTTTTTTTCCTCTTCTTCTTCCAACGAAAGCTGATCATGTTTATTTAAAAAGGCAAACCATTTGAGCATTTTTTTGATGTCGTTGATCCGGACGCGGTCTTCGTCGAAATCGGGCATTACCTTTCGGAAATAGGTCAGCAATTCGTTGGGGGCGCTATCGGGGAGGATGGGCGGATCGCTTTCCAGTTTTTCGAGCATAGATCGGAACACCACCTTAAGCTCTACCGTATCGTCTTCGCCGGTGGAATAAACACCGATGGTACCCAGAGGGGTGAACTGGTGTTTGCGGTTGGTCACAAATTTGCGCTCTCCCGATTCGAGGTTTTCGATGATGAGCCCGTTGTTGCGGTTGGCTACCATTTTGAATACGCCGGGCAGTCCGCTCACGGCAACAAAGTCGTCTAGTTTCATTTTTTGGATGGATTTATTCAGGGGCGAAAATAGAAAGACTTTTCGTCAATTTTTCAGTTCCTGCATTTTTTCCCGGAGTATTTCCTTTTCTTTGGCCAACTTCCTTTTGGCGTAAAATTTTGTCAGTTTTTGGTTGAACTTTAGGGCCATGGCCTGGAAGTTGGGAAAGAGGACGTCGCCATTGCCGAAAAAAGCAACAGCAGAAGAAAACGGCGGATATTTTGATTTTATAAAATAGGGAAAAGGCTTCTGGAGGGTGTTGCCTTTGTGGTCGGTGACGACAAAGCCTTCTGACCGGTTGGTGGTAGGAGAACTCATTACCCCAAACCGGAGAAAGAACACGGGCTTGTCGAGGTCGATGCTTATAGAATCGTCCAGCTCGCCTTGGGTGTTGAGAAAATAGCCCCGGGAGACTCCGTTTTTCAGTTGGGTGGAAGCGGTATCGGGTATAAAGCGGTAGTTGGAAAACTGATAATGATCGGTTACTGCCTTTGTGATTTGAAGATTTATTCTGGTACATTCGGCGATGATGGCTTCCCTTTTTTTGAGCAGTTTTATTTTTGTTTTTTCGCGTAGTTTATCGCTGCTGAGTGCTTTATCAATGGCTTTTATATTGTTGCGTTTGGTGGGCAGTTTTACTACCAGGGTGCCTTGGCGTAGGTCGTAGATCTGATCGGTTGCTACAGTTGCCCGCTCCATGTGGTCAATGACCTCAGCGACCTGGGCCTGTAGGGATGGCACCAGACCGGATAGGCAAAAAAAGAAAAAGACGAGAATTCGTATTTTAACGTTTTTTAACATGTTATTGTGTTTGATTCAATCAATTACCATTTCTGGTAAAAATTTATGAAATTTGCCAACTTAAAAGTAGCTCTTTTTCACAGGATTGGAAAACCGCAAATATAGAAAAGTCAGGAAATTGTGATTAATTGCTAAACAGGGAAACAAAGAACTTTATTATGCAGCAATCGGTAGACATTGAAGCGTTAAACCAACAAATATACGTTGACAGCGCCTTTATTGAAAAACTTAAAGACCAAACGGCCCGTGTCATCGTAGGCCAGCATCTGATGATTGAGCGGCTGTTGCTAGGGCTGCTCACCCGCGGACATGTGCTGCTGGAAGGGTTGCCCGGACTGGCCAAAACCCTCGCCATTAAAACCCTGGCAACGGCCGTACAAGCCGATTTCAGCCGCATACAGTTTACCCCCGACCTGCTGCCCGCCGACATCATTGGCACCATGATCTACAACCCCAGCAAAAACGATTTTACCGTACGCAGAGGGCCTGTATTTGCCAACTTTGTACTGGCCGACGAGATCAACAGAGCCCCCGCCAAAGTGCAAAGTGCTCTGCTGGAAGCCATGCAGGAACGGCAGGTCACCATCGGCAACGACACCTTCCAACTCGAAGAGCCCTTCCTCGTACTAGCTACCCAAAACCCCATCGAGCAGGAAGGTACCTATCCCTTACCAGAAGCACAGGTCGACCGCTTTATGCTGAAAGTGAAGATCGGCTACCCCAACAAAGAAGAAGAACGGGAGATCATACGGCGAAACCTTAGCGGCGCCGTTCAGGAAAAAGTATCAGCGGTGGTCACCCCAGCCGAAATTTTGCGGGCACGCGAAGTGGTCCGAAAAATATATATGGATGAAAAGATCGAACAATATATCCTCGACCTGGTATTCGCCACCCGCCAGCCTGAAGAATACGGTCTGGCCAAACTCAAACCCCTGATCAACTACGGCGGATCGCCCCGGGCCAGCATCAACCTGGCGCTGGCGTCGAAAGCCTACGCCTTCATCCAGCGCAAAGGATTCGTCATACCCGAATACATCCGCGAAGTGTGTACCGACATCCTGCGCCACCGCATAGGGCTGACCTACGAAGCCGAAGCGGAAAACATCACCCAGGAAGACATCATCAACGAAATTCTAAACGCCGTAGAGGTGCCCTAACCACCACAGCATATCAGACAATGTCGAAACTGGTTACCATATACTTTATTTTACTCTCGCTGACCCCGATGTCTGCACAGCGGACGTCGCTGGAAAAAGCCGTGTTAAAACTCTTCGACAGACAGAACAAAGTCATCTGGATGCGCCATTTTCACGGCCAGGTCGACGACGCCAGCGACATCGCCATCGTGCTGGCCTACGACGGTAAACTCTGCCGCGGACGGTTAGAATACCTCAAAAGCGGCGAACAACTCGGCCTGATAGGCTTTATGAAAAACCAGAAAATTCGCTTGCTCGAAGTCAACCAAAGCGGAGACGTTTCGGGCTTCATGCAGGGCCGACTCAACGGAAATGCTCTGACCTTCGATTGGTCTTCAACCGACAACAACATCGCCAGCAGCATGGTGCTGAAGGAGTCCATCCACGAAAAACGCCAGCTAACCGACTGTGCCAAAAGAAAATGGATTCGCACTTTCAGAGGCCTGCTCGACGATAAAGAGGTCGAGTTTTTATTGCAAAAAGAAGGAGAGGGCCAGATCCGCGGCATCGTTTTTTTTGAAGAGCGCCAACTCAGCTACGAAGCCAAAGGATCCATTTCCAGGAAAAATGAAATTGAGATCGTCCTGACCGACAACCACAAAAAACGACAAGGGTCCTTCCGCGGCCTACTCACCAAAAAGGGGATCGTGGAGGGCGTTTTCCTCAACCCTTACGGCGCACGCACCAAAGGCAACTTTTGGCAACATGAAAATGTAAAAGTAGGCTGTGTTGATTATGCCGACTACATCAGCAGCCTGAACATTTCTTTCCCGGCTCCCGGCAATTTTGTATTCAACGACTGGATGCAACAGCTCATCGAAGAACTCCGTAACGGCTACACCGAATATGCCAGGAAAGTCCGGCTCCTCGGAGAAGGGCTAAGTCCCGATACCCGTGCTTCGGTCCGCACCCACGGTTGGTACGATCTCGACTACCTTTCGGTAAATATCATCAGTGGCACCCTGTCCATCTCCAACAGTTGGGAAAACACCACGCAGATCATTCCCTTTACATTCGATATGGATCAGGGAAGACCCATCACCCTGACTGGCCTTTTCGATCGCGACTTTAACCTCCAGGATTTTATATGGCAATACATCAGCACCGATATACAAGAACACCAATATTACAAAGATTACGATTTTAGGAAATGGCTCTCAACAGCTAACTTCGACTCCTTTACCATTCGAAAAGAAGGGATCAGTTTCAGCACGCCATTCAGTGCTATTTATGGCAAACAGCAATTTACCATTCCCTACACTGTTTTGAAACCTCATCTGAATCCAAACAGCCCAATATGGGGGTTGGTGGAGTAGAAGACTTGGACTAGCTGATTAATTTAGGCAGTGTGGAGCCTGCCCCGGACTCAGCTTTGGTGAGGAATCCCGCTTGTTTCGGCTGCGCTCAACCAGCAGACAGTTCGCTGACTGAGCGAAGTCGAAGTCAGCAGGCACCGAATTGACAGAATCAACAAACTTGTCCCGAATTCGATTCGGGAGCAACATATCATACATTGGAAACCAGCGAACTACTAAAAAAAGTACGGAAAATTGAGATCAAAACGCGGGGTCTGAGCAGACACATCTTCTCGGGCGAATACCACAGTGCCTTCAAGGGGCGGGGTATGTCGTTCAGTGAAGTGCGCGATTATCAATACGGCGACGATGTGCGCAACATCGACTGGAATGTGACCGCCCGCACCGGCGACCCCCACGTCAAAATATTTGAAGAAGAGCGCGAACTGACCGTTATGCTCGTCATCGACCTGAGTGGCTCCGCCTTCTTCGGAACGGTCAACCAGATGAAAAACGAACTCCTCACTGAAATTTGTGCTGTACTGGCCTTTTCGGCGATCAACAACAACGACAAAGTAGGCGTCTTGTTTTTTTCCGACAGGATTGAAAAATTCATCCCTCCCAAAAAGGGAAAACAACACATCCTGCGCATCATCCGCGAATTGCTCAACTTCCAACCCCAGGGCAAAGGTACCAACATAGGCGCCGCCCTGGAATACCTCAACAACCTGATAAAAAAGCGAAGCATCACCTTTGTCATTTCCGACTTTATGTCGTCGGGCTACGAAAACCCCCTGCGCATCGCCGCCCGTCGGCACGACGTGGTGGGCCTCCACCTCTACGATCCCAAAGAAAGCGAACTGCCCAACGTGGGCCTGATCCGCGCCCTCGATGCCGAAACCGGAAAGCTGGGATGGATCGATACAGCCATACCGGAAGTACGGCAGCTTTACCGCGCCAATTTTAGTCGTAATTTCGATTATTTTAAAAATACTTTCCGTAAATCAGGAGGCGACACCGTAAGTATCCGCACCAATGAAGATTACGTAAACGCCTTGTTGCGTTTTTTCAAAAAAAGAGCTAAATAACCGCCTTCCGGTATATGAAGATAATAGAAAAAATATACCCACGTTTCGACTGCTGCAAGCTGCTTTTTTGTATTTGTCTTGTTATTGTGCTGGCTCAAATACCTGGCTTTGGCCAAAAAGTACACGTATCTGCCAAACTCGACAGCACCCATATGCTCATCGGCGACCGCGTGCAGGTACATCTTCATATCCGCCACCCCGACGATGCTACTATCCGAAACATCGACCTCACTCAATTGGAAAAGGACGAACACATAGAGATTTACCACAAGGGTCGGCTCGACACTCTACCCTCCAGCAATGGGTTTGTGCTCCAACAAGATATCACCTTCACCATCCTCGACTCCGGGACCTTTGTAGTGCCGCCCATCGCCGTCAACTTCGACCACAACCGCCGCAATTCCACCCTCGAAACCAACGACCTGCTCATAAATGTATATACCCCGGCCATCGACTCATTGGCGCTTGCTCCGATCAAACCCATCATCAAAGAGCCGATGAACTGGCGCGATGCCCTTCCCCTGGTGATAGGCGCCTTGATAGCGGCGCTGGTTAGCGGGCTGATCGTTTATTTTATCCGGCGTAGAAAAAAAGTGGAGGCCCCACCCCCGCCCGTACGGATAATACCGGCTCACGAAAAGGCTTTGCAAAAACTCAACGAATTGCAGGACAAAGAGCTTTGGCAAAAAGGCGAAGTAAAAGCCTATCAGAGTGAGTTGACCTACATCATTCGCGAATACCTCGAAAACCGATACAAGATACAGGCACTCGAATCGACTACTTCGGAGATACAGCGCCAGCTCCAACCCCTCGATTTTGACCAAAACATGAAGGGCGAATTGACCAATATGTTACAGGTGGCCGATCTGGTGAAATTTGCGAAAGCCAAACCACCGGTCGACTTCCACGATCAGGTGTTGAAACAAGCCAGGGAGTTTGTATTGAAAACGAGAAAAATAATCGCTGAGCCAACCACTGAACCGACGAATGAGGTGCCGCAATAGACTACAAAAACATGTTTGACAATATCCATTTTCTACATCCATATCTGTTGCTGCTGTTGTTGTTGATACCGGCATTGGGGGCCTGGTATTACTTCCAGCGGCGGCGGTATTATCCCACCATCACCATGCCCCGCCTGCATGGGTTCAAAGGGGTGGCGGCCATACGTGGGTATTTACAGTGGCTGCTGCCGGTGTTGCGAATGCTTTGTCTGGCAGCCTTGATCATTGCTATGGCCCGCCCTCAGGAAATTCACAAAGAAGAAGACATCACTGCCGAAGGGATCGATATATTGCTGGTGATGGATCTGTCGAGCAGTATGCTGGCACAGGATTTCCGGCCCGACCGGCTGGAAGTGAGCAAACGGGTAGCAGCCGAATTTGTTGACAAACGAAAATACGACCGCATCGGCCTGGCCGTATTTGCCGGCGAGGCTTTTACCCAATGTCCCCTGACCACCGATCACCTAGTACTCAAAGAGTTTTTGACCAACCTCGAATGCGGCATTCTCGAAGACGGAACTGCCATAGGCATGGGGCTGGCTACTTCTATCAACCGCCTCAAAGACAGCGAGGCCAAAAGCAAGGTCGTCATTCTCCTAACCGATGGCGACAACAACGCCGGATACATCAAACCCATCACCGCCGCCGAGATCGCCCGCGAGTACGACGTCAAAGTGTATACGATCGGAGTGGGAAGCCGAGGCAAGGCACTGGCACCGGTGAGCCGTCGCAGCGATGGGCAATACATCTTCGGCCTGGCTACGGTGCAGATTGACGAACAATTGCTCGAAAAAATTGCCGATATGACCGGCGGCAAATACTTTAGAGCTACTTCGGCGCAAGCCCTGGAAAAAATATACCGCGATATAGACCGACTCGAAAAAACAAAGATCGAAACGACTACGATCAAACGGGAGTCCGAACGCTTCCATCGCTTTGCCCTTTGGGGAATGATCTTTTTGGCGCTGGAACTCTTGCTGCGTTATACCTTGCTGCGGAGTATTCCTTAAACAACAACCATGTTTCGATTCGAATACATACAACATTTATACGGTTTTGCACTGTTGCCGGTGCTGGTCATAGCATTCCTGTGGATGTGGATGATGCGGCGGCGGGCCTTGCAATTGTTGGGAGAGCAGTCGCTGTTGTTGAGACTGATGCCCCGGTATTCACGATACAAGCGGGTGGTCAAATTTGTACTATTGATGTTGGCACTGGCCGTACTCATCATCGCCTGGGCCAACCCACAGTGGGGAACAAAAAAAGAAAAAGTAACCCGGAAGAGTGCCGACATTTTTATTGCACTTGACATTTCCAACAGTATGCTGGCGGAAGACGTGCGTCCCAACCGGCTGGAACGAGCCAAACAATTTGGCGTAAAGCTGATAGATGCCTTGCGAGGTGAACGGCTCGGCATCATCATTTTTGCGGGCAACGCCTACCTCCAAATGCCCCTGACCACTGACTACGCCGCCGCCCAACTTTTTATGAGAAGCGCCAACACCGAAATGGCTCCCACCCAGGGCACGGCCATCAGTGAAGCCATCGATCTGGCAGAGCGCTCTTTCGAGCAAAACAATAAGCACCATAAAGCACTCGTCATCATAACCGACGGCGAAAACCACGACCAGGAAGCCATCGACCGGATGCAACAGGCCAACTCAAATGGGTTGCTGGCGTTCACAGTGGGGGTGGGTACTACCGAAGGGGCTACCATTCCGGTTTCGCTGGGGGGCGGACGTCGCGATCTCAAACGCGACCACACCGGCAACCCCGTGCGCACCCACATCAACGAAGATATGCTCCGCCAACTGGCCACAGCAGGCGCTGGCGGTTACTTCAACCTGGCCAACGGAGAGCAAGTACTCGACGACCTACGCAGTAAACTGGAAAAGGTCGAAAAGAGAGAACTCGAACAGCGATCCTTCAGTGAATTTGAAAGCTATTTTCAATACTTCATCGCCCTGGGGTTGCTGCTCATCATCATCGAATTCCTCCTGTCGTACGGCAAAAATAAATGGATGGAAGGAAAAGACTTTTTTGGGTAAACAATAATAGACATAACCCAAAATCCAATTCAAAAAAATACTGTTTACACATGCCCACCACCCGGCGATACCCGGCCAAACTCCTTTTATTCGGCGAGTACACCGTTATATTTGGCGCAAAAGCGCTGGCCTTTCCATTATTTACTTATAAGGGGCAATGGCAACGCATTTCCGGAAAGGAAAAAAAATTGGAACCCCATCAGCAAGGCTTGCGCCAAATAGCAGATCATTGCAAAAAATACCATCCGGCTCTGATCGATATCCCTGCCCTTGAAGATTTTCTCCAACAAGACTTTTACTTTGCGTCGAAAATTCCAGGTGGTTATGGGCTGGGGAGCTCCGGGGCTGTCACTGCGGCCGTTTATGAGCGGTTTGCTTTACGCAAAATCGAACCCAATGAAACCAAAGAGTTGGCAACCCTTCAACAACAGCTCGCCCGGATCGAAAGCTGCTTCCACGGCAACAGCTCCGGAGCCGACCCGCTGGTCAGCTATCTGCAACGCGGCATCTTGTTCGACAACCAATGCCCCTTCCCGTTATCGGGATCGCATTCATTCCCCTCCGGGTTTTTTCTGCTCGACACTGGCATCACCCGACAAACCGGCCCCTGGGTGGCATTGTTCAATAAATGGTGCAACGAACCCTCCTACACCAACCGGCTGGAAGCTGAACTAATTCTCCTGGTAGAAGATGCCATCGACGCCACCCTACACCAAAAAAATACTGATCTTCTGGACTTGATGCATCTCATAAGCCATTTTCAATACAAGTATTTCACCGATATGATACCCACCCCCTTCCAAACTGCTTGGCTCGACTGCCTCGCTTCCAGCCATACCAAGCTGAAACTCTGCGGCGCGGGAGGTGGAGGCTTTCTGTTGGGATTCACCACCAATCCTGCTGCCGCCAAAAAATTGCTTTCCGCCTACCAACTGGTCGTTTTATAGCACCCGTTATCGGCACTCTGGCCTGTTTCTTGCCATCTCGACTGGAGTATATTTGATCATTTGTACAAAAAATAGTTAAACACCGGGACCTAATGACTACGAAGTGGTCCGATCAGAATACCAAAAATGCCAATTTCGCGTTGTAGTTGGAACCTGCTTGCGCAAAAATACCCCGTTCAAAAAACTTCCTTACCTTTGCGTATCTTTTTCAGCACTCATGAACAATAAATTACTATCGGTGAAAAACACGTTTATTCTTTTACTTTTTTGCCTCAGTTGCACTACAATCGCCACTGCTCAACAAGGATGGGAAGCCGGCGGATGGATCGGAATGTCCCATTATTACGGCGACATCAATAGCTCTTTCAATCTGAAAAGACCGGGATTAGCGGCAGGAGTCCTCGCCCGCTACAACTTTAACAACCGCCTCTGCTTTAAATTTTCGGCCAACTACGGAACCGTCAGTGCCTACGACTCCGACTCCAAAAGCAGCTTCGAACTCGAACGAAACCTCCACTTCAAATCCGTGGTATTCGATGGTGCCGGACAACTCGAATTCAACTTTCTGCCCTACGACCACGGCAGTTCAACCAATTTTTATACCCCCTATCTCTTTGCCGGACTGTCCGTCTTCTACTTCGACCCCATGGCCGAATACGAGGGCGAATGGTACCAGCTCCGCGAAATGGGCACCGAAGGTCAATTCAAAGGCGAAGAATACTACTCCATCCAGGGAGCCATCGTTTACGGCGTAGGCCTTAAAATAGACCTCAGCTATGAGTGGAGCCTCAACCTCGAACTGAGCGGACGACGACTCTTCACCGACTACCTCGACGACGTTTCCACCGAATATCCCGACATGGACGATCTGGAAGCACTCCGCGGAGAAACTGCTGTGGCTTTGTCGGATATGTCTTTGAGAGACATCGGGCAGGAAGGACACCTGCGCGGCGACAGCTCCAACAATGATAGCTTTGCCTTCCTCGGCCTTAGCCTCGTCTACTACTTTGGGGATCTGCGTTGCCCAACCTATTCCCGATAGCCAAAAGTTTGCTTGGTATTTCGACAAGGAAAAGCTATAAAATCCAGGATATGAAAACCAAGAAGGAAATCGTAGACAATTGGCTTCCCCGCTATACCGGTACCGCAATTGAAGATTTCGGCGAATACATCCTGCTGGTCAATTTCAGCAGATATCTCCGCATGTTTGCCGAGATTCATGGCGTGGAGATCAAAGGCGCCAACCGCTCTATGCCGTCCGCTACTGCCGGAAACATCACCATGATCAACTTCGGGATGGGCAGCCCCAACGCCGGCACCATCATCGACCTGATCACTGCCGTCCAGCCAAAGGCTTGCCTATTCCTGGGAAAGTGCGGCGGCATGAAAAACAAAAAAAATAAGGTGGGTGATCTCATCCTCCCCATTGCTGCCATCCGGGGCGAAGGAACGTCCAACGACTATCTGCCTCCCGAAGTGCCTGCCCTGCCTTCGTTCGCTCTTCAAAAAGCCATCTCCACCACCATTCGCGAATACAACCGCGACTACTGGACGGGGACCATCTATACCACCAATAAAAGGGTTTGGGAACACCGAAAGGACTTTAAAAAATACCTTAAATCACTCCGGCCTATAGGCGTAGACATGGAGACGGCTACTATCTTCATCGCCGCTTTCAAAAACAGCATACCAGCAGGAGCCCTCCTGCTGGTGTCTGATATGCCCATGATACCCGAAGGTGTGAAAACGGAAAAAAGCGACCAGGTGGTCACCGAAAAATTTGCCGAACTCCACCTCAAAATCGGCATCGACTCTCTCAAGCAACTGATCAACAACGCCCTTACCGTGCGGCATTTGCGGTTTTAGAGATACAAGTTATGATATGCTGATTTGCTAATGAATGATGTGTTGATGTCAACAGCTTTACTTTGATATCGGTGTAAAGATGATCAGTGAAGGACGGATATTGATTTACCGTACGGTATTTGCGGTTTTAGAGATAGTCCCCGCCGGGAAGGCGGGCTTCACGGGTAACATCAGCACCATGAAGGACTCCGCTACCGCTACGCCTTCACGGTAAGCATAAGCAAATTATCCAATCAGCAAATTTTAACTGCCGGAGGCAGTCACCAATCAAACCTTCACCTTTTCAAGTACTTCAGCAGAGCGCCGGGATTTTTTATTTTCTTTATTGTACAAAATCGTCACTCGCAGAGCTTTCATACCGCTTACGCCCTGCATCTCCTCCAGGTCGAGCCGCTCTATTTCCGGGCCGATGTATTTGATCGACCTCATGTATTCCAGGTAGCTGGTGTATTCAGCGGCTTCCGCTTCCTGTGAATAGACGATGGCGATCTTGCCTACCTGGGTAAGCCGTTCTTTGGTACCTTTGATGAGGGCCTTGTCGATCCGCTTTTTAATGATCTCATAACGCACATTGTAAGCGCCGTCGACATCGAAGCGTTTTTCTTCTTTTCGGAAACGTATTGTTATGGAATTGCTGTGTATCAGTACCAGGGAAGCCACGCGCAGGGGTACCGGCAGTTGGTCGATGATATGGTATACCTTGTTTTCGGCTTCGCAGATCACCATGAGTTGCCAGAGGCGCAGGTTGTGTAGGTGCAGCGGGTGAAACGTCCGGTTGCTCACCACCGACTGGCCGATGTACATATCGTGTTCGACACCGTCGGTCTGGTATTTTTCAAAATAATGGGGAAACATTTGTTGGGCGGCGTGTTGTGCTGTTTCGATGTAATCTGAAATGGTTTCGTTGATGGTGGTGACGCTTTGTTCGTAGTTTTTTCTTTTTTTGTAAATAACACCCAGGTCTTTGTCGAGCAGTTGATTGTAGTTGTTGACAACCTGCGCCAAATGATCATCGGTTTCGCTGAGGTGTTTGAAAACGGGATATATTTCTCTTTTCAGAAAATCGAGTACTTTTATTTCATCGCCGGCGCCAAGTCCTCTTTTGAATTTGCGGATGTAATTGTCGATCCGAAAACTCAGTTTTTCATATATCGGCAGGTGTTGCTGTTCGATGGCTTTGCGGAATACGCCTTTGGCGGCATTGAGTTGTTCGATCATGTCGGACTGGATAGAGGCGTTGCGTTCGGTCGAAGAGCCTTTGATGTCCGACTGTCCGTAGAGCGGGAACACATCCGGGAAAACGATCTCTTCCATATCGGCGTTGGCATTAACCCTTTGCTCTTCCAACAGTTTTTCGGCGGCTTCCAAGAAGCGCCAGGAAACGGCCGGGTGGATGGCTGTACATTTTTCCTGAATGATGGCCTCCAGGCGGGTTTCGTATTCATCAATAGAGCGTTGAATGGCTGTGGTGAACAGCGGGGTGACCAGCTCCATCATCTTGGGGGTTACAGCACTGATCTGGCGTTCTTTTTCAGAACCCAGCTCCAGGATGCCGATCACCTTATCGTTGTATACCAATGGAATGACTACATAGCTTTTCAGATTTTGGTCAACCATTTTTTTGGCAAGGGGGCTCTTTTCGATAAATTCAGAATCAATTGATGCCACAGCAAGTGGCTTTTTGTTGGTCAGGACTTCGTGGTGGGAGAAATTACAAAACGCCTGGTTCGCTTTTTCGGTTTCAAACCCGGTAAGGGAAATACTGTTCCAGAATCCTTTTCCGAGAGGCTTGAGCATATCGTGTTGTTGGTCGAACGCCATAACACCGAATTTGACATCGGGGATATTGAGCAATGACGACAAATTGAGCCGGATACTTTCCATTGTTTCCTTGTTAAGGAGGGCATCTCTTTTCAGCAAATGATGCTTAAGCGAAGAGATCGCTTCTTCCGGAGTGACATCGAACAATTTGAGTACCGAGAAGCCTTCCAGGATATGGCTGTTGGGCGGGATTCTCTCCTTCCAGAGCTGGATGTTTTCAAAATTGTCGATCAGATGTTTGATCTCTTCCTGCGTTGGAGGTACGAAATCATCAGCAGCGATAAACCGGAAAAAATCGGCATTGAAATGAACCCGGTAATGGTGAAGAATCCCGGTGGTTTTGTCGGGAATGTCGAAAAAAGACGTTTGTTTGTAGTTGATGTTACCGCCGTATTGCACGTTGAGGATGAAGGCAGCGGCGTAGACGTACATCATGTCTTCATTGTCGATCCGCATTTGAACGGCTTCAGGCCCCCCGGCTTTATCCAGGATGGATTGAAACCGCTCGGTGGCATTGAACCAGATGGGCAAAAAAGGCATCCCGGCCATTTTGATGTCGTTTGTGGTAGTGATGGTCGGGAAGATAGGATAGAACAATTTTCTGAGAATGGCTTCGTGCTTTTCGATAAACGATGGATCGGTAAACGGCTCTTTCAGCTCCGGTATTTTTTCGATCTTGTCTAGTATGGGTTGCACCAGGTTGGCCATGTCATCGTCTTCGTGTTCTGCGGCCAGGTTGTGCCAAAAATCGATAACGTGTTTAAAACTAAACCGAACTTGAAACGGCATTTCCAACTTTTTGAAAAAGGGATTGTCGGGAAAATGTATGAGGTAGGACATGATTTGGTCTCTTTTGATTAGAGTGTGCGACAAACCTGTCCCGCCGAAGGGCGGGAATCGCTGCGGCAATTACCACCAAGACACGGAGACACAAAGGTTCACAGAGAAAATCTCTGTGTAGCTTTGTGTCTTGTAGACTCCCCCGTCATTCGTCGGAGCAGGCTGTGGCGAGAGGCTCTTTCTAACCTGCCCCGCCTGAGGCGGGGTATGTCATGCACTCTTTTGATTAAAAAAGTACCCATACAACAATAAAAACAGCCCAGGGTTCAGCTTGGTTCATCACCTCCACTTTCGTATGAGTTACCTACAAAATACGAAATTTTCCAAACTTCTGGTATCTTCATCGATAATTTTGAGAAAACCAACGCCATAAGATGCATCTTACTACCCTCGACTGGGCGCTGATCGCTGCTTTTTTCCTCGTTTCATTGGCCATTGGATTGTGGTCGTCGCGCCGCTCCGGCAAAAGTGCCGCTGAATTTTTTCTTTCCGGCCGCAACATGCCCTGGTGGCTGCTCGGCATTTCGATGGTGGCCACCACCTTTTCGGCCGATACTCCCAACCTGGTGACCGACATCGTGCGCAAGGACGGGGTGGCCGGCAACTGGGTGTGGTGGGCTTTTCTCCTTACGGGAATGCTCACGGTGTTTGTCTACGCCCGTCTGTGGCGCCGGTCGGGCGTGTTGACCGATCTGGAATTTTACGAATTGCGCTACAGCGGCCAACCTGCCGCTTTTCTTCGGGGATTCCGGGCGGTCTATCTGGGCGTGTTTTTCAATATCCTGGTGATGGCCACGGTATGTCTGGCAGGCATCAAGATCGGGAGTGTATTGTTGGGCCTCACTCCCGTGCAAACATTGTTGTTGGCGTCGGTGGTGACGGTGGCCTACTCCGTGCTTGGCGGACTGAGGGGCATTATTTTTACCGACTTTTTTCAGTTTGCCCTGGCTATGATCGGTACCATACTGGCGGCCGTATATATTGTGGGCCTCCCGGAGGTGGGCGGATTATCGACCTTACTCGAACACGAAAATGTGCGTGGACAACTCAACCTGATCCCCGACTGGAACGACTCCAAACTTTTCTGGTCTTTGTTTTTCATCCCTTTAGCTGTCCAATGGTGGGCCTCTTACTACCCCGGTGCGGAGCCGGGAGGGGGAGGCTACATCGCCCAGCGGATGCTTGCCGCCAAAGACGAAAAGAATGCTGTGTTGGCCACCTTCTTGTTCAACATCGCCCACTACGCCCTGCGTCCCTGGCCCTGGATATTGATCGCTCTGGCATCGATGGTCGTATTTCCCGACCTGGCCAGCCTCCAGCAAGCCTTCCCCGATGTGGCAGCCAGCGTCGTTGAGGACGACCTCGCCTACCCCGCCATGCTCACCTATTTGCCGAAAGGCCTGCTGGGCCTGGTAGTGGCCTCGCTCATTGCCGCTTTTATGTCGACCATCTCCACCCACCTCAATTGGGGTGCCTCCTACCTCGTCAACGATGTGTACAAGCGATTTTCCAATCCCGGCGCCTCCGAAAAAGAACTCGTGCGGGTGGGCCGCGCAGCTACGGTATTGCTGATGATCGTGTCCGGTCTGGTAGCTCTTTACATGGACAATGCCAAGCAGGTATTCGACATCATCGTATTGGTAGGAGCCGGTACGGGGCTGATCTTCATCCTGCGGTGGTTTTGGTGGCGCATCAATGCTTATAGTGAGATCGCAGCGATGATCATCTCCTTCCTGGTGGCCTTTTATTTCAAATTCATCCACCACCAACAATTGGGGTTTGGCAAATTGGAGGGCCATGTAGAACTGTTGTTGACCGTACTTATCACAACCATTGGATGGGTAGCCGTTACCTTACTTACCCGCCCTACGGATCATCGACAACTCCTGTCGTTTTACAAGCATATACGCCCCGCCAAAATGGGGTGGATGCCGGTAGTGGAAAGAGGTCAGGCCGAAAGTCAACTCACCCCATCGGAGGTGCGCACCGGCAATTTGCCCATGCAACTTCTTTGCGTTTTTCTGGGCAGTGTGATGGTGTATGCGGCACTGTTTTCTGTGGGGTTCTGGCTCTACGGCCAATGGCAGGATGCGGCGCTGGCAACGGCAGCCTGTGTGGGGTGTGCCCTGGGATTGGGATGGGCCTGGCGGCGGATTTGATGGCCTGGTGCCCTCCTCTCTGTGGGGACCAGGCTAATCGCGGCAGTCGCTGTCGATATCACATCAATTAATAGTACAAATTGTCAGGTAGAGTAGTATTTTTTTGAAAAAACTGTGTGTGTATGATGATATTTTCAGGCGAAAACCGACTAATTAATAGGCAAGAAGAATTGTCATCATCATTAACACCATCGAAATTATGACATTTATTAAGCAAAATGGGTTGGTTTCCTACGAAACCGTTGGTAAATTTATTTCCGAACTTAGAAAAGAAGTATGGCACGACTTAGAAAAACAACTTCGCAAAAAAGGATATACTCGTTCCTTGGAATCACTAATGCCTGCGTTTGAGTTTTTTGCCAATATTGGCCATATTGATTTAGAGGTCGCCGATGTTGGGCCCAACAAGATTTTAGTGTACGGCACCGTCAAGCCAACTCAAAAAAGAGCCAAACAGATCATAAAAGAAATCAGATAAATGTTGACAGCTTATGTAATTGCCTTTATTCTGGCTGTCTTTCTTTTTGGCTTTCCGAGTAAGCGGAACTTCGACAAGCTGGAAGGTAACCATTTGATTTGGCGATCCAAATACTTTTGGATAAGTATTCTCTCTCATGGGGTGCTTGCTATATTGGTGTTGTGGTTTATCCAATGGCTCAATATTACGATCAATTTCAACGGCGTTGAACGAACTATTGAGCATGATGCCTGGATTTATGGCATATTTGCCGGACTTTCCTATTCCGGGTTTCTCTATACCATGATTGGTGGTTTGTCTATAACAGGTGGTCGAATGATCGACAATGAGCGCAGCATCAAGTCATCGATGGATTTTTACACCTCTCTGTTGGAACGACACATAAAAGACGATATTTATGCATTGAGCCGCAGTACTGTTGCCAAACGACTGAGTGCCGTTTCTCCGATAAAAAACGTCGGCCTGGGGGAGTTCGTCACTATTTTGGGCACGACTCTGGGCACGGAGGATGTTGGTATTTTGGCTGACATTATCAGTGAGAAAAAAAGTAATATTCCAAACAGGGAATTGTCGGACGACGAAGTCAATGAGATTATCTTAAATTCTGTTATTGACGATTTTTTCAGGAAATACCTGATGAAGTATGGTAAGCGCCGATTTATCATAGACTTTGAGCGCATCAAATCGGAGGTGGAGCGATTGGCTAATGTGACCTCTCCTGTTGAATAGAATTGGAGAGGTGTTGCGTACATTAGATCATCTCAGGTGCTTTTGAAGAAATTCAACCAGTTTGCCGAAATCTTCATCCGTATTTAGCCATTCCTCAATTTTATCCTGATCTTTGGAGGGCAGCTCTATATTTTTGCAATAGGAAATAATCATATCGAAATCACTGGCATATTTAACGAGCGGTTCGCGCATTTCGAAAGAGCTGTCGTAGAGGGAGTCCATCAATCGACCCAATAATATGGGGTCTGCCAAAATTTTTAGTGCCAACTGTTTTCTGCATCGATACAACAATGTGGCTACATAATGGACGGAGCCAAGATTCATTTTTTCCGCAATTTCTTTGTTAGACAATTTTTCTGGAGCATTTTTCAGGTTGAATATTTCCCGGCATTGCGGGCTCAACAAAGAAAAGTACGCTGATAAAAGATTGGCTCGTTCCGTCAGTAACACTAAATATTCTGGTGTACTGTGATCGACTCCGGCGAAATTGGGTTCTTCAGTAGTAGGGTCGTACAACTTTTCCTGCTGCCTTCTAAAGCGGTCAAAACATTTGTTTCTGGCAATGGCATACACATATGATCTGGCCTTGGATACTCCTTTGAACTTTTTAGCATATATGCTTTCGCAAAAAGCCAGATTCACATCCTGGGTAATGTCTTCCATGTCTTCTATGGATGTAATGCCATAGCTTACGGCCATGGAAAAAACGATTAACCGCACTTCGTCATAAAACCAACCAATGATTTCGGGGTTAATGTTCAACAAGATACTTTGTACGACTTCTTCATCCGAATACTTCTCTGTCATTAATTTGGATTAGGTGATCAAAAAAAGTGGTGTATAACGACCCTCCGGCAATCCCAACGCAGCAAAACACAGCAATATTATTTTTCCCCGGCGCTACGAAAAGCCATCATTTTATTCAAAAAAATCCGATTAATTCATTAGCTTTGAAAATTGAGAATATATTGCAAGATAAATACTACAATGCAAAATTGAAATTCGACAGTACATCTGCCAATCAAAAGCGCAGAAAAACTGACTTCTCTAAAAACATACATATCAGAAAACAAAAAAAATGAAATCAAAAGAAACACCCACAAAATGTAGCCATTGCGGCAGCAACACCGGCCCCTTCACCCTTTTCGCAAGCCCGTCTACCGGCGAAAGCCATCAAATGTGTGCCCATTGTATGAGCCGCCAGTCTGCGGAAGCATTTACTGACATTGAAGAGCTGGACAATCAAATCGAAATGCTCGATAAAATGCTCGGCGATTTTTCCGAAATGATGAAGACCGCCAAAATGCCCGAAGTACCGGAGGAGCTGAGGAAATACACCTTTTCCCCCACCGATGTCTTCCAAATGATGCAGATGACAGTGGGCATGATGAAGGCAAAAAGAATGGAATTGGCGGGTGCCGGCCCCGTTCCGGAACGACTCCAATACGAACTGGATAAATGCATCGCCGAAGAAAATTACGAACAAGCCGCCCTGATCCAACAACAACTCAACCAGCTAAAGAACGATCCCACCGCCTTCAAAGACCAGCAGCCTTCCCTGCCCAAGGCCGTTGAAAAAGAGCCTGTTGGCAAATGTGTTGTTTGCCGACAGCGGTATCCAAAACCCCCCGGACTTTTCCACCAATTCGATATCGGCGAATGCCACAATATGTGCTTGTCCTGTTGCGTGTTTAAACTGCCCAAATACGCCACATCCGTTGAAATGGCGGAACAAATGATCGAGGCCACCGAACGATTCATCGCTAACACCCAAAAGATCGTCCAACTGGACCCACCGAACAGCGAAGCCCCTAACACTACTGTTGCGGAAAAGCTCGCAAAGCGCATTTCAACAGAGCTGAATGCCAAAAAGATGATTTTGATAATGAATGGAACGGACGAAAAAAAACTAGAGAAGTACCATGAGTTACTCGACTTACTCCATGCCTTTTCGCTTCTAAAAGATTGACCCGTTCGTCGCGGCTCGCCTGCCGATCAACAGGCGGGCCGCGATGAGTCAGTCCTTACCTACCCCCAACTGATTCATCAAAAAGCTGTACTGCACCTCAATATCCTCGATCTGTTTTTCGGTCGATTTGCCCGAACCGTGCCCGGAGTCATAATCCATGTACAACATCACGGGGTTGATCTGCCCGGGGTTGTTCTGTAGGGCAGCGACGAACTTCTTGGCGTGGAGGGGGTCGACGCGGGTGTCGTTCTCCCCGGCGATGACCAGGGTGGTGGGTGCGTTGATGCCCATACGGATGTTGTGGTAAGGCGAGTAGGTCAATATGTTTTGAAAATCCTCTTTCTTGTCAGGGTCGCCGTATTCGGGAATCCAGTAACGCGCTATCAGGAACTTGTGGTAGCGAACCATATCGAGTAGCGGCACGGCGCAGATGGCCGCTTTGAACAGGTCGGGCCGTTGGGTGACCATCGCGCCTATCAACAATCCGCCGTTGGAGCCGCCACGTATGCCCAGCCGTTCGCTGTTGGTATAGCCCTCGGCAATGAGGTATTCGGCGGCGGCAATGAAGTCGTCGAAGCCGTTTTGCTTGTTCAACAGCATGCCGTCTTCGTGCCAGCTTTCGCCGTATTCGTCGCCACCCCGGATGCAGGCAATGGCATATACTCCACCCCGGTTGATGAAGGTAGCGGGCAGTCCCACAAAGCTGGGCGACATGCCAATGTTGAACCCACCATAGCCATACAGCAGGGTCGGATTGTTGCCATTGAGGGTAATGCCTTTTTTGTGCATTACAAAGATCGGAACACGGGTACCGTCTTTCGATTCATAGAATTTGATGTCGGCCACGATGTCTTTGGTGTCGATGGGCACCTCGCGGGTAAAGTACAGTTTCCACTCCAGGGTGCTGCCGTCGAGGGTGTATATTTTGGTGGGGGAGGTGAAGGTGCTCAGGTTGACGTACATCGTATTGGACTCGCGGTGGTAGTTGAATCCGGCGATGTTGCCCACTTCCGGTGATTTTATTTCGCGTACCAGTTTCCCGTCGTGGGTGTAGGCAAACAGGCGGCTGACCACATCTTTTTTTGCCTGAACGATGAGGTAATCATTGGTCACTTCAAATCCCTCGATCACCATGTCCTTTTGTTCGGGCACCAGCACCTTCCAGTTTTTAAAATCGGGGTTGGCCTTGTCGGTTACCATGATCTTGAAGTTGGGTGCTTCGTGGTTGGTGATGAAGTATATTTTTTCGCCGATGGCATCGGGGAAGGCGCGGTATTTATCACTGCTGTAAATGGTGCGGGCCTTTCCCTGGGCACCTACGGGTTGCATTTTGAGGGTATTGGAGTAGAAATCGCCTTCGCTGATGAAGTTGAGATCGCTGTAGCGGGTGTCCCAGGTGGAGATGTAATTTTTGGCGTCTTTGGGCTGGAAGAGAAAGATGTCTTTGGCGCGGTCCGACCCAATTTTGTGTTTGTAGGTTTTGAGAGGTATCTGATTTTCGAGCATCTCTTTGGTGCCGACGGTAATGAAGGCGTGGCCTTCGTCTTTGGTCCACCGGAAGCCGCGAAGTCCGTCTATGGTATCGCCGAGGATATTTCCGGTTTGGGTGTCTACAATGCGATAGGTACTGATCTCGGCGCCCTTGTTTTGTACGCCCACGGCCACCCGGTCGCCTTCTTTGGTGAAGTTGACCCCGGAGATGGCCGACAGGCCGGAGGAGTCAATGCTGGTGGGGTCAAATACCAGCACGTCTTTATCGCCGAGGCGGGTGTAAAGTTTGTATTGTTGTTCGCCTTTTTTCTTGACGTAGAAGAACTGTCGTTTTCCGGCAAGGAAAATGGGGCCGGTGATGTCGCGGTCGATGTAGGCTGCGATCTCTTCTTTGAGTCCCGTAATTGTTTTGTTGGATTTGTTGAGATAAGCGAGGGTATAGTCGTGCTGGGCGCGGGTCCAGTCGATCACATTTTGGTCGGTCTTGTCTTCGAGCCATTGGTAAGGGTCGGTGATCTTGAATCCGTGCCAATCGTCGACGACGTTGTTGATGGTCGTTTTAGGAGGGTTAAAGTTCAGCTCTACTTGTGCCGACGCGGCGGCGTGAAGCATGGAAAGGGTCAACATGGTAAGGATCATCTTTTTCATAAACAGTGAGATGGAGGATGAATGAATGAACAATTATTGATTGATTATTAATTGCTCCTGCAATAAATCTGTAATAAAAATCTTTTTGCCGTGGGGAAATTAAGCGTTTTGGGCGAAAGCACAGCAAAAATTCGACGAATGGTAAAATTTGCGATAAAACAAGGCTGGTATTCTGTTATTCTTCCAGCTCCAGTACATCAAAAAGTTCATCAAGCTCATCGAATGATTTGAAGCCCGTTTTTTCTTCTGCGCCGCCTTGTACGTAAAGACCATGTGGTTGTAATTGATCGACGATATCTGTGATTTGTCCGGGTTGGTGAGGGAGATGGAGCAGGAGCTGAAATTGGGAACAATATTCCTTCAGCAGCCTTGCGGCAAATTCGTTGGCCTGAATAAGATCCCAGCTCAGGTCATTTCCATGAAAATGGAGAATTTCAAAAGGGGCTGCCGAAACGGACAATTGTTCATGCAGCCGTGGAAGATATTCCAACTGTTCGACGAACGACTCCCGGATTACCGGCACCTCCAGGGCTGTGATTTCATTTTCCGAAAGGGTGGAAGTGGTTTGCACCAAATCGAGTTGAAGCAATTTGGCTGCCGCAACGATCCCGTTGGGGGAGGCCGTTCTGAATGCACCAACGATCTTTGGACCGCTGACCCATTCTTTGATGGCAGCCAGTTGTTGGGGGCTGATGAAGGTGTCCATCTCCTCGTCGAGGTCGAAGCTAAGGTATTGGGCACCCCGGGCGGCAAAATACCGGGCGTCGGTGAGGTTGGTGATGTGACCTGCAAAAACAGTTGTTTTGAGCATTTTAGCGACAGCGATTTAAAACAAAGAAAAAAAATATAAATATGATTTTGAACTATGCCGGGTTTTCCCTATATTATGCTTTCATTCCAGTTGTCGTCGTTTCTGATCTGTATAGAGGCATGCTATTTGCAAAATTTAAATAGAAAAGAAGGACGAGGTGAAGCAAAATTAGTTAAATTTGGCAGATACCAACTGTTGTACCTGCCTATGAAAGATCAGCATTACTATCACCAGGTTTTTGAAGTGACCAAATTGATCCCGCGCGGATGTGTGAGTACCTATGGCGCCATTGCCGATTATCTGGCATTGGGTTCGGCCCGAATGGTGGGGTGGGCCCTCAACAAGAGCTCGCTGTCGGAAGGGGTACCTGCTCACCGGGTGGTCAACAGGAAAGGAGAGTTGAGCGGGCGCCGCTTTTTTCCTTCTCCAACCATGATGCAGGAACTCCTCGAAAGCGAGGGCGTGATCGTGGAGAACGACAAAGTGAAATTTTTCGACCAGCATTTCTGGGATCCTTCGGAGCAACTTTCCGAATAACATATCGCTCATACCAGACACACCTCTATCTAATCTAGTTTTTATCGAATTCCAAACTTTTTATCAATGATTTGATCCTATGAATTACAAACATATCCTTTATCCTTTTATCCTTTCGGCCGGTCTGTTGTTGTTATTTACTTCGGGCAAAGACAGCCCCGACACCATCTACTGGTCGGAAAACGACCCCCTGGAGTGGACCGACTTCAAGGGCCACCCCCGTTTCGAGTATACCAGCGTTTCTGCCCTGACCTCTTCGGGCATTGTTCACTACAAAGGCTGCAAAGACGGCCTGATCAATTATAAGGTTCGGGCTTATTTTGAAAAGGAAAAATCGTGGGTAAAGGAAGAGGCCCGGACCGACCACCACCTCCAACACGAGCAGATTCACTTCGACATTACAGAACTGTACGCACGAAAGCTGCGCAAGATATTGGCCGACCGCCAATTCAAATGTGGCGAAGAGGCTGTCTTCGAGGAAACCGTTTCCGCTTTTATAGAAAACTGGCACCACGACCAAAAGGCCTACGACCTGCATTCGCGCCACAGCCTCGACAAAATAGCCCAAAAACAATGGTTTTATCGCATCGAAATGGAATTATCATTATTAAATGACTTTAAAGAATAATATTTCACCCACTTTTTCAGTTTAGTAGTTTTACCGGCGGAATTCCCGGCTTCCATGCCCCCTGTCGGCAGCAGTCACCTTTTGGTAACACCCCTACACCAACCTATGTAATTCCCTTCAAACTTTAACAACCAAAGCTAAACAATCGGCACTTTTTTGGTATCTATACCCGTTTGATGCCTTTGGTTGCCCATCGGATAGATCCATTCTGTAAAAAATCGGTATGCTGAAACAGCGGAGAAGATGCTTTTTGCCTCCTTTTTCAGTAAGTTTGTAGTTGATTAAACGACTACACTCAATATCAAGGTTTTAACTAATATGACATATAAACGACTACTTTTCCTCTTTTTTGCCTGCCTGCTTGGGGGCTTCACCCTGCTGCAAGCCCAGTCCTCCTCCCCTGTGGGGGTCTGGAAAACCATCGACGACGAGACCGGTGAGGCCAAATCGCACGTCGAAATATTTGAGGAAGACGGCAAGCTCTACGGCAAAATCGTCAAACTCCTGCAGGCCTCCGAAGATACGACCTGCGACAAATGTCCCGACGACAAGAAAGACCAACCCCTGATCGGTATGGTAGTGATGTGGGACCTCGAAACCTATAAAGATTACTGGAGCTACGGCGAAATAATGGACCCCGCCAACGGCAAAACCTACAAATGCAGCGTTTGGCTGCAAGACAATAACACCCTCAAAGTAAGGGGGTACATCGGCGTTTCGCTCATGGGCAGAAACCAACAGTGGTTTCGGATTAAATAACGGCTCGGCAAGGTGTTAATTTTTTTAAGACTTCGGGACAATAATTGTCAGAAACGGTTAGTTTAATAGGTGAATTTAAGGATTTGTTTTTCTAACCAAAAAGAGTTACATGAAGCAAAAATTTACACCAAACCATTTAATTCGATACATTTACAATGAAACTACCGCAGCCGAGTCGATGGCCATTGAAGACGCTATGGACTCCGATTGGAACCTCTACGAGGCCTATGAAGAGCTGCTCAGCGGTTATCTCGAACTGCCCAAAGCCGGATTCCGGCCATCTCCCTCCAGTATACGGAATATTTTGAAATACAGCGCTCAATCAGCAGTGGAAGCCTAACCCACTCATTCTGATAAATGTATCTACGAAAAAGCCCTGGCCAGTATTGGTTAGGGCTTTTTCCGTTATTTAGGCTCGCTAGCTTTACTTAAGGTCTTTAATGTTCCGCACAAAACCCTTGACGCTTTTGGCCAGCATTCGTTGATGGAGTTTTTGGGCATCTGATTTTTTGGCGAAAGCCCCCACTACGATTTTGTAGACGGTGCGTCCGTCGAGTTCGTTGATGCTTACGATGATGGGCTCATCGAAAGTGTTTTGGAGCTTTTCGGCTTGTATGAGCACATTGCCATATTCGGCGAAAGCCCCGATCTGTACGCCGTACCCTTTGGGAGCTTGTTTTTGGACGTTGAAGCGGAAGATGCCCCGGCCACTGGTAATGGTCTCTTCCACTACCGGGTCGGGGGGAGTGTTTCCGTCGCGACGGCGAATGGCTTCGGCTATCGCACGGTCGGCGTTTACTTTGCCATAGCCATACTTGGTGGAGTGGCCGTTGATGTATTCGTAGCTGGGACCGATCCTGTCGGCGGTGGAGGTGAGGATGTCTTTGACTTCTTTGGCCGTAAGGTTGGGGTTGACGGATAGGATCAGAGCACAGATGCCGGCCACGAGGGGACAAGCACTGGAGGTGCCGCCGAAGTGTTTGTAACGGTCGCCCCGCGATTTGCCATCGCGCCAGTAGCGATATTCGCCCGACTCCCAGGAGACGCCTTCGTCCCACCAGGCGCGGCCGGCGATGATGGGCCAGTCGCCATTGGATGGGGCGCAGACGGTGACCTCCCGGCCGCGGTTGGAGTAGGAGGCGTGTTGGTCTTTGCTGGTGCAGGCGGCTACAGCGATCACATCGGGGTGGGCGGAGTAAAAACTGACGAAGTCGAGGTCGTCATTACCCACGGCGTACACGATCACACATCCTTTGCCTTTGCGTCCTTTGCGGGCAGCTTTGGCGATGGCGGCTTCTTTGAGAGGGCTGAGATTGAAGGCCGGGTCGGTAGAACCCCAACTGCAACTGATGACGTCGGCGCCGTTGTTGATGCAGTAATCGAACATTTGTTCGGTGGCCCGCAGGCTGAAGGAGGTACCGCTGATGGGCATGAATTTAGCCGTCGGGGCGGCGCCTACGATCCCGCTGCCGTTGCTGGCGGCCAGGGCCACGGTGGCGCAGGGAGTGCCGTGGGTAAACCGGGGATCGCCCTGCTCTATCTGGGCAGATTGCGTCCAGAGATCGTAGGGGCGATGTACTTTTCCCTTGAGGTCGGGGTGGGTGAGGTCGAAGCCATTATCGATTACGGCGATGGTGATCTTGGACGAGCCGAGGTTGCCCATGCGTTTCCATGCGTTGATGACTTTGGCGTCGGCCCCTTTTTTGAGTTTGAAATTGGAATCGACCACTTTTCCCTTGTTTTCGAGGTGCCATTGGTGAGCGAGCAGATGGTCGGCAGGTGGGTAAAAGTCGTATTCTTCCACAAAAGTGTCCAGGTCGGGTTCGGCGTGCTTGACGAGGGATATGTTCATCAGTCCGTTGGCCACCTTGAGGGGGTTGGGCGATTTGGCAGTAACGATGGCAACCACTGTGGTGGGGCTTCGGCGCTCTACGATGTCCAGTTTGTATTCGTCGAGTACGATGAGTTGTTCTTCTTCGTTGGTATCGTCTTGAAAGATGATGTAGATCTCTCCGGTTGGTACGACGGGGCGATTGGCGTTTCCTTCCGGATAATAGACGTGGGTCCCAACTTCCACGTTTTTCTTTCGACGGACTTTGTCGAGGGTATCGTCGAGCGACTCACCGCTTGCTTTATCGAGGGTGACGATGTTGAAGCCGCCCAGATTGTTGTATACCTTTTTTTTAATGAATTTTTCCTCCTGGAGACTTCTCGATTTTCTGGTTTTCAGTCCGACATAGCGGCCGCTTTTTTTCAGGGTGACAACGCCTTTGCCGCTTCTTACTTTTATTTGACTCATGTGTAATTGGTTTTTGAAATTGGGCTTACCCCCCGCAATATAAGCGGATTGGGTGAAACAGCGTTCATTTTATTGGGAAAATATTTTTTGCCTTGGGAGGAACCTTCTACCGGTCGAGCCAAAAAATTCAGACAGGCGAACGTTAAAGTACAAAAATAAATATTATTAAATTTGAAATATGACTTTTAAATGAGTACCTTTGTCTTCGAATCAACTTTAACAGTCCACACTCATGAACACTAGTCTACCCACCTCTTCCGCCTTGTCGGATGTACTATCCATTATTGAAACCAAGATTCAGTACCTCGAACACCAGTCGCATTGCAGTGCGGCCCAGCTTATGGATAGGGATAGGGCCAAGCCCACTCCCATGCCTGCAGAAGGAATGGATGTAAAGCTGATCCGGGATTTTGATCAAATGTTGCAATTTGTCAACCAGCAAACCCAGGAGTTGAAGCGCCTGCAGATCATCAGGTGCTGGTTGTGCGAAGAGAATATGGCGGCAGTAATGGACTTGCTTTGTGACGACCATTACCGTCATTTCAGCGAAGAAAACCTGGAGCATCTGTTGAAGAAAGGGGCGCTAGCGTTGTTGCGGCTGAGGAATTGAAAAAAGGGCTTTTAAAAAGAGTGCTACGAAAGACATCTTTAATGTCTTTTCGCAAAGTTCTTTGCGTTACTTTGCGTCCTTTGCGCCTGCCTGGCTCAACAGGGTTCAAAAATCGCAAGCCAATCAACCCAGATCGCTATCGGGGTAAAACTACCAAAATATATTTCCATAAAAATTAAGCTACGACTAACCTACCGGCCTCAGACGGGCCCAACAAGCGCAACGAAGATGTTCTTGGCTGCCCGGAAACAAACAGACCAAGAACCCAAAAGTCGATCCATCCTGCAACACCACCTTCCTTCCCTTCGTACCATCTTCCAATCAACAAATTATAATACCTACTAATATGCAAAAATCGATGTACTTCCGGCTGGAGACCAAGCGCTTTGAAGATGAGTTGGAAGAAAAGATACAGGCACTCGAAGCAGACACCTTTGCACTGGGACAGATCAACTGGAATGTGCAGGACATCGTGCAGGCGGCTGCCCAGAATATGCGAACTTCCCTGGTGGTCATCAAGGCTTATTCCAATCTGTTGATGCATTACGACGGGCAGGAAAAGGAAGACGCTCTGTCGCATATGAAGGCGTCGGCTCTCAAGATAGAGCGGATCATCAACCGGATGATCGAACTGACCAATGTGCAGCATCAGGAGTGCCTTTCCGGAAAAAAAATAGATTTTGCCGACCTTTTAAAAGAAGTACAGCTTCATTTGGCCGACGATATTTCACAAGCCCAACCCATCTTTAAAAATACTTTCGAGGTAGGCGATATTTACTACAACAAGTTCAACTTGTTCAGTCTGCTGTTTTGTCTGCTAAGCAATTCGCTGACCTACCGGCGGGATAAGGAGCCCCTGCACATCTCCATACACACCTTCCAACAAGACAATTACACGGTGTTGGAGATCACCGACAACGGAAAGGGCTTCGATCTGAGTAAAAATAAACAGTCGATATTCAAACCTTTTTCAAAAATGGCCGTAAGTAAAGGCGGTTTGGGTACCGGATTGTATTTGGTGAAAACCATCGTGGAGAAAAATGGTGGTTATGTACAACTGGAAAGTGCCCCCAATGCGGGCACAACTGTGCGCCTGTATTTGATCCCTGCCGTTTTTATCAACCAGAAATGACTATCCGGGGTTTTTGAAAATTTTGACGCCAACTGCTGCCTTCTCTTCTTCGTTTATGTTTATCCGGTAATTTATCTTTCTTACAATTTTTCACCTTTTCCAACAAGACATTTTCAAAATGCTTTGCACTTATGTGAAATGATATTGCGTAAAATTAAGACTGACATGACAGCTCCCATCCGAATTTTATTTGTAGGCCCACCCTGTAAAAGCAGTGTTGAGAATCAGAAGTTGATCGCCTCCCACTGCCTGCCGGTAGAAGGGCATTTTGAGGCTTCCGCAGAAGAGGCAATGGCTTATCTGAAACGCGTGGCCCGCAATCGTTTTCCAGACGTCGTTCTGGTGGATGAACAAATCGGAGAGCAACCGGTCGTGGACTTTGTCCGCTATTACCGGCAGGTTCATTATGCGCATCAGGTGGATACCTCCATATTCATTGGCCATACGACGGACATTCCCCCCGGCTGGGTAGCCGCCCTACCACTCATTTCGGGAACGATTCGTCTGCCTTTGACCAAAACCGCTTTTTTGAACCAAATATATCCCCGCATCTTTGTACGGGTGTATTAATTGCAACATATTAACTGTCAGTAAGTTATAACGAGTAGGCTTTTGTTTTTTGCAAAACAACGTTATAAAATATTCGGCCAAACAACTTGATTTACTGCAAAACATATGTTATCATTGCATAATACAATTGAGACTATTTGCCGTTTTTATCTAGTAATCGCAAAACATTCCAAAAACCTGCGTTAAACCCTGTATTGAGTGCCCGTCGAAGTTTATAAGATTTTGTGCAAACAGCTATAAAGCCATAAAATCCCAGCTTACAGCACATAACTTTACCGGCAAACCTATATCCGACGTAACATGGAAAACATACCCGATAAGTCATTGGTCAATGACGTATTCCAAATTTTGGATTCCAGGATCCAATACATCGATTACCAACTCGGAAAACTGTCACGCCGATCCCGTCAGGCAAATCATTCCACCGAACCTTCGCCGACGGATGATCTATTCTCAATCGAGATCATCTTCAAGCAGATCGAACTCCACAACCGCTCCCTCAAGCTCCTGCTTCTGCTGCGCAGCCAACTCAACATCCTCAATGCCCCCCTCATTTTTGAACTGCTCACCGACAGCAAATACCTCGACTTCGATGAAGTTGAACTGAAAGTCCAACTGGGCATTGATGAACAGGAACCCTCGCCCGGAGAACAATTGTTATCTTCCAATCGTTGACCCCTCCACAGGGCTTTTCCGACTGTCACAATTTTCGATTTTTAACACTTGCTATATTAGCCTCTAACAACAGAGCTACAAATCCGGTGTTCATCCCGCTTTGGTACTAATGCTCCGACTGGCTTGATTGTTGCTTTTTGGCCGGGTAGAGGCCATTTTTTTGGAGAATTACCTAAACTAACTTACTATGAGACCGGTTTGCCCCGTCGAGAGAACCTACCTGCTGATTGTCATTGCCATTCTCGCAGTTTCCTGCAAAAATTACCAGGATTTTGAACCCATTGAAGGGGTCGATTACAGTGGGGAGTTGGCTTTTCCGCTGGTAAACGGTTCGACCAACCTTCAGGAGATCATTGACCAGACAGATAGCGATATTTCCGAACTGACCGTCCACCCCGATGGCACCCTTGAACTGGTTTATGAAGGCAATGCCATTTCTGAAAACATTGCAAACCAATACAACCTGCTTTCCACCTTTCCGCTGGCAATTGTCGACAACAATACCGAAGTCACTGTCCCCTTTGCCGAAGGTCTGGAAGTCAGCCAGATGCGCCTGAAATCGGGTGTCCTTTCTTTCGACCTGCAATCAAACCACACCGAAGACATCGAGGTGCTGATCACCCTGCCCAATCTGACCAAAGACGGCCAGGCATTCAACGTGACCAAGACCATTCCTTACACCGGCGCTTCACCGGCCACGGCTTCTATACCACCCATCGATATGCTTGGGTATTCGCTTTCGCTAAACGCTGGCAAAATGCAACTCCATTACCAGGCTAAAAAGGCGAACGGGGAATACGTACTCATCGACCCCATCATGGGAATGGCCGAAAACTGGACCTACAGCTACGTCGAGGGAAACTGGGCTACGGACAGCTTCAACCTGACCAACGATACCCTCCACATCGAATTGTACGACGAATGGGTAGGGGGCGATGTCAACTTTGCCGATCCACGCTTGACCCTAACCATCGACAACTCCTTTGGTATCCCAACCAGGGCCCTCATCGACGAGATTGAGGTGCTGACAACGGATGGTGAAAGCATATTGTTGGAAAGCGATCAGCTTGATTCGGGAATCGACCTGCTGTATCCGGCATTGACCGAGACGGGTCAGTCGAAACAAACGGTGCTGGAATTCAACAACACCAATTCCAATATTGCCGAAATCGTCAATGCCAAGCCCCAACGTGTAACTTACAAACTGACCGCTGTTGTCAACCCCGACCAATCTGGAGGGGCCAATGGATTTATGACCGATCAAAGTTCGATCGATCTTTCGCTGAAAGCCAGCCTTCCTGTGTATGGAACCGCTTCCGGCTTTGAAATTGAGGAACCGCTGGAAACCGATCTGGGTGACCTGGACAATGTCGAATCGGCCACCATCAAACTGATCGTCGACAATGGGTTACCGGTGGAACTGGGCCTTCAGGTGTATTTTCTGGATGAAACGGGCCAAAAAGTAGACTCCCTCTTCGCCGATACGGAATATTTGGTAAAAAGTGCTGCCATCAATACACAAGGCATGGTCACAGACCCCATACAATCGGTTAGCTTTATACCCTTTTCTGCCCACCGGCTGAGCCTGCTCCAACAGTCCAACCGGATGTTGGTAAATGCTACCATCTCGACGGCTGATGAGGGCAACACGCCGGTTCGCATTCTCAGCACCCACACACTTGGAGTGAAAGCCGGGATGCGGGTGGTGCTGGAGGATTAGTACTTCTGGCGTGAAATAATGAACCATTTGTAAAAGACTTTTCCCGCCTGAAAAACCAAAAAACAAATGGTGCAATAATTGACTTCGTCGAATCTTCGATTTCGGGTTAGCCGCACTATGCATTAGTTTCAAGATTTGTGATTTTTTACCACCTTCCGGTGGTTGGTTTTGAAACACATAGGCACAATAGGACACATCCCGATATACATCGGGACATTCTGGTTTTTTGTCCTTCGGACAAATTAAACCCAGGTTTATATAGGTTTCTACCTGTCGGTAGACAGGCAATTTCACAAACGCCTAAAGGCTCTTACCTTGGAGAAGTATAGGGTAAAGTCAAAGAAAAAACATATCAAAAGGTACTCTGTAAAAATAATGTTATGAAAAAATGTTTGCTCTTCGTTTGTTGCTTGCTGGTATGCCATTTGGCGAAAGCTCAAAATATGGGGCTGTATTTCGCCAATGGTGTATTGCAAAATACATTGGTCAATCCTTCTTTTTTTACCGACAAGCGCATTGTCTATGCCTTTCCGGGAGTTGGGGTGCAGTTGTCCAATTCGATTGGAGCGTACAACAGTTTGATTGCGGAAAATGCAGAAGGGACTACCGTGTTGAATACCCGTGCCTTGCTGAACCACCTGGATGACTACAATTTCCTGCGGGCGGGCTTCGAACTGTATACTCTTCATGTCCAATATGGCGGCAAACAGTGGCGGGTGTCGGTCAGTCACGCCTTGAAGGGAAACACTTATCTGGGCTATCCAAAAGGATTGGTGGAATTGGGGGTGTATGGCAATGCCGAATTTTTGGGCGAGACCCCTGGAAGTCGGACCCGACGTCGATTTTAATCTTTACAGCGAAACGGCTCTGGGTTTTGCGCTAAAGCGCGGTAACCTGCAACTCGGTGCCCGCCTCAAACTGCTGAGCGGCATCGCCAACCTGTCTTCCGACAAAACCGACGCCACCCTCACTACCGACCCGGAATACTACCAACTGGACATTGCCACCGATTACCGAATCAATGCCGCCGGGCTGATCGCATTGGATGGATTGGCCGACGACAACTCCTTCGACCTTCAATTCAATGGAGAGGAAATGTCTGTTGGCGAATGGTTCAGCCAAAACCTGAGTGTTGGCCTCGATCTGGGGGCCAATATGACCTTGTGGGACGACAAATTGCGGGTTTCAGCCAGTCTGATCGACCTGGGAAAGATAAAATGGAAGAACAATGCACGCAATTACCACAGTAGCGGCCACTACCGGCTGGAAGGGGTAGACCTCGGTGAGTCGATTCGCGAAGACGATGTTTCCTTCGACCAGACCCTGGATACCCTCTCTACGATTTTTGATTTTGCGGAAACGCAGAAATCGTATACTACTTTTTTGCCTGCCAAGGTATACCTCGGCGCTCAATACAAAGCCCACCGCCTGGTGAGTGCCGGCCTGTTGCTGTTTTTTGAACGGTATCGGAAGCAAGCCTATCCGGGGCTGGCCCTCGATCTGACCGCTCATCTGGGTAAAATGCTCGACTTTGGCCTTACCGGCTCCCAGGTGTACGGCTCCTCCAACCTGGGCATGCATCTGGCCCTCAAGCTGGGTCCGGTCCGTCTGCTGGTAGCATCGGATAACGTGTTAGCGCTGGCCAACCCCTTCGATCACAAAATGACTTCGGGGCGGCTGGGGCTGAATCTGGCATTCGAATAATACTACCTTTTCTAACCCAAAACAACCAATGGCCTTTTATTCCATACCAGAACATAAATATATATTGTTCGTATAATGATTTTGTAACAACTTTGCGCATTCTCCGTAGAGATTTCGGTACCTACCGAAAACAAAACGAACGACATCAAAGAAGTACAAACCCCAAGTTCCTGCACCCAAGCGTATTTGTTTAGAGATTCAATATATGAAGTACAATGCTCAAATGAGGGTATTGTACTTTTTTAATATTCATCAGCGGGTTTGGAATAGGAGACGGCCAGCAATCCAAGAAAGGTGATCAGGCCGTTGAGTATCAGCAGTTCAAAGGAAAATTTATACCCAAAGAAAAGCATTTCTGAGTATTTGTTCAAAAAGAAGGTAACCACCGGAGAGGCCAGACAAATGGTCGGAACCCACCGGTCGATCACCGCCCGGTCCATAAAAAAACCAAAAGCATACAGTCCCAGCAAGGGGCCATACGTATAGGTCGCTACTGTGAATATTTGCTTGATCACCGCCTGATCGTTGATGAGCCAAAAGACCAGGATGACCAAAAACAGCAAAGACGAAAACCCCAGATGGACGATAAATCGCGTGCGCCGGGAATCGTCGGCTTGCGCATCTCTTTTTTCAAAATCCAAAAAGTCAATGCAAAAAGAAGTGGTCAGCGCCGTGAGTGCCGAATCGGCACTGGAGTATGCAGCGGCGATCAGCCCCAACACAAAGATGCCGCCGATCCAGGTGCCCAAATGTTCCAGCGCGATGGTTGGATACAGTAGGTCGGTAGCGGCTACGAGTTCACCGTTCACCAGCCTGGTGGGCATGTCGATACCGACCTGTCCGGCATAGATGTACAGCAGGGCGCCCAGCCCCAAAAACAGCAAATTGGCAAAAACCAATACGATGCTGAACCAAAACATATTCTTCTGGGCTTCGCCGATGGTTCGGCAACTGAGGTTTTTCTGCATCATATCCTGGTCGAGACCCGTCATCACAATGGCTATAAAGGCGCCGGCCAAAAACTGCTTGAAAAAGTTTTTGGGATCACTCCATCCCTGCTCAAAAAAGAATATCTGCGAGTAATCGCTCTCTCCAACCACCTGTACCAGCTCTCCTACGCCGAGGTCCATTTTGGAGCCAATAGCCACAATGGTCAGCACCACCGCCAACAACATGCACGCGGTTTGTAAGGTGTCTGTTATGACAATGGTCTTGATCCCTCCTCTGAAAGTGTATACCCATATCAGCACAATGGTGAGCAGCACCGTCACCCAAAAGGGAATGCCGAACGGATCGAAGATAAATTGCTGCATCACAATGGCCACCAAATACAGCCGGAAAGAAGCCCCTATGGTGCGCGACAAAAGAAAAAATCCCGACCCCGTTTTGTAGGAAGCCACCCCAAACCGCTTTTCCAGATAAGTGTAGATCGACGTAAGTTCGAGCCGGTAATACATCGGCATCAGAATGGTGGCGATCACCAGATAGCCCAGCAGATACCCAAAGACCATCTGCATATACGAAAACTGACTGTCGGCCACCCATCCGGGCACCGAAATAAAGGTGACACCCGACAGAGAGGCGCCGATCATTCCGAATGCAACCAGATACCAGGGCGACTGGCGGCTGGCCAGAAAAAAATCCTGCTGGCTGGCCCGGCGGCCGGTATACCAGGAAACGGCCATCAAAACGCCGAAATACGCCGCTATGATGCCAAGTATAAACAGGGGACTGAGTGGATTCATAATGGAAACTAAGGTCTGAAAACCAGGTAGTTGCCTGTGTCGCTACTTCGATTGGGGATGCGAAGATACCAACTTCGGTGAAATTTGGGCTTGGCTCGGTGGATTATTTTTCAATGGAGGGAAGTGTCCAGCGCGAGGGAGGCCTCACGTTCTCGCGGCCCGCCAACGGCCGGCGGCCGGGAGTTTTACAACTAAAATGCAATTTGTTGTCCTATACCACCACAAAGCACTGATAAAAAGACAAATACAATTTGAAAATAAAAATATGTGAATTTTTCCGCCCCAACCCCTTGACACATTAGTTTTTTTTTTTTATAACTTGTAGCCGAATTCTAAAGCCACCATGAAGGACTTCGCTACCGCTACGCCTTCATGGCAAGCCATCACACCAAAAACGACCAAACCATGAAAAAAATTGAAAAGCTGTGTTACCTCCTGCTGCTACTTATTTTAGCAGTCTCCTCCTGCCGCAAAGACGAAATACCCACCGAACTGCCCCCCGCCACCACAGAAGGCGCCAACACCTTTGGCTGCCTGATCGACGGGGAACCCTGGGTGGCTTATATCAAAGACGAAGGCGACCCCCTGAACGTATTTAATGACAAAGTAGACGTACAGTACGATGATGAAGAATACCTTCGGGTTTTAGCCGACTTTTGGATTCCCGCGGATAGCATTAGCCAATCCTTTATTCTTCATTGTAATGTTTATCCAGATGATCTTAATTCTCCTTCTTTTCGTCTTTCAACCAAACTTTATGATTTTACTAATCCCTGTGGCACATTCATTTTAGATTCTTCTAGACCTTCAGGATTGAGCATCACCCGGTTAGACTTGGAAGAACACATCGTATCCGGCGAATTCTTTTTTTCTCTGATTGACGACAGAGATTGCCCTGAAACAGACACCGTTAGAATTCGAGTCACTTCAGGCCGTTTCGATGCGCAATACCACTACTGATTCTAGACAATAGGTTAAGCTAATTTCCAGCCCTTTAGAGTTGTTGTTGAAGATAGAAGTCTTCTGCGACAGGGATGGGCTATGCCTATACCCAACCAATGCATTTGTTTACCTCTTAAAAATACGATCATCATGAAAATCACAACACCTTTTCTCCTGTTGCTTTTCTGGTCTTTTTTCGGACAGGCCCAGGAAGTAGAAATCGAAGTGGAAGAAAACTTCGAAGCCGACAGGGCCCATGTTTTCCAGCCGCTCGACCTGAGCGAAGTGACCAGCGGGCTTTTGCTCGACTACGGCATTCCCTTATTGCCCCCACACCGATATGACGGTAGTACCCTCAATGACACTACCCGGATGATAGACCTGCTTTTCGGACTGACGTATGCTACCCTCCATAGCGCTGCTTTGGACAGTACTGAACAACTCCCCGACCCGAGCATCTATATGAGTGTGGTAGATAGTTACCAACCCGGCGATCCGATTCCAATAGGCATCTTATTGCAACAGTACCACTATTTCAGAACCGATGCCATCGACGAAAACCTGATCGATACCCTCGGTGGTCAGCTATTCGATGTGCCCAACCGCCCGGAAAGCCCCTATCTGAGTGATACGGTATTTGCCGCTTCGGCATTGATCGCCGAATCGGATAGTATCAGCGTTTCCTTCGTAGTGCCTGGTCAACTGATCTTCAACAACCATGACTCAGGCATACAGTCCATCTCTGTCGATCTGGACGACGGAGTGGGCTGGCAGGCCGCTACACCCGATGTGCCGGTTGCCGCCAATTATGGTTCGGCAGGCACCAAAACCCTGGTCATCAAATGCATCCTCAATGACGGATCGGAGTGGTTGAGTCATTGTCTTTTCAATATTTCCGAATCGGCAGACCCCAGCAGGTATAGTGCAGTACCAGATACCAATCATTTAATAGCTCCGACATCTGAACATTCGGGTGCTATACTGAATGTTTTTCTCGGCTGTGATGGCTATGTTCCGGGGGACCCCTTCGTATTGCGCAACCCCGTATTGGTGATCGAAGGAGCCGATCCTCCTCAAACCGGGAATCGTAACTGGAGGGTAATGCTACGATTTTTGGACGAAGAGCCTGACGGCAACCCCAGCACGGTTTTAGATATATTCGACGACAACCACATCGATCTCATCTACCTCGACTTTTTGGATGGTACCGATGATATGATCCGCAATGCCCGGTGTGTACAGGATGCCATCGACTGGATCAATGCGCAAAAGCCAGGCCCCAGTGAAGACCACGACAACATCGTGGTTGGGGTCTCTATGGGCGGCCCGGTGGGCAAATGGGCTTTGCGTGAAATGGAAAATAATGGAGAAGACCATCAGACTAAAAAATTCATCACCTTTGATGCGCCCATGCGGGGGAATAATTTTCCGCTTGGACTTCAGCATATGTTAAAACACCTTTTGAACATGCGGATCGGGGGTGTCAAGGTGAAGTCATTTTCTGAAAAGTTGAGAGACTACGAAGATATTTTTTTTCAATCCGGCCAACAAACAGTTGCTCTATTATCATGCCTTTGCAGATAATGATCACAGTTTTCCCGATCACGATCTGTTTTACAATTCACTTGCCGGATTAGGGGATTTAGAACACTGTGAATATGTAGCTATTTCGAATGGATCGCAAATCAATGAAGAACAACTAATAGGAGTCGGAAGAAAAATGTTGGATGCAGACCTTCAAAATCAGGAGCTACTTACGTTGGTCCTCCCGGATGTTAATACCTGGGAAATTTATGACGGCTGGGAAATTGATATAAACGACTGGCTGGAAAACGCCTTGTCATCTGTCGGATGGCACATAGCAACTGGGATTCTTGCCAGAATAGATGTATGGGCTTTGCCCGATGGATCGACAAAGGAGAAGATATATCGCGGTCATGTCTTAACCAAAGTACTCGGGATTACCGTTGGGCTTTCTCTGAAACAAACAAAAGTCAAAGATATGATACCTTATGACAGTGCGCCGGGAGGTGCCAACAATCTCATCATCGGGCAAGTGGCAGAACTGGATGGGTTTGAAGTTGACAATCCATCTTATTGCTTTACCCCAATCGTAAGTGCGCTGGACTTAAAAGAACCCGAAAACAACAACATTTATTATCCGGTAAACGATAACAATGCCCTTACCAATTCGGGGCGTTACAGCAGTCGAACGGTTTGTTGCTTCTTTTGATGACGATATAGAAACGTACGGCGTATTGCAACACAATCAAGAGCATCCAAGCCTGAACAAGAACAATGCGGTATTCCTGATTGATGAAGTATTTGAAGTAGTGGCTTCCGGAGCTGGTACAGGATTGGGAGGGGAGACCCTTCTCAGTTCCCGCACCTTTAACTATGGTAAATCGACTGACCCCAATATTTTTACGCGCAGCATATTGGATGTTGATCTCACTGTTCAGAATACCGGAAAGCTTTGGGTAAACCGGTCAGGCGAGATAGCCTTTACTGATGAAGTAGATGCGCCAAATGATTTTCCCACTCATTTTGATTTATTCGTTCAAAATAGCAACTGTAACACTCCTCTGAATTTAATCATCCAAAATAGTGGAGAGCTTTACCTCGGCGAATGGACCATCAACAACAATAATGGCACGAACAATACCGCTACTGTATATATCAAGGAAAACTCAAACGTACTGATCAAAAATAATGGTACCCTTCGTATGGACAACAACTCGAAAATCATTATTGAGGATGGTGGAAAGGTAAAAGTAGAAGCCGGAGGTACTTTGCAAACTACGAACCCCTCCCAAATTATCGTGGAACGCGGTGGAATACTCGAAATCGACCCCAACGCCAACATCGACCTGTGGTGGGGCGGAAGCACCATCCACATCAAAGAAGGTGGCGAACTCCGCATCAATGGCGACTTCAACTTTTCCGGCAGCGGCTACTTCCAGTTCGATGAGGGGCACATTCTCTCCTTCGGCCCCAGTGTGGATGTTTTTCGGCTCTCGGGGCAGTCGCTCACCACCCGCTTCATCAAACTCAATGGAGGAGCCGTGTTGGATTTGGGAGGTAAGGACCTCGACCTGGAGTATGGGCTGGTCGAATTCGGCGGGGGTAGCGGCATCCAGGGCGTGGAAGGCGACCTACGCTTACAGGCTGTCACCTTTCAGGGCAGCGGCGACAATAGCCTGCTTACAGCCAGCAATCTGGAAGACGCATACATCAGCTTTGGGCAGATTCAACAACGCCACCAAAGGGCTAACGCTTAATGGCACAGGCGTACAGGGCAACTCCTACTTCTTCCTTTTCCAAACGGAGTTCAATTCATGTGCCAGCGCCTTTTGGCCGGGCAATGTCAACAGGGTAACTCTATCGGGATGTACCTTCGATGGCGATGTGGTAGGTGGCGAGGCCATCGTGGGTTTCCAGGTTGGCCAAATACAGTTGAATGGCAGTACGGTGCAAAACTACGCTTTCGGAGCTTACCTCACCAATGTAAACCTCTTCCGAACCTCTGGTACCACCATCCAAAACACCGGAAGCGCCATTGAAGCACCCTGCCTCGAAGGTGGCGACCTCAACAAATCAAACGTTTCACTCTACAATACGACCATCACCAACTGTACCTCGGCCATCCACATCGGCAAGGGAGGAGTCGACGCCAATGGTGTGGATTACGGCCTGGTCGATATGAAGTGCTCCAAGCTGATCAGCAACGGCATTGGCATCAGTGGTGTGGATATATTGTTGGAAATAGATGGCTGCTCGGGCAATGACCCTTCCAACACCTACTGCAAGCCTAATTCATTCATACAGTTTCCCACTGGCGGCGATTATTTTGACATTGCCTACGTCGATCGCGATGACATAGATACGGTACTGGCAACACATAATTATTGGTCACCAATGCCTGTGAATAGTGGGAGCCCCAATGTGATCAACTACTCCCTGCGGAAAGCACTGTCGTACAACAGCAATGGCTGTGTGGCCTCCGATTTTAACAATGATGTAACGCTGGATTATTCCGACTATCTTGTAGACGAGCCCAGCGGCTGCGGCTCTGGTCCTCCAAATCCCCAACCTGGTCCCCATGTCGAAGTGACCGAGTTTACCGGCACCCCCTACGAATGCGGCATCAACACGCCTGGTGGTCAATACCAACTCGACCAGCAGTACCATTCCGCCACCTGGTTTTTCAATCAGGACAGCATGGAGGTAGCCTATCTCCAATATGAGGCGCTGGCTGCACTACCCAACAAAATCCGAGACACCTCCGACCAGATCTGCCGCCACTACATCGACGTGGCCCGTGTGATGGCTTATGCCCTGAGCAGCGAAGGCTCTGCCAATACCAATGCCGGTGGTTGGGTGGAAGGAGCGTTCCGTCCAACGAATCTGGATTCAGGAGAGTTGCGACTGAAAGTGCGACCTAATCCGGCCACCGAGTCGGTGCAGATCGAATTGGGAGCAGCGCCATTCCAGCTTCGTGTGTACGATTTGTTAGGCAATATGGTAAATGCTTATACAATGAGTAGTGGAGAATCAATTACGGTGACCGATTGGTCGCCGGGCGTGTACTTGCTCCGGGCAATTGAGGAGACTACCGGTGAGCAACAGGCGGTGAAGTTGGTGAAGCAGTAACGATTGGTTTTGAGTCAGGTAAAAAAGCACGGCCTTCTTTCGCAGAAGGCCGTGCCTTTTAATGGACCTGCGCTCGTCGCGGCCCGCCTGCCATATCTATCAAATGGTAGGAAATCCAGACGGCAGGTTTGCAACAGCGACGCAGCAGTAATCTTATAACAACCCTACAACACCCGCCGCGTCTCATATACCGGCCCCACATTGGTCCCGATCCAGAAATTAGCGATGGACCGGATCATCTCGTTGAATTCGTGTACATCGAGGGGCTTGTTGACGTAAGCGTTGGCACCGTACTCATAGCAGGTGAGTACATCGGACTCGTGGAGCGAGGAGGAAAGGACGACCACCGGCAGTCGCCTCAGCAGGTCGTCGTTGTATAGGGCTTTCAGTATTTCGATGCCGTTGATCTTAGGCATGTTGAGGTCGAGGAGGAGGAGGTCGATTTCGTGGAGGGAGGCGGATTGGAGGTATTGGAGCAACTCCTGGCCGTCTTCTTTGTGGATGATCTTTACGGGGAGGGACAGCGCTTCGAAGGCCAGCCGGGTCAGTTCGACGTCGGCGGGATTGTCTTCAGCAAGGACGATATTTTTGGTAGCGGTTTGATCGGTCATAACCATGATGTCTGAATAACGACTGGTATACTTCAAAAAGGGGCAAATGTTCTGCTTTTCGGATAATTTTTTCGCGCACCGCTTCATCAAACCCATAATGCCGGCAGGTAAAGGTAATTAATTTTGATTTCTAAACCCTAGTATGCGCGAAACCCTGTACCTTTAGGGCAAAACATGGGTATGAAAAACGGTAAGTACCTGATCCTTTTTTTATTTTTACTTTGGTCGTGCCAAAATAACACTTCTCCTTCGGCGGGAAATGCCCCCTCTGGTAATGAGGTGAAAACGACGGCGTCCCCCAGCACCTCTTCCGATCAAACGAAGAAAAAGACCATCCTGTTTTTTGGCAACAGCCTGACGGCGGGACTGGGCGTAGACCCATCGGAGGCATTCGTTGGGGTGATCCGAGAAAGAATTGATTCATTGGGGCTACCCTACACTGTTGTCGATTCGGGTGTAAGCGGAGAAACCACTTCCGGCGGCCTCAACCGGATCGACTGGATACTGGACCAATATCGCTTCGACATCTTTGTGCTGGAGCTGGGAGCCAACGACGCCCTCCGGGGCATCGACCCGGCAATTCCCCTCAAAAACCTCCAGGCCATCATCGACAGGGTCAGAGCCAAATACCCCGATGCCGAGATCGTCCTGGCAGGCATGGAAGCACCGCCCAACATGGGGCAGGAGTATACCAGCGCCTTTCGGCAAATATATCCGTCATTGGCAAAGGCTAATGATACGGCTTTGATACCCTTCTTACTGGAAGGGGTAGGAGGAGTGCCGGAGTTGAACCAGTCCGATGGCATCCACCCCACCCGGGAAGGGCACCGGATGGTAGCCGATGTGGTTTGGAAAGTATTGAAAGACTTGCTGCAGTAAAAATGCCTGATAAATAAATTCAATTAATTTTGGGATGGCCTCCTCTTTAGGGACACAGGGTGCGCGTAGGGAATTGTTGAATTTATTTTAGATCAATTACGGACATACAGAGATTATGAAAATAAGAAGCCGATACATCGCCATAGCCGTTTCCCTGCTGATCCTGGGAGGGCTGGTCTGGTATTTCAGCAACATCGTCGCCTATGTGTTGATCGCCTGGGTGTTGTCGATGGTAGGGCAGCCGTTGATGCGTTTTTTTCAGCGAAAGCTGCGCATCGGCCGGTTCAGCGTAGGCCCCAATATCGCGGCCATTCTCACCCTGTTGTTGTATTTTGTGTTGGGGGCGGCGCTCATAGGATTGTTCGCCCCGCTGGTGTTGGAGCAGGCCCGCAATCTGTCGAAAGTCGACTATTCGGAGGTGATCGCTACCCTCGAAGTGCCCATGAACCAGCTCAACAATTGGCTGGTCGACATTGGGCTGGTCGACCCGGAGCAGTCGCCGGAGCAGCAGATCACCGACACGGTAAAAAAATGGTTTCAGCCGGCCATGGTCAGCAATTTTTTTGGGTCGCTGCTGGGGGCGGCGGGCAACCTTCTGTTTACGATCTTTTCGGTGGTGTTCATCACCTTCTTTTTCCTGAAAGAGCAGGGCTTATTTGTCGAATTTTTGGTGGCCATTGCCCCTAACGAATACGACCAGAATGTACGCAATGCCGTTGAAAGCATCAGCCGGTTGCTTACGAGGTATTTCGGCGGGGTGGTGCTGCAGATCACCATCATCACCATTTTCGTGTCTGTATTGTTGGGACTGCTGGGTATCAAAAACGCCGTGCTCATCGGCTTCTTTGCCGGTTTGATCAATGTCATCCCCTATCTCGGTCCTCTGATGGGCGCCTTATTCGGCATCCTGGTCACCATTTCTTCCAACATCGGGATGGAATTTTATCCCGACCTGCTTACCCTCATCATTCACGTGGCATTGGTATTCGGGGCTATGCAAATGCTGGACAATTTTTTGCTGCAACCCTATATTTTTTCCAACAGTGTGTTGGCGCATCCACTGGAGATATTCATCGTCGTGTTGATGGGGGCGCAGGTGGGTGGCATTACGGGTATGGTGCTGGCCATTCCGGCGTACACCGTATTTAGAGTGATCGGACGGGAGTTTCTCAGCGAGTTTAAGATCGTGCAGAAAATGACGGGCCGGATGGAGGAGGAGATGTAGGCAGTAAGAAAACAGGAATGCTCAATTTAGCTCTGATCGATCCCAAATCAAGCTCGATACAAGTTATCCAATTCTAAAACCTTCCAAGTTTTGAAAACTTGGAAGGTTTGGTTACCTGTCACCCTATTTTTTCAGCAAAAGCTCTACTTATTATCCTGTTTGGCAAAGACCTTTCGCAACAGGTCGGAGGTGCGTTCAGATACGTTTTTGCGGATGCCTCTTTCTTTTTTCTCCACCATAGAGAAAAGGCCATTCAGCGCTTTGTTGGTCACGTAGTCGTCGAGCCGGGGGTTGAGTTTTTCCACAAAGGGAATTTTATTGTAGGCGTTGACGGCCTTGCCCCAGTATTCGGTGGCGTTGACGCGGTCGAGTGATTGTACGACTTTGGGCTGAAAGGCATTGTACAGTTTGGAGTTGGTCGAGCGGTGGAGGTAGTCGGTAGCGGCGTTGTCGGCTCCCATCAGGATGTTGGTGGCGTCGCGGAAAGTCATTTGCTTAATGGCGTCGACGAAGATGGGTTTGGCCGATTTGGCGGCGTCTTCGGCGGCACGGTTGAGTAGTTCGAGCATTTTGTCTTCCACTTGCGTAAAACCGGGAATGTTTTGCAGCTTGTTGGTCACTTTGCGGACCTCATCGGGCAGCAGGATCTTGTAGGCACTTTTGAAGTAGCCGTCTTTGCGGGAGAGTTGGTCAGCGCCTTTGCTGATGCCGACGTTGAGTGCTTCTTTAAGGCCGGCTCCGATTTGATCGCTGGTGAGTCCGTCTTCCAGTACCGAACCGGCAATATTTTGGAGTTCTGTGCAGGCAGTCAGTTGAAAGACCACCAATAAAAAGAGAATTCGCTTAAGCATGGTATAAGTTTGTGTGAAGAAATATTCTGTAACTAAGACTAACCAATTCCACATTTGTAACGTGAACGGGGTCTTATCAAACTGTTATGAAAATGGTAAAATTAGACCGAATGGTAAATTCCCACCAAATGAAGTGCCACTCTATCCTGCGTATTCCGTCAGGCATTTTTTGCACAAACACCCTTTGTACTGCTCGGTTAGCGCTTCGCGGGTACGGCTATGTACGGCGATGCCCTGACACCAGCAATGGTCGTCGGAATAGCATAGAAAGGGTGATTTACAGCGGGGGCAGGCCTTGACAAAGTTGTGTTCCTCCTCCACAAAAACACTGCTGAACTTGGCATGTGGGATGGGGCTGGCTTTACGGATGCGGACCGTCACCTCCTGAATATTGTCGAACTGGTGTTTCAACCCGTCGATGATGTTGTTCGTTAGGGTTTCCAGCAGGTTGACCGGTTTGCGCATGGCCGACTGGCAGATCAGAAAAACCGTTTCGTAGCTGATCGTTTCACCTACATCGTCCGTCTCGGTAGCTTTTTTAAAGTTGGTCGTGATATAAATATCCACTTCAAATCGGTTGCCGATCAGTTTTTCTTCGGGATATACGCCATGATAGGCGTAAAATTGTAGTCCTTCCAGGGCGATTTGTCCCATTTTTCATCTTCTTTTTCGGCTCAAATGTACTAAAAAATCATCCGAAAAAAGAGCAGGCCACCCATGGCCCATTTCGAACTCCTCAAAATACGATATTCCCTCCACGCCGCCATACTGCACACCGCAAATAACCGGCGAAATGCGTACTTTTGCACCACCTGAATTAACCATCTGCCATTTTTTGCGTTAAGAACGATTAAAGACAAAATTTTATGCAAAATAACGATAAAGACCACACCCTGGAAATACCCAAAAGAGCCAAGGAAGACCCCTACCAGGCCCACGACTACTACAACATCGACGAGCTCCTCGAAGAAGACCACCTCCTGGCCCGGGATGCCGTCCGCGACTGGGTTAAGCGGGAAGTCAGCCCCATCATCGAAGATCATGCCGAGCGAGCCACTTGTCCCAAACACCTGTTCAAAGGGCTGGCCGAGATCGGCGCCTACGGACCCAGCCTGCCTGCCGAATACGGCGGTGGTGGAATGGACGAGATTGCCTATGGGGTCATCATGCAGGAATTGGAGAGAGGCGATTCCGGTATTCGTTCGATGGCTTCGGTACAAGGTTCTCTGGTTATGTACCCAATTTACCGGTTTGGATCAGAAGAACAACGTCGCAAATATCTACCCAAGCTGGGAAGTGGTGAGTGGATCGGTTGTTTCGGTCTGACCGAACCCGATCACGGCTCCAACCCCGGTGGAATGATCACCAATGTCCGCGACGATGGCGACCACTACATCCTCAACGGCGCTAAGATGTGGATCACCAATTCACCCGTTGCCGACGTCGCCGTTGTATGGGCCAAAGACGAAGAAGGCATTGTGCGTGGTATGATTGTTGAAAATGATATGAAAGGGTTCTCTGCGCCGGAGATCCACGGCAAATGGTCGTTGCGGGCCTCCATCACCGGGGAGCTGGTGTTTGAAGATGTGCGGGTGCCCAAGGCCAACGTCCTGCCCAATGTGCAGGGGCTGAAAGGGCCCCTGTCGTGCCTGTCGAAAGCCCGGTACGGCATTGCATGGGGAGCCATTGGGGCGGCATTGGATTGTTACGACTCTGCCCTTCGCTATTCCCGGGAGCGCATTCAGTTCGGGAAGCCCATCGGGCAGTTTCAGCTTACGCAAAAAAAGCTGGCCGAGATGATCACCGAGATCACCAAGGCACAACTGCTGGCCTGGCGACTCGGCACCCTGGCCAACAAAGGCAAGGCCACCCCTGCCCAGATTTCAATGGCCAAGCGCAACAACGTACACATGGCCCTGCAAATAGCCCGCGAAGCCCGGCAGATCCACGGCGGTATGGGCATCACCAGCGAATATCCCATTATGCGCCACATGATGAACCTGGAAACCGTTTTGACATATGAAGGCACCCACGACATCCACCTGCTCATCACCGGGTTGGACGTCACCGGGCTGAATGCCTTTTCCTGATAGCCACTGCCTTTCAGGCGACAATCCCGGCTTCTTAACCCCAGTTGAGCAAAAAAGGGAGGCCCTCCGTCGAATTTTTCCACGGTTTTGCGACTCTAATGTTTTTTTGCATTGCGTAAACCAATTTCACCCATTGCAACGTTTCATATCTAAAACACGATAATGGGTGTTGCGACCCAAATTATTTTCTTTAGGCTCGCTCGAAAATTAAACTACTTCCAAAAGAAGGAATTACCTGCCAGCCGTCGGCCGGCCGGGCAGGCTGGATTTTTGAGCTTCACTTAGCAATACCATATGCCCTATGAAAAAGTATAGGAACAGAATATATCCCTCCCGAATATGCACCCTTTTAGTCTTAATGGCTTTGTGCCGGTTGACGGGAATAGCACAAACCCCAAAAACCATCTCCCTCAAAAATCCCTCTTTTGAGGATATCCCCCATCTCGGTAAAATGGGAACTTCGGGACCAGAGGGATGGTTCGACTGTGGCTTCGACGGCGAAACCGCCCCGGATATACATCCCGACCCCCACGGTATGGGCTTTTTTGAGGTAACCAAGACCCCTTCCAACGGCAAAACCTACGTCGGGATGGTGGTCAGAGACAATAAAACCTGGGAAGCCATCGGTCAGCGGCTCTCCTCCCCGCTCATTGGTGGACAATGCTACGAGATGAGCATCGACCTGGCCCGCTCCGAAAGGTATTACAGCATCAGCCGAATGTCTAAACAGGAAGTGAATTACAAGCGGGCGGCCGTTTTGCGCGTCTTTGGCAGCAACCGCTCCTGCGGAAACCTGGAATTGCTCGACGAAACCGAACCGGTCAAAAGCCATCAATGGCGTACCTACAATCTTCGGCTCGAACCCGCCCGCAACTATACCTACATCCTCCTGCAGGTATTTTACAAAACGTCTCCCTTCGAATACAACGGAAATATGTTGTTAGACAATGTGTCCAAGATAGTGCCCGTGCCCTGTGATGAGGCACTCAAACCCCCCACAGAAGAAATTCCGGAACAACTGGCATCCAACAATCCCCCCAACCAAACCAAAACGACTCCTAAGCCTCCTGAGAAAACCAATGTGTCGCCGAAACCGTCGCCGCCCAAGCAAACCGCCGCTGCAGGCAAACCACCTAAAAAGAAAAAAGAATACGTCAAAGAATTGGATGAAAAAGTAGTGGTTGGCCAGGAGATCACCCTTAAAAACCTGTATTTCGATGCCGACTCATCAGTACTGGAAGATCGCTATTTTCACATCATCGACGACGTATACCATTACCTCATCGAAAACGATAAAGCGGTTATCGAAGTAGGAGGACACACCAACAACCGTTGTGAAACGGACTTTTGCAACCGCCTCTCGGAAGCACGGGCCAAATCAGTGGCGAATTACCTGATCGATAAAGGCATCGCCGATCAGCGGGTCCAGTTTAAGGGATATGGAAAGATGAAACAAAAGTATCCCAACAATACGCCTACCAACGTTCGTCGCAACCAAAGGGTGGAGATCAAAATACTCAGCCTGAACGGCTAGGGTGGGGATGACAAAAATCATTATTCCGGCTGATTAAAGTCATTTTATACGCTGGATATCCACGTTAAATTTGGAGCATTCAAGGATTTTAAAAGCTCCAATATGTTCAAAATAACATTTCTCCGCCTGAGTATCGTCGGTCTCATTCTTCGTTTTTATTTGTTGATGGCCGTAGTTATCATTGGCTTTTTTACAGGTCAGATGTGGCTTGCTGCACTCGGATTGCCCATCTTATTGAGCGCCATGCTGGGTATTCGCTTTCACAAAACAGGCTCTACCGACACGCACCAGCAACCCGCATCTATTTACAACGCTGCCGCCCATTAAACACTACCGGCCAGAGCCCGGCGCCCTTCTAAAATAGTTAGTAGTAATTTACGATCGAGGGAAACAGCCCATAGAGGGATCAGGGTTGTTTCTCCTTTTATTATTGCCCTTTCCCTTACGGTTTGCTATGTGGAATAGTTGTATTTTTGCAAAAAGTATAAATACAACTCAATGGATAAAGAAGCCTTCAACAAGATTTGGAAAATGATAGGGCTGCGGTACAAATCCCACCCCTGGCATGGCATTGAAATAGGTCCGGAAGCGCCCGAAAAGGTGACGGCTTTCATTGAAGTCATCCCCTCCGACACCGTCAAATACGAAGTAGATAAAACCACCGGATACCTGAAGATAGACCGGCCACAAAAATTTTCCAACATCGTGCCCGCCTTATACGGTTTTATCCCCCAAACCATCTGCAAAGAACAAGTGGCGGAATACTGCATGCAACAAACCGGCAGAACCGATATTGTGGGCGACGATGACCCCCTCGACATATGCGTCCTCACCGAGCGGGAGGTTACCCACGGCAACATCATCGTTCACGCCATCCCCATCGGCGGATTCAGAATGATCGACAACGGTGAAGCCGACGACAAGATCATCGCCGTACTGAAAAGCGATGAAGTTTACGGCAACTGGAGCGACATCGCGCACCTGCCTCTCACCATCATCAACCGCCTCCAACATTATTTCCTGACTTACAAACAACTGCCCGGCGAATCGCCCAAATGTGAGATCACCCACGTGTACGGCCGCGAAGAAGCCTTCGAAGTCATCAAAAGAAGCCAGCAGGACTACGAAAAACGCTACGGCAACCTCGAAGAAGCCCTTTCCCTGACCATGCTCGAAGCCTTCCAGTTTGCTCAACGCCAACGCGACATCCTGAAAAGACTCTAAGCATGCCCACCACCATAACAACGCTTTTGCAAACGCTCAGTCAGAGTGTCAGCGAAGATAGTTTTGTCCGCTTTACCTTGAGTAAAAACCGGGATAAGCAGTCCGACCTCAAAAAGGTTTTGATTAAACTGGTACTCATTCGGAGGCAGCCACACCTTTGTTTCATATACCGACACCGGACAAAAGACATTACCAAAAATTATCCGGTTGAAAAAGGATTGGCAGAGGCGGATCGGTTGATGCGGGAGGTGTTCCTGATCTACAACCTCTTTACCACCCAGGCCGATTGTAGTGCTGAACAAAGTGGCAACGGCCAGTTGAGAATTAAAAAAAAGCCGCCCAGCTTTGCCGCGCCGCCATCCCGCCAGCACGACAAACAAAAAACGCGACGGATACATAAACCAGCCTGGCTCCACCATCTCGGCATTACCGGCGCCCAGGGCCAGATACTTAAAGACAAGGGAGGTAAATACCGACAGATCAATAAGTTTGTCGAGATCATCGACGGATTGCTGAAAAAGGAAGTGATGACCTGGGATAGATCCGTCGGCCTGAAAGTGGCGGATATGGGCTGCGGAAAGGGGTATCTTACTTTTGCGCTTTACGACTATTTGCACCACCAACTGGGTCTGAACGCCCAGATCGTTGGGGTGGAACTGCGCCCCGACCTGGTGAAGGCTTCCAACCGGATTGCCCGGACAGTGGGCTTCCAACATCTGACTTTCGAGACGGGATTTATCGGCAATTACCCCCTTTCCCAAACGGATATGCTGATCGCCCTCCACGCCTGTGATACCGCCACCGACGACGCCATCAGCAAAGGCATTCAGGTCGGCGCCAAATGGATCATCTGCGCACCGTGTTGCCACAAACAGATCCGCAAGCAAATAAAAGATGAGGGAAAACTAAACAGCATCCTGCAACACGGCATCCTGAAAGAACGACAGGCCGAGATCATCACCGACGCTATACGTGCCCTCCTCCTCAAAGCCCACGGCTACAAAACGACAGTTTTTGAATTTATATCCACCGAGCACACCGGCAAAAATGTGATGATCGTTGGGCAGCGACACGACCATATGGTTGATTCAACAATGTATTTCCGGGAGATTGAGCAGCTAAAGGCTGCTTTTGGTATTGACCACCATTATTTGGAGACTTTGTTGATATGCTGATGGGTTGATTTGCTGATATGCTGATGTCCCTTAAATGGGTGTGGCGTTATGCGCCGTGTACAAATGGGTGTGGCGTTATGCGCCGTGTACAATGGGTGTGGCGTTATTGCGTTGCTACTACCAATAGGAGCGTCGCTATGCGCCGCGTACCAATAGGTGGTGTGGCGTTATGCGCCGTGTACAAATGGGTGTGGCGTTATTGCGTTGCTACCAATAGGGGCGTCGCTATGCGCCGCGTACCAATGGGTGGTGTGGCGTTATGCGCCGTGTACAAATGGGTGGTGTGGCGTTATGCGCCGGGTACAAATGGGTGTGGCGTTATTGCGTTGCTACCAATAGGGGCGTCGCTATGCGCCGCGTACCAATGGGTGGTGTGGCGTTATGCGCCGTGTACAAATGGGTGTGGCGTTATTGCGTTGCTACCAATAGGGGCGTCGCTATGCGCCGCGTACCAATGGGCGGGGCGTTATGCGTTGGCTACCAATGGGTGTGGCGCTATGCGCCGCCTGTTAATGGACGTGTCGTTACGCGCCGCCGATTCCCTGCCTTCCTCAATACCGGTAATAAGAAGGTTTATACGGCCCTTCTTTTTTGACGCCGATGTATTGGGCCTGGTCTTCCGACAGTTCCTCCAGTTCTACCCCGATTTTGGCGAGGTGTAGGCGGGCCACCTGCTCGTCGAGGTGTTTGGGGAGCATGTGCACTTTGTTCTCGTACTGGTCGGTGTTGTTCCACAATTCCAATTGGGCCAGTACCTGATTGGTAAAGGAATTGGACATGACGAATGAGGGATGCCCCGTGGCGCAGCCGAGGTTGACCAGCCGGCCTTCTGCCAGTATGATGACGTCTTTTCCGTCGATGGTATATTTATCTACCTGTGGTTTGATCTCCACTTTGGAGTTGCCGTAGTTTTGGTTGAGCCAGGCCATGTCGATCTCATTGTCGAAGTGACCGATGTTGCACACGATGGTTTTGTCGCGCATGGCGCGGAAGTGGCGGTCAGTGATGATGTCTTTATTGCCGGTGGCGGTCACCACGATGTTGGCTTCTTTTACGGCGTTGTCCATTTTCTTGACGGCGTATCCGTCCATGGCGGCCTGCAGAGCGCAGATGGGATCGATTTCTGTAACAATGACTCTACATCCGGCACCTCTTAGAGAGGCAGCAGAGCCTTTGCCCACATCTCCGTAGCCGGCAACGACAGCTACTTTGCCGGCGAGCATCAGGTCGGTAGCTCGTCTGATAGCGTCGACACAGGATTCTTTGCAGCCGTATTTATTATCGAATTTGGATTTTGTGACCGAGTCGTTGATGTTGATGGCGGGCAGGCGGAGGGAGCCGTTCTTTTCCCGTTCGTAGAGGCGGTGTACGCCGGTGGTTGTTTCTTCGCTGATGCCTTTGATGCCGTCGATGAGTTCGGGGTGTTTGTCGAGTACCACATTGGTGAGGTCGCCTCCATCGTCGAGGATCATGTTGAGGGGTTTACCGCCTTCAAAAGCGTGGAGGGTTTGTTCGATGCACCACCAAAACTCTTCTTCGCTCATGCCTTTCCAGGCAAAAACGGGTATCCCTGTGGCGGCGATGGCGGCGGCGGCGTGGTCTTGGGTGGAGAAAATGTTGCAGGAAGACCAACTGACTTCGGCGCCCAATTCGATCAGGGTTTCTATCAACACAGCCGTTTGGATGGTCATATGCAGGCAGCCGGCTATGCGGGCACCTTTGAGGGGCTTGCTGGCCCCATATTGTTCGCGTAAGCTCATCAGTCCGGGCATTTCGGCTTCCGCCAATTCTATTTCGCGACGGCCCCATTCGGCCAATTGAATGTCTTTTACTTTATAGCCTATTTTAGATTCTACTTTTTGCATGGAAATGAATATTGAATGATTATTTAAAAACGGGTGCAAAATTACAGGTTCCTACGTAGATTGTCAAACAAAGTTGGCGATTTGCGTTTTTGAGTGAGCCGTTTTACCGTATAAATACTTACCTTACAAAAAAAACACATCTCTGATGGCCTCTTCTATTTCGGGAGGCGATATTTATTTTGAATTTAGCGCCAATGGCAAAGCCACCTATTCCATTCGTACCAGCGAGACGGACAGCTACAATTACAAACTGGTCGATGATGCGATCTACAACGAATCCTTCCCAAAAGAGCCTCCCATGAAGATCGCCTCCTTATCGGCCGATGTGTTGGTATTGCATATAGAAGAGAAAGATAAGCCGGTGGTGATGCCCTGATCCGCGGGGAGTAAGTCATCTTACTTTCGTAAAACCGGTGTTAACGTTGTTGCATTTTTTCCGCCATGTGTTCGACGTAGGTTTTGTAGGGCAGGCTGGCCAGCGTGCTGATCATAAAAATCCGGCCGGGTTCTTCACTTTCCACCACCAGTTGGGTACTGTCTTTTACGATGGCGAAATCGTCTTTTTCTGTGGGCTGTTGATTGATGCGAACCGACCCTTCCAATAGGTAGAGGGAGTAAATGCGATCGGCATGAATGTCGAGGACGTCCGCCGCTTTGTCAAATGACAACTCCTTAATTTCCATGCCAATGGCATCCATTTTCAGGGGTGCCTGATCGCCTCTGAATGTTTTAATGGAAAGGTCGCCGGAGGTGGTTACCGGAAAGCTCCCGGCTTTGTAGTCGTTGTAAGATGCAGTTTGTTGGAGGGTTTGGTTGAGGTTGGGATCTACCCAAATCTGAAACATAGCCGAACCAGCCTCCATGTGTTCGGCATGGCTGATTCCATTACCCGACCGAATGATTTGTACATCGCCGGCGGAAAGGGGTTGCCATTTTTTCAATTGAGTATCGTAATGCCTGATGTTTCCTTTGAGGACAAATGACATGATCTCAAAGCCCTGGTGCGGATGCAGACCAATGGTGCTGTCCGTTTTGGCTTCGGCGTAAGCCCAGTAAAAAAGGTTGGAAAAAGGTTTACCCTCCCCTCCATCTTGTGGGAAGCCAATGGGCTTGTTTTCTACGATTTCACCACTGTTGAAGGTGCCGTAGCCTTGCCTGGCTTTAGGAATGATCTGGATAGACATTGTTTTGCAGTTTTGTTGTGGTTATTCGATTCGTTTGGATTGAAGGTTAACAACAAAAATAGCGAAAAGTTTTTAGGTACCATTACTGCGGAGTTGTATTTTGCGAAAGCGACATAAAAAACAGCTTGCCCGGTGGAATGCCCACCCGACAAGCTGTTTTTACCCTGCACAGTTAGCGAATAGTCGCTACTATTTGGGTTTTACTTTGATCTTTTTTCCGGGTTTTATTTTGGAGAAACGGTCCAAGCCGTTGAGTTCCATCAGTTGTTCCAGTGTGACATCGGGATGTTTGGCGACTACGTCCATCAGGGTTTCTCTTTTTTTCAAGCGGTAAAAAACGTACTCATTCTGCCCGTCGGGCTGAGCTGTGCCGAATTTGCCCGGTGCGGATACCTGGGGAATGAGGCCGGCCGGTATACTGTATTGGGCTTCCGGCTGGTTGAGGGATCTTTTCTCCAGCGATCCGAGGTTTTCTATTTGTTGGTATTTGAGCTGTTCCGTAGGTCTTTTTTCCAAAAACAACATCAGCCGTTGGCCAGCATTCAACTGGCTCGTGGTTAGTTTGTTCCATTGGATCAGGTCGTCGGTAGAGCAGTTATACAGGTCGGCAATATGCTGGAGGTCTTCTCCGGCTTCTACTTCGTGGCTGATCAGGGCGACATCATCGCGGTTGATGTGATCGGGGGCAGGAACCCTGGAAGCGACCAATTGTTCGAGTTGGTGATCGGGCCTGCCGACAAATTCCAGAAACCGGACCATACTGGCCTGCGGGAGTACCAGATTGTTACCGGCTCGATTGTAGGGGATTAGCCTTTTTTTGTAAGAAGGGTTGAGGGCGCTGATGAGGTATGCCGGTGTGCCGGTGATCTCTTCAAGTTGAATAAAAGTATACGGTTTGAAGACGGAGGTGACAGCGGTGTGGATCAAATCTTCTTCTACAGGTACGGGTTCAATGCCGTGGTCTTTGTAGTAATGGGCAATATAAGTAGCACCGATAAAAGCGGGTATGTAGTTGCGTGTTTCGCGGGGCAGGTATTTGCTGATGCGCCAGAAATTTTTACTGCGTCCTCTTTTGATGGCTCTGTTGACGCGGCCCGGGCCACCATTGTAGGCGGCCAGTGCCAGTTCCCAATTGCCATAGCGTTTGTATTGAGCGGCGAGGTAACGGTAAGCCGCCCGGGTGGCCTTGTGCGGGTCTTTTCTTTCATCGACCATCCGGTTGATGTTCAGGCCGTTGTCGATGCCAGTAGCAGGCATAAATTGCCACAAGCCAACTGCGCCGGAACGGGACACTGCGTTGGGGTCGAGTGCCGACTCCACTATCGAAAGGTACTTGAGGTCGGTGGGTACCTGTTTTTCGCGTGCATATTGTTCGTACATGGGAAAATACATGGCTATCCGGCCGAGCATGGTGGCTGTTTTCTCCCGGTTCTTTACCGTATAAGATCGGATATAACTTTTCACGGCAGCCGTAAAACGGGGAGGTACTACCGTACTAACCAACTGTTTGACGCGGACCTCCAGCTCCTTATCGGAAAAGACGGGAATGTGGTCATAGGGGTTGACCGCTGGTTGTTGGGCCAGATAAGAAGGTGACGATGCACTTGCCTGTGCTGTCAATCCCGCCAGCACCAGACATTGAAATAATAAAATCGAAAGAATACGTCTCATTGGTAACCAATTTCTGCAGTTTGTAGTCATAGTGATTTCGCTTAGGAAACAGTCAGCAGCCGGGCCTCCGTTGAAAGTAGCCAATTGAAAAAATTTGTATTGACCAAGTTGAACGGTGATTAATCGAGCTGAAAACCTGAAACCAGTAAAGTGATTGACTGGGAACGAAAAGCGTGCGTGTCGTAGTATGGACATTCTTCCCGACCCAAAGTTAAGAAAATTAAAAGTGGCAGCGAAAAATTAAATGTTAAGATTTTACATTAAATAAAAATTCACTGCATAAAGCCTTCATCAATAACTATTCCAGATGCATAACGAGCCATTGAGCACAAAGGTACATTTTGGTATCCAAAATCGACGAAGGTTGGTGGCGAAGTTGAAAACCTATGGTAATTTATGCTTCTTCGGCGGGTGTTGGAGTGGTAGACTCCTTGCGAAATTAGGCTAATAAGCTTTAGCAAATAGTACCCGTTGTTGAGAGGGCTTACCGGTGAGTATGCACGCCCCCTCTTCTTTTTCATTGTCGAGGGGAATGCAGCGGATGGTGGCCTTGGTGCGTTCTTTGATCTTGATTTCCGTTTCGGTGGTACCGTCCCAATGGGCTTTTACGAATCCTCCCTTTCCATCGATCACCGATTGGAAGTCGTCAAAATTATCTACGGAAGTAATCCGTTCGTTGCGGAATTGAACGGCGCGGTCGAACAAGTTCTGCTGGATGTCGCCGAGGAGTTGATGGATGGTGTCGGCAATGCCATCAGCCGGGTAGCTTTTTTTCTCGCCGGTGTCGCGGCGGGCCACTTCGATCTGGTTTTTTTCCAGGTCGCGCATACCTATTCCCAGGCGGATGGGAATGCCGCGCATTTCGTGTTCAGCGAATTTGAAGCCGGGCCGTTTGCGGTCGTCAGTATCGTATTTCACCGAGATATTTTTGGCTTTCAAAGCCGCCATGATCTTATGGGCTGCCTCGTCGATCTCTGTCCGAGGTTTGGGTATCGGTACGATGACAACCTGATTGGGCGCCAGTTTAGGAGGTAACACCAGGCCATTGTCGTCGGAGTGGGTCATAATGAGGCCGCCGATCAATCGGGTCGAAACGCCCCAGGAGGTGGCCCAGACGTATTCGCTTTTTTGATTTTCTGTAAGATAAGTGACGTTGAATGCTTTCGCAAAATTTTGCCCCAGAAAGTGAGAGGTGCCGGCCTGCAGGGCGCGGGCATCCTGCATGAGAGCTTCGATGGTGTAGGTATCTTCGGCCCCTGCAAAACGCTCATTGACGGTTTTGACGCCTTTGATGACCGGCATGGCCATATAGCTTTCCGCAAAATCGGCGTAGATGTCGAGTATCTTGAGGGTTTCTTCTACGGCTTCTTCCCGGGTGGCATGGGCCGTATGCCCTTCCTGCCAAAGAAATTCGGAGGTGCGCAAAAACAGACGTGTACGCATTTCCCAACGCATCACGTTGGCCCATTGGTTGATGAGCAGGGGGAGGTCGCGGTACGAGCTGATCCAGTCACGGTACGTATTCCAGATGATGGTTTCGGAGGTGGGACGGATGATCAGTTCCTCTTCGAGGCGGGCAGCCGGGTCTACTACTACTCCGTTGCCGTTGGGGTCGTTCATCAGTCGGTGGTGGGTCACTACGGCACATTCTTTGGCAAAACCTTCTACGTGTTCTGCTTCTTTGCTGAGGAAACTTTTGGGGATCAGCAGTGGAAAGCAGGCGTTGACATGGCCGGTGGCCTTAAACATACGGTCCAACTGGTCGCGGATGTTCTCCCAAATGGCAAATCCATAGGGTTTGATGACCATGCAGCCCCGCACCGGAGAATTGGATGCCAGGTCGGCTTTTTTGACCACATCATTGTACCAGGCCGAGTAATCCGTGTCGCGATTGGTGATTTCCTTAGACATATTAACAAATATTTAAAACTGCGTTGATCCCCTTGCTTTGTGACCGAAAATGGTTATTTCGTCTTAAAATCGAACAATTTTCAAAGCGTAATAAGTCCCACAAACGTTAAACTTGAGAACTTTAATAGATTTTTAACAAAAAATTAGCCGCAAAAGTAATAAATTACGCCTGTTAACCTGTAAGAGAGTCTCAGTAATTACAAAAAACACCTTTTAACATGAAAAATATCCTTCCGTCCTCTTTATTGATCGCATTGCTGGCCCTGTGTTTTACCACTGCCTCCTTTGCTCAATACGACGATCTTTACTTCAATCCGGATGAAGATACTTATTCCTCTGACTCGGATTATTCCACTTCTTCCTCTGATTATGACAACGATAGCTACGACGATGAGGACAGTGGCGATACCTACGTCACCAACAATTACTACTACGACGACGACGAATACAGTGATTACGGGTACGACTATGAATACAGTTCCCGCATTCGCCGTTTTCATCGCCCATACAGCGGATTCGACTTCTACGATCCCTGCTATGTCGATGTAGCCTATTACGATCCATTCTACGGGCCAGGCACCGCCATCTATGTATTCGATAATTCTTGGAATAACCGGTATCGCTACAATCCTTACCGGGCCTATAACCCCTGGAGAGTTTACAATCCTTATCGTTCCGGGATCAACTTCTTCTTCACTACCAACAACTACTACGGAGGCGGATACGGCTACAACCCATATAATCCCTACAACGCATACAACAACTACTACAGCCCCTATTACGGCTACAATACCTTCAACAGCTACAGCAATTACTACGGAGGCGGCGGATACGGCTACAACCCCTACTGCCCTCCTTCCTGGAGCAACGGCACCTACGCAACCAATAACAACTTCTCCAACAATAACAACAGCAGCTACCGGGGCAACCGAAGAAGCGGTGTAGGCACCGCAGGCAATTCTTCCAATGATTCGCGCCGTAACTTGGGCAATAGTAACAACACTCAACTCAACAAGGGCAACAACCAGGGCAGCAAAGCTGATGACTACGGAGTCACCCCTACGGAGCGAAGAAAATCTTCTTCCAAGACCTATGATTCCCGAAGGAATAAGCGGTCAACCAAGACCTATGACCGCCCGACCCGGAAAAATAACCGGACCCACACCACGCGGCCAAAAACCAACAACCGAAGTTATAAGCCTTCCGGCAGCAACCGCAACAGGTCGTTCAACTCCGGCAACAGCAGTCGCCGCAGCACCCCCAAAACCAGCACCAGAAGCAACCGGGGGTCTTCCTCTTCCAAATCCAGAACTCCTTCCAGAAGAAGAGGCGGAAAATAGACAATCCAATTTTCAGATAATAAAAAAGTGGGTGGTTAAGCATAATGCTTGTCCACCCATTTTTTATACTGATGGCTTCCGGTCAGGTCTTCGCATTATGCGACCTGGTTTTTCAAAGAACCCTTATATTTGCTTATCCTGAAACGGCGCTGGCTATTATGCGCTCTTTGCCGCTTTCTCAAAATGATATATAATGAAACAACTTCTTTTTTTTTGGACAGCCTTGTTGATTTCCGCCAGTGTGTCGGCACAAGCCTTTGACGAAGTATTGCGGTATTCGCGCCTGGAATTTGGCGCCACAGCCCGCAACATCGGCGTGGGTAGCAGCATCAGTGCCCTGGGTGCTGATTTCAGTGTGTTGAGTACCAACCCGGCGGGCCTCGCTGCTTTTCGTCGTTCTGAATTGATGTTTACACCGGCTCTAAAATTGACGAAAGTGGAATCGACCCTGAGCGGACCGGGCAATACCTCATCGGGTGAGAATGAAGTCAATCTATTGCTCGACAACATTGGCTACGTCATGGCTTCCCAACCCATTGGCTCCAGTTGGGTGGCTGTCAACATGGGTATTGGGCTCAACAAAATCGCCGATTTCAATAGGAGCTTTTACTACGAAGGCTCTTCCAGGGGCTCCATCGTCGACCGGTTTGTGGAGCAGGCTAATGGTTTTTCCCGCGACGATCTTTATCCCTTTGAGGAGGGCCTTGCCGCTGAGACGGAAGCCATCTTCGATTTCGATGGGGACAATATTTACAGCAGCGATTTTGCGGAAGCACCCGATGCCGACATCATTAGAAGGCAATCGGTCACCACTGAAGGGAGCATCAATGAGTTTCTGTTCTCCCTTGCGGGAAACATTCAGCACAAGCTCCTGATCGGGGTGGCCTTTGGTGTTCCATTGGTCAATTTTTCGACTTCCCGCACCTATTCCGAAGAGAATACCCCCGAACGGATCGTTCCCTTTTTTAACCAACTCAGTTTCACAGAAGACATCAGTACCACCGGTGCCGGTTTCAACGCCAAGTTGGGACTGATCTACCGGCTCAACCAAACCGTGCGCTTGGGCCTGGCCGTTCATACGCCTACCTTTTTCCGGCTCACGGATGAATGGGACAATTCTATGGTTTACAATTTTACCTTTCCGGACGACGAAACAGGTGAAGTGTTCAATAACCCTGCCCAGGCAACCGGTGGCGGCCCCTTTGAATACAAAGTCCGGTCGCCCTTTCGGGCAATTGGAAGTATGGGATTTCTCATCAAAAAGAAGGGCTTTATCACAGCCGAAGTGGGATTTTTGGATTACCGCCATGGAAAGTTCGACATCACCGTCAACAGCAGCGATACCGAAAGCCAACTGGAAGAACGCATCCTCAACGATCGCATCGACGAATTCCTCACCACCGCCCTCAATGCGCGAATTGGCGGCGAATTGGCACTGGATAAATACCGGATCAGGGCCGGATACGGCATAATTGGCACATCTTATGCGGATAACTCTTCATTCGACCAGTTTTACAGTGCAGGCCTGGGTATTAGGGAACGAAGGTTTTACCTCGATCTGGCGTGGCGGCATTCCAGATTGGAAGACATTTTTGTACCTTACCGCATGGTTGACGCTTCCAGGGAGCAAAACATTGTCAATGAAACCGGTATCAACAGAATTGTGGTGACCGTTGGCTTCAAATTCAATTAGCCAGCCGTCCCCTTACGGAAAATAGATATGAACAGAAATTACACATTCACCCTATTGGGGTTTCTATTCTTTCTATGCCTGGAGCATGTGGAAGCCCAGGTAGATGATTTCGACGGGCAGACCGCCACCACTTCCTATATCGAGCGGACCATCGCCGAGACTAAATGGCGATACACCTATGCCCTGCACCTGGAGTCGAACACGATCATTCACCAGGCCGAAGACTTCTACGACTACTACCTTCACTTCCGATACGACTACATTTACGAACAATACCTCAACGGCGAAATGTCGAGAGGGACCTGGAGCTTGAACGGTAACGAACTGTTTTACAGCTTCAAACACATCAAGAAATTCAAGATCGCCGACATCAACAAGAAGACCCTCCTGCTTGAGTTTACCCAACCCAACAGCAAGGGAACATACCAATATCACTTCATACGGGTGGAAAGTGAAGACGCTCCTTTCCTAAAACCCGCCTATGAACTGCCCGATGTCATCGTCGAGCGGGAAGGTAAAAGAAAAAACCGGCGGCTGGCCCTGAGGAAAAAGAAGAAAAACAGGAAGAAAAAGAAGCATGCTACCACCAAGGAAAAAGAAACATTCATCAGCATCGAACTGATCGGTGGCGGATTTTACGGCGGCGTTGATCCGGTATTGAGGGATTATATTTACATCAAAAGCGACGGTCGGCTGGTCAAAGAATTTAAAGGACTGAACAGCGGGCTGACGGTCGTCAAGAAGAACATTTCCAGAAATGAATTGGAACAGTTTGCCGAATTCATAGTCTCTCAGAAATTTTTCGACTTTGAGCGGATGTACGATTGCAAATCGGCCATTTGCCAGGAGCGAAAACATTCCAAACCAACCCCCATACCCCTTCGGCTGGCAGTAGCCTACGGCAATCGCAAAAAGGTAGTCACCATCAGTATTTGGGGCAGAGACAAACATCAGGTCAAATACGTAGAGTATCCTCCTGCCATCGACAATATCGTAGATGCCATCCAACGTATGGCCCACCGCCTGGAGGGCGATATGAGCAGTATTATAAAAAAGCATTGAAATTTGTCGGAGTAGCAGTTTCAAAAGTCAGTACTAATTGTTATCTTGCAAATAATTAGTATGACAACTATACCTTGCTGCCTATGCCCGCTAAAATTCCCGACCCTGCAACCGACCCGTCCGAATCCATTGGCTTTGTGATCGAACGCACCGCCAAAAGGATGAAACAGAACTACCAGAAAATGCTGCGCGATGCCCAGATCGACATCACCGTCGACCAATGGATATTGCTCAAAGCAGTCCATCAAAACAATGGCGCCAGCCAATACGAAATTGCCGCTTCTACCTTCAAAGACGCACCTACCGTGACCCGGATACTCGATATCCTTTGCCAAAAGCAATTGATCGAAAGGGTGATGGACCCATCCGACCGCAGAAAATTTAACATTAAAATTTCAAACAAGGGGATCCGGCAGGTAGAAGCCATTCTGCCCGTCGTCAGTGCCTTTCGGGCAAAAAGCTGGAAAGGATTGAACAAAAAACAGCTCCGGGAAATGATCACCAAGCTCAACATTATTTTTGACAATCTGGACGATTAACTCCCTCTCCAATACATTAGCTCTAAAAACAATCAACCATGCATTACTACTCTTTAGGAAAAATACCCGCCAAACGACATGTCCAATTCCGCAAACCTGATGGCACCCTTTACAGCGAGCAGTTGTTTTCCACCGAAGGGTTCAGCGATATGTACTCGTTGCTGTACCACAACCATCCGCCCACGCAAATCGTGCAGGTAGGAGAGCCGTGGTCGGTTGCTCCTGTCACCATTCACGACAAGCAGCTCCGCCACCGGTGCCTGATGGGCTTTCGGGCGGCACCCCACGACGATTACCTCAAGAGCCGCATACCCGTATTGGTCAACAGCGATTGTAAAATCCTGCTGGCTGCTCCCCGCAAGGGCTTTAGAGATTATTTTTATAAAAATGCCGACGCCGACGAGATCATCTTTGTCCACGAAGGTAGCGGAACCCTTCGGACCATGTACGGAAACCTCCCTTTTGAATACGGCGACTATCTAGTGGTACCACGGGGAACCATCTACCAAATGGATTTTGACAGCGACAGCAACCGCTTACTGATCGTAGAGTCAACCAGTCCGGTGATGACCCCCCGGCGCTATCGCAACCAGTTCGGCCAATTGATGGAACATTCACCTTTTTGTGAGCGGGACATCAGAAAGCCGCAAGACCTGGAATCGTTCGACGAAAAGGGCAACTTCCTGTTGTACATCAAAAAGCAGGACAATATATATCCCTATCACTACCTTAGCCACCCGTTCGACGTTGTGGGGTGGGACGGATACGTCTATCCATATGCTTTTTCCATCCACAATTTTGAACCCATAACCGGCAGGGTTCATCAGCCGCCTCCGGTGCATCAGACCTTTGCTACCCGCGGCTTTGTGATCTGCTCTTTTGTACCCCGGCTGTACGACTATCATCCCGATGCGATCCCGGCCCCCTACAACCACAGCAATATCGACAGCGACGAAGTGTTGTACTATGTCGACGGCGATTTTATGAGTCGCAAACACGTTGAAAAGGGGATGATCACCCTGCATCCGGGAGGCATTCCACATGGCCCGCATCCGGGCACAGTAGAAAAAAGTATTGGTCAAAAAGAGACGGGAGAGTTGGCAGTAATGGTCGATACGTTCAAACCATTGCTCATGACCGAACAAGCGGTTGCTCTGGAAAACGAGTCCTATTTCCAAAGCTGGCTCGACGGCAAAACGATTCCACAAAACGGAAAGCAATAGGAACCCGGCCTGGTTGTGCATGGCCGACTCCCTTCGTTGTAACCGCTCCAGAATGAGTTAGCCGATCATTTGAATCTGCGGCTGCCGGGACTACACCCTGTGGGCAGGGAGGGCTAACAATGCCAGAAATTTTATTTGTCGTACACTAAGTAAAGCTCAAAAAATAAATAGTCTTTTTTGGTGTCTTTGAAAAAATCACAAATCGCTCATTATCAATCGCTTATTTGTAATTTTTATCAAAGACAACGACAATTTATTTTTCGAGCGAGCCTAAACTTTTACCTCCAGGTCTTGATCATCGTTTTTGGTAGAATTTGTGCAGGGCTTAGATTGGTAATGGGATGTTGGTGTTGGGTACTTACGTTGGTGATTGTTGGACATAACAGGTAACTTTTGGTTATCAATGCTCCCTTGCCTGTTGGTAGTTGTTCTCAAGCTAAAGGCAGTTATTTTGTTATTAGCCGGTCAATAGTGAGTTGTTTTTTAAGAGGTACATTGTCGATGAGGGCTCTCAGCCAGTCGTAAAACAAGTATTCCTGCAACCATTTTTCCAGTTCCTGGCTTTCTTCGAATTTTGGACGCGACTCAAATTCAGTGGCCAGCACGACGATCTGTTTTCTGTCAGTAGTTTTGATCAACTGTTGGAAGAAGAGAAGAATGGAATCGGGAAGAGTGTCTTTTTTGGGAATGCCTTTTTTTCTTTTTCTAGTCAGCGAATTGATCCGGTTTTGAACCAGGAAAACGTCTTTTGACTGGTAATGGCTTATCAGTTCGATGATCTGTACCAACGATCCAAAAGCCGAACTCATAGTGGGAGTGTAGTCGTTGATTCTGCGCAGAAAAAATTGCACTTTTTTGTGGTGTTCAAGTGCGAGATGAATGATGGCAAAGCGCAAATATATGAGGTTGGACAGATAGTCCGACTCCTGTTTGTATTTTTTAATGTGAGCCATCACTTCTTTTTCAAAAGGCTCTTCGAGTTTCGACAAATCGTCGCTGATGAGTAAAAGTATTTGAAGGTAGTAGACAAATAATTTGTTTCGCTCGAGTATGGGTTTTTTGTGAATGAATTGTTGGATGTCTGCGATCCCCTCCTTCAGGGCATCGAATCGTTTGAGCTTCCAGCAACTACTCAAAAAATTGTGCATGGAGGCAAAGTACAGGGCCGGGTATGCCTTGCTGATCTTGGGGTGCGATTTGAGCAATTCTATTTGAAGACGTTTGTAGTGGTTTTCTTTTTCGGGGTCGTTGAGCACCAGGCGGTGGATCATCGACAGGACGTGGTATTGGAAATACTGCTCGCGGAAAGAGCGGTTGTCGTCGTTTGGTTTAGCTTCAAGGGTGGTGAGCAGTTGGGTATATTGCTGGTGCTGTTGGGGGCTGAGTGCCTGGGTCGACAAGTGATTTTTAATGTCGGATAGCTGATGGCTGTATCGCTGGAGCGACAAAATTTCCTGAACAGCCGACAGAGAGGCTTCCAACTCCTGGAAGGTCGGTGTTTGGTGGCTGTTGGGGTTGGCGCTGTAAAAGCTGTTGAGGTTCAGTTCGGTGGCCAGTATGGGAAACAGATATTCGAAGGCTTCGTATTCGAGGCAGGTGGCTTTGAGGCGTTTTATTCTGGAGAGGGCTATGTCGAAGAGTTGTTTTTCGATGAGGATGTCGACTTCTTCCAATCCCTGCCTTATTTTGCTGTGAACGCTGTTTTTGCTGTGATACGATACGAGGCTTTTCAACAGCAGTCCCGCCAATTGTACTTTGTATACTTTTAGGTTTTTGGAGAGTTTGGTTTTGGCGAAATACGACTTTACCTGCTCTTCGTCGTAGCTTCGCATCTTGTTAATGAAATCGAACAAGTTGGTCAAAAAGCTCGCCTCCGATGCATAATGGCGCTTGAAGTACCGCTTTTCAGAAGATGTCATCGCCTGAATAAGTTTGAAAATATGGTCACTTGGTAATTTCATTCTTTAGTATAATGCATTCGCATACCTAATACCACTTTCGCAAATGATGTTAGGTCACATTAATAAAACCAAAAACAAAGCGATCTATGCGCGATGTAAAATACCTAATCTACTAGTTGTTGGGTAAAAGGAATGCGAGCAAGTTCAAAGACTTTGCTCCAGGCGGGGTTATGTTATCGGGGTCAAATGTAGTAATTTACTGAGAAATAAAAGAAATGATTTCGGAAAGAAGTTGCAAATCGAAAGTAATTTGCACAGAAGAAGGCAATTTTTAATTTATCTAAATAGCATCGAAGAAATACAAAGGAGCGGAGCTGTTCAATTGACCACGACTATTTGGATTAATCCTAATTTTTTTAAGAGAAGATTAAAAAAGGTCCCAGGCATTTCCCCGATGAAACGCCCGCCAGATTATACGCAATACAACCAGCAGAAACAGGAACCCAATAAAGTATCGAACTGCTTTATTTCCGCTCTTTTTTTGCTGATTCAATTGCCGCTGGTAGTCGATCTCGTCGTGATCCGCCTCCCGGAACGATTCATTTTCAATGGTTTCCCGGCTGGCCAGCCGGTCCATTTCCCGGATAATGGCGGCGGCGGCTTTCTGGTCACTTTGCCGGATGTGCAACCCGATACCGGCATCACCCAGGGGGAAGGCAGTGATCGAATTGGTGTTGCTCACAAAAGAGGGGATGCCCTCTTCTTCGAGCCGGGCAGCATACAACCGGGCTTTCGACTCGAAATAGAAATATTTAATGGCAATAATTTTTTGCCCGCTTGCTCCTCTATCCTGAAAGTAGTCTAATACATCGTCTTTCATATCTGGTGATAGATCAGTCGTTGTTTGGTTCAGATGCTTCGGCCAGTTGGTTGTATTTTTCCACTTCCTGATCGATGAAGAACAGCTTTTGCGGCCCGTCGCCAATCAGTTTGACCCGGTCGAGGATAGTGCGCATCATCGCCTCTTCTTCCCGCTGCTCGTCGATATACCACTGCAAAAAATGCAAGGTGGTGTAGTCGTTCTCTTTGTAGCACAGGTCTACGATTTTCATGATGGCTCCGGTTACTTTTTTTTCGTGGTCGTAGACTTGTTGCAACAACTCGTTGACCGACTTAAACGACAGGGCCGGCTGTTTTATAGCGGGGGTGTTGGCGTGGCCTTCTACATCGTTGACGTAATGAAAAATGCGCAACATATGACTCCGTTCTTCATCCGATTGGCGATACAAAAATTTGGCACAACCTTCCAAACCATTTACATCGCACCACGACGCCATCGAAAGGTACAATGCCGAGGCCTGTGCCTCCAGTGCGATTTGTTTGTTCAAAGTCGATTCCATTTTTTTTGAGATCATTGTATTGACTTTTGATTGGTTACTGTTGCTTCTGTGACCATCCGTCCTCCTTTTAATTTCAATATCCGGTCGGTTTTGGCGGCCAGTTCGAGGTCGTGGGTCACTAATACCAGGGTAGTACCGGCATCCCGGTTGAGTTCGAATAACAATGCTTCTACTTTTTGGCCGGTTTCATCGTCGAGGTTGCCGGTGGGCTCGTCGGCAAATAATATTTTGGGTTGATTGGCGAAAGCCCTTGCCAGGGAAACCCGCTGTTGTTCACCTCCTGAAAGCTGGGTGGGGTAGTGGTGGCCTCGGTCTGCCAGCCCAACCCGTTCGAGCAGCAACCGGGCTTTTTTAGCTGCTTGTGGCTCATTTCGCAATTCGAGTGGAACCATTACATTTTCCAATGCCGTCAATGTTGGAATGAGCTGGAAGTTCTGAAATATAAACCCTACATGTTCATTGCGGAGGGAAGCGCGCTCGTCTTCACTCAGATCGTCGATCACAATACCATTTAGGGTAACCGAGCCGCTCGTTGCCCGGTCAAGGCCGGCACAAAGGCCCAGTAAAGTGGTCTTCCCACTGCCCGATGGCCCTACTATGGCAAAGCTGGCTCCGGCAGGTATGGAGAAATTGATGTCGTCGAGCACTGTCAAAGAGCGATTGCCGGAGAAATAAGTCTTGGTCAGATGGCTAACTTCTAACATACACACAGGCCGTTTGATGATGAAACATCGGCAAAGGAATGGCAAATATACTAAATATACGAACCAGTGATTGAACCATATCTACGCGAAAATAATACCTCCTGTCAATATCAATCCGGTACCAGGATCACCTTTTCCGTTGCCGCACCGAACGACTGACCGTCGTCCAGCAGATAAACAACAGAAAAACGATGCATTTGGTTGTAAGCCGGCTGGTTGTCGATAAACAGGTACATCGGTATTTCCATAGGGTGACTGTCGGCTCCGGCCAAAAACTCATTGAGCGGAATGCGGTGTATGTCCCCATAACTGACAACGATGTGGCTGTTTAGCGAAGTACCTGCCGGAACAAATACCTCATTGTTGAATATAAAATCGGCATTACTGATCACGGTAAATTCCTGAATGCGATGGGTAGGAAGCGGTTGGGCAGTCTCGCAGGATGCCAGAGCTGAAGGGAAAGAAAAAAAATCAGCCATATAACAGGACGGTACGGCAACGGCGGCATACTCCAGGCCCGTCGTCATTGTAATACAATAATCGTTTATTTCGATGTATTCATTAGAAGCTACGGGATCGATCAGCATCGCCTCCTCATCTATGATCCGTCCATTTTCTAAAAAGACCTCTATAACGCTGAAATACTTTTGTTCCTTACATTTACGACAACCCACCGTGCCGATAAATTGCAGCCCAATCAGCCCCATCAATGCTATACAAAGGCGTAGTTTCATAAGATAGACGAGTCCGGTTTTCGGAAAGAAAGCAGAAATGAGTGGGGGCTGTTGCGACAAAATCGCTCTTTGCCCTGTCACACACCATTATTGCTTTCACAACCTAATTTTAGCAGCAAAATGCATACCTAACTTTAGTGTACCGACAATTGGATCCCGGGCGCGAAACAGGTAAGCAGATGATCGTATCAAATACTATTATTCACGTATAAAAGCTTACTGATTTACAATTTTAGTAAAGCTCAAAACTCGGCATTACCCGGGGTACGCGGAAAGGGGATCACATCGCGGATATTGGTCATTCCGGTTATAAACTGCACCATGCGCTCAAAACCCAGCCCAAACCCGGCATGAGGGCATCCGCCAAACTGTCGCAATTCGAGGTACCAATACAATTCCTCTTCGGGTATGTGCATAGCTGCCATCCGGCCTTTCAGTATTTCCAACCGCTCTTCCCTTTGCGATCCGCCGATCACCTCGCCGATGCCGGGAAACAGGACGTCCATAGCGGCTACGGTCTTTTCGTCGTCGTTGAGGCGCATGTAAAAGGCTTTGATGTCTTTGGGGTAATCCCGAACGATCACCGGCTTTTGAAATTTTTTCTCCACCAGCCAGCGTTCGTGTTCCGATTGGAGGTCGATGCCCCATTCCACATCGTACTCGAAGCGCCCCTTTTTGTAAGGCTTGGAGTTGCGCAGCAGGTTGATGGCCTCAGAGTAGGTGATCCGCTCAAAATCGTTATCGACTACAAACCGCAGGGTTTCCACCAATCCCATTGGTCGGCGGTCTTCCTTTTTCATATTCTTTTCCTGGTTCTGAATGCGTTTGTCGAGGAAGGCAAGATCGTCGGGGTAGTTGTCGAGTATGAAGTTGATGAGGTATTTGGAAAAGGCTTCGGCCAGGTCCATATTGTCGTAAATATCGTAGAAAGCGACTTCCGGCTCAATCATCCAAAATTCGGCCAAGTGGCGGGAGGTGTTGGATTTTTCAGCTCGGAAGGTGGGCCCGAAAGTGTAGACCTTCCCCATTGCCAGGGCTCCGATCTCTGCCTGAAGCTGGCCTGAAACGGTAAGGTTGGTGGCTTTGCCAAAAAAATCGGCCGACCAGTCGATACTCCCCTCTTCGGTTTTAGGTGGATTGGCGGGATCGAGTGTAGTGACCTTAAACATTTCGCCGGCGCCTTCGGCATCGCTGCCGGTGATGATGGGCGTATGCATACAATAGTAGCCATTGTCGTGGAAAAACTTATGAATAGCGTAGGCGACGCCATGCTGGATGCGAAAGACGCTGCTCATCGTGTTGGTACGTAATCGGAAATGCGCTTTTTCCCTCAAAAATTCCATGTTCATTTTCTTGGGTTGGAGAGGGTAGACATCGGCATTGGAACCGCCAAGTATGCTGATGTCTTTGGCCAGTATTTCGACAGCCTGCCCAGCGCCCTGCGATTCGACCAGTTGGCCCGTAACGTCGATGCAAGCGTGAAAACTGATCTGGCGGATGAGCTCCTCTTCAAAATTTTCAAAATCTACAACAACCTGGATGTTTTTGATCGAGGAGCCATCGTTGAGGGCGATAAAGCGGTTGGACCGAAAGGCTTTGACCCATCCTTTGACCCGAATATCTTCGTTGAGGGTTGGGTTGGCCAGTAGGGAGGCTATTTCTGTTCGGCGCAGGGAAGTGGAGGTGGTGTCCATATGCAAGATTTACTTATGTCTGAATAAAGCTGCGAAATTAGGGATATTAGGAGGAAAGGTCAAGCCTTTGAGTGGTACATTGCAAAATACTACTGATCGAGAAACCGGCTGGTGAGCTCCGGGGTGGGGATCATGCACTGCTCCTGTTGGCCGAACCACCGATAACGGTTGCGTGCTATTTGGCGATAGACCGCATCTCTGATCCCTTTTGGCAACATTAAAAAGACGGCAGCCATCGACCATGGCCATCCCAACAAGTGCAGTACTTTCAGCGCGGCATCAGAACGCGTGGCTGCCCGGCCTTTGTGGATCAACACCACGGTATCCAGATCATTTGGCGACAAGCCGTGTTTTTCCAACAATTCTTTCCCGAAGTTGGACTGCAAAGCCGCAAACCGAAACCGTTCGGCGGCATCATGTCGAATGACGAACTGTACCGACCGGTTGCAGAGATTGCAAACCCCGTCGAAAAGCAGGATGGGATGAGAGGGATCGGTCATGTAATTGAAACAACTGACCGATGAGAAAGGTTCTTTTACTGAAACAACTGTTGATACAATTCTTCCACCTTGCCTACGGTATGGATGGTCAGTTGGTATCGGCTGGTATCGATTCCTTTAGTGTATTTGGAGATGTAAATTTCTTTAAATCCGAGGCGATCGGCTTCCTGAATACGTTGGTCGATGCGGGTGACGGCTCTTATTTCACCCGACAGGCCCACCTCGCCGGCAAAGCAGACATCGCCTGCAATGGCCACGTCTTCCAGTGAGGAGATCAGCGCACTCAAAATGGCCAGGTCGATGGCAGGGTCGTCGACTTTGATGCCACCGGCGATGTTGAGAAAAACATCGAACTGACCGAATGGAAATCCACACCGCTTTTCCAGAACGGCCAGTAACATGCTTAGCCTGCGCAGGTCAAATCCTGTGGCAGAACGTTGTGGAGTACCGTATACCGCCGTGCTGACCAGGGCCTGGGTTTCGATCAGCATAGGCCGGATGCCTTCTATGGTGGCCGACACAGCGCTGCCGCTGAGCTGCTCGTCGGTTTGTGAAAGCAAAAGTTCGGATGGATTCGACACTTCGCGCAATCCCCGGGCCTGCATTTCGTAGATGCCCAGCTCGTCGGTCGAGCCAAACCGGTTTTTCAAGGTGCGCAGGATGCGATAGGAATAGTTGCGGTCGCCTTCAAATTGGAGTACGGTGTCTACAATGTGTTCGAGCAGTTTGGGGCCGGCCAGGGAGCCTTCTTTGGTGATGTGGCCTATAATGACGATCGGAATACTCGTTTCTTTGGCGAACCGTTGGAGATCGGCGGCACATTCGCGCACCTGTGAGACACTTCCGGGGGCTGACTCAACGTGTGGCGACGACAGGGTCTGGATTGAGTCGATCACCATCAGGGTTGGTTCTAGTGTTTGGGCTTGCGCCAAAATTTTGGATACGTTGGTTTCCGTATAAATGTAACAATCGGAATGAGCCTGGCCGATGCGGTCGGCCCTCATTTTGATCTGCTCTTCGCTTTCCTCTCCGCTGACGTATAGTATCTTGACCGGTATCTGGAGGGCCAACTGGAGCATAAGGGTCGATTTGCCAATGCCGGGCTGTCCGCCAATGAGTATGAGGGAGCCGGGCACGATGCCTCCGCCCAGCACCCGGTTGAACTCGACGTCGGGCACCTGTAGTCGTGGGGTGTCACCGGTAATGATTTCGGGTAGGGCCACGGGCCGGACGTTTCCGGGGCGTTTGGATTCGTTTTGCCAGACTTGTTTTTTTGCTTCCTGGGTGGTGTTTTTGCTGACGATCTGCTCCTGGAAGGTGTTCCATGATTGGCAGGAGGCGCATTGTCCATTCCATTTGGGGGAAGTAGCCCCGCAATTGCTGCAAATGAAGACTTTTTTAATTTTGGCCACGGATTTTAGCTGTTTGGTTTAGTCGGTAATTTATCCCGTAAATGGTATATTTTTTTCTTAAGAATTTTTTAACTAAAAAAAATAGCTGCCGGTATTTCATTTTGAGGAAATGAATAAAATTAGCATTTTCAGAATAAAAAATCAATAACAGCTTGCTAAACAATGTTATATTTTGTTTAATGTGGTGTTGAAAAATGCTGTACTGCTAACTTTTGGAGTAATTTTTTGATTTCTCTGCTAAATTAAAAATTATCTTGGCCTCAGATCGTAAAATTATTCACGAAAAGTGACCAACAGATCAAACTGCGTCACAAGGATGTACAAAAGGAGAGGCAAAACAAAGAGCTCTTCTCAGGTTTTAAAGAAACACTTTTCAAGATATTAACTGGACAGCCTAGTGCTTGAAAGTTCATTAAACTCCACTCATTGGAGTTTGTAAATGTAGATTGTTTTCATTTGGTTTTTTGGGGTTATACAGGGTACTGCGTAAGCAATTACGTCGGTGCCCTGGTTTTTTATATGCTTACCTGTCGGCACAGTTTACGCATCGGGTGCTTTCGGGGAGGTACATCAATCGGGCGGGCGGAATGGGTTGTTTGCAGCGGCTGCAGGTCCCGAAATCAGCGGAATCAATTTTGCTGAGGGCAAAATTCAGTTTTTCCAGTTTATGGCGGCTTGTCCGCAAGGCCGCTTCTGCTACGCTTTTGTTGTTGATGGCGTCCATTCGGCTGATCCTTCCGATGGAATTTTCAGGAGCGATGGGCTGGGTGGCCTCTTCCAGTTCTACGATTTTATTTTTGGTTTTGGCGATGGCAGCCGTGATCTTTTCACGGAGGGTATTTCTGTCCTGGTCGTTCATGCATGTAAATTTTGGTTCACGCGGATTTTTGAATATTACCGTCACCAATTTAGCAAAGTTGCCTTAAAAAGCACTGTTTTAAGATGTTAAAACCGGAAAGATTGTTTCTTTTCTGGCCAAAAAGATTTATCTTAAGGAAAACAAACATCAAATACAGTGAACCAGCTCAACTGGACATATTTAGGTGACAACGGTAGAAACTACAATGTAGGGGTATACCACGGTGCCCAGTCTGGTCATTTGTTGGTATATTGCAACAACAAAATCGTATTGATCGACTTCAGCGTCCTCGATGATGCGACCTACTCCTTTTTCATAGAAGACCAACTTTGCGAGCTGGAAATAGAGCGGCAGGACGGCAAGTTCCTCTACGGCTTCCACATCAACAAGACCGCTGATACCCCCCGCAACCGGATCCGGAAAAAGAAGGAAAAGAAACATTTGTACCAAAGCCTGGGATTTTTAGCGGTTCTGCTGTTGATGGTGGCAGGCTTGTATATCGGCGTCAATTACTGGCGATCGAATGTCAATGAAAAAGGCATTACCACCCTGTTGCAGGAATTTGGGCAGGAGACCCAGGCCAAAATATTGATCGCCTCCGAAAATGAGGACCACTCCGTATCCTACTACTTCGTTGCCAACGGCAAGGGATATACCGTCACGTCCAAACCCGCCGGTGGCCCATTGTACCAAAATGGGATGCCGCTCGAAAATGGCGATGAATTCGTGGTACGCTACCTCCCCGAAAACCCGAATATGTGCAAAATCGACTACGACCGGCCCACCGACCGTCAGGTTGAGGTCTATCTCTGGAGGGCCGCCAAAAAATACCTTTCCAAAAATCCATCCTACACAGAGGCACAAAGCCAGTGCCTAAGCCAGATCGCCTATGAGCTGAAAGGCGTTGCGGGCCTCGCCGACTTCTACTTCCAGGATGTGCCTTCCGATCAAAATCCCGACCACAATACCGAGTCCTTTCAACGGTTGGTACGCGACCTGCCTTTCCAACAAGCCAGTAAGAAGCGTTGTGGTGTGGCAGGGTAGGGGGATTATTCCCGGTGCTTTTTGATGAATTTCCTGTTGCGATGGTCGGCGTAGTTCCACGAAAGCCAACTGTATTGTAATTGTTTTGTTGTAAAACGCTCCGTTTTCACTTTGAGGTGGTTTTGAAAGCGTTGTTGCCAGGTCGTATTTTCCGGAAAATGCTGAAAATGTTGGTATAAAACGAAAATGTTTTTGTCGGAGAGATCATCTATCAGGTATTGGAGGTCTATAGGGGCACTGGTGTTGGCGTTGAGGTTGTAACGGGTGATGGCCACATCCCAATTGATGCTGGCGGCCAGCAGGAGGAGGGCATAGCAGGCCCAGGCATTGTGGTACAGCAAATAGTAAAATGTTTTTGGGCGACGAACCTTGACGTACATCGTCATCAGGCCGATGAGTACCATTATCAGAAACAGGATAACGCCCAGCCGTTTGTAAGCAAGGCCGTAGTGTTCGATGTATCGAAAATTGCGCATTCCCACGGAGAGGGTGAGAACCCCATTTTGAGCAATCCACAGAAAAGCCGCTTTTTTTAACAATCTGTTTCCGGGATAGAAATTCAAATTTTTACGAAAGTGATAGCCCAGTACGATCATGCCCAGGATGATGGCCGTGATAAGCAACCAGGTTCCTTCGTGTACGTATTGGCTGAGTTGGTCGTGTGCAATTGAGCTGTTGCCCAACCAGATGTGCCATATGTCAAGCCCATTGACGACGAACAGCAGGAGGTTTAAAGTTCCCATCAGCAATAAGGCGGCGCGGTATTCCATTTTCAGGTCGAGTGACTTGAAGTATCTGACCCGTTTGGTGGATTTGGCTCGTTTCAAAACGTGACGGCGGATGGCTTCCCTGAAATTCCTGAACACATGAGAAGGCCACAAAATAACAATGGCAATTAGCAGGCTAAGTAGGAAAAATAACAATCGGTACACGTCAATGTCTGGAATCAGCCACAACCCTATTTTTCCCCAGAACTGCTCCGATAGCCGGGCGAAGGCGGGGTTGGCCAAGGCATACATACCATAGAAAATAGATGCGACGACCAATGGGATTACTGACAACTGCACCCACCGACCATAGGCCAACAGAGGAGTATTGTTTTCTTTCACCAGCTTGAGGGCATCTCCCAGCGCCAGAATGGACTTGAGTGGTCCCTCTAGTACACTGGTCAGCCCGACTCCAAAAGCGGTACCTATAAACGCCATCGACCGCACTTGCACAAACCCAACAAAGCTGAGCAATGACAACAAGTGAATGACTTTTGCAAAATGGGTATTGTTCCAAACGACCAGTAGCGCCATCAGCAGGGTGCCGATGCCCGTATATAACACTGGTTTTTCATGTCGCGCCTTCGGGTACAACTGCCAGACACAAAAGCCAAGAGCCAGATCGAATAACAAGACATTCAAGCCCATTTTCTCTTGCCAGAACAGCAGATTGAAAAGCAGCGCCACCGATAGTAGCGCATTGAGCTGCAATAGTTTTTGATTCATGGTAGCGATTTTTTTACTGATTGATTCTTTGCCGGATTACCGGCCAGTTTATTCATGTGACCTTCCTCCCAGATCACCCGGCCATAGGCCATATACCAGGAAGGAGCATAACCCAGAGGGTGGGGCGTGATCTTTCGTAAAAATTTTGTTATGATTCGGATGAAGGCATAGGTACGTCTTTGGTTTTTGGTGTAAGTCAGGCCATATGCTCGTTGCCAGCGGGGAGGCAAACCGGCGGCGGCCAGGGTGCGCGCCAGATAAGCCGGAAAGCAGGGTGGGCGCAATATTGCTTTCGCTAAATCCTGCGTTTTTTCATCTACCCGCAAAACATCCGACCGGAGCATTTGGTCGACATACCGGTAGAAGGCATCCAGATCGGCCGGATACTTTTCAAGCGGGATGCCCAGTATCAGAGCAGTCCGTTTCGACTCTGCGTAAAACTGTTGTTTTTCCGAAAGGGACAGCGGACGACAAGCCTGCTCATAGGCCCAAAAGCTGGTGTCTATCAAGGTGGCCAGTACCCAAAGCAGTAGTTCAGGGTCATTGGCGCAATAGAGCTTCTTATGGCTTATTCCATCTTTAGCATAGGCTATCGTTCCCTTTATGTTGCTGTGAATCCGGTGTAAGTGTATACCGGTGCGAAGGGCAGCAGAGCGGTCACCAAAATACAGGTGGTTCATTTGGTTGAAAGTGCGGCGGGCCCGCCCCAAATAATCTTTTTTGAAGGAGCTGTACCGATGTACCCCATCGGCCACAGCAGGGTGAGCTATTTGCAACAGCAGAGCCCGGTAGCTGCCCAGTAGTATGCCCGGCTCCCGGTACAGGCGCCAGTGCATACTCTTTGGTCCGAACAGGCCGGCGGCATCAGTCAGTCCGCCAGAGGAGCGCTTTCCGTCCGGAAAATAGGGGGCGATCATGGCTTTATATTTTGCTGTAGAAGTAGTGTTGGCTTCGTGGTCGATGCCTAAATGGGTTTGATGCTTAAAAGGACATCCCATGCTTGTATATTTATTGTTATTTTAATATTATCTAAAATAAAAGTACTTTGAATTTCAAAGTTTAAAATCAAAAAAAGAGATCAATTACGGTTGTTCAACAGGGCTTCCAGGGCGTCGAGGTGATCGTTGAAGGCTTTCCGCCCTTTTGGGGTAGCGGCGTAAGTGGTTTGGGGTTTTTTCCCAACAAATTGCTTCCGTATTTTGATGTACTTGTTTTCTTCCAACGATTTGATGTGGCTGGCCAGCCGACCGTCGGTCAGTTCGAGCATTTCCTTTAAGGTTTTGAATTCGACCCAATCATTGACCAATAGTAGCGACATAATGCCCAGCCGCACCTTATTGTCGAAGGCCTTGTTGAGGTTGGCAATGATCTTTTTCATAATGCTTCCGCCCGTTCGTATTTGTAGTACATGACGATGCCGTACACAATGTGTAACAGCCCGAAGCCAATGGCCCAAAATTCCAGTCCATAGCCGATATTGAACAAGGCGACCAGTCCCAAAGCCACTTCCAGCAAGCCCAGGGTGCGAATATCGTCTAAGGTGTATTTGCTGGCATTGATGCACGATAGGCCGTAAAAGATCAACATCGAGGGAGCTACCAAACCAAATTCGTTGTGGTACAACAGGCCGAGGCAGAATATACCGCCAGCTACTAATGGAATGAGCAAATTAGTCAACAGCCGACGGCTGAGCGGATCCCATATTTTCTGTCCCTTTTTCTTTGCTTTGCGGGTGGTGAAAAAAATACCTGCCGCAACGGCCACCAACAACACCAACGCCGCATCGAGGATAAAAAACGTTCGGTAATCCATCCCCCATTTATCGATATTCTCAGCCACTACATAGTACATTTTTTTGTGCTGGAAAGGCACGATACCCAAATAAAGATATACCATCGCCGCTCCCAACAATGCCGACAACCCGGCCGCCACCCCCGACAATCCGCTCAGTGAAATAAACCGGGAGGAGCGTTCCATCAGCGTGCGGATCTCACTGAGGGTCTGGAGGTGTTCATTGCGTCGGTCCATTACCATAATATTGAGTTTTAGAAAGTACTTTGAAATGCAAAGTTATGAATTGTTTTTTTATTGTGCAAATCTGAAAGCCGTTTTTTCAAAAAAGCAGAGGGCAGTGCGACCAATTTGAATTCAATTTTCCAAATTCAAAATCCGGTAATCATACAAGTAGTCAACCAATTCGAGGAAGCGATTGGCAGGGAGGTGGTGTAGGATTTCGGGCTGTTGGCGGGAGGTGATCTCGTAGAGGATAAAATCGTCGATCCTTTTATCGGGCAGGGCGCTGGAGAGGGTTGACAGCCCCGGATAGTCGGCCTTTTTGGAAGGTTCGAGCTCTTCATAAGCCGCCAGTGCATTGAAAAGGCATTCCTTCGTTTCGATGATGTCGGGCTGGGCATTGGAAAGGAATTTCATTTTTTCGAAGTATCCCGGTTCGAATGCCCAGACGGCCTTACAGGAGGCGAAGGCGAGCCAGGGTGTGGTGGCGGCCCGGATGTAGACGGTGCTGTCGGGGTTGCGGTGAAGTTCATACAGCGGGGTGAAGTCCATTTTCCGAAAGGTCCAGTCACAATGTCGATACAGGCTGACGAGCGAATCCAGATAGGCAGGGTGGTTGCGGTTGTATAGGTGAGCCAGGGTGATTTGCTGACATGCCTTTCTAAAATTCCGGGTCATTCTGTAACAACAGGCCAGTTGGAAATGTATAAATGCGTCACGGAGGGTATCAGAAAGCAGGTATTCGTATAGTGAAATGGCCTCATCGGGGAGCCGGAGTTGCTGATAGGCATAGGCCATGCGGACTACGATCTCCTGATGATGGTTTACCACGCCGAATTTTTTGTAAAACTCGATGGCCTGCTGGTAATTTCCATTAAAAAAAGAATTATTTGCTTTTTTTAGATACTTTTTCCGCTTACTGGTCGTCTGAATAGTATCCGCCAGGGTGGTGTTGGCCGTCAGTAGGTGTTCGTATTTTGAAGACAATACCGGATAAGGCACAAGGGGTTGGGCAGGAAGTATACTATCCGTTTGGTAGGTCACCGTCGAAGTCTCTATAATGTGATTTATCTCTTTGGGGGTATGAAGAAATTGCGCCTTTGCGGCATCGTAACAAAAGAAAAGTAGGATATTGAGAAAGATGATTAGTCGCATGAGATGATTGGTAGCGCCCTCTTTAATTGACGCAGATTGTTTATATTGCGGATTGTACGATTGTAGTTTAAACGAAGGTTCAAAAAACAAATTTAACTTTTATAACTTTTTAACTAACCAATTCTAATTTATGGAAAATTTAATGGACCTGCTCGAAGGTCAACTCTCTGAAGGAATGATCGATCAATTGAGCCAACAACTTGGCGGCGCAGATAAACAAGCCACCCAGATAGCTGCCCAGGGTGCTATTTCTACATTGATGGCTGCTCTTTCCAAGAACGCCTCCACTCCCGAAGGTGCCTCCGCGCTGGCTAACGCCCTCGACAATGACCACGACGGGAGCATACTCGACAACCTTGGCGGCATGTTGGGCGGTAGTGCACCCCGCGACCCTCAATACACCCGTGCCCTCAACGGCGCCGGCATTCTCAAACACGTTTTGGGCGGTAAACAGTCCGGAGTAGTCGATATGCTCAGCAAGATGAGTGGCCTGGGCGGTGACAAAGCCGGAAACCTGCTCACTATGCTGGCTCCTATGGTGATGGGCATGTTGGGCCGTCAAAAAAAGCAAAGTGGTCTTGATGCCGGTGGCCTGGCACAGATACTGTCGAACACCGTCCGCTCAGGCTCTGCTCAGCGTCAGGAAATGGGCCTCGTGGGTAAACTCCTCGACCAGGATGGCGACGGCTCCGTCATGGACGACCTCGCCGGTATGGGCATGAAGATGTTTGGCCGGTTTTTACGTAAGTAGATGAGAAGTCAGACTTCGCTCTAACCTAGCCTGCGCGAGGGAGGCAAAACTACTGAATCAAATATCGTTCAACTTCCGACTGGCATTTAACATTAAAATTACAAAAACAGGGCAGTACCGGTTCCGGGCTGTCCTGTTTTTTGTGTAAGCTCTTCAAACCCCATACCGCTCTTTGAGTACGCCGAGGTGGTGTATTTGATGGCCGACAATGATGAATCCCAGCGATCTGGGAGTGAAGGGACTGTTGGAAGCCGTTCCCGCCCGTTGTAAGGCAGCATCGTCCAACTGTTTGAACAACGAAAGGGTCGCCATTCTCACCGATCTATACTCCTCGATAATGGAAGTTGACGACCGCTCTCCGGCATTGCAAAAAGGAATGTAATCGTCTTGCTCAAAACCAGGCAGGGGAGTGGTATCATTGCGGGCGATGCGCAGTGCCCGATAGGCCATAATGCGTTCGGTGTCGATCAAATGCAGAAGTACCTCCGCAACACTCCACTTTCCGGGGGCGTAGCGGTACGACCATTTTTCGCCGGGTATTTGTTGAAGAAAAGCGACCATTTCGTCGTACCCTTGCTGCAATGCCTGCAAAAAATCATCGTCGGCAACCTGCTTGATGTAGATGTGAAAATAGTCGGACGCATCTTCTTGTTGAGGCCTTTTGGCAGTGTATGTCATATCTTTTCTGTTTTGCAACAAATGTACGCAGGATAGTGCAAGGAGGCGGGAAAAGAATCAGTTATTTTTATCGTTTTTATAAAAATAACTTAATTTTGAGCGGGTCATTGAGAAAATGCCTAAACCTGCCCGTTGATTCCATTGATGACGAATCTAAAAATAGAAATGCGCAAATTTTACTACCTCTTTTTTCTATTGGGAATGTTGGTGTTGTGCCTTATCGGATGTAAAACCGACCAGGCTTCCAGCGAAAATACCCCGCCTCCAGTCCCAACTACGGGCAACCCCACCGTCGATGCCCTCACGGCACAAATAATAAAAAACCCCGACAATGCTCAACTCTACGCCACCCGTGCCGCCGCTTACTACGAAGCAGAAGGCTACGACGAAGCCATTGCCGACATGGCCAAGGCAATGAGTATCGACTCCACCAATGTGGATTACCATCACCTGTTGGCCGACATTTACCTCGACTATTACCAGTCACGCCTCGCCCTCAAAACGATGGAGCGCGCAGCAGCACTCCACCCCGACCGCATACCCACTCTGCTGAAGCTCTCCGAATTTCAATTCATCCTCAAACAATACAACCCTTCTCTGAAAACGATCGACCAGATACTCCAACTCGACCCCCAACTGGGAGAGGCCTATTTTATGATGGGCCGCAACTTTTGGGAAATAGGCGATACCGACAGGGCCATCGCCAGCTTTCAAAAAGCCGTCGACTTTGAGCCCGAACTGATCGACGGATGGATCATGCTCGGAAAACTTTTCAGCGAAAAAGAAAATCCTGTGGCACTGCGTTTTTACGACAATGCACTTGCCATCGACAGCACCTACATCGATGCCTATTTTGGCAAGGCCCGGTATTTGCATCAGCAAGGTCAGTTGACAGAAGCCATTGCACAATACAAAAAAGTGAATCAGTTCAATCCGCAAATGGAAGATGCCCACTACAATGCCGGTTTGGCTTGGTTTGAAATGGATTCGACCGACCAGGCATACCAAAAATTCGATCTGGCCGTAAAGGTAGCTCCTGCTTTTGTGATGGCCTACTATTACCGGGGCCTCACCGCCGAAATTAGAGGCGATCTGGCTGCCGCCAAAAACGATTACCAGCAGGCACTCAACTTGCAACCCGATTTTGACCGGGCTCAAAAAGCCTTGAACAAATTAAACAATTAAAACACCGGATTATGAAAAATACCCTTTTGCTTTTGTTCGGATTAATTTTTCTGGCTTGTAGCCAAAACTCAAATCAAGCGCCAGAAGTAGCTGCCGATGCCAAAGTCAACCAGCGCCCGGAGCCGCAAAAACAACCGGCCACCATCAAGCCCGACACTACCCCGCCGGTACGCAACCGGCCCAACTACGTAATGGATACAGCCCGCCCCAAATCGGAGATCGACCCCGTATATCCTCACGACATCCCCCTCCAAACGGCAGACGGCCAACAACTGACCTCAGCCCAAGTACTTCAGCCCAATGGCAAACCCACCGTCCTGTTGTTCTGGCTGACAACCTGCGCTCCCTGCGCCCTCGAAATGAAAACCATCAGTCAACAGTACCCCGCCTGGGAAAAAGAAGCCGACTTTAACTTCGTTGCCATCTCAACGGATTTCTCCAAAAATTATCCTAACTTCGTCAAAAGAGTACAACAAAAAAAATGGCCCTGGGATACCTACCACGACATACACCGCGAATTCAGAAGGGTCATGCCCGGCGGACTGAACGGACTGCCCCAAACCTTTATCATCGATAAAGACGGCACCATTGCCTACCATAAAAGAAAATACCGCCCCGGCGACGAGAAAGCACTCTTCGCCAAAGTCAAAGAACTAGCCTCAAAATAACACCTTTAGCAACTTATTTACTAACCGGAAACCGACCATAATCAACACTCTGTTTCCACAAAAATCTGATTACTATGGCTATCATGAAAGTGATTGAAGTAATGGCTAACTCCTCTAAAAGCTGGGAGGATGCCACCCAAAAAGCAATATCCCGAACGGCAAAATCCGTCAAAAATATCAAATCGGCCTACGTGCAAAGCCAAAGCGTAGTGGTGAAAGGCAACAAGGTGTCGGAATTTCGAGTCAATGTTAAAATTACTTTTGAAGTGAAGTAGCCTTCCCTTGATCTTAGTTGTAAAATGAGCTTCGCCTGACCTGCGGCGAAGCTCATTTGCTTTCGGAGTGTACCCAAAAGTATATCTGTATATTTGCCGCAAATAGTTCCGAATGTTCGCCGCCCACAAACCCTGGCCCTACCTTTTGGCCATCCTCCTACTCAACCTCTTCCAAAGCGCTTTTGCCGAGTTGGCTCACGACGAAGCCTACTACTGGGTGTACAGCCAGCACCTCGACTGGGGATACTTCGATCATCCGCCTGCCGTCGCTGTTCTGATAAATTTTGGGTACACCTTGTTGGAAAACGAGTTGGGCGTTCGTCTCTTTGTCGTGCTGGCCAATGTGGCTACCATTTGGCTGCTGTTCCAACTGGTTCGACCTGCGGGACAGCAGGTGGGGTTGTTTTTTTTGATGTTGTTCAGTTGTGCCATCGTTCACGTTGGTTTTTTAGCAGTTCCCGACATCCCATTGTTGCTGACGGTGGCTTTGTTTTTTTACTTCTACCGACAATACCTCAACGGGTACGACTGGAAATATGCCGTACTTCTGGGGGCAATTGTAGCGGCGATGGGATACAGCAAATACCACGGCATTGTCGTATTGGTAAGTGTATTGTTATCGAACTGGCGGTTGCTACAGCAAAAATCGTTTTACGGACTACTGGCAGTGGCTACGGCATTGTATCTGCCGCATTTGTATTGGCAATATGCACACGATTTTCCAACTTTTCGATTTCAGTTGTTCGACCGCTCCACAGAGCCCTACCGGCTGGCCTTTGTCGGAGAGTATGTGCTGGGGCAATTGGCGGTGTTTGGACCGCTGATCGGGTTCGTCCTGTTTTGGGCGGCTTATCGGTTTTCACCAAAAAACAATTTCGAACGGGGATTGCAGTACGCCTTTTATGGCATTTTCGGATTTTTTCTTGTCAGCAGTTTCAAAGGCCGGGTCGAACCCAACTGGACAGCTATGGGCCTGGTGCCTCTGGCCTATATGGCTTGGCACTTCCTTGCGGAAAAACCCGGCTGGGTGAAATGGATACCCCGACTGGGATGGCCCAGCCTGGTGTTGATAGCCATATTCCGGTTGGTGTTTGTGGTAAACTTTATTCCAAGTAAAATATTTCCCCTCAGCAGAGAATTTCACGGTTGGGACCAGTGGGCCGCTGATCTGGAAGCGGTAGCTGATGGCCGTCCGGCCCTGTTCTTCAACAGCTATCAGCGGGCTGCCAAATACAGTTTTTACAGCCAGGATGGCTTTGCTCTCAATACCGTCGGTTATGCTGGAAGCCAATACGACCTGATGACTGCCCGACAGGAAGCATTGCAGGGCCAACCGGTGGCCCTCGTCCACAACATTCCCCGCAGCCAGCCGGGCACTGACCTCGCCGGCAAAGACCACGTATACGTCGAGCTACTCGACAGTCTCTACTTTTACAACCGGCTCACCATCCGGGTGGCAGAACCACCTGATGAAATGGCGGCAGAAGAATCGACCATCGTAGCCGTCGAACTCTGCAACCCAACCAATGCAACAATACAATTACGAGGTAATAAGGGCACCCGCCCTGCCATTGGCTATGTCGTATTTCATTATAAAAAATGGATACAGCAATCGAAAAAGCGAACAGCTTTGCCGGTAACATCGCTGGAAGCGGGGGGCTGTGCTTCCGTAAAACTGCCCCTGGTCGCGCCGCCCGAACCGGGGAAGTATCGCTACCGGATGTCGCTTTTCAACGGGATTTACGACGAGCGGAATGACCGGTTTCATCCTTTGGAGGTGAATTAATGATGTGAATCGGGGAGCTGGGTTTTGATGGAAAGCCAGAGGTCAGAAGTCAGACTTCCTTCTAACGTGCCGTACGCGAGTGCGGGGAAATTCGACTTCTTTTAAAAAAATTTAACAACTGATCTGCTTTTTGAATTAATCCATCACGGACCCGGTAGCGGATTGAGGTTCAGGGCGCGCAGCCATCGCTTTTTTCCCAGTTTGTAGGTTTTATGTTTGAAAAGGGTTCTAATCAGCAAACCGGCAGCAAAAGAGGTAGCGGGCACGATGGCTGCTGCCCAGGTCAAGGGCCATCCGGCCAGGGTACCCAAAAGGGAAAATCCACCCCAACTGATGCCGAACATATATAGTCTGTTGCTCCAGGGCTTAGACCACCGGGATGGCCGGTAGGAGCGGATGGCGGTAATGTCGTTTAGAGCTACAATGCGGTTGGAAAACACGACGTAATTCTCTTCTACCCGGATGTCTTCAATGGTTTCTGTCAGCCAGCTATTGCCCAGTGACTTGATGCGAAAGGTCATTTGATCGCCTGGATAGTATTTTTTGACTTTAAGCGAACCGTATTTTTCCATTTGGATGAACGTCTGCCCAGAAAGTGACAGAGGGAAGAAAGCTACAAAAAGCAAAGGGAGGTATTTCATATTGGGTGTGCATTTTCCATGAAAGTAGGGCTCAAAAAGCAGTCCTGAATGGCCTGCTGGTTACCGGATATTTTGTTCGAGTTGAGCAGCGAGCTTCCTGACGATCCCGCCGATGCTTTTTTCGATCTGTGCATAGGGCAGGGAGTGGTTGGCCAGATAGATCATCATTATTCCATACGCGTCAGCGCCGGAAGGGTTGGGTATGGTTGTTTGGTAGAGGAGGGACTTGTGTAGTCGATAGGCCTCCCGTATTTGTCTTTTGATGCGGTTGCGGTCTACTGCTTTGGGAAATTTTTTGCGGGGCACCGTTGCTGCAAATTGAAAAGTGGCGCACCTGCTGGTAGATTCGAGCGGTAACCAGACAGCTCTGACGGGAAATCTGTTGATCGAACGGCCTTCTTTAAACAGGCGGGCGATCGCCTTTCTGCTTTTCAGGCGTTCCGACTTTTTAAATGATTGATCAGCCATATCCGTTTTGCGATAAGCAGTAGCCGGTACAAGGTATGGAAAAACAAAGAGAAGGGAAAAATAAGTATTCCGATGGCTGGAAGAATTTGCCGTCGGAATACTCAGTCTGGTAGATTGGCCGTAATTACTTTCGATGCAGTTGATCAGAAACGGTCAATCTGGTGCGTCCTTTAGCCCGGCGGCGGGCCAATACTTTGCGGCCGTTTTTGCTGGCCATGCGGGCGCGAAAACCGTGTTTATTGACTTTTTTTCTTTTTGAAGGTTGAAATGTCCTTTTCATTGTGGAACATCGTTTTTCCCCGGAGGGAATGAGCAAATTTTAATTTGGGCGACAAAGGTACGGTTTTTCCGTTTAATATACAATTATTCAAGGATCGTTTTGTGGTCGCCCGGTCTTCTATCCGTTCATAGTTGCCAGGAACTCCTCATTGGAAGAAGTGTGGAGCATGTGCTTACGCAAAAACTCCATAGCTTCTACCGGTTTCATGTCGGCCAGGTGGTTTCGCAGGATGAACATGCGTTGGAGGGTTTCCCGGTCCATGAGCAGTTCTTCGCGGCGGGTGCTCGACTTGGTCAGGTCGATGGCCGGGTAGAGTCGTTTGTTGGCAAGGGTACGATCGAGTTGGAGTTCCATGTTGCCGGTACCTTTAAATTCCTCGAAGATAACGCCGTCCATTTTAGAGCCGGTGTCTATCAGGGCGGTAGCCAGTATGGTGAGCGATCCGCCGTGTTCGATGTTTCGCGCTGCTCCGAAGAATTTTTTGGGTTTGTGGAGGGCATTGGCTTCCACACCTCCCGACAATACTTTTCCGCTGGCGGGGGCTACAGTGTTGTAGGCGCGTGCCAGGCGGGTGATGGAGTCGAGAAGGACGACCACATCGTGTCCGCTTTCTACGAGTCGCTTGGCTTTTTCCAGGACGATGCCCGCCACTCTTACGTGGTTGTCGGCGGGTTCATCGAAGGTGGAGGCGACCACTTCGGCGTGGACGCTTCGGCGCATATCGGTAACCTCCTCTGGTCGTTCGTCGATCAGCAGGACGATCATGTAACATTCGGGATTGTTTTTGGAGATGGCGTTGGCGATGTCTTTGAGTAGGAAGGTTTTACCCGTTTTGGGTTGAGCCACAATGAGTCCGCGCTGTCCTTTACCGATGGGTGTAAACAGGTCGATCATTCTGTTGCCGTAATCCTTGCCTTTGTTGACGGCGGTCAGATTGAATTTTTCGGTGGGGAACAGCGGAGTGAGGTAGTCGAAGGGCACCCGGTCTCTTACGTTGAGGGGATCGAGTCCGTTAATGTTGGACACCCTCAGTAATGCGAAATATTTTTCCCCTTCTTTGGGAGGTCGTATGGCTCCTTTGACGGTATCACCGGTTTTGAGGCCGAAGAGTTTTATCTGCGACGGCGAAACGTAAATATCATCGGGAGAAGTGAGGTAATTATAATCGGGCGAACGAAGGAAGCCATAGCCATCGGGCATCATTTCGAGGATGCCTTCCCCTTCGATGATGCCGTCCAGTTCGATGTCAAATTTTTGAGAAGGATCGGCGGGCATTTGGGGAGCGGGGGTGTTTTTTTCTACGTTGGTGGTGGGGGGTGGTGGGGTAGGAGGAGGAGGTGGCGGAGGCGTTTCCTGAGGAGGAGGTTCAGAAATGGGATTGGATTCCTCCTTTTCAGAAATGGCATTGGGTTCGGTAGAGACGGCGACTCGTTTTCGCGCTCTCTTTTTCCGTTCGGGCTTATTATCGTCTGAGGCTTCTCTTGATTTGGAAGTCTTTTTGTCCATTTGTTGATCTTTATTGTGATTAGAATTTTTTGGCCTTCCGGGACCTCTGCGTACGGAAGTCTTTTTGCCTTCCGGGCGTTTTTCGTCGGAAAGGGCCTGTTCGTCCAGGATTTTATAGATTAATTCCTGTTTGTTCATTCGCTTGTAGCCCTTGAGGTTGAGCTGTTCTGCAATTTTCTTCAGATCCGGAACAAGCATTTCGTTTAATTGCAAAATATCGTACATGAGTTGTAAGTATGTTTAAAATAAATGGTTAGAAAAATAGATCTGGTTGGTAAATCGGCAATGGGAGACAGTGTCGGGTGGCCTTTCTGTGATTAAAAGTCATTATGTTGAAACGGTATAAATTGCGTGTTTTGCAAACCAATCATTTCAGTCATTATAGAGGTGTACTGCCTCTGACCAGAGATGGGTTTTCAATCAAAGTATGCCTTATTCAAAAGGCATTTTGTGTGTGAAGTTTTAATAGTTGTTCTTTAGCTGAATGATACATTCCTAATGTTGACTCCCCATAGTTAGAGGGTTCTTCCATCTTTTGGCCTCGGGAGTAGCATAAGGGTCAATCTGATTCGGATGTGGAGCGATAAAAATAACATTAATATGACGAAATCGCCAAATTATGCTGTTTTATAAGTAAATAAACATAATTTATTGTGAATCAATAACAACCGGTAGATCCTTTTTACATAGCGACTGCTCGCCTCTGTTTTTCATATAAATGGAATCGCATTCCAAAAAACCCCAGGAACCAATTTTGAGTAAATTTTAAACCGGAACTTACTTGATATGTTAGATGCGACACAATTTCAGAAAGACAAGCCACCTTGCAAACATTATTATACCCTGAATTTAAAATAAGGAAAAAAGCGGGGATAAGAAGGAAGTTCGTTTATGGTCAGGAAGTTAACTATATTCTTTATTAAACGAGGTATACCTCTCTTTCGGTATGGCAAAAATACATTTTATTTTTAATTCAAATACTATCTTTGCGAAAAATCTCAATAAAGTTTTCCACAAAGCCCCGGAATTATTCGATGAAATCCGCTGTTTATTAGACCACATATTTTATACCAAAAACATCTTCTCACATTTTTTTTATGCTGTCACTAAACTATATAAGAGATAATAAAGAGCTGATTGTCAAAGGGTTAAGCACTCGAAACTACCCTGCTGACACCCACCAGCTTATTCCACAGATCATCGAACTGGATGACGAGAGAAAACATACCCAAAAATTGCTCGACGACACCAGGGCCAATATCAATAATTTGTCGAAAGAAATCGGCGATTTATTCAAAAAAGGCGAAAAAGACCGCGCCACCGAACTCCGCGCCCAGGTGGGGCAATACAAAGAACAGTCCCAGCAACTGGCCGAAAAAGCACAGCAGATAGGCGATCAACTCAAAGAGATGCTCTACGCCATTCCCAATGTGCCGCACCCATCAGTGCCCGCCGGCAACACCGACCAGGATAATGAACTATTCAAAGACTGGAACCAACCCCTCCCCGATTTGGGAGATTCGGCGGCACCCCATTGGGAACTGGCCAAAAAATACCACCTGATCGATTTTGAACTAGGCGTCAAGATAACCGGAGCGGGATTCCCACTGTTTCGCGGAAAAGGAGCCAGATTCCAAAGGGGGCTGATCAATTTCTTCCTCGACGAAGCACGCCAGGCTGGCTACGAGGAAATAATGCCACCCCTGCTCGTCAATGAAGCTACCGCCACCGCCACCGGCCAACTGCCCGACAAAGAAGGCCAGATGTACCACACCGAAAAAGACGACCTCTATCTGATACCCACCGCCGAAGTGCCCATTACCAATATGTATCGCAACGTAATTGTTGACCACCACCAGCTCCCCGTAAAACTCACCGGGCACACGCCTTGTTTTCGGCGCGAAGCCGGTGCCTACGGCAAAGACGTCAGAGGGCTCAACCGCGTCCACCAATTTGAAAAGGTAGAAATCGTCGTTATTGAGCACCCCGACCGGTCGTACGATACTCTGATGGATATGCTTCAGCATGTAGAAGGATTGTTGCAAAAACTCGAATTGCCCTACCGCATCCTCCGCTTATGTGGTGGCGACCTCGGCTTCACCTCTGCCCTGACCTTTGACTTTGAAGTATGGTCGGCGGCTCAGAAAAGATGGCTCGAAGTGAGCTCGGTATCCAACTTTGAAACGTTTCAGTCAAACCGGATGAAACTCCGCTTTAAAGATGCCAATGGCCAAAACCACCTGGCTCACACCCTCAACGGGAGCGCCCTGGCCCTGGCGCGTATTGTAGCAGCTTTGTTGGAAAATAATCAAACACCGGAGGGCATCCGAATCCCCGCCGTATTGGAGCCTTACACCGGGTTTGCCACCATCTGATGAGATCGCCTTCTTGTTTTTTAACGTTAAATTAAGAGACCAGCCGTGCCATCTGTCAGTCACATAACCAAAAATTCCTTGCTCATCTCCATTGTGGGGTGAAGGCGAGCTTGGTTTCCCTCAGGGATTAAGGGCGCGCCGTGGAATTTCACCCTAAACTGGGCATGAGTAAAAATCCTTTAAACAAAACCTTCACCATGGGATCCGACTATATGATTTATTACCTGCTGGCCGGTGCGCTGACCATGATCGGCGTTTGGGTGAGCAGAAAGCTCAAAAGCAAAGTGCAATATTATAGCCAGATGGGCATCAGAAGTGGGATGAGCGGCAAAGAGGTAGCAATGGAAATGCTTCGCCACTATGGCATCACCGATGTGCGGATCGTGCCGGGGAAAGGATTTTTGAGCGATCATTACAACCCGCTGAACAAGACCATCGCCCTTAGCCCGGCCGTATATCAGGGGCGCAATATCGCCGCGGCGGCCGTGGCAGCACACGAATGCGGCCACGCCGTCCAACATGCTACGGCATATCCCTTTCTGAATGTTCGCTCGGCTTTGGTGCCTTTCGTCAAAGCGGCTTCGATGGCGCAGGGGTTTTTGCTGATATTTGCCCTGATGGCCGAGTCGGGTGTTTTTTTATTAATAGTGCTTATTGCATTTTTGGTAACGACCTTGTTCAGCCTCATCACCCTGCCGGTAGAATTCGATGCCAGCAACCGGGCTCTGGCCTGGCTCGAACAAAGCAACGTGACCACCGAAGCAGAACAAGTGGGGGCTAAAGACTCGCTATGGTGGGCCGCCATGACCTATGTGGCGCAGGCCCTCTCTTCTATTGTTATTTTGCTGTTTTTGCTATTAAAGTACCGGCAACGACGATAAGGAATTTTGAAAAATAAATAAATACCGATTTTTTTAATTAGAATTTTTTTTCTATATTAGCCGCTTATGGAAATTGAATCCGATATATCCCAATTGCGATGCATATGGACAAATCACCTACCAACCGATATATTTTTATTGATTTTGACAACCTGAAGAAAATCAAGGTTAAGCAACTGGAAACGGTATGCGACAAAGCCTACATCCTGGTTGACCATTCCCAACAATCCATTCCCCTCAAGATCGTCCGCAAAATTCAACGCTTCGGCAGCAACGTCAAATGGATATCCGCCAACACCGAAGGGGCCAATAATATCCACTACTACATCGCCTTTCTCATGGGGAAGCTCCACAAAAAAACGAACAATATAATAGAATTTGTCGTCATCTCCGACGAAGAAAGCATCGAACCCATGATCGAATGCATCAACGATTTTGGCCGCAACTGCCTGCGCATAAACACCACCAAACCCGAAAACACCCCCAACAGCGAATCCGACGTCATTCCCAACAATGAAAAAGAGCAGTTTCCCTTCGAGGATGAAAAAGAAAGAGCCACCTTACGGGAAAAGATCATCCGCGAAACCACCCGCCGGCTGATGAACTCCGACAACCCTCCCACTACTACCGAAGAGCTCAAACAGTACATTTCTCTCTCCAACCAGGAATTCGCCGGCCACATCAATCTGGACATCATCGTCGAGGAAATGATCCGGCAAGAGGTCATCACGGTCATTGACCAGGGTGTTGTCTACAAATTTTTACCCGTAGAGCCCTGAATACCCCCTACCTTTGCAGCATCCATTTTGTCAAAACACGGAAATGTCCTTATTTTGCGTTGTTTATGCGGACAGCTTACGTTACGCCTGTACCGCTAATGAATATTGAATAATGAATACAGTCATGCAAGAAGAAATCACTACACAACTCGGCAAGGCAAATCAGGAAATGGACGAAGCCATTGCACACCTCCACCGCGAATTGGGCAAAATACGCGCAGGAAAAGCCAACCCCTCTATGCTCGACGGCATTCTGGTGGATTATTACGACAATCCCACCCCCATCAATCAGGTGGCCAACATCACCACTCCCGACTCCAAAATGATCAGCATCCAACCCTGGGAGAAAAAAATGATCGGTCCCATCGAACAGGCCATCTTTGCTGCCAACCTCGGCGTCACCCCTCAGAACAATGGCGAATCGGTCATCATCAACATGCCACCCCTCACGGAAGAACGGCGCCTGGACCTCGTCAAAAAGGCCAAATCGCTGGGAGAAGAAACCAAGATCAGCCTCCGCAACAGCCGCCATAAAATAATGGACTACCTCAAGAAAGCAGTAAAGGATGGCTATCCAGAAGATGCCGGCAAACGACGTGAAGAAGAAGTGGAAAAAATGGTCAAACAATTCGCTGAAAAAACCAATACCCTGATCGAGGCCAAGGAAAAAGACATTATGACCATTTAGATTTTGGTATAGTCTGACGGTTTTTCGGCAAAGCACCTAAGGTTCGATATGAGGAAGCTACTACTTTTAATCTCTTTATTTGGCTGCGGTATTGCTCTGGCGCAAACGGCACCTGATGACCAAAAGGAACTGGCCTCCCTTCAATCCAGCTACGACGAAGCCAACCCCGTCATTACCTCCGACGGCCAAACGATCTTCTTTTCCCGCAAGGGACATCCGCGAAACATCGGTAAAGACGACCATTACGACATCTGGGTGGCTTTCCGCCAAAGACCGGGACACTGGGGCAAACCCGTCAATATGGCCGTACCACTCAACAACCGACAAGACAACTTCGTAGTCGGCACCAACGCCAACGGCCAAACCCTCTTTCTCAACGACAATTACAACCTCGGCAACTCCGGCCTGGTGTACACTCAAAAAAACGGACGCATCTGGGACAACCCACAACCCGTACACATCGAACATTTTCAAAAAACTACCCCCATCAGCTTTTCTATGGCAACCAACGGAAATGTATTGTTGCTGGCGATGGATAATCCCGATGCCAACAGCGGCAAGGACATTTTCGTTTCCACAAAAATCAGCGATCAACTATGGTCGGAACCCATCAGCCTGGGCCCGGTCATCAACTCGGGAGAAGACGAGCTACACGCCTGCCTGGCCTCCGATTTCAAAACGCTTTTCTTCCTCCGCAACGACCCCTCTCACAATCACCCACCCCAAATGATGGCCGCCAACCGCATCGGCAACAACTGGACCGATTGGACCATACCCCGCTCCACCGGCATTAGCCTCGATACCGGCCATCCCGCCTTCTCGCTCGACCCCGAAGGCACTCATTTTTATTGCGCCACTGCCTCCCCAAAAAACGACAGATCACTCTCAACCGTGCCTATTCCACCGGACTCCCGACCGGAGTGGACCACCCTCATCAGCGGAACCATCATGGATGTCACTACAGGCTATCCGCTTGCCGGTCAGGTTCGCCTCCAATCGTTAAACGCAGATGGCAACGACCTCCAACAGTCAACAGACTACGAAGGCAGCTTTCAATTTGTATTGCCCAACCGGGAAAACTTCCAGTTGAATGCCAAGGTGCCCGGTTATTTTGCGCAAAGCGAAACCATTACCGACCAACCATTACAAGAGCTGGACAGACAAACAGACAACGACGACCAGGCCATGCGATCATCACCCAAATTGGACCAACTCCAACTTCAGCTTCAACAACTCAACAGATCAATAGCTACACTCGAACAACAACGGCAAAGCTCCCCCCTGGCTGAATTGCCCCGCACCACCTCCCGCCTCACCCCCAAAGGCTACCACCCCCAACTCGACAACCTGAGAGAAAAATATTACGAGGCAACCGGATTAACTCCTGATCAAAACGACGAAACCTCTACCGGCGACCCCGAACTGGACGCCATGAAACGCCGATTCAGAAAACACAATAAAGTGGAAGAAAATCAGGACGAGACCCGCCAGTTTACGCGACGCAAGGGAGAAAGCGAGCTTGAGGCCATGAAGCGTAAATACAACGAAGCCAACGACACCAGCCCCGATGATGAGCAATCGGAAGAAACAGTCGTGGCCTCTTCCGTCGAAACCTACCGCGACTTCGAGGCCTTCGTCGAACGGTCGGTACTCGACCTCGAATCCGAAATGAGCGACCGGGTAGTGCGCGAGCTGAAAGCCGACCTCCTCAAAGACGTTGCTTTCAAAATGAACGCAGAAATGGAGGAGCCGACCCGCAATCAATACGCCGACGAATTCCAACGATTGGTCGGAAACCTCGAAACCAATTACCGGAAAGCGCTTCGCAGACAATCCCGCTCCCAGACCAAAAGAGAACTCAAAGGCGAACTGATCGAAGTAGTGGAAGAAGAGTTGAAAGCTTCCCTGCGCCAGGAAGTGAAACGGGAACTTAAACAGCAACTCCGCGAAGAGGTAAAGCGGGAATTGCGAATCGAATTGGAATACCTGCTCACCCGCCAAATGGCCGATGATGTGCGCTCGCAAATCCAATCCATGATCCGCCAACTGGAAAAGGAAGAGGTTTCCGCTCCAGCCTATTATTTTTCGGAAGAAGACCTGCAAGCCAGAAACGTTCCCAGCAGGAAAGTCGGCAATCGCCACCTCCACCTCCAATTGTACCCCCTCGAAACCGGACAGGTGATACCGCTCAATAACCTGTTCTTTGAAGCCAACTCTGACCGCTGGAAGCCCGAATCTCAAATCGAACTCGACCGCCTCTACGAACTGCTGACCGACCACCCCAACCTCGAAGTGGAGATCGGCGCCCACACCAATGGCTGGTGCAGTACTGGCTTCGCCAACCGACTGTCGGACGACCGCGCACGCGCAGTCGCTCACTATCTGACCAGACAAGGCATCGATCAATCCCGCATCCAATGGAAGGGTTACGGCAAATCGCAGCCCCTCTTCCCCAATGACTCGGTCGAAAACTGCCGTAAAAACCAACGGCTCGAATTGAAAATATTGTCGGAATGATTTCCGGAGTTGACATTTCTAACAAAACAGCCACGTCATGGAATTCATCTCCGAATCATTGATCGACCGGGTCGCCGCAGAAGTCAGCATACAAGATTCCCATTTTATCGAAAAAATGGCCAAAGAACAGCCTACTCTGCTGGCCTTTCTGCTGGCCGATCACGTCAAGATACTTACCAGGCCGGAGCAGGAACTATTGTTGTTTTTGGCAGTGGTGATCTGGCAATCCATCCTGGCCGCTCACCCCGAACTTCCCACCCTCGACGAAACTACGCTGGGGCAGTCTGAAGAAACCAACTGGCAACTACTCGAAGCCAACCTCCAGGGCACCTTCCGCGACCGCCTCACCCCCTTTTTCGACAACCACCCCCAGGAAGACCTCCTCGCCTTCATCGAAGATGCCATCCTCCTCGACGACAGCAGCCCCGTGACCAACGAAGGGAGAACGGGTTTGTTCGTCCTCCTCAAAACCATTGTCGATGCTTTTGTAGCGGTTTTGTGATCCTGTGGTTTGGTAGTGCTGGGTTCGATTACGCTCAACCAGCGAGCTGCCCGCTGACTGAATGTAGTGAAGACAGATCAACAACCCTTGTTAAAATAAGCCAAAGGCCAGCTATTACCAATATGTTATCGTACTTTTGTAGGCTTGATGATCTGCAAAAATACCTGTGAGATGTACCCAACGACATTCAAAAAACAAATGTTCTTCACTTTAGGCTTGCTCCTTTTCGCCTTTGCGGCAAATGGCCAGCGCCCCGACCGCCATCCCGCTGCCAAACCGGGTGAAGGGTTTAACCTGTTTGGGATCGTAAAAGACGCAGATAGCGATCAACCGCTTGAGTTTGCCACCATTACCGTCTTTCATCAGGTCGACAGCAGCATCGTCACCGGGGGCATCACCGACGATCAGGGCCGGTTCGACATAGCTGCCAAACCTGGCTTCCTCTTTGTCAAAATAGAATTCCTGTCGTACCAAAGCCAAACGGTCGAAAACATCCAATTGGGCGACAGCCAAAAGCGGGTTGACATGGGCACCATCGCACTCTATCCGGATGCGAGCATGCTGGCAGAAGTAGAGGTACGGGCCGAAAAAAGCCAACTCCATATCGCGCTCGACAAAAAGGTGTTCAACGTAGGAAAAGACCTGGCCAACGCTGGAGGAAATGCCACCGATGTACTCGACAATGTTCCCTCTGTAAATGTCGACATCGACGGAAATGTCAGTTTGCGCGGCAGCGAAAATGTTCGCCTGCTCGTCAATGGCAAACCCTCCGGCCTGGTAGGCACAGGCGATGCCAATGGATTGCGGGGGCTGCCAGCCAGCATGATCGATCGCATTGAAGTGGTTACCAACCCCTCGGCGCGCTACGAGGCGGAAGGTATGGCCGGTATCATCAACATCGTGTTGCGCAAAGAACAACGCAAGGGCTTCAACGGCTCCTTCGACGTACATGTGGGTTACCCCAAACGTTATGGAATAGCCGCCAACCTCAACTACCGCAAAAAAAATCTCAACTTCTTTGCCAACTACGGCATCAGCAACCGCAACGGGCCCGGCGGAGGATTCGAAGAAAACTGGTTCGTCAACGATGATGGAGAAAGAGAGATCACCCTTCGCGACCGCGAACATCACCGAGGTGGCTGGACCAACGACATGCGCTTCGGCGCCGATTATTTTTTCAACCCTAAAAGCATACTGACCACCGCCTTCCAATGGAGTCTCAGCGACGAAGACAACGAAGCCACCCTCGAATACCGCGACTTTCTCAACGACTTCGACCACCCGCGTGGCATCACTGTTAGAAAAGACATCGAAGGCGAAGACGAATCCGAATTAGAATATTCCCTTACTTACAAAAAAACCTTTTCACAAGACGATCACCAACTGATTGCCGACCTACGATATCAGGACAACAACGAAAAGGAAAGTTCCGATTTTACAGAATCCTATTTTGATGGAAACTTCCTGCCCTCCGGTGTGCCCGACTCTCTCCAGCGTTCTGCCAACGAAGAGGGCGAACGCAAAACCATCATGCAGCTCGACTACATCCATCCCTTCTCCAAGGACGGCAAATTCGAAACCGGGGTCAGAGCTTCCATTCGCGACATTCAAAACGACTTCCTGGTAGAAGAACAGGGAGACGATGAGATTTGGCGCTCCCTGCCCAATCGCACTAACGACTTTAAATACGACGAAGACATCTACGCCGCCTATGTCAGCTATGGCAATAAACACGGGAAATTTTCGTACCAGGCTGGCCTTCGTGCGGAGTTTTCCGACGTCACAACAGAACTTTTACAAACTGACGAGAAAAACCCAAGAGACTACTTCAACGTTTTTCCCAGCGTTCATCTGACCTACGACCTGCCCGACAAAAATGCCGTTCAATTGAGTTATAGCCGCCGTATTGTGCGGCCCCGGTTTTGGTTTCTCAATCCGTTTTTTACCTTCTCCGATGCCCGCAACTTTTTTAGTGGCAACCCCAATCTCGACCCCGAATTCACCGATTCGTACGAACTGACCCACATTAAATACTGGGAAAAGGGATCGCTCAGCTCGGCTGTTTTCTATCGGTACTCCACTGATGTGATGCAGCGCATCCGCGAAGTTTGCAACAACGGCACTACCCAGACCAAACCCCAAAACCTCTCCACCCGCGATGAATACGGCCTCGAATTTGTGGTGCAGTACAACCCCGCCAAATGGTGGCGTTTCAATGCCGATTTTAATTTTCTACGCTCTATCATCGAAGGAGGTAACCTCCATAGCCTCATCGACGGAACAGACGAATGCAACCCTTCCGACCAAAACCTCGACGCCGACACCTACACCTGGAATAGTCGCCTGATGACCCGCCTGACCTTCTGGAAGTCGCTCGACGTGCAGTTGAGTTACCGCTTCCGGGCTCCCCGCCAGACGACCCAGGGCCGCGCCGAAGCCATGCAACACCTCGACCTCGGCATCAGCAAAGACATCCTGAAAAATAATGGTACCCTGACCCTTAGTGTGAGAGATCTGTTCAACTCCCGCCGGCGGGAATACACCATCGAGCAGCCCGACTACTACGCCGATGGGTATTTTCAGTGGCGGGCTCGGTCGGCAGTGCTTTCGTTCAACTACCGGCTCAACCAGAAGAAGAAGCGGCAGCGGGGTGGGGGTGGTTTTGAAGGAGGTGATGGAGGGGGTGGGTTTTGAGGTATAGTAGGCGCCGGTCTGGAGACCGGGCGCCAGCAGTAAAAAGCTAATCCGCAATGTACACCTCATCTGCCTGAAGTATTTCCCGGTTTCCGGTTTCTGCATCGAATCGGGCAACAAAGGTCACCACATGGCAATTTGCAGGTACCCACAATCCTTGCGGCTCTGTGGGGAGAGTGAAGCTGGGAAAGTTGTGTTCAATAGTAGTTCCAATTGTCAAAGGGGTGGGTAATATCTCGCCCTGAACCCCGTTTTCAGATACTACAAACCGGTGGCGTAGTACGTGGTTGTGTTCGTATTCCTCAACAATATTTGTACCGTCTAGCTGGCGGTCAATGATGTGGCTTTCAATGAGGTAGGCCCCGATCCGCAGGTCGCCGGTTACTTCTTGTTGGGGGACGAGCGTAGTCTTAACATTAAGTTCACGGGTGTCGGCATTATAGCTGGTGGTTGTATTGATCTGTACAGAGGGTGCTGTGTTGAGTTCTTCTTCCACATATCCTTTCCAGGCCGTAAAAGGTACGATAGCCAGTCGACTTTGGTCGGGAAACAGTTTTCGGTTGATGGCTGCGGCAGGGATGGAAGTGAGGGGAGCGAGAAAAGCGGCAATGTCATCGCCAAAGGGCGTTCTCAGATCGTATTTGGCGTCGGGCAGTGGTTCGCCAAGTAGTCCGGCAGCATTGGAATGAATAGAAACAGCTACGACGTTTTCGCCATAGATAGCGATCAAATCCTGAATGGCGGCGGCCCCACCCGGACAGGCGGAACAATTAGCGCCGGTGAACTCTTCGATTAATACTTTTCGGTCCGAGTCGGGAGGTTCAGGTTCGGGAACTAAGACCATTTGTTCTTCACAGGCGGTCAATAAAAATAATGTGAGCAGGATAGGGATAAACGGCTTATTTTTCATGGTTGTAATTTTATAATTTTTGTATACTTAATGGAGATTAAAAACTGGAAGTAACACTTAGTCTAACACCGCTGAAGGCGGGCTCCAGCCGACAGATACCTCCGGTGCAGACGACACCCTCTACTTGTTTTACGTAACTGAGAGAAAAACGGTTTGATTTGAAATTGTAATAGACATCAAACCGGGGATAATGATAGGCTTTCCCATCGGTTTTTTTTGTGGGAGAGACGTTGTACATATCGGAAATGACGAAAGTCCAGTTGGAGTTGAGACTGAATTCGGCCAGACCAAACAACCAACTTCCAAAGTCTTGCTCTGTGTACATGTATTGTGCTTCTACCCGGATGGATTTTTTAGAACCGAACCGGTACAAAAAGTCGGCATAAGGTGTAACAGCTTCGAGCATAGGTACGTCTTTTACTTCGTAAACAGACTGGTTGTACTGCTGGTATTGCACTCCTCCCTTTATCGACCATTTGCGCTTGTATTTGTAATACACTTCGGTGAATACTTCCCGGTAGAGCTGGTCTCCGTTCAGGTCTGTAATATTTGACAAATTGAGGTTGAAAGACAGTTTGCGTTTGGGTACGTAGCGGACATCTAGTTGGGCGGCGTATTCGCCCAGCTCCTGAGTGGCGGCGTTGTACCGGGCTGTCAGTCGGTAGGTGTTGTCGCGGGTCATAGGGGGCAGGAAGTTGACAGCGCCCCGGTTGAGTAAGACAAATGGATCGGTGCGGAATTTAAAATTGTCGGTTCGTTTTCCCTCCAGGGTAACGCCTAGTCCTTTTCGGGCATAGGTCAGAGAGGAGTAGACAACGGTGCCACTTTTATTGGTTAGTTTGCCGAGTGAAGAAGTACCACTCCAGGTGTTTCGCCGCAAGGCGGGGTCAAGCGTAATATCGTCGGTTTTGTAGGCCCCCTCAACATACCAGGTTAGCCGACCAGCGGTTAGAGAATTGTACAAACTGAAAGCATAGGAATTGTATTGTGGTTTGAAGTGATCTTCAGGAAGGTAAAAAGTGAGTTCATTTACAATTTTGAGCATGCTCGACTCGGAAAAAGTTCGGTTGACTGCGCCAATTCCTGGGGCAATGGATATTTCTCCCGTTTCCCCAAATGCGTGAAACCCTTCTGCACTAAAACCTTTGATGACGGCATCGTAAATGGGAGGTCCGGTGTGTTCGGAGTTGACAAAGGCGTCGATGTCGCGTTGTTTGCCGGTGAAGGCTTTTAGTTGCCAGTCGGGGGTAAGATCGTAGGTCAGCCTTATGCCAAATAGCGAGTTGTCGATGGCTAGTGGACGTTGTTCATAAGCGCGGAAAATGATTCCGCTACCGATCTGGTCGTAGAGATAACCGCCGGAGATGCCCAGCTTTTTTAACTTCTTTTTGATGTACCACCGTCCGATGCCCTGGCCGGAATTGGAGTCATTGGGGTCGATGACGTTGGAGTTGTTGTACAAGTCGAATCGGATGCCAATGTCGAAGCCCCAGTTGTTGTAGTTAAGTTGTAACCAGGCATCACTGCCATACAACTGAGATTCGTACTGCGGAATGCCAGCGGCTCCAATGGCTGAGTCGCGAATGAAAAAATTGGCATTTGCTTCGAGGCTTCCCGACAATCTGCCACCGGATTTATCATTCTGAGCAACTATCCATCCGCAACTGCAAAAAAATATAAATAGAAGAGTTAACCGCATTTTCATTAAAATGAAATTTTTTATAATAGAAGAAGTAACGGATTGGGTGTTTCCACGTCTAAATATCGTACGGCAGTTCAAACCGTTAACACTTTCCAAACGCCGCGTTAAAGATACGTTAAACACCCATATCGTCATTTGCCCTCAACCAAAAAAAGAATAGATTGTCGCGCAACTTATACAAGACACCAAAAATACAAGATCTCACCCGATTTTTGTGCATTTGTAATTCAAATTCGCGTAAATTTGAATGATGCATCCCAAAAAGTCGTAATAGATTAAACTATCTCTGTCAAATTCGTTCTTTTTAACAGAACACCAAACCATTTTTCTATGAAATTGATTACATCGCTCACTTTGTTGCTGGCCCTGTGCCTGTCTTCTGTTGCTTTCGCACAAAAAACACTTCCCGACGTCAACGTCAAAACACTCGACGGCGAAACCAAAAACATCCAGGACTTTGCCAACAACGATAAAATAACCATCATCAGCTTTTGGGCCACCTGGTGCTCTCCCTGCATCCGCGAACTCAACGCTGTGGCCGACCTCTACCCCGACTGGACGGAGAACTACGACGTGGAAGTGCTCGCCATCACCCTCGACGTCAAGCAACGACTAGCACGCGCCCGCTCCATCGCCGAAAGCAATCAATGGGAATACACCATCCTAACCGACTCCAACCAGGAACTACAACGAGCCCTCGGCTTTCAAAACCCTCCCCAAACCTACGTCATCGACAAAAACGGACACATCATTTACGAACACAACGGCTACTCTCCCGGCGACGAGGAAGAACTGGAAGAGATCATTGCTAAAGCCAGCGAATAGGGCGTTGTTGTTGATAAACTTTCCAAGTTTCCAAAACTTGGAAAGTTTTAAGTTTTCCCCTTCAAAATCAGGTTGTCGATCAATCGCACATCGCCCACCCACACCGCCGTGCAGGCCACTATGTAGCCGCTTTCGCTAAATTTGCCGACAGGCTGAAGCGAATTTCCGTCAACAATTTCAAAATATTCGGGTTTAAATTCCGGGACCTGCAATTGTTCCATCGCCCACGATTGAAGTTCCACCGGTGAGCTATCCTGCATTTTTTGGGAAACCTCCTGAAGGGTTTGGTAGAGGAGGGGAGCCCGTCGGCGCAGGTCGGGACGCAAGCGCACGTTGCGCGAGCTCATGGCCAGGCCATCGGGTTCGCGGATGATGTCGCAGACCACCAACCGGGTGGGGATGTTCAACTGGTCCAACATGTTTTGTACGATGGTGAATTGTTGGAAATCTTTCTGCCCCATGTACAGTCGGTCGGGCCCAACGATGTCTAACAATCGTTTGACCACTTGCGCCATACCCCCAAAATGACCGGGACGAAAGGCGCCTTCCATCACCGTTTCGAGGGGGCCGAAGGAGAGGTCGAGGCGGGTGTCTAAACCGGGTGGATATACTTGGCCGACAGTAGGCCAGAAAAGAATACTGTTGTTGGCTTTTTCCAGCAGGTCGATGTCGCGTTCGATGGTGCGCGGATATTTTTTAAGGTCTGAAGAGTCGTTGAACTGTGTGGGGTTGACAAAAATACTGCATACGGTATATTCATTTTCTTCAACCGAGCGTTGAATCAGAGATAAATGCCCTTCGTGTAAGGCCCCCATCGTCGGAACGAAACCAATCATTAGGCCGGGATCAGATTTTTTTTCCCTGTTCAGCCACTGCTGCAGGTGCTTTACCTTTTTAAACAAAAACATTCAAAATAAATTTAACATACATTAAATAGTAGTTGTCAGGGGTTTCATTATTATGTTTTTCTGACATCTAACCTGTTTTAGTCAAACTATGGTGAAAAAATGCATCGAAGACGGATAAAAAAGGCCAATATAATTGTTTTTCTTAACAGCAGCCTATCCAACAAAGGCGGTTGTTTATGCCGGAAAGTCCGGGATTTTTCTTAACTTTGCACACCTGTTCATTGAAGATTGACCCAAAATTTAGTTTTTTTAAATAATACTGTTGCGAATATGGATAAGAAGAAAGTATTGATTATAACACAAGAAATGCAGCCCTATACGGCTCTTTCCGAAATTGCCGAAATCGCCCGGCACCTGCCTCAATATATTCAGGAAAAAGGGATGGAGATCAGGGTGTTAATGCCCCGCTACGGCACCATCAACGAACGGCGCCACCGCCTCCACGAAGTTGTCCGCCTGTCCGGTATGAATATCATCGTCGATGAAGACGATTATCCGCTGATCATCAAAGTAGCCTCGCTGCCGGGAGCACGTCTGCAAGTGTATTTCCTGGATAACGACGACTTTTTCAAACGCAAATCCGTCTTTGAAGACGATAAGGGCCAACCCTTCGATGACAATGCCGAACGGATGATCTTCTTCTGCAAAGGCGTCATCGAAACAGTCAAAAAATTTGGCTGGCCGCCTGACATCATCCATTGTCACGGCTGGATGACCAGCATGGTGCCCTTTTACCTTAAAACAGCGTACAAAACAGAACCCCTGTTTCAACAGTCCAAAATAGTTTACTCCGTGTATGGCGAAGAGGTGGGTAATGGATTTTCCAGTAACTTCGTCACAAAGGCATCCATCAACAATCTGGAACCCGAAGACCTTACCGCTTACCAAAACGGAAAAGGACCCACCCTGCACGAAGGTGCTATTCAATTTGCAGACGCCGTCATCAGAGGTTCTGAAAAACTAAGTAAACCCGTCAATTCCCTTTTGGAAAAAATGGACATTCCCATCCAGGACTACATCAGCGAAGACGTCGTCCCGGCCATCGTCGACTTTTACCATTCTCTGATGGAACAGGAAGTGGAGTAAAATGGGATTCCGTTGCTGGGATTGAATGTGGAATGGAATCCGGGGAGGAATTTTCGGGTCAGTTGTCCTGAAAACGTTAGGGGGAATCCCGGTTGCGTTGATCCGCCTTATTTTCTACTACTCTCGTATTGAATCTCGTAAAACCAAACAGAGCAGCGGGGAGCCTGCTCAAGGGTTCTCGTTTAAACGTCATATGGTTGCAACTGTCTGCTGGCGACAATTTTCTTTCTTGCCATTGATGCGAAATGACTAACCCCGGCGATTATTTCCTTACAAATCTCTGTCACAACAAACCAGTCGGCCTTTTTATTCGTTAACTTAAAGAAAGTTATCAGCTTGACCAAACAACAGCCACAACCGATAAAAAGAATGAAGAATCCGTTTGCCTCTTCGGGCATCTTAATAATTGCTCTGTACTGCCTTACCTTTTCCTGTGCCGATCCAACCTCTTTAGGTACCGACCTTCTCGAACAGGATCAGGCCAACGTTTTCGTGACCGATACGCTTACCCTCCAGTTGTCGACCATCACGGAAGACCGGGTAAAGACCTACGACCCCGACCCAAACCTTCAATTTGATACCTATTTGTTTGGCGACTATGTCGACCCGATCATGGGGAAGACCACGGCCGGTATATTTACCCAGTTGTCCACCACCTCCGTAGTACCCGACCTGATGATACGGGCGCAGGTGGATTCGATTGTCCTTCAATTGTCCTACGACAGCCTAGCTTTTTATGGCGACCGTAGTGAAAGCTATGGGATATCTGTTTTCAGATTGACAGAAGCTATGGATTCGGGAGCAGACTACTATTCTGACGCCCAATTTGATTACGATCCCGACCCCCTGGGAAGCATCAACTTCACCCCCTTCTATGGGCCCGTCTCCCTGATCGATTACGACTCGCTTGACAACGGGCTGGGGCAAACCTATGAGGCGCCCCCTCACCTGAGGATACCAATTAGTACCACTTTTGGTGAGGCATTGATAGCGGATACTTCTGCCCTTAGGGAAACAACTGAATTCCTCGATTTTTTAAAAGGGTTTTACATCAAACCCAGCACGGAAAACAACAATGGGATCATGGGGTTCAATTTGAATGCCGCCATTACCGGCCTTACGGTTTACTACACCAATTACGACTCCACTTCCAATGAAGACGTCAGCAGGTTCTATACTTTTGCACCTGGCTCATCGTCAGCGAAAACGACTTTCGTCCAAACGGAATTTTCCGAAGAGGTGACCAACGCCATCAACGGATCGGTCGCGGCAGGTGATACGGCTGCTTACATTCAAGGGCTGGCGGGACCCAATATCAGGATCGACATTCCTTATGCTACGGATCTCCAAAACGTGATTGTCAACAAAGCCGAGCTCAGTTTGACAGTAGCCAACCCGGACGATATGTTGCGGCGGACACCCGTGCAGGTATTGGGCGCAACAAGAGACAGTGAAGGTGCGTATCGAAGTATTGCAGATGTGGCATTAGCCTTAAGCCGGAACAATCTATTCCTGTTTGGCGGCCAGCCCGAAGAATCCGAGGATGGCACCACCGTTTATAATTTCAATATCTCGACGGTATTGCAATCTTTGATTGAAGGGGAGACGGAGCCCATTTATCTGCGTATGTTTTCAAAACAGGAGCGCGTTACCAGGATGAAGGTCTACGGCCCCAAACATTCGATGCACCCTGCGGAACTTACTTTGGTATATACCCGGTTGCCCGAATAAGTAAAATCACTAACTATACAAAATCACTTAGCAATATGTGTGGAATTGTCGCCTATATTGGAAAAAAACAAGCCTATCCCATTTTGGTCAACGGCCTTAAACGCCTCGAATACCGCGGGTACGACAGCGCAGGCCTGGCCATACTCAATGGCAAAATGCATGTATACAAATGCAAGGGTAAAGTCAACGACCTGATCCATCATTCCAAAAATAAAAACCTGGCCGGAACCATTGGCATGGGCCATACCCGCTGGGCTACACATGGCAAGCCCGATAACATCAACGCCCACCCCCACTGGTCGAACGACGGCAAGTTAGCCATCATCCACAACGGCATCATAGAGAATTACGCCATCCTCAAAGAAGCGTTGCTCAAAGAAGGACATGTATTTACCAGTGATACGGATACGGAAGTGCTCATCCACCTGATCGGAAAACTCAAATCGGAAGGCAACCTCACCCTCGAAGAGGCAGTTCGCGTAGCCTTGAACAAGGTAGTGGGGGCCTACGCCATCGTGATCCTCGATCAGGACGACCCCAACAAGATCGTAGCCGCCCGCAAGGGAAGCCCCCTAGTGATCGGTATAGGAAAAGACGAGTTTTTTGTTGCTTCCGACGGCAGCCCGCTGGCCGAACACACCAAAAATGTGGTCTTCCTCAACGACGAAGAGATCGCCGTGGTTACCCGAAATGCGGAGCTACAGATCAAGACCATCGCCAACGAGATCCAAACCCCCTACATCGAACACCTCGACATGCAGATAGAAGAAATGGAAAAGGGGAACTACGAACACTTCATGTTGAAAGAAATTCACGAACAGCCCCAAACCATCACCGAATGTATGGCCGGCCGACTCAACGCCAACGAAAATTGGGTCAAACTGGGGGGGATCGAAGAAGTTCACGAGCGCATCTCCAATGCCAAGCGGTTTATCATTGCCGCCTGCGGAACGTCGTGGCACGCCGGCCTGATCGGCGAATACCTTTTTGAAGAACTGGCACGGATACCCGTAGAAGTGGAGTATGCCTCAGAATTGCGTTACCGCAATCCGATCATCAACGAAAACGATGTGGTGATCGCCCTGTCCCAATCGGGTGAAACGGCCGACACGCTGGCTGCCCTCGAACTGGCCAAAGAAAAAGGCGCCTTGCTATACGGCATTGTCAATGTGGTGGGGTCGTCTATCTCGCGGCTCACCCATGCGGGGTCGTACATTCACGTTGGCCCCGAAATCGGAGTGGCTTCCACCAAAGCATTTACCGGCCAGGTAACGCTGCTGACCATGATGGCCCTGTATTTGGGGTATAGAAGAGGCACCATACCCAAGTCGTATTATCTCCAACTGCTGGAAGAGTTGGAAGCCATACCCCGTAAAATTGAACAAATTCTCAAAAAAACAGACCAGATCAAATACATCGCATCCGAAATAAACGAGGCCAGCAATGCCCTGTATCTCGGAAGAGGGTACAACTTCCCCGTAGCACTGGAAGGCGCCCTGAAGCTGAAAGAAATATCCTACATACACGCAGAAGGGTATCCGGCCGCCGAAATGAAGCACGGCCCCATCGCCCTGATCGACGAAAACATGCCGGTGGTCGTCATCGCCACCAATAAGAGTGCCTACGAAAAGATCGTCAGTAACGTACAGGAAGTCAAAGCCCGCAAGGGTATCGTCATCGCCATCGTTGGCGAAAAGGATAAAGAGATACGAAGAATAGCTGATTATGCCATCGAGATCCCGGAAACGGACGAGCCGCTGACCCCCCTGTTGTCGGTCGTCCCTCTGCAACTGCTGTCGTATTACATTGCCCTTATGCGCGGTTGCAACGTCGATCAACCCCGTAACCTGGCCAAATCGGTAACCGTGGAATAACAAATAATAAATAATCATTTATCGTATGGAAGAATCCAATATGCAATACAATTCCTCAAAGGAAGAACTCGTCCTCCCCGAATATGGCCGCAACGTGCAATTGCTCGTAAAGCATGCCAAAACCATAGAAAACCGGGAATTGAGACAGGCGTTTATCGAAAGAGTCATTCGACTGATGCATCAGATGAACCCTCAAAACCGCAACATCGAAGAGTACAAAGACAAACTCTGGGGGCACGTTTTTCACATCGCTGACTACGACATCGACGTTATGCCCGACAACGGAATAATACCGACCCGGGAAAATGCGCGGAAACGGCCTGATATAGTCGGCTATCCCCACAATGACACCAAGTACCGGCACTACGGCTACAACGTTCAAAAACTGGTTAAGAAGGCCCTTGATATGGAACCCGGACCTAAAAGAACCGGACTCATCAACGCCGTCGCTTCGTATATGAAACTCGCCTATAAAACATGGAACAGAGAACATTACGTCAGCGACGACATCATCAAAAACGATTTAACTACGCTTTCGGACGGTGGCTTGAAGGTAGAAGATGGGACGTATCTCGACAACCTGAGTTCAGGAGGCAACATGGGCAATGGCCCGGTCAAGCAAAAAAGAGCTCAGAAAAGATCCAACAATTATCAAAACAACGGCCCGAATAAAAACTACCGCGGCAACAAGCAGTCTTACAAGCGGCGTAAATAGGTGAAGGCTGTATGCAATTTTTCTTGAAAAAGGCCTGATACAACTTTCACCGTAAAGCTCAAAAAACGCCTGCCGGAAAACATGATCCCGGCGGGCGTTTTTTTGCCTGGAATGTTTTCCATACTGGGGAGGATGTCTACCTTCGCGGAAATGAAATTATTGAGTTTGGATCATCCACAACCCACCGACATATGCCTGTAAAAGATAGCTTTGAAGTAACAGGAGGCAAGAAACTCCACGGCGAGATCATCCCCCAAGGCGCCAAAAACGAGGCATTGCAAGTACTCTGCGCTACCTTACTCACCGACCAGACCATTCGCATTTCCAATATTCCCGACATCCTGGACGTTCGGAGGTTGATCAGTTTATTGAAAGGACTGGGCGTCAAGGTCCGCAAAGTCAAAACTGATACCTATACTTTTCGGGCAGATGATGTCGATCTGACCTTTTTTGAGTCGGATAGTTTTCAGGCCGATGCCCGGAAAATACGCGGTTCGGTTATGTTGATCGGCCCTCTGCTGGCCCGGTTCGGCAAAGCCCGCCTTCCCAAGCCAGGGGGAGATAAGATAGGCCGACGCCGACTCGACACCCATTTTTTGGGGTTAAAAAAACTGGGTGCCCGTTTTCGCTACGACGACCGCGGAAATTATTTTCTGGCTGCCAAAAAATTGAAGGGAACCTACATCCTGATGGATGAAATTTCGGTCACCGGCACAGCCAATGTCGTCATGGCTGCCGTTTTATCGAAAGGCACCACCCAGATCTACAATGCCGCCTGCGAGCCCTACGTGCAGCAGCTTTGCCAGATGCTTCACCAGATGGGGGCCCGTATCAGTGGCATCGGATCCAACCTGCTGGTGGTAGAAGGAGTCGACCGACTGGAAGGCACCACCCACCGCATCCTTCCCGATTTTATAGAGATCGGCAGTTTCATCGGGCTGGCCGCTATGACTCAGTCCGACATCACCATCAAAAACTGTGCAGTCGACCGGTTGGGTATTACCCTCCAGGTATTTCGCCGCCTGGGGCTCAATCTCCACATTCGAGGCGATGATATTCATATCTCCGAACAAAAGTCTTACAAAATACAACCATTCATCGATGGCTCTATTCTCACCATTTACGACGCCCCCTGGCCTGGCTTCACCCCCGACCTGATGAGTATCATCCTGGTGATGGCTACCCAGGCCAACGGCAGCGTGCTGATCCATCAGAAAATGTTTGAAAGCCGGCTGTTTTTTGTCGACAAACTGATCGATATGGGTGCCCAGATCATTCTCTGCGACCCGCACCGGGCTACCGTCATTGGCCTCAACCGCAAAACCCAACTGAGGGGCATCGAAATGACTTCTCCCGACATTCGTGCGGGCGTGGCACTCCTGATAGCGGCCTTGTCGGCAAAAGGGAAAAGCACGATCCGAAATATACACCAGATCGACCGGGGGTATCAGTACATCGACAAGCGGTTGCGGGCACTGGGAGCGGAGATCAAGAGAAGGTAAAAAACTTTAAAACCGCCGAAATCGCTTTGCACCGGTAGTGTCGGATATGAGTTTTCCCAGGTCGACAAACCGCCTTCCGGCAAAAACACTCAATGGATGAAAAAACGCCCCGTCCCATTCTCCAAATACAGTGACGGGCTGTCCGCTGCCAATCGATAACAAAGTCCACCCGGCGAGGTCGGCTATTTTAGCCGGAACCATTTTTTTTTGTTCATCGATCAACAGGAATTGACTGCCCTCCCTTGCGATTTGAACGTTTTCCAACAGGCTGGCAAAGCGGACCGTCCAGGGATTTTGCACAAGTGTGGCGGCATAGGCATCCAACAGCGAATCGATGGTGGGATACCCCTCAAGAGTAGCTTCCTGTGTGGAGGAAGGCTTCCATTTTTTCAACAAGGCTCTTACGGGAAGGCTTTCGGAGTAGAAAACCAACTCTCCTTCGAGGATCTGTCCGGTTTGAAAATTCGTTTCAAACCCTTGCCCTGTGTAGTCGTATTCCAGGAGGAGTGCCAAATGGTGGTTGGTCAGGCCCCGAAGCCAGGTTTTTTGCATTGCGGCCTTGTCGATATTGAGGCCTTGCCAGCAACTGAGTACCAGCCAATGATCGGTGGTACCTGCTTTTTCCAGTAGTGTTTTTCGGGTTGTAGTAACGCCTGCCTCTGCCAATAATTGATTTTTCAATGCTTCCGGCAGGCTGTCGAACTGTTGCAGTCCTCTGGTGAGGGTATACAGTCGGCCAAATGATTGAAGGAGCTGCCCGGGCCAGTCTTCAGCCCGATAGGTACTCAGCTTTTTTAGCTGTAGCGAAAGCCCCTTCATTTTGGCGTCGATCATTCGGGAGGTTACCAGCTCCCACTCTTCGGGCGAACGGTCGAGGGTAGCCAAGCCCTGCCGGATGGCATCGAGCATCCATTGTTCGAGGTCTTCGGCTCCGGCTTGCATGAGTTGAAGGCGTTTGTCCAATACTGGTTGTTTTTGGTAAAGCTACGGAAAAATACCGGGAGGGTGTTCTGCTGGTCTGTGCTTTGGTGATTATGCGGATTTTAATTTACAAGACACCCGTCCTACAAAAATTTTCAGTATGGGCTCTATTGCGTTTGCTTTTTTCATCGAAAATCGATCCGGCCTTATCGAATTTCCGTAAGGAAAGTGTAAATTACAACCGCATATTGCCTGTAAATTCTTTCAACCAACTAAAAACCATTTCATGTCAGTAGTCATTATCATTTTAATTTTCGCAGCCGTTGTCCTGTTCTATTTTGTGGGCCTTTACAACAAATTCGTGCGTAAGCGATCTATGATGGAAGAAGGCTGGAGCGGCATCGATGTACAACTCAAGAAGCGCTACAACCTCATTCCCAATTTGGTGGAAACCGTAAAAGGATATGCCACTCACGAACAGGAAACCCTCAACAAGGTGATCGAAGCCAGAAACACCGCCATGAATGCAGAAGGCATGAAGGCACAGACCAGTGCCGAAAATCAACTGAACTCGGCACTGGCCAACGTTTTTGCTCTCGGCGAAGCCTATCCCGACCTCAAGGCCAACACCAATTTTCTGCAATTGCAAAACGAACTGTCGAGCATCGAGTCGGATGTGGAAAAAGCAAGGCGATACTACAACGCCACCGTCCGCGAAAACAACATCCTTGTAGAGTCGTTCCCCAGCAGTCTCGTGGCAAATGCCTTTGGCTTTTACGGACGTGAGTATTTCGAACTCGACGATGACAGCCAGCGCAGTTTACCCAAAGTCGAATTTTAGACTCAATTCCATTTTCTCACTTTTTATAACACCCTTTCTTTAGTGAAAATCTTTCGGCACAGCGCCTTATTGATCGCATTGCTCCTTTTGCTGGCAACTGTTTCTTCCACTGCCCAGGAGGAACGCATCACCGATTTTGAGGTAGAGGTGGTGGTAAAAAAAGACCGCTCCATCTCCGTCACCGAATGGATAACAGTGGTTGCAACCGGACGGGCCATCAAGCGGGGCATCACGCGCAACTTCCCCACCCACCGCCGTATGAATGGCCGCTCCGTAGGCATGAAGTACGACATCGTAAACATTCAAAAAAACAATAAAGACGAGCCCTATTTTACCCGTTCTTCCGACCACGGCTTTACGATTTACATCGGACAGAAGGAGGTTTTCCTGGAGCCTGGCCAGTACACCTACCGAATCCAGTATGAGGTGCCCAATCAGATCGGATTTTTCGATAAGTACGATGAGATTTACTGGAACGCCATCGGCACCGACGTCGACTTCAAAGTCGAAAAAGCGAGCTGCCGGGTACTCCTTCCGGCAAATGCATCCGTGGTTCAACAAACCGCTTACGTGGGATACCGTGGACAAAGCAAGAAGGATTACACGATGGATTCGGAACAAGGCATGTTGACTTACCAGACCATGCGGTCGCTCCAGCCCCGTGAAGGGTTTACGGTAGGGGTGGGTTTTCAAAAGGGGTTGGTGGAAGCCCCTGGTTTGCTGGAACGATACGGGACCCTCCTCTTGATTCTGTTCGGACTGGCCTTGCTGCTGGGATACTATGTGTACACCTGGATGCTCTATGGGAAGGATCCACCCACGCCCGCGTCCTATCCATTGTATGAGACGCCCGACGGACTGTCGCCGGCCTCCATAAGTTATCTCTCAAAGGAGGGGTATCAGACCCGGAGTTTTGCGGCATCGGTGATCCATATGGCCATCAGGGGATACCTCAAAATTGAAGAGCGGTCTGAAAAGGGCATTTTCAGCAGTTCGAGGGTGTTTGATCTGGTTCGGTTGAAGAGATCCGACGAGGGCCTGCCTCGTGAAGAGCAGCGATTGTTCAATACTTTATTTGTGGACCGCGACCGGGTGACCATCGATGGATCGTACCAGCCCCGTGTGGAAAAAACGTATTTGGCACACCGCGCCAACCTCGGAAAACAGCACCGCGCCTTTGTCCGGGAAGGGCACAACAGTCGGTTTTTGTTGTTGCCGTTTATCGGGAGTTTTATAGTGGGAGGGTTAGCGGTGTTTCTGTTTGCCAGCAATCCATACGCGGAGGGGATCAACTTTCCCGCCATCCTGGCTTTTGTTTTAGTTGCACTGGCCAGCCTGGGACTGTATTTCTATCTCATAAAAAAACCGACCGTGGAAAAACTCGATTTAAAATCGCGGATCAAAGGTTTTCGAATGTACCTGGAAATGGCTGAAAAAGACCGGCTGAATCTGCTCAACCCACCTGATATGACCCCGCAGCATTTTGAGGAGGTGCTGCCCTATGCTTTTGCTCTGGGCGTTGAGCACAGTTGGTCCGACACGTTCAAAACCATACTCGAACAAGCCCAATACCAACCCGAATGGAATAACCACGCCGACCCTATTCATTTTTCCCGCCATTTTGGTCGTGGTTTTTCGGGCAACCTGAAAGGCTCTGCCACCCAGCCACAGTCGAGTAGTAGCGGTGGTGGATCCGGTGGCGGTGGCTTTTCCGGCGGTGGCGGTGGTGGTGGGGGCGTAGGTGGGTGGTAATCAATGATTATTGCAATGTATCTTTTGACTTAGTCCTTTCTATCCCTCCGCTTTAACGATACCCAGTATGCGCATGGCTTTTTCGGAGGCGGTTTGTTCGGCGCTTTTTTTGTTGAAATCGTCGGCGGTGGCGATCCTTTTCCCGTCGATTACTACGGCGACTTTGAACTTATCGCGTTTATCCATTTTGTACTTTGCGAGCATTTGGTAGGCTATGGATTGACCGTTTTTCTGGCACCATTCGAGGAGTTGGCTTTTGTAGTTGTCATCGAAGCTTTCCAGTTCGTGGATGTCGAGGTAGCCTCTGAGGATTTTGTGGACGACGTATTTTTTGGTGCCGTAGTATCCTTTTTCGAGGTAGACGGCTCCGACGAGTGCTTCGAGGGCGTTGCCCATCATGGATTTGCTCAGGCGGGTGTTGTTGTATTCGTTGAGGAATACGTCGAGTTCCATTTTGTCGGCGATTTTGTTGAGTGATTTTCGCTTGACGATCTTGGAGCGCATCTTGGTGAGGAATCCTTCATTGCTGTTGGGGTATTTTTTGAAGAGGTATTCAGCTACGATGGTGCCGAGTACGGCGTCGCCGAGGTATTCGAGGCGTTCATTGCTTTGGGAGGTGATGAGTTTGTCGTTGGCGGTGGATTTGTGGTGGAATGCCAGTTTGAAGATACCCATGTTGGCGGGTACGAATCCAAGTAACGACTTTAGGCGTTTGGCGAGGCCTTTGTCGGTAGAAAGGTACCGGTTGTAAAGCTTTCTGATCAACTTCACGGTAAAAAATATTTGTACATCCGAAAGCAGGGTCAGCCCATGCAGAGGAGGCTGGGTCTGTTTCGGTTATATGATGGTAAAATCGCCAGTTGCCGGTGGCTATTTTCCAAAAGGGTAAGCTGGTACTGCGACCAGTTGAAAAGGAAAGCGGCTTCGTGCAGTTACTTCGACTACGGAATAACCAAAGGCAACTGAACTATTTTAACATTGGGATGGAAACCCCATCCGGGTTGTACAAATAACTGCACGAAACATTTATGCTTCAAATTTTTTAATCACGAGTGACGAATTGTGCCCACCAAAGCCAAAGGTATTGCTCAATACGGCGTTTATCTGGCGTTCCTGGGCTTGGTTGAACGTGAGGTTCAGTTTTGCGTCCAGGTTGGGATCGTCGGTAAAGTGGTTGATCGTTGGCGGCACGAATCCATGTTTTATGGCCATGATGCCAGCGATGGCTTCGACGGCGCCGGCAGCTCCGAGCAGATGACCGGTCATGGACTTGGTAGAGCTGATGTTGATGTTGTAAGCGTGTTGGCCAAATACGTTCAAAATGGCTTTTGTCTCTGCAATGTCGCCCAGTGGGGTAGAGGTGCCATGCACGTTTACGTAATCGATCTCGTCGAGGTTCATTTTGGCGTCTTTAAGTGCCATTTTCATGACGTTGGTGGCGCCCAAGCCTTCGGGATGGGGAGCCGTGATGTGGTAGGCGTCGGCCGTCATACCGCTGCCCACTAGTTCGGCGTGGATGGTAGCGCCCCGTTGGCGGGCGTGTTCGTATTCTTCCAATATGAGGGCTCCAGCTCCTTCTCCGAGTACGAAGCCATCGCGGTCCAGGTCGAAAGGCCGGGAGGCGGTGGCGGGGTCGTCGTTGCGGGTGGAGAGTGCCTTCATAGCGTTGAATCCGCCGATGCCTGCTTTGGTGACGGCGGCTTCGGAGCCACCAGTGATCATCACTTTTGCCTTGCCGAGCTTAATGTAGTCTACTGAATTGGCGATGGCATGGGAGGAGGAAGCGCAGGCCGAGACGGTGGCGTAGTTGATGCCCCGAAAGCCGTATTTTATGGAAATATGACCTGCGGCAATGTCTGAGATTAGTTTGGGGATCATAAAAGGGTTGTAGCGGGGGATTCCATTGCCAAGTGTGAATTCTTCGATTTCTTTTTCCAGGGAGCGGAATCCGCCGATACCCGACCCCCAGATGACGCCGGCGGTGTCAAGGTCTAATTGTTCGAGGTCGAGGTCGGCATCCTGAAATGCTTCTTCGCTGGCTACCAGTGCATATTGCGTGAAGGGATCGATCCGCCGGGCGACTTTGGGGTTGAGGAGTTCGTTGGCATCAAAGTCTTTTACTTCGCAGGCGAATTTTGTTTTGAAGTTTGTTGCATCAAAACGGGTGATCGGAGCAGATCCGCTCCATCCTTTTTGCAGGCCTTCCAGGTAGGTGGGTATGTTGGTGCCGATAGGTGTAAGTGCTCCCATGCCGGTGACAACGACTCTTTTCATGTGGTGTTTGCTGTTTTGTGTAGCTTCTTCTTAGGTTTTTTGGGGGCAACAGAAGTGTTTAAGAGGCTTTGATAAGAACAAGGTAAAAAAACACAAATCGGAGGGGGTGCCTCCGATTTGTGATTCGGAAAACAACTCAACTGTTATTATAAACAGATCGCGCTACTGCTAGGTAGGTACCTGCGACTCGAGGTATTCTACGGCTTGCCCTACGGTTTGAATGTTTTCAGCTTGCTCGTCCGGAATGGAGATATCGAATTCTTTTTCAAATTCCATGATCAGTTCCACTGTGTCCAGTGAATCGGCACCTAAATCATTGGTGAAACTGGCTTCCGTTGTTACCTCCGAAGCCTCGACCCCTAACTTGTCGATGATGATTTTAGTTACTCTTTCCGAGATGTTTGACATAATAATTTCAACTTTAATACTCGCTAATCCCTGATTATCAGTTGTTTAGACTAGTATGGTTTACAAATACAAGCACAAAAATAATTCTTATATCGAAGGAACACCAAGATTTTCCGCTTTTTTTATAAGCGAAAAAATTCAGCGCCCTGCGAGGTGCTTCGGCAATTGGACGAAACATTTACAAAAGGTTAGTTAAAAATTTTAACAACCCTAAAAAATATCGAACCCGTTCTTTCAAATGTCTTGTTGTGGTTTTAGTTAGCTAATCTTATTTTTGCCGCTTATTATTCATCTTTTCAACCGCCCGACCATGCCGGAGATCAATTTTCAAAATACCAAAATCGTCGCCACAGTAGGGCCTGCTTCCAGCGACTATTCCACCCTGCTCGAACTGGTACGGGCAGGGGTCGACGTGTTCCGGCTCAACTTCTCGCACGGCACCCACGAAGACCATCGCAAAGTCATCAACCACATCATCTACATCAACGACAAGTACAATTTCCACGTTGGCATCCTAGCCGATCTTCAGGGGCCCAAATTGCGCATCGGTGAAATGGAAGATGAGGGCCTGGCCATCAAACCCGGCGATGTGCTCACTTTCGTAAACGAACCTTGCATCGGCAATAAAGAAAAAATTTATATGAACTACGACCAGTTTGCAAAAGATGTAGAAATAGGAGAAAAGGTATTGGTCGACGATGGAAAAATAGTGTTGGAAGTGACAGAGACCAATAACAAAGACAAGGTAAAGCTCAAGGTCCTTTTTGGCGAAAGCCTCCATTCCAAAAAAGGGGTCAACCTCCCCGATACCAAGATTTCGCTGCCCTCCATTACCGAAAAAGACCACGCCGACATCGAATTCATCCTCCAACAACATGCCATCAACTGGATCGCTCTATCCTTTGTCCGTTCTGCCAAAGAACTCAAAGAGCTGCGCAAAATACTCGAACGCAACGACCACACCGCCAAGGTCATTGCCAAAATAGAAAAGCCAGAAGCCGTCCAGCAGATCGATAAGATCATCAAAGCTGCCAACGGCATCATGATCGCCAGGGGTGATCTCGCCGTCGAAGTACCTATGGAGCGGCTTCCGCACATTCAGAAAGACATCATCAAAAAGTGCATCCAACGCGCCCGGCCCGTCATCGTTGCCACCCAGATGATGGACAGCATGATCAAAAACCCCAGCCCCACACGCGCCGAGATAACCGACGTGGCCAACGCCGTGCTCGACGGTACCGACGCCGTCATGCTTAGCGGCGAAACGTCTATTGGCCAACACCCCGTCAAAGTGGTACAGGCCATGAATAAGATCATCGATCAGGCCGAACAGCACTTCAGCTTCAAAGGGCGCCGCCCCAAGCCCCCCGCCAAATCGCGCACCTTCATCTCGGATGCTGTTTGCTTCAACGCCGCCAAAACCGCTGAAGAGATCCGGGCAAAAGCCATCGTGGGGATGACCAGCTCGGGATATACTGCCTTCAAAGTGTCGAGCTACCGGCCCGACTGCGGGATTTACATATTCTCGGACCGGCAAAAAATGCTCGCTACCCTCAACCTCGTTTGGGGGGTGCAGTGTTTTTATTACGATAAGTTTACCACCACCGACGAAACCATTCAGGATGTAACCGAAATTCTGCGCAAAAAAATGAACCTCAAAAAGGGGGATGTCCTCGTCAACACCGGCAGTATGCCCCTCCACCGCCGCCATCGTACCAATATGTTGAAAGTGACAATGATGGAGTGAGAAGTATTGAACGGAAAGCAGAGACTTGGCCAAAGCGCGCATCCTTTCCCCTTGATTTGCGTAATAAATATAGGTCAACGAGGGATTCCGTCGCTCAAAAAACCGATATTTGCCCTTATTGTAAAGCTCAAAAAATAAATAGTCTTTGTTGGTGTCTTTGAAAAAATCACAAATCGCTCATCATCAATCGCTTATTTGTAATTTTTATCAAAGACAACGACAATTTATTTTTCGAGCGAGCCATTGCATCATCAACGATACCAACACGACATGAAAATCATCATACCCATGGCAGGCCGCGGCTCCCGGTTGCGGCCACACACTCTTACCGTTCCGAAACCCCTTCTTCCGGTTGCCGGCAAACCCATTGTACAACGGCTGGTGGAAGACCTCACCGCCTCTTACAAGGGGCAGGTGGAGGAAATAGCTTTCATCATCGGCGACTTTGGCGAAGCCGTCGAACACCAGTTGCTCAACATCGCCAAAGAGTTGGGGGCCAAGGGGTCAGTCTATCATCAGGATCAGCCTCTGGGTACGGCGCACGCCATATTATGTGCTGCCGATAGTTTGTCGGGCAATTGCATGGTGGCCTTTGCGGATACCTTGTTTAAGGCCAGTTTCGACTTCGATCCCGCTGCCGACGGTGTCATTTGGGTGCAACAGGTGGAAGACCCTTCGGCTTTTGGCGTCGTGAAGGTGGACGAGAACAATGTCATCACCGATTTTGTTGAAAAATCACCGGTCTTTGTATCCGATCTGGCCATCGTGGGCATCTACTATTTCAACGACGGGGAAAACCTGCGCCGAGAACTGCAATACCTCCTCGACAACAACATCAAAGACAAAGGCGAGTTTCAACTGACCAGTGCCCTGGAAAATATGAAGCAGAAAGGTCTGAAATTTAACCCCGGCACCATCGACGAATGGCTTGATTGTGGCAATAAAGACGCCGTAGTGTACACCAATAAGCGGATGCTGGAGATCAAAAATAACGAAGATCTCGTTGCCAAATCAGTTCAATTAGGCGATGCCGTCATCATTCCGCCATGCTACATCGGCGAAAATGTGCGGATCAGCCGCTCTGTGGTCGGTCCATTCGTTTCTATTGGAGACAATTCGGTCGTCGACCAGTCCGTTATTGCTAACAGCGTCATTCAAGAGAACACTTCCATCACCAACGCAAACCTGAAAGACTCCATGCTGGGCAGTCAGGTGGATTACGAGGGAAAACCATCGGAAGTCAGCATAGGAGATTTCTCAAAATACGTCGTATGAATAAATTCGCCATATACCCTTTAGTCGTTTTGATGAGCCTGACCTTTTTGGGCCAAGGGGTGCTGCTTGCGCAAAATGGGCGGGTGACCGAGGAAGAGGTCAACATCGAAAAAGTGTTCATTGAAGCGAGCCGTGAAAAGATTCTCGGCAACTATGAAAATGCGGCCACCTTGTACAAAGAAGTTCTCAAAAGAGACAACACCAACAGTGCCGCTGCCTATGAGCTGGCCCGCATGTACGACGTACTCGACAAAGACAGTAAAGCCCTCACTTCCATCCAAATGGCCATACGGCTCGAAGGAGACAACCCCTGGTACCGGATGTTTAAAGCTGACATCCACGACAAACTCAAACAATACAACCAGGCAGCCAAGGTATACGAAGCCCTCGCTGCCGCCGAGCCCAACAATTCTTTTTTCCACTCCAAGTGGGCCTATTATCTCGTCAAAGCCAAAGAACCTCAAAAAGCCCTCGAAGTGTACGACAAGCTGGAAGCCATCTCCGGCCTTAGTGAAGAGCTGGCCCGCAAAAAACACACCCTCTATTTGGGGATGGGCGACCACGAAAATGCCGCTGCCATATACCAACGCCTGATAAAAGCCTACCCCTCCCAGGTCAGATACTACCACTACCTCGCCGATTATTACAACCATGCCGGCGAAAAAACACTGGCCATACAGGTGTACGAAAATATACTTCAGATAGACCCCGACGATTCAGATGCCCAGCTCGCCCTTGCGGGAAAAGAGAAAGGCAGCATCGACGACATCAGCTTCCTTAGCACCCTCAAACCCATTTTTGAAAACGATGAGGTGGAAATCGATGCCAAGATAAAAGAACTGTTCCCTTTCATCAACAAAGTGGTCGACACCCGGGACAAAACCCTTGGAAGGGCAGTGCTTCAACTATCGGGTATTGTTGAAGAGGTGCATCCGAAAGACGCTAAGGGATTCTCCGCTTCCGGTGACGTACTCTTTCACATCGGCGACCTGGACGCAGCCCTTCAAAAATACAATCAGGCCATCGACCTCAATACGTCGGTATTCGCCGTTTGGGAACAGGTCATGTACATCTACACCGAACAGGAAGACTACCTTGCCCTGGAAAATATAACCGAACGATCGTTTGACTATTTTCCCAACCAGGCCAAAGCCTACTACTTCAATGGCATCGCCAATGCACAGCTCGGCAAAAACAAAGCAGCCATCAACTCCTGGCGGCAGGCCCTGATGATGTCGCGCAAAAACCCTACTCTTCAACAAGATATTTACTACCGCCTTGGCCTGACCTACTACGGGCTGCGCCAATTTGACAAGTCGGACAAAGCCTTCGACAAAGCCCTCGAACTCAACCCCGACAACGTCATGCTGCTCAACAACTACAGCTACCACCTGGCCAAACGGGGAGAAAAGCTACAGCAAGCCAAAGAAATGGCCGAACATTGTAACAAGCTGCGCCCGGACAACGCTAGTTTTCAGGAAACCTATGGCTGGGTACTCTACAAACTCAAAGACTACGAAGGCGCCAAGTCATGGATCAGCAAATCGATCGACAACGGCGGCAACAACTTTCCCAGCACCCTCGAACATTTTGGAGATGTGCTGTTTCAGCTCGGCGACACCGACCAGGCCCTCGAATACTGGCAACAAGCCCGGCAAAAAGGAGCCAAGTCGGAGCTGCTCGACAAAAAGATCGCCGACAAGGAGTTGTATGAGTAGTGTTATTCCGACTTACTATTTAAAAAGACAATAAGTTGACCAACCTTACTCCCAGACATATCTTCCTCCTCTTTTTGTGGCTGGGCATTCTGTCGGCACTGTCGTGCAAATCTACCAAGCGCGGCACTGCCAAACCTCTCAAGGCCCGTTCTGCGGCCTGGCTCACCAAAAAGATCGACCAACACAGAATCGACGCCGAATGGCTCGATGCCAAAGCCAAACTCGACTTCGACAGCGATGATTTCCGCATCAGTGCCTCGGCCAATATCCGTTTTAAAAAAGACAGTGCCATCTGGATGACAGGCAAAAAGTTCGGCATCGAAGGTGTCCGTGTACTCATCACGCCCGACTCGGTTTATATCATCGACCGGCTCAACAAGGAGTACCGCATCGAGGGGATGGATTACATCCAACAACAATTTAACCTGCCGGTTACTTTTTACGACCTGCAGGACATCCTCCTGGGCAATGCCATTCTGTTGCCCGGCGCCGACCGGCTGTTGAGTGCCGTTGATAGTACCCACTATCTCCTTTCGGAAAAACAGCCAACAACCATTGAAAAGTCCTATCGCTTCGATGGAAGAGAATTCTTCCCCGTGGCTATGGATTTTGCGCAAGCCAACCCCCATAGAACTGCCCGGATTACCATGACCGACCACCGACCCGCAGAAGGTACCGATCTTTTTTCGTATTTTCGTGCTTTGACATTCCAAAGTCCCGAAACCGGAAATATTGCGCTGGATTTGAAGTTTTCCAAAGTGACACTTAATGTTCCCAAAAGTTTGAAGTTTGAGATTCCAGGGCATTATACCCGGACTTTGGGGGATTGATATGTTGATCCTGAAACGAGTTCGGGACAGATATGCTGATATGCTGATATGCTGATATGCTGATATGCTGATATGCTGATATGCTGATATGTTGATATGCTGATATGTTGATCTGCCTTCACTTCGTTCCGGCAGACAGGTTTGCTGATGCTTGCCGTGAAGGCGTAGCGTTACGCGCAGTGAACGGCGATAGTCCCCCGAATCGAGTCCGGGGCAGGCTTTCACTGGCGAAGTCCTTCACGGTGCTGATTTGTATCAAAAATGTTATGAACTATTTATACTGAATGTCTATGTACAATGGATACCCTGGATATATCACCCTAAAATGGTTTCGTGGTGTTTGGTTATTCCTTTCGGAAAACGGTAGCCTGCTGCCGGCAGGTCGGAGAGGGTCGGTAATTCGGTGCATTTTTCTGGTCGGGTGTATATTGTTGACTGCTGTTTCGGCGCAAAGCCAAAACAGGAAAGAACTCGAAAGCAAACGAAAGCAACTTCTCGAAGAGATCAAAACCGCCGACCGCCTCCTCCGCGCCACTACCCGCAATCGCAAAGCCAACCTCAACCGGCTGATCACCCTCCAAAACCAGATCAAAAAACGGGAGGAACTGGTGCGCACCCTCCGCGCTGAGCAGGCCCTCGTCGACAGCATCATCAATCGCACTGCCAACGTGGTGACAGCGCTTCAGGAAGACCTCACCAACCTCGAAACCGAATACGGTGAAATTGCCCGCCAGGCTTTCCGCCAAAAAAGAACCACCAACAAATGGTATTTCCTCCTTTCGAGCAAGAGCCTCAACCAGGCTTTCAAAAGATGGCAGTATCTGCGGCAGTACGAAGCATTTCGCGATAAGCAAGCCACCCTCATGCTTGCCACCAAGGAAACCCTCGGCGATAAGATCGACCTGCTCGAAGTACAACGCGCCGAAAAAGAAGAATTGATCAACACCACCGAACTGCAAAGCGCCATCCTGAAAAAAGAGAAAAAAGACAAAAACAAAATCGTAGTGGCCCTGCAAAAGGACGAAAAAAACCTACGCCGACAACTCGACGCCAAACGCAAAAGCCACGAACAGCTCAACAACGCCATCGAAGACGTTATCCACACCGAAGTAGCAGCCAGCCGCAGAAAGGCACGCACTCCGGATGCCCTCAACAAGCCCCCCTCATCGGGCGCCGCCAGCGAACCGGCCATCAACCTGAGCCGCAATTTCATCAACAATAAAGGCAAGCTGCCCTGGCCAGTCAAAAAAGGCGTCATCACCGGGCACTACGGCAAGCAACCTCACCCAACTCTCAAAAAGATACAGATCACCAACAACGGTATCGACATTCAAACCACTGCCGGCAATAACGTGTACACGGTGTTTGAAGGAGAGGTGGCAGGGGTGCAATATATCCCGGGCAACCACTATATGGTGATCGTGAAACACGGACAGTACTACACCGTTTATGCCAACCTGGAAGTGGTGGCTGTCAGCAAGGGCGACCGCCTGGGCACCGGCGAGATGATCGGGAAATTATTTGTGAATAATGAAACTAATACTTCCGAAATTCACTTTGAAGTATGGCAGAATAAAAGACGGATGAATCCGGTGCGGTGGATACGGTGAGGTTGATTTGTTGATCTACCTTCACTTCGTTCCGGCAGACAAGTTTGTTGATTTGTTGATTCGTGCCGTGAAGGCGTAACGTAGTGGAGTCCTTCATGGTGCTGATGTGCTGAAGAACCATAAAAAGATGTCAAACGATTGGAACATAGGCCAGAAGGCCAATAAGGGACTAAAGACGGGGGCGGAAGAGGTCGTACTGGTGGGGTTGATCCATAAGCATCAGACCGAGGCGCAGGTGTCGGAATACCTCGACGAGCTGGCGTTTTTAGCGGAGACGGCTGGCGCCAAAACGCGCAAGCGGTTTGTGCAAAAACTCAAGCAGCCGGATAGCCGCACCTTCGTCGGGTCGGGGAAATTGCAGGAAATAGCCGACTACATTGAAAGCCATGAAAACATCGTAGCCGTGATTTTCGATGATGACCTTTCGGGAAAAACAGGTCAACACCATCGAAAAGTTGCTTAAGGTCAAGATCATCGACCGGAGTACCCTCATACTCGATATATTTGCCGCAAGGGCACAAACGGCTCAGGCCAAAACGCAGGTCGAACTGGCACAGATGCAATACCTCCTGCCCCGCCTCCGCGGCCTCTGGACCCACCTCGAGCGGCAGCGCGGCGGCATCGGCATGCGGGGCCCCGGTGAGAAAGAGATCGAGACCGACCGGCGGATCGTCCGCGACAAGATCGCCCTGCTGAAAAAGAAACTGGAGAAGATCGACCAGCAAAACGTTACCCAGCGCAAAAACCGGGGGCAGCTCATCCGCGTGGCCCTGGTCGGCTACACCAACGTCGGCAAATCGACCCTGATGAACCGGATGAGTAAGTCGGAGGTCTTCGCCGAAAACAAGCTATTCGCCACCCTCGACACCACCGTCCGTAAAGTAGTGATCGGGAGCATGCCCTTCCTGCTTTCCGATACGGTGGGCTTTATCCGCAAGCTGCCCCACCACCTCGTAGAGAGCTTTAAATCGACCCTCGACGAAGTGCGAGAAAGCGACCTCCTGGTACATGTGGTCGACATTGCCCACCCCCAGTACGAAGACCACATCGCCACCGTACAGTCGACCCTCAAAGACCTCGGTGCCGAAGACAAGCCCACCCTGATGGTGTTCAACAAAATAGATCTGTATCGCGAAAAGTATTTCGACGATTACCTCGAAGAAGCAGTGAAAAAGGACATCGAAGGCGAACTCCAACAAAACCTTTACAACACCTACGAACACGACAATATCTTCCTTTCGGCGCTGACCAAAGAGAACATCGACCAACTCCGGGAGGTGCTGGCTAAGAAGGTGTTGGCGCTGTACGAGATCCGGTACCCTTATCAGGCGAGGAGGTGGTGAGGGGGTATTTTGACCTCAAATGCTCTCCGCAGCAGCGCCTTCTCCCTCCAGTGCAATCAAACCTTCCAATTATTTCCCAACAACTCTATCATTTGGGTCGCTAAATGGTATAGTTTGGTTTGCATTCTGTCTGGGTAATGACCATGTACATTGCTGTCGGTGGAGGAAGCTGCCTGGGAGGCCGAGCTTATTAAGGGGGCTACTTTTTCCATTTGAAAACCGCCTTTACTCAGTATGTGGAGTTGTTGTTTTAAATCTTTGCAATGTTCGCCATTGTCTGGTAAAATTGCGACAAAATGGTATAGTAGCCAAACTTCGAAGCAAGGGTTGCTAATGCCGATGAACCAATTTTTGTTTTGCTGGCATTGAATATTTAGCTCTTCAATAACGTCTCTATCCCACCGGTCTACGTCCAAAACAAACCAAAGCAAGTCATTTTCTTTTGGAGACCATCCTCCCGAAGCAATAAAGTCGTTTACCCGTTCAAGAAAAAAGTTGGGAGCCGAGCGGTTTTGCTCGCGTGGGATAATTTGGATTCTTATTCGTTGATTAATTGCATTGAAGTATTTGAAATAATTGTCTTCCCGTTCGCCTTCAGCAACGACAACAAAAAGTCTTGCGTCCTTATGTGGTTTTCCCTTTTTGTATGCTCTGTTTTGCTGGGGTTTACGAGGCATAGGCTCTCCAGTTTAGGTCGTCTAGGTTGCCCAGGAAGGGAATGGCCCCAAATCGACCATTGAGATACCCTTTTTCGATATCCAGATCGTACCTTATTTTGTAATCGCTGAGTGGGTACAGCGATGTTTGTCCGTTTTCTTTTTTTCAGCAAACCAAATTTCATCCTGTCGGAAAATATGTTGGTCGAGCAAATTGCTGTCGTGGGTGGTGAAGATCAACTGCCCTTTTGTATCCTCGTCATTGATAAACTTGGAGAGTAATTTTTTTAAGAGGTGGGGATGGATGCTTTTGTCTATTTCGTCGATAATGAAAACCTTTTCCCGGGAAATGATTTCAAAAAGGGCGGGCAGGAAATCCAACAATCGCTGAGTGCCGTCGCTTTCTTCGACCATATCAAATACCACCTCATTTTTTGTTTCTCCGTGGTGGTGCGTGATCAATCGCTTGACTACTATTTTTTCGCCTTCTTTCACCGCAAATGCAATGTGCCTGGAGTTGGGGTCGTGTATGATTTCGTAGCGGCGGCTACCGAATTCGAGGTTATTTTTGATTTCATTGATCTGGTCCATGTCGTCCAGTCCGAAATAGCTGTTGATATCGACAGACTGTAAGGCTATTTTCTTCACCCCTGTGTAGAGTGTTCTCAACAGGTCGTTCGTGAAGGTGCGAAATGCCGGATCGTAATAAAGAATCAGCGGGAGCGTATGAGCAAAAGCGTTGGCTTTTGTTATGGTCAGTGTATTTTCAAACCAGTGAAAAGCATTCGCGATGTCGGGACTGGTCTTTTTTGCTTTAGACAGCATTCCCAGCAGCGTTTGGTGCTCAGCCAGGAGTTCCTCCTCATACAATTTGAAACGCAAGGCATCTTCAGGAGACGTGCGCAAATTGTTGTTGATATTTATCTTTGTGGTGCCTTTTGTCAGTATTCGCTCATAGATCAATTCGTCTTTTTTCTTGCCTGTTTTGTATAGCCATTCCTCTACGATTTTACCTTCAAATACGGCGAGGCCATAGTTGTAGGTTTCGGAGCGGCAAATAAATTCCACTTCCAACTGGGTGGGCAGGCTTTTCATTTTGTCGTTCAGCGGAAAGGTTCAAACCGCATGCCTTCAATGCCGTTTTCGTTCGTTACGGATGCTTTGAGCAACGAAATGGCCTTTACCAGGTTTGATTTTCCTGCACCATTTGCGCCGTATACAGCAGCCGTTTTGAGCAACTCGATTTTGCCGTAACGATAGATGTGCTCTTTTTTTCTTCTGACACTACCGGTCAGCATGTTGAATTCCGTTTCCTCACCGAAGGATAGGTAATTTGTAACGATTAATCTGATCAGCATGTGTACAATATTTTAAAATGAGAGATTTTTTCACGAAAGGTACTATTTTTTTCACGGGAAAACAAGTTTTTACGAAATTTTTCGCATTTTATGTGAAAAAATCTCTTTCAACGAAACTGAATGTTGGAAAATTGCATTAAGAAATGGTTCAGATGAGGCCATCACTCCCACCCCCCACCCCCCATCAGCACCCCGCACCAGCGTCTTAACCGCCGTTTTCGACGATCCCCGCCGCTTGACCGACACTTCGATCGTATCTTCATCGAGCCAGAAGGGCAGGTAGGGTTCCTGGGTCATTTCCTCCTCCCAAACTACTTTTAATCCGTCGTTGGTGATGGCGAGTATCTGGATGCCGTTTTGGCGGAGGCCTTCGCCGGAGTCGACGCTGCTGACGACCCATTGTTGGTTGTCGGGAGAAGGTTTGGGGTAACCCCATATTTTGGTGACCACGCCGGATTTGTCGTTGAGGAGTAGGAACTCGGCGCCGTCTTCGTAGATGACCTCCACTACAAAGCTGCTCATCTTCGGGTAGTAGTAGTAAAAGCAGTGTTGGAGGTAGTTGTCTTCGTCGCTGCTGTTTTGGAGAAAGACCTTTTTGCCGGTGAGCAGGCGGAGGCTCAGCCCTTCGGGTTTGCTTTCGACAATGCGGCGGGTGCGTTGAAACTGGATGGCCTGTTTTTCCTCGAAGCAGGACTGGAATTTGAGGTGGCGGTATTCTTTGAGGAATTTAAAGCATTCGTCGTAGCGGGTGAGGGTAGGGGCGGCTTTGGTTTTGTAAAATTTGACACCGCCGCCGTAGACCCAGCCGGTCTGATCCTGGCCGGTGCGCACTTTGAGCCAGGGTTCGTCGAATGATTTCCCGCGAAGGGTGATCTTTTGTGTAAAATCGGATTGCTCCTGAAGGTAGGTCAGCGAGTCGCCTTGCTTCAACTCGGTAATGATCTTGCTCTTGGTGTCGGGGGCTTCGCGTACGCGCAGCTTGTCGACCCAGGCGTATATTTTGACGGCGTTGGCTCCTGCTTCATTTTTCGCATCAGATGTAGCGCTGTTGGAATGATCTTTTTCTATTTTTGAGCTTTGCCCGGAGTTTGTATCTTTACAAGCTAAACAGCAGACCAGAAGCGTTATGGAAAGGAGGAAGGATGATTGAATAGACATAGGGCTTGGTTTTTGAATTGGGTGTAAATATAGGGAATTTGCTGATTTGCTGATTTGCTGATTTGCTGATTTGCTGATTTGCTGATTCGTGCCGTGAAGGCGAAACGTAGTGGAGTCCCCCGTAGCAAGTCCGGGGCAGGCTTTCATGGTGCTGACTTGTTGACTGCCTACGGCAGTTGAAATTTGCTGACCCCGAAACGGGTTCGGAGCAGTCTTTCATGGTGCAGACTACCAAAAAAACGAGAAAACCCATCCTAATGATGTTAAAAAAATGGATATTTTTATGTAGTGCGTTGGCTCTGGCACTGGTGGCGGTGCAGGGGCAAAACAACTCCCGACATAAGTACATCAAAAAGTACAAAAAAATCGCCATTAAGGAAATGGAGCGGGCCGGCGTTCCCGCGAGCATTAAGCTGGCCCAGGGCATCCTGGAGTCCGATGCCGGAAGGAGTACGCTTGCGCGAAAAGCCAATAACCACTTCGGGATGAAATGCGGCAGAGGTTGGACCGGCAAAAAATACTACCTCGAAGACGACGATTATAATGACGACGGCGAACTGATCAAGTCCTGCTTCCGGGTGTTTAAAAATGCCAGGGCTTCTTACATCGCCCATTCGGAATTTTTGCGCGACCCCAACAAACGCTACCGCTACGGGTTTCTGTTCAACCTCAACCCCACCAACTACAAGGCCTGGGCCCGCGGCCTGAAAAAGGCGGGCTATGCCACCAGTCCAACTTATGCGGAAAAGCTGATCCGGGTGATCGAAGAGTACGACCTCGATGACTACGACCGGGAAGCCACCGGCAAGCCGCCCAAAAAAGACAAACCACCGAAGAATGACGACGACCCCCAGCCCGATGATCCGGAAGAGGAAGAACCGGCCGTTAGCGCTCGCATCATCAAAGTAAATGGCATCAAAGTCTTTCTGGCCGACGGCGAACAAAGTATGCTCGACATCGCTCAAAACCGCGAGGTGCCCGTAAAACAAATGTTGGGATACAACGAAAAGTTCAATCAAAGAGACGCCGTCCCACCCAAAGACTACCGCGTTTTTCTGCAAAGGAAAAGAGACGGCTACCGCGGCAGAGATAAAAAATACCACACCATCCGCAACGGCGAAACCCTCTTCGACCTCTCCCAACGCTATGGCATAAAAATAGCCAAACTCCGAAAAAGAAACCGCCTGGAAGGAGGAGAAGAACCCGCCAACGGCGAAGCGATTAAACTCCGGGGCTGGTTTAAGGTAAAACAAAAACCCAAACTCCGGGACGAATCCTCCACTGACGATCCCGACCTGATCGACAATCCCCTGGAAGAGGACCCCTTCAACGACCCCGATACGGACCCCGATGAAGACTCCGACTTTATGGATGACGAAACCGTGGACTTTGAAGAGCCCGAACAAGAAGACTTCGATTCCCTCCAGGACGAGCTTTTTAACGAAAGTGAAGACGATGACCTGGCTGCCGACCCCGAACCGACCGGCCCCGTTTTCCACGAAGTAAGAAAAGGCGAAACCCTCTACGGCATTGCCCGACGGTACGGTATCACCGTCGACCACCTCAAAAACCTCAACAAACTGGCTACAGACATCATCAGCGTCGGACAACGGCTGCGAATAAAATAAACTATAACTAATGAAAAAGATTGCTACTCTCATTTGTATTTTTATTGTTACAACATTCAGCACACAGGCGCAGGAATATGGCGGGTTCGCCTTCGGCGTGAAGGGAGGATTGAGTGTGGGCTTGCAGAAGTGGAATAATTTTGAGCGGGACCCGCTCTATGCTTATCATGGAATCGCCTATATTGAGTCGTTGCCGGTGGAGGGGAAATTTGCGGTATTTGGTCAGGTGGGATACCATATTCGGGGGTCGGCTGTTCGATTCAGATCCTTCGTCGGAACGGATCCATTTACCGGAATGGACAGAGAGGTTTCGGGCAGGTCTACAAAATTCGAGTTTAAAAATATCGCCCTTTCATTTGGCGGAAAGCAAC